>JAFZOI010000016.1 GCA_017550645.1 Oscillospiraceae bacterium
ATCCCGCTCATCGTCGTAAACTGCATCATCATCGGCAGAGCCGAATCCTTCGCCTCGAAAAACGGCGTCGGCGCCTCCGCGCTCGACGGCATATTCCAGGGCCTCGGCTATACGCTCGTGCTGATAGTGATGTGCGTCATCCGCGAATTTCTCGGCAAGGGCACCTTCGGCGGCGGCCTCATCGACGTCGGCGAGGCGGGCGTCCGCTTCGTCACGGACGGCTCCGGCAGCGGGCTGCGCATCTTCCCCGCGCAGTACGGCGCGCTGCTGATGGTCCTGCCCTTCGGCGGCTTCCTCACGCTCGGCACGCTCATTGCGATAGTGCAGGCGATAACCAACCGCAAGCACAATCAGGAGATCCGCGCGGGCAAGCTCAGCGTCATAGCCGCGCTCGACGCGGCGCACGGAGAGGAGGGCGGAACCGATGAGTAACGGTCTCGACTTCACCTCCATCCTCTCGATAGCGCTCGGCGCGATACTCATCGAGAACTTCATCCTCGTCAAGTTCCTCGGAATCTGCCCGTTCATGGGCGTCTCCAAGAAGATGGACACGGCAATAGGCATGGGCTTTGCCGTCATCTTCGTCATGGGGCTGGCCAGCGCGATATGCTGGATAGTCAACAGGTACCTCCTCGTCGCGCTGCATCTGGAATATATGCAGACGCTGGCCTACATCCTCGTCATAGCGGCGCTCGTGCAGTTCGTGGAGATGTTCCTGCGCAAATCCGTCCCGTCGCTATACACCGCGCTCGGGATATATCTGCCGCTCATCACGACCAACTGCGCCGTACTCGGCGTCGCGCTGCTCAACACGCAAAACGGCTACGGCTTCATCGAGTCCGTCGTATACGGCATAACGGGCGGCGTGGGCTTTCTGATGGCGATAGTGCTCTTCGCGAGCGTGCGCGAGCGCAACCAATACGCCGACTATCCCAAGGCGTTCGAGGGCTTCCCCATCGCCCTCATCTCCGCCGGTCTGATAGCGCTCGCATTCATGGGCTTTTCCGGCCTGAAGGTCTTTTGAGAGGAGGGCTGAGAAATGAATCCCGGAATAACCAATATCCTCTACGCGCTCGGCGTGCTCGGCGTGCTCGGCGCTCTCTTCGGACTGCTGCTCGGCATAGCCTCGCGCGTTTTCCACGTCGATGTGGACGAGCGCATCGAAAAGATAACCGAGGCCCTGCCCGGGGCAAACTGCGGCGGCTGCGGCTACGCGGGCTGCTCGGGCTACGCCGAGGCCATAGTCAAGGACGGCGTCGCGACCAACCTCTGCACCTCCGGCGGCCAGAAGGCCGCGGCGGCCATCGCGGAGATAATGGGCGTCGAGGCGGCCGAGGTCGTCCCGATGATAGCGTTCGTGCACTGCTCCGGCGGCAACAACGCCGACAAGAAATATCAGTACTCGGGCCTGACGGACTGCTTTTCCGTCTCCAACTCGACGGGCGGCGGCCCGCTGACGTGCCAGTACGGCTGCCTAGGCTACGGTTCGTGCGTCGCGGCCTGCAAGTTTGACGCCATCCACATCGTAAACGGCGTTGCGAAGGTCGACAGGAACAAGTGCACCGGTTGCTCGATGTGTTCCAAGACCTGCCCGAAGCATATTATAGAGATGGTCCCGGTAACGGCGCACATCCTTGTTCCGTGCCGCAATCAGGACAAGGGCGGCGTCATACGCAAGTTCTGCATGTCCGGCTGCATAGGCTGCCGCGCCTGCGAGCGCAACTGCCCCAACGGCGCGATCACCGTCGTCAACAACGTCGCGCACGTCGATACGGCCAAGTGCAAGCACTGCATGACCTGCGTGCTCAACTGCCCGCGAAAACTCGTTAAGGACATCTGAAAATGATCTGTGACAGCATCCTCGACGCGATAGGCTCGACCCCGCTCGTCAGGCTGAACCGCCTGACGGGGCCGGACTGCGCCCAGATACTCGTCAAATTCGAGGCGCTCAACGTCGGCGGCTCGGTCAAGACGCGCACGGCGTACGGGATGATACTCGACGCGGAAAAGCGCGGCGTGCTCCGGCCCGACAGCGTCATCGTCGAGCCGACGAGCGGCAATCAGGGCGTGGGGCTCGCTCTCATCGCCGCGGTGCGCGGCTACGAGGCCGTGATAATCATGCCCGACAGCGTCTCCCCCGAAAGGCGCAAGCTCGTCGAGCTCTACGGCGCGCGCGTCGTCCTCGTGCACGACGCGGGCAACATAGGCGACGCGATAGACGAATGCCTGCGGACCGCCCTGCGCATGCAGGAAGAAGACCCGAGAGTCTGGATACCGCAGCAGTTCGTGAACCCCGCCAATCCCGAGATACAGCGCCGTACGACCGCCCGCGAGATACTCGAGCAGGCGGAGGGACTGCGCATAGACGGCTTCTGCTCCGGCATAGGCACGGGCGGGACGCTCTCCGGCATAGGCGAGGTGCTCCGCGAGGCCAATCCCGATATCGTGATATGGGCCGTCGAGCCCGAGAGCGCCGCGATCCTCTCCGGCGGGAGCATAGGCTCCCATCTGCAGATGGGCATAGGCGACGGGCTCATCCCCGGAAACCTCAATACGCGCGTCTATAACGACACATACGTCGTCAGGGACGAGGACGCGATCGCCGCGGCGAAGGCTCTCGCGAGGAGCGAGGGGCTCGCCTGCGGGATAACGGGCGGCTCGAACATGGTCGCGGCGCTCGCGCTGGCGAAAAAGCTCGGCCCGGGGAAGACGGTCGTGACCCTCCTGCCCGACACGGCGGAGCGGTATTATTCGACTCCCCTCTTTGAATGAAATAACGGCCCCTCCTCCGAATTCGGAAGAGGGGCCGCTTTTTGGCTTTTTTACACGATGAATTTGACGGTCGCCTTGCCGTCGAGGACGGTCACGCCGTCCTGATTCTTGCAGTAGGCGTGAAAGTGCATGTTCTTCTTCTCGTAGTTGATATCCGCTATCTCCATCGTCGCGGTGACGGTGTCGCCGATGTAGACGGGCGCGGCGAAAAAGTACTCGCACTTGACGAAGATGGAGCCCTGCCCGGTAAACTGCGCGCCGGCGGCGCTCAGCAGGCCGACGCAGATACCGCCGTGGGCGATATTTTTGCCGAACATGGTCGTCTTGGCGTACTCGTGGTCGAAATGCACGGGGTTCAGGTCGCCTGAAACGGCGCCGAACATGAGGACGTCGGCATCGGTTATCGTCTTGGTGAAGGTCCCCTTCTGGCCGACTTCGAATTCGGTGATGTACTTGAGCTCGTATGCCATATGTTTACCTCTTTCTTATTTGCTTATTGAAAAGGCGGGCCCGCCGGGGCCCGCCCTGATCTTACTCCGCCAGCTTCTCGCCGACTCTGTATACATCGCCCGCGCCGACGGTCAGGATGATGTCGCCGGGGGAGGCTATCTCGCGCAGCTTCTTTTCCAGCTCGCCGAGGTCGGCGCAGTAGGACGAGCCGGGGAGCCTCGCCTGCAGGTCGCGCGAGCTTATGCCGAAGGTGTTGGTCTCGCGCGCGGCGTATATCTCCGCGAGCACGAGCACGTCGGGCTTGGAGAGCTGCTTGACGAAGTCCTCCATGAGGAGCTTCGTGCGCGAATACGTGTGCGGCTGGAAGGCGCAGACGACGCGCTTGTAGCCCATGCGGTCGACGGCGGCGAAGAGCGCGTCGAGCTCGCCGGGATTGTGGGCGTAGT
Source organism: Oscillospiraceae bacterium (assembly GCA_017550645.1). Lineage (GTDB taxonomy): Bacteria > Bacillota > Clostridia > Oscillospirales > Oscillospiraceae > RGIG7949. The sequence goes on from JAFZOI010000016.1 coordinate 3,669, forward strand.
CGTCGTAAATGTCGGCGCCGTTTATCTTCCCCTTGAACTGGAGGCGGCGGTCGGCGCCGGAAAAGGCCGTCAGCCCCTCGACGACGGCGGAGGCGGGGATATGTCCGCTTATCGCGACGGCTATGGCGGCGAGCGCGTTCTTGACGTTGTGAAGGCCCGTCAGGCGGAGCTTCAGGCGGCAGAACTCCACGTCCTTGTATATGACTGTGAAGGAGGTCTCCCTGCCGAGCTCTATATCGACGGCGCGCACGTCGGCGGTCTCGCTGAGGCCGAAGGTAAAGGTACGGCGGTCTATGCCCTCAAGGGCGGAGACGGTATTGGCGTCGTCGGCGTTATAAACGACCGTCCCGTCCGGCGGGGTCAGCTCGCAGAATTTGCGGAACGAGCGCTTGATGTCCTCGATGTCCTTGAAGAAATCGAGATGGTCCTCGTCGACGTTCAAAACGACGGCGACGGTCGGGAAAAAGCTGTGGAAAGAGTTGTAATATTCGCAGGATTCAAGTACAATGGTCTCGCCGTGGCCGACTCTGTAGCACGAGTGCAGGAGGGGCAGCGTCCCCCCTATCATGACGGTCGGGTCCTTCTGAGCGGCCATGAGGATATGCGTCACCATGCTGGTCGTGGTCGTCTTCCCGTGCGTGCCGGAGATGCAGATCGCGTTTTTATATTCGCGCATTATCGCGCCCCAAGCCTCGGCCCGCTCGAAAACGGGGACGCCGAGGCGGCGCGCCTCGGCTATCTCGACGTTGTCGTCGCGGGCGGCGGCCGTCCTGACGATGAACTCGGCGCCGTCTATATTCTCGGGCGCGTGACCTATCTTAACGTCTATACCCAGCTCCGCGAGATGGCGGGTCGTATCGCTTTCGCGAATATCGGAGCCGGATATCCTGAGCCCGCGGCGGGCGAGCACCTCGGCCAGCGGCGACATGGATACGCCGCCTATGCCGACGAGGTGGCCCCTCGCGCCGGGAGCCATATATTTAACGAAGCCTTCGGAAGACACCGTGCGTTCCCTCCCAATCAATTCAAGTTATTATATACCATTATAGAGCCCTTTTCAATCTTTTATTCGGAGCTTTTCCATGAATGTGACCATAGTCAGCGCCTCCACGGGCGGCGGACACAATTCAGCTATGCAGGCCCTTTGCGAGCGCATGGCGGAGCTCGGCGCAGAGACGACCGCAGTCGACCTTTATTCATGCTGCGGGCGCTATGCGCGCCGCTTCGTCGAGCGGAGCTATCTCTTCGTCTCGCAGCGCATGAGGCGCGGCTACAGCAGGGTCTACCGCATGCTCGAGGAGTACCCCGGCGCGCGGCGAGCGGCCTCGGCGGCGACGCGGCAATCTTACGTCGCGGACTGCCTCGGGGCGGCCATAGGCGAGACCGACGTCGTCGTCTCGGTGCACCCCTTCGCAGCACATGCGCTCGATACGCTCATAAAGCGCGGGGAGCTTTCCGTCCCCGTCGTCGCGCTCGTCACGGACTGGTGCATCCAGCCCTTCATCGAGGACTCCACCTCTCTCTCGGCGATATGCTTCCCCTCCCCGCTGCTGCTCGGCGAAGCGGAGGCAAAGGGCGTCAAAAACGCGGTCGCGACTGGCCTTCCCGTCAGGCGGGAATTTCTGAGCTCTCTGCCTGCCGACGAGGCAAGGCGCGCCCTCGGGCTCGATCCGGAGCGCGATACCGTCCTCGTCATGGGCGGCTCGATGGGCTACGGGAACATGTACGCGACCGTCTCGGAGCTTCTCGCCGGAGGTATACAGACGATCTGCGTCTGCGGCAATAACGAAGCGCTGAAAAAGAAGCTCGAGAGGCTCGACGGCCCGCTCCTCGCCCTCGGCTTTACCGACCGCGTCGCCCTGTGCATGGACGCGGCCGACCTCATCGTGACGAAGGCGGGCGGCCTCACCGTTACGGAGCTCATAGCTAAGCGCCTGCCCGCCGTCCTCTCGCCCTCCATTCCGGGGCAGGAGGAGCGAAACGGGGACTTTCTCATCGCCCGGGGCGGGGCCTTCCGGCCCGCGGCGGGACTCGTCGCCGCGGAGGCCGCCGCGCTGCTCGCGGACAAGGCGCGTCTGGCCGCGATGAGCGAAGCTCTCGACAGGCTGTATATGCCCGGCGCGTGCGAGGAGATATGCGATCTCGCGCTCACTCTGGCGCGGGCGCGCGGCGGGAGCGCGAAGCCCGTCTGAAGCCCCCGATTTCTCCCAATTTTCTATTGACAATCGCCCGCGCTATGATAAAATTGAATCACAAAGTCAGAGTAGGCTTAGCGCATCAAGTGCCGCCGGGATGGGAAGTCGCCCACGGACGAAAAACGCAGATGCGTTTGTGTTGCTAAGCCGCGTCCGCTGACACGAACAGGACATGCGCTTTATGGCGTCTTTTCCCGTGTCGGCGCGGGGAAAGGCGTCTTTGTTTTTTCCCGCGGCTTCGATCAAAAAGAAACGAGGCGTTGAACATGAACTACGACGAATCCCTGCACTTTATCCTCGACACGCCCAATCCCGGCGCGGTCTGGGAACGCAACGTCATGGAGAACCTGCTCGCCAAGCTCGGCGATCCGCAGGAGAAGGTCCCGCACTACGTCCACGTCGCGGGCACGAACGGGAAAGGCTCCGCCTCGGCGTTCATGGCCTCCGTCCTGCGCAAGGCGGGCTACCGCACGGGGCTCTACACCTCCCCCTTCATCCAGAGGTTCAACGAGCGCATCCAGGTAGACGGCGTGCAGATACCCGACGACGAGCTCGCCGAGATAACGACCGAGATCGCCGCCGCGACCGACGAGATCATGGCGATGGGCTTTCGCAGGCCGACGATATTCGAGCTCATCACGGCGCTCGGCTTCATGTGGTTCGCCCGCACGGAGTGCGACGTAGTCGTGCTCGAGGTCGGCATGGGCGGCAGGCTCGACGCGACCAACGTCATTAGGACGCCCGACGTCGCGCTCATCATGAACATCGGCTTCGATCACATGGAATTTCTCGGCGACACTCTCGAGGCCATCGCCGGAGAGAAGGCCGGGATAATCAAGCCCGGCGGAGACGTCGTCGTCTACGGGCAGAGCGAGAACGTCGAGAAGGTATTTGAAGATACCTGCCGCGAGAGGGGCTGCCGCATGTTCCTGGCAGACTCCTCGCTTGCGAAGATAACCTCCGTCGGCGTCGAGGGCACGCGCTTTGACTATAAGCAGCGCGAGGACCTCTTTATCTCCCTTCTCGGAAAGTATCAGATAGGCAACGTCACCGTCGCCATCGAGGCCTGCGACGTCCTGCGCGACAAGGGCTTCCACATAACCGAGGAAAACCTCCGCGACGGCCTGCGCGACGCCTACTGGCCCGGCCGCATGGAGCTGCTGCGGAAAGACCCCGTCGTCATCGTCGACGGAGCGCACAATCCGCAGGGCGTCGAGGCGCTCTGCGAGAGCCTTGAGCAGCTCTTCCCCGGAGAGAAGTTCACGTTCGTGCTCGGCGTTCTCGCCGACAAGGACTATTCCGGCGACATCGCCATCGCCGCGCCGTTTGCAAAGAGCTTTTACACCGTCACCCCGCCGAGCTACCGCGCTCTCTCGGGCGAGGCGCTCGCGGACGAGATAAGAAAGCACGCCGACGTGCCCGTGACGGCCTGCGCCGACATCCCCGGGGCGCTCGACACCGTCCTCGCCGAGGCCGCGCCGGACGACAGGATAGTCATATTCGGCTCGCTCTATCAGGAATGCGTGGTACGCGCATATTTCGGGAGGGATACATTTTGAAGAAGCGTACGACCTTCGGCGAGGACATCCGCGTCCTCGGGCGCGTCAAGGTCATAACGATCTGCGCCATGCTGGTCGCGATGGGCGTCGTCATCGGCATCCTCTGCAAGAACTTTCTCACCTTCGGCATCTACTACCGCTTCACGCTTGAAAACCTGCCCGTCTTCTTCGCGGCGATAGCCTTCGGTCCCTTCGCCGGAGCCGCAGTCGGCATCTGCGAGGACGTCGTGAGCTGTCTCTGCTCCACCAATCCCGCCGTCAATCCGTTAATCACGGTCGGCGCGGCGGCAGTCGGCTTCTTCGCGGGCCTCATAAGCCACCACGTCTCCTTCAAGAGCGACAACTGGCGCATAGCCGCCTCGATCATAGCCGGCCATCTCATCGGTCAGGTCGCCATCAAGAGCATCGCGAAGATAGTCATGTTCGGCATGCCGTGGTGGGGCGTCTTCATAGGGCTCGGCTTCTCCGCCGTCGCGGGGACGATAGAGTTCATCGTCCTGCGCATGCTCTTTAAGAATTCCGCCATTCAGCAGGGCCTCAAGGGGATTTATAAGAAATGACTCCGCTGGAATATATATCGCAGGATAAGTTTCAGGGCTTCAAGCCCGGGCTCGAGAGGATGCGCGCCCTGCTCAACGGGCTCGGAGAGCCCGAGAAGAAGTTCCGCTGCATCCACGTCACCGGCACTAACGGCAAGGGCAGCGTCTCCTCCTGTCTGGCCTCCGTCCTCACCGCCGCCGGGTACAGGACCGGGCTTTACACCTCGCCCTACGTCATTTGCTGGAACGAGCGCGTGCAGGTCGGCGGAGAGTACATCTCCGACGCCGATCTGGCGGACGCCGTCGAGGCGATACGCCCCGTCGCGGACGCGATGGAGGACGCGCCGAGCCAGTTCGAGCTGGAGACGGCGATCGCCTTTTGGCACTTTGCCAAGGTCGGCTGCGAGTTCGCCGTCATCGAGGTCGGCATGGGCGGCGCGTGGGACGCGACAAACGTCATTCCCGCCCCCGAGGCCGCCGTCATTTGCGCGATGGCTCTCGAGCACACGGCCGTCCTCGGCAAGACGCTGGACGCCATAGCCCGCGTCAAGGCCGGCATCATAAAGCCCGGCTGCAGCGTCGTGAGTTATGCTAACGAGCCCGAGGCCGAGGCCGTCTTCGAAGAGGTCGCGGCGGGAAACGGCTGCAGGGTCAGGCGCCCGGACTTCTCGGCGCTCAACGTGACGTGCTCGGAGCTCGACGGGATCACCTTCGACTTCGGGCCGCGAAAGGACCTCTTCATCCCGCTCGCCGGCTCATATCAGCCGAAAAACGCCGCTCTCGCCGTCACGACGGTCGACGTCCTGCGTGAGCGCGGGATATACATCTCCGAGGACGCTCTGCGCGAGGGGCTGAAAAACGTCCGCTGGCCGGGCCGCTTTGAGCTGCTGCGCCGCGATCCGATCTTCATTCTCGACGGGAGCCACAACCCGCAGGGGATGCAGGTCACGGTCGAGTCGATTAAGCTCCATTTTCCCGGCAGAAAGCTCTGGTTCCTCGTCGGCGTCATGGCCGACAAGGACGTCGCGGGCATAGCGTCCCTGCTCGGGCCGATGGCCGCCGGCTTCGCCGCCGTCGAGCCGCCCAACTCCCGCGCAATGAAGCCCGCCGAGCTCGCCGCTCTGCTGACCGAGAGGACGGGAGTGCCCGCAGTCCCGTTCGATACGATAGCGGACGGGGTGCGGTGGGTCGCGGAAAAGGCCGGTCCCGACGGGGTCTGCGCCGCGCTCGGCTCGCTCTACTTCTCCAATCAGGTCCGCACGGCCGTTGCGGAGCTTTAACGCTCACGGAATAAAACTCTTCTCCGCTGTCAATAATGGCAGCGGAGAGTTTTTTATGCAAAAAGGAGCGTTTACGATGAATAACGAAGAAAACAGCAAAAAGCGCCGATTCGGACGCGGCGCGCCCATCATAGCCCTGCTGCTCGGACTCGCGCTGCTCGCGGGAGTCACGACCCGCATCGTCTCGGCCTCTCTCAAGCGCGCGCAGGAAGAGGCGGAGCCCGTCATGAGCGTCGCCACGGCAAAGCCGACCTCGCCTCAGCGCCCGACTGCCGTACCGAAGACGACGGCCGAAGTTGCGCCCGTGCCGCCCGTGACCGCGGCGCCATCGGTCAAGCCGACCGCGACGCCCGCGCCTACTCCCGCGCCGACTCCGACGCCCGCGCCGACCACGGCTCTATCCGAGGACAAGCCCTCTTCCACGGCGCCGACGGCCTTCGTAAGACCCGTCGCGGGGACGCTGGAGACGCCGTTTTCCGTTGAGGCGCTGGTCTACAGCAGGGCGATGGCCGACTGGCGCGTCCACACCGGCGCGGATTACGCGGCGGCGCTGGGAGCGAAGGTCGTCGCAGTCGCGGACGGAGTCGTGCGCGAGGTGCGCGAGGACGTCATGCTCGGCACGACCGTCGTCATAGACCATGGCGGCGAGCTCACGAGCGTATACGCCAATCTCGCCGCCCTCCCGACCGTATCCGAGGGCGACGCCGTCACGATGGGTCAGACGATAGGCTCCGTCGGGGCGACCGCGCTCTCCGAAGCCGCCGACGTCTGCCACCTGCATTTCGAGATGCTCAAAAACGGCGAGCTCATCGACCCGGAGGACCTTTTCTCCGGCCCCGCGAGATGAGTTCGATCTGTCCCTTTGTGTTTTCAAAACGGGCCCGGGAACATGCCTCCCGGGCCCGTTTTTTGTCCGTAAAGGCGCTGCGTCAAATGACCGTTTTGTTATCCGCAGATAACCTTTTTGCATTTTTCCCGGAAAATTTTCAAGCCTTTTTCCGCTCATTCGCAAAAGACCGCGGAGCAGCCGGAGCAAGCCGCAACGGGTATGCCGGAAACGGCGCACTATGTGTGCCATATCGGCACACGCGCCCGGAGCATTCTCTCTTGTTTTCGGTTCCGCGGTCTTCCTATAATAGAATTATAAAACGATTAAGAAAGGAGATCGCAACGTGAAAAAGGTATCAATAATCATTCTGGCCGTCATCCTCGTGCTCACTTTATTCTCTGCCTGCGGCACGAACGGCGGCACGACTCCGACTCAGGCCCCGACCTCCGCCCCGGACGGCTCACAGACGCCCGGCACTCCCGATTCTCCCGACACCCCGGACGCTCCCGACGTTCCCGAAACGCCCTTCAAGGTCGACGAAGTCGGGATAGCCATGGAGCCGTACGACTGGCCGCTGCCTCTTACGGACGACCATGACACGCCTCTCACCTATTGGTGGACCACGAGCTCTCCGCAGTACATCCCGGCCGACAAGGAGTACGGCGACACGGACCTCCCCATCGAGGTCGAAAAACGCACGGGCGTAAAGATCGAATACGTCTACGTTCCCTCCACGTCGCGCAAGGAGACGTTCTCGATCCTTCTGGCCGCAGACGACCTCTGCGACATGATGACCTACGCGACCGCGTACTATCCCGGCACGGCCCTCCAGATGGTCGAAGACGGCTACTTCGCCAATATCTACGACTACAGGGAATACATGCCGAACTACCTGTATCAGTCCAAGTGGGCCGACCCTGACGACAGGGCGACCTACGAATCCGTCTTCTATGAGGACGATCTTATCCCGGTAGCGTGGGTCCTCTGGGAAGGCAGCATCGTTACCGACACGGGCTACTGCGTGCGTCAGGACTTCCTCGACAAGGTCGGCATGAAGTCCGAGGATCTCAAGACGTGGGACGACTATGTTGAAGCGATGCGCGCCGTCAAATCCGCGATCGACACCGTCGAATTCCCGCTCTGGATGAGCGCCATGATCGAGACCAATAACTACTGGTACTTCAACTCCTTCGAGAACATCAGCGTCATCACGACGATAGCGATGCCGCCCGTCTTCTTCCGCGACGGCGAGCTCGTCATGGGCTGCACCTCCGAGGGCGACAGGCAGTTCGCCGAGAAAATCAGCTCCCTCTTTGCCGAGAAGATGGTCAACCCCGACTGGCAGGGCTACTACTTCGCTCAGGCCTTCGAGGCGCACACCCTCAACAACGAGGTCTTCTGGCAGGGCCACGGCACGACCTTCGAGAAAGTCAACAAGAACTGCTCCGACCCGAACTGCAACTGGATCCCCGTCGGAAAGCCCCTCGTCACCGCCGATCAGGTAGTCCATGCGGGCACGATAAGGAGCCGCACGAGCACGGGCAACTGCGCCGTCTCCGTCAAGAACACGAATATCGAGCTCTGCATGAAGTGGATAGACTATCACTACAGCCCGAGCGGCTGGGAGCTCTTCTCCTACGGTCCGGAAGGTCTGATCGTCTATAAAGACGAGAACGGCGTGCGCCACAACACCGAATGGGCGCTGAGCAATCCCGACGGCATCGAGCTTTCCGGCCTCGTGTCGATCTACACGGCAAGCCGCTTCCTCGATCCCTGCATCTGCGTGTATGACGTTCAGCTCCTCAATCCGGACGGAGAATCCGCCATCGCCGCCGTCGAGTTCTGGACCGAGTTCGACAGGCAGCACTATGACCGCGCGGGCGCTCTTCCCATCGGCGTTCGCCTCTCCACGGAGCAGAGCGAGGAAGTCAACAAATACCGCGCCGACATCATAACCTACGTTGCCGAGACCTTCGCGAGCTTCGTCGACGGCTCGACGCCGATGAGCGAGTGGGGCAACTATCAAAAGACCCTCGAGCAGATGGGCCTGAAAGAGATACTCGCGGCCTATCAGGAGGCTTACGACGACTATCTGGCTAAAATAGGCTGATGACCACTGTCATTGACGACTGACCCGAAAAAAAGGCGCGGCGGAACTTATCCGCCGCGCCTTTTGGCATACTATGTGCCAATATGGCACTCTTTTTTGCATCTTGTATCTTGTTTTCTTTACTTAACAATTCTATAATATTTGCGTAGGAAAAAAGACACAGTTCCTGCAAATCTCAAAAAGCAATTCTTTTCGAAAGGAGACTTAACCAAGTGAAGAAAGTTCTTGCACTGGTGCTGGCCGTTCTCTTCGTCCTCGGACTGTTCGCGGCCTGCGGCACCAACTCGAACAATCCGACCCCCGCGAACCCGACCGATCAGGGAACTCCGGGCACTCCGGATACTCCGGGCACCCCCGACACTCCGGACACCCCGTCCGATTCCGGCCTCCCCTATAAGGTCGACGAGCTGGGGATCCCCATGGAGCCCTATGACTACGAGCTCCCGCTGACCACCGAGGACGACGACACCATCCTCTCCTACTGGTGGTGCACCTTCTCCCCGCAGCTGATCCCCGACGGTCAGGAATACGGCGACACCCCGCTGCCTCAGGAAGTCCTCAAGCGCACCGGCGTGCACGTTGAGTACATCAACGTCCCGTCGACCAGCCGTCAGGATACCTTCGGCGTCCTCGTCGCCTCCGACGACCTCTGCGACATCATGGCCTGCGCCAACTACTATCCCAAGGGCACTCTTGCGATGATCGAAGACGGCTACTTCGTCAACATCTACGACCACAAAGAGTGGATGCCCAACTACCTCTACCGCGGCAAGTGGGAGCATCCCGAGGACACGGCCACCTATGAGTCCGTTTACTACACCGACACGATGGTTCCTCTGGCTCACGTCATGTGGGACGATCACGTCGTCACAGACTCCGGCTTCTGCGTCCGTCAGGATATGCTCGACAAGGTCGGCCTGAAGGCCTCTGATCTCCACACCTGGGACGACTTCACCGAAGCGATGAAGGCCGTCAAGAGCGCGATCGACACCGTCGAGTTCCCCCTCTGGCTGGCTGAAATGATCGAGATCAACAACTACTGGCAGTTCAACTCCTTCGAGAACGTCTGCCTGCTCTTTACCTCCCTGCCCCCGATCTACTTCAGGGAAGGCAAGCTTGAGATAGGCTGCACCTCCGAAGGCGACAAGCAGTTCGCCCAGCAGCTGAATTACTACTACAAGGAGAAGCTCCTCAACCAGGATTGGCAGAGCTACTTCTATGCTCAGGTCTTCAAGGCCCACTCCCTCAACAACGAGACCTTCTGGCAGAGCGTCGGCGCCACCTCCGTCGTTGACTACAACGTCAACTCCACCGACCCGAACTGCAACTGGGTCCCCGTCGACAAGCCCCTCGTGACCGAGGATCAGGTCGTTCACGCCGGCACGATCCGCAGCCGTACCACCACCGGTAACTGCGGCTTCGCCACCAAGAACAAGAACCTCGAGCTCGCGATGAAGTGGATCGACTACCGCTACAGCCCCTCCGGCTGGGAGCTCTTCGCCTACGGCGCGGACGGCATCATCGTTGAGAAAGACGCCAACGGCGTCCGCCACAACACCGAGTGGTCCCTCAGCGAGCCCGACGGCATGGATCTGGCCGCCCTCGTTTCCATCTACACCTCCAGCCGCATGGTCGAGCCGGGCATCTGCGTGCCCGACGCCGCGCTCCTCAACCCCGCCGGCGAGCCCGCCCTTGCCGCCTGCGATTACTGGACCAAGTTCGATGAAAAGCACTACGACCGCGCCGGCGCGTTGCCTCTGGGCGTGCGTCTCGACGTCGATCAGTCCGCCGAGGTCGCCAAGTACCGCACCGACCTCGCCACCTACATCGCCGAGAACTACGGCAGCTTCATAATCGGCAGCAAGTCCTTCGACGAGTGGCAGAATTACCAGGATACTCTGGATCAGCTCGGACGTCAGGAAGTCCTCGCTGTCTATCAGGAAGCCTACGACGATTACCTTGCCCGCAAGGCCGGCTAAGCTCCTTTCGGGAAAAGGCGCGATGAAAAGTCATCGCGCCTTTTCTTTTTTTGTCCTCTGGCATACTTTGTGCCATATATGCAAATTTTGTAAAATCTATTGCTTATTTTTTGGGCATATCGTATGATAATGGTATCATTTACGAAACATTTTCGTAAAAAAGGAAGGAGGCATTCCCCAGTGAAGAAGATCTTGGCCCTCGTGCTCGCAGTCGTCTTCGTGCTTGCTCTGTTCGCCGCCTGCGGCAACACCCCGAAGCCGGCGACGCCCGACACTCCGAGCAATCCGAACACCCCGGATACCCCCGACACCCCCGGCTCCTCCGACGGTCCCTACGCCGTCGACGAAGTCGGGATCGCCAAGGAGCCCTATGAGTGGCCCCTCCCGCTGACCGACGATGACGACAAAGTTCTGACCTACTGGTGGTCAACGTATTCCCCGCAGTACATACCCGCGGACAAGGAATACGGCGACACCGCGCTTCCCGTCGCCATCAGGGAAATGACGGGCGTCAACGTCGAATGGCAGAACATCCCGTATGCCACCCGCAAGGACGTCTTCGGCGTTCTGCTCGCGTCCGACGACCTGTCAGACATGATGCACTACGCAACCGCGTACTATCCCGGCACCCCGCTGCAGATGGTCGAGGACGGCTACTTCGTCAACATTCTCGACTACAAAGACTGCATGCCCAACTACCTCTATCAGGCTAAATGGAAGTACCCTGACGACAGGGCGACATACGAGGGCGTCTTCTATGAGGACAACGTGATTCCCGCTATATGGTCCCTGAGCAAGGATCCGATAGAGACCGACGTCGGCTGGGGCGTCCGCGCCGACATGCTTGCCAAGATAGGCAAAAAGCCCGAAGATCTGAAGACATGGGACGATTTTCACGAGGCCCTCAAGGGCATCAAGTCCGCTATCGACACAGTCGAGTTTCCGATGTGGGTGAGCTCGATGATCGAATCCAACCACTACTGGCAGTTCAACTCCTTCGAGAACATCAGCGTCGTCACCCTGATCGATCTGCCGATGTTCTATTACAGAGACGGCGAGCTGGTCATGGGCTGCTCCTCCGAGGGCGACAGACAATTTGCCGAGTACATGAGCCAGCTCTTCGCCGAAAAGCTCGTCAACCCGGACTGGCAGACCTACTTCTTCGCTACCTTCTATGACCGCACCTACAGCAACCAGACCTTCTGGCAGGGCATTCAGCCGACATACAAGGACACCAACGCCAAGACCGACGACCCTAACTGCGACTGGCAGCCCGTCGGCAAGCCTCTAGTGACCGAAGATCAGGTCGTTCACGCCGGCACCATCCGCAACCGTACCTCCGCAGGCAACATCTGTGTCGCCGCCAAGAACCACGATGTAGAGCTCTGCCTGAAGTGGTGCGACTTCCGCTTCGCCCCCAACGGCTGGGAGCTCTTCGCCTACGGGCCCGAGGGCCTCATCATCGAGAAGCTCCCCGACGGCACGCGCCGCAACACCGACTGGGCGCTCAACAATCCCGACGGGATGGAGCTCCCGGGACTCATAGCCGTCTATACCTCTTCCCGCATGACCGAAGCTCTGCTGACGGTCCTTGATACGCAGTATCTAAACGAGAACGGCAAGTTTGCCCTCGAGGCCGTCGAGTTCTGGACCGAATTCGACAGGCAGCACTATGACCGCGCAGGCGCTCTTCCCGTCGGCGTCCGTCTCTCCACGGAGCAGAGCGAGGAAGTCAACAAATACCGCGCCGACATCATCACGTTCGTCGCCGAGCAGTATTCAAGCTTTATCGACGGGTCAAAGCCGATGAGCGAATGGGACAGCTACCAGGCAGCCCTCGACCAGATGGGCCGTCAGGAAGTGCTCGCCCTATATCGTGAAGCGGTCGAAGATTACAACGCCAAGAGGGCCGGCTAATCTCCTTTCGGGAAAAAGGCGCGATGATTTTCATCGCGCCTTTTCTTTTTTTGCCATGTTTTTCACGTATTGCCATCCTCTGGCAATACGTGTGCCAAAATGGCATATTTTAAGGTGATTATAATATAATATGTCTCTTGCCAAATCTGCCTCGGGATTTTATAATAAAAATAAATTTACGAAATAATTTCGTAAAAATTCGGAAAGGAGACAAACCAAGTGAAGAAGATCTTTGCGCTCGTGCTTGCAGTCGTCTTCGTGCTTGCTCTGTTCGCCGCCTGCGGCAATACCCCGTCTACGCCGTCGACGCCCGACACTCCGAGCAATCCGTCCACGCCTGATACGCCGAGCAACCCGAGCACTCCGGATACCCCGGACACCCCGGCTACTCCGGAAGGTCCCTTCGCGGTCGATGAGAAGGGCATCGCCAAGGAGCCGTATGAGTGGCCCCTGCCCCTCACCGAAGACAACGACACCGTTCTGACGTACTGGTGGTCCACCTATTCCCCGCAGTACATCCCCGCGGACAAGGAATATCAGGACACCGATCTCCCGCAGGAGATCCTTAAGCGCACCGGCGTCAACGTCGAATGGCAGAACATCCCCAACGGCAGCCGTCAGGAAATGTTCGGCGTCCTGCTCGCCTCCGACGACCTGTCAGACATGATGCACTACGCGACCGCGTACTATCCCGGCACCCCGCTGCAGATGGTCGAGGACGGCTACTTCGTCAACGTCCTTGACTACAAGGATTGCATGCCCAACTACCTGTACCAGTCCAAGTGGAAGGATCCCTCCGACAAGGCGACCTATGAGTCCGTCTTCTATGAGGATGATCTCGTTCCCGTTATCTGGTCCCTCTGGAAAGAGCCCATCCAGACCGATACCGGCTGGGGCGTCCGCGCCGACATGCTTGCCAAGATCGGCAAGAAGCCTTCCGATCTGAACACCTGGGACGATTTCTATGAGGCCCTCAGAGGCATCAAGTCCGCCATCGACACCGTTGAGTTCCCGATGTGGATGAGCTCCATGATCGAGACCAACCACTACTGGCAGTTCAACTCCTTCGAGAACGTCTCCGTCATCACCACCATCGCCCTCCCGATCATCTATTATCGTGACGGCGAATTGGTCATGGGCTGCACCTCCGAAGGCGACAGGCAGTTCGCTGAGTTCATGAGCAAGCTCTTCGGTGAGAAGCTCGTCAACCCCGACTGGCAGACCTACTTCTTCGCCACCTTCACGGCTCAGACCTATGCCAACGAGACCTTCTATCAGGGCATTTCCCCGAACTACAAGGACACCAACGAGAAGACCGACGATCCGAACTGCGATTGGCAGCCTGTCCATAAGCCCCTCGTGACCGCCGATCAGGTCGTCCACGCCGGTACCGTCCGCAGCCGTACCTCCACCGGTAACATCTGCGTCGCCGCCAAGAACCACGACGTCGAGCTCTGCCTCAAGTGGATCGACTATCGCTTCGATCCCAACGGTTGGGAACTCTTCGCCTATGGTCCTGATGGCAAGGTCATCTACAAGGATGCCGACGGCGTCCGCCACAACACCGAGTGGGCGCTCAGCAAGCCCGACGGCATGGAGCTTGCCGCTCTGATGAGCGTCTACACCACCTCTCGTCTCACCGAGTGCCTGCTGGCCGTCACCGACGCCCAGTATCTCGGCGAGAACGGCCACTTCGCCATGGAAGCCATCGAGTACTGGACCAACTTCGACAAGGAGCACTATGACCGTGCCGGCGCGCTGCCCATGGGCGTCCGCCTGAGCACCGAGCAGTCTGAGGAAGTCGGAAAGTATCGTGCCGACCTCATCACCTACGTCGCCGAGAAGTTCTCCGGCTTCGTGGATGGCTCCACCCCGCTGAGTGAGTGGGACAACTATCAGAAGACCCTTGATCAGATGGGCCGTCAGGAAGTCCTCAAGATCTACGCCGAGGCCGTTGAAGATTACAACGCCAAGCAGGGCTGATAATTCGTCATCTTTCCGGAAAGGCGCAGTCACATGACTGCGCCTTTCCCTTTTTAGTCCCTTCCCGCCCTTCAAGCCTCTTCCCGCTCCGGGAAGGGACTTTTTTATTTGCGTACGTTTTCAGCCGCTCCGGCACATTTTGTGCCAGAGTGGCAAATTGTTTAACTGCCTATTGATTAATATATTAAATAATTTTATAATGCGATAGTTAATTGCGAAAACATTTCGCAACAATTTCGAAAGGAGATAAGACAAGTGAAGAAGATCCTCGCGCTCGTGCTTGCAGTCGTCTTCGTGCTTGCTCTGTTCGCCGCCTGCGGCAATACCCCGTCTACGCCGTCGACGCCCGACACTCCGAGCAATCCGTCCACGCCTGACACGCCGAGCAACCCCGACACTCCGGACACCCCGGATACCCCGGCTACTCCGGAAGGCCCCTTCGCCGTTGACGACAAGGGCATCTGCAAGGAGCCCTATGAGTGGCCCCTGCCCCTCACCGACGATGAAGAGACCGTTCTGACCTACTGGTGGTCCACCTATTCCCCGCAGTACATCCCCGCGGACAAGGAATACGGCGACACCGAGCTCCCGCAGGCCATCAAGGCAAAGACCGGAGTCAACGTTGAGTATCAGAACATCCCCAACGGCAGCCGTCAGGAAATGTTCGGCGTCCTGCTCGCCTCCGACGATCTGTCAGACATGATGCACTACGCGACCGCGTACTATCCCGGCACCCCGCTGCAGATGGTCGAGGACGGCTATTTCGTCAACGTCCTTGATTACAAGGATTGCATGCCCAACTACCTCTATCAGGCCAAGTGGCGCGATCCCAGCGACAAGGCCACCTACGAGTCCGTCTTCTATGAGGACGACCTCGTTCCCGTCATCTGGTCCATGTGGGCCGACCCCATCCAGACCGATACCGGCTGGGGCGTCCGCGCCGACATGCTCGCCAAGATCGGCAAGCAGCCTTCCGACCTGAAGACCTGGGACGACTTCTATGAGGCCCTCAAGGGCATCAAGTCCGCCATCGACTCCGTCGAGTTCCCGATGTGGATGAGCTCCATGATCGAGACCAACCACTACTGGCAGTTCAACTCCTTCGAGAACATCTCCGTCATCACCACCATCGCTCTCCCGGTCATATTCTACCGCGACGGCGAGCTGGTCATGGGCTGCACCTCCGAAGGCGACAGACAGTATGCCGAGTACATGAGCAAGCTCTTCTCCGAGAAGCTCGTCAACCCCGACTGGCAGGCTTACTTCTTCGGTCAGGCTTTCTCCGCTCACACCTATAACAGCGAGACCTTCTATCAGGGCATTTCCCCCACCTACAAGGACACCAACAAGCAGACCACCGACCCGAACTGCGATTGGCAGCCTGTCCAGAAGCCCCTCCAGACTGAGGACCAGGTCGTCCACGCCGGTACCGTCCGCAGCCGTACCGCCACCGGCAACATCTGCGTCGCCGCCAAGAACCACGACGTCGAGCTCTGCCTCAAGTGGTGCGACTTCCGCTTCGCCCCCAACGGCTGGGAGCTCTTCGCCTACGGTCCCGAGGGTCTCGTCGTTGAGAAGGACGCCGACGGCGTCCGCCACAACACCGAGTGGGCCCTCAGCAAGCCCGACGGAATGGAGCTTTCCGCTCTCATGAGCCTTTACACCGCTTCCCGCCTTGTCGAGGCCCTTATGTGCGTCGAGGATTCCCAGTACCTCAATGAGGATGGCCACTTCGCCATGGAAGCCATCGAGTTCTGGACCAACTTCGACAAGGAGCACTATGACCGTGCCGGCGCTCTGCCTCTCGGCGTCCGCCTGAGCACCGAGCAGTCCGAGGAAGTCGGCAAGTATCGCGCCGACCTCATCACCTACGTCGCCGAGCAGTTCGCCGGCTTCGTGGACGGCTCCAACCCGATGAGCAACTGGGATAACTACCAGAAGACCCTTGATCAGATGGGCCGTCAGGAAGTCCTGGCCATCTATCAGGAAGCCATCGACGATTACAACGCCAAGCAGGGCTGATAGCCCCCGTCTTCTTTCCGAACAGAAAGGCGCGATGAATTATCATCGCGCCTTTCCTCTTTTAGCCCCTTTCCCGCCCCGGGAAGGGACTTTTTCTCTTGCGGGAACGGTCGGGCGAAGCTATACTGTAATAGATATAATGAGCGAAAGGGGGCCTCTTTATGGGCGCCGTTCATGAGCATGAATGCCCTTCCTGCGGAGCCGCGATGAGATTCAGTCCCGCCTCGGGGCTGCTCGTCTGCGACTACTGCGGGAAGACGATACAGATAGAGCCCGAGCGCAGGTCCGAATTCAACGGCTTTGACTTCGAGCACCTCAGCAGCCACGCCTACGATCCCTCGTCCGAATCGCTCCCCATCTATAACTGCGTCTCCTGCGGGGCCGAGATCATCGCCGCGAGCGAGCAGATCTCGCTTACGTGCCCGTACTGCAGGAACAATATCGTTCTGACCGACAAGGTCTCCGGAGGGCTGAGGCCGGACGGCGTCATCCCCTTCCGCATCGCGCCAGAAGCGCTGCCCGAAGCGCTGCAGAGTTTTTACAAGGGCAAGGTCCTTCTGCCGAAAAATTTCTTCTCCGAGAGCTCGGTCGGCAAGGTCACGGGCGTTTACGTCCCCTTCTGGGTCTTCAGCGGGCGGCTCTTCGGCAGCCTGACCTTCTACGGCGAAAAAGGCGGAAAATCGCACAGGTCCGGCGACTACATCATCACCGATACGAATATCTACGACCTCAAGCGCGACGTATCCGTCGGCTTTGAGGGGCTCCCCGTCGACGCCAGCGGCAAGATCGACGACGCGCTGATGGACTCGATGGAGCCGTTCGATCTGACGGACGTACGTCCCTTCGATGCGCGCTACCTCGCGGGCTTCGTGGCGGACCGCTTCGACGTCCCCAAGGAGGACATGGCGGCCCGAGCGGAGGCGCGTATGCGCAAGACGGCGGACGACTACCTCGACGCCCATGCCGGGCCCGGCTACGCCGCCGTCCGGCGCACGGGCGGGAAGCTGACCGCCGACCTGCAGGCCAAGTACCTGCTCTTCCCCGTCTATCTCTTCGATATCGCCCACCGCGGCAATACCTATAAGTTCGCCGTCAACGGGCAGACCGGCAAGGTCGTCGGCTCGCTGCCGACGGACAAGGGCGTCGCGCGAAAGCGCTTCCTCGTGCGGGCGGCGGCCGTCCTCGGCGTCGTGCTCGTCATAGCGCTCGTCCGCTATCTTCTGGGGAGGTGAGCGCCATGAAAAGGATCGCAGCCGCCGCGCTGCTCGCGCTCTTCATTCTCTGCCTGCTCGCGCCCTGCGCGTCTGCCGAAGGCGACTGGAGCGAGGATTACTACCGCGCCGTCGACCTCACGGGCGAGCTCTCCGACACGGAGGGGGTAAGTCTCGACGAGGACTGCATCGCATTTATAAAGGAGTTCGGCGTCGACCTCACCATGCTCACGGTCGACAGCTCGCACCGCGAAGGACGCAGCCTCGAGGACATAGCGGGATCTCTGTATGAATACTGCGGCTTCGGCGTCGGCGAGACGCACGACGGCTACATGATGGTCTACGACGCCGACACGGAGGAGTATGCGCTCGTCTGCTTCGGCGATGCGGAGATCTCCGGCGTGGACCTCAAGTTCGTCCGGCATACCGCGACCGGCTTCCGCGAGGAATACGGCGTATTCGGCGTCATGTACGGCACGTTCAAGGCTCTCTCGGAGCGCCTCAGGGCCGCGCCCGACCCCGGCGGCGTCGCGCGCGTCGGCGAGGGCGGGGACCTGCCCACGTGGTACCCTATCGACGTCGCATCTTTTGAGCCGTATCACGACTCCGACGCGCCGCGCGTCAGGGACGACGCGGACATCTTTTCCGACGAGGACGAGGACTATCTGACCAGGCTGCTGCTCGAGGTGCGCGAGGATACCGGAAAGGACGTCGTCGTCTATACGGACATGTCCGACTACGGCCTCGGCCACGACGTCTGCTCGGCGGACTACTTTGAATTCAACGGCTACGGGACCGGCGAACAGCGCGAGGGCTTCTGCCTCTATATCTGCATGGACCCGGATGATCGCGGCTGGTGGACGGCCGTCCACGGGCTCGATTCGCGCGCGCTTTATACGGAGGAATACGCCAACGAGATCGACGACGAGCTCTACGGCTTCATGGCAGGCGGCGACTACTCTTACGGCGTCATGGACTGGGCGGACAACATCCGCACGCTCTGCCTCAAGGGCATCCCCTTCGCTCCGGAATGGTATCCCGACAGGGGCTACGTCAGAACGCACGACCCCTACGCCTCCCGCGTCGTCGACGAGGCTGGAGTCCTCACAGCGTCGGAGCTCGCCGCGCTCGAGGAGAAGGCCTCCGCCCTCTCGGATAAGCTCGGCGTTGACGTCGTCGTGCTCCTATGCGGCAATTCCTACGGCATGACCCGCCCGCAGTACGCCGACGCATTTTATAACTACAACGGCTACGGCCTCGGAGAGGACTATGACGGCGTCCTGCTGGCTATGTACAGATATTCCGGCAGCGCGCTCATAAACGAGTACGGCGCGGGGCTCAAGCATCTGACGAGCGTCAACTTCGACCGGCTCACCTCGCGCTGCGAAAGCAAGCTCGGGCGCGGAGACGCCTACGCGGCCGCCGACGAATGGCTCGACCTCGTCGGCAGGATGGAGCGCACGGGCCGCGTCCCGAGGACGGCCGGTTCGTGGTGCGGCACGGGCGTGTTCGGCGCCCTCCTCGGCTGCATCTTCGGCGCGGTCGACCGCAAGGTCGCGAAGGCCCGCATGAAGACCCCCGCCGTCAGCACAAACGCCAACGCCTATCTCATCCCCGCCGCCATATCTATCATGAGCCTCGGCGACGTGTTCGTAAAGACGACGAGCTCCTCGCAGTATTCCCCGATACGCACGGATTCGGGCGGGAGCGGACGAAGCTCCGGCGGCGGCTCCTCGCATTCGAGCTCCTATTCGCATTCATACTCGAGCTCCTCCGGCAGCTCCTATTCCGGCTCCGGAAGAAGATTTTAAACCGTCAAAAAAGCCGGGGCCTCCCCTTTTCGGGAGGCCCCGCTTTTTTCGGCTCGAATACCATGAGCCGCGCCTTACGGACAGTTACTTAATGGTCTTCTCGTAGGAGTCGATCATTTTCTTGACCATCTGGCCGCCGACGGAGCCGGCCTGCCTGCTGGTAAGATCGCCGTTGTAGCCCTTCTTGAGGGAAACGCCGACCTCGTTGGCAGCCTCCATCTTGAAGCGCTCCATGGCCTCGCGGGATTCGGGATTCATGATGCTGTTGTTGCTGGACATTTTTCTTTCCCCTTCACTTAACTTCGGGCTTTTTGCCCGTCGCTATTATGGCTCCTTAAGGCCCGCTTATCCCGCGTAAATTTTCGCAGTATTTGCTTTTTCAGGCAAAAACACGCCCGCCGCGCCTTTGTTATATCTTTTTTTGACCCGTTTTGCGCATTTTGTTCATTATTTGTTCATTTTCTCCCGTCTTCGCCCTTGTTGTGCGGTCCTTTATATAGTATAATGAGCATATGGAGCGCATAAAAACCGTCATTATTCCGCGGCGATATGCGCTTTTTTTGAAGTCTTCGCCGCGCCGGGCGTCGACGGATCAATACATTTGAATGGAGGACCTGCATGAACTCACAACCCGACTCTAAGCAGCTAACCAACAGCCGCTTCGGAAAATACGGCTGGAGCATGATCATCTATACGATGCTCCTGTACTATTTCTGGGCGGGCCTCTGCGTCGACGGACTGAACATCTACCCCGACGCTTTCGCGGCCAGATACGGCATGGATTCCAACGTGCTACTCGGCTTTGCGACCCCGGCAGGCATCATAGGCATCATAGGCGGCATCCTCTTCGGGCGCATGGTCATCAAGACCGGCGTCAGGCGGATGTGCTCCTGGGCGCTGATCGTCACGGGCGTGCTCTACGGCATTTTCGGCATTTGCAAAACGCCCGTCATGTACCTCATCGTCCTGACCGCCTTCACCTTCGTCTCCATGGCTTTCGGTCTCATCGCAACGGCGACGCTGATGGGCAACTGGTTCCCGCGCAAAAAGGGCATAGCCCTCGGCTGGGCGACGATGGGCGCTCCGCTCTGCACAGCCACCTTCCCCGCCATCGTCAGCGCCCTCTACGGCACGAAGCTCGGCATACCCGGCGGCTCCGCCGTCATCGGCGCAGTCGTCGTTATCCTCGGCATCGTCTCCTTCTTCTGGATCAAGAACTATCCCGAGGAGGTCGGCGCGTATCCCGACAACATAGCCGAGTCCTCCGAGCAGATGAAGGCTCAGCTCGCCGAGATGGCCGAGTACAAGAGCCCCTTCACCATCGGAAAGCTCCTCAAGGATAAGGACATGTGGCTCATCTCCCTCGGCTTCGGCCTGCTCTGGATGGTCACGGTCGGCATCGTCAGCCAGTTCGTCCCCCGCATGATAAGCGTGATGGTCCCGGCGAACATCGCCGCCGGCATGTCCCCCGAGGCCGCCGCGGGCGCAGCCTCCGGCGTCGCCCTCAAGATGCTCACGATAGCCGCGATCTGCGGCCTCGTCGGCTCCTACGTCTGGGGCTGGCTCGACCAGAAGATAGGCACGAAGCTCGCCTCCTGCATCTACGCGATAAGCTACATCGTCGCGCTGCTGCTGCTCATCTTCGCCAAGATCCAGGTCCTGACCTACATAGCGATAGTCTTCGTCGGCTTCGGCATCGGCGGCCTGCTCAACCTCATGGCGAGCATGGTCATCGCAGTCTACGGCCGCTACGACTTCACGGCCGCCAACAGTCTCGTATCGCCGATCGCTTCGCTGATCCAGAAGGCCGCGTTCGTCATCATGGCGGTCGCGCTCGCCAAGTCCGGCGGCGACTACACCGTTCCCTACCTCATCTTCATCGGCATCGACGTCGTCGGCATGATCCTCCTGCTCTTCGTCACGAATAAGTGCAAGGGCAGGCAGGAATAAGAAAGGAGCGCGAAAATGGGCTTCAACGTTCCCGTCACGAACGCCGACAAGCAGAAAAGCTATTATAAATACTTTCTGCGTGAGATGGCTCCCGGCGACCCGAAAAAATACGAGGCGATAAAGCGCGGCCCCTCGGACAACCGCTTCGCCCACCGCATCGAGGACCGCAACGACCTCTTCAAGCCCGGATACCTCAATGACGGCAAGAGCGAATTCGGCTACTGGCTCTTTGAGGACGGCACGGCCATGACCGCCAACGACACGGCCATGCCCGGCGTCACGGGCGAGATATTCGACTGGTGGTTCGCTTGGCATCCCATCGACAGGCTCCGCTACGCCATCTGGGACCACGACGACCACTATGACGTATATCTCGAGGACACGGCGAAGGCGCGCGACCTCTCGCTCAGTATGCGCGAGAGGCACTGGGGCAGCGTCCACCATATCTGGGAGGACATCGGCCTCGGCAACGGCCCGCTCGTCATCAGCTTCAAGCGCCCGGGCGAGCTCGGCTATGACGAGAGCCTCATCGACACGGAGCACTGCAACGCGCTCGTCTGCGCCAACGTCATCATCGTCGGCAGCAGCGACGGGCCGGACGTGCCCGTCGTCATGACGCACTTCCTGCGCCCCGTCGAGGGCGGCAGCGAGCTGCGCAGCCGCTTCTGGTTCGGCTACCAGATCATTGACGGCGTCCCCGTCAAGTGCATCCCCGACGGCGTGAGCATCCCCGAGATCGCGCCCGTCAGCCTGCTCAACCACAACGTCAAGGAGTTCACGAACCTCGCCGCCATCCTCCCGGAGGTCTACGCCGAGGAGAGGGACAACTGGTTCTGAGTCCCGAAAAGTGCAGAAAAAGCCGCTCCGTTCATCCGAACGGAGCGGCTTTTTATCTTTCTCTTATTCGCCGAAGAATTTCTGGTGGACGGCCTTCATGGCGATATCGCTGTCGGCCTCGTCGATGAGAACGCTGACCTTTATCTCGCTGGTCGAGATCATGCGGATATTGACCTTCGCGTCGTACAGAGCCTCGAACATCATGGCGGCGATGCCGGGGCTGTTTATCATGCCGGCGCCGACGATGCTCAGCTTGCAGACCGTGTCGTCCATCGAGAGGTTCTGGAAGCCGATCGCGTCGCGGTTTTCCATGAGGGTCTTCATGGCCAGGTCGACGTCGCTTTGGGCGACGGTGAAGCTGATGTCCTTGGTGCTGTCGCGGCCTATCGACTGCAGGATGATGTCGACATTGATCTTCGCCTTGGCCATGTCGCGGAATATCTTGAACGCGACGCCCGGCTCGTCCTTGAGGCCGACGAGGGCTATGCGCGCGATGTTGCTGTCCTTCGCTATGCCGCTGATTTTAGTCTCTTCCATTTTTACGACCTCCTTGACTTTTGTACCGGGTTTGCGCTCGTAGCTCGAGAGCACTTCGAGATTGACGCCGTAGCGCCTTGCCATCTCGACGCTGCGGTTATGCAGGACCTGCGCGCCGAGCGAGGCGAGCTCGAGCATTTCATCGTAGGTTATCTCCGCCAGCTGGTGCGCCGTCGGCACGAGGCGCGGATCGGCGGTGAACACGCCGGTCACGTCCGTGTATATCTGGCACAGGTCCGCGTGCAGCTTCGCCGCTATGGCAACGGCCGTCGTATCGGAGCCGCCGCGGCCGAGGGTCGTCACGTCGTCAAATTTGTTTACGCCCTGGAAGCCCGCGACGAGGACGACGCGCTTTCTGTCGAGCTCGGCGCGGATGCGCTCTGTCGCGACGGATTTGATGCGAGCCGAGCTGTAGCTGCTGTCGGTGCGCATGCCCACCTGCCAGCCTGTCAGCGATACGACGGGGACGTTCAGCTTCTCGAGCGCCATCGCGCACAGAGCGATCGATATCTGCTCTCCGGTGCTCAGGAGCATATCCATCTCGCGTTTGGACGGCGCGGGGTTTATCTCATGCGCCTTGTCGATGAGATCGTCCGTCGTATCTCCCTGCGCGGACAGCACGACGATAACGCTGTTGCCCGCATCATAGGTATCCTTGATTATTCCCGCCACTCTGTTGATCTTCTCGGCGTCCGCGACGGAGGAGCCGCCGAATTTCTGAACGATAAGTGCCACTTGCTTACTCCCTCTTTCGGGTTTACTAATCGAGAACGCGGTACTTCACCGCGCCGGGGCCCGCAAGGGCCTCGATCCCGGCGGCGTCGTACTTTCCGTCGGTTATATATGCGCCGTCGGCGAGCTTCATGGCGCCGGAAAGTTCCGCGCCGCCGCGGACGTACCAGCGGCTCTCCAGCAGCTCGTGAGGCGTCACGGCGTCTTCTCCGCCGTCACCCCAGTCTACGTACTTTCTCGCGCGGAAGTGCTTGGCGGCGTCTATAACGTCCGCCACGACGGCGCTGGCCGTCGGCATCTTGCCGGCGCCGCGGCCGTAGAACATCGTGTCGCCGGTGGCGTTGCCGCGGACGACGATGCCGTTGAATACGTCGCGGACGGTGTTGAGCTGGTTGGTCGGCATGACGACGAAGGGCTCGACGCAGATGGCGGCGGAGTCCTTCCCCGTCCTCACGGCGCGGCCTATGAGCTTTATGACCGCCCTGACGGGGGCGAGGATGGCGACGTCCTTCGCGTCGACCTCGGTGATGCCGCGGGTCGGGACCTGCTCGGGGTCTATCTGGCGGCCGAAGGCGAGGTCGGAGAGGATGCATATCTTGCGGCAGGTGTCCCTGCCCTCTATGTCGGCGGCGGGATTGGCCTCGGCGTAGCCCTTGGCCTGCGCCTCCTTGAGCGCGTCTTCGAACTTCGCGCCGCCCTCGTACATGCGGGTGAGGATATAGTTCGTGGTGCCGTTGAGGATGCCGTATATCTCCTCGATCTCATTGGCGGCGAGGCACTGGCTTATCGGGCGGAGGATGGGGATGCCGCCGCCCACGCTTGCCTCGAAAAGATAATTGAGGTTGCGCTCTCTGGCTATGGCGAGAAACTCATGCCCGTGCGCCGCGACGAGCTCCTTATTGGAGGTCACGACGTTCTTGCCGGCGAGCAGCGCCCTGCGCGTGAAGTCGAGGGCGACGCCCGTCCCGCCTATGGTCTCCACGACGATGCTCACGTCGGGGTCGTTCTCGATGACGGAGAAGTCATGGATGACGAGATCGGCAAAGGGGCTGTCGGGGAAATCCCTGACGTCGAGGATGTACTTGACGGAGATCTCGGCGGCGGCGCTGGCGGCTATCTTGTCATGGTTTTTGGCCATGAGCTCGACGACGCCGGAGCCGACCGTTCCGAAGCCCATAACGGCAACATTTATCATTTCTTATCCCAACCCTTCGAGGCTATTTTCGTTCGTTTCGATACTTCAGCCTGATGAATAAATATACTAACACACAATTTGCGTCAACGCAATACCGAATTAAAGTTTTCTCAGCAGCTTTTGCGCCGCCTCCTCGAGGCAGACGCAGAAATACTCCGCTTCCTCGAGCGTCGTGAACTCGGAAAAGCTCGCGCGGATGCTCCCGTCGACGATCTCGGGAGGCAGGCGCATGGCCTCGAGCACGTGGCTGCGGCGGCCCTTCGCGCAGGCGCTGCCGCGCGAAACGAACACTTCCCGCTCGCTGAGGTAGTTCATTATCGTCTCCGAGCGAAGCCCCGGAAGCGACAGGCAGAGGATATGCGGCGAGCCGCCTCCTATTACGGCTGCCTCCGGAAGCGTACCGGCGAGCCTTTCGACTATATAGGCGCGAATGGCCGGATCGCACCTGCCCGCGGCCTTGACAGCCGCCGCGAAGCCCGCTATCGCGGGGACGTTCTCCGTCCCGCTGCGAAGGCCCTTCTCCTGCCCTCCGCCGAAAATGAGCGGCTTTATATTCGTTCCCTTTTTGACGTAGAGCGCGCCGACGCCCTTCGGCCCGTGTATCTTGTGCGAGCTGACGCTTATGAGGTCGGCTCCGAGCGCGGAGGCGCGCAGCGGCTGCTTCATGAAGGCCTGCACGGCGTCCGTATGCAGCAGGGCGCGCGAGCCCTTTATGAGGCGCGCTATCTCCGCGACGAGGTAGATATTGCCCGTCTCGTTGTTGACCGTCATGACGGAGACGAGAGCCGTATCCTCGCGCACGGCGGCGGCGACCTTCTCGGCCGGGATGCTTCCGTCCTTTTCCGGGGCGACGAGCGTCACTTCCCAGCCCTGCGAGGACATGGCCTTGAGCTTTTCGAGGACGGCCTCGTGCTCGACGGCTGTCGAGACTATATGCCTGCCGCGGCGCGAATAAGCAGCCGAGAGCGCCCAGTTGTCTGCCTCGGTGCCGCCGGAAACGAAGAATACCTCGCCCGGCTGCGCGCCGAGCGCGGAGGCTATCGCGGCGCGGGAGGCTTCAACGAGATCGTGCGCGTCGAGGCCGGCAGAGTGGAGCGAGGACGGATTGCCGTAGACCTCCGTCATGGCGCGCACGACGGCCTCGGCCGCCTCGGGGCGTACCTGCGTCGTCGCGGCGTTGTCGAGATAGGCCTTCATCTTTCGGCGGCTCCCGTCGCTGCGTTATAAAGCATCTTCATTTTCGCCCCTCCGTTTCGTTTCGTATCTTATATAATAGTAAAACCGCCCGCGTTAGTCAACAAACAAACGCCGGGCGATTATATTTTCCCCGCGCTACATACAATAAGACTACGAAACGTCTTCGGAGGTGCGTCATGTTCAAGAAAAAAGTTCTGCCGTTTATAGTGTTCATCGCCGTGGCTCTCGCAGCCGGCGGGCTCTCCACCCTCGTCTCGAAGTCTGGCATGGAGGCCTCAAAGGCCCTGCTGCAGCCCCCGTGGGCTCCGCCAGACTGGCTGTTTTCCGTCGTCTGGCCCATACTCTATACGCTGATGGGCGTCTCCGCCGCGCTCGTCTGGCGAAAGAGCGACGGGCCCGCGCGCAGGGGCTCCGTCGCCATTTGGGCCGTCCAGCTCTTCGTTAACGCCATGTGGAGCGTCTTTTACTTCGCGCTCGGCATGCGCGGCTTCGCCTTTTTCTGGCTGCTGGCGCTCATCATCCTCGTGCTCGCGATGGTGATCCGCTTCCGGCGCGTCTCGCTCGCGGCGGCGCTGCTGCAGGTCCCCTATTTCATCTGGATATGCTTCGCGGCGCGCCTCAACCTCGCAGTATGGATGCTCAATCGTTGACAAATCGCGGGCGTATGGTACACTGTCCGTATCAGCGGCGGCCCGCCCGCCGCGTACGGGGTGACTTGATTGAGATTTCATTTCGTGACGCTCGGCTGCAAGGTCAATCAGTTCGAGACCGCCGCGATGACGGAGCTTCTCCGCCGCCGCGACCATGAGCTCTGCGACGATAAGGCCGACGCCGTCATCATAAATACCTGCGCCGTGACGGCGGAGAGCGTGCGCAAATCGCGTCAGGCCGTGCGCCGCGCCAGAAAGGACTTCCCCGGCGCGGTCATAGCCGTATGCGGATGCGCATCGCAGGCCGACGCGGACGAGATGGCCGGGCTCGGCGCCGATCTCGTCGGCGGCAGCGGGGACAGGACGGAGTTCGTCGACAAGCTCTGCGAGCTCGCCGAAAAGCGCCCCGGCGCGCCCTTAAAGGACGCCGGCGACCCGATGAAGCGCCGCGTGTTCGAGCTTCTCCCCGCCAAGGCCGCCGAGGGGCGTACCCGCGCCCTCCTCAAGGTCGAGGACGGATGCGCCAATTACTGCGCCTACTGCATCATCCCGCATGTGCGCGGGCCGGTGAGGTCGCTCGCGGCGTCCGAGGCCGCCGAGCAGGCGAAGGGACTCGCCGCCGAGGGCTATAAGGAGATCGTCCTGACCGGCATCGAGCTCGCCTCATGGGGGCGCGATCTGCCCGGCAGGCCGGGCCTCGAGGCTCTTATCCGCGAGGTCGCGAGCGCCGTCCCCGATGCGCGCATAAGGCTCGGCTCGCTCGAGCCGCGCGTCGTCACGCCGGAGTTCACGGCCGCGCTCAAGGAGCTCAATAACGTCGCCCCGCACTTTCACCTCTCTCTCCAGTCCGGCTGCGACGCGACGCTTTCGCGCATGCGCCGCCGCTACGACACGGAGAGGTTCTTCCGTTCCGTCGAGCTGCTGCGCGAAGCCTTCCCGCTCTGCGGTATGACGGCCGACCTCATATGCGGCTTTCCCGGAGAGACGGACGCCGACGCGGAGGAGACGCTCCGCTTCATAGAGCGCTGCCGCTTTTCGGACATGCATATATTCCCCTTCTCCCCCCGCCCGGGCACGCCGGCCGCGGAGATGGAGGGCCGCGTCCCGAACGCGGTCAAGGCAGCGCGCTGCGCCGCCGCCTCCGCCGTCGCGGACAGGATGCGCGCGGAGTTTCTCGACTCGCTCGCGGGCACGGAGCAGGACGTCATTTTCGAGCGCGGCGGCGTCGGACACACGGGCAATTACTGCCTTGTCTCCGTCCCCGGAGCGCAGCCCGGCATGCGCTCCCGAGTCCGCATAACGGGCAGAGACGGCGACGTTTTGACGGGCGAGCTGCTTTAATTCATTAAAACGCCGAAATAAAGCCGCTTTTCTTGTTTAATTTGCTGAGCGATAATGTTTGACAAGCTAAATCGATGATACTATAATACTGAAATATAAATATTTACTCAAACTACATAGTTAAAAACCTACACGGAGGTCATAAATATGGAACGCGTATACAACTTTTCCGCCGGTCCGTCGATGCTGCCCCTCGAGGTCCTCGAGAAGGCGGGCTCCGAGATAACGAGCTACAAGGGGAGCGGCCAGTCCGTCATGGAGATGAGCCACCGCAGCAAGATCTATCTCGAGATATTCGAGGAGACGAAGGCCGACTTCAAGCGCCTTTTCAAGGTCCCCGACAACTATGAGATACTCTTCCTGCAGGGCGGCGCGACGCTCCAGTTCGCGATGACGGCCATGAACCTCATGCCGCGCACGGGCAAGGCCGACTATGCCGTCACGGGCTCGTTCTCCGACAAGGCGATGAAGGAGGCCAAGAAATACGGCGAGGTCAATATCGCCGCCTCCAGCGCCGACGCCAACCACACCTACATTCCGCAGCAGGGCGAGCTCAAGCTCGATCCCGGCGCCTCCTATTTCTATTACTGCGACAATAACACCGTCTACGGCACCGAGTGGAACTACGTCCCCGAGGTCGGCGACGTGCCGCTGGTGTGCGACATGTCCTCGAACATCATGTCCCGCCCCGTCGACGTCTCCAAGTACGGCATAATAATCGCCGGCGCGCAGAAAAACCTCGCCCCCGCGGGCGTCACCGTCGCCATAGTACGCAACGATCTGCCCGGACACGCCTTCCCCTATACGCCGATCATGCTCGACTACGCCGCCATGATAAAGGGCGACTCCATGCATAACACCCCGCCCTGTTACTCGATATACGTCCTCGGCCTCGTCCTCAAGTGGGTCGACAAGCTGGGCGGCGTCCCCGCCATGCAGGAGCGCCGCGAGGAGCGCAGCAAGCTGCTCTACGACTATCTCGACGAATCCAAGCTCTTCAAGGGCTGCGCCCGCCCCGATTCCCGCAGCAGGATGAACGTGACGTTCGTCACCGGCGATCCCGATCTCGACAAGGAGTTCGTCGCCGAGGCCGCCAAGCAGGGCTTCGTCAATATCTCCGGACACCGCTCCGTCGGCGGCATGCGCGCCTCCATCTATAACGCGATGCCCATGGAGGGCGTCAAAAAGCTCGTAGACTTCATGGCCGCCTTTGAAAAGGCGCACAAATAAAAGCGCATTTATAAAGAGGTGCAATAAGATGTTTACCGTCAAGACTCTCAACAAGATAGCCGCGATCGGCACGGACAGACTCGACAGGAAATACTTCACCGTCGACGACGCCTGCGAGACGCCCGACGCGATCATCGTCCGCTCGGCCAAGATGGCGGACTACCCCTTCAATAAGGAGCTCAAGGCCATCGCCCGCGCCGGCGCGGGATACAACAACATCCCCGTCGACGTCTGCGCGGAAAAGGGCATCGTCGTCTTCAACACTCCGGGCGCCAACTCCAACGGCGTCAAGGAGCTCGTCATCTGCGCGCTGCTGCTCGCCTCGCGCGACGTGGTCGGCGGCATCGAGTGGGTCAAGTCCGTCCCCGAGGGAGAGGACGTCGCCGCTCTCGTCGAGAAGGAAAAGAGCCGCTTCACCGGCCCCGAGATCCTCGGCAAGACGCTCGGAGTCGTCGGACTCGGCGCAGTCGGCGCGAAGGTCGCCCTCGCGGCGCACGCCATGGGCATGGAGATCGTCGGCTACGACCCGTTCCTCAGCCCCGTCGTCGCGGATATGCTCAAGGGCTTCGCCCGCTTCGTCGACACCGTCGAGGAGGTCTACGCCGCCTCTGACTACGTGACGCTCCACCTGCCCATGAACGACCAGACCAAGGGCTCCGTCAACGCTGCGGCCATCGCGAAGATGAAAGACGGCGTGCGCATCATCAACATCGCCCGCGGCGAGCTCGTCGACGACGACGATATGGCCGCCGCCATCGCCTCCGGCAAGGTCGCGAGATACGTCACGGACTTCCCCAACGGCAAGACCGCCCGCATGGCCGGTACGGTCGCCATCCCGCACCTCGGCGCCTCAACGCCCGAGAGCGAGGATAACTGCGCGATAATGGCCGCCGACCAGATAACCGAGTACCTGCTGCGCGGGAATATAGTCAACTCCGTCAACGTCCCGAACGTCAGCCTCGAGCGCTCCGGCCCCGTCCGCGCGACCGTTATAAGGCGCGCAGGCGACGCGGCGCCTCTGCTCGCCGCCGCGGGGAAGGTCCTCGCGAGCGCCGACCGCACCCGCGGAGCCTACGCCGCGACGATCATAGACCTCGAGAAGGCCCCCGAGGGGCTTGAAAAGGTCGAGGGCGTGCTCAGCGTCCATATCAGCTGATGTCATTTCTCGAGCTTCTGCTCACCGGAGCCGCCCTCGCGATGGACGCGTTCGCCGTCTCGATGTGCAAGGGGCTCGCGATGAAGAAGCTGAACGTCCGGCGCGGCCTCGTGATAGCGCTGTTTTTCGGCGTTTTTCAGGGCGTCATGCCCGTTATAGGCTGGCTGCTCGGACGGCAGTTTGAAAAATACATAACCGCGTTCGACCACTGGATCGCTTTCGCGCTGCTCGCATTTCTCGGGGCGAAGATGCTCTGGGACGTGTTCCGCGGCGAGAAAGACGACGCGGGAGAGGATAAGCTCGATCTGCGCGAGATGCTGATGCTCTCCGTCGCGACGAGCATTGACGCGCTCGCGGTCGGGATAACCTTCGCCTTCCTGTCGGTCAGGATAGTTCCCGCGGCGTCGCTCATCGCGGCGGTGACCTTCGTCATCTGCTTCGTCGGCGTCGTCATAGGCAACAGCTTCGGCGTCCGCTTCAAGGCGCGCGCGCAGATAGCGGGCGGAGTCGTCCTCATCCTTATAGGCGTCAAGATCCTGCTTCAGCACCTCGGCGTGATAAACTTCTGACACAGCGGAAAGAGCCCCGGGATCCTCCGGGGCTCTCTTTTTCGTCAAATACGGCCAAATTTCCATTATTTATAAGAAAAAACGGCAATAAAAAGCCGAAATCGTTATAAAAATGTTGACTTTTTGTGAACGAAACGGCATAATAGTATTACTGTTATAACAGATATAATTATAAAGTATTTGTTATAACCTTTCGTTTAAGACGCGGATGAGAGATCGTTCCATTCCCGTTCGCGGCTTATCTATCCCCGCAAGTTCCTGCAACAATTCTAAAAAGGAGAAGATTTTATGGAACAAAAAGCTCGCCTCAGCTTCGGCGGACGCGGCTGGATGCTGATGATCTATCAGATCCTTGCATATGCCGGCTACACCGCGTTCACCAACTTCCCGCAGAACATCCTTAAGGACTTCTTCGGCGGCCAGACCATGCTCTCGCTGATGAACCTTATAGGCTCTCTGCTCGGCTACGTTATCACGTACTTCATAATCGCCCCCAGGATAGGCAAGGTCAAGTCGGTCAAGCGCACCGGCCTCATCATCGGCGTCATCGCCCTGATCTTCTGCGCGCTGATCGCCATCATCACCCCCGCCAATCCGCATCTGTGGCGCATCTGCTTCGTCTGCGTACTTATCAGCACTCAGCTGTGGGGCTGCTTCTTCGTAACGCTCCTCATCGGTAACTGGTTCCCGCGCAGAAAGGGTACCGTCATGGGCATCGTCACGATGGCGTTCCCCATCGTCACCGGTATCTGCCTGAGCCTTTTCGCCACCCACTTCTTCGGCAAGTACTACGGTAACGGCGGCGTTCCCGCGGACGTTCTCCAGGGAATGATGGCTGCCGGCCCGGGCGTTGCTGACGGCGCTCTCGGCGCTCTGAGGAAGGCCAGCATTGCCGCCTTCTCGCCCTACTGGATCATCTCCATCGTCGGCATGCTCATCTGCGTGTTCTTCCTTAAGGACTTCCCCGAGCAGTGCGGCGCTTATCGCGACAACGACCGTACCTTCACCCCCGAGATGGCCAACCAGATGCTCGTCGAAGAGCTCAAGGCCCGCGAGAATTCCGTTTGGAAGCGCTCCAAGATCTGGGGCTGCAAGGACTGGTGGCTCCAGGCTATCCCGAACTCCCTGCTTCTTGCCTGCGCCATGGCGTTCATGGTCCAGATCATGTCCGTCCTCGGCGAGCACTCCGAAGAGCTTTCGGCTCTTGCCGTTCCCGGCTTCGTGCTGATGGCCGACGGCTCCTCCGCCGTCCTCTTCGGTCTGGCGATCTTCGCCTGCTTCGGCAGCTGGCTGCTCGGCGTCATCGACACCAAGTGGGGCGTCCGTACCGCCGTTCTGATCACCTCGATCCTCATGCTCCTCGCCGGCATCCTCGGCATGTTCAACGCCCTGTGGTGCACGGTCGCCGCGACCTGGCTGCTCGGCCTGTTCATGGGCGCGTCCTCGAACTTCGGCCTCAGCTCCATCGTCCGCTACTGGCGTCATGAGGACTTCCCGTCCGTCTACTCCGGCGCTCCCCCGCTCGGCACCGTCATCGGCGCCGGCATGCCGTACGTCGTCTCCCTTATCGCTGCCAACATGGGCGGCTACAAGGCTGCGTTCGCGTTCGTCGGCATCATGGCTATCGTTTGCATCATCTGCAACCGTCTCTTCAATCCGCGCGGCATCATCAAGTATGACAACAAGCTCAGAGAGGCCGCCGGTCTGCCTCTGGATGACGAGCTCGAGCAGAGACTCATCCGTGAGGGCCACCTCAAGAAGTAATCGAATGTTTCGAACCGAAAAAGCGGTATGGCGTCTGCCATACCGCTTTTTTTCGTCTATATAAGCCGGGCGACCGCCTCGGCAAGTCCCTCCGCGTCGGATAAGGTATTAAACGCCGAGAAGCTCGCCCGCACCGTCCCCTTCGTGCCCGCGCTCGAATGCGCGAGCGGCGCGCAGTGCAGTCCCCCGCGGACTGCGACGCCCATCTCCCCAAGCCGCACGGCGGAGGTCTGGCTGTCGAGTCCGTCTATTATAAAGGACAGCACGCCCGTCTGCGCCTCCGGGTCGGGCGAGAGAAAGCATCTGACCCTCCCCGTCGCCTCGAGGAGCCGCGCCGCCTCGAGGCACAGCTCCCGCTCGTGGGCGAGGATGGCCTCCGTCCCGCGCGAGGATATGAAGCGCAGGCCTTCCGCGAGGCCCGCTATGCCGGGGACGTTGTGGGTGCCCGCCTCGAGAGCGTCGGGCAGAAAGTCCGGCATTTCGTGCCGGACGGAGACGCTCCCCGTCCCGCCGGCCATGAGCGGCCGGATCGGCGCGTTCTCGCCGACGAGGAGCAGCCCCGTTCCCTGCGGGCCGCAGAGGCTCTTATGGCCCGGCATTGCTATGAACTCTGCGCCGAGCCTTTTCATATCCAGCCCGCAGACGCCCGCCGACTGCGAAGCGTCCACGACGAGGGGTATCCCCCGCGCTCGGCAGAGGTCGGCTATATCCTCTATCGGCATGATGAAGCCGAAGACGTTCGAGACGTGGCAGACGGCGGCGAGCGCCGTATCCGGCGTCAGGGCGCGCTCGAAGGCCCGCAGGTTCGCCTCGCGGTCGAAGAGCGGGCCTAAGGCCGGGACTATCTCCGCGCCGGCCGCGGCGAGCGGCCGCACGACGGAGTTGTGCTCCCAGCCGGAGACGACGACCCGCCTTCCCGCGAGATCGAAGCTCCGCAGCGCGATGTTGAGTCCGTGGGTCGCGTTGAAAGTAAAGACGACGCGCTCAGGGCCGCCCGCGTCAAACATCTCATTTGCGAGCTCGCGCGCGGCAAAGACCGTCTTCGCCGCAAGTTCGCCGGGCCCGTGGGCCCCTCTGCCGACTGACGCGGCCTCGCGCATCGCGCGGGATACGGCGGCCCCGACGGCGTACGGCTTTATGAGCGTCGTCGCGGCATTATCAAGATAGATCATCCCGGGACCTCTGAAAACCGCCCGCTCCGGTCCGTCATATATATCTTCCCCGACGGCATCCCGGCGTTTTTGAGCGCGACGAGAGCCCTCGGTAGGTTTTTCTCGGCTATCCTGACCGCGTAAGCGCAGCCTTCGTCCCCCGCCTCCGCGGGCGGACGCGACACGCTCGCAGGTATCCCCGCGCGTTCAAGGACGCGCGCCGACTTCTGCGCGTAGGTCAGGGAACGGCACATGATGAAATAGTTAAGCATACTCACACCTCGGGTCATCTTATGCCGAAACGGCGCGGCCCGTTCCGCTCCCTCTTGCGCAGGCGCGGGAAGCGTGGTATACTTAATACACTCAAGAAGAAAGGAACGTCCTCCGGACGCGGCGGCCTGCGATGTCGATCGGTTGATCATCTTCAGCGAATGTAAAAGCGTTTTGAGCCCTGCCTGAGGCGGGGCGCGCTCTGCGTGCGCTGAAGCGGGTCATCCGGGATATCGGCGGCGCAAACCTTTTCGCTATATTTCGGAGCCTGCTCGCACGGCGCGAGCGGGCTCCCGTTTTTTTCAGGCCGAACGGAGGATAATATATGATACAGATAAGGAATTTGACCATAACCCATAAAAAGGACCTGCACGTGCTCGTCAGCGGCTTCGACCTCGTGCTCAACGAGGGCGACCGCGCCGTCATCGTCGGCGAGGAGGGCAACGGCAAGTCCACCCTGCTCAAATGGATATACGACCCGCGCCTCATCGAGGAGTACGCCGAGGCCGAGGGCGAGCGCGTCACGCAGGGGGAAAAGCTCGCCTACCTGCCGCAGGAGCTGCCCGAAGAGGACAAGGAGCTGAGCGCGTTCGAGTTCGTGAGCGCGGCGGCGGGCGGCGGCTTCTCCCCGAAAGACGCCTCGCGGCTGGCTTCGCAGCTCGGCATAGACGAGGACATGTTTTATTCCGAGCGGCCGATGCGCTCGTTTTCCGGCGGCGAGAAGGTCAAGCTGAGGACGGCGGCTCTGCTGCTGGGCGACCCGGACGTCCTTCTGCTCGACGAGCCCTCGAACGACATAGACGTCGAGACGCTCGAATGGATGGAGAGCGTCATACTTCGCGCGGGGCGGAGCGTCCTCTTTATATCGCACGACGAGACGCTCATCGAGCGCACGGCAAACCGCGTTATCCTGCTCGAGCAGCTGCGCAGGAAGACCCTTCCCCGCCAGACCGTCGCTAACGTGCCGTTTCGGCAGTTCATGGCAGAGCGCGAGGCGGCCTTCCAAAAGCAGGCGCGGGAGGCGGGCAGCGAGAGGCGCGAGGAGAAAAAGGCGATGGAGCGCTTCAGGCGCATACAGCAGCAGGTCGAGCGCGCGCAGGAGAACGTCTCGCGCGGCGACCCCTCGACGGGGCGGCTGCTGAAGAAGAAAATGGCCTCCGTCAAGGCGCTCGAAAAGCGCTATTCGCGCGAGCACGAGGACCTGACGGAGTTTCCCGAGCGCGAGGACCCAATACTGCTCCGGCTCGACAATCAGCTCGCGCTCCCCGCGGGCAAGACCGTCCTCGAGCTCTCCCTGCCGGAGCTGCGGCGGGGCGACACCGTCCTCGCGCGGGACGTTGAGCTCTTCGTGCGCGGGCCGGAGAAGGTCTGCATAACGGGGCGAAACGGCGTCGGCAAGACGACGCTCCTCGTGGTCATTCGCGACGCGCTCGCGGGACGCGGCGACCTATGCGTGGGGACGATGCCGCAGGACTACGACGAGGCGCTCCCGCCCGACGAGACGCCGCTCGATTTTCTTGCCTCGACCGGCGGGAAGGACGCTGTCACCCTCGTGCGGACGCGGCTCGGCTCGCTGCGCTTCACGGCCTCCGAGATGGAACACCCGATACGCGAGCTCTCCGGCGGGCAGAGGGCGAAGCTTCTCATGCTGAGCCTCAGTCTGAGCGAGGCGAACGTCCTCCTGCTCGACGAGCCGACGCGCAATTTCTCCCCGCTCTCTGGCCCGCAGATACGCGGCATACTGCGCGATTTCCCCGGCGCGATAATAAGCGTCTCGCACGACCGCAAGTACGTCGCCGAGGTCTGCGACGCGGTCTACGAGCTCACGGAGACTGGGCTCAGGCGCGTCTGCGGCGACGGCTGAGGCGCGGCGCCGCGTTGCAATTTCCCCCGGCGTTTGATATACTAAAGTTTAATAAAAAGCAAGGCGGTGTTACCGATGAAGCTCATGCTCTTGGACGGCAACAGCATAGTCAACCGCGCGTTTTACGGCGTTCACGACCTCACAAATTCGGCCGGACTGCACACAAACGGCATCTTCGGCTTCATGAACATACTCAAAAAGCTCCTCGACGACGAGGGACCCGACCACGTATGCGTCGCGTTCGATCTCGCGGCGCCGACCTTCCGCCACAAGCGCTGGGACGGCTACAAGGCCACGCGAAAGGGCATGCCCGACGAGCTCGCCGAGCAGATGGCTCCGCTCAAGGAGGCGCTCGACGCGATGGGCATAAAGCGCGCCGAGCTCAAGGGCTACGAGGCCGACGATATCATAGGGACGCTCTCGGCCCGCTGCGAGGCTTCAGGCGGCGACTGCGTCATCGTCACGGGAGACCGCGACAGCTTCCAGCTCATTTCCGAGCGCACGACCGTCCTGCACGTCAAGACGCGCATGGGGCAGACAGAGAGCATGCGCTACGATCCGGCGCTCTTTCGAGAGGAATACGGCTTCGAGCCGCCGCGCATGGTCGACCTCAAGGCGCTCATGGGCGACGCCTCGGACAACATCCCCGGCGTGCGCGGCGTCGGCGAGAAGACGGCTCTCGACCTCATCCGGCGCTACGGGACGCTCGACGGCGTCTACGCGGCCGAGAGCGAGCAAAAGCCCGCGCTGGAAGCCAAGCTCGAAGCCGGGCGCGAGAGCGCGTACCTCTCCTATGAGCTCGCGACGATAGACCGCGACGTCCCGCTCGAGGTCTCCCCCGCCGACTGCGCGTATAACGGCCCGGACCGCGAGGCGCTGCTCGCGGTGTTCCGCAAACTGGAGTTTTTCAAGCTCATCGACAAATGGGGCCTGCGCGACGCCGCGGCGCCGGAGGCCGAGCCCGCAAAAGAGACGGCCTGGATCCTCGGCGCGGACGAGACCGTGCTCGAAGCATGGAAGAAAGCCGAGCACGTCGCCGTGCTGGGGCTTTCCGAGGGCGTCGCCGTCTCCTGCGGCGGCGAAGTCCGCATACTCATGCGCGACGAGCTCGGCGACGGGTACCGCCCGCTCGCGGAAAAGCTCTTTTCCGGCGATATCAAGAAGGTCGCGCACGACCTCAAATCGCTCGTGCACCTCCTCGACGCGGACGGGCTGCCGCGCGAGGGCTTCGTATTCGACACGATGCTAGCGGCGTACCTGCTCTCGCCGACGGATTCGGACTACTCGATAGAAAAGATCGCCGCGCGAAACGGCTTCGAGCTCCCGCCGACCTCGCTCTATACGGCTCCGGAGGCCTTCGCGCCGCTCGCAGACAGGACGGCGGCATTCTCCGCGTGGGCGACGCACGCCGCGGCGCTGGAGACGCTGTACGAAAAGCTCGCGCCGCGTCTTGAGGAGGCGGGGATGACTGAGCTGCTGGAAAAGGTCGAGCTACCGCTCGCGCCCGTCCTCGCGGACATGGAGACGGCGGGCTTTCTCATCGACAGAAAAGCGCTCGGCGCCTTCGGCGAGACGCTCTCGAAGCGCGTGACCGAGCTCGAGGAGCGCATCTACGAGCTCGCGGGCGAGCGCTTCAACATCAATTCCACAAAGCAGCTCGGCGAAGTGCTCTTCGTCAAGCTGATGCTCCCCTACTCGAAGAAGACCAAGACGGGGTACTCGACGAATATCGACGTCCTCGAAAAGCTGCGCGGAAAGCACCCCATCATATCGGACATCATCGAATACCGCGCCGTCTCGAAGCTCAAATCGACGTACGCGGACGGGCTGCTGAAGGTCATCGCGCCGGACGGGCGCATCCACACGAACTTCACTATGACCGTCACGGCGACGGGGCGGCTCTCCTCCACCGAGCCGAACCTGCAGAACATCCCCGTGCGCACGGAACTCGGGCGCGAGGTGCGGCGCGTCTTCGTCGCGCCGAAGGGCTGCGTCCTCGTCGACGCGGACTACTCGCAGATAGAGCTGCGCCTGCTGGCGCACATCTCCGGCGACGAGCGCATGCGCGAAGCCTTCACCTCCGGAGCGGACATCCACAGGCAGACCGCCTCGCAGGTCTTCGGCGTGCCGCCCGAGGAGGTCACCTCCCTCATGCGAAGCCGCGCCAAGGCCGTCAACTTCGGCATCGTCTACGGCATCTCCGCCTTCTCGCTGGCCGAGGACATAGGCGTCCCCGTCTACGAGGCGAAGGCATATATGGAGAGCTACCTCGAGAATTTCAGCGGCGTGCGCGAATACATGAAGAGCATAGTCGAAAAGGCCCGCGCCGACGGCTTCGTTTCGACCATCATGGGCCGCCGCCGCGCGATACCGGAGCTCTCGTCGTCTAACCACAATACGCGCTCTTTCGGCGAGCGCGTCGCGCTCAACACGCCCATTCAGGGCAGCGCGGCCGACGTCATCAAGCTCGCGATGATACGCGTCGCGGAAAGGCTCAGGGCAGAGGGGCTGCGCTCGAGGCTCATCATGCAGGTCCACGACGAGCTCATCGTCGAGGCGCCCGAGGACGAGGCAGAGCGCGTCGCCGCGCTGCTGACCGAGGAGATGGAGAGCGTCGTCTCCCTCTCGGTGCCGCTGACGGCGGAGGCGAAGTACGCCGCGACGTGGTACGACGCGAAATGACGATACGAAGGCTTACGGAGGCGGACCTTCCGGCCGCCGCGGAGATAGAAAAGGAGTGCTTCTCCGTCCCATGGACGGAGGCGATGCTCCTCGGCGAGCTCGCGGAGGGGCTCTACCTCGGCGCGTTCGAGGATGACGCGCTAATAGGCTACTGCGGCATGCGCGCCGTTCTCGACGAGGGGTATATAAACAACGTCGCCGTCCTGCCGGCGTTCCGCAGACGCGGCGTCGCGTGCTCTCTGCTAACGGAGCTCGAAAAAAGCGCGGAGGGGCTCTCCTTCCTGACGCTGGAGGTGCGCGAGAGCAACCTGCCCGCGCAGGCGCTCTACCTCTCGCTCGGATACCTCCCGGTCGGGCGCAGGCCGCGCTACTACGAGCGCCCCGTCGAGGACGCGATACTGATGACCAAATACTTCACGGGTCGGTGAAAAACATGCTCATTCTTTCAGTCGAATCCTCATGCGACGAGACCGCCGTCGCCGTCACGGAAAACGGCAGGCGCGTCCTCTCGGACGCGATCGACTCGCAGGTCGCGCTCCACGCCGTCTACGGCGGCGTCGTGCCGGAGCTCGCCTCGCGTCGGCACGCGGAGATCATCGCTCCGCTCGCGGATCGCGCGCTCGCGGACGCGGGCGTCACCCGCGCGGACGTTGACGCGGTCGCCGTCACGGCGGCGCCGGGGCTTATAGGCGCGCTGCTCGTCGGCGTGAACTTCGCTAAGTCCGTCTCGCTTGCGCTGAATATACCGCTCATCCCCGTACACCACATACGCGGCCACATCGCCGCGAACTACATCGCACATCCCGACCTTGAGCCGCCCTTCGTCGCGCTCGCAGTCTCGGGCGGCAATACGCTTCTTGCCGAGGTGCGCGGCTATACGGATATCCGTGTGCTCGGCTCGACGCGCGACGACGCGGCGGGAGAATGCTTCGACAAGACCGCGCGCGTGCTCGGCCTGCCATACCCCGGGGGCGCGCTGCTCGAAAAGCTGGCCGACGGCGGCGACGCGGAAAAATACCCGCTCCCGCGCGCGCACGTCGCGGGAAATCCGCTCGATATGTCCTTTTCGGGGCTCAAGACGGCCGTCGTCAACATCGTCCACACGGCGGAACAGCGCGGCGAGGAGATCGACAGGGCCTCGCTGGCCGCCGCAGTCTGCCGCGCCGTCTGCGATACGCTCGTCCCGCGCGCTATGGAGGCGCTCGACGCGACCGGACTCAGCACTCTCGCGGTCGGCGGGGGCGTCGCGGCGAACGCACATCTTCGCTCCGCGCTCGAAAAAGCCTGCGCGAAAAAAGGAGCGAAGCTCTATATCGCGCCGCTCTCCCTCTGCGGCGACAACGCCGCCATGATAGGCTGTCAGGGGTATTACGAGTACCTCGCGGGGGTCCGCGCGGACCTCTCTCTCAACGCCTGCGCAACGATGGACGTCGACGCGCTGCGCTTTTAGAGTGCATGTTCATGCGCACGGCAATTCATTGTAAATATATGGCATTTATTTATGTTGTTATGTATACCGATTACTTATGTTGATTTCTGTCGTTTCAGAACTTGACAGGCCTTCCATTTTCTGTAAATATCGTCTGTAAGGCTCTGTATATCTCATTTTCTCAGCCGTTGAAAACTCTGTTGATAATGTTAATAACTCGATGTAATGCAATTCCCTTTTTGCGTTATGTAAATTTCGCTTTTGACCCTTCTCTGCCCGTCTCGCGGGACTTCCGGACCCCTTTACGGGGCGCTTCGCGCAGGGCGGATAAACATAATGTAAGTTACTTTTAATTATTCGCGGCGGTTTTATTGCAAAAAATGCAGCCGCCCTGAAACCGCTTGACGTTACGTCTACCACGGCATAGTCTGAATACAAATTGTAATCACAGATTTTCGTCTACGGGCTTGACAAACTTGTCCCGCGTGGTTATAATATGCGTGTTTTTGCTGGTGTAGCTCAGTCGGTAGAGCAGCTGATTCGTAATCAGCAGGTCGGGAGTTCGAGTCTCCCCACCAGCTCCAGAAATAAGCACGCGAAAGCGTGCTTTTTTCTATGCCCTGCCGCGCGCAGGGCCCCGCGCATATCGCGCCGCCGAGGACTTTTCCGTTCTCGGCGGCGTTTTGTCATATTTCCCTCCCGAATCCGTCTATCGGGGTGAAGGATCCTTCGGCATTTTCGAGGAAAGGAGGTCCCGGCATGGAAGATCGCGAGATACTCGCTCTTTTCGAGGCGCGCGACGATGCCGCCCTGCGCGAGCTGGACGCGCGCTACGGCGCTCTCTGCCGCTCGACGGCGAGGAACATACTCGGCAGCGACGCGGACGCGGAGGAGTGCTTCAACGACGCGCTGCTGCGCGCGTGGAACGCGATACCGCCCGAGAGTCCTACGTACTTGCGCGCCTATCTGCTCAAGCTCACGCGCGGCGTCGCCATCGACCGGCTCAGGGCCTCCGGCGCGGCCAAGCGCGGAGGCGGCGAGCTCCCGCTCGTGCTCGACGAGCTGGCCGAATGCGTCCCCGGCGGCCTTGACACGGAGGACGAGGCGCTCGCGAAGGCTCTCGGCGAGGCCGTGAGCCGCTTTCTCGCGGAGCTGCCGCAGCGCGACAGGACGATCTTCGTCCGGCGCTGCTTCATGGTCGAGCCCCACAGGGACATCGCCCGCAGCCTCGGCATGCGCGAGAACACCGTCGCGGTCATCCTGCGGCGGACGCGGCAGAGGCTGAGGGCCTACCTGACGAAGGAGGGTTATCTGCAATGAAAACGAACGGGCTTTTCGAGAGCCTTCAATATCTCGACGACAAGCTGCTCGCGGAGGAGACGTCCGCGGCCGCGCCGAAGCGCGCATGGCTCCGCTGGGGAGCCGCGGCGGCCTGCCTCGTCATAATAGTCGGCGCGTTCGCACTGCTGCACAAGCCTGCGCCCGCCCCCGAGCCAGCCCCCACCGTCGGCCCTACGGAACTCTCCGGGAGCGGCGACGGACCGACAGTGCCCGGCGGCGTGCCGGAATACCGTACCGGAACGCCGGCTGCGAAACCGAGCACGCCTCCCGAGCCGGCTCCCACGGTCGACCCGGCGGAGGTCTACGGGAGCGGCGACGGGCCGATAGTGCCCGGCGGCGTGCCGGGAGACTATATCGGAGTGCCGGGGACGGAACCGGGCGCGGCTCCCGGGGTCACGCCGGACGGCCCCATGCCGGACGTGCTTGCATGGAACACTCTGGAATACGCGCCGGTCGCAGACATGGCCTGGGCTGCGGTGAGCGAGCCGCTGACGGAGGAACAGCTCGCCGATTGTCTGCCGGATATCATGCTTGAATGGATGTCGAACGCCGAGGGATATGCAGTATACTGGCTTCAGGACGGCTCCGGAGGGCTCGCTTACGTCGAGCTGCGGCTGACCGACGCCGAGCACGGCTGGACCATCCGGGCGACCCTCATCCCCGAGGACGCCGTCCGCGCGCCGGCTTTCGGGATCGAGCCGGAGCCGGACGAGCGCGTCAGCGCCTTCGACGGGCACGAATACCGCGCCTACCGCGCGTATTACGACGCCGACGGCGTCAGGCGCGTCTGGATGGGCGCCGACTTTGAAAAGGACGGGATAGAGTATACTCTCACGACAGACGTCGTCATTGCCGATCGGGACGAGCTCTTCGCAGCTATCGACCTGAGGGACGTCATGCTCGCCTACATGACGGGGACGCATTCCGTCCCCGACCTGAGCGGATATCAATACGGCGAATATGTGATGATAGACAGATACGAGACGCTTGCCGAGGCGCGCGAGGACCCGGACTTCGGCGCGTACGTCCCCGCTTCGAGCCCCGAGGGCTTCGAGGAGGACTTCGCGCGGCGCTACAAGTTCGAGGACACGACCGACTATCTGCTCGTCTCGTGGATCGGCGGGTCCGGCAACGGGTACGGCGACCTGCAGTGGGTCGCGTCGACGGTCACGGACGAGGCGCTCGGGCGCGTCGTCTCCCCGGACGAGCGCGAGAAATACGACGTCTCGCTCTACCCGATCCCGTGGTCGACGAGCGTGCCGCGCGAGAACTGGATGACGTTCGAGGAGCCCGTCTTCCGCATAGGCGACCTGACGCGCGAGCTCGTCGAAGCGCGGGCGCACGCGAGCGACGACGGCCCCGTGCTGACGCACTTCTCGGTGCTCTACGATACGGGCGTGCTCGTGCGCGTCGTATCCAAGGGCGTCGATCCCGGCTGGCTGTACGAGACGCTTATAAGCCT
The DNA here is from genome assembly GCA_017550645.1 of Oscillospiraceae bacterium. GTDB lineage: Bacteria > Bacillota > Clostridia > Oscillospirales > Oscillospiraceae > RGIG7949. Next base: position 46,461 of record JAFZOI010000016.1, read on the forward strand.
CGGCTGAAGGCATAACAAAAGGGAGTGAGCATTCCGCTCACTCCCTTGCTTTTTGTTTGGCTCAGTTCTCTTCCTCGTCCTGCACGAGGCGGACGGCGATGCGCTCCTCCGGGTCGTCGATGCCGTTCTCGGCGAGGGCCTTGGAGCAGTTTTCAATGAGATCGTAGAGCACGTTCCAGTAGTTCGGCGTCTCGCACCACGCGCGGACGCTGAATATGTACGTGTCGTCGTCGACGTTCGTCATGCGCGCAAACGGCTCCGGGTCGGTCAGGACGCCCTCGGTGTCGACGGCGGCCTGAAGCAGGACGCGCTTGACAAAGTCGGCGTCGATGTCGTTGGTTATCTTGAAATCCTGATCGACGCGGCGCTTGTCGGCGGCGCTGAAGTTGGTCACGTTGGCGTTCATGAGGTCGCCGTTGGGGACGAGTATCTTCTTGTTATCGAGAGTCATGATGGTCGTATAGAAGATGCTGATATCTCTGACGTAGCCCTCGGCGCCGGTGGACTCGATATAGTCGCCTATCTTGAAGGGCTTGAAGATGATGATCATGAGGCCGCCGGCGAGGTTGCCGAAGGCGCCCTGCAGCGCGAGGCCGATGGCGAGGCCGCAGGAGGCGAGTACGGCGACGACGCTCGACATGGAGACGCCGAGTATCTCGACGACGCTGATTATCAGTATCGCGTAGAGCAGGACCTTCACGGCGCTCTTGGCGATGTGCTTTATCATCTCGTCGAGCTTCATCTTGTCGATGCCCTTAGAGATGAGCTTGACGAGCAGCCTGATGATAAAATAGCCGACTATGAGCACGGCGAGCGCGAGGACGATCTTGCCCCCGTAGGTGCCGAGGAGGTCTATCCCCTTTTTCACAAATTCGCTCATGGCATTCACATCTTCTTTCAATCGCCTCAGCTCCGTTTCCATGACTTCGTTCTTATCACAAGAAAGTATACCATCGGCCGGACGGCTTTGCAACAGTTCGCTTCCCTTTCGGCCGGGGCAAAAAAAGCCCGCGCGCGGAATTTTCCGCGCGCGGGATGCTTTATCTGTGCTTGAAGACGAGGTACATTATCAGGATGATGAGCCCGAGGCCGACGATGAACGCAAGAGCTATGAGCAGGGCCGCCGAAAGCGCGCCCCAGATGGCGCTGCTGCGCTCCTCGCGGGTCGTCTCCTGCGGCGGAGCCTGTTGGGCGGCCTCGGCGCGCTCGGCCTTCTTTGCCTGCCTCCGCGCCGCCTTCTCGGCCTTGTCGCCGATCCGGTAGTACCCTATCGGAGTGCGGACGAAGAGGTCGCTCATGTCGGCGACCGTGCGCCCGTCATCGTCGTCCCAGGTCTTCTTTGCCATCAGTCGTACTTGTGGCAGGCAACGAAGTGGCCCGGCTCTATCTCCTTCTGGACGGGCTCCTCGACCTTGCAGCGCTCCGTGCAGTGCACACAGCGGGTATGGAACTTGCAGCCTGAGGGCGGGTTCGCGGGAGACGGGATGCTGCCCTCGAGCACGATGCGCTTCATCTTGACCGTCGGGTCGGGCACGGGGATGGCGGAGAAGAGGGCCTCCGTATACGGATGGAGCGGATTGCGGAAGATGTCGTCCTTCGCGCCGTACTCGACGAGGTTGCCGAGGTACATGACGCCGACAGCGTCGGAGATGTGCTCGACGACGGAGAGGTCGTGGGAGATGAAGAGATACGTGAGGTTGTTCTTTTCCTGGAGATCGTTGAGCAGGTTGATTATCTGGGCCTGGATGGAGACGTCCAGCGCGGAGACCGGCTCGTCGCAGACGATGAACTCGGGCTTGAGGGCGAGCGCGCGGGCGATGCAGATACGCTGGCGCTGGCCGCCGGAGAACTCGTGCGGATAGCGGTCCTTGTGGAAGGGCTGGAGGCCGCAGTTGTCCATGACCTCGTCGATATAGTCGTTATACTCTTCCTTGGAGACGATGTTGTGCTGGCGGACGGCCTCTCCGATTATCTCGCCGACGGGGAGACGGGGCGAGAGCGAGGAGAACGGATCCTGGAAGATGATCTGCATCTTCGGACGCATGGCGTTGAGCTCGCGGGAGCTGAGATCGTAGACCTCCTGACCGTTGAATAGCACCTGCCCGGCGGTCTTGTCGGGATAAAGGCGCAGTATCGTGCGGCCGGTCGTCGTCTTTCCGCAGCCGGACTCGCCGACGAGGCCCATGGTCTGGCCCCTCTTGAGGTTGAAGGTGACGCCGTCGACGGCCTTGACGTAGCCGACGGTCTTGGAGATCATGCCGCCCTTGATGGGGAAGTATTTCTTCAGGCCGTTGACCATCAGGATATACTGGGGATCGTACTCGACGGGGGTGACGGCAGTCTCGGGGAGCTTGGCTTTCTTTTCAGACATGCTCATTCACCCTCCTTTCTGTCGTAATAGCGGTAGCAGCTGACCTCATGCGTGTCGGAGAGCTTCACGACGCCGGGATATTCGCCGCTGCACTTGTCGACGCAGAGCTCGCAGCGATCCTTGAAATAGCAGTAGTCGGGCATGTTGATGGGGTTGGGCACCTTGCCCGGGATGGAATAGAGCTTGTCGACCTTCTTGCCGACGATGGGCTTGGAGTTCATCAGGCCTATCGTATAGGGGTGCGCCGGGTGCTTGAATATCTCCTCGGCGGTGCCCTTCTCGACGATGCGGCCGGCGTACATGACGACGACGATATCCGCCATCTCGGCGATGACGCCGAGGTCATGGGTTATGAACATGATGGAGGAGTTTATCTTGTCCTTGAGCTGGCGCAGCAGGTCGAGTATCTGCGCCTGGATCGTGACGTCGAGAGCCGTGGTCGGCTCGTCGGCGATGATGATCTTCGGGTTGCATGCGAGCGCCATCGCGATAACGACGCGCTGACGCATGCCGCCGGAGAGCTCGTGCGGGAACATCTTGTAGACGCCCTCGGAGTTGGCTATGCCGACCATCTCGAGCAGCTCTATCGTGCGCTCGCGCACGGATTCCTCGCTCATGTCCTCGTTATGGAGCTGGAGGACCTCGTTGACCTGCTCGCCGATGCGGAAGACGGGGTTGAGCGCGGTCATGGGCTCCTGGAATATCATGGAGATATAGTTGCCGCGGAGCTTCTGCATGACCTCGTTGGGCGCCTTCGTGATCTCATAGGCCTTGCCGTCGCCCATGTTGAGGCGGATGGAGCCCTCGACGATCTGGCCCTGCGGGCGCTGAAGCAGCTGCATCAGCGAGAGGCTCGTAACGGACTTGCCGCAGCCGGACTCGCCCACGACGCCTACCGTCTTGCCGATGGGCACGTCGAAGGAGACGCCGTCGACGGCCTTGGACGTTCCGACGTCGGTGAAGAAGTAGGTGTGCAGATTTTCGAACTCAACGGAGTTGTTCGGGTCCTTCATCTGCGTAAGGTACTCTTTTTCGGGGACGTTCTTGCGCTTATGCTGCTTTTCGAAAACCTTCGTTACGCGGCGGTTCTCTCTCGAGATACGCCTCGACTCTCTTGCGGAGAGATATCCATCGTTTTTAGCCATTTCTTCTCTCCTCCTCTCAGCGCTTCATCTTCGGGTCGAACGCGTCGCGCAGACCGTCGCCGACGAGGTTGAACGCGAGTACCGTCGCGAGGAGCAGGACGCCCGCGGGGATCCATATAAAGAGGTACGTCGTCAGGACGTGGGTATCGTTGACGTCGTTGATGATGTTGCCCCAGGAGGCGAACGGGAAGCGGACGCCGAGTCCGAGGAAGGACAGGGTCGCCTCCAGGATTATCGTCGAGCCGAGGCCCATCGTGCAGGAGACGATGAGCTGCGGGATGACGTTCGGGACGAGGTGCTTGAATATCCTGCGCGGGACGCTCAGGCCGCTGGACTCGGTCGCGGTCATGAACTCCTGCTCACGCAGCGAGAGGATCTGACCTCTGACCAGACGCGCGAGACCCGGCCAGCCGAGGAAGCCGAGGATGAGCATGAGGTAGATCATCCTGATCTTCGGGTCGAGGTTCATGGCGTCCATCGCGGCGCCGAGGATTATGATTATCGGCATGGACGGGATGCAGTAGAAGATATCGACGATACGCATGATGAGGTTGTCGACCCACTTGCCGAAGTAGCCGGCGATACCGCCGAGGATGACGCCGATGACCAGCGAGATTATCTCGACGATGAAACCGATGACGAGCGAGACACGGCCGCCGTACATCAGGCGGGTCAGCATATCCATACCGTTGCGGTCGGTGCCGAGCCAGTGCTCCTTGCTCGGAGCGGAATACGTGTCGTAAACGTAGGATGCCGTCTCCTGACGGACGCTCCAGGTGTTCTTTTCGGGGTTGAACTCGATGAGGTACTCGTGGGTCTCGCCGTTTTCGTCGGTATAGATGAAATCGGGATCCTCGGTCGCAATGGCGGCAGCCGTCGCCTCCTTGAAATCGCGGGTAAGGAAGACGTCGGCCATGGTGCTGTTGACGACGTAACGGCTGACGAAAGCGACCTCAGCATCGCCCTTGAAGACGACGCCGCCCTCGTCGATGGTGTACTCGTCGGAGCCGCTGGTGAACGAGGATTCTCCGTTGACGAAAGCCTTGAGCGCGTCGTACTTGAGCTGGAACGGAATATCCGTTCCCTCGACGCTCGGGCTGACTATGTCCTTATAGGCGATGCCTATGACTTTGCCGTCCTTTGAGATGCTGTAGAAATCGGGGCCCTCCTCGGCTATCTCATAGGCGACGTCGCGGTAGGTGAAGGCCGGCTTGCCGCGCTGCATGGCGAGGAGCATCTGCGCCTGCAGGGCGGTCGTGAAGTCGGAGCCCTCGGCGGCGTAGCGGAACTCTTCGTTCTCGACGACGCCGGCATATTCCTTATAGATATAGTCCGTGCGGAAGAAGCGCTGATCCTGCCTGTAGGGCGAGATGAGGCCGCCCAGGAACGAGAACAGGAACATGAATATCAGGACGATGAGGCCGACCAGGGCTATCGAGTTGCGGAAGAAGCGCTTTGCGACGAGAGCGCCCGGAGAGAGTATCTTTACTCGTCTGTCGTCGTTGAGGGAATATTCCTCTTCGTTGTTGTTCTTCTTGGAAGATGCGGTGCTGCTTTTGACGGCGTCCTCCGTTATCTTCTCGGCATGTCGCTTGGCGACCGTTTCGGGCACCGACTGCATCCTCATGGGAGGACGGTCGTCGGGCTTGACGTTTTTCATATTATCGCTCATTTTCGTCCCTCCTTCCCTAAGCTATGCGTACGCGCGGATCGACCACGGCGTACAGGATGTCCGCTATAAGGTTGCCGGCCAATGTCAGCACGGCGAGGAAGGTCAGATAAAACATGGAAAACGGGATATCGCCGCCTACCATGGCGTGAAAGGAGGTGTATCCGATGCCGGGGATGGAGAAGAGGGTCTCGGTTATCAGAGCGCCGGAGAAGAGGCCGGGCAGCGAACCGCCGACTATCGTGACCAGAGGGATGAGCGTGTTGCGGAAGGCGTGGTGATAGATGACCTTGCGCTCGGAAAGGCCCTTGGCGCGGGCCGTGCGGATATAGTCGGAGTTGAGGACTTCGAGCATGTTCGTACGGGTATAGCGCATCAGGCCGCCTATGCTTATGACGACTAGCACGACGATGGGCAGGACCAGATGGTTCGCCTTGTCGAGGAACTTGCCCCACTCGGTCAGCTGCTCATGGTTGCGCCCGACGAGGCCGAACAGGTCGAACCAGCCGAGCCTGACAGAAAACACGAGCTTCATCAGCGACGCGAAGAAGAACGTCGGCAGAGAGATGCCGGCAAGCGCTATGACCGTAATGGCATAGTCGGTCTTGGAATACTGCTTCGTCGCGGCGAGGATGCCGAGAGGGATGGCTATGATGAGCTCGAGCACCAGAGAGATGGCGCCCATGATGAAGGAAAGCCATATGACCTCGTTGAACTTCTCGATAACAGGGACCGTATAGAACCAGCTGTCGCCGAAGTCGCCCCTGAAGATGGAGCCCCACCAGGAAATAAAGCCCGGAATGATGCCCTTGTCCATGTTGTACATGGCGGTCAGCTGGGCCATCCATTCCTCATAGCTCTTCGAGCCGGGCTGCATCGATTTCTGACGCGCGATACCTTCAATGTATGACGTCGGCAGGCAGCGCATCAGAGTATAGATGATCAGCGTCACGAAGAACAAGATCACTATAGAGAGCAGAATGCGCTTCAAAATATACTTACGCACCGAGAAAACTCCCCCGTTCCTAATCGATTTGGACCTCCGCACCGGCTGTGCGGCGCCCCCCTTCTGCGTATCAAGCGGCGGCTTTGGCCTTTTTCCCATATGTGGTAAAGCCGCTCCTTGATGCGCAGTTTGCCTGCCCCGCGGTCAGAGACCGCGGGGCAGGCGAAAGCTGCTTAAAGAGACTTACTTGAGGAGGGTGTTCTGGATCTCAGCGTTCCAGCCGTAGAACGTGGTGATGTCGGGCGTGATGGTATCGAGGTTGACACGCTCGGTGGAGAAGATGATGGCGTTCTGACGCTGGTAGACGGGGATCTCAACGGCCCAGTCAATGATGATGTCGAGGCAGGCCTTGTACATGACCTTGCGGTAGGCCTGGTCGGTGGAAGCGCGGGCGTCCATGATCAGCTCGTCGAGTTCGGGATCCTGGATGTTGTAGTGGTTGGATCCGGTGGAGCCGGGCAGGCCGGGAACGTTCGTGCTGTAGTAGATCTGATACATGTCGGGATCGACGGAGGCGCCCCAAGCGGCGCACCACATGTCGACGGAGTCGGCGTCAAGGCCGTCCCACAGATCGGAGGAGTTGGCGAGGTCCTTAACGATCAGGTCGAAGCCGATGGTCGCGAAAGCGTCATGGGCCTCGGTGGCGATCATGAAGGAGGGGTGGTCGCCGGTGCCGTCGCCGGGGATCCAGCACTCGTAAGCGAGCTTGGCTCCCTCGGGGGCAGCGGTCAGCTTGCCGTTCTCAACGGTGTAGCCGGCAGCCTCGAAGAAGCCCAGAGAGGCCTTGAGAGCGGCGGCGTACTTCTCTTCGGCGGACATGCCGGAGGTGTAGATGGGCTTGCCCTCGACGTCGACGGAGAACGCGACCTGATAGCCGTCGTCAGTGGACTGAGGAGCGGCCCAGGAGGTGTTGGAGATCGGGTAGTTGATGACGGAAGCGCGATCGCCGTAGTAGGAATCGACGCTCAGGTCACGGTACACGGCCATGACGGTCGCGATGGCCTTGCGGAGGTTCTTGGAGGCGTCGGAGGCCTTGTCGCCGCCGACGTTGACGCGGCTGGCCGCGATGCCGATGTAGCCGTAGCCGAGGTTATCGACGGTGTTGACGGTGACCTTGTCGCCGTTGAGCTCGCCGCCGTTGGCCTTCTTGATGGCCTCGATGGCGTTGGTGGAGAAGGACGGATCGGTGATATCGATGTTGCCAGTGATGACGCCGTTGAGCTTATCGTCGTCGGCGGTGCACTGCTGGAAGTTGAGGTACTTGGTCTTCGGGCAGCCCTGGAAGTAGTACTCGTTGGCCTCGAAGTAAACGACGCCGTTCTCGAACTTGATGAACTTGTAGGGGCCGGCGCCCATGGGCTGGGTGGTCTTCGCGCGGACGGTGCTCAGATCGCCCTTGACGAAGCCGAAGGAGTTGTTGGCGTAGTCATAGAGGGAAGCGTCGCCGTAGTAGTGCATCGGGGAGACGGCGAAGCCGAGGTGATAGATAGCGGTGGCGTCGACCTTCTCGAGGGTGACGGTGAAGGTGTTCTTGCCGGTGACCTTGAAGCCCTCGACGTTGGGGGCGGACTCACCGGTCTGCACGCCGGCCTGGAACTCGGGATCGGAAGCGATGGTGAACTGGGCGCGGGTGGAGCCGGCGCTCTCGACGGACTCGGCCTGGTCGGCGTCGCCCTCATAAGCCTCGACTATAGCAGCCCAGTAATCGGCGGCGGTGGCGCCCTCAAAGTAAGCGTCGCCGTAGCCCCACAGAGCCATGCCGAGCTCGACCTGGTAGTCGGGGTTGGCGATGATCTCAGCCTGGGTGTGGCCGATGTAGGCTTCGCCGTAGGCAGCGGCATAGTTGTCAACGCAGTAGTTGATGATCTCCTGGGCGAGATCGGTGCCGGCCTGACCGTTGTAATAATCCCAGAACTTGTTGTACTGCTCCTCGGTGTAGAGGTCATTGGCCTCATAGCCGTCGGGGCCGGCGGCAAGGATGACGTTGCCGCGGCTGTCCATACCGGAGCGATAGGCTTCCATGCCGACTATGGGCTGACCATAGAGGGTGGAGGCGCCGTCATAGGTAGGATCGCAGTAGACATAGAAGGAGAACACGACGTCGGCCATCGTGAGGGGCTCGCCATCGGAGAACTTTATGTCGTCGCGGATGGTGAAGTTGTAGTCGACGGTGCCGTCGGCCTTTTCGTCGATGTCGAGGTCGGCTATGCTGTAATAAGTATAGTCGGTGCCGTTGTAGTTAACGGTCTCGCCCTCGATGCCCTTCGTGATGACGCTGCCCATACGGTCGCTGGCGAGCAGGCTGACGGCGGTCATCGCCCAGACGTCCTGGTCATAGGCCGTCTCGGAGAAGAACGGGCTGAACTTGCTGTTGAACGGAGAGTAACCGACGACCAGCGGAGTGTTGGGGTCGGGTCCGGCGGGCTCGTCCGGAGTGGGCTCCGCGGACGGGGCCGGCTCAGCGGTCGGAGCAGTGGTCGGCGCTGTAGTCGGCTGTACGTCGGCGGTCGGCTCGGCGGTCGGGGTGACTGCAGGCTGATTGCCGCAGGCAGCGAACACGCCGAGGATCATGACGAGAGCCAGCACAAGCGCCAGAAGCTTTGCTGTCTTTTTCATCTGTTTGGATATCCTCCCATTTAAAAATTTTTGAACTTAAAAGGGGGCGTCCCCCCGGGTTCACATCATTTGGTCCCCTTCCGGGGCGGGCTTGCCGCTCTTTTCCCATTGCTGGGCCTTGCTGAAGCGGCGGACGAGGAGCGCGGCGGCGCAGGCGACGGCGTGCAGCGCTATGAGCGGAAGGCCTTCGGCGCCGTGGATGGCGAAAAACACGGCCTCTCCGACGAAGGCCGCGGCCGCGAAGGCGGCGGCGAACGCGGATCTGAGCGGCAGGATCGCGGCGGTCGCGCTGTGGACGTACTCGCGCAGCGGCTCGGGATTGGCGCTCAGGCGGACGAGCGCCCATACGACGCTCACCGCGCAGATCAGCTCGCATAAATAAGGGATGAGCACATAGAGCGAATGGAGCGTTCCCCCCGCCATGCCGGCGACGGGGATGCATCCGCGCGCGACGGCGGCGGCGATGAGGACGGCCCCCGCGGGCCAGAGCCTCGCAAGATGCTCGCGGCGGGAATACCCTCCGCTACGGGAATAATAAGCGCCGGTATATATGTACTCCCCCGAAGCGCTGCGGCGGAAATCGTCGAGATACGCGCGGCGCCCGCGGCTTTTCTTCTTTTCGGGCTTATCTGACACCGGTCAGATCGAATTTGGAGAGCCACTCGCTCGCGGCGCTGCAGACGCCGGCAAGGCACGCCTCCCCGAACGGGCTCTCAAGCCCGGCGTTGGCCAGCAGCTCCGTGAAAACGCGGCTGCCGCCCTGGCGGGTATAGGCCATGTAGTGCTTCCAGGCGTCGGGCAGATCCTTCTGTATCATCGCCCAAAACTGCAGCGACACGGTCTGCGCGAGGCAGTAATCTATATAATAGAAAGGCATCGAATATATGTGGTGCTGACGCTGCCAGCCCTCGCCCTCGGCGTAAAACGGGATGTCGCCGTCGAGCTTCATCCACGGCATGTATATCCCCAGCAGCTCCTTCCACGCGGCGTGGCGCTCGGCGGGGGTCATGTCGGGCTTTTCGAAAACGATATGCTGGAAATGGTCGACCATCGTCCCGTACGGGATGAAGGTCAGCGCGCTCGCGAGATGGCTGTAATAGAACTTCTTCGTATCCGCGCCGAAGAAGCCCTCGGCCCACGGCCACGCGAAAAATTCCATCGACATGGAATGGACCTCGCAGCCCTCCATGCTCGGCCATATATACTCCATCGGGATACGGCTGCGGTTCATCCAGTCGGCGAAGGCGTGCCCCGCCTCGTGAGTTACGACCTCGACGTCGCCCTGCGTGCCGTTGAAATTGGCGAAAATAAACGGGAGCTCATAGTCGAAGAGGCTCGTGCAGTAGCCGCCGCCCGCCTTGCCCTCCTTTGAGAGCACGTCGAGCAGCTCGCAGTCGAGCATCGTGCGGAAGAACTCGCTCGTCTCGGGCGAGAGCTCGTCATAGAACTTCCTGCCCTGCGCGAGGATGTCGTCCGGCGAGCCGCAGGGGCGCGGATTGCCGCTGCGGAACTCGAGCGCGTTGTCGGCAAAGCTCATGGGATAGGTCTTGCCGAGGCGCTTGGCCTGCTCCTTATATATACTGTCGGCGACGGGGACGAGGTACTTGCGCACGGCGGCGCGGAACTTCTCGACGTCGTCCTTGGTGTAGCAGTTGCGGCCCATGCGGTAGTATCCGAGCTGCATGTAGCCGTCGTAGCCGAGCTTGCGGCCCATCTTGTCGCGCAGATGGACGAGCTTGTCGTACAGCTCGTCGAGCGCGGCCTGATTATCCTTATACCACTGCCCCTCGGCCTTCCACGCGGCGAGACGGCGCGCGTCGTCGGGGTCGGTCTTGAACGGGGTCATCTGGGAGATCGTATATACGCTGCCGTCAAAGGGTATCTGCGCCGAGGCGAGCAGCTTTTCATATTCTCTGGCGAGCTCGTTTTCCTGCTGGAGCTCGGGGATTATCTCGGGCGAGAAGGTCTTGAGCGCGATCTCGGCGTTGATGAACATGAGATCGCCGTATTCCTTTTCGAAATCCGGACGGAACTTCCCGGCCAGCATCGCGGCCGTCCACGCCTGCTCGTATTCCTCGAGCTCGGGCATGGCGGAATTCCAGAACTTCATCTCCGCGTCGTAAAATTCGTCGCGCGTGTCGATGCTGTGGCGTATGCTCGCGACGGTCTCGAGCGTCGCGACGTGCTTTCTCGCGGTCTCGTGGTCGAGGAAGGCCCGCTTCGCGGCCTCGTAATCGGGGGCGGATGCAAGACGAGCCGTCAGCTCCGTCAAATCGGCCTTGAGCGCCTCGACGTCCGGCCTCGCGTACGGTATCTCCGAAAACTTCATCCTGCAGCCTCCTTTTGGCCCGTTTAGACTTGATTTGATCTTCGCTTTAAATCGAAAGAGAGATTTCCAGATATAAAATCTATCCTACAATTTAGCACAAATCGAGGGATATTACAATATCATAATCGAAAAGATTAAGCAAGAAAAATGCATATTTTTTGTTAAAAAGTTTCTTTTTCCTCTTTTTAGGCGGTTTTGCTTAAATCGCTGTTAATGCATTTAGTGAATAAAAGCGGGATCCGGCGTGTCCGGGAAGGACACGCCGGATCCTATCGACGGCGCTCAAACGCCGTAAACGTCCCTGACCTTCGCCTCGAGGTAGTCCAGATAATATTTCGGGTCGAACGGAGCTCCGAGCACGCGCTCGAGCAGCTTGTCGGGAGCGTAGAGGCTGCCGTACTTCCAGATGTTCTCACGGTTCCACTCGTTGATGGGAGCGAAGTCTCCCCTGCTCAGGCAGGCGTCGACGTCGACCGTCTCGCGCATCTTCGCGAGAAACTGCGCGCCGTACGCGCTGCCGAGGGCATAGGACGGGAAATAGCCTATGCTGCCGCCGGACCAGTGGCTGTCCTGAAGGACGCCGTTTCTGTCGTCGGGCACGTCCACGCCGAGGTATTCCTTATAGAGCCTGTTCCACTCGCCGGGCAGATCGTGGACGTCGAGCTCGCCCGCCATGACGCGCCTTTCGAGCTCGTAGCGTATCATCACGTGCAGGCAGTAGGTCACCTCGTCGGCCTCCGTACGGATGAGCGAGGGGCGCACGCGGTTGACGGCGCGGTAGAAGTCCTCCGCGGTGTACTTGCCGAGTTGCGGGAAGAGCTCGACCAGCTTCGGGAACGCGAGAGCGCAGAAGGCTCGGCTGCGGCCGAGGATGTTCTCGTAAAATCTGCTCTGGCTCTCATGGACGCCCATGGATACGCCGCCGTCGAGCACGGTATAGGCGAGCTCGTCCGCGCTTCCCGTATCGTAGAGCGCGTGGCCGCCCTCGTGGATGACGGAGAACATGGACATCGAGAAATCTTCCTCGTGGTAGTGCGTCGTGATGCGCTCGTCGAAGTGGGAGCCGAGGCTCGTCGTGAAGGGGTGCTCCGTCGTGGCGAGGCCGACGTGGTCGAGGTCGAGCCCCATGGTCTTCATGAGCCAGACGGAGAGCTCCTCCTGCTTGGCTGTCGGGAAGCAGCCGTTTATAACGGACTCGTCGACGGGCGGCGCGGCGACGGCGCGCTCGATGAGGGGCACGAGCCTCTCACGCAGGGCGGCGAAGAACTTGTCGCAGGTCTCCATCGTCAGGCCGTCCTCATATTCGCCGAGCCAGTAGTCATAGGGCTTCTTCGACGGCTCTATGTAGCCCGCGAATCTGATATTGGTGTCGAATATCTGCTTGAGCAGGGGCTCGAAGAGCGGGAAATCGCTCTTCTCCTTGGCCTCGTGCCAGACTGCGTCGGCCTCGGCCAGCAGCCTCTGATATGCGACGAACTCGTCCATGGGTATCTTGCGCATGCTGCGCACGTCCTTGAGCAGCAGATATACCTGCCTGCGCTCGGATTCGTCGAGCTCGTCCTTGTTCGCGTCGAGATACTCAAGCAGTTCGACGGTCTCGTCGCCGGTCGCGAGCTTGTAGCTCTCCTCGCTGAGGACGGCGAGGGACTGGGCGCGGTTGTCGGCCGTGCCCTTCGGGGCGCCGGTCGCCCCGTCGTAATAGATGAGGCCCATGGCGTGCTCGTAGGCGGCCATGCGCGCCTGACGCGCCTTGAGTTCGGCGCGCGCTTCGGTCAATGTCATTTTATCGCACCTCCGTTAGGTTTTTCGATTCTTTTGTTATTTGACGGCGTTATTCCGTCCTTTGTCTGCGGTCGACCCTTCCGGGTCTTATCAAATTATATCCGATTTGGCGGCCATTGCAAGAAAAACCGCGCCGCGGAACAGCGCGGCGCGGAAGCTATTATTTCTTGCGGGTCCTGCGGCGGGGCTTTGGGCGATTCATGAGATGCATGTCGCTCGGCTCGAAAACGGCCTGCTTATAGGCGTCCAGATCGAGCTTTATCTCCTTGTCCCAGTCGGAGCGGATCTCGCCGGTCTGCTTGACTATGATGTCGTAGAGCACGTCGTAGACTTCGCCGTCCGCGCCCGTCTCGGTGATGGTCGAATACGGGAGCGTCTTATGATAGCTGACCTGCCGGCCGTTATAAAGGAACTCATAGTTGCAGCGGATGCGGCAGCCCGCGAGGGAGACGAACTCGAAGATGCTGTCGAGGTCCCTGAGTATGGCGTCGTCGCTCTCGTCATAGAGGTTCTCGGGCGTCGTCTTGGTATAGTCCATGCGGAACTGAACGGGAAGGCTGAGCCCGTCGCTGAAGCGGCGGACGAAGTGGAGCAGCTTGCCGGTATCGTGGCCGCCGACGAGCACGCAGTTGATGCGGGCGGGCACCTCGAGCCTCGTGAAGATATGGTCGTTGCTCTCCTCGACGTAGGGGAAAAGGTGGCGGGAGACGTTGACGCAGGTTATCTTGCTCTTGTTGCCGTTAAGGAAGTCGACGACCTGATCTTCGTCGTAGCTGTGAGTCAGAGGAAGGGTCGTGTTGATGAAGATGCGGTGCGTTTCGGGGACGCAGTCCAGCATCGTCTGCAGGGACTCCAGATTGGCCATCGGCTCGCCGCCGGTGAATACGAAGTCGCAGCGCGGCGTGATGCCGTCCATGACGGCGATGCTCTCGCAGATGGCTTCCGCGCTGAAGCCCGTCATATCCTCATATTCCTGCTTATTGATGCAGAAGGGGCAGTTGTTGTTGCAGTTATAGGGAACGAAAACCGAAACAGTCGCGCCGCCCTCTCTTGTTTTATACGGATTATGATACATTGTCGGTTCCTTTTTCGTTTAGTCAATCGGAAACGGGAGACGGCCCGAGGCGCGGAAAACGAGCTTTCCCGCCAAAAGCCGATACTTAAAAAACAATATTACAACTTTTGACCGATGTCAATACCCCGATTCGTCAAAGAAGACCGCGCCGCGGGCTTCTACCCGCGGCGCGGAGCATTATTTTAGTTTTCGAGGCTTTTTGGAGCAGGCGCCATGGCAGGAGGCGCAGTCGCCCGTGCAGCCGCCGCTCCCGCAGGAGCAGCCGCCCTTTTTCAGCGCGGCGCGCAGGGCGAGCGCAACGAGGCCGACTATCACTGCTATGACGGAGATATCTATCGGGCTCATGCGAAAAGACCCCCTATCGTATTGATGAGCAGCGCGACGACCCAGGCAACGCCGCACTGCAGCACGACCACGCCCAGCGTCTTGAGCGCGGAGCCGAGCTCGCGGCGAATAGTCGCAACGGCGGCGACGCACGGGGTGTAGAGCAGCGTGAAGGCGAGGAATGCCGACGCGGTCAGCGGTGAGAACAGCGTACCCAGCGCGGCGGGAAGCTCCGCCGTCCCCGTCTCGAGAAGGACGGCCATCGTCGAGACGACGGCCTCCTTGGCCGTGAAGCCCGTCACGAGCGCCGTCACGACGCGCCAGTCGCCGAAGCCGAGCGGCCTGAATATCGGCGCGACGAAGCGCGCAATTAGCGCGAGCAGGCTCAATGACGAATCCTCGACGACGTTGAGCCGCGTATCGAACGTGCGCAGGAACCAGATGACGACCGTCGCGATGAAGATGATGGAGAAAGCACGGCGCAGGAAATCCTTGACCTTGTCCCAGAGGAGCAGGCCCGTCGTCTTGAGGCTCGGGAAGCGGTAGTTCGGGAGCTCCATGACGAAGGGGACGGGCTCGCCGCGGTACGCCGTCTTTTTCAGCACGAGCGCGACGATCACGCCTATTATTATGCCCGTCAGATAGATGACGATCATCGCTATCGCCGAGCGGCCGCCGAAAAACGCCGCGGCGAAGACGGCGTAGATGGGTATCTTAGCCGAGCAGCTCATATACGGCGTCAGCAGGATGGTCATCTTGCGGTCGCGGTCGGCAGAGACTGTCCTCGTCGCCATGACGGCGGGGACGGTGCAGCCGAAGCCTATGAGCATCGGGACGAAGCTCCGCCCGGAGAGGCCTATCTTGCGCAGGAGCTTATCCATGAAAAACGCGATGCGCGCCATGTAGCCCGTATCTTCGAGCACCGAGAGGAAGAAAAACAGCACGACGATCACGGGCAGGAAGCTCAGCACGCTCCCGACGCCGGCGAATATGCCGTCTATTATCAGGCTGTGGACGACGGGGTTTATCCCGTAGGCCGTCAGCCCCCTGTCCACGACGCCGGCGAGCAGGTCTATGCCCGAGGCGAGCAGGTCCTGCAGCCACGCGCCGACGACGTTGAACGTCAGGAAAAATATGAGCCCCATGACGATGACGAAGATGGGTATGGCCGTATATTTGCCGGTCAGCACCTTATCTATTTTGACGCTGCGCGCGTGCTCGCGGCTCTCGCGCGGCTTTCTGACGGAATCCTGCACGACCCCCTCTATGAACGTATAGCGCATGTCGGCGAGGGCGGCGTTCCTGTCCAGCCCCGTCTCGTTTTCCATCTGCACGATGCAGTGCTCGAGAAGCTCGCGCTCGTTCTCGTCGAGGCCGAGCTCGTCGGCCATGCCGGGATCGCCCTCGATGAGCTTCGCCGTGCAAAAGCGCGGCGAGACGCCTATGCTCCCGGCATGGTCCTCGATGAGGTGGATGACGGCGTGGATGCATCTGTGGACCTGAGAATCGGCCGAGCAGAAGTCCGTTACGGCGGGCAGGCGCTTTGCCTTCGCCGTCTCGACGGCGCGGCGGATGAGCTCGGTCACGCCGTCGCCCTTTACGGCGGATATGGGCACGACGGGGACTCCCAGCGCCGCGCTCATCTTCTCGACGTCTATCGAGCCGCCGTTGCCCGTGACCTCGTCCATGAAATTGAGCGCAACGACCGTCGGCACGCGCAGCTCGAGAAGCTGGAGCGTGAGATAGAGGTTGCGCTCGATGTTCGTCCCGTCGACGATGTTGATTATCCCGTCGGGCTTGTTGTTTATGATGAAATCCCGAGCGACTATCTCCTCCTGCGTATACGGGCGCAGAGAGTAGATGCCCGGCAGGTCGACGACCTGACAGTCCTTCTCCCCTTTTATATCGCCCGCCATGCAGTCGACCGTCACGCCGGGGAAGTTGCCGACGTGCCTGTTCGCGCCGGTGAGCGCGTTGAAGAGCGTCGTCTTCCCGCAGTTCTGATTCCCGGCAAGCGCGAATATCATGCTCCCGCCTCCTTCAGAACGATCTTCTTCGCGTCGTCCGCGCGGAGCGTCAGCTCATAGCCGCGTATGCGTATCTGCATGGGGTCGCCCAGCGGCGCGACCTTTATCTTCTCGACGCGCGTCTTCGGGATAAGCCCCATGTCGAGCAGGCGGCAGCGAAGCGGCCCGTCCCCGTTCACGGCGGAAATCACGCCCTCCGATCCGACGGGCATTTCATCCAATGTCATGGCGCACCTCCGTTCAGGTTAGCTCTGGCTAACTTTTTACGACGTCATGTTAGCACCGGCTAACTCATTTGTCAACACCCGATTTCAAAATACTTCGTTTTTTATCCTTTTTCTCATTGACCGCGCCGGGCAAAGTCGGTATACTCGTCTCGGAAAGCTGCGACGGCGGCTTTTACGGAAGGAATGATGATATGAAAAAAAGGATTATAGCCGCTCTTATCGCCCTCGTCCTCATCCTCGCGCTGTGCGCCGGGTGCGGCGCCAAGCCCGTGAGCACGGGCAAGACGGGCGTCGTCAGGGACGAGGAGTTCGGCAACGTCTATATCGCGCCGACGATAGACGAATTCAACGCGCTCGGCTTCGCCTTCGGCGACAGCGTCGATATCAAATTCGATAACGGCGTCGTCCTCAGGGATATCCCCTACTACTCAGGCTACTACGTCCCCGTCGGCGAGCTGCTCCTGTGCGGCTATCCCGGCTATCCTCACCCCGTCGTCGCGAGAAACTACGGCGATCCGACGTGGGAGGAATTCGGCATGAACGAGGCCTCCAAGGTCACGGTCACGCTCAATGCGAAGGGCAAATACGCCGCGAATCAGGAGTTTTTCGCGCTCAGCTACTCCGACGAAAGGAGCGACTTCGATTCGGATATCAAGTTCGCCAACTTCCGCGAGGTGCGCGGCGGCGGGCTGAAGGAGGGTCTGCTTTACCGCTCCGCCTCCCCCTGCGACGACCAGCATAACCGCGCCGCTTATGCCGACGCGCTCGCCGAGGAGGCCGGCGTCGCCTTCGTGCTGAACCTTTCCGACACGGAGAAGACTTACGCCGAGCATGCGTCGGCCGAGGGATTCGGCTCGGAATACTACGACGCGCTCTGTAAAGACGGCAAGGTGCTGCTCCTCGGGCTCAACGCCAACTACCGCGCAGACGGCTTTGCAAAGACGATCTCCGGGGCGCTCGCGGTCATGGCCGAAAACGACGGGCCCTGCCTTATCCACTGCGTCGAGGGGAAGGACAGGACGGGCTTTGTCTGCGCGCTGCTGCTCGCGCTCGCAGGAGCCTCGTCTCAGGAGATAATCGACGATTACATGATCACCTACGATAACTATTACGGCGTTACGAAGGACGATATGCCCGACAAATACGAGGCCATCAAGGGCAACGTCGACGACTTTCTGCTCTGTCTGTGTCAGGTCGAAAAGGGCGCGGATATCGAGTCGCTCGATCTCAAGGCGGGCGCGGAGAGCTACCTGCGCAGGGGCGGCCTGACGGAGGACGAGATAGCCGCGATCGAGGCGTATCTTGCCGGATGACTTATAAGCGCGTTCTTTCGGGGCGGCGCGTCGAAGGGCGCGCCGCCTCTTTTTGCGTTCAAAGAAAAAACGCCTCCCTTTCCTGCGCGGCGCAGGTCGGGGAGGCGTTTTTGTGTCTGTCAGTCCTGCGGGGGCGAAAGCTCGACGTCGTCAAGATCGTCCGCGGGCCAGTCCGCCGTGTCGGAATAATGCCACCACTCGGCGAAATACCCGGAAAAGCCCGCGGCTTCCATCGCCCGCTCGAGGATGAGCGCGTGCTCGCGCGCGGCCTCCGACGCGTCGGAGTAGTCGCGGTCGGCGAGGGCGGAGAAATCGTCGAACTCCGTCGGCATCTCGACGGGCGAGCCGTCTAGACAGACGAGCGTGACGTCGACGGTCCCGCCGCGCGAATGCGACGAGCCGCCCGAATATGGGTCGGCGACGTAGGCAGGGTCGGGCGCGGCCTCCCAGAGCGCGAACTGCGCCGAGGCGGGGCGGAATGCGTCCCAGATCATGAGGGCGTAGCCCTCGGCGGCGAGATCCTCGCACGCAGATGCGAGCTTTTTGACCGTCCCGTAACGCAGCCATGCCTCGTCGAAATCATATATTCGCCGCCCTGTGAAGTTGTCCTCCGCCGCATATTTGAGGTCGATATAGATCTCCGGCAGAAAGTCCCTCACGCGGACGAGCTCGGCGTCGTCCGGCTCGGGCGTCGGCTCCGGGATCGGGGCAGGAGTCGGAATCTCGGAAGGCGCGGGAGCGCTGACCGGCTCCGGAGAAGGCGAGGCGGAAGGGACGGTCTCCGGCGTCGGCGCGGCTTCGACCGGCGCGGCGGAGCAGCCCGCGAGCAGCAGCGCCGCGAGCAGAGCGGCGGCGAGAGCGCGCCTCATTTCCCCTCTCCCCGCATGGCGAGCCAGTCGTCTCTTGTCATAAGGTTGACGTGGCCCTTTCGCGTCTCGCCCATCTGCGGGACGTCGACGGCGTCGTTCGTCCACTGATGGCGGAAGCCGAGCTTCTCCTGAACGCGCTTTGATTTTTCGTTGCCGTCGTAGTAGGCGCACCAGACGCGCTTCATGCCGAGGTCCTCGAAGGCGTGGCGCAGAGCTTCGCGCGCGGCCTCGGGGATGAGCCCGCGGCCCCAGTAGGGCTCGCCGAGCCAGTAGCCTAGCTCGCACTCGTCCTCTCCGTGGGCGAGGTCGTTGTCGAAATGCAGCCCCAGACTTCCGACGGGCAGGCCCGTCTCCCTGAGGACGACGGCGTAGGTCTCCTTCGCGGAGAGCACGGTCCTTATTATCTCGCGCGTCTCCTCGACGCTCTTGTGCGCGGGCCAACCCGCGGGCGGGCCTATTCGCGGGTCCTTCGCGTATTTATAGCACTCCTCCGCGTCCGCTTCGCTCCACGGGCGCAGTATGAGCCTTTCGGTCTCCAATATCATGGTTTGCCTTCTTTCGCGTTAAAAAGGGGCCGGCCCGCGCCCCTGCGGGGGGCGAAGGCCGGCTCTGTCAATCATGCCATGACGCGGCTCACGCCTCGTCCTTGATGGCGGCCTGAGCGGCGGCGAGGCGGGCGATGGGCACACGGAACGGGCTGCAGGAGACATAGTCGAGGCCGACCTTATGGCAGAACTCGACGCTCGTCGGGTCGCCGCCGTGCTCGCCGCAGATGCCGAGGTGCAGGTCGGGACGCGTCGCGCGGCCGAGCTTCGCGGCCATCTCGACGAGCTTGCCGACGCCGGTCTGATCGAGGCGGGCGAACGGATCGCTCTCGTATATCTTCTTGTCGTAGTAGGACTTGAGGAACTTGCCGGCGTCGTCGCGGCTGAAGCCGAAGGTCATCTGGGTCAGGTCGTTGGTGCCGAAGGAGAAGAACTCGGCCTCGGTCGCGATCTGATCGGCAGTCAGGGCGGCGCGCGGTATCTCTATCATCGTGCCGACCTTATACTTGAGGGAAATGCCCGCGGCGGCTATCTCCTCGTCGGCGTTCTTGACGACGACGTTCTTGACGTACTTGAGCTCCTTGACCTCGCCGACGAGCGGGATCATGATCTCGGGCACGACGTTCCATTCGGGATGGCGCTTCTGGACGTTTATGGCGGCGCGGATGACGGCGCGCGTCTGCATGGCGGCTATCTCGGGGTACGTCACGGCGAGGCGGCAGCCTCTGTGGCCCATCATGGGGTTGAATTCGTGCAGGCCGGCGATGATGCTCTTTATCTTCTCGACGCTCTTGCCCTGCGCGGCGGCGAGCGCCTCGATGTCCTTCTCCTCGGTCGGGACGAACTCATGGAGCGGCGGATCGAGGAAGCGTATCGTCACGGGGCAGCCCTCGAGCGCCTCATAGAGCGCCTCGAAGTCTCCCTGCTGCATGGGCAGGATCTTCGCGAGCGCGGCCTCGCGCTCCTCGACGGTATCCGAGCATATCATCTCGCGGAAGGCGGCGATGCGCTCAGGCTCGAAGAACATGTGCTCCGTGCGGCACAGGCCTATGCCCTGCGCGCCGAGCTCGCGGGCCTTCTTCGCGTCACGCGGGGTGTCGGCGTTCGTGCGGACCTGCAGGCGGCGGTACTTGTCGGCCCAGTCCATGATGCGGCCGAAGTAGCCGGAGATGGTCGCGTCGACGGTCGGGATCGCGCCGTCGTAGATGTTGCCGGTGGAGCCGTCGATGGATATGACGTCGCCCTCGCGGAAGGTCTTTCCGCCGAGCGTGAACTTCTTGTTGGCCTCGTCCATGTCGATATCGCCGCAGCCGGAGACGCAGCAGGTGCCCATGCCGCGGGCGACGACGGCGGCGTGGCTCGTCATGCCGCCGCGGACGGTCAGGATGCCCTGCGAGGCCTTCATGCCGGTGATGTCCTCGGGGCTCGTCTCGAGGCGGACGAGGACGACCTTCTCCCCGCGCTGCTTCCACTCGGCCGCGTCGTCGGCCGTGAAGACTATCTTGCCGCAGGCTGCGCCGGGGCTCGCGCCGAGGCCGCGGCCTATGGGCTTGGCGGCCTTGAGGGCGGCCGCGTCGAACTGCGGATGCAGCAGCGTATCGAGGTTGCGCGGCTCTATCATGGCGACGGCCTTCTTCTCGTCTATCATGCCCTCGTCGACGAGGTCGCAGGCTATCTTGAGCGCGGCCTGAGCCGTGCGCTTGCCGTTTCTGGTCTGGAGCATGAAGAGCTTGCCGTTTTCGACGGTGAACTCCATGTCCTGCATGTCGCGGTAGTGCTCCTCGAGGATGGAGCAGACCTTGACGAACTGGGCGTACGCGTCGGGGAACTTCTCGGCCATCTGCTCGATGGGCATCGGGGTGCGCACGCCGGCGACGACGTCCTCGCCCTGAGCGTTGGTGAGGAACTCGCCCATGAGGCGCTTTTCGCCGGTCGCGGGGTCGCGCGTGAAGGCGACGCCGGTGCCGCAGTCGTCGCCCATGTTGCCGAAGGCCATCATCTGGACGTTGACGGCCGTGCCCCAGGAATAGGGGATGTCGTTGTCGCGGCGGTAGACGTTGGCGCGTTCGTTGTCCCAGCTCCTGAAGACGGCCTTGACGGCGCCCATGAGCTGCTCCTTCGGATCGGAGGGGAAGTCCTCCCCTATCTTATCTTTATATTCGGCCTTGAACTGCCTCGCGAGCTCCTTGAGGTCCTCCGCGCCAAGCTCGACGTCCTGCTTGACGCCCTTTTCGGCCTTCATCTTGTCGATGAGCTCCTCGAAGTATTTCTTGCCGACCTCCATGACGACGTCGGAATACATCTGGATAAAGCGGCGGTAGCAGTCCCACGCCCAGCGGGGATTGCCGGATTTGCGGGCCATGACGTCGACGACGTCCTCATTGAGGCCGAGGTTCAGTATCGTATCCATCATGCCGGGCATGGAGGCGCGCGCGCCGGAGCGCACGGAGACGAGCAGCGGATTTTCAAGGTCGCCGAACTTCTTGCCGGTGATGCCCTCGAGCTTGGAGATGTACTCCATGATGCCGGCGGCGATCTCGTCGTTTATCCTGCGTCCGTCCTCGTAGTACTGCGTGCAGGCCTCGGTGGTGATGGTGAAGCCCTGCGGCACGGGGAGCCCGATGTTGGTCATCTCGGCGAGGTTCGCGCCCTTGCCTCCGAGCAGCTCGCGCATATTGCCGTTGCCCTCGGTAAAGAGGTAGATATACTTCTTGTCCAAAGTCGTCATCCTTTCATAAAAAGCTCAGATCGTATTATTTAATTTATCATATGGGCGGGGCGTTTTCAAGGAGTTTGAAAAAAAGCTCCGCGGCCCTCATCAAAAGAAGAGAGCCGCGGGGAGATGAATAGAACTCAGAAGGAGATGGTGTAGCCCGGGAAGATCGCCTCGAAGACCTTTGTGATCCTGTCGAGCACTTCGGGAAGGATAGGCCTGAGGACGAAGAGATAGGCCAGCGCTCCGCCGATGATGAGGACGATCAGGCAGAGCAGAAGGATGAGCAGGAGCGCGCGGGCGAGATTGCGCTTGGCATACTTGCGGCAGCCTCCGCACGCCCAGATTATCGTGATGAGGAAGCCTATGCCGGGGATCGCCATGAGCAGCAGCGCGCCGACCGTTCCCCAGCTGGACATTATCTCCCACTTGCTCTTGCGGGCGGGCCTGTCGGGCTCGGGCTCGGGGATCTCCTCGGGCGGCTGCGGCGGGATGGTGTGGTCGGGCTGCGCATAGACCGGCGGGCGGACCACCGGAGCCTTGGCAGCGGGAGCGGGCGCGGGCTGAGGCGCAGGCGCGGCCTCTTTTACGGGCTCGGGAGCGGGCGCAGGCGCGGGAGCAGGTTCGGGAGCGGGCTCGACCGGCGCCGCGGGAGCAGCCTCCGGAGCGGGTTCGGGCTCCCATTTGAGCTCGGTCTCTTTTTTGATCTCTTCAACTATCGAATCAACAGTGGGCTCCGCCGCAGCGGCGGCGCAGGCGACGCATACTCCCTCTTCATTGAGAGGAGAGCCGCATTCGGAACAGAATTTACCCATTTATGACCCGCCTTTCTTTTTTTATTTTAGAGTTTTCCTCTCTCGTTTTTTCTTGCAATTATTAATTATATGACAGTTTCCGCGCCGTGTCAACTTCCCGCCATATCTCGGGCAGCTTGACGCCGAGCGCGTTCTCGACGCAGGACTGCAGCGCGTAGGCGTTGAGGCGTCTTCGCTCTATCACGCGAAGCAGCGCCTGATCGTGGCTGTACTTTTTCGTGGTGTAGGCGTACCGCGCGGCGATGCCGACGTACTCGTCGCCGGCGATGAGCTTGTCCGCGAGGCACACTATCGCTGCGGGATCGTTGAGGTCGAGGGCAACGTCCTCCCCGTCGTGCAGCCAGCAGACGCGGGCCTCGGCGTTGAGCCCGATTGAGCGCAGGAACTTCGCTCCCGCGCGGGAGTGCCTGCGCTCGTAGCGGCGGACGTCGTGGAGCAGTCCGCCCGTATAGCAGAGCGAGACGTCCGTCGAGTAGCCCTTTTCGCGCAGGCGGCGCGCTATCTCGGCGGAGAGCAGCGCGACTGCGTGGGAGTGATCGGTCTTTCTCTTTTCAAGCCCCGCTCTTTCAAGCACGGCAAGGCAGAATCTCTCATGTTCGGTCATGTTCGTCTCACATATACTTTACGCAAAACGGCACGATGCGCCCCTCGTCCCAGACGTGGAGGCTGCAGGTCCGCACGCGCTCGAGATCGATGTTCATCCTGTCCTGAAAGGCCATGCCCGTTATCGTGAAGCCGTTGCGCTTGACGCGGGCAAGGAAAGTCTTCATGTCGGTCATGTCCCTCCCAGGCTCGGTGCCGTCGTCGGCGCGCTTCCAGCGGCGGGCAACGAAGCGCCTGTTTTTCAGCGCGGCGTTCCCGTGCCCGCAGCAGCAGCAGCCTTCGGCCTTGCTCAGGGCGAGCACGCCGTCCGGCATGGCGACGAAATCTCCGTGGAAGCCGCAGCGCGGGTGGTCGCAGCTCGACGGGGCAAGGTCGGAGAGCTTTATCAGGCCGTCCGTCTGCTCCGTTATGGCGCGCAGGACCTCCGGCAGCGTTATCCTGTCGGCGTCGTCGGGCTCGCGCGGGACGCGGCCGAACCAGCTCACGGGCTGAAAATGCACGCCGCGCACGGCGGGCGACTTTGAGAGCCCGAATCTTATTATCTCGCCTATCTGCCCGTCGTTGACGCCGGGGACGACCGTCGGCACGAGCGTCACGCCGACGCCGAGCCCGTCGCAGACCTCTATGGCGCGCTTTTTTATATCCAGCAGAGGCCTTCCGCGGAGCTTTTCATACACGTCGTCGGTCACGCCGTCGAACTGCATGAAGACGAAATCGAGCCCCGCCTCGGCGCAGCGGCGCGCGAAGTCCGGGTCCGACGCGAGGCGAAGGCCGTTGGAGTTGAGCTGTATGCTCGTCGCTCCGGCTTTTTTCGCCTCGGCGATCACCTCGGGCAGGTCGTCGCGCACGCAGGGCTCGCCGCCGGAAAGCTGAATAAACGAGCGCCCGTCCGCGACGAGGGTCCGGAATATCTCTCCGAGCTCGGCGGGCGTCCTCTCGGGCTCCGGCGAGCCCGCGTCGGCAAAGCAGAAGCGGCAGCCGAGGTCGCAGCGGTGCGTCACCTCGACGAGGACGCAGCAGGTGTCCTGCAGGTGCCCCGCGCAGAGGCCGCAGGCGTGCGGGCAGTCCTCCGGGACTGGCGAGGGCGCGCGGTAGCTCCCCCAGCTTTCCATCTCCGGCTCCCCGCGCCATATCACGCAGGAAAAGTCGCCGTGCTCGGGGCAGGTCTTTTTCATATATCTGTCGCTCCCCCGCCGCACTATGCGCGCGTCTATCGAGCGCAGGCAGACGGGGCAGACGCTCTTTGTCGGTTTAACGGGCGCGGCCTTGACTTTCATATTTTTCACCGATGATCGTGACTATGGCGTTGAGCGGGGGCTTGTCGGAGGGGTCCATCTCCTCGCCCGTGATCGCCGAGCGCAGAGCCGTTATCGTCCCCGCGTGGGTCACTATGAGTATATCGCGCGAGCGGTCTTTTTTCAATATTTCGGCCAGACGCCTGCCGGCGCGGTATCGAAGGTCATAGAAATTCTCGCCGCCCTCGGTCTTGAAGGTCAGCAGCGAGCGGCCGCGCCGCTCGTATTCCTCGGGGTAAGCGGCCTTGATATCCTCGATGAGGCGGCCGTCCCACGCGCCGAGCGAGAGCTCGCGCAGATCGGGCTCGAGCCGCATGCCGACCCGCAGATTGCCCGCTATGGCGGCGGCCGTCGCGGCGGCGCGCCTGAGGTCGCTGGAATATACGCGCGTCACGCGCGGGGCGAGCATGGCTACCCGCGAGCTGACGAGAATGGCGCCGGAAAAGCCCACGGGCGAGAGCTGGGGGTCGTAGTGGCCCATGAAGATGGGGCCGGGATGGCGCACGGTCTCCCCGTGTCTGACGAGGATGACGCGCCTGTCTTTCGCGAGAGCGGAGAGGTCCGTCTCCCCCTCGCGGAGATAATCGAGCACGCGCTGGTAGTCCGCGGGCGTGTCCATATCGAGGACGACGCCCTCGCGCCCGGTCTCGACGCGGATCATCTCGTCTTCGTGGGCGCGGGTGACGGCCTTGACGTTCCCGGAGAGAAGTATCTCGGAGAAAAAGCGGCGCGGTATCCAGAGCGGATGGCCCTTTTTGCCCTTGAAGCAGGCAACTGCGAAGCGCTCATCGTCGCCGGCCTCGAGCACGGCCCTCACGCAGTCGGCCGTAACGGCCGGGGTATCGCACGGCAGCAGCAGCGCTCCTTCGGCTCCGGAGCTTTCCGCGGCGCGCACTCCGGCCAGGAGCGACGAGCCCATGCCGAGCATATAGTTGTTGTTATAGACCTCATCGGCGCGGAGATCGGCTATAGCTCCGCGGAGCTTTTCCGCGTTTTTGCCCGTCACTACGAATACGCGGCCCGCGCCCGCCGAACGGAGCGCGGTCACGGCCCTTTCGAGCGCGCTGACGCAGCCGCTCCCCTCTTCGTCGTCTACGGGAAGGAGCGGCTTGAAGGCGCCCATGCGGCTCGAAAGCCCCGCCGCGGGAACGATGCCGACGACGTCCCTCATCTTTTTTCGGCCACGAGCAGGAAATAGCCCGCGTTCTTGCCCGGCTTGCTCTTGCAGAAGACGCAGTCGCCCGGGACGGACTCCGCCCATTTTTCAAACGAGCCGAAATCCATGAGTATCTGCGCGCCGAAGTCGAGCAGGAGCTTGGTCTTGTCGGAAAAGAGCTTGACGGAAAAGCCCGTCTCCTCGAGCATGAGGATGAGTTCTTCTGCGATAAAGAGGCCGTCGAGCCTGACGGGCGACGGCGCGGCGACCTCGCCGCACTCGCCGTCCTTGCGGCGGGTATTGAGGTATTTCAGCGCCTCGGCGCGGTTTTGCGCGACGCGCTCAGGGTCCGGCATGCGGTCGTAGAGGTCCGTTATGACGAGGCGCGAGCCCTTTTTGAGCAGGCAGTATAGCTCGTGGAAAAGCTCGCCGTGCCTGTCCATGAGGGAGAGCGAGCATTCGGCTATGGCGCCGTCGAAGCTCAGCGAGGGCAGGTCTATCTCCAGCCCGTCCGTCTCGATGACGTCGAGCCCCGCTTCGCGGGCGCGCTTTACCATCTCCTTGGAGACGTCGCAGCCGGTCATCTCAAGGCCGAGCCCCGCAAGGAAGCTCATGCCCGACCCGTCGCCGCAGCCCACGTCGAGGATCTTGTCGCCCTTTTTGAAGCCGCCGAGGCGCGCGGCCTCCTCCGTCAGTTCCGTTCCGCCGGGATGCAGGATCATGTCTTTGTCCTCCGAAATATCTCATTACGCCGCGCTGCCGCCCCCGAAAGCTCGGGAGCGGCAGCCTATATGGCTTGCGATCAATGCTTGTAGAAGGCGTGGCCGTAGTTGTAGACCTCGTCGGAGATCCACTCGCCGCGCTGCTTGACCTCGGGGTCGGCCTTGTCGCCGCAGACGCTGCCCCAGAACATGAAGCCGCCGCCGACGGCGTAGGTATCGATGACCCTGCGGACCTCGCTGCGGACGAGCTCCTCGCTCGCGCCGGGCCAGCCGACCGGGCCGGAGGAATCCCAGCAGCCGATGAGGACGAGGCTGTTGCCGTATTTCTTCTTGATGGCCGGCAGGTCGTTCATGACCTGGGCGGGGTTCCACATCCTGACGCCGAACTCGCGCCAGTCGTCGATGCTGTCCTCGCAGCGGCCGCAGTTATGCATGTTGACGGGGATGCCCCTCTCCTGCGCGAAGCTGCACTGACGCGCATGGAAGGGCTTTATGAGCTCGCGGTACATATCCGGGGATATGAACGGGTTGAGCGCCGTCGCGGTGTCGTCCGCGATGGAGAATATGTCGGGCTTGATGTAGTCGATGAGGTTGCGGGTGATGGTGTCGTAGAAGTTGCCGAGGTAATCCATGAGGGCCATGACCTCCTCGGGCTCCTCGTACATGGCGCACAGGCCCTCCGTGAAGCCCATGAACGCCATGAGCGCCTGGAAGTAGCTGCCCGGAGCGCCCATGCCGACGGCGACCTCGTCTCTGTTTATGTTCTTCATGGCATCCGTGGCGATCTTCTCCCAGTCGTAGCCCTCAAGGCTCGGGGCCTTGATGACGTCGCGCCACTTGGTTATGTCGTCAAGGATGAAGCGGCCCGGAGTCGGGAGCGCCATGCCGCCGGTGCTCTCGGTGGGAGTGTACTCGACGCCGAAAACGTCACGGAACACGCCGTCGGGGTCTCTGTGGCGCAGCATGCTGATCATCGGGCTCATGCAGGCGGGCTTGAATCTCGGATCCTGCCCGGGGATGACGCCGTAACGGGGCACCCATTCGGGCTCGAGACCGTTGACTATGCGCATAAAGTTTTCTTTTTCGGTCATTTTTCCTTCCTCCGTTTTGATCCTCTTCGGGCGATCTCTCGCGACAGCCCGGCGCTTCCGGGCGGCAGACCTTCCAAAACGCCGCACGGGAGGGTACTTTTTTTAATGATTATATACTGTTTTCGGCGATAATGCAATCTTTTATTTATGCAAAACATCAAAAGGGCTCTTGAAAAACCGTTTGTCATATACTTAACTATATGCTATACTGTATTTTATACAATAACGATTTCCCGCTGTGAAAGGGAAAAACGGCAAGGAGGAGGGCGCGCGCCATGGCAATGGAATACTGGAACGTCAGGACCGGCTTTGAGGACAAGGCCCGCGAGCTGGCCGAAGCCGGTCTCTCTCCCCTGCTCGCGCTGGTGATGGCCTCGCGCGGCTGCGGCTCATACGCCGAGGCGCAGGAGCTCCTCCGGGACGATCTCGGCCTTCTCAACGATCCCTTCCTGATGGCCGATATGGATAAGGCCGTCGCGCGCATAAGGCGGGCGATCGAAAATAAAGAGCACGTCGCCGTCTTCGGCGACTACGACGTCGACGGGCTTACCGCCACGGCGACCGTGGCCGACTATCTGCGCCGCCGCGGGCTGGAATGCGACGTCAAGATCCCCGAGCGGCTGACCGAGGGCTACGGGCTCTCCAACGAGGCCGTGACCGACATAGCCTCGCGGGGCGTGACGCTCATCGTCACGGTCGACTGCGGAGTTACCGCCGTCGAGCACGTCGCGCTCGGGCGCTCGCTCGGCGTCGATTTCGTCATAACCGATCACCACAAATGCTCCGACACTCTGCCGGAGGCCTGCGCCGTCGTAGACCCGCTGCGCCCCGACTGCGCCTACCCCTTCAAGGGGCTGGCCGGCGTCGGCGTCGCTTTTAAGCTCATCTGCGCGCTCGAGGGGCCGGATAAGCTTGAGCAGGTCGTCCGCGACTACGTCGAGCTCGTCGCGCTCGGCACGATAGCCGACATCATGCCCGTCACGGGAGAAAACCGCGCGCTCATTCGCCACGGCATCATGATATACAGAAACGGCGGCGGCAGGACCGGCATCCTCGCCCTCATGAACAAGCTCGGAGTTCAGCCGCTGCACACCTCCGACGTGGACATCAGCTTTACGATCATCCCTAAGCTAAACGCCGCCGGCCGCATGGGCCGCGTTGAGGACGCCTTCGCCCTGCTCATGGCGGAGGACCCCGCCGCCGCGGCCGAGCTCGCCGAGACGCTCTGCGACCTCAATACCCAGCGCCGCGCCGTCGAGGACAGGATATTCGCGGAGGCGCTCTCCCGTCTTCCCGATATAGTCACGACGCCCATCGTCCTCGCCGACGAAAACTGGCACCACGGCGTCTCCGGCATAGTCGCCTCCCGGCTCATGGAGCGCTTCGGCGTCCCGGCCGTCGTCATCTGCATAGAGGACGGCATAGGCCGCGGCTCCTGCCGCAGCTGGGACGGGTTCCCCATTTACGACGCGCTCAGCTCCATGTCCGACAGGCTGATAAGCTTCGGAGGGCACGCCTTCGCGGCCGGAGTAAATCTCTACGCGGAGGAAATTGACGGCTTCCGCGACGCGCTGACGGAATACTACACCAAGCACGTCAGCGAGATAAAGCCTCGCCTTCTGCCCATAGACGCCGAGCTCAGGGATCTCGGCATGCTGACGCTCAAAAATATCGAGGAGCTCTTCACTCTCGCCCCGTGGGGCAACGGCAATCAGCCGCCCATGCTCTGCCTGAAGGACGCGCGCGTCGACCAGATGCTCTCCATCGGCGGCGACAAGCACGTCAAGATGCGCGTATCCCGCCGCGACGGGAACGTCGAATGCATATTCTTTTCCAAGCGGCTCGCCGAGCTTGAGCTGCGCGAGGGCTCGCTGAGCTGTCTCGCCTTCGAGCCGAGCATCAACGACTTCCACGGCACGCGCACCGTCCAGCTCCTGCTGCGCGACGCGGTGCAGTCCGGAGAGGACGAGCACATCCGCTATTATCTCTGCTCGAGCTTCCTCGGCGGGAAGGAAATATCCGATGAGGAGCGGGCGCTCCTCTGCCCCAGCCGCGATGATCTGACGAGGCTTTGGCGCGTGCTCGCCGCGCGCAGGCCCGAGATAAACGGCAGCAGGACCCACGTCCTCAACATGCTGACCGAGGCGGCGGAGATAGACGAGCCCTGCCGCACATATATCTCCCTTCAGGTATTCCGCGAGCTCCGGCTCATCTCCCTCAGCGAGCGGCGCGGTCTTTTCAATATCCGCATCCCGCCCGCGACGACAAAGGTCGAGCTGAGCGATTCCAATATCCTTAGACGTCTTTCGTTTCCGGAGGCCGTGAAAGCATGAACGAGGAAGAAGTCTATTCCAAGTATCTTGCCCTTGAGGAAAAGGTCAAGAACTATAATCCGGGTCTGAATGTGCCGCGCCTGCGCGCGGCATATGAATTCGCCGCGTCCATGCACGGCGAGCAGCGCCGCAAGGACGGGACGCTCTACATCACGCATCCCATCGCCGCGGCCGAGATAGCCGCCGAGATGGGCCTTGACGAGGACGCGATAATCTCCGCGCTTTTGCACGACGTCGTCGAGGACACGCCCGCGACGATAGACGACGTCCGCAAAAACTTCGGCCAGTCCGTCGCCGACATAGTCGACGGCGTCACGAAGCTGACCCGAGTCACCTACACGAGCAAGGAGGAGGAGCAGGTCGAAAACCTGCGCAAGATGCTCATCGCCATGGCGCGCGACATACGCGTCATCCTCATCAAGATAGCCGACCGCCTGCACAACATGCGCACGATGGAGTATCAGGCGCACGACAAGCAGCGCGCCAAGGCCCTCGAGACGATGGAGGTCTACGCCCCGATAGCGCACCGCCTCGGCATCCAGAAAATTAAATGGGAGCTCGAGGATCTCTCGCTCATCTACCTCGACCCCCTCGGCTATACGGAGATAACAGCCAAGCTCGACAGCCGCATGCCGACCCTCGAGGCCTTCATGGACACGATAAAAAACCGCATCCTCGGGAGGATGCAGGAATACGGCATCGACGCAGCCGTCAGCGGGCGCATAAAGCATATATACAGCATTTACCGTAAGATGTATACGCAGAACAAGTCCCTCGACGAGGTCTTCGATCTGTGCGCGTTCCGCGTCATCGTCTCCGACGTCTCCGACTGCTACAACGTCCTCGGCCACATCCACGATCTCTTCAAGCCCATCGCGGGCAAGTTCAAGGACTATATAAGCACGCCCAAGCCGAACATGTACCAGTCCATCCACACGACCGTCGTCGGCCCGGAGGGCATCCCCTTCGAGGTGCAGATACGTACGTGGGATATGCACCACACCGCCGAATACGGCATCGCTGCCCACTGGAAATACAAGCAGGGGCTCGGCGCGGAGGACGCGGGCGAGGAGAAATTCGCCTGGATACGCACGCTGCTGGAATCCCAGCAGGACAGCGACGCGACCGAGTTCGTGCAGGACCTGAAGATAGACATGTTCGCAGACGAGGTCTTCGTCTTCACCCCGGGGGGCGACGTCATCAATCTCCCCGCCGGAGCGACGCCGATAGACTTCGCTTACGCCATACACTCCGACGTCGGCAACAGCATGATCTCCGCCAAGATCAACGGGCGCATCACGCCCTACGACACCGTTTTGCAAAACGGCGACATCGTCGAGGTCCTGACCTCCAAGACGGCCAAGGGCCCGAGCCGCGACTGGATAAGCCTCGCCCACTCGACCAAGGCGAAAAACAAGATAAAGCAGTGGTTCAAGAAGGAGCGCCGCGAGGAGAACGTCGAATTCGGCAAGGCCGCGTTCGAGGCCGAGATGAAGCGCAACCGCCTTTCCCCGGGCGATCTTCTCGACGACGAGATAGTGTCCGCCGCGCTCAAGAAGCTCTCCGTTTCGAGCCTCGACGAGATGTACGCCGCCATCGGCTACGGCGGCATGAGCACGGCGCGCGCCGTCAACCGCTTCCGCGAGGAGGTCATCCGCTCGCGCAGGCAGCAGCTCGAACGCGAGAAGACCGACAAGCTCATCTCCGACGCGCCGCCCGCGGCTTCGTCCCGCCCCGTCCGCGGCATAGTCGTTCAGGGGCTGGATAACTGCCTGATAAAATTCGCGCGCTGCTGCACGCCCGTTCCCGGCGACAAAGTCGTCGGCTTCATAACCAAGGGCTACGGTATCTCCGTCCACCGCGCCGAGTGCCAGAACTACCTCAATTCCCGCGCCAGAGGCGAGGACGAGGGGCGCTGGATAGACGTCGGCTGGGGCGAGACGGGCGGCGAGCTCTACACGACCACGATAGCCATGAACGCCCGCGACCGCAACGGGCTCATCGTCGACGTCGCGACCGTCCTCAACGCGGCGAAGGTCAAGATACTCTCCATGAACATGCAGGAGGTCGGCGGCGGGAAGGCCATCGCCACGATACAGGTCGAGGTGCCGGACAATACTGTCCTCGCCTCCGTCATGAGCAGGCTCTCGCTGATAAGCGGCGTCGTCGAGGTCAGCCGCCCCGGCGTCTGAGGAGGCCGGTATGAGAGCTGTTGTAACGAGAGTGAGATCGGCCTGCGTCACCGCGGAGGGCAAAACGGCGGGCCGGATAGACGGCGGACTGCTCATCCTGCTCGCGGTGCACCGCGACGATACGCGCGCAGAGGCTGAAAAGCTCGCAAAAAAGATATGCTCGCTGCGCATCTTTGAAGACGGCGCGGGCAAAATGAACCTCGGGCTCGCCGAGGCGGGCGGGTCCATCCTCGTCGTGTCGCAGTTCACGCTCTACGGCAATTGCGCCCACGGCAGGAGGCCTGAATTTCTCGCCTCCGCAAGGCCGGAGACGGCGATCCCGCTCTACGAATACTTCATTTCGCTCTGCCGCGAGGCGGGCTTCGAGACCCAGACGGGGATATTCGGGGCGGAAATGCTCGTCACGAGCGAAAACGACGGCCCCGTTACGCTCATACTCGACACGGATCAGCTTTAGCACGAAAGGAAGAAGCGACATGCTCGTAAAAGCCATGGAGGTCGGCCAGCTCTCGACCAACTGCTACGTCGTGACCGACGAAAGCACC
The DNA here is from genome assembly GCA_017550645.1 of Oscillospiraceae bacterium. Lineage (GTDB taxonomy): Bacteria > Bacillota > Clostridia > Oscillospirales > Oscillospiraceae > RGIG7949. The sequence goes on from JAFZOI010000016.1 coordinate 79,224, forward strand.
CTCGAATGCGCCGTCATCGATCCCGGCGCGGAGTCCGGGCGCATTCTCAACTACATCGAGGAAAACAAGCTCAAGCCCGTCTGCATCATGCTCACACACGGCCATTTCGACCACACGACCGGCGTCGACGTCATCCAGTCGGAGAAGGACATTCCCGTCTATATAAACAAAAAGGACGTCCTCGAGACGGGGCACGCCAGCCTCAAATTCTCCTTCCGGCCGTTCGTCAGATACTACGGCGAGGGCGACGAGATAAAGGTCGGCTCGCTGGTGTTCCGCGTCATGGAGACGCCGGGGCACTCCGAAGGCAGCGTCACTCTCATCTGCGAGGACGCGATCTTTTCGGGCGATACTCTCTTCCGAAGCTCAGTCGGGCGCACCGACTTCGCGGGCGGGGACCCGGACGTGCTGCTTGACTCCCTGCGCCGCATCGCAGCGCTCGAGGGCAGCTACGATGTCTTCCCCGGCCACGCCGACGCCACGACGCTCGACCGCGAGCGCCGCTTCAATCCCTATGTGCGCGTCGCTCTGGAGGGCTGATATTGGATTTCGTCATGAAGGGGCACGACCTCCGGTACGCCGTCGAACAGATGCTGCTGACGCTGTTTCCGGACGAAAAGCCCGTACTTGTTCCCGAGCCGGGCGACCGGCCCTGCTTCGTCACCGAGCTCACCGAGATCGGCGGCGAGGCGGAGGCGCGCGCCCGGTTTTTGGCTCGGCAGGGCGAATTTTACGCCTCGCGCAGAGCCGCGCTGCCGGAAAAAGAGAAAAAATCCGCCGCTCAGATGCTCGTCAAGCTCGCGATCTACGACGCGGCCATGAGCGCGGGCGTCTCTGCGCCGCCGTGGGGCGCCCTGACGGGCATAAGGCCCGCCAAGCTCGCCGCTAAGCGCCTTGCCGAGGGAAAGACCGACGCGGCGGAGTTCCTTACCGAGACGTACGCCGTCTCCCCCGTCCGCGCCGCGCTGGCGGCCGAATGCGGAGCGGCGTCGCTGGCGGCGGACGCTTCGCTCTCCCCGGGCGACGTCTCGCTCTACGTGGGCATCCCCTTTTGCCCGACGCGCTGCGCCTACTGCTCCTTCGTCTCGCACAGCGTCGAAAAATCCTTCAAGCTCGTCGCGCCGTATCTGGACGCGCTTTTCGGAGAGATAGCCGAGACGGCCGAGCGCGTCGCGCGCGAGGGCCTGCGCCCCGTCACGCTCTATATAGGCGGCGGCACGCCGACCACGCTGACGGCCGAGCAGCTCGCCGCGCTGGCCGCGAAGCTTCGCGAGTGCTTCGATTTTTCCGCGATGCGTGAATTTACGGTCGAGGCCGGCAGACCCGACACGATAACGCGCGAAAAGCTCCTCGCGCTGCGCGAAAGCGGCGTCACAAGGATAAGCATAAACCCCCAGAGCATGGACGAAAACGTCCTGCGCGCCATAGGCAGGGCCCACTCGCCGGAAGATATCCTCTCGGCGTTCGCGCTTGCGCGCGAGGTCGGCTTCGGCTGCATCAACGCCGATCTCATCGCAGGCCTTCCCGGCGACTCGCCGGAGGGGTTCGCCCGCTCGCTGGAGGCCATGCTCGGCCTCGGAGCGGAGAACATAACCGTCCATACGCTCGCACGAAAGCGCGCTTCCCGCATGAACCTCGAAAAGACGCCCGTCCCCGGAGGGAAAGAGGTCGGCATGATGCTCGACCGCGCGAGGACGGAGCTCTGCGCGCACGGCTACAAGCCATATTATTTATACAGGCAGAAGTTCACGGCGGGCGGCTACGAAAACGTCGGCTGGAGCCTGCCGGGGCTCGAAAATCTCTATAACATCTGCATCATGGAGGAGCTGCACTCGATAATCTCCATGGGCGCGGGCGGCGTGACGAAGACCGTTGACCGCGAGAGCGGCCTCATCACGCGTCGTTTCAACAAGAAATATCCCTATGAATACATCGCCGAAAGGAGCGGAGAAAATGATAGCAAGTAACGTCATCGACCTCGCCGAGACCAACAGGCGCGTCCGCGAGGACCCGGCCGGGCTCATCGCAGACTGCGAGCAAAAATACGCCGAGGCCGTCGCCCACGCGGCGGATATGATAATCGATAATATGGCTAACAGCCCCGTCGTCCTGCTCGCGGGACCCTCGGGCTCGGGAAAGACGACGACGGCGTTCCGCCTCGAGGAGGAGCTCGAAAGACGCGGGATAATCACCCATTCCGTCTCGCTTGACAACTATTTCAAGACTGTCGATCCTGCCACCGTGCCCCGCACGCCGGAGGGCGACATCGATCTCGAATCCCCGCTCTGCCTCGATATGGACCTGCTCAATGAGCATTTCGGCATGCTCGCGCGCGGCGAGATGATCAGGATACCGCGCTACGTCTTCGCCCGCCAGATCCGCGATCCGAGCCGCAGCACGCCGCTCCGGCTTGCCAAAAACGAGATCGCCATCTTCGAGGGCATCCACGCGCTCAACACCGACCTCACGGCGCCGCACCCCGAGGCCTTCAAGCTCTACGTCACCGCCAGCGGCGGGTACTGGCTCAACGAAAGCCTTCTCCTGACCCGCCAGCAGCTGCGCCTGATGCGCCGCGTCGTGCGCGATTTCAATTTCCGCGGGGCCAACGCCGCCTATACTCTGGAGATGTGGCCCACCGTTCTGCGCGGCGAGCAGCTCTATATCGACCCCTACAAAATGTCCGCCGACGACTGGATAAACTCCACCCTCGATTACGAGGTCGCCGTCATGAAGCAGTTTGCCGGGAAGCTCTTCATGGAGCTTCTGCAATCCGACTTCGTGAGCCGTATCGATCCAAATCTGCAGAAGATAGTGCCCGCGATGGAGCTCTTCGCCGAGCTCGACCCCGCGCTGACGCCGGATTACTCGCTGCTTCGGGAATTTATCGGCGGCGGGGTATATAATTACGGTTGAAAAACGCCCGTTTTTATCTTATAATAAGCGTGAGCGACAGTCTTGAGATCAAAAAAAGGAGTGGATAACATGGCAAACAAGATCATAACCATCAGCAGAGAGTTCGGCACCGGCGCAAGGATGATCGGCCAGCTGCTCGCGACGGAACTCGGCTTTGATTATTACGACCGTGCGATCATCCAGATGGCAGCCGAAAAGAGCGGCCTCTCTCCCGACTTTATCGAGAACAACGAGGTGACCGCGCGCAAGTCCTTCCTTTTCAATATCGCGAGCACGGCGTACGTCTCTCCCAACCTCAGCCTGCAGTACACGATGCCCGTAAACGACAAGGCGTTCGTAGCCCAGTCCGACGTCATCAGGGACGTCGCGAAAAAGGGCAACTGCGTCATCATCGGCCGCTGCGCGGACTACGTCCTCGCCGAGCAGGAAAAGCTCCTGCGCGTCTTCCTCTACGGCGACAAGGCCGACAGGCTCAAAAGGATCATCGAGGACTACGGCTACAGCCCCGATACGGCCGAGTCCGAGCTCAACCGCGTCGACAAGGGCCGTACGAGCTACTATAAGTATTATACCGGCTCCTCCTGGACGGACATGCGCAACCACGACATATCCCTCAACACCTCCAAGACGGGGATCGATTCCGCGGTCAAGATACTCAAGGACTTCGCGATGGCGTATTTCGGACTGTAAAGTAAATAAGGCAAAGCGGCGCGGTCATCTGACCGCGCCGCTCTTTTTTTGATCTGTCCCGTCCGGAAGGACGGATCTCGTTGAAAAACCCGTGATTTGGAAACCAAATCACGGGTTTTTCTGGTGCGAGAGAGGAGACTTGAACTCCCACGTCGATTTGACACACGCACCTCAAACGTGCCTGTCTACCTATTCCAGCACTCTCGCAGCTGATGACAGCTTCGCCATTATAAGAGCAACAGCCGCTTTTGTCAAGAGCTTTTTTTATCTTTGTTCAAATCTCGACGGCCGCGTCGAAGGCGCTCATGTTCGCCTCGGCTATCTTCCCTACGCGCCACGCGTCGCCCACGACGGCAGTCTCGGCGACGACGGTGCGCAGCGCCCTCACGACGCCCTCGAGAGGCTTGAGCCCGAAGGACCCTATCGCCGTATCGCATTCGAGGAGCTTTTCCTCGCCCCCGTAGACCATTTTTACGCCCTCGTCGGTGAAGGACGTCACGTGCGCGCCGTAGAGGCGGGTGACGCCGTGCTCGTCCATGCGCCTGAACAGAAGCTCGCGTATGGGGCTCTCGCGGCATAGCTCATCTTCGCTCTTGGCGTCGACTATCGTCACCTCATGCCCCTCGTGAGCGAGCTGGAGCGCGCATTCGCAGCCCGTCAGGCCTCCGCCGCAGATGACGACGCGCCTGCCGATCTCGCGCAGGCCGAGATTGGCCTCGGAAACGGAGATGACCCTGTGCGCGCCGGCCATGGGCGGCTTGACCTCCTCCGCGCCTATGGCGACGACGACGGCGTCCGGCGCTTCGCGTTCTATCACGTCGGGCGTCACGAACGTCCCGAACACGATGCGCGCGCCGCAGCTCATCGTCTCGCGCACGCTCCATTCGAGATACTCGCGGAACCCGTCCTTGAGCCAGAGCTTCGAGGCCTCCGGCAGCCTCCCGCCGAGCTTGTCTTCGCGCTCGTAGAGGACGACCTCGTGTCCGCGGGCGACGAGCGTCCTCGCGGCGGTCATGCCTGCGGGGCCGCCTCCTATGACCATGACCTTCTTCTTTTTCGCGGCGGTCAGCAGCTTTCCGCGCTGCGGCTCGACAGCGCAGCGCAGCGGCAGCCCGTCCGTCACGGACGTGAGGCAGCTCTGGCAGCGCAGGCACGGCCTTACGGCCTCCGCTTCGCCCCTCCAGGCCTTCTTGAGCAGCTCGCCGTCGGCTATGAGAGCGCGCGCCATGGAGACGAAATCGGCCTTGCCGGAGGCGAGGATATCCTCGGCCTCGTCTATGGTCATTATCCCGCCGCTGACGGCGACGGGGATCTCGAGCTCTGCTTTGACGGCGGCCGCGTATTCGACGTTGACCATGCGCTTATGGCAATAAGACGGGATCATCCACGTCGCGGAATAGGCCTCCGTCTTCATGCCGCCCATCACGCAGACCATGTCGACGTACTTCTGCGCCTCCTGCAGAAAGGCGACTCTCTCTTCAAGCGGCGTGCCGCCGTCAAGGTGCTCGTCGCCGGAGACGGCGAGCTCTATCGCCGTTTTGTTGGCGGCGGCGAAGCGCGCCGCGCGCAGCACCTCCAGCGGGAAGCGGCGCCTGTTCTCGGCGCTGCCGCCGTATTCGTCTTCGCGTGCGTTCAGCGCGGGCGAGAGGAAGGAGCTCAGCAGATTGCCGTTGGCGGCGTCTATCATTATCATGTCGAAGCCCGCCTCGCGGCAGCGGCGCACGCAGTCGGAAAACTTATCGACTATCTCGCGCAGCTCCTGCTTTTCGGCTTGCTTGACGTGCTCGCCGTCGTGCAGCTCGTGGATAACGCTCGGCACGAGCGCGCCCTTGACGCGCAGGAGCGACTGCTGGGCGGAATAGGACGCGAACGTGAGCTGGACGGAGAGCTTCGCGCCGAACCTGTGCGCCTCGAAGACGAGGCGGCGGAGGTACGGCAGGTCGCTGTCTTTATGTACGGAGAGGCACCCGTAGTGGCTGCGGGCGCGCTCGGCGTCCACGGGGGCGGAGCCTATCGTAACGATGGCGGCGCCCGTCTTTGCCTGAGCGGCGACGAAGTCGAGAAGCTCCGGAGTGCACTTTCCCGTCTCGGGATCGGCGCAGGCGGACATCACGGGCGCGAACTCTATCCTGTTTTTGAATTTCAGCGTACCCGCACGGCCCGGAGAGAACACGTGCCGGTATTTCATTTCAAGCGCCATGACTGTTCCTTTCGGAGAAAATCTTTCTATACAAATTATAACATGTGCGCGGCGCATATGCAAACGAACGGGGCATTATTTTGCCGCTCGGACATATATATCTCTCAAGAACATCTGCCGGAGGGATGAATATGCGCACTCGGAAAAGAAAAGCCGTCTTCATACGGAAAAAAGCGGGGCTCGCCGCTGCCGCCGTCCTACTCGCGGCGGGGATATTCGCGGCCGTGTTTTCCCCCGCCGTCGTCGGAGCGGCGGCGACGAAGCGGGAGCTGCCCATCTACAGCGTCGAGCGCGACAACAAGGCCGTGGCTCTGAGCTTCGACGCGGCTTGGGGAAATGAAGATACCGCCAAGCTCATAGAAACGCTCGGCAAATACGGCGTGCACGCGACGTTCTTCGTCGTCGGGGATTGGGTCGACAAATACCCCGAGTCGGTCAAGGCGCTCGCCGAGGCGGGACACGAGGTGATGAACCACTCCGACGACCACGCGCACTTTACCAAGCTGTCGGCGCAGCAGATCGCCGCGAACGTCTCGGCCTGCTCGGATAAGATAGAATCCGTCACGGGAAAGCGTCCGACGCTCTTTCGCTTCCCATACGGGGAATACGACGACAACACCGTGCTCGCCGTGCGGGCGGCGGGGCTCGAGCCCGTGCAGTGGGACGTCGACAGTCTCGACTGGAAGGGGCTCGATGCCGCGACGATAACCGACCGCGTGCTCTCGCGCGTCACGCCGGGGTCTATTATCCTCTTTCACAACGCCGCCGAGCACACGCCCGAGGCTCTGCCCGCCATCATCGAAGGGCTGCTGGCGCAAGGCTATGAGCCCATCCCCATATCGGAGCTTCTGCTCACGGGCGAGTATACGATAGACAACACGGGGCGGCAGTTCAAGGCCGGCTGACGAAAAAAATCCTCCGTCGTCTGACGGAGGATAATCTTTATTCTCTGTTTTTGAGCTTTTCGACAGCCTCGGCTATGTCCGGCGCGGCCATCGCCATCAGCTCCTCGAACTCGCCCTCGTAGTCGTAGGTGCATTCGTCCGGGCGCTCGCGGATGCGCCTGACGTAGCCCTCGAGCAGGTCGAAATCGCGCGCGTAGCAGTGGTAGCTGTTGGCGCGGTGGGTATAGGAGCCCATCCTGACGCCGAGCTCGTCGGCGAAGCGCTTTTGGAGCATTATCAGCGCAAAGGCGTTCATGAAAGCCGCCTTGCAGGCGTCGTTTGAGCGGAAAAGAAGCTTGCAGTGCAGCGCGCCGTCGCGGATGAAATACTGCAGATGCTGGAGGCAGGCGGGGTTCTCGTTGCCCTCGGCGGCGTCGTGATGCCAGTCGCGCACGTCGATGACGGCGCGGCGGGAATCCGGATTGCGGCGCAGCTCGCGCAGGATGAATGGGAACTGCTCGGCCATGCGGCTGTGGTACGTATAGGCCCAGTTGCCGCGCTCGATCTCGAAATCGAGGATGCCGTCGAGTATCTCCTGACGGTACTGCTCGAGCTCGCGGTACCCGCCGGCAAAGAGGCGGCTTATCATGGGCTCGGCGAGCGGCTCTTCGACATAGAGCGTCATGGAGAGCTCCTTCTGCGTCGTATCGTAGTCCGGGCAGGGGGTCTCCTTGGCGTTCTCGGCGAGCATTATGAGCGAAGCGTGGTAGGCTTCGGGCAGCGTGCGCCCGCGGGCGACAAATTCATCCATCAGCTTATCCTTGCCGGGAGCCCGAGGTCCGTGAAGACCTTGAGCTGCTCTTCCATAAACTCGTTCGTCGGGGGCTCGACGTTGACGAGCTTGTACTTCTTGCCGAGGCGGACGTACTTCATCTCGCCCATTTTGTGGTATGGCAGGAGCTGGACGACGTCGATGGCGCTCTCGACCTCCTTGCAGAACTCCGCCGTCGCGCGGACGTTCTCGGGGCTGTCGTTGAGCTTCGGGATTATCGGGAAGCGGAACTGGAAGCGGCCGCCCGCGGCGGCTAGCTTGCGCGCATTTTCGAGGATGAGCTCGTTGGGCACGCCGACGAGCTTCTCGCTGCGCTTGGAATCCATATGCTTGAGGTCATAGAGGAAGAGATCGACGTAGGGCAGGATCTCCTTGAAGTGCTCCCACGGGGCGAAGCCCGTCGTATCGAGCGCGACGTGGATGCCCTCGGCCTTGCACTGCTTGGCGACCGCGAGCGTGAACTCGAACTGGCTCATCGGCTCGCCGCCGGAGATCGTCACGCCGCCGCCGGACTTGTCATAGTACTTCTTGTCCTTGCGTATCTCGACCATGACCTCCTCGACGGACATGCGGCGCAGGGTGTTGTAGAGCGCCTTCGAGGGGCAGACCTCGGTGCATTTGAGGCAGACGGTGCACTTATCCCTGTCGATGACGGGATGGGTTATGAGCTTATCGGGATCGGCAAGCGTGGGCGTGGGCTCCCCGGCCGAGATGGCGCCCTCGGGGCACGAGGAGACGCACTTGCAGCCGTATTCGAGGCCTATGCAGCGGATATCCATCCAGGCCACGTCCGGGCCGAAGCCCTGCGACTCGGGGCTGTGGCACCAAAGGCACCTGAGCGGGCAGCCCTTCGTGAACACGTCCGTGCGGATGCCGGGTCCGTCGTGGACGGAGAATTTCTGAATATCGTAAATGTTGCCGTATATTTCTTCCGCCATTGGTTTATCCTCCGGTTTCTGCTTCTTCCTAATCAAGTATAATCGGAGCGCCCTGATTCGTCAAGCGAGGTTTTTCGCCCACCCTATGAGCCTTTCGAGCCGCGCGGCGCAGTCCCCGCCGTGCGTGAGCAGGTATATCTTGACCTTCGGCTCCGTCCCGGACGGGCGCACGATGACGGTATCGCCCGAAGCGAGCGAAAAGCGCAGCACGTCCGCGCCGGAAAGCGGGCTCTCCCCCGTCTTCTCCGCGCCCTCATATACGGCGCCGTCGAGGCAGTCCGTCACGGAGGCGACGGCAATGCCCGCTATCTCCGCCGGGCGACTTTCGCGCAGCGAGGCCATGAGCGCGCGGCGGCGCTCTATACCGTCGATACCCGGCATGACGAGGCTTATCGTCTTCTCCTCATAGCGGCCGAAGCGCTCATAAAGCCCCTCGAGCGCATCGACGAGGGTCTTTCCGCGCGCGAAGTGGTACGCCGCCATCTCGGCGGTCACGACAGAGGCGGTCACGCCGTCCTTATCGCGCGCAAAGCCGCCGATGAGGTAGCCTATGGCCTCCTCGAAGCACAGGACCGTCTCCCAACCGTCGGCCTCGAGCTCGCCCATGCGCTCGGCGAGGAACTTGAAGCCCGTGAACGTCTCCTCCATGCGGACGCCCTCGGCTCCGGCTATGGCATTGGCGAGCCCGGTCGAGACGAGGCTCTTGATCGCCGCCGCCTTTTCGGGCATGTCGCCGGCGCGCTTTCTCGCGCCGATGACATAGTCCAGCAGCAGAGCGCCGAGCTGATTGCCGGAGATGACCCTGTACTCCCCGTCATGCAGAGCGAGGCAGGCGAAGCGGTCTGCGTCCGGGTCCGTCCCCATGACGAGGTCGGCCCCGCAGCGTCTGGCGTGGTCGAGCGCGAGCGCAAAGCCTGCCGGGTCCTCCGGATTGGGGCTCTTGACGGTCGGGAACGTCCCGTCCGGTATCATCTGCTCATCGACGCAGACAATATTTTCAAAGCCCGCGCGGGAAAGAGCCTCCGGCACGAGGCGGTACCCCGTCCCGTGGAAGGGCGTATAAACTATCTTCATGGCGGATGCGGCCTTTATCGCCTCGCGGCCGCGGCACTGGCCGAGTACGGCCTCGAGGAAGGCCTCGTCCGTCTCCGCGCCGAGCTTTTTCAGAAGTCCGGCCTTCTCCGCCTCGTCGAGCGGCATCTTTGGGATGTCCGAAAGGACGTCTATCTTCTCCATGCGGGCGGCGATGACGTCAGCCTCCGCGGGCGGGAGCTGGGCTCCGTCCGCCCAGTAGACCTTATAGCCGTTATACTCGCGGGTGTTGTGGGAGGCGGTTATGTTCAATCCCGCGGCCGCGCCCTCCCGCCTGATGGCAAAGGAGAGCTCCGGCGTCGGGCGCAGATCCTCGAAGATTATCGCCCTGACGCCCGCCGCGGCGACGACCTGCGCCGCCGTCTCGGCGAATTCGCGGCTGTGCTCGCGGCAGTCAAAGCAGATGGCTATGCCGCGCTCCGCGCCGCCCGTCTCGCGCACGAGCTCGGCCAGAGCGCGCGTCGTCTGCGCGACGACCCTCGCGTTCATGCGGTTTATCCCCGCGCCCATCACTCCGCGAAGGCCCGCCGTGCCGAAGCTCAGCGGCGCGAAAAAGCGCGAAGCTATCTCATCGTCTGAAATGCCGGCGAGCTCGTCCCTCTCCTCCTGCGTGAGGAGCGGGCAGCTGAGCCAGCGTTCGTATTCGTCTCTTCCCGTCATTTTTCTTCTCCGTCTTCCGTTTCTTCGAAATCTATCCCCTCGAGGGCGTCCTCCTCGACGGGCTTTATGACCTCGCGGGCAAATTCGAGCATGTTCTCCGGGACGTAAACGTCCATGCCAGTCCCGGCGAAGCCGAGGATTATCTTCGCGAGCCCCGCCGTATCGGGGAAGTCGCGCAGGGTCGGGATGGCGAAGCTCCGCAGCAGGCTTATCGCCAGCTCATAGTCCATCTGCGTCCCCGTGACGGTCATCAAAAACGCGGGAGCGACGGGCTCCCCGTTGTCGTCCTTGGGCCATATATCGGTCTCGCAGCCGCCGCAGCGCTCCATTTCGTCGCTCATCGGGCAGTCTCCTTTCTCACTTATGGTACTTTGCTCCCTGATTTATCTTATATGCGCGGTATATCTGTTCGAGCAGCATGACGCGCGCGAGATGGTGCGGAAACGTCATGCGCGACATGGAAAGCATCAGATCCGCGCGCTTTTTGACGCTCTCGGCGAGGCCCATCGAGCCGCCTATGATAAAGCACAGGTGCGTCTTTCCCTGCTCTCCGCAGAGCTTCAGGAACTCGGCCAGCTTCGGGCTGTCCAGCTCGCGCCCCTCGACGGCGAGGGCTATGACGATGCAGTTTTTCGGGATGCGAAACTCTATGCCCTCGGCCTCGCGCAGGAGCGCCGCGTCCACCTCCGCCTGCGACGGCGTCGAGGAGAGCCTGCTCTCTGGGATCTCGACGATATCGAGATTGCACAGCGGGGCGAGGCGCTTGGAATACTCTCCGACCGCCTTCTCCCAGAATTCCTCCTTCAGCTTTCCGACGCAGATCAGCTTTATATGGAGCATGTTGCCCTCCTTCGGCATCGCTATATCTCGAATATCTCGCTGCACTCTCCCGCGGGGGCGACGCTCAGCGTCACGCTCCCGGCGGCGTCCCCGAGCGCGGCGGCCACGGCGCGGCGGGCCGTTTCGGGGGTGTTGTTCGTCTCGCTCAGATGCGCCAGCAGCAGGCATTTCGCGCCGGCCTCGGCGAGCTCGCGGGCGAACTGCCCCGCGGCCTCGTTGGAAAGGTGGCCGAAATCGCCGCCTACGCGCCGCTTCAGAGGCCACGGGTACGGCCCCGCGCGGAGCATGTCGAGATCATGGTTGCTCTCGAGGATCGCCGCGCTCACGCCGAGCGCAGCCCGGCGCACCTCGGCGGTCACCCTGCCGAGGTCGGTCACGAAGGCGAGGCTCGCCCCGCCGTCCTCGGAGATGACGAAGCCCGTGCTCCCGGCGGAGTCGTGCGGCGTCTCGAAGCTCCTGACGGTCATCGTCCCGAAGCGCAGCGCTGAGCCCGGCGCTATGACGCGCACGCGGTCCTCCGGACACTTCGGGCATATCTCCGAGGCCGTCCCTCCGCTGGTCCAGACCTGCGCGGAGGTCCGCTTGAGCAGTATGGGAAGGCCGGCCGTATGGTCTGTATGTCCGTGCGTCACGAGCACGGCGTCGAGTGCGGCGGGCACCGCGCCGACTGCGGCGAGCGCGGCGGTTATCCGCGTCGCGGAGATGCCCGCGTCGACGAGGATGCGCGTTCCCGCGTTCCAGACGAGGGCGCTGTTGCCTCCGGAGCCGGAGGCGAATGTCATGAACTTCATCTTTCTCTATACATACCAAAGGGGAGGCCCGGCCTCCCCTCTTTTCTCAAACCGCCGCGGCCTTGCCCGGCTGCGGTTCCGTTTCCGAGGTCTCGACGATGTCGGCCCCGACTCCCCGGAGCTTCTCGACGATGTTCTCATAACCTCGCTCTATGTGGTATACGTCCTCGACGACCGTCGTCCCTCTGGCGCAGAGCCCGGCGATGACCATCGCGGCCCCGGCGCGCAGGTCGCAGGCCTTGACGGCCGCGCCCGTGAGGTACTCGACGCCGCTGATGGAGGCCGTCTTGCCCTCGACGTTGACCTTCGCGCCCATGCGCTTGAGCTCGTCGAGATACTTGAAGCGGTTGTCCCAGACGTCCTCGGTTATGTGGCTGACGCCGCGCGCGACGCTCATAAGGACGCCCATCTGCGGCTGCATGTCCGTCGGGAAGCCGGGATACGGCATGGTCTTGACGTTCGCGCGGCGAAGCTGCCCGTCCCTGCGGACGAGCACCATGTCGCCCCTGTTTTCGATATAAACGCCCATCTCGGCGAGCTTTGCCGTAATGCAGTCGAGGTGCTTGGGGATGACGTTCTTTATAAGCACTTCGCCGCCCGCTGCTGCCGCGGCGGCCATATACGTCCCCGCCTCGATCTGGTCGGGGATGATCGAATACGTCCCGCCAGAGAGCGAGGGGACGCCGTTTATCTTGATGACGCTCGTGCCGGCGCCGCGTATGTCGGCGCCCATGGAGTTGAGGAAGTTGGCCAGATCGACTATGTGCGGCTCGCGGGCGGCGTTCTCAATGACCGTTCGGCCCTTTGCGAGAACGGCGGCGATCATGATGTTCATCGTCGCGCCGACGGAGACGACGTCGAGATATACTGTCGCCCCGCGGAGCCCGCCGACCGTCTCGGCCCTGATCAGGCCGCCGGATATCTCCGTCTCCGCGCCCATGGCGGAAAAGCCCTTGAGATGCTGATCTATCGGGCGGACGCCGAAATCGCAGCCGCCGGGCATGGTCACGGTCGCCTCTCCGAAGCGGCCGAGCATCGCGCCGAGCAGATAGTACGAGGCTCTTATCTTCCGCATGAGATCGAACCGGCCCCTGCGGAACGTCGCTCCGGAGCAGTCTATCTCCATGGTGGTCCTGTTTATCGTCTTTATACGCGCGCCGAGGCTCTCGAGTATGCGCAGGAAGAGAGTCACGTCGCTGATCTGGGGGATATTTTCGATGCGGCACACTCCGTCGACGAGAAGGGCGGCGGGAATGATGGCAACGGCCGCGTTTTTGGCGCCGGATATCTCTATCTCGCCGAAAAGCGGCTTTTCTCCCCTGATGACGTATTTATCCATAATGACCTCTCATGAACGGCGGGATTTTTTCTCTTTTCACGCCGTTCGGCACATACTATTATACACATTTGCGAATTTTTGTAAAGCATTGTTTTATGTAAACGGGAAATTTTTATCTCACGGTCTTATTATTTCCGCGTCCACGGCGCTGATATACACCGCGCCGCCGTCTGACTGGATGCGCCAGACGGGCTCGAGCGTCCCCGCCGAGGCGGAGTACTCGAAGACGTAGCCCTGCGTCACGCCGACTATCTGCTTGACGACGCTGCCGTCCTCGCTGACGGCGCGAAGATACGCCATGAGAGCCGTATACGCCGATACGGGGGCCGCCTCCTCGCTCTCCGAGGGAGCGCCGGTCAGTCTTCTGCCCTCGACGACTATGCCTTCGTCGGCCGCAGTCGCGGTCAGGACGCAGTTGAATACACGCATGCCGCCGACGCTGAGGACGAGCTCCCCGTTTTTGATCTCGAAGCCGGACTTCCCGAGCAGGCCCGCGACGTAGTCCTCGGCGCGTACCGAGGCCGAGAGAGCGGATTTATCGAATATGACCGCCTCCACCTCGCCGCCGGAGCGGAACGTCGCGCGGCCGTTCTCATTTTCATAAGAGACGATGCCGCCGCCCTGCTCGACGGGCTCGGCCTCGCCGATAAGAGCCGCCGCGAAGGCGCGCTCCAGAGACGCGTCGCGGACGACAGAGCAGCGCTTGAGCGCCTTCGCGCGCGGGATCATATCCGGCGGGAGCTCGATGCCGGCGTCGCTCATGACGCGGGAGAGCTCCTCGCGCTCGCGGGCCTCCATGCCGCGCGACTGCGCCCTCTGCATGATGATGATGCCGCCGAAAAAGAGGTTCACCGTCAGCAGGATGAGAATGACGAGAGTTTTTATCCTTCTTCCGTCCATCGCTCACCCCACCGTCCATGCCGGGACGAGCCCCGCGCCGCCGTCTACGTAGACCGGCGCGAGCTTCCCGCCCGGAAGCTTTTCCTGCGCTATCGCGGCGGCCTGCGGCTCGGGCAGGAGATCGACCTCCTCGCCCATTGCATAGGAGCGGAGGGTGATCTTGGCCTGCGAGACGGCGCCGCCGTAGACTTCTATGGATGCAGCTTCCGTGCCGCCGACGCGGACGCCGCCGACCATGTAGCCAAAGGTCACGGTATAGCCGGGCGCATTCTTTTCAACGCCCGTCAGATATACTCTCGCCTCGCCGCAGAGCGCGCCGGCAGAAGCCCGCGCGGCGCGGCCCGCGATCTCTATGGCCTCGCCCGGGGTCATGGGGGCGTACGGGGGAGGCTCCGTCCTTCGGTATACGGCCTCGCCGCCGGGATATATCCTCAGGGTCTCCCCGTCGCCGACATAGACGACCGTCCCGTCGGCCTCGGGATAGCTGTTGCCGACGTACAGCTCGAGCCCGAACGCGGTCAGAAGGTCGCTCTCGGCCTCCGACGCGGAGGGCACGGAAACGGAGACGGCGGGGATAAGCACCTCGCCGGGCGTTATGACGGAGAGCCTATCGAGGTCGGCGTAGGCCGGAAGCTCGAAGGCGAACTGGGCGCCGTTGGGCTGATAGTCCGCTATGAGGCGGCGCAGGGCGGCGGAGGCCGAAGCCGTCTCGCAGCGCCGCACGGAGCCGTCCTCGCTGACATACCAGAGCACGACCGTCTCCCCGCCGCCGGTCAGGGCAAGGCGCGACGCCTCCGCGTCGTTGACGCGGAGCATCTCAGAGCCTAGCCAGCCGGACAGCACCGAGAGCGGCAGGGGCACGGAATAATCGAAAAATACGCCGGCGTCCCCCAGAGCATCGAGCAGCTCCGACTCGGGAACGGCCCTCGGCTCGGAAGCGGAACCGAGCGCCTCGCCCAGCGCATTTTCAAGCTTTTCGTACACTTCGTCGAGCGCCGCGTCGGAGTATCTGACCGAGCAGCGCAGTCCGCTCTCTCCCGTCACGACGACGGTCAGCGGGCGGCAGGCCTCGACCTTGCGCGTGAGCTCGTCGGCCGCGGCGGGAGGCTGAGGGCGGAGAGAGCGCGTCGCGGAGGCGAAAAATTCGTTGAAAAGTCCCGTCTTTGCCCCGAGAAACACCGCCCCGGCGGCAAGGACGACTATCAGAGCGGTCTTTATGACCTCGAGAGCCCGCCCGCGCTTCACGACGCGGCCCCCTTACGGACGGCGGGCAGCGTGACCGTGACGGTCGTGCCCTCGCCGAGCTTGCTCTTGACGTCGATGCGGCCGTTATGCCGGTCGACGATCTCCTTGGCTATGGAAAGGCCGAGGCCCGTCCCGCCCTGAGCGCGGGAACGGCCCTTGTCCACGCGGTAGAACCTGTCGAACAGATGCGGCACGTCCGCCTCGGGGATGCCTATGCCCGTATCAGCGACGGAGACGGAGACCTCGTCTCCCCCGCGCGCGGAGACGGTTATGCTCCCGTATTCGGGCGTGTAGCGCACGGAGTTGGATATTACGTTGATGACGACCTGCTCGATGCGGGCGCGGTCGCCCTCGAGCATGATGGGCTCGCTCTCAAGTTCGAGCGACATCGTCATGCCCTTCTTCTCGGCGTCTATTATCAGCGCGTCATAGACGTGGCGCAGGGATTCCGCCATATCGAACCGCTCGAAGGTCATCTCGGTCTTTTCCGAATCGAAGCGGGACAGAACGAGGAGGTCCTGCACGATCTTCGTCATGCGGTCGGACTCGTTCATGATGACGTCGAGGAAGCGCCTGCGCATCTCGGCCTCCATGTCGTCGCCGCTCTCGGTCAGCGTTTCGGCATAGCTGCGCACGCTCGTTATAGGAGTGCGGAGCTCGTGGGAGACGTTGGCGACGAACTCGCGGCGCTGCTGGTCGCTGCGGACCTGCTCGGTGACGTCGTGGATGACGACGAGGATGCCGCCGCCCTGCTCGCCCTCGCCGGAAAACGGCGCGAGGAACATCTCGAGGTGCCTGTCGTTTATCTCGCGCTCGGCCTCGAGCACGTCGGAGGTCCCCAGCCCGAGCGCAAGGTCGAGACTGACGATGTCCCCGAAGAGCGCGTCGAAGGTCGGGCCGTCGTCGAAGCTCATCTCGAGCAGGCGCGAGGCCGCGGGGTTATACTGGATGAGCGCGCCGGAGCGCGAAAAGGCCATGACCCCGTCTGTCATGTGCAGGAAGACCGTGGAGAGCTTGTTGCGCTCGTTTTCGATGTCCTCGAGCGTGGTGTGCAGGCGGTCGGCCATGTTGTTGAACGTATTGGTAAGGACGCCTATCTCGTCGGATTCCTGCGTCTCGATGCGGTCGGAGAAGTCCCCTCCCGCCATGAGCTCGGCGGCGCGCGTCAGGCTCTGGATGGGCACGACGAGCGTCTTGGAAAGCAGGAAGCTCAGCACGACCGATATGACGAGGCCGACGAGCAGCGCCTCCATGATGATGAGGAAGATGCGCCGGTTGAGGTCGCCCGCCTTCTGCTTGTTGTCGCGCACATAGACGACGTACTCCGAGTCCCCATTCGTTATCGGCACGGCGACGTCCATATAGGAGGCGGAGGCGTTCCTCGCGGAGGCGGGCTCGCCCGTCAGCGCCGTGATGATGTTGGGCGTGGTCTCTCCGGGCTCCTCGCCGACGAGCACGGCTCCCGTCGAGCCGTCGAGCACGCTGTACGTGCGGGTCGAGCCGTCGACGCCGAGAGCTCCGCTGTAGGCCGAGAGTATCTCGTCCATGCGCTCGGCGCCGTTTTCCTCCCCGGCGGCGGCGCGGAGGTCGGACACGAACTCCGGCATGGAGAAGACGCTCTGCATCTTCTCGTAAAACTCGTTTTCGTAAAAGTTGACGACGCCCCTGATAAGGAACGCGCAGACGACCGCCATAAGCGAGATCATCAGCAGCATCATTATCAGCATGAGCTTTATCTGCAGCCCTTTTTTCAGCGGTCGTCCCTCCCTTCGGAAAGTATTCGGGCGCTCAGCCCTCGAGATAGTAGCCCGCGCCGCGTTTGGTCATGAGTATCGCGGGGGCGGCGGGATCGTCCTCTATCTTCTCGCGCAGGCGGCGTATCGCGACGTCCACGGCGCGCACGTCGCCGTAGTATTCATACTGCCACACCTCGCGCATGAGCTCCTCGCGAGAAAACACCTTCCCGCACTGGCGGGACATGAAGCGGATAAGCTCGAACTCCCGCTGCGTGAGGTCCAGCTCGACGCCGTCCTTGGCGACGGTCTGGCGCAGGGCGTCTATCGTCAGCCTGCCCGCGCGGAAGGGCTCGTCCCCCGCCTCGGCGGGCTCGACGAGGACGCTCTTGCGGCGGACGTTGGTCTTGACGCGGGCGAGCAGCTCACGCACGGAAAAGGGCTTGGTTATATAGTCGTCGGCCCCGAGCTCGAGCCCGTAGACCTTGTCGCGTTCCTCCTCGCGCGCCGTCAGCATGATGATGGGCGTGAGCCTGTCGGTCTTGCGTATCTCGCTGCAGACCTCGAAGCCGTCCATATAGGGCAGCATGACGTCGAGCAAAATGAGGTCCGGCGCGCAGGTGCGCGCGGCCTCGAGGCCCTCCCTGCCGTCGTAGGCGGCCTCGACCTCATAGCCCTCCTTTACGAGGTTATACGTCAGGATATCGACTATGTTCTTTTCATCGTCAACGATAAGGATCTTCACAGCATCATCCTCCGTTTCTGAGTATCTCCCTTGCCTTCATGACGGCTATCTCGGTCTTGCCGTCGTGTATCTCGCCGCGCAGCACCATGGCGTAAAGCTCCTCCAGCGGCCACTTTTCGACGCCGAGGAATTCGTCTACGTCGAGATGCTGCCTGCCCGGCACGAGGTCGAGCGCGAGGTAGAGGTGCAGCGTCTCGTCGGAAATGCCCGGAGAGGCGTAGGTCACTCCGAGGTCGACGAGCCGGCCGGCGGTAAAGCCGGTCTCCTCGCCGAGCTCGCGGACGGCGCAGACCTTCGGGTCCTCGCCCGGCTCCAGCTTGCCCGCCGGGATCTCGAGCAGCTCGCGTGAAAAAGGATAGCGGAACTGCCTGACCATATAGGCCGTGCCGTCCGCGTCCACGGGCAGGATGCCGACCCCGCCGGGATGCTTGACGACCTCGCGCTTGACGACCGTCCCGTCGACGAGCTCGGCGTCGTCGAGCTCGACCTTGACGATGACGCCGGAATAGACCAGCCCGCCGCGAATCTTCTTTTCCGTGTATTTCATGAGAGCGCCCTTCTTTTCGCGTCCGCACGGACGCTTCAGACTTGTTTGATTTATTATTTTATCATAGCCGGGATAATAATGCAATTTTGATTTTAGTATGACAGCAGGTGGTAAACTTTTTCGCAAAAAACTTGCAAAAAGCCAAAAACGAAATGGATTATTCACAAATAACGTGATATAATGCTTTAGATTAGATGATATGCTTGAAATAATTATGGGCTTTAATTATATCTTCCATTATTATAATAAAGAAAAAGGCTGGACCGGACATGCACGACCATCACGAACACCATGATCATCACGAGCACGGCGAGCGCCCCGCGACGACGCGCGAGGAGGCCGTCGCGCTGCTGCACTACTCGCTGCACCACAACGAGCACCATCTCTCCGAGCTGACCGAGCTCGCCGACGCGCTCGAGCGCGAAGGTCTCGGCGAAGCGGCCGCGAAGCTGCGCCTCGCCGCCGAGCGCTACGACGAGGGCAACAGGCTCCTCGGCGAGGCGTACGACCTCAGTGCGGGCGGGGAGGGCTGAAAAATGTGCCTTTCGACGGTATACGACGGGGCCCGCACCCCGGACAGGATACTCCTTAAAAACGTCCAGCACGTGCGTCTTGAGCCGGGCAGGCTCGTATGCACGGACCTGCTTGAGCGCGAGACCGTCTTCGAGGGCTCAATGCGCGAGGCCGATCTTGTCAACGGCTGGATAGTACTCGACAGGAAGGAAGCGGCTAAATGAAGCCCACGATACTCGCCGTCGCCGGAAAGGGCGGCACGGGCAAGACCACGATATGCGGTCTGCTCATCGACTATCTCGCCAAAAACGGCTACGGGCCGCTCCTCGCCGTCGACGCGGACCCGAACAGCAATCTCAACGAGGTCCTCGGAGTGGACGTCGATATAACGCTCGGCGATATACGCGAGAACATGGTCCGCGACGAGGAGGACCCGAATTCCCCCAAGCAGACCGGCATGACCAAGCAGGAATACGCCGAATACATGTTCTCCACGGCGCTGGCCGAGGGCGACGATTACGACATGCTCGTCATGGGCCGCACGCAGGGGCAGGGCTGCTACTGCTACGTCAACGGCGTGCTCAAAAGCCAGATAGACAAGTATATGAACTCTTACCGCTACATGGTCGTCGACAACGAGGCGGGTCTCGAGCACATCTCCAGAGGCACCCTGCCGCATATAGACGTGCTGCTTCTCGTCTCCGACTGCTCGCGCCGCGGGATACAGGCGATAGGGCGCATAGCGGGGATGGTAAAGGACCTCAGGCTCAACCCCGCGACGATGAAGCTCATCGTCAACCGCGCGCCGGACGGCGTCGTGGACGCGGGCGTCATGGAGGAGATAGACAAGTTCGGGCTCGACCTCATCGGCGCGATCCCGCAGGACGAGACGGTATTCCGCTTCGACTGCGACGGGAAGCCCACCTCTCAGGTCCCCGATGACGATCCCGCGAGGCTCGCCCTGACCGAGATAGTCAAAAAGCTCGACCTAAAAAAATAGGCTTTTCATTGGTCTTTTTCAATTTCAAATATTTCAGGAACAGGAAGGTGCAAACTCATGTCTTTTGAACCCAAGCTCCGCGCCTACACCGCCCCCGTCTTCTCGGTCGAGGTCGGCAGCGGGGAGCGAAAATTGACTCTCGGCGGAGAAAGCGTACAGCCGCTTTGCTTCTTCGACAAGCCCGACCAGCCCGCGCCGCTCATCGGCGTCGAGGTCTCCGACGTCGGCTTCGAGGCGGAGGGGCTTCCCGAGCTCGCCGCTTTCTACGAGGGAGCGGACACTCTCGCCGCGCGCGCCGTAAAGGCAGCCTCTCTCCCCGGCGCGAGCTTCGTCTGCCTCCACTTTGAGGGAGCCGACCCCGCCGGCGCGAACAAGAGCGTCGAGGACTGCGTCGCGGAGGCGAAGGAAGCCGTCGCGGCCTGCCCGCTGCCCGTCGTTATCGCCGGGTGCAAGAACATTGAAAAGGATACCGCCCTCTTCACGGCTCTCGCCGAGGCCCTCACGGGAGAGAATCTTCTCTTCCTCTCGGCCCGCGAGGAGGACTACAAGGCCATGGGCGCCGCCGTGGCGCTCGCCTACGGACATAAGCTCGGCGCGGAGAGCGCCGTCGACATCAACCTCGCAAAGCAGCTCAACGTCGTGCTCACGCAGCTCGGCGTCCCCTCCGCCTCCATCGTCATGAACCTCGGAGCCGCCGCCGCGGGCTACGGCTTCGAGTACGTCGCCTCGACGCTCGACCGCGTCCGCTCCGCCGCTCTCGAGCAGCAGGACGGCATGCTCCGCATGCCCGTCGTGACCATCGTCTCGGCCGAGGCGTGGAGCGTCAAGGAGGCGCTCGTCAGCGAAGAGGACATGCCCGAGTGGGGCCCCCGCGAGCAGCGCGGGATCCAGATGGAGGCCGTCACGGCGGCCGCCTGCCTCGCCTCCGGCTCGGACGCCGTCATTCTGCGTCACCCCGTTTCCGTGGAAAAAACCGCCGCGTTCATTGCGGCGCTCATGTAAGGAGGGCTGGGAAATGGCACTCAAAGGACTCGATATTTTCAAGCTCACTCCTAAGACCAACTGCAAGGACTGTGGCAACCCGACCTGCATGGCCTTCTCGATGAAGGTCGCTCAGGGCGCGATAAGCGCGGACAAGTGCCCGCATATGTCTCCCGAGGCTCTGGCCAAGCTCAGCGAGGCCACCGAGCCCCCGATGAAGACCATCGACGTCGGCGGACACAAGCTCGGCGGCGAGACCGTCCTTCTCCGCCATGAGAAGACCTTCGTAAACCGCAACGTGTTCTCCGTCAAGCTCCGCGCGGATATGACCGACGAGGAGATAGACTCCGTCCTCGAAGAGCTCAAGGCCGTCGACTACGAGCGCATCAACGAGCGCATGTACGCCGAGTGCGTCTGCGTGGAATGCGGCGAGGACAAGGCCCGCGCCGCCGAGGTCATCGAAAAGGCCCGCTCCTCCGGCCGCGTGCTCATCGTCAAGACGCGAGACGCCGAGCTCGCCGCCTCGGCGAAGGCAGCGCTCATCCTCGGCGCGGACGCCTCCAACTGGGAGGCCATGAACGGCGCGGCCAAGACCGCCGGCTCCGTCCTCGGAGTCTCCGGCGCATCCCTGGCCGAGCTCCACGACACCGTCGAGAAGCTCGAGGCCGCCGGAAACAAGAACCTCGTGCTCGATCTCGGGACCGGCGACGCCTTCAAGCGCGCCGTGCAGATACGCCGCGCCGCGCTCAAGGACGGTGACCGCACCTTCGGCTATCCCTCCGTCGTCGACACGGCCGCGATCGCTCCTGGCGATCCCGTGCTCCAGTCGCAGCTGGCGGCGCTCTTCGTATGCCGCTACGGCTCTGTCATCATCATGGACCGCATGAGCTACGCTCAGGCGCTGCCGCTCTTCGGCCTGCGTCAGAACATCTTTACCGACCCGCAGAAGCCCATGAAGGTCGCTCCGGGCATATATCCCATCAACGGCGCCGGCCCCGACAGCCCCTGCGCCGTGACGGTCGACTTCGCGCTGACCTACTTCGTCGTCTCCGGCGAGCTGGAGCGCTCCGGCATGCCGGTCAACCTCTGCATCACCGACGCGGGCGGCTATTCCGTCCTGACGAGCTGGGCGGCGGGCAAGTTCTCCGCCAACTCCATATCGGCCTTCTTCGCCGAGCAGGACATAGAAAACAAGCTCACGACGCGCACCCTTATCCTTCCGGGCAAGGTCGCCGTCCTCAAGGGCGAGGTCGAGAACAAGCTCCCCGGCTGGAACGTCCTCGTCGCCCCCAACGAAGCCGTACAGCTCGTCAAGTACATGCGCGAGCTCAAGATTTAAGGAGGAAACAGCATGGCAAGATTCGTCACCATAGGCGAGCGCATCCACTGCATCTCGCCCACCATCCGCGAGGCCATGGCCAATCGCGATCCCGCCCCCATCCTCAAGCGCGCCAAGGAGCAGATCGACGCCGGCGCGACCTATCTCGACGTCAATATCGGCCCGGCCGAAAACGGCGGCGAGGAGCTCATGAAGTGGGCCGTTCAGCTCATTCAGGACAACTTCGACAACCACCCTCTCTGCCTCGACACCGCCAACAGCAAGGCCATCGAGGCGGGCCTGAGCGTCTATAACCCCGTCCGCGGCAAGGCGATAGTCAACTCCGCCGACGCGGGCGACCGCATCGGAAACATAGACCTCGCCGCCGACAACGGAGCCATCTGCTTCGCGCTCTGCTCGAAGGCGGGCGTCCCCTCCGACAACGACGAGCGCATGGCCTGCTGCCAGGAGCTGCTCGAGCGCGGCATGGAGAAGGGCATGGACCCGGAGGACCTCTGGTTCGATCCCCTCTTCCTCGTCATCAAGGGCATGCAGGACAAGCAGATGGAAGTCCTTGAATTCATCAAGATGTGCTCGGATATGGGCTTCAAGACGACGGGCGGCCTCTCCAACGTCTCCAACGGCATGCCCAAGCTCATCAGACCCATAATCGACAGCGCTACCGTCGCCATGGCGATGATGAACGGCCTGACGAGCGCGATCGTCAATCCCTGCGATCTGCGCCTGATGGAGACCATCAAATCCTGCGACGTCATCCGCGGCGAGACCCTTTACGCCGACAGCTATCTCGAACTTTAATCTCATTTCAAATACAGTTCAGGAGGAATAAACATGAGCGTTCTTACCGATCTCATCTACGCAGGTTCCAACGCCGTAGCGGGCCTTACCGAAGGCGCCGTCAACGACGCGATCGCCAAGTACGGCGAGGACAGGAAAATCGCCTTCCCCGACACGGCATACTTCTTCCCCACCATCTACGCCGCGACCGGCGTCAAGGTCACCAAGCTCGGCGACCTGCCCGCCTGCGTCGGCGTGCTCAAGAGCCTCATCTCCAATAAGGAGGACCTCGGCGAAGCTCTCAACGCCGGTCTTGCGACCGCAGTCGGCGCCGAGATCATCGAGGGCCTTAAGTGGCTCAACGAGAATCCCTACGAGGGCGAGGGCGGCATCGGCTTCGTGCCCGACCCCGTCATCCGCAGCCTCGGCGTGCCCCTCGTAACGGGCGACATCCCCGGCGTCGCCGTCGTGCTCGGCAATGCCGAAAAGCCCGCCGAGATGGCCGCGGTCGTCAAGGATTACCAGAACAAGGGCATCCTCACCTTCCTCGTCGGCGACGTCATCGACCAGTGCGCCGCCGAGGGCGTCAAGATGGGCCTCGACTACCGCGTCGTGCCTCTGGGCCACGACGTCACGGCCGTCATCCACGTCGTCACCGTCGCCATCCGCGCCGCGCTCATCTTCGGCGCCGTCCCGCCGGGAGACCTCGGCCAGCTCCTCAACTACACGAAGGAGCGCGTCCCCGCTTTCGTCAATACCTTCGGCCCGCTCAACGAGGTCGTCGTATCCGCCGGCGCCGGCGCCATAGCGCTCGGCTTCCCCGTCATCGTCGACGTGGACCTCGGCGAAAATCAGGTCCCCGGCGCGCTCGTCAGCGTCACCGACCATGCCGAGACTTCCAAGACCTCCCTTGAGCTGCGCAACATCAAGATAAAGGTCCGCGATATACCCATCCCCGTCG
Source organism: Oscillospiraceae bacterium (assembly GCA_017550645.1). Lineage (GTDB taxonomy): Bacteria > Bacillota > Clostridia > Oscillospirales > Oscillospiraceae > RGIG7949. The sequence continues at coordinate 103,144 of JAFZOI010000016.1, forward strand.
GCTTCGCCGCCGCCTTCGAGGGCGAGATAATCCGCAAGGCCGACATGCACGTTGAGTTCTGGAATTCCAAGAATCCGACCTGCGAGCTCGTCATCTCCCGCGACCCGTCCCAGGTCGAGGACCACAAGCTCACCGTCGTCGGCGACGACATCGGCCCCGAGGGCGGCGAGATGGCTCTTGCCACGTTCGTCGAGGTCTGCGGCGCGAAGATGCAGACGGACTTCGAATCCGTCATCGAGCGCAAGATCCACACCTGGTTCAACTACATGGACGGCGTCATGCACACCGGCCAGCGCAACATGTTCCGCATCCGCGTCTCCAAGGGCGCGTACGAGGCCGGTCTGCGCCTGAAGGATTTCGCCGAGGTCATCTACTGCGAGATCATGGATCAGTTCGCCAGCGTCGTCGACAAGTGCCAGGTCACGATGATCACCGACCCGGCCAAGGTGCAGGCCCTGCTCGACGAGACCGCCATGCCGCGCTACAACGCGCGCGACGAGCGTCTCGACGCCATGACCGACGACAGCGTCGACACCTTCTACACCTGCATACTCTGCCAGTCCTTCGCCCCGTCCCACTGCTGCGTCGTCACCCCCGAGCGTCTCGGCCTGTGCGGCGCGGTGAGCTGGCTCGATGCCAAGGCCACCAAGGAGCTCACCCCGGCCGGCCCCTGCCAGCCCATCCCCAAGCAGGGCCTCATCGACGAGCGCCTCGGCGCCTACGAGGAGGTCAATAAGGCCGTCAACAACGCGACCCACGGCGCGATCGAGAACGTCACGCTCTACTCCATCCTCGAGGACCCGATGACGAGCTGCGGCTGCTTCGAATGCATCTGCGGCATCATGCCCGAGGCCAACGGCGTCGTCGTCGTCAACCGCGAGTACGCCGGCATGACCCCGACCGGCATGACCTTCGGCGAGCTCGCCTCCATGACGGGCGGCGGCGTGCAGACCCCCGGCTTCATGGGCCACGGCCGCCACTTCATCAGCTCCGGCAAGTTCATCGCCGCCGAGGGCGGCCTGCGCCGTATCGTCTGGATGCCCAAGGAGCTCAAGGACGACGTCGCCGAGCGCGTCAACAGGACCGCGAAGAAGCTCTACGGCATCGACAACTTCGCCGACATGATCTGCGACGAGACGATCTCCACCGACTCCGAGGGAGTCCTCGCGTTCCTCGCCGAGAAGGGTCATCCCGCTCTCGACATGGACGCTATCATGTAAGCTTCGTTAAAACGACTGACTGCCGCATCGGGCTCACGCCCCCTGCGGCAGTCTTCGAAAGTGAGACATTATGCCCGAGATAACTTTCCAGACAGGCGAAGGCGTCACCCGCATCTTCGCCGCCCCGGACGAAACGCTGCTCGCCGCCGCGCGCAAGGCCAACGTCGCCATAGACGCGCCCTGCTCCGGCAACGGAGTATGCGGCAAATGCCGCGTCTGCATCCTCTCCGGCGAGACGAAGGCCCCCGCCCCGAAGCACCTCACCAAGGAGGAATTCGAGCAGGGCTGGCGGCTCGCCTGCGAGACGACCGCGCAGACTGACTGCGTCGTGGACGTCCCCGACATAGCCTCGGCCTACAGGAGCCGCATGAAGACCGCCGACCTCTCCTCGGGAGAGGAGCTCGAGCTCTTCCGCTCCGTCGGCGCGGCGCTGGCGGAGGCGGGCCTCGGCGTCGACAGCGGCGTGAGCGTCATCGAAGTCAAAATGGACGAGCCCGTCGCGGGAGACGGGCTGCCCGACAACGAGCGGCTCGCCCGCGCCGTTCAGGACGCGCTCGGCATCGAAGACGAGCCCGAGATCCCGTTATTCTGCATGGTCAAGCTCCCCGCTCTCATGCGCGAAAGCGGCTACCGCGTCAAGTGCGTCGTCCGCGAAAACGGCGGGCGCGCGGACATACTCGACGTGCTGCCGCCGGACGACGATACGCCCCCCGCGGGCCTCGCGGTGGACATTGGTACGACGACAGTCGCGGCAGTCCTCTGCGACCTCAGGGACGGCGGGATACTCGCCAAGGCGAGCTCCGGCAACGGCCAGATACGCTACGGCGCGGACGTGATAAACCGCATCGTCGAGCAGGGCCGCCCCGGTGGCGTCGCGCGGCTTCAGGACGCGGTGATCCGCGAGACCCTCATCCCCGTTATCGAAGCCGTCTGCGCCGGATCCGGCGTTCCCGCGCAGAGGATATACAGAGTCTCCCTCGCGGGCAACACGACCATGGAGCATCTGCTGCTCGGCGTATGCGCGGAGTATCTGCGCACGGAGCCCTATGTTCCCGCGTTTTTCGCCGCCGCTCCGCTCGATCCGGCGGAGATAGGCGTCCGGCTCGCGCCGGACTGCGTCATGACGCTCGCGCCGAATATAGGCAGCTACGTCGGCGGCGACATCACCTCCGGCGCGCTCGCCTCCATGATATGGGATTCCGACGGGCCCGACATGCTCATAGACCTCGGCACGAACGGCGAGATCGTCTTCGGCGGAAGGGAATTCCTCATGTCCTGCGCCTGCTCGGCTGGTCCCGCCTTCGAGGGCGGCGACATAAGCTGCGGCATGCGCGCGACCGACGGAGCGATAGAGAAGGCCTCCATAGACCCGGAGAGCATGGAGCCAATCTTCGGCGTCATCGGCGATACGGCGCCGGTCGGCGTCTGCGGCAGCGGCATAATAGACGTCATCGCCGGGCTCTTTGAGTGCGGGATAATAAACGGCAAGGGCCGCTTCGTCCGCGACGGACGCCGCGTCGTGCGCGACGAGTTCGGCGCGGGGTACGTTCTCGCCTTCGAGGACGAATCAGGGACGGGGCGGCGCCTCATCCTCAACGAGACGGACATCGACAGCTTCATAAGGGCCAAGGGCGCGGTCTTCTCCGCGATCATGACCCTCATCTCCTCGCTCGGCTTCGCCGCCTCCGACCTCAACAGGATAAGCGTCGCGGGCGGCATAGGCAGCGGGATAAACATCGCGAACGCCATAAAGATAGGCATGCTACCCGATCTTCCGCTCGACAGGTACAGATACATCGGCAATTCCTCGCTGACGGGCATGTGGGCGCATCTCGTGTCCCGCCCGGCAGCGGAAAAGCTCGCGGAGATATCCTCCGCGATGACTTACATCGAGCTCTCGACCGAACCCGGATACATGGACGCTTTCGTCGCGGCATGCTTCCTGCCGCACACCGACGGCTCGCTCTTTCCCTCCGTCCAGGGAGGCGCGAAATGAAAAACCAGAAGGAAGAAGCGCCGCTGGCGATATATCTCGAGCGTTTCGCGAAGCTCGACCCCGAGGCTGCCGCCGCCCGCTGCGGCGCGTCCTTCGACGGGAAAGGCTTCGCCCTGACCCTGCTGGGGACGCCTCTGCGCGTGACGTGGCCGGAAGGGCTCATTAAGGCTCCGGAGGGCGCTCCGAGAGCCGCCTCCGCGGGCTATACGCGCATCCTGCTCCTCAGATATCTCTGCGAGGGCGTTCTCGCGCCCGGTACGGGGCGCTTTCTCGCCTACCGCGAGCTCCCGTGGGGCGCCGTCTACGACGCGAACTTCTCCGGCCGCTGCTCAAAGCGGCTCGCCGGGACGTTCGCGGGCGATCTCGCCGGCTTCCGGCGCGCCTGCCTCGCTCTCGGCGGAAGGGAGAGCACGCTCCCGGACGCGTCGTTCGACCTCGACTTTCTCGACGGGCTGACGGTCCGCGTCGCCCTGCGCGACGGGGACGACGAATTCCCGCCGACCTCGCAGTTTCTCTTCTCGGACAACTTCGTGACCGCCTTCACGGCCGAGGACGCCGCCGTCATAGGCGAGACGGTCATCAAATTCCTAGTCGCCCGCCGCTGACCGGACAAGGAGAACTCCATGAGCACCTGCTGTTTTTCCGGCCACAGAGCCCTGCCGGCCAAAAAGGAGCGCGCGATAATCCGCGAGCTCGACCGCATCGTCAGGACGGCATGCGACCACGGCTATACGGAATTCTGGTCCGGCGGCGCGATGGGCTTTGACATGCTCGCGGCCGAGGCCGTGCTCCGTCTGCGCGAGACGAGGCCGGAGGTGAGGCTCCTGCTGGCGCTTCCGTGCCCGCAGCAGGCCGACAGCTGGCCGCGCGCGGCGAAGCGGCGATATAACGACATACGTCTGGCGGCCGACGAGGTGTGGTACGCCTCTGGCAGCTGGAACAGGATATGCATGTCGGCGCGCAACCGCTATATGGTCGACCGCAGCGACCTCGTCGTATGCTACTTTAACGGCGAGGCGGGCGGCACCGCGAATACATTGAAGTACGCCCTCTCTCTCGGAAGGCGCGTGATAAACATAGCGAACGATATCTAAGAAAAGGAGACGTTAAAATGAGCTATTACGGCGAAGATTTCCCCAAGCTCGGCTTCGGCCTCATGCGCCTTCCCACGGTGGACGGCAAGGAGAACGAGGTCGATATCGAACTGGTCAAGAAAATGGTCGATCTTTTCTTCTCCAGAGGCTTCAACTACTTCGACACGGCGTATCTCTATCACGGAGGCAAGTCCGAGGTCGCCTTCCGCGAGGCGGTCGTCAAGCGCTATCCGCGCGAGAGCTTCCACATCGTGGATAAGATGCCCATGTGGAACATCAACGGGCTCGCCGACTACGAGCGCATCTTCAATGAGCAGCTCGAGCGCACGGGCCTCGAGTATTTCGACCTCTACTATCTCCACGGCATCGGCGTCGACCGCCTCGAGACGATAGACAAGACGGGCGGCTGGGACTTCCTCAAGAGCCTCAAGGAGCGCGGACTGGCCAAGCACATCGGATTTTCCTACCACTCCCCCGCCGAGCCTCTCGACAAGATACTCGACGCGCACCCCGAGGTCGAGGTCGTCCAGCTCCAGATCAACTACTTCGACTGGGACACCGATACCGTTCAGGCGCACAAGTGCTATGACGTCGCCAGAAAGCACGGCGTCGGCATCGTCATCATGGAGCCCGTCCGCGGCGGCGCGCTCGCCGTCATGCAGCCCGAGATGGAAAAGAAGTTCAAGGACTACGCGCCCGACGCCTCCGTCGCCTCGTGGGCGCTGCGCTGGGCGGCCTCCCTCGAGGGGCTGACGACCGTCCTCTCCGGCATGTCGACTCTCGAGCAGGTCGAAGACAACACCAAGACGATGATGGACTTCAAGCCCCTCTCCGACGAGGAGCGCGCCATCGTCGACGAGGTCGTCGAGGACTTCAAGAAGATCCCTATCATCCCCTGCACGACCTGCAAATACTGCGTCAACTCCTGCCCGATGAACATCAACACCCCGTCCATCATCGGCCTCATCAACGAATACGAGCGCTTCCCCAATCTCGCCCCCATCAAGCGGAGATACGGCATGACCGTAGGCCGCGGCGGCAAGGCGAGCGACTGCGTGTACTGCCGCTCCTGCGAGGAGCACTGCCCGCAGAACCTGCCCATCACGGATATCCTCGCCCGCGCGGCAAATCTCTTCGAATAAGCGTTTTAGCACGAAAAAAGCGGCGGCTCCGAAAATCGGAGCCGCCGCTTTATTGCGCCGTTTTTGCTCATTCGAGCGGTATCGTGACCTGCCATCTGCCCTGCACGAGCCCTCCGCCTATCGTGAAGGAGCCCCGGAGGGCGCGTCCGTCCATTGCCGTGGCGTCGAAGACGGCGTCGCAGAGGCTGTCGTCTCCGTCGCGCGTATATACGCCGTAAAGGGGATCGACCTTCGTCCCGTCGCCGCCGAGCAGGTACAGCTCGCCGTGATTGTCCGTCGTGTGCACGTTTTTATAGCGTATCTGCACGTGGAGTAGGCCGTCCTCCATGCGCCAGCCGGTCAGCGAGGCGCCGGGGACCAGCTCGGTCTCCGTCCCGCCCGGGACGATGCGCTCCGCGCCCGTGAGGTCCCAATCGTCGAAGCCCCATTCGCCGCCGACGACGTCCTCGCGCTCGGAGACAGGACGAAGCTCCGACTGCTCCGGCGGGAGCTCTATCAAGCAGTCGTATCTGCTCTTGGAGTAGAGTATCTCCCGGACGGAGAACGTGACCTTTTTCCCGTCGATCTTTTTGCCGTCCATGCTCGTGAGCTCTATCAGGAAGAAGACCTCGCCGGTCTGCTCGTCGTAATCCGTTTTCCGGCAGGTTCCGTTCATGCCGAAGGGCGTGTTGATCGTATAGCTGTCGAAAAGGTCCGCGGTGCGGTCGATGCGCGAGCCCGTCAGGTCGCGTATGGAGACGAGAAGCTCCGCCTGATCCCCCTCGACGAGAGCGGAGACGACCTCCATCCTTATCCCCTTGTCCTCGCACGCCAGATTGACGGGCTTGAGCCTTTGCGCCGCAGACGGCGAGACGGCGTAGAGCACCTCGTAGACCGACTGCACGTTCGCAGCGGCGAGAGCCGGGACGGTCAGGCACACGCAAAGGCATATGCACGCCGCCGCGGCGACTATCCTCGTCCAAACTTTCTTCTTATTCTTCGCCGGGCGCGCCGCCCCGACGAAGTCGGAGCGCGCCTCGCCTATGGCGTCGAGAAGCATATTTGCATTCATAGGTAACCCTCCTTTTCAAGATGCGTCCGGAGCTTTTCCCGCGTCCGCTTGAGCGTCATCTTGACCTTGCTCTGCCCGCAGCCGAAGCGCGAGGCGATATCGGCGACGGGATCGAGATACCAATAGCGGCAGAGGAATATGTTCCGCTCCTGCGCGGGCAGCGCCGCGAGAAAAGCGTTCACCGCGCGGGCAAGCTCCGCGGCCTCGACCGCCTCCTCCGCGCTGCCGGATCCGGAGACGCACTCGGACAGCTCCTCGAGCGTGAGAGCGAGCTGTCCGCCTCCGCGCTTTTGAGCGGAGGCCTCCCTGACTTTTTTGAGCGCAGCGCGGCGCGTCAGCTTGCCGAGAAAGGTCGAGAGCATGGCGGGTCTGTGCGGCGGGATGGCGTTCCACGCCGCGTACAGCGCGTCGCTGAGCGTCTCTTCCGCGTCCTCGCCGCTGCCGAGTATATTCGCGGCGACGGACAGGCAGTAGCGCCCGTATTTCCCGCGCGCCTCGCTTATCGCCGCCTCGTCGCGGGCCCAGAACAGCTCGACTATACGGCTGTCCTCCATGCTTTCCCTCCTCTCCCTAAGTAACCGATGATCAAATCGCCGCACACATCTTGTCGGCTTATTTCCCGCCCGGCTTTGCCTCAAAATCTTGAAATACACAAAGTATTCCTGCGATTTTTCCTCTTCGCCGGACGAAAAATCCGCTCGACGATCTGCGCACTTCGATTTGATCAGCGGTTACCTGAAAGGCCTTTCACCCTTATACTTCCGTTTTTTCGCGTCAGGTCACAAAAAAGCCGGGACTTGTGTGAGAGCGCCCAAGTCCCGGCTTTTTTCTGTGTTTTCGGTTTTCAGCCCTGCTCTTTGGCAAGGATGGCCTTGAGGGCCTGCGCTAGCTGGTCGGGGCAGGAGGTCGGCTTGCGGCCGCAGGTCACTCCCTCGAGCCTCTCGATGACGTCCTCGGCCTTCATGCCGGCGACGAGCCTCGAGATGCCGGTCGTATTGCCGGGGCAGCCCCCGATGAACTGCGCGGACTTGACGACGCCGTCCTCCATATCTATGAGTATGCCGCGCGAGCAGACGCCGCGCGCATTGTATTCGTACTGCATCCGGACTTCTCCTTCGTTTTTTTCGGATTTTAACACATACGCGCCGCCACTTCAAGCATATATTCTTAAAAAAGGCAGGTGACAGGCGTGTCAAAAAAAGCTCTGCGGCGCTCGATACTCGGGCTTCTCGCGTTTTCGCTGATAATTCGATTGGTCTCCTCGGGCGGGACAGCCTCAAGGGCGCTGACCGCGCTCAGCCCGAAGGATCTCGCCGCGGCGGAGTATTACGGGCCGCTCGAGACTCCGCAGCCGACGGCCGAAGCCCCGCAGTACGAATACCCGCCGGAGAGCGCGCCGCCGCCCTCCCCCACGCCTGCGGCGAAGCGGCCGGCAACGGTCCTCAAGGGCTCCGGCGCGGCGACGGCAAAGCCTCCCGCCGCGACCTCCGTCGAGCTTCTCAACAAGACCTCCTATGAGCCGGACATACCCGCTCTGCTCAGGGAGGGGCCCGACTTTACCCTCGCGCGGGAGGGCCCGCAGATACTCATCATCCATACGCACGGGAGCGAGGCCTTTTCCGAATCCGAGGGCTCGCGCAGCACGGACCCCTCCCTCGGCGTCGTCCGCCTCGGCGACGTGCTCGCCGGGGAGCTCGCGGCGCGGGGCTTTTCCGTCATTCACGACAGGACGATGTACGACTCGCCGACCTACAGCGGCTCCTACGGACGCTCGCTCGAGGCCGTGGAGCGCGAGCTTGAAAAGTATCCGGAGCTCACAGTCGTCATAGACCTGCACCGCGACTCCGTCACGCTGCCGGACGGAACGAAATGGCGCAGCGAATACGGCGAGGGCTCGTCGCAGGTCATGCTGATAGCGACCAACGGCGAGAACGGCCTCGAGCACCCGAACTGGCTGGAAAACTTCAAGTTCGCCCTGCGCCTGCAGGCCTCGCTGGAGGAAAAATACCCCGGCCTCGCGCGGCCGCTCTGCCTGAGCGGCGAGCGGTACAACCAGCACGCGGCGCCGGGATATCTCATTCTCGAGGTCGGGACCGACGGCAACTCGCTCGCCGAGGCGGAGGCCGCCGTAAAATACTTCACGGACGCGGCGGCGGCCGTGCTGGACGGCATGAGATGAAAAAGCGCCCGAGGCTTTCGAGCCTCGGGCGTCCTATTATCTTGTCTCAGCGGCGGTGCAGGGGCAGGTGCGAATCGGAGACGACCTCCTTCTCGTCGTGTCTTCGGGACACGAGGATAGTCCCGACGACGAGCAGGACGGTCAGCACATAGTACGCTATGCCCGCGGGGACGTATCCGGAAAAGGCCCCGCCGTCATACAGCGCGCCGGGCAGCTCGAGCACGACGGCGATAACGACGCAGATGGGGATAAGTATCCTCGACTTCTCGCTCGTGCCGCCCTCGATGGAGTACCAGAGAAGGCGCGCGATGCAGACCGTCGCGGCGAAGGCGCATATGGCGTCCGCCGTCGCCCAGATATAGAACGAGGCGGGCGTCGCGGCGAGCTGCGCTATGCTCTCGCGGAAGGCTTCCTGCTTGGCGAGGTCGACCGTCGAGACGACGGCCTCGAGGCCGTTGTTGTTAATTGCCGTCGCCTGCGTGAACGCCGCGAAGCCGGGCGAGCCCCTGAGGAAGATCATATCGATGACCGAATACCCGAGCGCGAACGACGCGGGGACGACGACCGTGACATATCGCTTGGAGAGGATGAGCAGCACGACCCATATGCCGAGCGCCTTTATGACGCCCGAGCAGAGAGAGCGCCGGACGGCGTAATTGGCCGCCGATATGACGCCTATCGAGGAGGACGGGGCGAAAAACTTTATCAGCAGCCCCGTCGCGAAATAGCCGAATATGAGGAACGCAACGATCCCGATGAGCATTATAAGGGGATTGAAGTTCTTCTTGAAAACGTAGTAAATGAGGTAAAATACCGGCAGCATCAGGCATATGAAAAAGAGGATGAACGCCGCAGCCACATAGCCTCCGGAAAACATATTCGTCGACGCTTCCATTTTCTCGCCTCCCTTGCGGAGAATGAAACAGGAGCGGACCGCTCGCCTCCGGCGCCTTACGGCGGAGCAGACGGGCGCGGGCCGCCCCTGCAAAGTTCAAAACGTCAGGAGATCATCTGGAATTGAATATCTCCAGGATCTTCTCATAGGGATCTTCCTCGGTCGGGCGCGGCGGAGCCGGCTCCTCGGCCTTCTCCTCAGGCTGCTCGGCGGCAGGCTTGACCTCTGCGGCAGCCTCGGGCTTCTTGTCAAAGCCGGTCGCGATGACGATGACCCTGATCTCGTCGTCAAGGGAATCGTCGAACGCGGCGCCGAAGATGATGTTGGCGTCGGGATGAGCGGCGGCCTGAACGAGACCGGCGGCCATCTCGACTTCCTCGAGGCCCATGTCCTCGCTGCCCGTGATGCTGACGAGCACGCCGCGGGCTCCGTCGATGGAGGTCTCCATCAGGGGGCTGGAAACGGCGGCGCGGGCGGCCTCCTCGGCCTTGTTCTTGCCGCTGGCGCGGCCGACGCCCATGTGCGCGTATCCCGCGTCCTTCATGATCGTCGAAACGTCGGCGAAGTCGAGGTTTATAAAGCCCGTGTTCTTTATAAGGTCCGAGATGCTCGTGACGGCCTGACGGAGGACGTCGTCGGCGATCTGGAAGGCGTTGATCATCGTGATCTTCTGGTCGGTCGCGTACTTGAGGCGGTCGTTGGGGATGACGAGCAGGGAGTCGACCTTGCCGAGCATCTCCTCGACGCCGGCCTCGGCCTGCTGCGCCCTGCGCTTGCCCTCAAACGAGAAGGGCTTGGTCACGACGCCTATCGTCAGAGCTCCCGCGTCGCGCGCGAGATCGGCGACGATGGGGCCCGCGCCCGTGCCGGTGCCGCCGCCCATGCCGGCGGTTATGAACACCATGTCGGCGTCCTCGAACACCTTGGAGATGTTGTTCCTGTTCTCCTCGGCGGACTGACGGCCGACGTCGGGATTGGAGCCCGCGCCCTGCCCGTGGGTCAGCTTCTCGCCGATCTGGATCTTCTGATCGGCCGCGGAGACGGAGAGCACCTGCCTGTCCGTATTGATGGCGACGAATTCGACGCCCTTGGTGCCGTCGGAGACCATTCTGTTGACAACGTTGTTGCCTGCGCCGCCGACGCCGACTACCTTTATATTCACGACATTATCGGGACCGGAATCAAATGAATAGGCCATGCGAGTACCCTCCTGCATATATTGATAAACGGAATATCAAAAAAGTGAACATACTTTTTTGTAATTTTATAACTTTTTTGACTGCCGGTCAATAGTGCATTTCAAAAAATCACTTGTCGCGTCCGAATATCGAGATGAGCTCGTTCCACTCCGTATCCTCGTCCGGCTTCTCGGAGACGGGCTCCGGAGCGGAGATGAGCGGCTCGAGCGCGGGGTCTACGGGGGACTCGACGACATGATCCTCCGCGTCGAAGTCGGTCGCGATGGCGACGACCTTGAGCGCGTCGACGAGCTTGTCGTCGAAATCCACGCCGAAGATGATGTTGGCTTCGGGATCGGCGGATTCCTCCACGCGGCCGACGACGCGCTCGACGTCCTCCATGGTGATGTCGAGCGAGCCCGTGACCTTGATGAGGACGCGGCGGGCGCCCTGCACGGAGGTATCCATGAGGGGGCTGAAGATGGCGTCGCGCGTGGCTTCCTCGATCTTGTTCTTGCCGCTGGCAGAGCCCAAGCCCATGTGCGCGCGGCCCGCGTCCTTCATGACGGTCTTGAGATCGGCGAAGTCGAGATTTATGAACGCCGTGCTGCGCAAAAGGTCGGCTATGCCGGCGACGGCCCCGTTGAGCACTCCGTCGGCGACCTGGAAGGCGTTGGCGAAGGTTATCTTCTGGTCGGTGACGTCCTTGAGCTTTTCATTGGGAATGACGAACAGCGCGTCCACGCAGCTCGTCAGCTCCTCTATGCCCGCGTCGGCGACGGTGGCCTTGCGGGTGCCCTCGAACTTGAACGGGCGCGTAACGACGCCGACCGTCAGCGCGCCGGCCTCCTTTGCCGCCGCGGCGACGACGGGAGCCGCTCCCGTCCCGGTGCCGCCGCCCATGCCAGCGGTCACGAAGACCATATCGGTATCCTTGAAGAGATTTTCGATGTTGTTCCTGCTCTCCTCGGCGGCCTTGCGGCCGACGTTCGGATCGGAGCCCGCGCCGCGGCCGAAGGTTATCTTCTCGCCGATCTGGAGGGCCACGTCGCAGGAGGAGGCCGCGAGCGCGGCCGAATCCGTATTGATGTTGATGAACTCTATGCCCTCGGTGCTCCCGACCATGCGGGAGACGACGTTGTTGCCCGCGCCGCCGACGCCGACGACCTTTATTTTGATGACGTCCGTTGAATCGAAGTTTGCCATATCCTTAACCCCCAATAGTTTTTTTCAGTTTTCAGGAATGAAATGCGCCACGCCGTCGCTGGAGAGGTCTATCGTGCCGCGTTCGCCGCCCGTCTTTGTTCCCACGACCGTCTCCAGCAGCTCGAGCTTGTATTCCAGACGCTGACGCTGGCCGAGGAGGACCTTGAAGCGGCCCATGTATTCAAAGCTTACGTTGGATATCGCCGAGAGATCTATCGTTGCGACCTGCTTGTCCATCCCGAGCCGCGCGAGCTGCCCGAGGAGGTCGGTCAGATATTCGAGCTTGGATTCCTCGCTCTTTTCCGTCGCGAGTTTCGAGCCGACGGAGGGTTTGAGCGGAGTCAGTCCCTTTATCTCGATCAGGGTCGCCGCTCCGGCGTCGTCCGTCCTGCCGAGGACGCGGCAGTTGCGCCCGAGGACGTACCACTGGTCGTTGCTCCGGATGACCGCCGTCGGGCTCGATTCGACGACGCTTATGACGACCGTCGCGGGAGCCCGTCTCGTCACCGTCACCTCGTCGACGTACGGGAGCTGGCTCATCAGCCTCAGCGTCACCGGCCCGAAGCTCAGGAAGACGAGATTGTCTCCCTCGTGGATGCCGGAGGCCTCTATTATCTGCTCGTCGGTGTAGAACGTGTTGCCCGTGACGCGGACCTCCGACACCTGGAAGAAGAAGCTCACGCCCAGCATTAGGCAAAACAGGATGAGCAGGATCAGTATCGGTTTTATTATTTTCCCGAGTATGCCGCGTTTTCGCTTGCGCGGCAGCGTCGGATTCGAGACAGCCAATTAGCTCACCTCTTTATTCGGTCAGACGCGCGTACGCTCCGAGAGAGCGAAGCGCCTCGTCCGGTCTTTCGTAGCCGCGCAGAATATGCGCGGCGCCTTGTATCTCGCTCGTGCCCTCCGCGCCGAGCGCGGCGACCGCGAGGGCCGCTCCGCCGCGCAGGTCCGTCGCGCGGACGGATGCGCCGTGGAGAGAGGGCACGCCGCAGACTATCGCGGTCCTGCCCGATACGCGCACGTCGGCGCCCATGCGCTTGAGCTCCTCGACGCAGCCGTATCTGTTTTCGAAAATGTTTTCGACGAATACCGTCGTCCCCGCCGCCTTCAGCGCCGCCGCCATGAGAGGGGGCTGCGCGTCCGTCGGAAAGCCGGGGTACGGCGCGGTGGAGACGGGCCTTATCGCCCGCAGGGGCTTTCTTACGCGGACGGACACGCTGTCCGCGCCGCGCTCCACCTCCGCTCCGAGGGCCTCTGCGGCCTCCGTCACGGACTCGAAATGCTCCGGTATGCAGTCCGTCACCTCGACCCGTCCTCCCGCAGAGCACGCGGCGCACAGCCACGTCGCGGCGACGATCCTGTCGGGAATGACGGTGTGGTCGGCTCCCCCGTCCGGCCTGCCGCCGCGGACGGAAATGACGGGGCCTCCGGCGCCGGAGACGTCCGTCCCCAGCTTGCGGAGAAAGTCCTGCAGGTCGGCTATCTCGGGCTCGCGCGCGGGATTGAAGATCAGCGTCTCGCCTTCGGCGCGGGAGGCGGCCAGCATGGCGTTTTCCGTAGCGCCGACGCTCGGCGTCGCGAGGCGGACCGTCCCGCCCTTCAGCTTGGCCGCGCGGCAGATGATGCGGCCTCCGGTCTCGTCTATCTCAGCGCCGAGCTCGCGCAGGGCGGAAAGATGCAGGTCTATGGGTCTCGGCCCGAGCTCGCAGCCGCCGGGATAGGTCAGGCGCGCAAAGCCGGTCCTTGCGAGGATGGCTCCCATGAACACGACCGAGGAGCGCATCTCGCGCATGAGGCAGTCGGGGATATCCGAGCGGTCCATGCCGCGCGGATCGACGGCGATAACGCCGCCCTCGCGCCTTACGGCGCAGCCCAGATGCCGGAGTATGCGCACGGAGACGTCCACGTCGGACAACTCCGGGCAGTTGCTGATGACAGTCTCCCCTCCGGCGAGCAGAGACGCCGCCATGATGGGCAGGACGCTGTTTTTCGATCCCTGCGCCCTTATGCAGCCATCCAGCGGGCGGCCGCCCTCAACGGATAATATCTTCATTCAAGCTCCCTCCGCATTTTCCGGATATACGCGATATCCTATGCGAAAGGGGGCTTTTCGGTTAATCGCCCATGAGCCGGAGCGCCTCGGAGACGATGAGGCCGGCCGGGTCGCTCTTACCCAGAGAGAGCATGGCCTCGCTCATTTCGGAAAGCGCCTTCCCGTCGCGTATGACGGAGGAGATCTTCTCGAAAAGCGCGTCTCCGGTGCAGTCGCGCTCGAGCATGAGTATCGCCGCGCCGGCATTGGCGAGCACGCGCGCATTGGACTCCTGATGGTTGTGCGTCACGTTCACGCTCGGCACGAGCAGGGCCGGCGTCCCCATGGCGGTGAGCTCGCCGAGGGTGGAAGCCCCCGAGCGGCACATGACGAGGTCGGCTCGCGCCATGACCTCGGGCATATCGTAGATATAGGGGCGAAGCTCGGTATATCTGAGCTCCGTCACGCCGAGCGAGGCGAGTTTATCGCGCATCGCGGCGACGCCCTCCTCCCCGCCGCCGGTCGCGTGGATGTGGGTGAATCGGCCCTCGCGCTCGTTGCGGGCTATGAGCCCGGCGGTCAGTTCGTTCATATGGGAGGCTCCGAGCGAGCCCCAGAGGCTCACGAGGCGCGGCGGAGAGCCGCCCGCGCGCCGCTTGTCGGGGGAAAAGCCGCTTCTTACCGGCATACCGACGACGGCCGTGTTCGTTCCGGACTTATAGTATTTCCGGCAGTCGTCGAAGTTTATCATTATCGTATCGCACGAGCGCTCCAGCAGGCGGGTCGTAAGACCGGGGACGGCGTTTGCCTCGTGCAGTATCGCCGGAACTCCGAGCTTGGCGGCCGCGCGCAGGACGGGATAGCAGACGTATCCGCCCGTCCCTATGGCGGCGTCGGCGCCGAATTTGCGCAGTATCTTTTTCGATCTCGCGACCGAGGCAGCGTTGACGAAGACGGCGGCGACGTTGTGCGCCGTGTCCTTCGGGGCGAGGCTCCGGTGGAAGCTTCGCGCCTCGATGGGGACGATGTCGAACCCCTCGCGCGCGACGAGGTCCATCTCCATATTGCCCGCGCCGCCGACAAAGAGGATCCGGCAGTCGGGCATGAGCGCCCTGAGGCGCTCGGCGACGGCTATGCCGGGATAGATATGGCCGCCCGTCCCGCCGCAGGTTATGACGAAGCCGCGGCCCATCACTTATCCTCTATCTCGCGCGAGAAGGCGAGCACTATGCCCATTTCGATGAGCTGTATCCAGAGCGCCGTTCCGCCGTAGCTGAAAAACGGCAGCGAGATGCCCGTCGCGGGGATGAGGTTCGTGACGACGGCGACGTTGAGGAAGACCTGCAGCGCGAGCAGCGAGGTTATCCCCGTTATGACGAGGGAGGCGAACTTCGTTTTTGCGTGCATGGCCAGCCAGTAGCCGCGGATTATGAGCAGCAGGAAGAGCACGAGGATGAGCACCGCGCCAATGAAGCCGAGCTCCTCGCAGATTATCGAGAAGATGAAGTCGTTGTGCTCCTCGGGGAGATACAGGTACTTCTGGCGGCTCTGGCCGAGGCCGAGGCCGAGCAGGCCGCCGCTGCCTATGGCGTAGAGCGACTGGATTATCTGCCAGCCGCCGCCGAGCTTGGCGGAGAACGGATCGCGCCAGACGGCTATGCGCGAGCTCGCGTACGCGAACTTCGTCACGAGCAGCCAGCCGCCGCCTCCCGCGACCGCGCCGACGAGCAGGAACCAGTATATCCGCGTGCCGCCGGCGAACATGAGTATCACGCCGAGCAGGACGATTATGACCGAGGCGGAGAGGTGAGGCTCGAGGGCGAGCAGGCCGACCATGAGGGCGATGATGACGAAAAACGGCAGCACGCCGTATTTAAATGTCTTCATCTTCTCGCCGAACTGCGTTGCCATGACGGAAAACGACATCACGAGGCCGAGCTTGGCGACCTCGGAGGGCTGGAACGTGAACGCGCCGCCGACGGACAGCCAGCGCCGCGCGCCGTTGACCTTGTTGCCTATGACGGGGACTATGAGAAGCAGGACGAACGCGATCAGCAGGACCCAGAAGGCCGTCCTTTTATAAAACTTCGGAGTCATTCGGGAGGCTATTATCATCCAACCGACGCCGGACACGGAGAACAGGAGCTGCCTTGTGAAGACGTAGGCGGCGTTGCCCTCCTCGTAGTATGCGCGCGCAAAGCTCGCCGAGAGGACCATGATGAGGCCCACGACGAGGATAAGGAGCGTCAGGAGCAGGAAGGGCAGATCCATTCTGCCGCGCCTCGTTACGGTCTCGGCCGTCCTGTCGCGCAGGAGATTATCGTGCTCCTGTTCGCGCTCGGGAAAATCATACTGCTGCTGAGCCATCGCTCCGACCTCCTTTCAAAGAGCCTTTCCGCCTCTCAGGCGGCGTATCTGAACATCACGCCGAGCCACGCGACGACCGCGAAGACCAGCGAGGCGCATGTGAAGACGACGAAGAGCTTTTTCTCGCTCCAGCCGCACTTTTCGAAGTGGTGGTGGATAGGCGCCATCTTAAAAACGCGCTTGCCGTGCGAGAGCTTGAAATAGGCGACCTGGATTATATCCGAGAGCGTCTCGATTATATAGACCATGCCGAGCGGCACGAGCACGAGCGGCATATCCAGCGAGAACGCCAGCGCGCATACCGCACCGCCTATGAACAGCGAGCCCGTATCGCCCATGAAGACCTTGGCGGGATTGAAATTGAATATCAGGAAGGCTCCGAGGCTCCCCGCGAGAGCGGCGGCGAACACGCCCTGCACTCTCATGCCCCACTTGGCCGCGGCGAAGACGAAGAATATCGCGACCGGGAGCGTCACTCCCGTCAGCAGCCCGTCCACGCCGTCGGTGATGTTGACGGCGTTGACCGTTCCGACGACGATGAAGGCCGCGAGGATGAAATACACGACCTCGGGCAGCTTGACGGAGACGTTGAAAAACGGGATATAGAGATTGGGGGTTATATAGCCCTCGAGCCGCAGTACCAGCAGAAACGCCAGAGCGGCCGCGAGCTGGAGCAGGAACTTCGGCAGAGCCGTGAGCCCCGTATTGCCCTTTTTCTTGACCTTCTCGAAGTCGTCGAGGAAGCCTATCGCGCCGAAGATGAGCGCGAGCACGAGCATGGCGACGTGGGCGAGCTCGCCGGCTATGAGCTCCTTCATGCACAGAGCCAGCGTCGTGATGACGACGGCGGGAATGAAGATCAGGCCGCCCATGGTCGGCGTCCCCTGCTTATGCATATGCCAGACGGGGCCGTTTTCCTTGATGCTCTGGCCCGCCTTGAGACGGCGAAGCAGGGGGATGAGTATGATCCCCGCGACGACCGCCAGAGCGGCGGCAATGAGCAGAGCGGCGATCAGGCTCCCTATCATTCGTCCCACCTCGCAAGAACGTCGGCGACGATCTCTCTCTCGTCCATATGGCGCTTCTCGCGCCCGATTATCTGGTAATCCTCATGCCCCTTGCCGGCGAGGATGACCACGTCGCCCGCGCGGGCGGCGTGCATGGCCTCGGAGATGGCGAGGCGTCTGTCGCTCTGCCTGTGGACCTCGGCGCGGGCCCCTTCGAGCCCGGGCATGATCTCGTCGATTATGGCTTCGGGGTCCTCGGTGCGCGGATTGTCGGAGGTCACGAACACCACGTCCGCGAGCCTGCCGGCCGCAGCCCCCATGAGCGGGCGCTTGCCGCGGTCCCTGTCGCCGCCGCAGCCGAAGACGATTATGACCCTGCCCTCCGCGTAGCCGCGGACCGTCTCGAGGATGTTCTCCGTCGCGTCGGGCGTGCAGGCATAATCTATGAGCACGGAAAAGTCCTTCCCCGTCGGGACGACCTCCGCCCTGCCCTTGACGCCGCGGCAGGTCGTCAGCGCCATGGATATATCCGTCAGGTCGAGGCCGAGCGCCATGCCGCAGCAGGCCGCGGCGAGCGCGTTGGCGACGCTGAAGGCGCCGGGGATGCCGAGGCTCATCGGCACTCTGCCGGCCTCGGAGCGAGCCGTGAACATGACTCTGTCGGAGCCGAGGCGGACGTCCTCCGCGCAGATGTCGGCAGGCGCGCCGGAAGGCGAGAACGTCATCGCGCGCGAGCCCTTGAAGGCCTCGAGCATCACGGCCCCGGCGGGATCGTCCGCGTTCACGGCGGCCGTGTCGCACATGCCGAAGAGTATGGCCTTGGCCTGCGCGTAGCTCTCCATCGTCTTATGAAAATCGAGGTGATCCTGCGTCAGATTGGTAAATACGGCCGAGGCGAAATGCAGCCCGGCCACGCGGCCCATGACCAGCGAGTGGGAGGAGACCTCCATCACGCACCAGCGGCAGCCCTCGGCGACCATGAGCGAAAAGAACTCGTGCAGATCGCGCGACTCGGGGGTCGTGTTGTCCGTATGCAGGCTCCTGTCGCCGACGACGGCCCCGTTCGTGCCGATGAGGCCGGCCTTTTCGCCGGTGCAGTATTCTATCATGTTTTTTATGAGCATGGAGACGGTCGTCTTGCCGTTGGTGCCGGTGACGCCGACGATGCGCAGGCTGTCCGCGGGCCTTCCGAAGAAGTTGGCCGCGGCCTCCGCGAGGGCGGCCCTCGTGTCCTCGACTATGATGTAGGGGACGTCGCAGTCGGGCTTTTCCATGCACAGCACGGCGGCCGCGCCGGCCTTCACGGCGGCGGGGATATAGGCGTGCCCGTCGCTGACGAGGCCCTTGACCGCCACGAACAGCGCGCCGGGCTTCACCGCGCGCGAATCGTACTCCACGCCGGTTATCTCGAGCTCGGCGGGAGCGTGCAGCTCCCGGACGGATATCGTTTTGAGGATCTGACTGAGTTTCATGGCCGCAATACTCCGTTTACTGACCCACGCCTTCTATGATGGAGGCGTCGTTATCTATGAGATAGACCTCTATGACCGAGCCGAACGGGACTCTGCCGCCCGCCTCGACGGACTGTCTGGAAACGATGATGTTGGCCCCGCTTGTCGAGCCGGGCGCGACGCCCGTCGACCTGAGATAGAGCCCTATGGCCGTCATGTTCGCCCTCGCCTGAGCGTAGGTCATTCCGAAGAGGTTCGGGACCTCCACCATCTCGTTGGGCTTGGAGCCCTCCGTATACAGCAGGACCGCCGCGCCGGAATTGACCTTCTGCCCGCCGGACGGGGCCTGATCCATGACCTTGCTGCCGGAGCCTACGACCTTGACGTCGAAGCCGAGCGCGCGGAGGGTGTCCTGCGCGTCGGACACGGTGTAATCTCTGAGGCTCGGCATCGTGATGCCGACCGCGTTGGAGTTCGCGCCGGAGTAATCCGGCTCGACGCCGAGATAGCTGAGCACGTCGCTGAGTATGCTCCCGACGACGGGGGCCGCCATGGCGCCGCCCGAAATGGAGACGTTGGACCCGTCTCCCGGCGTGTCGAGCACGACGAGGACGGCGACCTGCGGGTCGTTTGCGGGAGCGTAGCCGATGAAGGATACCCAGTATTCCTTCTCGCCCGTCTCAGCCTGGACGGCGGTCTTCGTGCCGGTGCCGGTCTTGCCGGCTATCCTGTAGCCGGGCACGTAGGCGTTTTTGCCCGTCGCGCCGGCGGCGGAGACGACGGTCTCCAAGATGGCGTTGCAGCGTCTGCTCGTCTCCTCGCTGATGACCTGACGGA
Source organism: Oscillospiraceae bacterium (assembly GCA_017550645.1). Classification (GTDB taxonomy): domain Bacteria; phylum Bacillota; class Clostridia; order Oscillospirales; family Oscillospiraceae; genus RGIG7949. Next base: position 122,802 of record JAFZOI010000016.1, read on the forward strand.
CGACCTTGGGCTCGTGCGTATAGATGACGTTCCCGTCGGAATCGAGGGTCTGGCGGACGACGTAGGGCTCCATGAGATAGCCGCCGTTGGCGACGGCCGAGACGGCCGTGATGAGCTGAATGGGGGTGATGTTGAAGGTCTGGCCGAAGGAGGCGGCGGCGAGCTCGGCCTGACTGTTGGGCCTCGTGAACTGCGCCGTGCTCCACCAGATGCCGTAGCTCTCGCCGGAGAGGTCTATGCCGGTCCGGTCGAAGAAGCCGAAGGAATCCATGTATTCGTAAAATCTGGCCTGACCTAGCCTCAGGCCGAGCGTGACGAACGCGACGTTGCAGGAATGCTGGGCGGCCTCGGCGAGCGTCTGGACGCCGTGCCCGTCCGTCTTCCAGCATTTGAGCGGGTCGTCCGCGTCGCGGCCGCGGACCCATATCTCGCCCTTGCAGTCGAAGGTCTCGCTCTCGGTCGTGATGCCGTCCTCGAGAGCGGCGGCGAGCGTTATGATCTTGAAGGTCGATCCGGGCTCGTAGGTGTCGGCGATGACCCTGTTGCGCCAGAGGGACTGCAGCGTCTCGCGGTACAAAACGTCGTATTCCTCGTTGCTCAGGCCCTTTTCGAGAAGCTTCGTCGTCGTCGCCTCGTCAAGGGTCAGAAAATCGTTGAGATCGTATTCGGGAAGAGACGCCATGCCGAGCACCGCTCCGGTATTGACGTCCATGACAACGCCCATCGCTCCGTTTTGCAGGGCGAAGTCCTCGATGGCCTGAGACAGATGCTTTTCCAGATAGAACTGCACCGTCGAATCTATCGTCAGGACTATGCTCGAGCCGTCGACGGCGTCGTAGTAGTTTTCATAGCCGGTGAACTTCATGTCCGTGCCGCCGGAGGTCGTCGCGCGGACGATGCGGCCGTTCGAGCCGCGCAGTGTGGACTCGTATTTCGCCTCGATGCCCTCGAGGCCGGTGTTCTCCCCGCCGACGAAGCCGATGACCTGCGCGGCGAGGGTCGAATAGGGATAATATCTCTTGCTGTCCTCGATGAGATGGACGCTGGTCAGTCTGTTCTTCGTCTTGAATTCGAGTACGCGGTCGGAGACCTCCTTCTCGACCTTCTTGGCGACGGTCTCGTACCACGAGTCGGTATGCTTCCACTTGGCCATGATAACGTCGTAGTCCACGCCGAGCATCTCGGACAGATTCTGCGCTATGAACTCGGGATCTTCGCCGTTTTTTAGCATCTCGACGGGGCTTATGTAGATCGTGTCGACGCTCGAGCTGACGGCGAGCATTTTCATGTTCGTATCGTAGATGGTCCCGCGCGAAGCGGTGATGGAAGTCTCCCTCACCTGCTGCTCCACGGCCTGGCTCTGGTACTGGTCATGGTCGATTATCATGATCTTGTAGAGCTGTATCACAAGAACTATAAAAGCAACTATGCCGCACACTGCAAGCAAGAACAGCGTGCGGCCGGTATTCTGCCTCGTGGGCTTGTTGTTGGTAGCATCCATAGATTATAGTCCCCCGGTTCGCGCATGGCCTCTCGGTAACAAATATTGCTTGAACCTACCGGAAATATTCCAAGAAATCGTCTATCATCGCCGAAAGCGTGCTCGCCAGAGAGCTCTTTTCCGTCTCGCGCAGGATGACCGCCTGATCTCCCGCCGCGCGGCGGACGTAGGTGATCTGGTCGCCGTCGGCCTTGATCATGCCGAGCTCGCTCATGGCGTACCTCTCGACCTCGTCGAGGTCGAACGCGCCCTCGTACTGTATCTTCAGCCTCTCTCCCTCGGCGTTGAGCTGCTCGAGGGTATTGGCGTATGAGACGTATTCGGCGCTGAGTTCCGAGAGCTTCATGAAGCTCGCCACCACCATGAACATCAATGCGAAGACGAGCACCGTCCCCAGCAGGGCGAAGGGCGATACCGCCGTCCGAGGCCGGGCCGCGGCGCCTATGCTGACCTTTGCGTCGTCTCTTGTTCTGGGGTGCCGTTCGTGAGGATCGCGCGCGGGTTCCTCGATCTCCGGCTGCTGTTCCGGGATCGCGTCGAAATCATATGCAAGACTTCCGTACGCGTAGAGATCGAATTCGTCCATTTCAGATCCTCATATCCGTTCCGCGACGCGGAGCTTTGCGCTCCGGGCCCGCGGATTTATCTTAAGCTCGGCCTCCCCCGCCGTTATCGGCTGCCGCCCGACGCTCCTCAGCGTCTGAACGAAGCCGCATACGCAGATCGGAAGGTCGGGGGGGCAGGTACAGCCCCTTTCGCGCTTTCTTATCGCATTCTTTACAAGTCTGTCCTCGAGGGAATGGAAGCTTATTATCGCGAGCCTGCCGCCGGGGGCGAGCAGGTCGGGCGCCGTATCGAGCATCTCCTCGAGCGCGCCGAGCTCGTCGTTGACGGCTATGCGCAGCGCCTGAAAAACTCTCTTTGCCGGATGCTGCTTTTCGCGCAGCGCCGCGGCGGGCATCGCGCCCTTTATTATCTCGACGAGCTCCCCGGTCGTCTCGATCGGGGCCTCGGCCCGTCTTCTGACTATCGCGGCGGCTATGCGCCTTGAGTACCTCTCCTCGCCGTACGTAAAGAAGATGCGCGCGAGCTCGTCTTCCGTTTCCCCGGCTATGAGCTCGGCCGCCGTGCGCCCGGAGCTTGGGTCCATGCGCATATCCAGCGGAGCGTCCGCCATATAGGAAAAACCCCTTGACGCCTCGTCGAGCTGAGGCGAGGAAACGCCGAGGTCAAAGAGCATGCCGTCGGCCTTTTCGACGCCGAGGCCGGAGAGTATCGAAGCGACGTCGCGGAAGTTGCCGCGCACCGGCGTGAAGCATTCAAACCGGGCCAGCCTCTCCGACGCCGCGCTGAGCGCTGAGGCGTCGCGGTCTATGCCGATGAGCCTGCCGCCGCGGAGCTTTTCGCAGATGGCCTCGGAGTGGCCTCCCCCGCCGAGCGTCCCGTCGACGTAGACGCCGCCGGGCTTTATGTTCAGAGCCTCGACGCACTCGTCGAGAAGAACGGGTCTGTGGCTGAAGGCGGCCATTACAGGCCGAGCTCGGCAAGGCCGGCGGAAATGTTCTCGGGCGTGAGCAGCTCGGCCTCCATGGCGGCGTACTCTTCGCTGTCCCAGATCTCGGCGTGATTGGAAAAGCCGATGATCATGACGTTCTTTTTAAGGCCGATGAGGTCGCGCAGCTTCTGCGGGACGAGGACGCGCCCCTGCGCGTCGATATCGCACTTGGCGGTGTTGGCAAAGAGCATGCGCATCCTGCGCGACTCGGCCAGCGGCTTGGCGTCGACCTTGGCGCAGAAGGCCTCCCAGCTGGAGGTCGAATAGACGGAGAGGCAGTGGTCTATGCTGAGCGTCACATAGCAGACTTCGCCGAGCTCCTCGCGGAGCTTGGCCGGGATAAAGAGCCTGCCCTTGGCGTCGATGCTGTGGGAATATTCGCCTGTCACTCCGCTCACCTCTCCTTCGTGTCTCAGAGCGCGATTTTGTGGGTTTTGGGTGTAAAATTAGACACTTCTCCCCACTTCGCTCCACTTATAGGGTTATTATAACGAATTTTCAGCAAATTGCAAGGGGGAAAATCAAAAAATTATGTAAATCAAAGCGATTTTTTTGAGCGCCGCACGGACGGCGGACGGCGCGGCCGCCGGGCGGCGTTGACGGAGCGCGCTTTTAATAGTATATTGGGGGTGTGAAACACTATCTCCCCTCCGCGGTCACGGCGCGCCGGCAGGGATGAAAAGGCGGTATCTCCCATGCTCACCGGAAGGATATTCGACATTCAGGGCTTCTCCGTCCACGACGGGCCCGGCATACGCACGACCGTGTTTTTCAAGGGCTGCCCCCTGCGCTGCGCATGGTGCCACAGCCCCGAAAGCCAGGAGTTCCCGGCGGAGCTCAACTGGATGGAGATAAAGTGCGCGGGCGTCGAGCGCTGCGGCAAATGTATTGCCGCCTGCCCGCAGGGCGCGATCTCTCCCGCCGGGACGAGGCGCGACACGCTGACGGACGAGGATATAACGCTCGTGCGAGTGGACAGGAAAAAGTGCGTCGGTTGCTTCAAATGCGCCGCGGCCTGCGTCCACAAGGCTCTCTACGTCTGCGGGAAGGAATACACGGTCGACGAGCTCATGGAGCGAATTGTCAAGGACAGGCCCTTTTACGAGCAGTCCGGCGGCGGCGTGACCTTCTCGGGCGGGGAGTGCCTCTGGCAGCCGGAATTTCTGCTCGAGGTCCTCAAAAGATGCCGCGCCGAGGGCGTGCATACCGCCGTCGACACGACCGGATATGTAAACCGCCGCTTCCTCGAGCCGACCGTCCCCTATACGGACCTCTATCTTTACGACATAAAGCAGATGGACAGCGAGCTGCACAAGCGGCTGACGGGCGTCCCGAACGAGCTCATCCTCGAAAACGCGCGCTATCTCGCCTCGGCGGGAGCGAAGTTCCAGATACGCATCCCGGTCATCCCGCTCTTTAACGACGACGAGGCCTCCTTCGAGGCGGCGGGTAAGTTCATCCTCGAGCTCGGAGACGCGGTCGAGGTCGTACAGCTCCTGCCGTACCACAACCTCGGCGTCGTCAAATGGGCGCGCCTCGGGCGCGACACGCCCGTATTCGAGGCGGAGGCGCCCTCCGACGAGCTCATGCAGGCGCGCAAGGCCCAGCTCATCGCGATGGGGCTCAACGTCGTCATCCACTGACGACCCTCTTGTCCGGCGCCGCAAGGTGTGATATAATAAATCAATTACAGGACAGATCGGGGCGCGGCCCCGGGACGGGAGGCTCACCGTGACGGCGTACAACACCAATACCCACGCATGGCTGCTGCACGGCGGGACCGCCGCCGAACGCGAGAAGCTCGCGGGCGAGATCGCCGCCGCCGCGGTATGCCGCGGGAGCGAGCCGCCCTGCGGGGTCTGTCCCGCGTGCGTCAAGGCAGCAAAGGGCCTCCATCCGGACATCATCCGCGTCGAGCGCGAGGAGGACAGGGCCGCCATTTACGTCCGGCAGATACGCGCGCTGAGCGAGGACGCGGCGGTCGCCCCGAACGAGGCCGACCGCAAGGTCTATATCGTCCCCGAGGCGGACAAGCTCGTCCCGCAGGCGCAAAACGCATTTCTCAAGCTCCTTGAGGAGCCGCCGAAGGGCGTGTGCTTCGTCCTTTGCGCGGCGACGATAGGCTCCATTCTCCCGACCGTTCTCTCCCGCTGCTCGCGCGTCAGGCTCCGCGGCGAGGAGGAATTCGAGACCTCTCCCCTGCTGGACGCGGTCGTCCGCGGGAGCGAGATCGAAAAGATCACTGCAGCGCTCAGCTTCGAAAAGCTCGACAGAGCTGCGACGGCCGACGCGCTGACCGCCCTCTGGCGCGGCCTCGCGGACGAGGCGCGCAGGGCGCCCGACCCGGCCGAGCGCGAGCGGCTGGCCGAGCTGGCCGACTTTACGGCCGATCTGCGGGAAAAGGCGGCGTTCCTGAGTTCCGGGAGCGTGTCGGGCCTGCTCGCGGCAAAACTTATAGACTCAAAATGAGGTAAAACACATGACAGACGTTGTCAGCATACAGTTCCGCGGACGCGGAAAGACCTATTACTTCGACCCGAACGGCCTCGAGCCCGCGGACGAGCAGCCCGTCATAGTCGAGACGGCAAAGGGCACGGAATACGGCATATGCGTGCGCGGCGTGCACCCCGTCGCGGACGAGGCCGTCGTTCAGCCGCTCCGCCCCGTCGTGCGCATAGCGACGGACGCGGACAAGGCGCTCTTCGAGGCGAATCTCGAAAAGGAGAAAAAGGCCTTCGATATCTGCACCGAGCGCATCGCCGCGCACGGGCTCGACATGAAGCTCGTCGACGTCGAATACGGCTTCGACGGCAGCAAGATACTCTTCTTCTTTACGAGCGACGGGCGCGTGGACTTCCGCGCGCTGGTCAAAGACCTCGCCGCCATCTTCCGGACCCGCATCGAGCTGCGCCAGATAGGCGTGCGCGACGGGGCGAAGATGCTCGGCGGGCTCGGCATCTGCGGGCGGCCGTTTTGCTGCTCGACCTTCCTCGACGACTTCCATCCCGTCTCTATCAAGATGGCCAAGTCGCAGTCGCTCTCGCTCAACCCCGCGAAGATAAGCGGCACCTGCGGGCGGCTCATGTGCTGCCTGAAATACGAGCAGGAGGCCTACGAATACCTCATCCGCAGCTCTCCGAAGGAGGGCAGCGTCGTCGACACGCCGGCGGGCAAGGGCGTCATAACCGACCTCAATCTGCTGCGCCGCACGGCGAAGGTCAGACTCGATGACCCCTCCGAGACGACGCTCCAGAGCTATCCGCTCAGCCGCCTCGGCTATATGCTCAACGGCGCCTACGTCGAGCCGGAACCCGAGCCGGAGCCCGAGCCCGAGCCGGAATGGAGCTTCGCCGAGGTCCTCGCGCCCGAGGAGCCGAAGCCCGAGCGCCGCAGGCAGAACAGGCATGGAGGCAAAAAGCCCGAGGAGAAGGCCGAGCCGGCCGAGTCCCCCGTCAAGACCGAGGGCGAGCGCAGGGAGGGAGAGCACAAGCCCCGCCGCCGCGGAAAAAGGCACGGCGGGAGCAGGCCCGAGGCTCAGAAGCAGGAGCAGGCCAAGCCGAAGCAGGAAAACGCCCCGAAGCAGGGCGCGGCTCCCAAGCAGGAAAACGGGCAGAACGCCCCGAAGAAAGAGGGCTCCTCCAAGTCCTCGCGCAAGAGGCGGCATCACCGCGGCCCGCGCCCGGAAAACAGACAGCAGCAATAAAAAAACGCGCCTCCGTGATTCGCGGAGGCGCGTTTTTCATGCGATATATACGGATAAAGGAAGACCCCTCCGGAAGTTCCGGAGGGGCCTTGTTCGTTATTCGTTATTTGACGCGGACGATGCACTTGAGGGTCTCGCCGTCGACCGTGACCGTGATGGTGGCGGTGCCGGCGGAGACGGCCTTGACGTTGCCGTTCTGATCGACGGTCGCGATGCCCGGAGCGCCGGAGCTGAATTCAGGAGTTCCGGTCGCGTCCTTGACCTTCAGAGTGAAGGCGTCCCAGCCGGGCTTGGAGCGGTCGAGCGTGACGTCCGTATGGCTCAGGGACGGCTTCGCGGTCGTCGCGGGAGTCGGGGTCGGGCTCGTCGTGGGCTCGGTGGTCGTGCCCGGGGCGGGGGTCGTGCCCGGAGCGGTCGGCTCGGTCGGCGTGATGGGAACTATGGCGTCGGCCGTGACGCGGACGATGCACTTGGCCTGCTTGCCGCCCGCCATGGCGACGACGTTCGTCGTGCCGCGGTTGATGGCGGTGACCATGCCGGTCTCGCTTATGATGGCGACGGACTCATCCTCGGAGTACCACGTTATCTCCGCGCCGGAGGCCGCAGGCGACGTCGTCGCCGTCATCTGCCACTGGGCGCCGATGGTGTTGAGCGTGAAGTCGGTGCGGTTGAGCGTGATGGAGGTGACGGTCGGAGTCGGGGTCGGAGTCGGGGTCGGAGTGGGCGTCGGGGTCGGGGTCGGAGTCGGGCTCGGATCGGCCGTGATGGAGCTGATGCCGTCGTCCGGATTGACGAGGCTGCTCGTCGTCTTGGGATCGTCGTCCTTGACGTCCTTGTTCTTCATGGCGTGCGCCACGAGCAGAATTATCGCAATGATGATGATCAGCAGGATGACCGCGCCGACGATAAGCTGCCAGCGCTGGCTGGAGCCGGACGAGCCGGAGCCGCCCTCCGCCTTCCTGTCGTTATTGGTCTTGCGGGCGCCGCAGTACGGGCACTTGCTCCTTATGGAGGAGTAGCGCCTGTCGCATCTGCCGCATTTAACTTCCTTAAAAAGTCCCATGAGCGTCCTCCCTTGAACGAAAACTTTATCTTAATCCGTAACAGTTCACATAATGTCTATTCTTGATTTTAATCCCTTTTTCGGCTTTCGTCAACGTTTATTTTCCCTTTTTGACGTTTTACGATGATAAGACGTCCGCCGGGGCGGAAAAGTGCCCGTTATTCGGGGAATATCTGCTCGGTAACGGCGTCGGAGGCGTTCGTCCCGCTCACGCGCAGATAATAGACCTCGCCGAATTTGAGCTCGAGCGGCACGGACTGCCCGCAGTAGATGCCCACGCCGTCGTAGCCGAGCAGGACGACGCGCATCATGACGTTCATGCCCTTTTTTAGATCGTCCTCCATGAGGCGGAAATTGACGACGTCGCCGTCGTGGTACCCGCCCTCGGTCTTCGAGGCGACCTTCGTTCCGGCGTTGAGGCCGTTGACGGACCATTCGAGCTCGAGCTTCTTGCCCGCGAGCTCGCCCGTGAGCTCGACGGAGATGACGACGTTATAGCTGCGGGAGAGCTTCTCGGCCTCGGTCTTCTTCTTGCAGCCGCCGAGGCAGGTCAGCATGAGAGCGAGCGCGAGAACGAGCGCGGCGGCTCTTTTCAGGTTTTTCATATCTTCTCGAATACCTCCGGCCCGTGCTTGCAGATCGGGCAGACGAAATCGGCGGGGAGCTCGTCGCCCTCATAGATATAGCCGCAGACGGTGCAGCGCCAGCCCTTGGAGGCCGCGGCGGGCTTTTTGGGCTTGATCTCGTTCTGATAGCGCTCGTAGGTCAGGCTCTCGACATCGGAGAGCTTTATGGCGTCGGTGACTTCGCCGATGAAGAGCGTATGGCTGCCGAGGTCGATGGACTCGACGACCTTCGCCGAGAGGACGGCGTTAGCAAACTGCGGGAAGTACGCGAGGCCGTTTTCCGTCCTCTTGAACCAGTAGTCCCCGAGCTTGTCCACGTCGCGCCCGCTCTGAAAGCCGAAGTGCTCGAAGGCGGAAAACGGCGTGTCCTTATCCAGCACCGAGACGTTGAAGACGCCCGTGCGCGAGATCATCTCGCGGGTATAGTTGGCGTTTATGACCGCGACAGAGATGCGTATCGGGTCCGACGCCGCCTGCTGGACGGTATTGACGATGCAGGCGTTGTCCCGCTCGCCCTCGCGGGTCGAGAGCAGGAACAGGCCGTACGTCAGCTTGTAAATGGCTTTTTTATCCACGAATATCCCTCCGAGATATGATTTGTCCCGTTCTGATATTACATTTTACACCAAGCGGGCCGCCTTGTCGATAGCATTTCTTGCAAAGGCGCGGCTGGCGTGTTATCCTTATTTTATCCTGAAAATATGACAAGACCGGAGGCCGACATGGACGCTCTGATAGAAAAGATACTGCAAAAGGACAATCCGACCGTCGCGGGGCTCGACCCGAGGCAGGCGCACCTGCCGCCGGAGCTCAGGGAGATGCCGCCCGACGAGGCGTATCTCAAATTCAACCTCGGGCTCATCGACGCGCTGGCGGACGTCGTCCCGGCTGTCAAGCCGCAGGCGGCCTGCTACGAGGCGCTCGGCGCGGCGGGCATGGCCGTCCTCGAGAAGACGATTGCCGCGGCGCGCGAGGCGGGGCTCTACGTCATCTCCGACGCAAAGCGCGGGGATATAGGCAGCACGGCCGAGGCCTACGCCGAGGCGTGGCTAGCCGACGGGCCGCTCGGCTCCGACGCGGTCACGGTCAACCCCTATCTCGGCTCGGACGGGATACTTCCCTTCCTCGCTACAGGGCGCGACGTCTTCGCGCTCGTCAAGACCTCCAATCCCTCGTCGGCGGAGCTGCAGGACCTCGATTGCGGCGGCGAGCCGCTCTATATGCGCGTGGCTAAGCTCGTCGAAAAGCTCGGGGCCGAGAGCGTCGGCGAGCACGGATATTCAAAGCTCGGAGCCGTCGTCGGCGCGACGCATCCGGCCGAGCTCGCGCAGCTTCGCGCGGCGTTTCCGACCGTGTTCTTCCTCGTCCCCGGCTACGGGGCGCAGGGCGGCGGGGCCGCCGACGTCGCGGGGGCGTTCGACGAAAAAGGGCTCGGCGCGATAATAAACTCCTCGCGCGGGATCATCGCGGCGTGGAAGAAGACCGGCGGCGACTGGCGCGACGCGGCGAGGAGCGAGGCAATCGCCATGCGCGAGGCTCTCCGCGCAGCCGGAAAATAGTTTTCCCGATGTGTTGATTTTTCCCCGCGCTTCGTGGTATAATTATTTAAGATAAAGTCAAAGGAGGTGGTCACGATCAAAAAATGCACCAACTGTGACTGGAAGCTTATCGCCAAGATAGCCGCCGCCGTTCTCGCCGTGGCCGCTGTCGTCGCGCTGGTCCTCATCTTCCGCGACGATATCAAGCGTTTCCTGACCAACGTCAAGGAGAAGATCGAATCCAAGAAGGAGATCTGCTGCCCCGAGCTCGACGATTTCGAGGATATCTGAGCAAAAAAGTGACCGGTCCGGCCCCGCAGGGGCCTGAAAAACCCGCCTGACAAAAATCAGGCGGGTTTTTGCTTGTCTCAGCTTCAGGCTTCACCGCAATAGCGGATGCGGGACTGCTTATAAAGCTCGTCGCGGAAGGCGCGGGGCATGCCCATATTGGAATAGATATTGAGTATGCTCGGCTTTTCCGGATTGCAGAACTTCTCGGCATACTCGCGGGCGGACGCGCGCAGCTCGTCGTCGCTCATCTTGGGATCGAGCTTGTCGGGGATGACGCCGATGAGTATCTTGTCGCCGTAGAGCTCGTAGATCTTCTGGGTGTCGTTCATGGGCTGGCCGCTCCATGCGTCCCATCCGGCGTCGATCATGTTCGGGATCTGCTTGAGCGCCATGCCGCAGGAATGGAAGTCGGAGAACCTGCCGCGGGAGTGGATATAGTCGTTGACGCGGCGCATATAGGGCACTATCATCTCAGCGGCGACGTCGGGCGCGAAGAAGGTCTCTCTCTGGGAGCCCCAGTCGTCGTGGATGCAGAAGCCGTCTATCTGCGGGAAGGTGTCGAGGTACTTGCCGATCATCTTGATATAGAAGTCGGAGAGCTCGCTGAAGAACTCCTTGACGGCGTCCTGCTGGTCCTCGTCGATGAGGGCCATCGCGGCGCCCTCGAACTCCATGAAGGAGATCAGGCGCTCATACCAGCCGTTGAGTATCCAGCAGCAGATATAGGCGTCGGTCTTGAGGAACTGCTCGTTGAGCTTGGCCGAGCCCTCCCAGTCCCACTGCTCGATGTCGGGGAACTTGACTAAGTCGCGCCAGTCGTTCATGTCCTCGATGAGAGGCTGACCGGGGCGGACCATGCTGCCGCCGACCTTGGGAACGTACTCCCATTCGACGCCGAACATGTCGGCGACGGGGTCGGTCGTGTAGGTATGGCGCTTGGCCTCGACGCAGAGCGCGCGGGCGATGTTGTCGGGGTTGACGGACGGGAGGAACATCTGCTGTTCGGAGTGGGTTATCTGCCAGAGGGGCTTGCGGGCCATGGCGGACCTCATGCCCTCCTTGGGCGTGACGGGATAGCTGTAGACGGGGGTGCCGGGGCCACCGCCGAAGCCGGGCTTTTCATAGGCGATGTTCAGCTCCGCGGGATCGAATTTCGGGAGTGCCATAGTTTATATCTCCTTCCAATGAAAATGGATATATTTCCGTACGTTAGATTTTATAGTAAAACTCTCGCAAATGCAAGCCTTATCGCGGCAATTTGTGATTGTTTTTCGCGCGGGGCTTATGCTATTATTATCGTAGAACGCAAACAAAGGAGAAGGCCATGAAAGCTTTCGTCATCGACGTTTCAAAATGCAACGGGTGCCACAACTGCCAGCTCGCCTGCAAGGACGAGTTCGTCGGCAACGACTGGCCTCCCTATTCCCGCCCCCAGCCGCAGACGGATCAGTTCTGGTGCAAGGTCGAAGAGCACGCCGAGGGGACCGTCCCGAAGGTCAAGCTCCACTATGTGACGCGCCTTTGCAACCACTGCCGCAACGCCGAGTGCATGGACGTCTGCCCGACGGACGCGATATACAGGCGCGACGACGGCTTCGTCCTCATAGACCCCGCTAAGTGCGTCGGCTGCTGCGCGTGCAAGGACGCCTGCCCCTACGGCGCGATATACTTTAACGACGGCCTCGGCATCTGCCAGAAGTGCACCGGCTGCGCCCATCTGCTCGACGCGGGCTATAAGCTCCCCCGCTGCGTCGAAAACTGCCCCACGGACGCCATCGTCTTCGGCGAGGAGGACGAACTCGCGGACCTCATACGCGGGGCCGAGGTCCTCAAGCCCGAGACGGGCTGCCGCCCGCGCGTATACTACCGCAACATCCCCGGCAAGTTCATCGCGGGGACGGTCTACGACCCCGTCGAGAAGGAGGTCGTCATCGGCGCGCGCGTCTTCGCCGTCACCGGCGCGAAGCTGGTCGAGACGGTCACGGACTCGTTCGGCGATTTCTGGCTCAAGGACCTCGCCGTCGGCTACTACGACGTGACGATAGACGCTCCCGGCTTCAAGCGCAAGAACTTCTTCCGCGTCGACACCGGCAAGAGCGTTAATCTCGGCGATATCCCGCTCGAAAGAGAATAAGAAGGCAAAGCAAAAGGCCGCGGAAACGTCCGCGGCCTTTCTTTTTTGCGCCCCGGGGGGCGTTTTTTATTTCCCGAGCAGTTTTGTCAGGCGGGCGGCGGCCTCGACGGTCTCGTCTCTGTCGCCGAAGGTCGAGAGGCGGAAATAGCCCGCCCCGCACGCGCCGAAGCCCTCGCCCGGCGTGCCGACGACCTGGACTTCGCTGAGCAGCAGGTCGAACAGCTCCCAGCTCCCCATGCCGCCGGGGCACTTGAGCCAGATGTACGGCGCGTTCTTCCCGCCGCAGTACCATATCCCGAGCCCGTCGAGCGCGCGCATGAGGATGCGGGCGTTTTCCTTATAGTATCTGATGTTCTCGGCGATCTGCGCCTGCCCCTCGTCCGTGAAGACGGCGGCGCCGCCCTTCTGGATGATATAGGACACGCCGTTGGTCTTCGTCGTGCGGTTGCGGACCCACATGTCGTTAAAGCGCATGCCGCCGCGGACGAGCTCGCGCGGGATGACCGTATAGCCGAGGCGCGTACCCGTAAACCCCGCTGTCTTGGAGAGCGAGCATATCTCGATGGCGCAGGTGCGCGCGCCGTCTATTTCAAATATGCTGCGCGGCAGCGCCGGGTCCTCGATGAAGGCCTCGTAGGCCGCGTCGAAGAGGATGACGGAGCCGTTCTCGTTCGCGAAGTCGACCCAGCGGCGGAGCTTTTCGCGGTCGAAGACTGCGCCGGTCGGGTTATTCGGCGAGCAGATATAGATGAGGTCGGCCTTCGCGTCCGCGCCCGGCTCGGGCAGAAAGCCGTTATCTTCGCCCGACGGGAGGTGGACTGTTTTCCGGCCAGCCATAACGTTCGCGTCGACGTAGGCGGGGTAGGCGGGCTCGACGACGAGCGCGCTGCTGCCGCGGTCGAAGAGGTCGAGGATGTCCCCGAGCTCGTCGCTCGCGCCGCTGGAGACGAAGACCTCGTCCGCGCCCACGGCGACGCCGCGCTTAGCATAATGCCCCGCTATCGTCTCGCGCAGGAAGGGCCAGCCGCATTCGGGCATGTAGCCGTGGAAAGTGTCCTTCGCGGCCTGATCGTCGACGGCCTCGTGGAGCGCTTTGATGACGACTTCGCAGAGCGGCAAAGACACGTCGCCTATGCCCATGCGGAGGAGCCGCGTCCCGGGGTGCGCCGCGACGTAGGCCTGCGTCTTCTGCGCGATGTTGTAGAAAAGATAGGAATCCTTGAGGTCCGCGTAATGCGTGTTCGGCGTTATCATACGGCCGCCTCCCCCTCGTAAACGGTCTCGGCGGGGCCCGTCATGAGGACCTCCCCACCGTCGCCGACGGTCACCTCCAGCGTCCCGCCGTCGAGCACGACGGAGACGGGGGCTCCCGCGCGGCAAATGCCCCTGCTCACGGCGGCCGCCGCGCTCGCGCAGGCGCCCGTCCCGCATGCCATGGTCACTCCGCTGCCGCGCTCCCAGACGCGCATGCGGAGCCTGTTTTCGCCCAGAGGCTGCACGAACTCGACGTTGACCCCGCCGGGGAACGCAGCGTGCTTTTCTATCGCGGGCCCCGCGGTAAGCAGCGGGGCTTTTTCGATATCATCGACGAACACGACGAAGTGCGGATTGCCGACGGAGACGGGCGTCCCCGTCACGGTCAGGCCCGCGGCATCGACCGCGAAGGCCTCCCCGACCTCGGCGCGGCCCATATCGACGGTCACGCTTTTGACCTTGCCGCCGCGCGCCTGCATGCGCAGGAGCTTGACGCCCGAGAGCGTCTCGACGGTGATACTGGTCTTGTCGGTGTAGCCCTTGTCGTAAACGTATTTCCCGACGCAGCGGATGCCGTTGCCGCACATCTTCGCCTCGCTGCCGTCGGCGTTGAAGATGCGCATGCCGAAGTCGGCCCTCGCGGACGGCGTGATGTATATCATTCCGTCGGAGCCGGCGCCGAAATGGCGGTCGGAGAGCTTTTGCGAGAGCTGGGCGGCGTTTTCGGGGACCTCGCCGAAGACATAGAGATAGTCGTTGCCGAGGCCGTGCATTTTCGTAAAGAGCATGGCGGCGTCTCCTTTCAAAGCTCGGAGAGCTTGCGCTCGAAGCGGTCCTTTCGCGGGTCGGAGGGTATCCTGGTCGGGTAGTTCCCGTCGAAACAGGCGGCGCAGTAATCGTGACAGCCCGCAAGCTTGCAGAGCTCCTCCGCGGGCAGATAGCCGAGCGAATCGGCGCCTATCATCCGCGCTATCTCGTCGACGGTATGGCGGCAGGCTATGAGATTGTCCTGCGAGTCGATATCCGTCCCGTAAAAGCACGGGAAAAGAAACGGCGGCGCGGAGATTCGCATGTGTATCTCCTTCGCGCCGGCCTCGCGGAGCAGCGATACGATGCGCCCGCTCGTCGTCCCGCGGACGATGGAGTCGTCGATGAGGACTATCCTCTTGCCGCGCACGACGTCCTCAATAGCCGAGAGCTTGATGCGGACCTGATCGGCCCTGTCGCCCGGGGCGATGAACGTCCTGCCGATGTATTTATTCTTGATGAGCCCTATGCCGTAGGGCACGCCGGACTCGCGCGAGAAGCCTATCGCCGCGTCGAGCCCCGAATCCGGGACGCCGACGACGATGTCGGCCTCCGCCGGGCGCGTTCTCGCGAGGACGCGGCCCGCCTCGACGCGCGCGGCATGGACCGAGCGCCCGTCTATGACTGAGTCGGGGCGCGCGAAATAGATATACTCGAAGACGCAGAGGCGCTTTTCCCTCTCCCCGCAGTGCTCGCGCCTCGATACGACGCCTTCCCTGCCGAAAATGAGTATCTCGCCGGGGTCGACGTCGCGGATAAAGCGCGCGCCGACGGCCTTGAGGGCGCAGTCCTCGCTGGCGACGATGTATATCCCGTCGTCGGTCTTCCCGTAGCAGAGGGGGCGGAAGCCGTAGGGGTCGCGCGCGCAGATGAGCTTTTGCGGCGACATCAGCACGAGCGAATACGCGCCGTCTATGACGTTCATGGCGCGGGACACGGCCTCCTCGATGGAGGGCGCGGTGAGGCGCTCCTTCGTGACGATATAGGCTATCGTCTCGGTATCGCTGGAGGTGTGGAATATCGCGCCGGAGAGCTCGAGCTCGGAGCGGAGCTCGGCGGCGTTGGAGAGGTTGCCGTTATGGGCTATCGCCATGCGGCCCTTCTGGTGGTTGACCTCGATGGGCTGGCAGTTATTGCGGTTGGTCGCACCGGTCGTCCCGTAGCGCGTGTGGGCGACGGCCATCGTCCCGCGCGGGAACTTGGCCATGACCTCCTTCGTGAAGACCTCGCTGACGAGGCCGAGGTCCTTATGCGAAGCGAAGACGCCGTCGTCGTTGACGACGATGCCGCAGCTCTCCTGACCTCTGTGCTGGAGGGCGTAGAGCCCGTGGTGGCAGATAGCCGCGGCGTCGACGGGCTCGGGAGCCATGAGGCCGAATACGCCGCATTCCTCGCGGATGCTCATTTGACCTTGCCCTCGGAGAAGCCGACCGCCGCGCCGATGAAGCCCTTGAAGAGCGGATGCGGCCTGTTCGGGCGGGACTTGAACTCCGGATGGTACTGCACGCCGACGAAGAACGGCCGCTCCGTCAGCTCGACGGTCTCGACGAGCCTGCCGTCGGGCGAGATGCCGCTGAGCGTAAGGCCGCAGGCGGCGAGCTTTTCCCTGTAATCGTTATTGAATTCATAGCGGTGGCGGTGGCGCTCGCTGATCTCGAGCCTGCCGTAGCAGCGCTCCATGGTCGTGCCCGGCGTGATGACGCAGGGGTACGCGCCGAGGCGGAGCGTCCCGCCCTTATCTATGTCGTCGCTCTGGCCGGGCATGAAGTCGATGACTTTGTTTTTGCATAGCTCGTTGAATTCGCCGGAATCCGCGTCCGGGATGCCGGCGACGTTGCGCGCGTACTCGATGACGGCTATCTGCATGCCGAGGCAGACGCCGAAATAGGGGACGTTATTTTCGCGCGCGTACTTCGCGGCGAGGATCATGCCGTCTATGCCGCGGCTGCCGAAGCCGCCGGGGACGATGATGCCGTCGAGCCCCGCGAGCGTCTCGGCGACGTTTTCGGGCTTAATCTCCTCGGAGTCTATCCAGCGGATGTCGACGTGCACGTCGTGGTAGTAGCCCGCGTGGCGCAGGGCCTCCGCGACGGAGAGGTACGCGTCGTGCAGGGCGACGTACTTTCCGACGAGGCCTATCTCGACGCGGCGCGTCCTCGGATCGTCGATGCGCGCGACCATCTCGCGCCACTCGGCGAGGTCGGGCTCCGGCGCGTCGATGCCGAGCTCGCGGCAGACGACGCCGGAAAAGCCCGATCTTTCGAGCATGAGCGGCGCCTCGTAGAGGTTGGGTATGGTCATGTTCTCGATGACGCAGTCGTCCTTGACGTTGCAGAACATCGCTATCTTGCGGAATATGGACTCCTCGAGCGGCTCGTCGCAGCGCAGGACGATGATGTTCGGGCTGACGCCCATGCCCTGCAGCTCCTTGACCGAGTGCTGGGTCGGCTTGGTCTTGTGTTCCTCCGAACCGCGCAGGTACGGGACGAGCGTGACGTGGATAAAGAGACTGTTCTCCCTGCCTATCTCGAGGGATATCTGGCGGACGGCCTCGATAAAGGGCTGGGACTCGATGTCGCCTATCGTGCCGCCTATCTCGGTTATGACGACGTCGGCGTTCGTCTTCCTGCCGACGCTGTAGACGAATTCCTTAATTTCGTTGGTTATGTGCGGGATGACCTGAACGGTCGAGCCGAGGTACTCCCCGCGGCGCTCCTTATTGAGGACGTTCCAATAGACCTTGCCGGTGGTGAGGTTAGAATACTTATTGAGGTCCTCGTCGATGAAGCGCTCGTAGTGGCCGAGGTCGAGGTCGGTCTCGGCGCCGTCCTCGGTGACGTAGACCTCCCCGTGCTGATAGGGGCTCATCGTCCCGGGGTCGACGTTGATGTACGGGTCGAGCTTCTGCGCCGCGACCTTCAGCCCGCGCGACTTGAGCAGTCTGCCTAGCGAGGCCGCCGTTATCCCCTTGCCGAGGCCGGAGACGACGCCGCCCGTCACGAAGATATACTTGGTCATGCTGCGTTCCCCCTTACTCCCACTCCACCGTTGCCGGCGGCTTGGAGGATATATCGTATACGACTCTGGAAATGCCGGGTACTTCGTTGGTTATGCGCCCGCTCGCCCTCTCGAGCACTTCGTACGGCAGGCGCGTCCACTCGGCGGTCATGAAATCGTCCGTCGAGACGGCGCGCAGAGCGACCGTGAAGCCGTAGGTGCGCGCGTCGCCCATGACGCCGACACTGCGAAGGTCGGTCATGACGGCGAAATACTGGTCGGGGCGCTTTTCGCGCGGCAGCTTGTCGACCTCCTCGCGGAATATGGCGTCGGCTTCGCGCAGGGAATCGAGCTTTTCTTTTGTAATGGGCCCTATGACGCGCACGGCGAGCCCCGGGCCCGGGAAGGGCTGGCGCCAGACGAGCTCCTCCGGGAGGCCGAGCGCAGTTCCGACCGCGCGGACCTCGTCTTTGAAAAGCTCGCGCAGGGGCTCGACTATCTCGTCGAACGAGATGACGTCCGGCAGGCCGCCGACGTTGTGGTGGCTCTTTATGACGGCCGAGGCGCCGCGCCCGCTCTCGATGACGTCGGGATATATCGTTCCCTGAGCGAGGACGTGGACGCGGCCTATCTTCTTCGCCTCTTCCTCGAAGACGCGGATGAACTCCTCGCCGATGATCTTGCGCTTGCCCTCGGGGCTCGCTTCGCCGGCGAGCTTTCCGAGAAATCGCTCCTCGGCGTTTACTCTTATGATGTTGACTCCGAGCTCGCGCCCGAGCGTGTGCTCGACGCGGTCGCCCTCGTCCTTGCGGAGAAGGCCGTGGTCTACGAAGACGCAGGTCAGGTCCTTCCCGACGGCGTTATGCAGCAGCAGCGCCGCGACGGAGCTGTCCACCCCGCCGGAGAGCGCGAGCAGGACCTTCTTGCCCTTGAGCTCGGTCTTGTAGCGCTCGATGAGGCGGCCCGCGTAGTCCTCGGGCCTCCAGTCGCCCGCGCAGCCGCAGACGGAATACAGGAAGTTGCGCAGTATCTCCTTGCCGAACTCGGTATGCGTGACCTCCGGGTGAAACTGCACGGCGTAGAGCTTGCGCTCGTCGTCCGCCATGGCGGCGCAGGGGCATTTGTCCGTTTCGGCTGTTATCTTGAAGCCCTCCGGGGCCTTGCTGATGAAGTCGGTGTGGCTCATCCAGCAGACGCTCTCTGCGGCGACGTCCTTAAACAGGACGCTCTCCTTTACGCGCAGGAGGGTCTTGCCGTACTCGCTGGAATTTTCGGCGGCGGAGACCTCTCCCCCGCCCATGTACGCCATGAGCTGCGCCCCGTAGCATATGCCGAGGACGGGAACGCCGCAATCCAGTATCGCGGGATCGTAGTGCGGCGAGGCGGGATCGTAAACGCTGTTGGGGCCGCCCGTGAAGATGACGCCGCGGTACCCCTCGCGGACGATCTCGTCGGTCGTGATGCGGTCGAAATTCTTTATCTCGGCGTAGACGCGCTGCTCGCGCACGCGGCGGGCTATGAGCTGGTCATACTGCCCTCCGAAATCCAGAACGAGGATCTTGTCCATAGCCTTGTACCTCTCAGACCTCTATTTTGTCCGCGGCCGTGTCGGCCTCCGCGAGAAGCGGGCGCACCTTCGCGACGAAGCGGCTCACCTGCTCGGGGCAGCGGCCTATATAAAGGCGCGGGTCGAGTATGCTCCGCATCTCGCCCTCGGTCAGGCCGAAGCTCTCCTCGGCCGAGAGTCGCTCGAGCAGGTCGCACTCGCCGCCGGCCTTCATCTTCTCCGTCGCCTGCATGGAGCAGCGGCGGATGATCTCGTGGAGCTGCTGGCGGTCGCCGCCGCGCTTGACGGCCTCCATGAGGAGGTTCTCCGTCGCGATGAAGGGCAGATACTCTCGCACGGCGCGGTCTATTATCTTTTCGTTGACTCGCAGGCCGTCGGTGACGTTGCGCGCAAGGCGCAGGACGGCGTCGGCGCAGAGGAAGCCCTCCGGCATGGAGATGCGGCGGTTGGCCGAGTCGTCGAGCGTGCGCTCGAGCCACTGGGCCGAGGCCGTCATCGGGGCGTTCATCGCGTCGGCGATGAGATAGCGCGAGAGCGAGCAGATGCGCTCGCAGCGCATGGGATTGCGCTTGTACGCCATGGCGGAGGAGCCTATCTGGCTGTCCTCAAACGGCTCTTCGAGCTGTCTGTCGTGCTGCATGAGGCGGATGTCCGTCGCGAGCTTGGAGCAGCTCTGCGCGATGGACGAGAGGGCGTTTAAGATGCGCGAATCGACCTTGCGCGGATAGGTCTGGCCGCAGACGTCGAAGCACTCGGAAAAGCCGAAATCGGCCGCGAGCGCCGCGTTCATGGCGTCTATCTTCGCCTCGTCGCCGTCGAAGAGGTCGAGGAAGCTCGCCTCCGTGCCGGTCGTGCCGCGGCAGCCGAGGAACTTTATATTCTCAATGGCGAAATCGAGCTCGCCGAGGTCCGAGAGCAGGTCCTGCATCCAGAGCGTCGCTCTCTTGCCGACCGTCACGAGCTGAGCCGGCTGATAGTGCGTATACCCGAGCGTCGGGACGGCCTTCGTCCTCTCGGCGAGATCCGCGAGATTGGCGAGCACGGCGAGGAGCTCCCCGCGCAGATGGCGCAGGGCGTCTCTGTATATGATGAGGTCGGCGTTGTCGGTGACGTAGCAGCTCGTCGCGCCGAGGTGGATGATGCCCGCCGCGGAGGGCGCTGCCTTCCCGTAGGCATAGACGTGCGCCATGACGTCGTGGCGGACCTCCTTCTCCCGCGCGCGGACGCACTCGTAGTCTATGTCCTCGACGTGCGCCTCGAGCTCGGCGACCTGAGCCTCGGTAATAGGCAGGCCGAGCTTCATCTCCTCGCGCGCGAGGGCGACCCAGAGCTTTCGCCACGTCTGATAGCGCGTATCGGACGAAAACAGCTTCAGCATATATTCGGATGCGTATCTGGAGGAAAGCGGAGATTCAAATCGGTCTGTCATGGGTCAGATCTCCTTTAATGTGATTCTTCGGGGCCGCAGGTCTCAAGACCGGGGTCGAACGCGGGCATGGGCAGGAGCTTGAACAGGTTCTGCCTGTGGAGCCGGTCGATCCTTTCCCGCTTCTCGGGGTCTTCCAGCGCCCCCGTCCGGATGTATCTGTCGAGCTCGGCATAGGTAAAGCCGAGGTTTTCTTCATCTGTCTTGCCGGAAAGGCCGTCAATCGGCGTCTTTTCTATCAGCGCCTCCGGCAGACCCAGCGCGCGGCCTATCGCCTTGACTTCCTGCACCGTCAGCCGGGAGAGGGGGCTGAAATCCCCGGCCCCGTCGCCGTATCTCGTCGCGTAGCCGACCCAGTCCTCCGAGAGGTTGCAGGTATTGGCCACGCGGCCGTTCCGGCTCTGAGAGACGGCGTAGAGCGCCGCCATGCGGATACGCGCCGGAAGATTGACGCTGCTCTGCCGGGAGAGCTCGAAGGGGACGGCGTTTCGTATGCCTTCCACGGCCTCGAGGATATTCACCTCGACGCGCTCGACGCCCAGATGCCGTACCAGCAGCTCCGCGCAGTCGATATCCGGCTGCACGCCGCACGGCATCAGCACGCCTATCACGCGCTCGCGCCCCAGCGCCTGCACGCAGAGCGCCGCGACCACCGAGCTGTCCTTTCCGCCGGAGACGCCCACGACGGCGCTGCAGTCCGGTCCGTTCTCGGCGAAAAACTCCCTTATCCAGCGGACGCAGTCGTCCTTTGTCCTTCCGGCGTCGAACACGGCGGTCACCTTTCGCCTGCGGAGCGGAGGATGATGCTGTCGCGCTCGGCGCCGACGGAGACGTAGGTTATCGGGCAGCCGATCGCGCTCTCTATCCTCGTCACGTATTCGCGGGCGGCGGCGGGAAGGTCCTCCCAGCGGCGCACGCCCGATATATCGCACTTCCAGCCCTCCATGTACTCTATGACGGGCGTGGCGGAGTCCAGCTCCGTCGGGAACGGGAAGACGTCCGTCTCGCCCTTGGCGGTACGGTAGCGCACGCAGACGGGTATCTTGTCCATATAGCTGAGAACGTCGAGCTTGGTCAGGGCTATGGCTGTCGCGCCCTGCAGCTCGACGCCGCGGCGCGTCGCCACGAGGTCGACGGGGCCGACGCGGCGGGCCCTGCCCGTCTTCGCGCCGTACTCGAAGCCGGCCTCGCGGAGCTTGTCGGCCTCCTCGCCGGACATCTCGCAGACGAAGGGGCCCTCGCCGACGCAGGTCGAATACGCCTTCACGACGCCGAGCACCTCGTCGATCTTCAGGGACGGCAGGCCCGCGCCTATGGGCGCGTAGGCCGCGAGGGTATTCGACGACGTCGTATAGGGATAGATGCCGAAGTCCAGATCGCGCAGCGCGCCGAGCTGGGCCTCGAAGAGGATGCTCTTGCCCTCGGCCTGCGCGCGCCTGAGGTATTCGCCGGTGTCGCAGATATAGGGCTTCATGGGTTCGCAGAAATCGGCGAGCCATTTATCGAGCATCTCCATCGTATAGGGCTTCGCCCCGTAGACCCTCTCAAGGGTCAGGTTCTTCCATTCGAGCAGCTCGCGCAGATGCTCGCGCAGCTCGTCGGGATAAAAGAGCTCGCCCGCGAGGACGGTCTTCTTCTGGTACTTATCCGAATAAAACGGCGCTATGCCCTGCTTGGTCGAGCCGTACTGCTTATCGGCCAGGCGCGCCTCCTCGAGCCCGTCGAGGTCGCGGTGCCACGGCAGCAGCAGCGACGCGCGCTCGGATATCTTCAGATCGTCGGGCGAGACCTCGACGCCTTTCGAGCGCACGTCCCGCACCTCGGCGCAGAGGTTCTCCGGATCGAGCGCGACGCCGTTTCCGAGCACGTTCGTCACGCCCTCGCGCAGAATGCCCGAGGGGAGCAGATGCAGGGCGAACTTGCCCTTCTCGTTTATGACGGTATGGCCCGCGTTGCCGCCGCCCTGATAGCGCACGACGACGCCGAAGTGATCGGTCAGCAGGTCGACCATGCGGCCCTTGCCCTCGTCGCCCCAGTTGATGCCGACTATGACGCAGTTTTTCATGCTTACGCCTCCAGCTGTTTTTTGAGCCTTCCCATGATCTCCCGATAGGCCTCCTCGACGCCGCCGAGGTCGCGCCTGAAGCGGTCCTTGTCGAGCTTTTCGCCGGTCTTCGCGTCCCAGAGGCGGCAGGTGTCGGGGCTTATCTCGTCGGCGAGGACTATCGTCCCGTCGGAGAGGCGGCCGAACTCGAGCTTGAAGTCGACGAGCGTCACGCCGCAGCCGGCCCAGAACTTTTTGAGCTCGTCGTTTATCTTGAACGAATAGCTCTTTATCATGTCGAGCTCGGCGCGCGTGCAAAGCTCCATAGCGAGGGCGTGGTACTCGTTGAGAAGCGGATCGCCGAGCGCGTCGTTTTTATAGGATATCTCTATCGTCGGCTCGGCGAAGACCTTGCCCTCGTCTATGCCGTAGCGTTTGGAGAACGAGCCGGCCGCGATATTGCGGACTATGACCTCCAGCGGGACTATCTTCACGCGCTTTACGAGCGTCTCACGCTCGCTGAGCTCCTTTACCAAATGCGTCGGGACGCCCTTCGTCTCGAGCATACGCATAAGGGCGTTGCTCATCTCGTTATTGATGATCCCCTTGCCCGCTATCGTGCCGCGCTTGAGGCCGTTGAAGGCCGTCGCGTCGTCCTTGTAGTCGATGATGAGCAGCTCGGGGTCCTCGGTGGCAAAGACCTTCTTTGCCTTCCCCTCGTATAACATTTCTCCCTTTATCATGTTATCCTCCAAAATTGAGCGGCCTTGCGGCCGTTACTCGACTGTTACTGATTTGGCGAGGTTTTTCGGCTTGTCGATGTCGCAGCCGTTTTCCTTCGCGACGTAGTAGGCCAGGAGCTGGAGCGGCACTATCTCGATCACGGCCGAGAACAGCGCATCCACCTCCGGGATGAAGAGCAGGTCGTCCGCGACGGAGAGCATCTGCCTGTTGGTGCGGAACGTCAGCGCGAGCACCTCCGCGCCGCGGGACTTGACCTCGACTATATTGCTTATCGTCTTCTCCGTGACGGAGGGATTGCAGCAGAGGGCGATGACGGGCGTATGCTCCTCAATGAGCGCTATCGTCCCGTGCTTGAGCTCGCCGGCGGCGTAAGACTCCGCGTGGATATACGATATCTCCTTCATTTTCAGCGCGCCCTCGAGCGCGACGGCGTAGTCCGTGTTGCGGCCTATGAAAAACAGCGCGCGGTTATCGTGATACTTCTTCGCGAGCGCGGGGATGGAGGGGTTGAGGTCTATCGCCTGCTGGATGCGGCGCGGCAGCGCCTGCATCGCGGCGACGTACTTCGACTGGTCCTCTATCCTGCCGAGGCGGGCGGCAAAGTAGATGGCGAGCATATTGAGCGTCGCCGTCTGGGTCGTATAGCCCTTCGTAGTCGCGACGGCTATCTCGGGGCCCGCCCACGTATAGACGGTATAGTCCGCGAGCTTGGCGACGGTACTCCCGACGACGTTGACGACGGCGAGCGTCTTCGCGCCGCGGGCCTTCGCCTCCTTGAGAGCGGCGATGGTGTCCGCCGTCTCGCCCGACTGGGAGATGACGATGACGAGCGTGGTATCGTCTATGAGCGGATCGCTGTATCTGAGTTCGCTCGCGAGCTCGAGCTGAACGGGAAGGCCGCAGAGCCGCTCGAAGGCGTATCTTCCGGCGCAGCCGGCGTAATAGGCCGAGCCGCAGGCCGTCACGACTATCTTGCGCACGGCGCGCAGCTCCTCGTCCGACATGGCGGCGAGCTCCTCGAAATCGACCTTGCCGCCGGAGACGCGCGGGGCTATCGTCGCCTTGACGGCGGCGGGTTGCTCCATGATCTCCTTGAGCATGAAATGCTCGTAGCCGCCCTTTTCGGCGGCCTGAACGTCCCAAAGGATGCGGGAGACCTTTTTGCTCTGCTCCTGCCCCGTACAATCAAAAATGCGGATCGACCCCTCGGACAGCTCGGCGAACTCGCCGTCCTCGAGATAGATCACGCTTCGGGTGTAGTTGACCAGCGCCGTCACGTCGGAGGCAAAATAGTTTTCCCCGACGCCGACGCCTATGATGAGAGGGCTCGCCTCGCGGACGGCGTATATCTTCCCCGGCTCCTCGGAGCAGATGACGCCGAGAGCGTAGGACCCGCGCAGGCGGTTGACGGTTTTTATGAGCGCGTCGCGTACAGAGCCCGCGTAGTACATCTCGACGAGGTGGACTATGACCTCGGTATCCGTCTCGCTCTGGAAATGATACCCGTCGCGGATGAGCTCCTCGCGCAGGGCCGCGTAGTTTTCGATGATGCCGTTGTGCACGATGGCGAAGCGGCCGTCGTTGCTCAGATGCGGATGGGCATTTTCCTCCGTCGGAGCTCCGTGGGTCGCCCATCTGGTATGGCCTATGCCCGTCGTCCCGGGTACGGCCGCGCCGTCTTTCGTCTTCTCGCAGAGACCGGCTATGCGCCCGCTCACCTTGCTGACGGAAATCTCATTCCCGTCCATGACGGCGATGCCCGCCGAGTCGTAGCCCCTGTATTCAAGCTTTTTCAGTCCGTCCAGCAAAACGGGCGCCGCGCTGCGCGCGCCCGTAAAACCGACTATGCCGCACATATCCTGCCTCCGGTAAGATCGTTATTCTCCGCTCTCTCCGTAGTTGGAGAGAACGCGCGCCGACGGATCGTCCACGTCGCAGCCTTCCCACGACCTGTTCGGCATCCAGAAATCGGCTATCATCTCCGCCTGACCGGGATAGTATTTCTCGAATATCTCCCGGTAGAGCAGCGATTCTTTCGTAAAGGGCCGCGCGTGCTCGTATTTCGCGCTCGCGGCCTGAAACTCCGCGTCGGTATAAAGTCCCTCGGCGTGGTCCTTGAGGATATCCACCATCGAGTGGCCGACGGCGTCGGAAAAGGCCGCCTTCTCGCGCCAGAGAATGTTCTCCGGCAGCCAGCCGCCCTCCTCGAAGGCCTTGCGCAGGAGGTACTTCCCCTTTCCGTACTTATTGAGCTTCATCTCGGGGTCGAGGCTCATGACGTAGCGGACGAAGTCAAGATCGCCGAAGGGGACGCGCGCCTCGAGCGAGTTGACGGAGATGCACCTGTCGGCGCGGAGCACGTCGTACATGTGAAGCTCGCGCACGCGCTTTTCGGCTTCGAGCTGGAACGCCTCGGCCGACGGAGCGAAGTCCGTATATTTATACCCGAACAGCTCGTCGGAAATTTCGCCCGTCAAAATGACGCGCAGGTCCGTGCGCTCGTGTATCGCCTTGCAGACGAGGTACATGCCCATGCTCGCGCGGACGGTCGTGATGTCGAACGTTCCGAGCAGGCTGACGACTCTGTCGAGCGACTGCCTGACGTCGTCAGGGGTCATAAAGACCTCGGTGTGGTCGCTGCCGATGTGCTCGGCGACCTGTCTGGCGTACTTGAGGTCGATGGCGTCCTCGCTCATGCCGATGGCGAAGGTCTTGATGGGCTCGGCGCTCTCGCGCGCGGCAATGGCGCAGACCAGCGACGAATCGAGCCCGCCGGAAAGGAGAAAGCCTATCTTCGAATCCGATACGAGGCGCTTGCGCACTCCGTCGATGAGCTTTTCGCGGATATGGGCGCACGCGGTCTTCATATCATCATAGCAAACCGGGGCGCGCTCCGCAATATCGCAATAGCAAATAAAGCGTCCGTTTTTGTAAAAATGTCCGGGCGGGAAGGGCATTATCTTCTCCGCGACGCCGACGAGGTTTTTCGGCTCGCTGGCGAAGACTATCGTCCCCGCCGCGTCGTAGCCGTAATAGAGCGGCCTGATGCCTATCGGGTCGCGCGCGGCGACGTACTCCCCCGTCCTCCCGTCGTATATGACGCAGGCAAATTCCGCGTCGAGCCGGGCGAACATGTCCGTCCCGTACTCGAACCAGAGGGGCAGTATGATCTCGCAGTCGCTGTCGGAGGAAAACTTATAGCCCTTCGCTCTGAGCGCCTCGCGGTCCTTCTCGAAGCCGTAGAGCTCGCCGTTGCAGACGCAAAGGCTCCCTTCAAGCTCAAAGGGCTGCATGCCCGAAGGCGTCAGCCCCATGATGGAGAGCCTGTGGAAGCCGAGGAGCCCGCGCCCCGCTTCGGCGACGCGGGTATCGTCGGGGCCGCGGGACTTCGTCCTTGCGAAGCCCCGCTCAAAAGCGGCCCGGTCAAGTACGGGACCGCAGTAGCCTATTATCGAACACAAATGATATCACCTCTACTCGACGTCCTGCAGGGCGTCGTAGCCCTCCTCGCCGGTGCGCACCTTGACGACGTTCTCGACGTCGTAGACGAATATCTTGCCGTCGCCTATGTGGCCGGTATAGAGGACCTTCTTGGCCGTCTCGATGACGGCGCGGACGGGGATCGCGCTTACCACGATGTCCACCTGCACCTTCGGGCGCAGGTCCGTCTCGACGGCAACGCCGCGGTAGAACTCCGTGTGGCCCTTCTGCATGCCGTAGCCCATGACGTGGGAGACGGTCATGCCCGTTATGCCGAGCTTGCTCATGGCGTCCTTGAGGGCGTAGAGCTTTTCCTCCTTGAAGACTATCTCGACCTTCGTGAACTTGTGCCCGTCGGACGTAAACGTCGGCTCGCGCTTTACGGGGACGGCCTCGGCAGCCGGCACCGTGCCCGTGACGGCGGTTATCTGCTCGACGGGGCCGAACTCGGAATACTTGTCGACGGCGGGCATGAAGTCCGCGTAGGCGCTCGGCAGGCCGTGCTCGGTGACGTCGAGGCCTATGAGCTCGTCGGCCGGATCGGCGCGGAGGAACTTTATCTTCTTAAGCAGCATGAAGAAGAGGATCATCGTGACCGCCGCCCACGCGGCGACGGCGACGAGGCCTAAGGCCTGCTTGCCGAGCAGGACGGCGCTGCCCGTATAGAAGAGGCCGCGCAGACCGGCTGGCGCGTCGGGGTTGGCCAGCAGGCCGACCGCGAGCGTGCCCCATACGCCGTTGGCGCAGTGGACGCCGACGGCGCCGACGGGGTCGTCTATATGGAGCTTGAGGTCGAGGACTTCGACGACGACGGCGACGAGAAGGCCCGCCACGAGGCCGACGACTCCCGCTCCGACCGCGTCGAAGGCGTCGCAGCCCGCCGTCACGGCGACGAGGCCCGCGAGCGAGGCGTTCAGGCACATGGAGACGTCGGGCTTGCCGTTTTTGATCCACGTATAGATGAGCGTCGTGCAGGTCGCGACGGAGGGAGCTATCGTCGTCGTCAGAAAGATCGACGAGAGCTCGGAGGGAGTGGTCGCGGCGGCGCCGTTGAAGCCGTACCAGCCGAGCCAGAGGATGAAGACGCCGAGCGCGCCGAGCGGGATGGAGTGGCCCGGTATGGCGTTTACCTTCGTGACCTTGCCCTCGGCGTTTTTGACGTACTTGCCGATGCGCGGGCCGAGGACGGCCGCGCCGACGAGCGCCGCGATGCCGCCGACCATATGTATCGCGCAGGAGCCGGCGTAGTCATGGAAGCCGAGCGCGCTCAGCCAGCCGCCGCCCCATATCCAGTGGGCCTCGATGGGGTAGATGACGAGGCTGATGACGGCGGAGTAGACGCAGTAGGCGGCAAATTTCGTCCGCTCTGCCATCGCGCCGGAGACTATCGTCGCGGTCGTGGCGCAGAAGACGAGGTTGAATACGAAGTAGCTCGAGCCGGAGAAGCCCTCCGACGGGGAGGCGATGAACTCCTTGAAGCGCCCGAACAGGTCGAGGTTGGGCTTGCCTATCAGGCCGAAGAACGTATCCTCGCCCATCATCAGCGTATAGCCGAGCAGCGAGAAGACGACCGTGCCTATGCAGAAATCCATCAGGTTCTTCATGATGATGTTGCCGGCGTTTTTCGCGCGGGTAAAGCCGGTTTCCACCATGGCGAAGCCCGCCTGCATCCAGAAGACGAGCGCCGCGCCTATCAGGAACCAGAATTCAACTGTCATTTCAGTTTCCCCCTATGCGTTTATTTGACGCCGAACAGCAGATCGGCGTAGGTCGGGAACGGCCAGCAGCTCTTCGCGGTCAGCACCTCCGCCGTGTCGCAGGGGACGCGCAGCTCGCTCATCTTGGGCAGCAGCGTGTCGCGTATGGCGGCGGATTCCTCGACGGCGTCGCCCGCCTCGTGGAGCTTGAGCAGGGCGCCCTCGAGCTCGTCGGTCTTGCCGGATATATCGTCGACGAGGGCGGAGAGCTTCTTTACGAGGCCGGCCTCGTACGAGCACGCGAGTTCGGGCACGACGGCCCTCTTCGCGGCCGCGGAGGCGGCGACGGAGGCGGCGTACGCCTCGACGGCGGGAGCTATCTGGGTGCGCGCCATGTCGACCATGGTGTTGGCCTCGATGACGACGGTCTTGCAGTAATTTTCGAGCATGATGTCGCGGCGGGAGCGGAGCTCGTCGACGGAGAAGACGCCGAGCGACGTGAGCATGTCGACGTTCTTTTTGTCCATCAGATGCGGCATGCAGTCGGCTGTCGTGCGGTAGTTGAGCAGGCCGCGCTTTTGCGTCGCCTCCTCGATCCAGGCGTCGTCGTAGCCGTTGCCGTTGAATATGATCCTCTTGTGGTCCTTGATGGTCTTCTTGATCATCTCGTGCAGCGCGCTCTCGAAGTCGTCCGCGCTCTCGAGCCGGTCGGCGTATATCCTCAGGCTCTCGGCGACGGCGGCGTTGAGCATGATGTTCGCGCAGGCGATGGAGTTGGACGAGCCGAGCATGCGGAACTCGAACTTGTTGCCCGTGAAGGCAAAGGGCGAGGTCCTGTTGCGGTCGGTCGCGTCGCGGTTGAACTTCGGCAGGACGTCCACGCCGAGCTTCATCTGGGTCTTCTCCGCGCCCTTATAGGGGGTGTCGGTCTCGATGGCCTCGAGGACGGCGTTCAGCTCGTCGCCGAGGAAGATGGAGATGACGGCGGGCGGAGCCTCGTTCGCGCCGAGGCGGTGGTCGTTGCCCGCGGTAGCGACGGCTATGCGCAGGAGGTCCTGATAGTCGTCGACGGCCTTGATGACCGCGCAGAGGAACAGCAGGAACTGGGCGTTTTCATAGGGCGTGTCGCCCGGGGAGAGCAGGTTCTGTCCGCCGTCGGTCGCGATGGACCAGTTGTTGTGCTTGCCGGAGCCGTTGACGCCGGCGAAGGGCTTTTCGTGCAGCAGGCAGACGAGGCCGTGCTTGGCGGCGACCTTCTGCATGATCTCCATGGTCAGCTGGTTGTGGTCGGTCGCGACGTTCGTCGTCGCGTAGATGGGAGCGAGCTCGTGCTGCGCGGGGGCCACCTCGTTATGCTCGGTCTTGGCAAGGATGCCGAGCTTCCAAAGCTCGTCGTTCAGGTCCTCCATGAAGGCCGCGACGGTCGGCTTGATGACGCCGAAGTAGTGGTCGTCGAGCTCCTGCCCTTTCGGCGGCTTTGCGCCGAAGAGCGTCCTGCCCGTAAAGCGCAGGTCGGGGCGCTTGTCGTACATCTCTTTAGTTACGAGGAAGTATTCCTGCTCGGGGCCGACGGAGGAGACGACGCGCTTGGCCGTGTCGTTGCCGAAGAGGCGCAGGATGCGCAGCGCCTGCTTGCTCAGCGCCTCCATGGAGCGCAGCAGCGGGGTCTTCTTATCCAGCGCGTGCCCGCCGTAGGAGCAAAACGCCGTCGGGATGCAGAGCGTCTTTCCTTTAATAAAGGCGTAGGAGGTCGGGTCCCACGCGGTGTAGCCGCGGGCTTCGAAGGTCGCGCGCAGGCCGCCGGAGGGGAACGAGGACGCGTCCGGCTCGCCCTTTATGAGCTCCTTGCCGGAAAACTCCATGATTACGCTGCCGTCCGGGGAGGGGCTTATGAAGCTGTCGTGCTTTTCGGCGGTTATGCCGGTCAGCGGCTGGAACCAGTGGGTAAAGTGCGTCGCGCCCTTGGCGACGGCCCAGTTCTTCATGGCCTCGGCGACGGCGTTGGCGACGCCTATATCCAGCTCGCTGCCCTCGTCTATGGTCTTGCGGAGGGAGGCGTAGACGTCCGCCGAGAGGGAGGCCCTCATTGCACGGTCGTCAAAAACAAGACTTCCGAAATAATCCGATACGGTACTCATGTCGATCGCTCCTTTTGTGATCATAAATAAAATGAATAAAGGCAAAGACACCTTTTGCGTGAATACAAAAGACGCCTTTGCCTTTTTCGTTATTCGGTTTCCGCTCGTTTTCCCGCAAAAAACGGGAAAGAGCGCCTTCGAGCCGGATCACTCAAAGACGCCCTTGCCTTTATGCGCGTATTATACGACGGCTCTTTTCGCTTGTCAACCCCCAATTTGCAAGTTTATTTCAGAAAACTTGCAAAGTTTCGCGATTTTGAAGGATAATCTCTTGACAAGCTGCAGGAAACGGAGTATTATCCAAGCAAATGAGCAAAGGCGTTCATTATCGCGCGGCTATCTGCGCGGAATGGACGCCTTTATTATTTTCCGAAAGGGACTGATGAGCATGATGAGAGAGGGTCAGATCCGCATACCCTCCGGATGCGCGATAGCGGCCGTTATATCCAGAGACGGCAGGATGATCTCCGGCGAGACGGTCGCGGAGGCCATGAAGCCCATGCACGAGCGCTCCAACGGGCTCGGCGGCGGCTTCGCCGGCTACGGGATATATCCCGAATACAGCGACTATTACGCGCTGCATCTCTTTTTCGACGACCGCGATTCGAGGAAGACCTGCGAGACTTATATAAAGGAATACTTCGAGATCGTCCACTCCGAGCGCATCCCGACGAGAAAGCTCCCCGCCATCACGGACGAGCCCGTCATCTGGCGCTACTTCGTCGCCCCGCTGCACTCGATGCTCGCGAGCCTGCAGCTCGACGAGAAGGAGTTCGTCGCCCGCGCGGTGATGAAGATAAACACGTCCATGCCCGGGGCGTATGTCTTCTCGAGCGGGAAGAACATGGGGACGTTCAAGGCCGTCGGCTTCCCGGAGGACGTAGCGCTCTTTTATAAGCTCGAGGAATACGAGGGCTATTCCTGGACGGCGCACGGCCGCTACCCGACGAACACCCCCGGCTGGTGGGGCGGCGCGCATCCCTTCACGCTGCTGGACTACTCGGTCGTCCATAACGGCGAGATATCCTCCTACGACGCGAACAGGCGCTTTATAGAGATGTTCGGCTATAAATGCACGCTCCAGACCGACACGGAGGTCATCACATATATAATGGACTACCTCGTGAGGCGGCAGGGACTTACCCTCGAGGAGGCCGCGAGCGTCATAGCCGCTCCCTTCTGGAGCACGATAGAGGGCGGGAAAGACGACGAAAAGCGCAGAGAGCAGGCGTATCTCAGGACGGTCTTCCCGAGCCTTCTCGTGACGGGGCCGTTTTCCATCGTCCTCGGCTTCACGGGCGGGCTCATGGCCCTCAACGACAGGCTGAAGCTCCGCTCGATGGTCGTCGGCGAGAAGGGCGACCGCGTCTTCATAGCCAGCGAGGAGGCCGCCATCCGCGCCATGGAGCCCGACGCGGAGAACATCTGGGCTCCGGCCGGCGGAGAGCCGGTCGTCGTAAGAGTGAAAGAAGGTGCTTATTGATGGGCGTCGATTTCATCTATCCGGAATTCGAGGTCGTAAGAAACGAAAACCGCTGCGTCGCCTGCCGCGTCTGCGAGCGCCAGTGCGCCAACGAGGTGCACAGATACAGCGGAGAGCGCGGCATGATGGTCAGCGACGAGACGAAGTGCGTCAACTGCCAGCGCTGCGTCGCCCTCTGCCCGACGAGGGCGCTGAAGATCGTCAAGAGCGACTGCGTCCTGCGCGAAAACGGCAACTGGCAAAACGACACGATACGCGAGATATACAAGCAGGCCGCGAGCGGCGGCGTGCTGCTCTCCTCCATGGGAGCGCCGAAGCCCCTCCCCGTCTACTGGGACAAGATACTCATAAACGCCTCTCAGGTCACGAACCCCTCCATCGACCCGCTCCGCGAGCCGATGGAGACGCGCGTCTTCCTCGGGAAGAAGCCCGAGAAGATACAGCGCGACGCGGACGGGAAGATAGTCTGCGAGCTCCCGCCGCAGATAGAACTCTCGATGCCGGTCATGTTCTCGGCAATGAGCTACGGCTCGATAAGCTACAACGCGCACGCCTCGCTCGCACGCGCGGCGACGAAGCTCGGCATACTCTACAACACCGGCGAGGGCGGACTGCACGAGGACTTTTATCAATACGGCGCGAACACCGTCGTGCAGGTCGCGAGCGGCCGCTTCGGCGTCCACGAGGACTACCTCGAGGCGGGCGCCGCCATCGAGATAAAGATGGGCCAGGGCGCGAAGCCCGGCATAGGCGGGCACCTGCCCGGGGAGAAGATAGTCGGCGACGTCTCGCGCACGAGGATGATCCCCGAGGGCTCGGACGCCATCTCCCCCGCCCCGCACCACGACATATACTCCATCGAGGACCTGCGCCAGCTCGTCTTCTCGCTCAAGGAGGCGACGGAGTACCGCAAGCCCGTCATAGTCAAGGTCGCCGCCGTGCACAACATAGCCGCCATAGCCAGCGGCATCGCGAGAAGCGGCGCCGACATCATCGCCATCGACGGCTACAGAGGCGGCACGGGCGCCGCGCCGACCCGCATCCGCGACAACGTCGGCATCCCCATCGAGCTCGCGCTCGCCGCCGTCGACAGCAGGCTGCGCGACGAGGGCATACGCAACAACGTCTCCCTCGTGGCGGGCGGCTCGATAAGGAGCGCGGCGGACGTCGTCAAGGCGGTCGCGCTCGGGGCTGACGCCTGCTACATAGCGACGGCCGCGCTGCTCGCGCTCGGCTGCCATCTGTGCAGGACGTGCCAGACGGGGCGCTGCAACTGGGGCATTGCGACCCAGAGGCCCGACCTCGTCAAGAGGCTGAACCCCGAGATGGGGAGCGAGCGGCTCATAAACCTCATGACCGCATGGCGGCATGAGATAATGGAGCTCATGGGCGGCATGGGCATCAACTCCATCGAGGCGCTCCGCGGAAACCGCCTCATGCTCCGCGGCGTCGGCCTGACGGAAAAGGAACTCGGGATCCTCGGGATCTCTCACGCGGGGGAATAAGATATGAAACGGGTATACGTAAACGAAGAATGGTGCCTCGGCTGCCACCTCTGCGAATATAACTGCGCCTTCGCCAATTCCGGGCTCTCGGACATGGCGCTCGCGCTCAAGGGCAAGCCGATATATCCGCGCATCCACGTCGAGGAGGGCGAGAAGATATCCTACGCCGTCTCCTGCCGCCACTGCGAGGACCCCTTGTGCGTCAAAAGCTGCATCTCCGGCGCGCTGTCAAGAAAGGACGGCGTCGTCCGCATCGACAAGGACCGCTGCGTCGGCTGCTTCACGTGCGTGCTGGTCTGCCCCTACGGAGCGCTCGCGCCGGGCGAGACGGGAGCGATGCTCAAGTGCGAGCTCTGCCTGCAGAACGCCGGCGGCGCGCCCGCCTGCGTCAAGGGCTGCCCTAACAGGGCGATAGTATTCGAGGACAGAGGTGAGGCCGAATGAGAAAATACGTCATTATCGGCAACTGCATCGCCGCCGCGGGCTGCGTCGAGGGCATACGCAGCGCCGACCCGGAGGGCTCTATAACCATCGTCTCCGAGGAAAACCACCCCGCCTACTGCCGCCCGCTCATCTCCTATTTTCTCGACGGCAGGGCGAGCCTCGAGCGGATAAGCTACCGCGCGCCGGACTTTTACGACAAGGCGGGCTGCGCCGTCCTCTACGGGAAAAGGGCCGTCGCGATAAAGCCGGACGAAAAGACCGTCGAACTCGACGACGGAACAAGCCTCCCCTACGACGCGCTCTGCGTCGCGACGGGGTCCTCCCCCTTCGTGCCGAAGATGGAGGGGCTCGAAAACGTCAAGAATAAGTTCTCCTTCATGACGCTCGACGACGCGGTCGCGCTCGACAAGGCCGTGACTAAGGATTCCCGCGTCCTCGTCGTGGGGGCCGGCATGATAGGCCTCAAATGCGCGGAGGGCCTGCTTGAGCGCGCCGCCTCCGTGACGGTCGTCGACCTCGCGGACAGGGTGCTCTCGAGCGTGCTCGACTCCGAGTGCGCCGCGCTCATCCGGCGCAGGCTGGAGGAGCACGGCATGCGCTTTTACCTCTCCGACAGCGCCGCGCGCTTCGACGCGGACACGGCATATCTCAAGAGCGGCGCGGTCGTCGGTTTCGACGCGCTCGTCCTCGCGGTCGGCATAAGGCCGAACGTCTCCCTCGTCAAGGACGCGGGCGGCGAGGTCGACCGGGGCATCGTCGTCGACGACAGGCAGCGCGCCTCCCTGCCGGGGGTCTACGCGGCGGGTGACTGCGCGCAGACCTTCGACGTCTCGGGCGGCGTGAGCAAGGTCCTCGCGATACTGCCCAACGCCTATATGCAGGGCCACGCGGCCGGCGTCAACATGGCGGGCGGGGACGAAGTCTTCGACAAGGGCATCGTCATGAACTCCATCGGCTTTTTCGGAATGCACGCCATGACGGCGGGCTGCTACGAGGGCGAGGTCTATGAGGAAAAGACGGAAAACTCCATAAAGCGGCTCTATACGAAGGACAACGTCCTCAAGGGCTTCATGCTCGTCGGCTGCGACGAGCGCGCCGGGATATACACGTCCATGATACGCGAGAGGACGCCGCTTGACTCCGTAAACTTCGATATTTTGAAAAAAACGGCAACTACGGCCGCTTTTTCCGCTGAGCAGCGTAGAAAAAAGTTCGGAGGTGTGGTATAAATATGGTAACGATAAACGCCGTCGGGCTCGATCACAAGGCCCTGAACGAAGCGATAAGGGCCGCGGGCGGCGAATGCGCCGTCGAGGGCTGCTGCGGGCAGCGCTTCATAGCGGCCGGCATGTCCGGCAAAAACGTCACCGTCGGCGGCACGCCGGGCAACGCGCTCGGAGCTTACTTAAACGGCGGGACGCTGACCGTCCCCGGCAACGCGCAGGACGCCGTCGGCGACACGATGAACGCGGGCGAGATCGTCATCCGCGGCAACGTCGGCGACGCCGCGGGCTACGCCATGCGCGGCGGGAAGATCTACGTCGGCGGGAACGCCGGATACCGCGCCGGGATACATATGAAGGCCTATCAGGACAAGGTCCCCGTAATGATCGTCGGCGGGAAGGCGGGCAGCTTTCTCGGCGAGTATCAGGCGGGCGGCGTCATAGTCGTGCTGAACCTGAAAATGCCGGACGAGCTCTGCGTGGGGGACTTCCCCTGCACGGGCATGCACGGCGGGAAGATGTTTCTGCGCTCGGACTGCGCGGACGTCAAATTTCCCGAGCAGGTCACGCCGCGCCCCGCTTCCGAGGACGACATGGCCGAGCTGAGGGGCTATATAGGCGAATACTGCGCCCTCTTCGGCCTCGATATCGACGAGGTCCTCGCGGCCCCGTTCACGGTCGTCACCCCCGACAGCAGCAACCCATACAGACAGATGTACGTACCCAACTAACCGCGGCGCCTTTTCGCGCGCCGTCAGGAGGATTTCATATGAAGTATTCAAAGGAAGAGGTCGTCGAATACGCGCGCGAGGAGGACGTCAAATTCATCCGTCTCGCCTTCTGCGACGTCTTCGGGAAACAGAAGAACATCTCCATCATGCCGGACGAGCTGCCCCGCGCTTTTGAATACGGCATCGCCTTCGACGCCTCCGCGATAGCGGGCTTCGGCGACGAGGCGCACAGCGATCTCCTGCTCCATCCCGAGCCGGAGACGCTCGTCCCGCTCCCGTGGCGGCCCGAGCACGGCCGCGTCGTGCAGATGTTCTCGACGATAACCTATCCCGACGGCAGGCCCTTCGAATGCGACACGCGGTCGCTCCTTAAAAAAGCGGTCGGCGAGGCCGTGCAGGCGGGGCTCGAATTCACGTTCGGCGCGGAACAGGAATTTTATCTCTTCCGGCTCGACGAGAGCGGCAATCCGACCTCCGTCCCCTGCGACGAGGCGGGGTACATGGACGTCGCGCCCGAGGACCGCGGCGAGAACGTCCGCCGCGAGGTCTGCCTCACGCTCGAGCAGATGGGCATACGCCCCGAGAGCTCGCATCACGAGCAGGGCCCCGGGCAGAACGAGATAGATTTCAGGTATGCCGACGCGCTCACCGCCGCGGACGCCGCGATGAACTTCCAGCGCGTGGTCAAGACCGTCGCGCACAGAAACGGCCTTTACGCCGACTTTTCCCCGAAGCCCGTCGAAAACGCGCCGGGCAACGGCTTCCACGTCAACGTCTCCCTGCGCCGCGGCGGCGCCGACGCCTTTTCCTCCGTGATAGCGGGCGTCCTGGCTAACGCCGCGGTCATGACCGCCTTCTTCAACCCCTGCGAGGCGTCGTACAGGCGCCTCGGAACGCATAAAGCGCCCGGCTACGTCTCGTGGTCGGCAGAAAACCGCTCCCAGCTCGTCCGCATACCCGCCGCCTCCGGCGAGTACCGCCGCGCCGAGCTCCGCTCGCCCGATCCCGCCGCGAACCCCTATCTCGTCTTCGCCCTGACGATATACGCGGGGCTCGACGGAGTCGCGAAGGGTCTGGCGCTGCCCGAGCCCGCGGACGTGAACCTCTATACCGCGGACGCGGCCTCGCTTCCGGGGCTCGAAAAGCTCCCCGGCTCCCTCGCGGAGGCTGTCTCGGCCGCGGCGTCGAGCGAGTTCATACGTTCCCGCGTCCCCGAAAAGATACTCGACGTATACTGCGGGAAGGAAACGAAGTAAGGAGAGCGGCCTTTTATGAGTTTGAAGGAGCGTGTTTACAGCGTTCTCGTCGTCTCGGCGGCGGCAAAATTGAATACCGCTCTTTCTCCCCTCATGCCCGAAGCCCGCTTCCAGCCCGTCAAGGTCGTCTCGAGCGTGAGCTCGGCAAAGCGTGCCTGGAGCGAGCGCAGCTACGACTGCGTGATAATAAATTCGCCCCTCCCTGACGACGACGGGACGCGCTTCGCTGTCGACGTCGGGACGTCAAAGGGCGCGGTCGTGCTGCTCCTCGTCCGCTCGGAGCTTTATGACGACGTGCGCGACAAGGTCCTCGAGCACGGGGTCTTCACGCTTTCGAAGCCCTTCTCGCTCGCCACTCTCGGCCTCGCGCTCGACTGGATGGAAAGCGCGCGGGAGCGCCTGCGCAAGCTCGAGAAAAAGACGCTCTCCGTCGAGGAGAAGATGGAGGAGATACGCCTCGTCAACAGAGCCAAATGGCTCCTCATATCCGAGCTCAAGATGGACGAGCCGCAGGCGCACCGCTATATAGAGAAGCAGGCCATGGACCGCTGCGTCTCCAAGCGCGAGATCGCCGAGGAGATCGTCAAGACTTATTCCTGAATAAAAAATGACGCCCGGAGCGAGTTGCTCCGGGCGTTCGTTTGTCTTCAGCCCTTGTTGATATGCAGGTCTGCGGGGGTCAGGTCGCGCTTTAAGGGGCTCACGCCGGAATTGAGGAGCGCGAGCGTCCCCTCCTCGTCGACTACGTAGTAGGCGGCGCCGCCTATCATGGCGCCGGAGCCGGGGATTACCGCGCTCTCGGCGTCGTCCGTCCCGCACCGCGCGAGGGCGAGAGCGAGCCAGACGAGCTCGCGCGTATCGAGGTCGGTCACGACCTTGTCCTTTATAAGCCGCATCAGCTCCGGGACCTTGCCCGCATTCTTGACCGTCAGCCACTGCGAGAGCGCGGCGGAGATGAAGTCGCGCTGGACGGAGACGCGCGTGATATCCGCCGCGGCATAGCCGGAGCGGAAGCGCACGAGGCCCATGGCGGCGTTCCCGTCGAGGCGCTGATGCCCAGCCTTGAGGTCGATGAGCAGGTCCTGCGTCGGGTCGTAGTAGTACATGTCCTGCGGGACGTCGAATTCGACCCCGCCCATGAGGTCGACCGCCTCGATAAAGGCGTCGAGCTCGACGACGGCGTAGCCGTCCGGGCGGAAGCCTATGACGTCGGTCAAGTGCTTGATGACGCCCTCCATGCCCTCGGCTCCGCCGCCGTAGACGCCGTAGGCGCTGTTGAGCTTGGGGACGTTCCAGGTCCCGTTAGTCAGCGTGTCGCGCGGGATGCTCGTCATGCGCAGGACGCCCGCCGCCGCGTCGACGGTCAGGAGCATCATCGTGTCCGTCCGGAGCCCGCCCTCGTCCGCGCCGGCTATGAGCACGGTCGAGACCAGCGCGCGGCGCGCGCCGGGAAGCTCCGTCTTGGGCTGCTTTGCGTAGACGAGGACGGCCGCCGCAAGTATGGCGGCTATCAGAATGAGCGTCAGCAGGAATCGCAGGAAGCCGTGCCTCCGCCGCCGCGGCGGCTCAAGCTCGAAGCAGTCGGGGTCGTCGAGGTAGAATTTAGTCTCCAGGTCGTCTTTCATCGTCTTTGGTATCGAAGTAGACCGCGGGCATGCGGAGCTTGTGCAGGCTGCGCGCGTGCATCGCGTCGATCTTCGCCTTTTCTTCGGGCTCGGCCTCGCCGGTCAGGATATACTTGTCGATCGCGGCGTAGGTGACGCCCATCTCGGTCTCGTCCGTCTGGCCTTCGTAGAGGCCGGCGGAGGGGGCCTTCTTTATTATCGTCTCAGGCGCGCCGAGATATTCGAGCATGCCGTAGACCTCGCCGACGGTCAGGTCGGCGATGGGGTTGAAGTCGCAGGCGCCGTCGCCCCACTTGGTGAAGTAGCCGACATAGCGCTCGCTGCGGTTGCCCGTCCCCGCGACGAGGAGGTTTTCCGCGGCGGCGACGCCGTAGAGCACCATCATGCGAAGGCGCGGCGGGATGTTTATCTCGGCGCTCTTGTTCAGGCGCATCGTCACGCAGTCTACCATCTGCTGCGCGAGGTCGCGGAGCATGGTGAGGTCGGCGTAGCGGACCTCGATGTGGAATTTCTGCGAGACGAGCCCCGCGTCACGCTCGTCGGCGTCCATGCCGGCCATGTACCCGGCGGGCATGACGATGCCGACGGTCTTGTCGCAGGCCATCTTGCAGAGTATGCCGACGAGGGCGCTGTCCTTGCCGCCGCTGTTGCCGTAGACTATGCCGTCGGCGTGCGCCTCGGCGAGCTTATTTCTGATGAATTCAACGCGGGCCGCGACTTCCCGCTCCCAGTTTCTCTCCATCTTATTTGCCTCCGTTCATATTTCGTTGAAGCGGCGCGCGCCGCTCGTGAACAGTCTGATGAGAAGTATAGCCGACGCGATCGCGAGCGCGGCCGCGACGACGATGGCGCCGACGTGCCCTAGGATGAAGGACACTATCATCGGCACGAGGCTCACGGTCAGCCCGATCACCATCGCGAGCGTGACGGAGCCGCTCTGCTTGACGACGGCGGCCTCGTTGGTCCATTCGAGCTTCGGCATGCGCAGATTTATGAGCAGGCCGAGCACGGACGTGAACACGCAGTAGACCAGCGGGAGGACGTAGAGGATCACGCGGGTCGCGGTATTCATCGGCAGAGCGAACTGCAGAGCCGTCGCCGCGACAATGACGGGCACGACTTCGACTGTCAGCGCGAAGCGGAGCTTCGTGGCGAGCACCTTTTTCGCCGGGATCGGCATCGAGCGCAGCAGCCAGAAGCGCCTGCCCTCCATGGATATCGTGCACGCCGTTATCGGGCACATCGAGACGAACATCGCGAAGATGAAGGGCAGCATGGCGTACATCATCTCGCTCGCTTCGAGCATAAAGCGCGTATCGAGCAGCCTCCTGCGGAGTATGACGACCGCGGCGGCGCCTATTATGAGGATGAGCAGGCCGAAGGCCGTGTTGAAGACGTAGAGCGGCGAGCCGAAATAGAGCCCGGACTCCCTGCGGAAGAGCGCCGACGAGAGGCTCCTCGTCTTCTCGGGGACGTAGCCGCGCGCGGCTCCGCCGCCCTCCGAGCGGGCGCCTATGCAGGGCGAGAGCTTCGCCGCGAACAATATGAGCAGAGCCGTCAGCGCGACGCTGACGAGGACGAAGGCCGCGAGCTTGAGCGGATCGCCCGAGAGCCCGTCGGAGAAAAGGCGCACCGTCGGCAGGAAGCTGCGCACGGAGGCCATGGCGTCGTCGAGCTTCCCGACGGCCTCTTCGCTCAGTCTGCCGCCTCCCGCGGTAAAGCCCGTGCTCATCGAGACGGCCATCACGCCCAGCGCGAACAGCGCGAGCACGGCGTAGCGCAGTATCTTCGCTCCGCGAAAACCGGAGAGCAGCGCCGAGAGCCCCGTCCCGAGGACGGCGCCGATGACTGCGGGCGCGCACGCGGTCAGCAGACAGCCGACGACGGCGCAGAGGATATAATACGGCTCGACGGTCATGTGCCGCCCGAGGGCGACGAACATCGGCAGCATCAGCATGAACGTGAAGACGCTCTCGTAGATGAGCAAAATCAGCACGCGCGAGCCGACGAGCGTCCCTCTTTTTATTGGCATGGCGGAGAGCATCTCGCGGTCTTTATACGAAAACAAAATATCGCGCGCGGAAAACAGCGTCGAGAGGATGACGAGGCCGCTGCCCGCGGTCATGAAGAGCTCTGCCAGACGCGCGAGCGAGCCCGACTCCGAGAGCGAGGCCGCCATCGACGACGCAAAGGAATAGACCATCGCGAAGACGTATACCCCGAGGGCGAGCAGGCCGACGAGGCGCCAACGCGTCTTCTTGTCCGTTTTCAGGGACCCGAGCTTGAGCTGCTCGGCCCAGTATATGCCGGCAAGCTTAAGCATCATGGTCGATCAGCTCCAGAAATACGTGCTCGAGGCTCTCGTTGCCCCGTATCTCGTCCATGGTCCCCTCGGCGACGAGGCGGCCGTTCTTGATTATGGCGACGCGGTCGCAGAGCTTCTCCGCCGTGTCGAGGACGTGGGTGGAAAAGAATATGGCGCAGCCGTCGCTCGTCATGTCGCGCATGATCTCCTTGAGCGTGAACGCGGCCTTCGGGTCGAGCCCGACGAAGGGCTCGTCGAGCACCAGCAGGCGCGGGGCGTGGAGGAGCGCGGAGATGATGACGAGCTTTTGCTTCATGCCGTGGGAGTAGGTGCTTATGACGTTGCCGAGGCGCGAGGTTATCTCGAACATGTCGCCGTAGCGCGTGATGCGCTCGCGGCGCTCGGCGGCGCCGACGCCGTAGACGTCCGCGACGAAATCGAGAAAGCGCGTCCCCGTCAGGTTGTCGTATACCTCGGGGCTGTCTGGTATGTACGCCATGAGGCGCTTAGCCTCGTCCGGCTCGGCGGTTATGGACTTGCCGCCTATGAGTATCTCGCCGGAATCGAAGGTCATCGCGCCGACGACGGAGCGTATCGTCGTCGTCTTTCCGGCGCCGTTATGGCCTATGAAGCCGTATATGACTCCCGGCTCGACATGGAGCGACAGATCGTCGACAGCCTTGTTGCCGCCCTTGTACGTTTTCGAAAAATTCTTTATGACAAGCATGTGAGACCTCCTTGAGAGCGCGTGCGCGCTTTCTTGTCCCGTCGATTGTAGCACGGGGAGCCCGGATTTACAACCTCGCCGCCCGCGGCGCGCAAATTATTTTGACATAAGGCGTGCTTTCCTTTATAATTTTTTATAAGTTTTTTTCTCGGAGGCAGAGCCATGACTACGAACCTTTGGGATCTCAGCGTATGGAACTTCATCATCGTGCTGACCGTGCTGCTTATCGGCATGATGGCCGCGAACGTACTGCGGCGCGTCATTCCCCCGCTCAGGCGCTCGATGATACCCAGCTCCGTCCTCGGCGGCTTCCTCGTCCTCATCGCGGGCTATATCTATAAAAAGATAACGGGCAACGCCATGCTCGACGTCAGGACGCTCGAGGCGCTGACATACCACGGGCTCGGCCTTGGCTTCGTCGCCATGAGCCTCAAGACGATAGAGCGCGAGAAGGACCCGCACCGCCAGCGCGACATATTCAACACGGGCCTCACGACCGTCGCGGGGTATCTCCTGCAGGCCATAGCCGGCCTCGCCATCACGATAGGCTTCTCCTACGCGCTCGGCAGCTTCCCCGCCGCGGGCCTCCTGCTCCCGATGGGCTTCGGGCAGGGCCCCGGGCAGGCCTATAACTGGGGCCACAACTACGAGGTCAACTACGGTTTCGCCAACGGCACGAGCTTCGGCCTGACCGTCGCGGCCGTCGGCTTCATCGCCGCGAGCGTCGGCGGGATAATCTTCCTCAACGTCCTGCGCCGCAAGGGCCGCATCAGCGGCGAGATAGGCGCGGACTACGACGAGCACCTCACGCACATCTCCGGCAAGGGCGAGATACCCCTCTCCGAGTCCATGGACAAGCTCACCGTCCAGATAGCGCTCGCCTTCGTGGCGTACATAGCGGCCTACGGCTTCATGGCGGGGATAAACGCCATTATAGAGACGGGCGTCCTCGGAAACTTCGGCTACAACACCGTCCAGCCTCTCATCTGGGGCTTTAACTTCCTCTTCGGCACGGTCTTCGCCATCCTGCTCAAGACGATACTGCGCGGGCTGAAGAAGGCCAACGTCATAAAGCGCGAGTACACCAACAACTTCATGCAGTCGCGCATAGCGGGCTTCATGTTCGACATGATGGTCGTCGCCTCGATAGCGGCCATCGACCTGCGCGCCTTCACGATAAGGGAATTCATCGTCCCGCTCTCCGTCATCTGCGTCGTCGGCGCGGTCGTGACGTACTTCCTGCTCCGCTTCACGTGCAAGCGCCTCTTCCCGAACTACGAGGACGAGGCGTGGCTCGCGATGTACGGCATGCTGACCGGCACGGCGAGCACGGGCGTCATCCTCCTGCGCGAGCGCGACCCCGGCTTCGAGACCCCGGCGGCGAACAACCTCGTATATCAGCAGCTCTGGGCCATAGTCTTCGGCTTCCCGATGCTCCTGCTGCTCGCCGTCGCGCCGCAGGGCATAACGAAATCCTGGATAACGCTCGGCCTGCTCGTCGTGCTCTTCATCGTCATCGAGATCATCGCCTTCCGCTCCTTCATCTTCAGGCGCAAGGCGAAAAAAGAGCCCGAGGAAAAGCAGGGTTGATATTTACCGGGATACGGACGGCGCGGCCCGACAGGCCGCGCCGCTTTTTTGCCCGCGAAAGAGAAAAAAGTTTCTATCGGGACGGTTTTAGTGGTAAAATAGTTTCAGGAAAGAAAACGGAGGCGCCGACATGCTCATCTGCGGATTTCAAAAGCTGACTCTCCTCGACTGGCCCGGCAGGGTCGCCTGCACGGTCTTTACGGGAGGGTGCAACCTGCGCTGCCCCTACTGCCACAACGCCGGGCTCGTCCTGCGGCCCGCCGAGCAGCCCGTCATAGACCCGGAGGAGGTCTTCGCGCTGCTGGATAAGCGCCGCGGCATCATAGAGGGCGTCTGCCTGACGGGCGGCGAGCCCCTCCTGCAGCCCGACCTCGCGGACTTCATCCGCGCCCTGCGCGAGCGCGGCGCGCTCGTCAAGCTCGACACGAACGGCTGCCTGCCGGATAGGCTCAAGGCGCTCATGGACGAGGGGCTTCTCGACTACGTCGCCATGGATATTAAGGGCGCACCGGAAAAATACCCCGCGCTGACGGGCGTCCCCGGGCTCGACCTCGCGCCGATAGAGCGCTCGATCTCACTGCTGATGGAAGGCTCCGTGCAGTACGAATTCAGGACGACCGTCTCCCCCGATACGCACACCCCGGAGGATTTCCACGCCATAGGCCGCCTTGTGCGCGGCGCGAGGGCCTTTTTCATTCAGGGATACAAGGATTCGGGCGATACGGTCGGCGCGCCCATGTCCTCCCCGACGGCGGAGCAGGCGCGCGGAATGCTTGACGTTCTGCGGCTTTACGTCCCCTCGGCGGAGCTTCGCGGGATAGAATGAAACAGTTAATATAACTACATATTGTGGTTTGTATCCAATTTGTCATCAATATTTTGGGATTTTATATTGACATAATATTTGGCCTATGCTAATCTATGTGTGCTCCCGGGGGTGCATTGCGCCTTCCGGGCGCACACATCGTTTTTTAATAATATTTTTATGATAAAGGGCCGAGCGGCCCGGAGGGAACGCCATGTACAGATGCATAAAAAGAGACGGTAAGGTCGTCGATTTCGAGATCTCCAAGATAGGAGCCGCGATCGAGAAGGCCTTCGTCGC
Source organism: Oscillospiraceae bacterium (assembly GCA_017550645.1). Taxonomy (GTDB): domain Bacteria; phylum Bacillota; class Clostridia; order Oscillospirales; family Oscillospiraceae; genus RGIG7949. Next base: position 167,361 of record JAFZOI010000016.1, read on the forward strand.
GACCGACACCAACTACACCCCCGACATCATCGATTTTCTCGCTCTGAAGGTCACGGCCGACTTTCAGAAGAAGATAACCGACGAGCTCATCGCCGTCGAGGACATTCAGGACAGCGTCGAGCACGTTCTCGGCGAGGCGGGCTACGGCGACGTCGCCAAGGCCTACATCCTCTACCGCAAGCAGCACGAGAACCTGCGCAACATCGACGAGACCGTCCTCGACTATAAGAAGACCGTCGACAACTACCTCAAGATAAACGACTGGCGCGTCAAGGAAAACTCCACCGTCACGTATTCCGTCGGCGGCCTCATCCTCTCCAACTCCGGCGCCATCACCGCCAACTACTGGCTCAGCGAGATATACGACGAGGAGATCGCCCGCGCCCACTCCAGCGCGGCCATGCACCTGCACGATCTCTCGATGCTGACCGGCTACTGCGCGGGCTGGAGCCTCAAGCAGCTCATTCAGGAGGGTCTCGGCGGCATCCCCGGCAAGATCACCTCCTCCCCCGCCAGCCACCTGAGCACGCTGTGCAACCAGATGGTCAACTTCCTCGGCATCATGCAGAACGAGTGGGCCGGCGCGCAGGCGTTCTCCTCCTTCGACACCTACCTCGCCCCCTTCGTCAAGGTCGACGACCTCTCCTACAAAGAGGTAAAGCAGTGCATCCAGAGCTTCGTCTACGGCGTCAACACCCCGTCGCGCTGGGGCACGCAGGCTCCCTTCTCCAACATCACCCTCGACTGGACCGTCCCCGCGGACCTCGCGGAGCTGCCCTGCATTGTCGGCGGCAAGGAGCTCGACTTCTGCTATAAGGACTGCAAGCGCGAGATGGACATGGTCAACAAGGCGTTCATCGAGATCATGATCGAGGGCGACGCCAACGGCCGCGGCTTCCAGTATCCCATCCCGACCTATTCGATAACCCGCGACTTCGACTGGTCCGAGACGGAGAACAACAAGCTCCTGTTCGAGATGACCTCCAAGTACGGCACGCCCTACTTCTCCAACTACATCAACTCCGACATGGAGCCCAGCGACGTGCGCAGCATGTGCTGCCGCCTGCGCCTCGACCTGCGCGAGCTGCGCAAGAAGTCCGGCGGCTTCTTCGGCTCCGGCGAGAGCACCGGCTCCATCGGCGTCGTGACGATAAACATGCCGCGCATAGCCTACCTCTCCAAGACCCCCGAGGAGTTCTACGAGCGCCTCAACGGCATGATGGATATCGCCGCCCGTTCCCTCGACGTCAAGCGCAAGGTCATCACGAAGCTGCTCGACGCGGGCCTCTATCCCTACACCAAGCGCTACCTCGGCTCCTTCGCCAACCATTTCTCGACCATCGGCCTCGTCGGCATGAACGAAGCCTGCCTCAACGCCCGCTGGCTCCGCGCCGACCTCACCGACCCCGCCGCACAGGAGTTCACGAAGGACGTCCTCAACCACATGCGCGAGCGTCTTTCCGACTATCAGGAGAAGTACGGCGACCTCTTCAACCTCGAGGCGACCCCCGCCGAGTCCACCTCCTACCGCCTCGCCAAGCATGACAGAGAGCGCTATCCCGACATCATCACCGCCAACATGGACGGTACCCCCTACTACACCAACAGCTCCCACCTGCCCGTCAGCTTCACGGAGGACATCTTCTCCGCGCTCGACATCCAGGATCAGCTGCAGACTCTCTACACCTCCGGCACGGTCTTCCACGCTTTCCTAGGCGAGAAGCTGCCGAGCTGGGAGGCCGCGGCTTCCCTCGTGCGCAAGATCGCCGAGAACTACCAGCTCCCCTACTACACGCTCTCCCCGACCTACAGCGTATGCCGCGAGCACGGCTACCTCGTCGGCGAGCAGTTTACCTGCCCGCACTGCGGACAGCCCGCCGAGGTCTACTCCCGCATCACCGGCTACTACCGCCCCGTCCAGAACTGGAACGACGGCAAGGTCCAGGAATACAAGGACAGGCAGGTCTACTGCATCGAGCGCTCCGTCCTCAAGCCGAGGACCCCTGCCGACGCCCCCGTTGCCGTCATCACGGAGACCGGCGCGCCCGTCGCGCTCGGCGATTCCCGCATGATCCTCTTCGCGCGCGCCACCTGCCCCAACTGCAAGGTCGCCGCGAGCCTGCTCGACAAGGCCGGAATGACCTATGAAAAGCTCATCGCCGAGGAAAATCTCGACAAGGTCGCGGAGTTCGGCATAAAGCAGGCCCCGACCCTCGTCGTCACCGACGGCAAGACCTTTGAGAAGTTCGCGGGCGTCGCGGACATCAAGGCCTTCCTCAACGCCACCCGCGCGGGCTGAGGTGCGCCATGTTTGATATCATATGCGTAGGCGGAGGGGCGGCCGGCCTTACGGCCGCCCTCTACGCCCTGAGGGCGGGCAAGACCGTCCTCGTGCTTGAGAAAAACAGCTTCGGCGGGCAGGTCGCCTTCTCTCCGAAAATTGAAAACTGGCCCGGCACGCAGGAGATGAGCGGCCTCGAATTCGCCGACGCGCTGACAGAGCAGGTCCTCGCAAAGGGCGCCGAGCTCGAACTCGAGACCGTCAACAAGATAGAAAAGGACGGGACCTTCCGCGTTTACACCGAGGAGGGCAGCGTCTTCGAGAGCCGCGCCGTCATCATCTCCGCGGGCGTAAAGCACCGCACGCTCGGCCTTGAGGGCGAGCAGGAGCTCATCGGCAACGGCATCTCCTTCTGCGCGGTCTGCGACGGCGCATTCTTCGCCGGCAAAGACGTCGCCGTCGTCGGCGGCGGCAACAGCGCCCTGCAGGAGGCCGTCCTTCTGGCAGAGACGAGCAAGAGCATCACGATACTTCAGGACCTCGATTTTCTGACCGGCGAGAAGACCCTTGCCGACAAGCTCCGGGCCGCGCCGAACGTCCGCATCATCTGCGGCGTGCGCGTCACGGGCTACACGTCCGAGGGCGGCGAGGTCACGGGCGTCACCGTCAAGACCAAGGCGGGCGACGAGATCCGCGTCGACTGCGCGGGCGTCTTCCTCGCGGTCGGGCTCATACCCGAAAACGAGGTGTTCGCCGATCTCGTCAAGCTCGACGCGCAGGGCTATATAGACGCGGGCGAAAGCTGCGAGACGGTGCTCCCCGGCCTCTACGTCGCGGGCGACTGCCGCGCCAAGCGCATCCGCCAGCTCACCACGGCGAGCGCGGACGGCGCCGTTTCGGCCCTCGCCGCGATAAGATACATCGACGACGTCAAGTAACTTTACATAAATACGGAGCGCTCCGCAGACGCGGGGCGCTCCGTTTGTTTATGGCATAAATAAGTCTCCCGGGCGGGAGTGCCATCCGTAAGGAAGACGCCCCGGAGGCTTCTGCGCTGCACGCCCTAAGTTTGCGGCTTGCAGGGCAAGATATAAGCGCTTTATCCGTTAAGGTTTCCGGCGATCCAATCCGCCATCCGGGCATCGATCCGATAGTATGACAGCGTACCGTTTCCGTATATCCACCCAAAGGACGGATATACGACGAGGTAAAACCTCAGGCCATCTTTGGTTTCGATCCTGATCATCCTTTGGTCGTCGGCAAATTCCGTATGAGCTTTGACTTGCTGATCTTCCGGAATACTATCAAAGACGATTTTCTGAAAATCATCATTCCCGTAGCTTGTCAGCGAGCTGCTGAGATCGTAGAAAGCTACTATTTCACTGCTTTCCGTGATCGCATTTCCGATCGCTTTATCCCGGTCCCGATCGACCTCCGTGATCGAAACGATATCATCGGCGTCGGCAATCCCATAAAACTGATACAAGGTCGCTATTTCGGTATTGGCATTGCCATCAAGCGAGAAAACATTGCAAAATATGGCGGCCAAGTATTTGTTGCCGTCTCTGATGACATAGACGCCTCTGCACGGAGCGGGAGCATACTCGAATAGTTCGATATCTGTTTCTATGGCAGATCCTTTATAGCCGGCCCCCCCATCCGGCTCGAGATAAGAGAGATGTTTTCCCGCCATATCTTCCGTAATGACTGTCGGGAGGCCGTAGCGTTCGAGCGCCTCCGGGATATCCGTTGCTTCATAATACGCTCCGTTGAACTCAAGAGCGGCGATCTCCTGCACAAGTGAATCCGGGCCGTCATACGGCTGAGAAGGCGCTCCGCCCTTATTATGAAGCATATCCGTAAGCCGGGGAACGGCGATCCCGACGGCTATGCATATGCAGGCCGCAACAGCCGCCCACTTGGTCCATCTCAGTATCGCAGGCTTTTTTCTTCTCTTGGCTTCTTCAATGGTGCTGTCGTCGATATTCCCGATCATATCTAGCAGAGCATTTGCTTTCATTTCAGTAACCCTCCTTTGCGAGCATTGTGCGGAGCTTATTTCTCGTCCTGAACAGCATGGACTTGACCTTGCTCTCAGAAAAAGCGAACTGTTTGGCAATATCGGATATGGGATCCATATACCAATACCGGCACACGAATACCTGACGCTCGACCCGAGGAAGTGCCGAAAGAAACCCGTTCAGCTTATTCTGCAGCGCAAGTCTTTCGATCTCAGTCTCGACGTCTCCCGTTCCCGACACACACTCTTCCAGTTCATCAAGCGCAAGGGCCATTACACCGCCGCCGCGCTTTTCCGCGCTGTATTTCCTCCATAGATCAATGGATATCCGGCGCGTGATCTTTCCCAAAAAGGTCGAAAGAACGGAAGGGCGGTAAGGCGGCATGGACCGCCATGCGTCATTGTATGTATCGTTTACACATTCTTCCGCGTCTTCGGTATTTAGGAGGATCCGATACGAGATGCTGTGCAGATACTTTCCGTACTTTGCCGCGGTCTCGGAGATCGCGCTCTCATTTCGCTGCCAATACAGATCAATGATACGATCATCCTCCATTCAAACGCCTCCTCTCGTCAAGATTTGAAAGGCCCTTCGTCTGTCTACTCGCAAAAAACCGGGTCCGGTTGTATGCTGACGTTATTTAATGGCGCACAATGTGCTCGTTTCTGCCGTACTGCCCCAAAAAAAGAGCCGGAGGCGGCGCTTCCTTTCTAAGCGCCGCCTCCGGCTCTTTTTCTATTCTTTTTCGGGCTCCGGAGAGTCGACTATGTTGCGTATCCAGACGCCGCTGGCCACCATCGCGAGCCCTATTGCGACCTTGACTATGTCCAGCCCGCTGGAAATGGCGTAAAGCGGGACGATGTGCATCTTCGTCAGATGGGTCAGGCACCAGACGACCGGATAATTCACGACCCAGAGGAACACGCTGTCGAACAGGAAGGTGATGAACGTGCGCCCGCCGGAGCGGAGGGTGAAGTAGCAGGCGTGGGTCAGCGCGTGGATGGGCATGAGCACGGCGACGACCCTTATCAGGCTCGTCGCGAGCGAGCGGACCTCGTCGCTGGTCTTGTAGGCCTTCGGAATGACGCCGGAGGCCGCGAACATCAGCGCGCCGACGACGAAGCAGCAGGCGAAGGAGAAGAAGATGAGCTTTCTGTCCGCGTCGCGCGCTTCCTCCATCTTCCCCGCGCCGAGAAGCTGCCCTATTATGATGCCGACGGAGCTCCCGAGCGCGATGAAGACTATGCTGAAGAGGTTGAACATCGTCGAATTGATGTTCATGGCGGCGATGGCGCTCAGGCCGCGCAGCGAATAGCACTGCGTCAGCATCGCCATGCCGACGCTCCAGAGCACTTCGTTGAGCATCAGCGGCGCGCCCTTGACGAGGATGCGCTTTACTATCGCCCCGGGCACGCGCATGGACCTGTACGCCCCCTGCATGAATGGGCAGCGCGCATGGTGCGTGTGCGTCCATATGACGATTATCGCGAGCTCGGCGAAGCGGGCAATGACCGTCGCGACGGCGGCGCCGCGCACGCCCATGACGGGCGCGCCGAGCTTGCCGAAGATGAGTATGTAGTTGAATATGAGATTGACGAAGACGGCGGCTATGCCCGCGACCATGGGCGGGACGGTATTGCCCGTCTCCCTGAGCGTGCCGACGTAGACGGCCGAGAACGTGAACGGGACGAGCCCGATTATCATGATGTTCAGATAATCGCGCCCCTCGGTCACGGCCAGCAGGACGCTCTCGGCGTTCTCGTCGTTCATATAGAGCCTTATGAGCTGCTCGCCCCGCAGAGCGAACGCCGCGACGAAGATGACCGCGAAAGCGAGGCAGATCATCAGCTTGAAGCGGAACGTCGCCCGGACCCCGTCGTTATCCCCGCTGCCGTAAAACTGCGCGGTGAAGATGCCCGCGCCGGAGGTCGCGCCGAAGATGCAGATATTGAAGACGAAGATGAGCTGGTTGACGATGGATATCCCGCTCATCGACTCCGTCCCGAGCTGGCCGACCATGATGTTGTCGAGGAGGTTGACGAAGTTCGTGATCCCGTTCTGGACCATAATGGGAACGGCGACCGCCAACACCATTCCATAGAAGCGGCGGTCGCCTATATATCTGGTTTTGAGTCTTGTCAGAGCGGACATGGCTCAGAGCTTGTCGCCTATGCTCTCGAGCTCGGGGAACGCAAGGTCCTCGACCTTCCCCGCGTCGCAGGCGGCGGCCGCGTCGGGCCTCATGGGCAGGCGCGCGAGGATGGGCAGGCCGTACTTTGCGGCGACCTCCTCGAGGCTGCTCTTGCCGAATATCTCGTGCTTTTTCCCGCAGTCGGGGCACTCGAACCAGCTCATGTTCTCGACTATGCCGAGGATGGGGATATTCATCATCTCCGCCATCTTGACGGCCTTGCCGACTATCATGCTGACGAGCTGCTGCGGGCTCGTGACGACGATGATGCCGTCGACGGGGATGGACTGGAAGACCGTCAGGGGCACGTCGCCCGTTCCGGGAGGCATGTCGATGAACATATAGTCCACGTCGCCCCAATACACGTCCGTCCAGAACTGCTTGACGGTGTTTCCGATGATGATGCCACGCCAGACGACGGGATCGTCCTCCTCGTCGAGGAAGAGGTTGATGGAGGTCAGCTTGACGCCCGTCTTCGTCTCGGCGGGCAGGATGCCGTATTCGCAGGCGGCGGCGCGCTCGGTTACGCCGAAGCACTTCGGGATGGAGGGGCCCGTCATGTCCGCGTCGAGCACGGCGGTCTTGAAGCCGCGGCGGTTCATCGCGACGGCGAGCATGCTCGTCACGGTCGATTTGCCGACGCCGCCCTTGCCGGAGACGACGGCTATGGCGTGCTTTACGCTGCTGTGCGCGTTGAGCTCGGCGCGCATGTCCTGAGCGGAGCCGCAGGAGCCGCCGCAGGTGCTGCAATCGCCGGTGCAGGAGCCCTGCTCGGGCTCGCCGACGTGCTCGCATTCCTCATGGCATTCCTGGCAGTTGCCGGAGCAGAATTTTTCGTTCTCGTTCATGGCTTTTCCTCGTTTCGTATATATTAGGCGGTTTCTTACAGCAGATGGGCGCGAAGCTCCTCGCCGGAAAGCGGCGAGAGGTACGCGGGCGGGATATCGAGCATCGTATGGCAGCCGACGCGGCCCTCGCGGGCAAATCTCGAGACGGCTCTGGCGCACGCGGCGAGCACGCCCGCCGTGAACTCCGGATTGGAGTCGAGCTTGAGGCTGTATTCGATGACGGCGCCCATGCCGCCGGCGGTGCGGCCGCTCCTGATGACCATGCCGCCGTGCGGGATGCCCTTGTGATCGCGGTCGAGCTCGGCCTGCGTGATGAAGTTGACGGTCGTATCGTACTCGTCAAAGTAGTTCTTCATCGTCTTTATCTCGCGCTCGATGCGGGCCTTGTCGGCTCCCTCGGCGGCGACGACGTAGCATTCGCGCGTGTGCTTCTGGCGGGCGGTGAGCTCGGGCGCCTCGCCGCGCCTGACGGCGTCGACGGCGGCCTGAACGGGGACGGTATACTGCCGCGCGTCGAGCACGCCGTCGATGCGGCGTATCGCGTCGGAGTGGCCCTGGCTTACTCCCCTGCCCCAGAAGGTATAGTCCGCGCCGTCGGGCAGTATCGCCCCGGCGTAGACCCTGTTTATCGAGAACATGCCCGGATCCCATCCGCAGGAGATGAGAGCCGTCTTTCCGGCGGCCTTCGCCGCCGCGTCTACGGCGGCAAAGTGGGCCGGGATGTTCGCGTGAGTATCGAAGCTGTCCACCACGTTGAACGAGGAGGCGAGCATCGGAGTCTGCTTGGGAAGATCGAAGGCGCTCCCGCCGCAGATGACGAGCACGTCGAGCTTATCCTTCCAGCTCTCGACCTCGGCCGAGGAGAAAACGGGAACGTCCGTCTCCGTCTTCAGAGAGGCCGGGTCGCGCCGCGTGAATACCGCGCGCAGCTCCATATCGGGCGCAGCCGTCACCGCGAGCTCAACGCCGCGGCCGAGATTGCCGTATCCGTAGATTCCGACTCCGATCGCCATGATGATCCCTCCGGATTTATAGTTTTATTTCAGATGTTGAGTATTCAATTTTCGGGCGCGGCGCTCGTCTCCGCACCGGGAGCCGTACCTTCCTGACCGCCGCCCCAGCCGGGCATGCCGCCCTGACCGGGCATACCGCCCTCGGGAGGCTGACCGGGGAACTCGCCGTCGCCGAAGCCCTCGGGAGGCTCGCCGGGGAAGGTCCCGTCTCCGAAGCCGCCGGGGAAGCCGCCGAAGCTGCTGGCGTCGCCGTATTGCAGCTCGCCGTCTATATACACGGTGCGGCTGCTGCCGCCCATGTTCGAGCCCACGGCGACGACCGTGCCGCCGTTGACCGTCGTGCCGCAGTCGCTGTCGATGCCGTTGTCCGCGCCGGGATTGGCTATGGCGTAGATCGTGCCGCCGTTTATGACTATATAGCCGTTGGAATCGACCGCGTCGCCCTCGGCTCCGAGGCCGCCGAAGATGTGCATCACGCCGCCGTTGAGCGTGAAGACGGAGACGTCGTCCTCGTTGACGTTGACGCCGTCGTTGTCGGCGCAAATGTTGATGACGCCGCCGTTTATCGTCAGGTGCATCTCGGTATCGAGGCCTTCATATTCGGAGTTTATGTTGAGGACGCCGTCGTTCCCGTTTATCTCCATGCTGACGCGGGAGTAGAACGCGCCGTCATACTTATGGGATTTCTTCTGAGTCACGCCGTCGTCCTTGAACTTGGTCTTGAGGATGCGGAAGACGTTCGTTCCGGAGAAGTTGTTCACGCTGCCGTCGACGATGACGACCTGCACGCCGGCGGAGCCGATATCAGTCGATTCGCTCTCGTTGGCGCCGTATACGATGAACGCCGGGGCGACGGAGCAGGTGACGTCCGCGCCGCCGAGGATGATCGTCACGGGGGCTTCCCCTTCGACGTCGACGGCGATCTGGCCATTCCAGAAGCCCTTGATGTAGTACATGCCGGCCTCGTTGATGTGCAGGACGGGGTTGGCGTATGCGTCGTCCTCGGAGTGCATCATGCGCGTCGGGACGGAATCGCCCTCGACGGGGAGCGTTCCGAAGAGATAGTCCTCATAGCCCTCGGCCGTGTAGGCGTAGGTCCATTCCGTCTCGCCGTCGTAGTTCTCGCGGACGAAGCCGCTCTCGTCGAGTTCGGGGAAATAGACGATGTCGTGCGCGATGTAAATCGTCTCGCCCTCGGCGGGAGCCGTCCCGATATAGTACTCGGCGGGGCTGTCCTTGACGTCGTCGTGAGCCGTCGTCGGGTCGGCGTGCCATGTGTAGTCGTATTCCGTGACAGCCGCGCCGTCGACCGTCGCGGTCGAGCCGGAGAGCGTGATGATCTTCGCGCCCTTCTCTATCCATATCTCCTCAGCGCCGGAGACGACCTGAGGCGTCGTCTCCGCGCCGGTCTGCGCAGGGGTCTGCGCCACCTTCGCCGCGCAACCGGAAACGAGCAGGAGCGCCGCGGCGAGGACGAATATCGCGATAAGTCTGAGATTTTTCATTTCGGATACCTCCCATTAAGGTTTGGGCAGATTATCCTACAAAAATGTGGACGGGCGATAAAGACTTTATGAAAAAACCGTGGCCCGGAAATAAACAATTATTCCGGCGGGGGCGTCCTGCCGCCGCATTAAATATTATTATATCATTGCGCGCACGTTATTTCAATAAACAATAAAAAACAATAAAAAGCCGCGCTGATGCTTATGGCGTTTTCTCTTATTCCGTTGTATAATATCTATCAATATTCGACACCGATCATCGAAAGGAAGCGTCAGAAAATGGCCGTCATCGCAGTCACCGGGGCAAGCGGGACGATGGGCCTCGAGGCCGTCGCGCAGCTCGTGAAGGACGGGGATAACCGGCTCCGCGTCTTCCTGCGCGGCACAAAGCGCGGAAAGAAGGCGCTCCGCCTCTTCCGCCGCCGATACGGGGACAGCGTCGAGGTCGTCTTCGGGGACCTGCGAAATTACGAGGACTGCCTGCGGCTGTGCGAAGGCGCGGACTATCTGCTCCATCTCGCGGCGGTCATCCCGCCGAAGGCCGACCATGCCGCGGAGGAGACTTATCGGACAAATCTCGGCGGGACGGAAAACCTCGTCCGCGCCGTTATCGAGACGGGCAACAGAGCCAAATTCATACATATATCCACAGTCGCAGTCTACGGGGACAGGAACGAAAAGCACCCCTGGGGGCGCGTGGGCGATCCGCTCGTCACAAGCGCCTTCGACGTCTACGGGCAGAGCAAGACGGCGGCGGAATTTGCCGTGCTCGAGTCAAAGCTCGCCTGCTGGGCCGTCCTGCGGCAGACCGGCGTCCTCTATGACAACATACTCATGAACAACATCAGCGACGGGCTGATGTTCCACACGCCGTGGAACGTCCCCGTCGAGTGGGTCACGGCGCGCGACAGCGGGATACTGCTGGCGAGCATCGTCCGCAGCGACGCGCGCGGCGAGGCCGACGGCTTCTGGAAGCGGGTCTACAACATCGGCGGCGGGGCCGCGGCCCGCCAAACGGGCTATGAGACCTTCGACGACGGCTTTCGCCTCATAGGCGGCTCGGTAAAGGATTTCTTCGCCCCGCAGCTCAACTGCACGCGCAATTTCCACTGCTTCTGGTTCTCCGACAGCGGCGAGCTCGAGGATCGCTTTCGCTTCCGCACGCAGGGCTGCCGCGAATTCTGGGAGGAATACGCCGCGCATCACCGCATATACGGCGCGGGCAGGCTCATCCCTCCGAAGCTCCTGCGCAGGATCGTCATAGACCCGCTCAAGCGCAGTACGAACGCGCCGGCCTATTGGCTCGCGCACGGCGACGAGGCGAGGGTGCAGGCATTTTTCGGCGGCCGCGAGGCTTGGGAAAAGCTGCCGCGGAGCTGGGAGGAAACGGAGCTCCTCTGCGAGTCGGCGGATTACGAAAGGCTGCTTGACGCTTCCTCCGCTGCGCTTCTCGACCACGGATACGACGAGAGCAGGCCGGACGGAGAGCTCATGCCCGAAGACCTGCGCGGAGCGGCCGCTTTCCGCGGCGGAGAGTGCCTCGCGGAGGGGACGGGCCCCGTCGACCTCTACGCGCCGCTTCGCTGGCGCTGCCACGAGGGACACGAATTCGAGGCCACGGCCTACGCCGTCCTCAAGGCGGGCCACTGGTGCCCGGAATGCTGCCTGACGCCCTACGTCTGGCGCACGGACCTCGTCGCGGCGCACAGCCCCTTCCACGCGCAGATATGGCGCGATTCGCACGCGGAGGACGAGCGCTTCATCTATACGCTGAGGGACGGGCGCGCCGTCGCGGAGGAAGTCAAATGACAGGGATATACGTTTTTTCGGGGACGGGGAACACGCTCAAATGCGCCGAGGAGCTGCGGGACGCGCTCGCGGAGCTCGGCGAAAACGCCGCCCTGCACGTAATCAAAGACGGCTCGGAAAAGGCCGACGAGGGCGATCTCGTCCTCTGCTACCCCGTCTACGGCTTCAATTCGCCGGTCCCGATGCTCAGGTTCTGCCGCGGGCTCGAGGCGGGCCGCGGAGGGCGCGTATGGTTTCTCAAGACGTCCGGCGAGCCGCTGAGGCTCAACGACGCCTCCTCGGGCGAGCTGACGCGCATCCTGCGGAAAAAGGGCTTCGAGATAAAGGGCGAATTCGGCTATATCATGCCCTACAACATCATCTTCCGCCATACCGACGAGGCCGCCTCGCTCATGCTGGAGACGGCGAAAAGGCGCATCCCCGCCGCGGCGAGGGCCATTGCCGCCGGGGAAAGCGCCCTGCCCGCGCCGGGGGCGGGGGCGAAGTTCATGTCCGCCCTCTGCCGCATCGAGCACGGCTTTTACCCCGTCAACGGGCGGCTCTTTCGCGTGGACAAGCGCAGGTGCCTGCGCTGCATGAAGTGCGTCGAGGCCTGCCCGGAGGGGAATATCGGATATGAAAACGGCCGCTTTAAGTTCGGCGGGCGCTGCGTCTGCTGCACGCGCTGCGCCTTCGGCTGCCCCGCCGACGCGATACATATAGGCATCATCGACTTCATGCGCGTCAACGGCCCCTACGACTTTTCGCGCGACCCCGCGAAAGCCGAGCCGATAAGATACTGCCGCAAGGCCTACGAGCGATACTTTTCCGAAAAATAAAAAGCGGAGGCGCCCGGCCGGACGCCTCCATTGTTTATCCTTTTCAATATGTCAGCCGGACGAGCGACATGAACGCCGTCAGCACGATGAGGAAAGCGAAATTGAAGCCCGAAAACTCCGCGACGTAGCGCAGCGTCTTCCCCGGGCAGCGTTTGGAATACTCGCGGAAGGTTATGAGGCTCGCGAGGGAGGCTATGAGCGTCCCCACGCCGCCTATGTTCACGCCGACGAGGAGCTCGCGCCAGTTGCCGGTAAACTGCGAGAGGAGTATGGCCGAGGGGACGTTGCTTATGCACTGGCAGCTCAGCACGCTGAATAGGAGCGTGTCCTTCCCCAGAAGGCCGGAGAAGAAGCCGCGCACGGCCTCGATGCGGGACATGTTGCCCGCGAAGACGAAGAAGAAGACGAACGTCAGCAGCAGCGGATAGTCCACGGAGGCGAGCGCCTTGCGGTCGGCAAAGAGCAGCACGGCGGGGATGACGGCGAGGCCTATCCAATAGGGAATGCCGCGGAAGACTATCGCGATGGCGAGCGCGAAGAGGCCCAGATAGAGCGCGGCGCGCTTTTTATCGACCTTCAGCTCCTCGGCGGGGAGGGTCAGCGGCTCGGGCTTGACGAATATGACGCAGCAGATCGTTATCAGCGCGACGCTCAGCGCGAAGGGCGGGGCCATGACGCGCATGAACTCCCCCGTCGGGATGGAAAACGCCGAATACAGATAGAGGTTCTGGGGATTGCCGAAGGGCGTCAGCATGCCGCCGAGATTGGCCGCGACGTTCTGCATGACGAACGTGAAGGCCATGTATTTCTCCTTCCCCGTCGAGCTCAGGACGAGGAAGCCGAGCGGCAGGAACGTCAGCAGCGCCATATCGTTGGCGATGAGCATGGAGCCGATGAACGTGATATAGACGAGGCCGAGCACGCTCATGCGCGCGTTTTTGAATATGCGGACGACCCTGCGCGCGAGCGCATAGAAGAAGTTAATGTCGCGCAGGGCGCAGACGACGGCGAGCACGCAGAAAAGGCAGGTCAGCGTCTTGAAGTCGAAATAGCCGAGATACGCCTTGTCTATGGGGACTATGAGAGTCGTCACGGCGGCGGCGAAAAACGCGACGACCATGACGACGTTCTTTTTCAGAAAACCGCGCAGCCGGGGCGTCCCGCGCCGTATCGGCGAGGGGGCGCGGCCGAAGCGCCCGTAGAGTCTTTTTGCTTCGTTCATGGAGAGATTTCCTTGAAAAACAGACTACGGAGAAATATCCGCAACGGCTCTACTATAGGCGTTTTTTCCGCTTTGTCAATAGTTTTTTTCGAGCTCCGGAAAAGTGCATGAAAACGGCGGGGAAAGAGCTTCCCCGCCGCAGCGTTTTTCGGTCTTCGGGCCCCTCTCAGGGGAGCTTTATCTTCCCCTTGAGCCTGCCGCCGACGAACATGGCGAGCCAGAGCTTGGCGAGGTCGGGCAGTATATAAGGCAGGACGCATATCGCGAGGACCTTGCCGAGGCCGTAGTCCGTCCCCCCGCGGCGCGCAACGACGAGAAACCACAGCGTCCCCACGGCGTAGCAGAGCGCGAGCCCTCCCGCGAGGACGGCCGCCCTTATCCATTTGCTTTTTTCCGCGGCGGGCTCTAGCATCATATATAAAAGCCCCGCGAAAATAAATCCTATGATGTATCCGCCCGTCGGCCCGAGAAGGACGCCGACGCCGCCCCTGAAGCCGGAAAAGACGGGCAGCCCGACGAGCCCCATCAGGACGAAGAGGCCGATCGAAGCCGTGCCGAGCTTTCCCCCGAGCAGGATGAGGACGCAAAACACCGCGAAGGTCTGCATCGTGAAGGGCACGGCGAACGGCACCGTCAGCCACGAACATATTATGATAAGCACCGCGCCGAGCGCGGCGGCGGTCATTTTCCGGACGGCCATATCTTCCTCCGTGCGCCGCGGGATGCTTTTTTCGGAATGCGGCGCGCTTTAATTCGATGATAATGTAAAAAAATAGTTGACAAGATAAAATCGCGGTGTTATACTACGGCACAAGTAAAATATATCACGGATCGCGGCGTTTGTTAATCCCCTCGCCGCATCCCCGGAGAAAGACATGAATACTCGCAATACCGCCGCAAATCGCTATTGGTTCTGGTTTTACTTTACTATGTAGGTAGTAAGGTCGATTTGTTGCGCGGATTTTGAGACAGGCATAAATCCTATGCGGTGCAGATCGATCTGTACCGCATAGTTTTTTATTATGAAACAAGAAAGGTAACTTAAGGCATGAATCCGACTTCCATCATTTCGGGCGTCCTGATCATCGTATTCTTCGCGGTCATGATGATCATCGGCATCCGCTCGAGAAAACACGCATCCGACGTAAACGGCTTCGTTCTCGGGTCAAGAAGCGTTGGCCCCTGGCTCAGCGCTTTCGCCTACGGCACCTCCTATTTCTCCGCCGTCATCTTCGTCGGATACGCGGGGCAGTTCGGCTGGAGCTTCGGAATGGCCTCGACGTGGATAGGCCTCGGAAACGCCTTTATCGGCTCGCTGCTGGCGTGGATAATCCTCGGCAGACGCACGAGGATCATGACACAGCACCTCGGCGCGAGGACGATGCCCGACTTTTTCGGGACGCGATTTACCTCGCGGGGGCTGAAGATCGCGGCCTCCGCCATAACCTTCGTCTTTCTCATTCCCTACACCGCCTCCCTCTATAACGGCCTCTCGAGGCTCTTTTACACGGCGTTTCCCGGCATAGACTACACGCTCTGCGTCATCGTAATGGCCGTCCTGACGGGGCTCTACGTCATCCTCGGCGGCTACATGGCAACGGCGCTCAACGACTTCATTCAGGGCATCATAATGCTGGTCGGCATCGCGGCGGTCATAGGCGCGGTGCTCCGCGACAACGGAGGGCTGATGACGGCGATCTCTCAGCTCGCGACCGGCTCCAACGGCGGATGGGAATACGCCTCCTTCCTCGGCCCGCAGCCCCTCTTCCTGCTCTTCGTCGTGCTGCTGACCTCGCTGGGGACGTGGGGCCTGCCGCAGATGGTCGGCAAGTTCTACGCGATAAAAAACGAGGGCAACATCAAAAAGGGCACCGTCATCTCCACCTTCTTCGCGATCATCGTCGCCGGCGGGTGCTACTTCCTCGGCGGCTTCGGCCGGCTCTATGACGTGGACGTCGCCTCGGTCGGCTTCGACGCCGTTATCCCCAAGATGCTCTCGACCCTGCCCGCCGTCATAATCGGCGTGGTCGTGGTCCTCGTCCTCTCTGCCTCGATGTCGACGCTCTCCTCGCTGGTGCTGACGAGCTCCTCGACGGTCACGCTCGACTTCATCGAGCCGATGAGCAGGAAGCCTTTGACGGAAAAGCGCAAGATGCTCCTCATCCGCCTGCTCATCGCGGTCTTCATCATCATCTCGGCAGTCATCGCGATAGTGCAGGTCAAGCAGAAGAACCTCTTCATCGCCCAGATGATGGGCGTATCGTGGGGCGCTCTGGCGGGCGCGTTCCTCGCCCCGTTCCTCTACGGGCTTTACAGCAAGAAGATAACCAAGGCCTCCGTCGCCGCCTCGTTCATATTCGGCGTCGGGCTCGAGACGGTGCAGCTTCTCGTCTCGCTGGGGGCCTTCTCCGTCGCCGATATCCCCGTTCTCGGCTTCGTATTCCGCAACTCCATCTACTCCGGCGTGTTCGCCATGGTCGGCGGCCTCGTCATCGTCCCGATAGTCAGCGCGCTGACGCAGAAGACGCTGCCGGACGGCGTCGAGGAAAAGTTCTCCTGCTACAAGGAGAGCAAGACCGTCGAGATCACAGATAACCTCGGCAAATAATAAATATTAAGGAGACCGTGATATGAGCGGTTATTACCAGAAAGATATCGAGACCGCCCCGAGAGAGCAGATACTCGCCATCCAGAACGAGAAGCTCCTCCGGCAGGTCCGCCACGTTTACGAAAACGTGCCCTATTATAAAAAGCTCATGGACGCCAAGGGCGTCTCCCCCGACGACATCAAGTCCGTCGACGATATCCGCAAGCTCCCGTTCCTCTCCAAGAGCGACCTGCGCGAGGCGTACCCCTACGGCCTGCTCGGGACGGACCTGGCTAGCTGCGTGCGCATCCACTCCACCTCCGGCACGACCGGCAAGCGCGTCGTCGCCTTCTATACGCAGGGCGACATAGACATCTGGGAGGAGTGCTGCGCGAGGGCCATCGTCGCCGCAGGCGGCACGAAAGAGGACGTCTGCCAGGTCTGCTACGGCTACGGGCTCTTCACCGGCGGCTCCGGCCTGCACGGCGGCTCGCACAAGGTCGGCTGCCTGACGCTGCCGATGTCCTCCGGCAACACGGACCGCCAGATACAGTTCATGATGGACCTCAACGCGACGATACTCTGCTGCACCCCCTCGTACGCGGCCTACATAGGCGAGACGCTCGCCGAGAAGGGCTATAAGCCCGAGGACAACAGGCTCAAGGCCGGCATCTTCGGCGCCGAGCCATGGACCGAGGAGATGCGCCGCAGCATAGAAAAGAGCCTCGGCATAAAGGCCTACGACATTTACGGCCTGACCGAGATAAGCGGCCCCGGCGTCGCCTTCGAGTGCTCCGAGCAAAACGGCATGCACATAAACGAGGACCACTTCTACGCCGAGATAATCGACCCCGACACGGGCGAAGTGCTCCCCGAGGGCGAGCAGGGCGAGCTTGTCTTCACGTCGCTGGATAAGGAGGCCTTCCCCCTCCTGCGGTACAGGACGCGCGACATTTGCGTTCTGACGCGCGAAAAATGCTCCTGCGGCAGGACGCACGTCAAGATGTGCAAGCCCAGAGGCAGGAGCGACGACATGCTCATAATCCGCGGCGTCAACGTCTTCCCGAGCCAGATAGAGACGGTCCTCCTGAACGAGGGCTACACCCCGAACTACCGCATCGAGGTCGACAGGAAGAACAACACCGACACGCTGGACGTCTACGTCGAGCTGCCGAAGGACATGTTCTCCGACAAGGTCTCCGACATCCAGGCCAAGGAGCAGCGGCTCGCCGGCGCGATGCGCCAGATGCTCGGCATAGGGCCGAGGATGCACCTCGTCCCGCCGATGACGATAGAGCGCAGCGAGGGCAAGGCGGTAAGAGTCATAGACAGACGAAACCTCGTCGACAAGGGAGGCAGGTAAAATGGCGATCAAGCAGCTTTCGGTATATCTCGAAAACAAGCCCGGCAAGCTCGCCGAGGCGCTCCGCTTCGTCTCCGAGGCGGGGATAAACCTGCGGGCGCTCAGCCTCGCGGACACGCTCAACTTCGGCATTTTGAGGCTCATCGCCCCCGACCCCGCGAAAGCGGAAAAGGCGCTCTCGGAAAAGACCGCCGTCATGACGACGGACGTCATCGCCGTCCGCATGGACGACAGATCCGGCAACCTCTACGAGGTCCTCAAGGTCCTTGAGGACGCGAAGGTGAATATAGAATACATGTACGCCTTCACGGCGACGCGGCAGAGCGCCTGCGCGGTCCTCCGCGTGGACGACTGCGCTCTGGCGGAGAAGGCGCTCGCGGAGGCGGGCATGCCGGCTCTCGGCGAGGAGGACCTTTTCGAGCTTCTTGACGAAAAGGATTGAGGAGGATAAGATATGTTCATTCTGGCCAAATCCTGGCGCTGCGCGCGCCTGTAACATCTTTTTGACAACGACACGCACCGCGCTCTATCATTCTTAAATTTCAAAATGAGAAAGGAATTTTGACATGGAAAACATACCTTACAAAATATATCTGACAGAAGACGAGCTGCCGAAGGCATGGTACAATCTTCGCTCCGCCATGAAGACCAAGCCCGCTCCCCTGCTCAATCCCGGCACGCACGAGGCCATGAGCGCGGCGGACCTCGCCCCCGTCTTCTGCGACGAGCTCATCGCGCAGGAGCTTGATAACGACACCCCGTACTTCGAGATACCGCAGGAGATATACGACTTTTACAAGATGTACCGCCCCTCCCCGCTGGTAAGGGCCTACTGCCTTGAAAAGGCGATGGACACCCCCGCCCACATCTACTACAAGTTCGAGGGCAACAACACCTCCGGCTCTCACAAGCTAAATTCCGCCATAGCTCAGGCCTACTACGCCAAAAAGCAGGGCCTCAAGGGCGTCACGACCGAGACGGGCGCCGGCCAGTGGGGCACGGCCCTCTCGATGGCCTGCTCCTACTTCCAGCTCGACTGCAAGGTCTACATGGTCAAGGTCAGCTATGAGCAGAAGCCCTTCCGCCGCGAGGTCATGCGCGTCTACGGCGCGTCCGTGACCCCGTCGCCCTCCGACACGACGAACGTCGGCCGAAAGATACTCGAGGCCCATCCCGGCACGACGGGCAGCCTCGGCTGCGCGATAAGCGAGGCCGTCGAGGTCGCGGTATCCAACCCCGGCTACAGATACGTTCTCGGCAGCGTGCTCAATCAGGTCCTCCTGCATCAGAGCATCATCGGCCTCGAGACCGAGGCGGCGCTGAAGAAATACGACATCGTCCCCGACGTCATCATCGGCTGCGCAGGCGGCGGCTCCAACCTCGGAGGCCTCATCGCCCCCTTCATGCGCGACAAGATACTCGGCAAGCTCAACGCGCGCATCATCGCCGTCGAGCCTGCCTCCTGCCCGAGCTTCACGCGCGGGGTCTACGCCTACGACTTCTGCGATACCGGCATGGTCTGCCCGCTGGCGAAGATGTACACCCTCGGCAGCAACTTCATCCCCGCGCCGAACCACGCCGGCGGCCTGCGCTACCACGGCATGAGCCCCGTCCTCTCCCAGCTCTACGACGACGGCCTCATGGAAGCCGTATCCGTCCCGCAGACGGAGGTCTTCAAGGCGGCCGAGGCCTTCGCGAGGGTCGAGGGCATCCTCCCCGCGCCGGAGAGCTCCCATGCGATCAAGGTCGCCATGGACGAGGCCGCGAAGTGCCGCGAGACAGGCGAAGCGAAGAACATCGTCTTCGGCCTCACCGGCACGGGCTACTTCGATCTGGTCGCCTACGAGAAGTTCCACAACGGCCTCATGGACGACTACATCCCCACCGACGAGGAGCTTCAGGCCAGCTTCGATTCGCTTCCCAAGTTCTGAAATGCAAAGAAAAAGCCGGGGGAACGGAAATCCGTTCCCCCGGTCTTTTTGCGCTTTTTTACTTTTCCGGCCGTTTGGCCTCTATGTTGCCGACTTCCTCGAGGCTCTTTCCCTCCAGAAGGAGGAGCTTTTCCGCCAGCAGGCGTGAAAAGCCGCTGACTACGGCGGAGGTCGTTATGAGCTCGGCCGTGCTCGCCGTCGAGACCTCGGAGCCGCCCGAATGGTCGAGTATGCCGGCGGCGACTTCCCTGACCTGCGCGATGAAATACTTGGCGGCGAGCCTGTGCCTGCGCACGTAGGACTCGTAAAATACGCGCAGCTCGTCCACGGAGAGGTCCACGGGGATCATCGTCTGCAGCGTCGGGATGCTGAGGCTGTGCTTGAGCGAGCAGATGATCAGCAGGTATGCGATGTGCACGCGGTAATACTTCTTCTTGACGGGCTCGGGCATGACCTTCTTGCGGACGTAGTTGTTGATGGCCGCGGCGGTCAGGAACTGCTCCTCCTTGAGCTCGGGCGGGAGATAGTCGAGATAATATTTGAGCAGCGCGATGACCTGCTCCATATAGAGCCCGATGTCCGGGATGTCCTCCCAGTCGGGGAGCTTATATTCGTCGAGGTACTTTTCCCAGCGCCTCAGCTTGCCCGCGATGAGCGTCTTATCGAACGTCACGGCGCATCACTTCCTTTTATTGAATTATAGCCCCGCCGCGTCGCCCGCGCAAGTATATCCGACAAATTTCCTGTTGACATGATCCGCTGCTTGTGGTAATCTAATCTCGTAGATTAGATTAAATGATCTATCTTGCAAGCTGACCTTGCATTTTTCGACAAGAAAGCCCCCCTCCGCGCTCACGCCGCGCGGGAGTTGCGGGCGGTACGGGAATGGTATATAATTACTAGTGCGCCATTCGGCGCAATCGTACCGGCGAGGTGAGCTGACGTGATACGAACGGTCATATGGGTCTTTCTGGCGGCGCTGCTGCTGCTCGTGCTGTCCCCCGTCTTCTTCGTGCTGTGGCTTTTCAGGGACAGGAGCGAGGACGCGGGCCCGAACAAGGCCGCGGCGGCGGTGTTCGCGCCGCCCGTGCGCTTCATGGCTCGCGTGGCCGGAGCTAAGATAGCCGTCGAGGGGCGCGAGAACCTCCCCGAGGGCGGCGCGCTCTACGTCGGCAACCATCAGGGCTACTTCGACGCGCTCGTGGCGCTTTTATATCTCGGGCCGATGAAGTGCCTGTTGCTGAAGAAGTCCATAGCCAAGCTCCCGGTCGTGAACATCTGCGTCGACCTGCTCGCCTCCATTCCCATCGACCGCGAGAACCCGCGCGACAGCCTGCTCGGCATCCGCAAGGCCTCGGCGAAGCTCGCCGCGGGCCGCTCGGTCGTCATTTTCCCGGAGGGGACGCGCAGCCGCGGCCCCGAAATGGGCGAGTTCAAGCACGGCGCGTTCAAGGCCGCGCTGAAATCAAACTGCGTCATAGTTCCGTTCGCGATAGACGGATCGTATAAATGCTTCGAGGAGCGCGGGCGCCTTCGCCCCGCGACCGTGCGCGTATCCGTCCTCCCGCCCGTGCGGCCGGAGGAGTACGCGGGCATGCGCGCGCCGGAGCTCAGCGAAATGATAAAAGAGCGTATCCGCGGAGAGCTCGACCGCATGAGGAGGTCTCCCGCCGGATAACGCCCGGAGGAGACCCCATGAGAGACTATATCATCCTGACCGATTCCGGCTGCGACATAGACGAGGCCGAGCTCGCCGAATGGGGCGTACGCCGCCTCGACCTGACGTTCAAGAGCGTCGGCTCCGCCGAGGAGCACACAGACCGCGAGATCGGCGTCAAGGAATTCTACGACAAGATGCGCGAGGGCGTCGTCTACCAGACCTCGGCCGCCAACCCCGACTACCTCGCGGAGGTCTTCGAGCGCGAGGTCGCGGCCGGGCGCGACGTGCTCTATATCTGCTTCTCGTCGGGCCTGAGCGGGACGTTCGGCTCGGCGCAGATGGCCGCCGCGGAGGTCGAGGCGAAGCACCCCGGCAGCCGCGTCGTCGTCGTGGACTCGCTCTGCGCCTCGGCGGGGCACGGGCTGCTCGTCTGGCTCGCGAAGGAGCGCAGGGACGCGGGCGCGGCGCTTGACGAGCTCGCGGCGTACGTGACCGAGACCGTCCCGCGCGTCTGCCACTGGTTCACGGTCGACGATCTCGTCTACCTCAAGCGGGGCGGGCGCGTGAGCGCGGCGGCGTGCTTCGCGGCGACGGTGCTCGGCATCAAGCCGGTCCTGCACGTCGACGACGAGGGGCACCTCATCAGCATGTCGAAGGTGCGCGGGCGTCGGCTCGCGCTCAAGGCGATGGCGGACAAATACGTCAAGACGGCGCTCGACCCGTCGGGCGGGATATACTTCATCTCCCACGGCGACTGCCTCGAGGACGCGGAGCGGCTCGAGGGCATGCTCGCGGAGTCCTGCGGGCACAAGGCGGCGCACATATCGAACATCGGGCCGGTCATCGGCGCGCACAGCGGGCCGGGGACGCTGGCGCTGTTCTTCCTCGGCGAGCCGAGATAACAAAACGATAAGGTCTTCTTTTCATATCCTCCTTCACTTTTGCAAAACTCTTCCGTACGGGCAAAGGCACGGCATAGGTCGTGCCTTTGTTCGTTTTTTTGCGCAAAAAAGGCTTCCCCCCGAGGGGGGAAGCCATTGGGGACGGGGGCGCGCTTTCTAAATGTTGCCTTTTGGCGAAGGGCGGTGTATAATATTCTATTATATTATGCTCATTATGCGCTTCGCGCTTTTTCGGGAGGTCAAATATGAAAAAACGCCTCGTCGCCATCATGCTGGCTCTCGCGCTCATGCTCGGGCTCGCCTCCGCCGCCTCCGCGGCCACGGCTTCGCCGGGCAGCTCCAAGGTCAGCGGCTCGGCCGCGTATATGTACGGCCGCATCTCCGCACCGAGCTACGGCAGCGAATGGGCCATACTCGGCATAGCGCGAAGCGGATACTCCGTTCCCGATAAGTATTATCAGGATTACTACGCCGCCGTCGAGCAGTACGTAAAGGACAAAAAGGGCGTTCTCAGCACAAATAAATATACCGATTATTCCCGCACCGTGATAGCCCTCGCCGCCATCGGCAAGGATGCGACCAACGTCGGCGGGTATGACCTCGTCGCCCCGCTCGCGGACTATGAGAAAGTCCTGGGCACGGGGCTCAACGGTCCCATATGGGCTCTTATAGCGCTCAATTCGCGCGGCTATTCCATGCCGACCGCGCCCGCCGGCAAGACCCAGGCCACCAAGCAGATGTACGTCGACCGCATCGTCAACTCCCAGCTCGACGACGGCGGCTGGAACCTCAACTCCACGCCGACCTCCAAATCGGGCAGCGCCGACGCGGATATCACCGGCATGGCCCTGCAGGCGCTTGCGAAGTATCAGTCGCAGACCGCCGTCAAAAACGCGGTCGACAAGGCTCTCGACTGTCTGAGCAAGATGCAGAACGACGACGGCACCTTCCAAAGCTTCTACGTCTCCTCGACATGCGAATCCACGGCCCAGATCGTCGTCGGGCTGTGCGAATGCGGCGTCTCGCTGACGGACTCCCGCTTCGTCAAGAACGGCAAGTCCGCCCTCGACGGGCTGATGAGCTACCGCAATTCCAACGGCAGCTTCCTCCACTCCCGCGAGGAATCCGGCGACAACGCCGTGTCCTCCGAGCAGGGGCTCTACGCTCTCGTCGCCGCCCAGCGCGCCGCGAGCGGGAAAAACAGCCTTTACAGCATGGGCGACGCCATAACGGTCAGCACGCCTGCCCCGCAGGCCTACGGTCTGCCCGGCAAGGACCCGGCGGTCCAGCAAGTCCCCGTCACGGCGGCGGGCAAGACCTTCCCGGACATCTCCGGGCATAAGAACAAGGCCGCCATCGAGGCCCTCGCCGCGCGCGGGATAATAAACGGCGGCGACGGCGGGCTCTTCCGCCCCGACAACACGATGACGCGCGCCGAATTCGCGGCTATCACGGTCCGCGCGCTCGGCATGGCGGCGTCTTCGAGCGCGAATTTCACAGACGTGCCGTCCTCGCAGTGGTACGCGGGCTGGATAGGCACCGCCACCTCCTACGGCATCGTCAACGGCTACGGCGACGGCAATTTCGGCCCGAACGACACCATTTCCCGCGAGCAGGCCGCCGCCATGGTCGCGCGCGCGGCCAAGCTCTGCGGCATGAACACGGACTATTCCGACGCCGCCGCGAGGGACGTGCTCGCGCAGTTCGGCGATTATACGAGCGTCTCCGGCTGGGCGCGCGGCTCGCTCGCGTTCTGCTACGATCAGGGGATACTCGACGCATCGGCCAAGAACATCCAGCCGCAGGCTCTCATAAAGCGCTGCGAGATAGCGCAGATGCTCTATAACATGCTCAACAAGGCCAAGCTGCTCTGATAAGAACGGGCTCCAGGTGACGCGCGAAGGGCGCGACGCCCTCACCGCGCCGTAAGATACTGAAAACGAGGTCGCTGCCATGTGGTGGAAAAAGAATAAATGGAAGGTCATCATCCCGGTCCTTGCCGTGATCGTGCTCGGCGCCGCGTTCTGGTTCGGTGGCAACGCGCCCGGCCTGCAGGGCTGGCGGACGACCGCGCCCTCCCCGACCGCGGAGGGCCGCCCCGACGCGCTCAACGAGGCCCTTTCCGCCGATGAGAAGATCGCCCTCGCGGCCGAGCTCGCCGGCGAAAGCGGACAGGTCGCGCAGGGCGACGCCGCCTATTCCGCCCAGCACGGCATGGAGATAGACCCCGAGACCGGCAAGGACAAGTACGGGACCGACCCCGTCCCCGAGGGGATGCCCCTGCCCGTCGACCCGCAGGACGCGGAGATATCCGACGTCGAGCACAAGTGCACGATATCCATCTCCTGCGCCGCCATAAACGACAATATCGGCTGGCTCGACCCGGAGAAGGTCGAGCTCGTGCCGGAGGACGGGTGGATACTCCGCCCGGTCGAAGTCACGTTCTACGAGGGCGAGAGCGTCTTCAATATCCTCGCCCGCACCTGCAAGCAGAACGGGATACACATGGAATTTCAGAATACGCCGATGTACAACAGCGCCTACATCGAGGGCATAAACAACCTCTATGAGTTCGACTGCGGCAACCTCTCCGGCTGGATGTACAAGGTCAACGGCTGGTTCCCCAACTACGGCTGCTCGCGCTACGGGCTCAAGGAGGGCGACGTCGTCGAGTGGGTCTATACCTGCAACCTCGGCGTCGACGTCGGCGGATATTACGTCATGGGAGGCTGAGCATGGCGTCGCGCGACACGTTCTCAAGCTGCCACCCGGTCGTGAACTTCCTGTTCTTCGGGCTGGTCCTCATATTCACGATGTTCTTCATCCACCCCGCCGCGCAGCTCGTCGGGCTCGCGGCGGCGGTCACGTATAACATCTACCTCAACGGCCGCAAGGGCGTTCGCTTCAGCCTGCTCTACATGCTGCCGATAGCGATCCTCGCCGCCCTGATAAACCCCGCATTCACCCATGAGGGCGCTACGATACTCGCCTATCTCCCCTCCGGCAACCCCCTGACGCTCGAGAGCATTCTTTTCGGCGTATCCGCCGCGGTCATGCTCATAAGCGTCATTTTCTGGTTTTCCTGCTATAACGCCGTCATGACCTCGGACAAGTTCGTCTATCTCTTCGGGCGCGTCATCCCCGCGCTGAGCCTCGTGCTGAGCATGACGCTCCGCTTCATCCCGAGGTTCAAGGCGCAGCTCAAGACCGTCAGCGAGGCGCAGCGCTGCGTCGGGCGCGACGTGTCCGACGGCTCGGTCATAAGGCGCATCAGAAACGCCGTCACGATACTCTCGATCATGATAACTTGGTCGCTCGAAAACGCCATCGAGACGGCCGACAGCATGCGCGGGCGCGGCTACGGACTGCCCGGGCGCACCGCCTTCTCCATATACCGCTTCGACGACCGCGACCGCTTCGCGCTCATCTGGCTCATCTTCTGCGGGGCCTGCACGGTCTTCGCGTGGATAGCGGGCGGCTTCTACTGGCGCTACTACCCGACCGTCAAGGGCGCCGACTTCTCTCCGGCGGTCATTTTCTTCCATCTGGTATACCTCGCGCTCTGCTTCACCCCCGTCGTCATGAACGTATACGCGGACGTCCGCTGGAAAAAGATCGCGGGCGGGCGCTGAGCGCGCGAACACGGCAAAGGAGACCCGACATGATACAAAGCATCAATTTCCCCGTCGCGCAGAGCTGCATCGCCCCCTACGGGGACTGGGACAAGCTCGAAAAGCGCATCAGGGCCCTCGGGCTCGACGGCGTCGAGGCCATATGGGACCCCGACGAGATCGACGACCGCTTCCCCGCCCGGCTCATGACGGGCTGCCACATGCTCTTTTATCCCGACTGGCTCGACTTTTACAGGCAGGACGTGGCCGCGCTCATGCGCAAGTTCGGCTCGTGGGACATGGTCGAGACGGTATACCGCGGGCGCGACACGGCGCAGTTCGTGGAGCAATTCCGCTTCGACCTCGATCGTGCGGTGAGCCTCGGGGCGAAGTATCTCGTCTTCCACGTCTCGGACGTCTCGCTCGAGGAGGCGTACACCTACCGCTGGCTGCACGACGACTACGCGGTCCTCGACGGCGCGATAGAGATCATAAACGATCTTCTCAAGGGCGTCGAGCCGACGTTTGACTTCCTCGTGGAAAACCAGTGGTGGCCCGGCTTCACGTTCACCGACCCCGCCAAGACGGAATACCTCCTCAGCCGCATAAACTTCCCGCGCGTCGGGATAATGCTCGACACGGGGCACCTCATGAACTCCGACACGTCCATCCGCTCGCAGGCCGACGGCGTCGAGTACGTCCTGCGGCGCTACCGCGAGCACGGCGAGCTCGGAAAGGCCGTCCTCGGCATGCACTTTCATCAGAGCGTCAGCGGCGCCTACGTCCGCCGCAATACCGGCGCGGTGCCGGAGGACTTCCCGACGGACTACTTCGCCGCCTTTTTCCGCACCTATCCGCATATAGAGAGCATAGACCGGCACCGCCCGTGGACCATACCCGCCTGCGCGAGGATAGTCGACGAGGTCGCGCCGAAATATCTCACGCATGAACTCAGCGTCTCCCCCAAGCGCCCCCAGCTCGCCGCGACGAAGCGGCAGATGACCGCCATCAGGAAAGGGCTTGCGCTCATTTGAACGATATCCTGCTGAAAACCGAACGGCTCACCTTCGCCTATCCCGAGCACGACGCGCCCGCGCTTAAGGACGTCTCGCTCGAGCTGCGGCGGGGGGAATTCGTCGTGCTCTGCGGCCCCTCCGGCTGCGGGAAGACGACGCTGCTGCGCCAGTTCAAGAGCGATCTCGCCCCGCACGGGACGAGGTCCGGCGAGATATGCTTCGACGGCGCTCCGATCTCGGAGCTCGACCGCCGCGCGCAGAGCTCGCGCATCGGCTTCGTCCAGCAGAGCCCGGAAAACCAGATCGTCACGGACAAGGTCTGGCACGAGCTCGCCTTCGGGCTCGAGAGCCTGGGGTGCGACACGCCGACGATACGCCGCCGCGTGGCGGAGATGGCCTCGTTTTTCGGCATACAGACGTGGTTTTACAAAAACGTCACGGAGCTCTCCGGCGGGCAGAAGCAGCTATTAAACCTCGCCTCCATCATGGTCATGCAGCCGGAGCTCCTCATACTCGACGAGCCGACGAGCCAGCTCGACCCCATCGCCGCGGGGGAATTTCTCGCGACGATAGGCAAGATAAACCGCGAGCTCGGCACGACGATACTGCTGACCGAGCACAGGCTCGAGGAGACTTTCCCGCTCGCGACGCGCGTCCTCGTCATGGACGGCGGGGCCGTCATCGGGCAGGGCACGCCGCAGGAGGTCGGCCTCGCGCTGCGCGAGAGCGGACACGCCATGTTCGCCGCCATGCCGACGGCGATGCGCGTCTGGGCCGCCGTCCCGAACGGGGCGGAATGCCCCGTCACCGTCCGCGAGGGGCGCGACTGGCTCGCCGCCTACTCCGCCGAAAAGCCTCTGCTGCCGCTCCGCGCCGAGCCCTCCTTCCCATGCGGGAAGGAGACGGTCGTCTCGGCCGAGGGGCTCTGGTTCAAATACGAAAAAGACCTGCCCGACGTCGTCAAGGGGCTCGATCTGACCGTCAAAAAGGGCGAATTTCTCGCCCTGCTCGGCGGCAACGGGACGGGCAAGACGACGACGCTCAAGCTTCTGGCCGGCCTGCTCAAGCCCTACCGCGGCTCCGTCAGCATCGAAGGCAGGGTCGGCATGCTGCCGCAGAACCCGCAGACGCTCTTCGTCAAGAAGACAGTCCGCGAGGACCTCTTCGAGCTGCTCGAAAAGCGCGACGAGCTGCGCGAGCAGAAGGCCGCGCGCGCCGCGGCGCTCTGCCGCCTCGAAGGTCTGCTCGACAGGCACCCATACGATCTCTCCGGCGGCGAGCAGCAGCGCGCCGCCCTCGCCAAGATACTCCTGCTCGACCCGGACGTCCTGCTCATGGACGAGCCCACGAAGGGGCTCGACGCGGAGTTCAAGGCCGTCTTCGCACAGATACTCGAGACGCTGCTCTCGCGCGGCGTGACCGTCGTCATGGTCAGCCACGACGTCGAGTTCTGCGCCGCCCACGCGCACCGCTGCGCCCTTTTCTTCGACGGCGACGTCGTCACGGAGGGCGCGCCCCGCGCCTTCTTCTCCGGCAACAGCTTCTATACGACCTCGGCAAACCGCATGGCGCGCGAACTTCTGCCCGGCGCCGTCACGGCCGAGGACGTCATCGTCTCCTGCGGGGGCGAGCTCCCGCCCGCGGCAGAGCTCCCGGAGGACCCCGGCAGGCTGCCGCCCCCTCCCGAGGAGAGCCCCGCCGCGAAGCCGAAAAAGCTCCCGTGGTGGCGCATACTGATCGCCGTTCTCTCCGGGGCGGGCGCGCTCGCGCTCTTTATCCAGGTGCTCGGCGTGACCGACCTCAGCACGCTCGTCGGGCAGGGCGGCATCAGCGTCCTCGCGGGGAGCCAGCTCCTGCGCTACGGTCTGCTCATACTCTGCCTTCTCGTCTTCGCCTTCGCCGTGACGCGGCGCTCGGCGCGAAAGGACTACCTCGTGCAGACCACGCGCGAAAAGAGAAAGCTCTCGAAGCGGACGATCCTCGCGGCGGCGCTCATCATCCTGCTCATTCCCGTGACGCTGTTCGTCGGCGAAGTATATCTCTCCGGGCGCAAATACTATTTCATTTCCCTGCTGGTGCTCATCGAGTGCATGGCGCCGTTCTTCCTCATATTCGAGGGGCGCAAGCCGCAGCCGCGCGAGCTCGTAATTATCGCCGTGCTCTGCGCGATAGGCGTCGCGGGGCGTATCGCATTTTTCATGCTGCCGTCCTTCAAGCCCGTCCTCGCGATAGTCATCATCGCGGGCGTCGCCTTCGGCGGCGAGACGGGCTTTCTCGTCGGCGCGGTTACGATGCTCGTGTCGAACATGGTCTTTTCGCAGGGGCCGTGGACGCCGTGGCAGATGTTCGCGGCCGGCATAATCGGCTTTCTCGCGGGGGTGCTGTTCCGCAAGGGGCTGCTGCGGCGCAGCCGGCTGCCGCTGTGCATCTTCGGGGCGCTCGCCGCCATCGTCATCTACGGCGGGATAATGAACCCCGCCGCGGCGATAACGTGGGTGCACGAGATAAACTGGAAGATACTCGTGACGTACTATATAACGGGCTTCCCCGTCGACTGCGTGCACGCCGCGGCGACGTGGATATTCCTCTGGTTCGCGGCCGAGCCCTTCCTTGAAAAACTCGACCGCATAAAAGTCAAATACGGGCTTGTGAGCTGAAGCAAAGACGGTGGGCCGCGTTGCCCGCCGTCTTTTTTGCGCGAAAAGGCTTGACAAGTCTATACGACTATTGTAGTATGATGATACTACAATGGTAGTATGGGAGGCTGCGATATGGAAAAGAAGCTTCAGGATTCCGAGCTCAAGGTCATGAACGTCATCTGGCGCGAGGGGTCGCCGACGGCGAAGCACATCGCCGAGGTGCTCGGCGCGGAGACGGGCTGGAACGTCAACACGACCTACACGCTCATCAAGCGGTGCATCGAAAAAGGCGCCGTCGAGCGCGTTGAGCCGAACTTCGTCTGCCGCGCCCTCGTCAGCAAGGAGGACGTGCAGCGCGCGGAGGCGGAGACGCTCATCGACAAGCTCTTCGACGGCTCTGCGGACAAGCTTTTCGCCGCCCTGCTCGGCAGCGAACGCCTCTCCCCGGAGGAGATCGCGCGCCTGCGCAGCATGATAGACGGCGCGGAATGAGGAGGACGCCATGCTTTTTCTGCAAATGACGCTCACGGGCGCGGCGCTCATCTGCGTCGTCGCCGTAATACGCCTCGCCGCGGGGCGGGCGCTCCCGAGGAGGGCCTTCGTCCTGCTCTGGGGGATAGTCGTCCTGCGGCTGCTGATCCCGTTCCCCTCTCTGCTCGGCTTTGAGCTGCCGCAGAGAGCGGAGGCGGCGAGCGAGCCCTCCTACTCCGCGGCCGTGACGGTCGAGCCCGCGCCGACGGCGGCGTCGGTCGGGATAACGGAGCCGCAGACGGGGATAATAGACCATACCGGACCCCGTACCGACGAGACCGCCGCGCCGATCGCTCAGCCCGCAGAGACGGCCGCTGTCGTCATTCCGGCCGGGACGGCGCCTGACGCCGTTACGGAGACAATCGAGACTGTGCCGAGCTCCGATCCCGCCGCAGAGCCCGCGCGCGAGCCCGTCCCGCTCGCGGCTGTGCTGAGATACGTTTGGCTCGCGGGTGCCGTCATAGCGGCGGCCGTCGCGATAGCTCTCTACGCCAAGGGATACCGCCGCTTCGCGCGTGCCGTCCCCGACGTGAGCGAGGTCGCGCAGGCGTGGCTGGCCGAGCACCCGCTAAGGCGTAGTCTCTCCCTGCGCCGCCTCGAAGGGGCCGCCTCGCCGCTGACCTACGGCGTGTTCCGCCCGGTCATAATCGTCCCGGCGGACTTCGACCTCACGGTCGGCGCGGCGAAGCTCGCGCTGGAGCACGAATACGTCCACGCGCGCCGCTTCGACCCCGCGTTCAAGCTCATACTGACGGCGGCGCTCGCCGTGCACTGGTTTGATCCAGCCGTGTGGCTGATGTACTTTCTCGCCTCGCGCGACGTCGAGCTCGCCTGCGACGAGGCCGTCCTGCGCTCTCTCGGAACGGACGGACGCGCCGACTACGCGCGCGCTCTGCTTTCGATGGAGGAACGCCGCGGCCCGACGCCCGCGCTCCGCGTGAGCTTCGGGAGCAATCAGACGAAGGAGCGGATAAACGCCATCATGAGATTCAAAAAACGCTCCGCGCTCGCAATAGTCCTCGCGGCCGCGCTGACGCTCGGGCTCGCCGCCTGCGCCGTCACGGGGCCGAGGACGGCGCCGGAGCTCTCGCCGGAGGTCGAGAAGGCCGTCGCCGCCACGGTCGAGGCGCGATGCATCGGCACTCACGCGGAGGGCGAATTCTCCGCCGCGGACATACGCCCGCTCGCCGTTGAGACGAAGGGCGGCAGAACGACCGTCTACGCGGTCGCGCTCTGGGAGGCGTTCTCGCGCGAGGACGGCGAGATAAAGGTCGTCTCCGGGGCGCACTTCCCCTGCGCCGTGACTGTCGAGAAAAACGAAAACGGGCAATACCGCTGCGTCGACTTCCGGCAGCCGGGCGATGGGAGCAAGTACGCGGAGGATGTAAAAAAGATCTTCCCGCGCAGCGTCCGCGCCGACGCGGCGGACGTGTCTAAATTCTCCGACGAGCAGCACGCCGCGCTCATGGAAAAGGCCGAGGCGTGGTTCGCCTCCTCCGAGGGGCGGAAGGCCAAGCTCTATATAACCGACGACGCCTGCATCTTCCCGCTTAAGTGGGGCATGACGCGCGCCGAGGCCGAGCTCGCC
The DNA here is from genome assembly GCA_017550645.1 of Oscillospiraceae bacterium. Taxonomy (GTDB): domain Bacteria; phylum Bacillota; class Clostridia; order Oscillospirales; family Oscillospiraceae; genus RGIG7949. Next base: position 198,897 of record JAFZOI010000016.1, read on the forward strand.
CTCGACGGCTACGAGCTCGAAGATTCGCTGCACGGCGTCATGTTCGAGGGCGAGCTGTACGGCTGCTCTGTCAATGTCGCTCTGAAATTCGAATGGCTCACGGACGGCAACTGTGCCGTGTCCGTGCCGGAGGACGCGGGGTACGTGCTCGTCGGGATAGACGTGCTCACGAGCGACAGGGCGGCCTTCGCCAAGAACGTGACCGGCGCCGTGGGGCAGCCCGTGACGTATCGGGTCGTCTATTATGAGGAGCCCGGCGAGGTCGGCGTCAAGGAGGGCGACGAACTCCCGGAGGAAAACCGCTATTGGCGCTCGGACGCCACGGTGCTCGATCTCTTCTCGCTCGAGGAGCGCGGCAAGGTCGATTTCGCGACCCCGCTCGCGCGCGTGAGGTATGAGGATACCCGCGTCTGGGTCGTCTCTCAGGGCGTCACGCAGGACGGCGGCGCGGCATTCAGCTTCAACGGGCGCCTGCTCGCGGCGCGCGCCGTGCTCGACCGCCCCGCCGGCGGTGAGACAGGCGACGTATTCGTCGAGTTCGACGGGTACAGGCTGCGCGTCCCCGAGAGGTTTTACGATCTGCTCGTCATACAGACCGCAGACGAGACTCTCACGCTCAATCGCGAGAGTGAGGACGGCGCGGAGACGCACACCTACACGATAACCGATATTACGCGCGGAGCGCTCTTCAGAGTCTCCGAGAAGGCCTCCGTCGAGTCCGGTCAGCGTCAGCATCCCGGCGAGGATCACGGCGATGGTTGGCTCTTTACGATAGCGCGCCGCCCGGCCTCCGATATCGAGGAGCTTCGGCGCGCGCAGAGCATAGGCGGAGCGGACATCTTCGCGACGGACGCGGAGGGGTACCTCTACGTGTTCTTCACGCCGACCGACGTGCGCCTGACCCGCGACGGCGGCATCCTCATGTACGATCGGGAATACGACTGGCTCGAGCTAAACGACTGGGGCTACGCCTCCGTCCGCAGCGCGTTCATCGCGGACAACGGCCTTACGCCCTTCTCGGCGCTCCCGCCGATGGCGGAAAAACGCGACTATGCCATGGAGGACACCTTTGTCATCTCCCGCGACGGGGAGGACTTCGTCCTCTCGAGCGCGGGGCTCGACGCGACGACGATGGACGTCTACGCGGCCTACGGCGTCGGGCTCAGCTCCGAATATCCCGCGGTGGAGGTGTATTCCGATGGCGCGCTCCCGCCCATAGGCGGGGATATCCGCTTCGGGACGAGCTACGCCGAGGCGTATGAGCGCATCTGCGGCGCGCCCTGCGACAGGGCTCCCGGCGCTCTGCTCGGGACCGGGTACTGCAACTCCTATGCCGGCGCGCTCTGCAATATACAGCTGCAGATAGACGCCGAGGAACGGGTCTATTTAATCGGCATCTACTTCGCTGAGGGCGGCGACGACGCGGCGACATGGTTCGAGCTCTACCGGAAGTTCACGGAGCTCTTCGGCGAGCCGATGACGGCTTGGGCCGAGGGAGGAGCACGGCAGGCGAGCAGCACGAATTACACCGACTATTTCTCGACGCCCGACGAGCTGCGCGCTCTGCTCGAGGAGGGTCGCTACGATCCCGGCATCGCGTGGGGCGACGAGCAGAAGGCCGTCGTTGTCAGGATGAACCGCCTCGGTCAGGGGCGCAGACAGCTCTGCGTCCAAATGACGTGGTACACCGATCCGGCCCCGATGTACGGGTCCACGACGACGGTCGTGACCGGCGGCTGATACGCGCGCAAAAAAGCCTGAGAGCATATCGCTCTCAGGCTTTTTCTTTTTATCTCTTATCCGACGACCTTGAAGATGTCTACGGCGCCTGCCATGCCCTGCGAACCGATTATCTGCGGCTTGCCGGGGGCGTACTCGACGACGTGGTAGCTGTGGACGTGGCCGCAGAGGATGCCCTTTATGGCGTCATTGTTGACGCAGAGGTCCATGAACTCGCGGGCGTTCTCGTCCTCGGTGGTCTCGTCGAAATAGAAGTAGGATATGAGCTTGCTCATCTCCTCCTTGCAGTACGGCGTCGAGAACGGGACGTGGCACATCAGCACGATGGGAACGCCCTCGTCGCAGAGCGCCCTGAGCGCGTCGAGGTCCTCGCGGGTGACGGTCTTGTTCCTGTCGTCGACGGCGACGATGCGGAAGCCCTCGAAATCGAGTGTATGCACGCCGGCCTCCCAGCAGCCCTCGCAGCTCGGGTCCTCGTGGTTGCCGGGGACGACGAGATACTTGCCGGAATACTCCGCGAGCTTCTTGGCGAAGTACTTAGCCCCCGCGGGGTGCATATAGTCGAGATTGTCGCCGGTCAGCAGCAGCGCCTCGGGCTTCATCTCCTCGGCGAGCGCCATCTGCTTGTCGAGCGCCTCGACGTTGAGGATCGTCTGCGGCTCGCCGTAGGGCTCGCCCGCCTCGGTCGCGAACTTTCCCTTGTACTTTCTCCAGAGCTCGATCTGATAATTGACCTTGTCGATATCCTCCTGCGTGCTCGTCTCGTCGATGACCTCGATGTGCGTGTCGGATATGTGCATGAAGACGTGCTCGCCCTTGACGCCGGGGATGCGGAGCGTGTTTTCCTTAAACCAGAAGAAGGGATCGTCTTTTATCATCGTTTTCACCTCTTGCTTTTTCCTTGATTATATTTCAAGCCTGTCAGGCTCGTCAAGCGGTCATTCTCCGAATGAGAGCGGATGCGTGCCGCGCACCTCGCACCAGCGTTTGAGCGCCTCCGTGATGACCGCGACGCTCTCCTCAGTGCCGAGCATGCCGCTGTCCACGCCGAGGTGGTAATACTCCTGCCTGCCGTATTCGCGGCCTGTGAAGCGCTTATAGCGGCTCGCGCGGGCGCGGTCGGTGTTCTCCGTCTCGCGCCGCGCCTCCTCAGCGTCGACGCCGTACATGGCCATGACGCGCTTTATGCGAGCGTCGGGGCGGGCGTGGATGAAGATGCGGAAGCAGTTCGGGTCGTCATAGAGCACATAGTCGGCGCAGCGGCCGAGTATGACGCAGCTCTCGCCTGAGGCGGCTATCTCGCGGATGACGGCCGCCTGCGCGACGAAGAGCTCTTCATCCGGCGACAGCGCGCCGTTCGTCATGTCGTACGCCGCGTTCATGAAATCGCGGACGACGGCGCGCTCCATGCGGCTCTCGAGCTCCTCGACCTTGCCCATGGGCAGCCCGCTCCGCTCGGAGGCGAGCTCGTCGATGCGCCTGTCATAAAAAGCGATGCCGAGCTTCTTTGCGAGCAGCTCCCCGATCTCGCGGCCGCCGGAGCCGAATTCGCGGCCGATGGTGACGATGACCTTGGGCCTGCCGGAGGAGTCCGTAAGGTAGCCTCCCGCGGCGGCCAGCGCGCGGTCGACCTTGCTCTCGCGCCCGACGAAGCGCAGGAGCGGCTTGAGGAAGGGCTTTTGCAGCTGCTTCATGACGAAGCCGACGAGCAGCGCGCAGATGACCGTTCCCTCGCGAATGCCGACGAGGCGGCGGAAGTAAATGAGCGAGACGGCCGCGGAAACGACTACCATAGAACAGTCGAAGATCGTCTTTGCCGAGCCGACGGAAAGTCCCGTCCGCTTCGCTATGGCGAGGCTCATGCCCTCGCCCGGAGTCGGGAGGATATCTGGCGTCAGATAGAGCATTACGCCCGCTGCGACCAACGGGATGCTGCAGAGAAGACAGCCCATGCGCGCCGCGTAAGCTCCCGGCGCGGGCAGAAAGGCGAGCATCATGCCCGCGAGGTTCACAAGCTGGCCGAAAAGGAGCGAGGCGGGAAGCTGCAGCAGCATCGAGAGCCTGAAATCCCGGCGAAGTATCAAAAGCTCGGCAAGGATATAAAGGCAGTAGACCGCCGTCGTGCAGTTTCCGAGTGTCACGAAGGACGGCGCGCCGGAATCAAGCCCTATGTTATAGAGCACGTTGGCAAGCGAGCCGACGGGACTCACGCCGAGGCCGGACTTTGCAGAGAATACCACGCCCATGGCCATCAGATAGAGGCCTATGAGGTATACTGCGATACGCTTTATCCATAAAAGCGGCTTTTTGCCTTGCATGTTCTCTCCTTTTAGGGCGCTTCAGGTATCCCCGCCGTGTCGGAGACGTGCATGAAGACGTGCTCGCCCTTGACGCCGGGGATGCGGAGCGTGTTTTCCTTAAACCAGAAGAAGGGATCGTCTTTTATCATCGTTTTCATCCTTCCCGTTTCGTTTATGCGAAGATTATATCCCGCGGCACCCCGTCAAGCGCGGGCGTCAGACCGTCATCTCGCCGCGCAGATCGCGCTCCATCTCGAGCTTGATGAGCTCCTTGTCTAGCCCGCGGCTGAAGAGATAGTAGAGCTTGGCGACGGCGGCCTCCGTCGTCATGTCGAAGCCGTTGACGGCGCCGGCGCGCTTGAGCGCGCTCGAGGTCTCGTAAGCGCCGAGCGACACAGTCCCCTGCGGGCACTGGGAGCAGACCGTCAGCACGGCGCCGCCCTCGAACGCCCGGCGGATTATGGGCAGAAGGGCCTGCCCGTCGCCGGGGATGTTGCCCGCGCCGAACGTCTCGATGACGACGCCGCGGAGCTTTTCCGTCATGATGGACTCGAAAAGCGAGAACTGGATGCCCGGGAAGACCTTGATTACGCCTATCGGGACGTTCTCCAGCGTCTGCAGGCGGAGCTTCCCCTCCGGCTTAGGCAGAAGAGCCGAGGCGTCGAAGCGGATGGAGATGCCCGCCTGAGCGAGCGCGGGGTAATTCGGGGAGATGAACGCTATCAGCCCGTCGGCGGAGAATTTCGTCGCGCGGTTGCCGCGCAGGAGGCTCCCCCCGAAATAGAGGCAGACCTCGTGCACGCGGTCGTCGGCCGCGATGAGCAGCGAGGATATGATATTGTCGGAGGCGTCGCTGCGCAGCTCGCAGAGCGGTATCTGCGAGCCCGTCAGCACGACGGGCTTGGAGAGGTTTTCGAGCATGAACGAGAGCGCCGAGGCCGTGTAGGCCATGGTGTCCGTCCCGTGCAGGACGACGAAGCCGTCGAAGCTGTCGTACTCCTCGGCGACGACGCGGGCTATCCTGTTCCAGTCCGCGACGGTCATGTTCGACGAATCGAGCAGCGGCGAAGTTTCGCGCAGCTCCCAGTCGGGCATGCCCTCGGCGCGAAGCTGCGGCAGGGCCTCGAGCGCGGAGGAGAAGTAGCCTGCGCGCGGGGCGTAGCCGTTTTCCGTGCGGACCATGCCTATGGTCCCGCCGGTATAGATCATGAGTATCTTCTTCAATTTCGCGCCTCCTTCAGTCTTCGCCCGGCCAGAGGAAAAGGCCGGCGGAGGAAACGAGCGCGCGGAGCGCATCCGGCGCCTCGCCGCCCCGGCAGCAGACGCTCGTCCACGTGTCGCCCGCGTCGAGCTCTATCATGAGCTTCGCTCCCGGGAAGACCGCGCGCATAAAGCCCGCGCCGCCCCCGGCAAGCTCCGTCACGCGGCGCACGAAGCCCTCCGGCTCCGGGTCGCGCTCCCACGTCTCGCCCCGGTCGAACGTCACGAACATCGGATGATAGCAGTTGAAGCGGAGCATGACCTCCGCGTGGCGGCGGTAGATGTCCGCGAGGCGCTCCTGCGCGCAGAAATACTTTTCCACGGCGAAGTACTGCCCCTCCGCGTCCTTGGAGACGCGCTCGGGCAGGATATCCGCGACGAAGTAGGGCGCCTCCAGCAGCTCCTCGACGAGCGCCTCGAGCTCCCCGGGCGCGACCTCGGCGGGACCCGGCATCATGTCTATCTTCGCGATCTGCGACAGGAAGAGGAACACCCCGCGCACGCGGACGCCCTCCTCCTCGACGCCGAACGTCTCGAGCCCCCAGCCGGCGGAGAAGACCTCCGCGCGCCCGACGAAGGACGTCCCGTCCTCCATCGTGACCCTGACTCTTTTTCCGTCGTATTTTGAAAGCACGTTCAAAGCTCCTTCCCGCACGCCGAGGCCATCGCCTCGCGCAGGATGCCCTCCGCGTCCGCGCCGTCCAGATCGAGTCCGACCGCCCGGACGAGCCGAACGTCGCCAATTCCGTAAAAGCCCTGCGCGAGCGCCTTTACGTAGCCGAAACCGAATTCATCCGGCACGTAGTTACCGCCGGCCGTCGTGACATAGACGAGGCTTTTGGCCCTGCAGAGGCCCTGCGGCACGCCCTCCGGGGTATAGCGGAAGGTCACGCCGGGGACGTTTATCTGCTCGAAATACTGCTTGAGGACAGCCGGAAACGACAGGTCCCAGTAAGGCGCGGCGACGACTATCCCGTCCGCCTCGGCAAACTGCCGCGCCATTTTGAACGCGGGGTCGCCGAGCTCGCCGCGCGCGAGAAGCTCGTCTCTGCGGCGCAGGAAAGCCTCGTCGGCGGAGGGAAAACCGATCTCCGCGAGCCGCAGCTCCGTATATTCTCGGCCTGCAAGCACGCTCTCTGCCAGCCGTCTCGTCCTCGAATCGCGCCTTACGCAGGCGTTGATGAATAACAGCATGCCGGTCACTCCCGTTTTGTTATCTCCCGCACACGAAGCGCGGGCCCTCCCCGCCGAAGGTCCCCGTCGGGACGAAGCCCGAGCGGGCGAGCACCCTCTGCGAGGCGGCGTTGGAGGGTTCCGTCTCGGCCTCGACGCGCCTCACGCCCTCCTGCGAGAGCGCCCATTCCGTCAGCGCGCGGACGGCCTCGGTCATGTACCCGCGGCCGCAAAAGCCCTCGCGCAGGCCATAGCCTATCTCGACGGCCCCGTCGACGGCGGGCCCCTTGAAGCAGAGGTCGCCCGCCACTTCGCCGGGCGCGTCCTTGGGCTCAGCGTACCACGCGGCGTACCAGAGGCGGTCTTCCGGCTCGGCCTCGCAGCCGCGGAGCATCTCGCCATAGGCCTTTCTGAGCTCCGGGTCGGCTGCGGTCTCGGCGAGCCGCCGCAGCTCGGCATCGTCTACGGGATATATCCGAAGCCGCGCGCTTTCTACTCTCATTCCTCCGTCTCCGGGAAGAGGGCGCAGAGGGCGGTATACTCCCGGCGGTAGAGGATGCGGCGCAGCTCACTGATATCGTCGCCCTCGAACTGCGAGAAGTTTTTTTTCGCCTCCGCGACGGGTATCCAGCGCGGCTCCATGCCCGCCTTCGCCTCGCGCTCGGTCAGGTTGCGGTCGTGCGTGCCGGTCACCTTGCCGAAGAAATAGAGCGTCGTGAAGCCCCAGCGCTTATACTTTTCCTCGATGCGCAGCGCGCAGGGCGAGGGCTCGATGACGTAGCCCGTCTCCTCGATGACCTCGCGGATGCAGCAGTCGCTCTCGTCCTCGCCGGGCTCGAGCCCGCCGCCGGGTATCATCCATAGGCCGGACGAGGTCTCGTAGCTCAGAAGCAGCTTCCCGTCGCGCAGGACTATACCGCGGCAGGACGTGCGCGTCCTCTCGCTCACTCCCTCGTAGTCGGCCCCGATCATCTCGATGGTCTTCACGCCGCCATCGGCGCAGGTCTTATCTTCAGTCATTTTCACCGTCTCCCTTTCCGGGTCGTTTGAGTTCTTCTATCTCTTGGCAGAGCGCGGCCGCGTCGCCGCGCACGCCGTCGAAGCGGAAGTCGTACTCTCCGCCGTCAAACGAGCCGTGTCTCGTTTCGAGCATCTTCTCGACCGGCGCGGGCAGGTTCCCGCGCATGCGCGCCCTGAAGCGCTCCTTTATCGTATCTAGATCCGCGCTCACGAGAATGCGCACGGCACCCTCGGGCAGCAGAGCGAGATGCTCCCGCTCGGATATGACGTATATGACGTTGCCGCCCGTTACTGCGGCGGCGAGCTTCGCCCTAAAGAGCGAGGCGGCCTCGCTCTCGGACTTGGCCATGCGCAGATAGTCCTTGCCGGTTACTATCTCACCGCCGAGGCGGCTTCTTATATGCTCTGCGAGCGTCGATTTGCCCGCGCAGTTTTCTCCTATTACCGCGATCACCATCGTTTTGCGTCCTTTCGCTCAAGCGCGTAGAGCTTGAAGCCGTCCTCCTCGCCGAGATACTTGAATCCGAGCTTTTCGAGGACGTGCCGGCTGCGCGCATTCTTTATGATTGAGTCCGCGACGACGCGCTCGGCCCCGAGCACGTCGAATGCGTAGTCGACGGCGAGCTGCTCGGCGCGGGTGCCATAGCCCCTGTTTTTGACGGCGTCGTTTTGCATATGTATGCTCAGCTCGCATTCCTTCGTCTCGGGGCTGAAGTGCCGGAGCCCGACTTCGCCGATGACGGCGCCGCCGAGCATGACGGCGAAGGCGACGCTCCCCTCCTCGGCCTCGCGCCTGTCGAACAGCGCGTCGACCTTCGCGGGGTCGTACGCGAGGTCCCTGTTCTTTTCATAGAGCTCCATGTCGGCGAAGATGTCCGGATCGAGCGTGAAAGCGCGGTACATCTCGTGCATGCGTTCCCTCGTCATGGGAAGAAGCTCAACGTCCATATTTATATTCCTCCGAAAACTGCTTTTCGCCGCGCGTTTCAGGCGTTTTCCGGCGCGGCGCCTTCTCCGAGAAAGTCCAGCACGGCGCGGTTGAACTCCCCGGGATTTCTTCGCGCGATGAAATGGTCGCCCGGGACGAAGACGAGCCTGCTGTCCGGAATATGGGCGGCTATGCGCCGCGTCTCCGACTCCTTGATGAGGTCCTTCGTCCCCGCGATGACCAGCGTCCTCGCGCTGATTTTTTCAAGCTCCTCGGGCCGCACGTTCGGGTCGTTCACCATCAGGCCGAGCAGCTCCGCGTGCGCTCTCGCCTTCTCGCTTTTGCGGGCGGAGAGCTTCGCTATCCGGTAGCCCAGCTCGATGGGGAGCTGCGTTGAGAGCTTCACGCCCGACGGCGAGAGGTTCGCGCCGTTGAGGATGAGGCGGTCGACGCGCTCCGGGTGCGCGATGGCGAATACCATCGCGATATTCCCGCCGTCGGAAAAGCCGAGCAGATGCGCTCTCTCTATCCCCTGCCCGTCCATAAAGCCGAGCAGGTCCTCGGCGAACTGCCGTATCGTGAAGGGCGCGCTTCCGCGCGGGGTAAGGCCGTGCCCTCTGGTGTCGAGCGCGTATACATGATAACGCCCGGCGAAAACGTCGATCTGCTTTTTGAAATAGCCGCAGTCCTCGCCGTTTCCGTGGAGCAGTATGAGCGGCTCGCCCCGCCCCTTTTCCGTGAAATGATGGTTGATATCCATGTCGTCTCTCTCAGCGGCGGCGCAGGCCGCAGGCCAAATATGACAGGACCGGGATGCGGCTGAGTATCCACGCGATAAGAAGAGACGCGGCGTATACGGCGACGGTCTCGAGCAATACCGACGTGAGCGAGACGGCGGATACGAACCTCGCCGCTATCAGCAGGAGGATATGGTGCATCAGGTATACGGGGAAGGTCAGCGGCGCTATGGCGTGCGCGGGCTTTCTCACGGCGGCCGCCTCGACCGCGGGGGACTGCTTTATGAGCAGGAACACGCACGAGGCGAGCAGCACTTCAAATCCGGCGCTCTGCGTCTGGAAGGAATCGACGTACTCCCCCGCCGCCGAGGAGCGTATGACCGTCCCGGCGATAATGACGGCGCAGACCGCGACCGCCGCCGCCCAGAGCGCGGGGCGCGGGAAGCGTATCTCCGTCTTTCCGAGAAACCACCCCAGGATAAAGCAGGCCAGATGGCCGCCGAAAACGTCGATATGGTTCAGAACGTCGAAGCCGAGATACTTCCCCGCGAACGCGGGAAAGAGTATCCGCAGGACGGAGATCAGCTTGATGAGGACGATAAGCGCCAAAATGAGCCGCTCGCCCTGCCGCCCCAGCCTCCTGAGCCCGGCGCAGAGCAGGGGCGATATGAGGTACATCGCGGCCAGAGCGTACATGAACCAGAGGGATACGTTGACTGGCCCGCGCACGGCGGAGGCGAGCATTTTCAGGAAACAGACGGGCGAAAAGGCGCGCTCGGACACCATGTTCCACAAGATGCTTACCACGCTCCAGAACGCAAGCGGGACTATGAGCCGCGGCAGACGTTCCTTAAGCAGCACTTTTACGTCGCCCGTTCTCTCGCTGTCCGTCAGAAGAAAGCCCGACACCATGAAAAACAGCGGTACCGCGCAGAAGGCGACGCTGCTGAGCCCCGCGAGGACGAACCAGCCCGTATGCCCGGCAACGTCCGTGCGCAGTCCTCCCGCCGCCGTATGCATGAATACGACGAAGACAGACGCGACGACTCTTATCACGTCGATATAGGAGATGTGTTTTTTTGCGGGATCACTTTTCATGCGTTCACGCTTCCCTGTCCGGCGGAGCGGCGCCGGTCTTTTCCGGCCTGCCCGCCCTTTTTATCAATATCTGCCTATATCGCGCGCGGCGTAGTAGGCGTTTCTCGTAGCGGTCCAGATGTCGTTCGGCACGACGCAGTCGCCGACGGCGATGAATTCCGGCGCGCTGTCGCGCAGGGCGACGGCCTCGGCCGTGAGGGCCCTCTGCCCGACGGCGTAGACGACGGTGTCGGCTTCGTAGAGGTGCGTTCCGCTGAGCGCGTCGGGGTAAATCTTCGGCATGTCGAAGACGGTCTTCTCGCTCGGGGTCGTTCCTATATACTCGCATAGGAGCCCCTTGTCCGTTATCTCGAGCGCCTTCGTGCCGGTCGTGGCGTGTATGCCGTACTTTTTGAGCTGTCCGTGGATGGCGAGGGCGTGGAGGTTGTTCCCGCCGGCGTTCAGGTCCGGGAGCATCTCGACGACGGTGCACTTCCTGCCGAGCATGGAGAGGAATATCGCGAGCTCCATGCCGACGAGGCCGCCGCCCATGATGACGACGTTCTGCCCCGCCTTCTCGGGGTGGTAGTAGAGCTCCTCCGCGCCGAAGACGTTCGGCCCGTCTATGCCGGGAACGTTCGGCTTGACCGGTCGCGCGCCGAGCGCGGCGATGATGACGTCGGGCGCTATCTCGCTCGCGAGCTCCGGCGTGACCTCGGTGTTGAGGCGGACTTCTATTTTGCCGTTTTTCTCTATGAGGTGCTTTTGGAGCTCTATATAGTTATCGAGGTTTTTCTTGAACGGGACGAGCTTCTCGCAGCGCAGAGCGCCGCCGAGAGCGTCCGACTTCTCGCAGAGGACGACCTCGTGGCCCCGCTCGGAGGCCTCGAGCGCCGCCTGCATGCCGCCTATGCCGCCGCCTGCGACGAGCACCTTTTTCTTCACCTTCGGGAGCGCGATCTCGTTGTTGGTCAGCTCGTATTCATGGCCTATCTCGGGGTTTATCGCGCAGTTGATGACGGAGGCGTGCATATGGTGCGAGAAGCAGAAGAGGCAGCGCATGCACCTGCGCACCTCGTCCTCGCGCCCGGCCGCGAGCTTTATGGGGATATCCGGATCGCAGATGAGCCCGCGCGCGAGCTCGACGACGTCGGCCTGCCCGGAGGCGATTATCTCCTCGAGCTGGTCGGGGTCCGAGAGCGCGCCGACCGTCGCGATGGGCGTGGTCTTGATGTGCTTTTTTATCTCGGCGGCGTACTTGACGTTGCACCCGTCGGCGAGGAACATGCTCGGATGGGTGACCGTGAAGACCTCGGGGACCTCGTGCGAGCCGGTCGAGACGTGGATGAGGTCGGCGTGCCCCTCGAGCCGGCGGGCGATGTCGATGCCGTACTCTATATCATACCCGCCGGGATAGACCTCGTCGCCGACGATGCGGATCTCGACCGGGTACTTGGCCCCGCAGTACTTATGTATGCGGTCTATTATGGCGTTGGCGAGGCGGGCGCGGTTTTCGATGCTGCCGCCCCATCTGTCGTTTCTGTTATTCTCCTTCGAGAGGAACTGCGTTATGAGCCAGCCGTGGCCGCCGTGGATGGTGACCATGTTGAAGCCGCAGCTTTTGCAGTAGAGCGCGGCCTTCGCGTGCTGCTCGATGACCTCTTCAATTTTCGCCTCGTCCATCATCTTTATGGGCGTGCCGCTAGGCGTGACGCCCTCGACGGGGCCGTAGAGGTCGAAGCCGAGCGAGTGCGAGTAATTCGACTGCGTGCCCGCGTCCAGCAGCTCCATCGACGCGACCGCGCCGTGGCGGGTTATCGACTGGGCGAGGTCGGCGAGGGGCTGGCGGTACTTCGTGTCCCAGACGTCTATCTGCGAGCTGCGGGCGCGTCCGCCCTCGTTCGGGCAACCGTCGCCGATGCAGACCATGGCCGCGCCGCCGATGGCCTTTCTCTCATAGTAGCCGACCGTGTAGCGCTGCGGCTCTATGGCGAGCCCGGTCGGGGCGTTGAATATCCTGTTCCTGAATAGCTGGCCCCCTATCATGATGGGCGACAGCAGATGCGAATACTTTCTCATTTCCCGCTCGGCGCTCACGCACCTTCCTCCTTCGTTTTTTATCGTCAAAGCTCCTTGACGTAAAGCCGGTCGACGCCGCCGGCGTAGCTTACGATGTCTTTAAGATAGCGGTAGCCGTATTTTTCATAGAGCCCGGCGTGCTCCGAGGGGATGTACGTCCTCCCGAAGCCGAGCCCGCGAGCATAGCCGTTAGCGAAGTCTATGAGCAGCCCGCTGATGCGGCGGCCACGGAAGGGCTCCGCGACGAAGACCGTCGAGACCCACGGGAATATCTCCGGCAGCGGGTAGTAGTCCGTCTTCATTATCGTCGCCATGCCGATGATCTCCCCGTTCGCGAGCGCGGCGAAGGGAGTTTCCCAGTCCTCGAAGGCCCAGTCGGCTATGAGGGCGCGGACGTGCTCTCTGACCTCGAGCCACGAAAAACCCTCGACGAAGGCGAGCAGCTCCCGCGAGAGCTCCGAGCCCTTTTCGACCCGGCGTATCTCTATCGTCTTATTCGGGGACGGTCCTTCGTCCTTATCAGTTCTCATCGTCGTTTCCTTTTTGTATGTCTAAAGCTTTTTCCTGAAGCAAATGATCCTGTTGGCCTCCTCGAAGCCCATGGCCAGATGGAAGCGCAGGCTCTCCGCGTTATCGAGCTCGCAGTCGCCCGCGTATTTTATGAAGCAGGCCGCGTCCGCGCTCTCTGCGAGAGAGCGGAACTCCTCCTCCGGCTCCGCGGGGGCGTCGTGCGGCCAGAGCCGCGCCGCCAGCGAGGCGAGCTCGCCCGCGTCTTATTTTCCCGCTCTTTTTATCACGTCGCGTTTCTCCTTCATTTCTTCCGGCAGACGTATAAAAGATGGTCCGACGCGCCGAGCAGCTCGCGCTTTTCCGCGAAGTGCAGATACCACGCGGCAAACGCCTCGAAATCCTCGTCGGGGATATTGAAATCCGGCCGCTTTTCGAGCGGCTCGAGCAGGCCGTCCGTCCCGGCGGTCGCGAGCCGTTCGACGGGCCTATCGGAAAACAGCTCCTCGAACTCGGTCACGTCGTAGCCTGTGAACAGCTGTTCCTTGAAGTGCCTGACCTTATAGTCGTCGGAAAAGTTTTCACGCTGTCCGAGAGCCCAGTTCCCGTAAAAATAGTTCGCGTACATGATCGCGAAAACGGAGAGGAACGCGAAAAAGAGGGTCCCGCCCCGCTTCGTGACGCGGATCGCCTCGTCAATCGCGCGGTCAATTTCCGCGGGCTCGTAGAGATGATACATGGGGCCGAGGACGAGGGTCGCGTCAAACGTACCGTCGGCGAAGGCCGACAGGTCCGTCGCGTCGCCCTGATACGCTTTGATGTTAGAAAGCCCCTTCGCGTTCTCTCGCAGCACGGCGAGGTTGCTCTCCACCAGCTCCACGGCGGTCACGTCCATGCCCTCTCTCGCGAGAGCTATGGAGTATCTGCCCGTCCCCGCTCCGATCTCCAGCACCTTCGAGTCGCGGGTCGTATGGCGGCGGATATAGCTCATGGTCGTGAGATATTCCAGCTGTCCGTGCCTGCTCCCGCCGAGGCGTCCGTCCTCGTCCGCCCGGTCGTAGAAGCCGCTCACGATCTCTTCTCTGGTCTGCCCGCCGTTCATGCTCCGTCCCCCCGGCTCTGCGCGGCGAGGCGGCTCTTGAGCAGCGGTATCGCTTCCTCGATCCACCACAGATTGTCGACGCCGCCGGAGCTCATCCCTCCGTGCGCGAACTGTTTGATTATGGCGTAATCGCCGTATTCGTCGGTCATGGGCTTGCCCGCGAGCGAAAGATATTCGCTTTTTATCCACTCCTCCAGCTCGTCGGGCGAAACTATATCCATATCCTCCGCAAGGGTCTTGAGGTGATCCCAGAAATACGGGTCGCCCCTGAAGCCCCATTGCCCGGGTCTGTCTTCAAATATCGCGGAAAGCTTCATTTTTCTGTGCCTCCTCGGCTCCCGATCCGTCGACCGGGCTGACTGTTCCTTCTTCGGGGAAAGCCGTCCCCGGTCAATATCCTTCTTCCGTCAAGCGGCGGGATAGTTCTCCATTATATGGTCGCGCCACGCTTTGTACGCCATATGGAAATCCATGCCGAACGCCTCGTCGAACGTCTTTTTGCCGAAGCAGAACATGCTGACCGCCTCGAAGCCGCATCCGTCGTCCAGCCATGCGAGGAAGGACGCCGCCGAGAACGCCGTGAGCATCGTGTCGCCCGGCTCCGGGTACATCTTGCGCGAGAAGTCAGGCTCGGCGGTGACCGGCCAGCTCTCGCAGAGGCTGCCCCAGTGCGTCAGGCCCTTGTCAAAGCCGAACCGCGCGCAGGCGTCGTAGAAAGTGCGCATGTCCGCATAGGTAAAGTTCTCCGGGTCTATCCCTCCGGCGACGCACTGCGAATAGTAAGGGAGCTCCGGTGTCATGAGCCACTCGTCCGCGGCCTCGGTGTAGGGATTCAGGCACGTGCCGACGTACCACGCGTAGCCGAGCTGCTCCCAGCCGTTCGCGACGCCGTCCATCAGGGCGAGCAGATACTCGAACTCCCTGTGCGTCCCGAGCTCGTTATAGCGGATGGTGAGCCGGTCTTCCTCGATCTGATACCCGTACGGGTTGTCTATTCTGACCACGAGCGGGAGCTCCGCGAGCTCCGACGGATACGCCTCGCCCGCGTTTTCGCGCAGATAGTCGCGCACGAAGGCGAGCCCCGCCTCCGTCCGGTATACGAGACCGGGGAGCTCCGACTCGTCCTCGAGGCCCTGCAGGCGCAGCATGTCGAGATATACGTGGAGCTCGAAGCCGTCGCCGTAGACCTCCAGCACGCGCGCGTTTTTTATCTCGTCCGGGAGCGAAAGCGCCGCGTAGTCGGCAGCTCCCGTCACGCGGACGGTCTGCGTCTTGGCGTCGTATTCGACCATCGGCTCGGGGGAAGGTTCTGGCGTCGGCTCGGGCGTCGGCTCGGCGGCAGACTCGGCCGGGGGCGCCTCTTCGACGGAGGCGGGCTCAGGGGCGGAGCCGCATCCGGCCAAAACGCACAGCAGCATACAGGCGGCCGACAATACCGCGATCACTCGTTTCAAGAAAACACTCCTTTCGCGCTCCTGCGATAAAACCTTGTCATCGTCATTCCCGTCACACGGAGAGGCGGAAAAGCCGTCCTATCTCTCCTGCGGCCATGTGCTGTCCGGCCAGGGTTCGCCGCCGGAAAGGGCCTCGTAAGTATCGATCACGACAGCCGTATCGCCAGTGACCTTCTGCATGACGAAGCGCATGTGATCTTCGGGGATGGAAACGCAGCCGCCGGTAAACGGCTTTGCCGGAGCGAGACAGTGCAGGAATATAGCCGAGCCCAGTCCCGGCGTGCCCTCTTCGTTATAGCTGATGTTGAGGCAGTATTGATAGTGATAGGGATAATCGACGATGTGCTCCGAGTCGCCGCTTTCCAGATCGAGCCCCGGCAGCTCCTTGAGGCTGACGAGCTTGTTGTATTGATAGCCCTCGCGCGGATCGCCGGACCAATACGTGTCGCCGTCGACCTTTACGTAAGGGATCGCGCAGCCCGGATCGTCGGCTATGCCGAAGGCGCGGTTAAAATGAAATACGCCGGTCGGAGTTTTGGCGTCGCCCTCTCTCGTCTTGCCCAGGCCGTTTTTGCCGATAAAGCCGGGAGATGTCATGATCATATGCCAGCTCCCGTCGCTCTGCTTGACGTGCAGGGATATCCACGCGTCGGTGGCGTCCTCGCTGAACGCGGCGACGATGAGCATCTGATCCGCGTCCCGGGCGGCGTCGAGCTTCCCGACCCAGTCGGGCGAAGCCACGTCTATCCCTTTGTAGCCGCTCTGAGGCTCGGCGACCTTGCCGCATCCGGCCAGAGCCGAGGCAAGCATCAGCAGGCACACGACGGCGAGCAGTATCTTTTTCATTATTCTTCCTCCTGTCTATGCAGATCGGAACGCATATCCGGGGACGATCCTCCCCGGCCGCTCCGGGCATTTATACGTCACTCTTTCCGGAGTATGTCCAGCGTATGGTGTGAGGCCCCGATAAGGTCCTGCCGCTCGCAGGTCGCGAAGTGAAAATCCATCCACTTGGCGAACGTCTCGTCGTCCATGGCGTCGATATGCTCGCGCATGTAATTGGTCGCTCCGTCCGTCGCGACGAGCTTAACTCTCCTGACGGGCACCGCCGCGTCGAGCTCCGCTATCTCCTCCGTGCGCACGAGTTCGAAGACCTCCTTCGGGTCGCTGACGCAGTGCCAGTCGGGCGTCAGCAGCCCGAGGTCCATCACTTCGCGCAGATTGTTCATCCCGAACACATACTGGATGACGGTCGGCTCGTTCATGCAGTAGGCGACCAGGATATGCCCGCCCGGTCTCGTCACGCGCGCCGCCTCGGAGAGCGCCCGCAGCTTGTCCTCCTTCGTATAGAGGTGATACATCGGGCCGAGCAGCATCGTGAGGTCAAAAGACCCGTCGGGAAAGGCGGCGAGGTCCAGAGCGTTCCCCTGCATCGCCGCTATCGGTTCCGTGCCGTCCAGCTTCGAGCGCAGTATCTCCAGATTGTGCTCGACGAGCTCGACCGCCGTCACGCGCAGGCCGCGCTTAGCCAGCGTCACGCTGTAGCGCCCCGTGCCGGCTCCGACTTCGAGAACGGCGGGGTCGGGAACGCCCGCAAGGCACTCCTCTATGTACCTCATCGTGGTCAGGTATTCCACCTGCCCGTGACGTGAAAGGAGGCGCCCCTCCTCGTTATATGCATTGTAGTATTCTTCAAGATAGTTCATTGTCTCTTCTCCGGAAGTCTGCCCGCGGAAAGACCGTTTCGGTGGGTCAGGCTATCTCGACGCGGAGTCGCGCGTCAAAGACGCGACGACTTCGCAGTGCTTCGTGTGCGGGAACATGTCGACCGGCTGGATGCGGCGGACGCGGTAGCCCGAGCCGGTAAAAAGGGCGAGGTCGCGGGCGAGCGTTTCGGGCTCGCAGGAGACGTAGACGATCCTCTCCGGCGCCGCCTTGACGGCCGAGCGGATGAAGCGCGCGCTGCTCCCGGCGCGGGGCGGGTCCATGACGAGCGCGTCGAGCTTTTCGCCCCGCTCCGCCATGGCCTCCATGAAGGCCGTCGCGTCGCCCCTGTAAAACTCGGCGTTGTCGGCGCCGTTCATGCGGGCGTTAAGCTTCGCGTCGCGGACGGCGTCGGAATTCAGTTCGACGCCGATGACGCGCCCTGCCGAGTCGGAGGCGGCGATGCCTATCGTCCCCGTCCCGCAGTAGGCGTCGAGCAGGGTCTCGCTGCCTTTCAGGTCGAGAAAGTCGAGCGCGGTCCGGTACAGCGTCCCCGTCATGGCGGGATTTACCTGATAAAACGAGTTCGGCGAGATGCGGAAGGTCTTCCCGAGGAGCGTATCGACGATGCTGCCCGCGCCGTAAAGCGCCTCGTTCTCTCGTCCGAGCGTCAGCGGGAGCGGATCGGCGCAGACGTTGTGCACGACGGTCGTTATCCCCGGCATGCGGCGCAGAAGATTCTCCACGAAGGCGTTTTTCGAGGGGAGCTGCCGCGTCTGCGTGACGACGACGACCATGAGCTCGCCCGAATAGAGCCCGCGGCGAACGAGCACGTGGCGCACGTCCCCCGTCCGGCCGTCCCACGGCCTTATGCGGAGCTCCCGCAGCGTATCGCGCACGTGCGCGACGGCCCCGGAGCAGACTTCGTCCTCTATCATGCAGCCCTCGACCGGGACGACGCGCCCCGAGCCCGACTGATATACGCCGGATACGAGGCCCGCGCGCGTCTTTGCGAAGCCGGCCTGAACCTTGCAGCGGTAGTGATAGGGCTCCTCCATGCCGATGATGCGGCCGACGTGCCCGAAGCGGCCGAGGAGCGCGACGCAGCGCCCCTGCTTATAGCGGAGCTGCTCGGGGTAGGTCAGGTTCTGGAGCTGGCAGCCGCCGCATTTTTTGAACACGGGGCAACCGTTGCCCCGGAGCTCCGGATCGTATGGCATGGTCTACTCCTTCAGCGTAACCGCTGATAAAATCGAAGTGCGCAGATCGTCGAGCGGATTTTTCGTCCGGCGAAGACGAAAAATCGCAGGAATACTTTGTGTATTTCAAGATTTTGAGGCAAAGCCGGGCGGGAAATAAGCCGACAAGATGTGTGCGGCGATTTGATCAGCGGTTACCAGTACGCGATAGCTCTCGACGAGCTTATCGAAGCTCACGGCGCAGTTGGCCGGCGAGGTCGATGGCAGGCGCACGGACTCAATGCCCGTGCGCGGGAGATTGAACTTGCGGTAGTATTTGTCCGCGGCGGCGCCGGTCGTGAATATGCGATCTATCTTCGTGCGCCCGAGGAGCCACGGGATGTCCGACGGGACGGGGTTTTTGATAGACGTGTCGCTCGCGCCGAGAATGTCGCACTCGACGAGCGAATCCCAGAGCGCGATCCCGTTTGAGAGCGCGAGCGCGCGCTTTTCCTCGATCGTGCGCGGCTCCGGCGCGCCGAATACCGCCGCGAGGACCCGCCAGAAGCGGTTTTGCGGGTGGCCGTAGTAAAAGGCCTGCTCGCGCGACTTCGGCGACGGCATCGAGCCGAGTATGAGCGTCCGGCTCTCCGCGTCCCAGAGCGGCGGGAAGCCGTGGGTCACGTGGGTATACTCCATCTTATCTCCTCAGGCCGCGAAGGAGCTCCTTGCGCCCGGCGGGAACGCGGAAGCTCTCGCAGGTCTTGCTTATGGTCTTGTTGTGCGTCCATTTATCCAGCCGCCCGCCCTCAATGTAGGGCAGAGCCGCGTCCCACTGCTTGGCAAGCGCCGTCGCGAAAAACCACGCGACCATCATGCGGACGTAATATTCCTCCGAGCGGACGGCGGCGGGGATCTCAAGAAGCTCCGGGGAAAAGTCCGAGTCGAGGAAAAAGCGCATGAGCATGCCTATGCCGAAGCGGCAGGTATAGACTTTCTCCGACGCCGCCCAGCGGCGGATATCCCGGAGCAGCGCGGGCCTGTCCTCAGCCAGCGCGCGCGGCGCGAGCGTGTCGCAGACGGCCCAGTTGTCGACGTAGGGCAGGAAGCGCTCCGTCTCAATGATACACTCTTCGCGGCCGCGCAGACCCGTGACGAGCAGGCCGTGGAGCATGTTCTCATCGTAGTATTCGTGCGGCAGCTCCGCGAGGAAGGCCGCGGCCTCCGGCGAGCCCGCGAGCTCCTTTGCGAGCTTGCGAAGCTCCGGGACGCGCACGCCGATAAAGGCTTCCGGCGCGACGCCGGGCGTGAGCTTGGCCTGAAACGCGGCGTAATCCCCGTCGCGCAGGGCGAAAAGCCGCTCCCTTACCGTCATTCCCGCGCCGCCCTTCTCTCGGACGCCTTCGCGCGGGCCTTGCCGAGCGCGCGCAGGGCGACGCTTATGCCGAAGGCGAGGCCGCCGATAATGAGCACGACGGGGACGAGCATCTTCGTCCCGAGGGCAAAGAAATAATACCAGTCGCGCGAGCGGTCGACAGTCCCGTCCGGCGCGGCGGTCAGCATGATGGGGACTATGTAATAAATCGCGTAAAGGCCGACGGGGATGAGCGAGAGGATATTCGCGCGAAAGCGCAGGTGCCGCGCGTCCTCGAAGAAGATGAACGCGAGCGCGCCGAGGACGGGGATAAGGAAATGGAAGCAGAAGTTATAGCGCCGGAAAAGCGAAAAGTACCCCGTCGGCACGAGCGGCGAGAGAAAGAGCGCCACGACGAGAAAGGTCAGCATGACGGACGCCGCCGAGACGAGCAGCAGCGCCGTCAGCCACAGGGGCGACTTTTTCCTGGCGCGCAGGACGGCCGCAATGACGGCGGCGACGCCCATGAGGATATTGGAATCGACCGTAAAATACCTGAGCGCGCGGGCCCCGCGCGAGCCGAGCGGGCCCTCTATCCCCGCCATCATCCAGACAGAATTGGCCACGACGAGGGCGGCGATCAGGATATAAAACCAGAACGCGAAAACGTCTTTTTTCGTCTTCATATTCTCACTCCGAAGCCCCCGCCGGGGGCGTTTTCTCAAAGAGGCAGCTCGAGCTGCTCGGCGGTCGGCTCCGGCGGGCGCTTTCTCCGCTCTCCGGGGCCGGGTATGTCTATGCCCGCCTTCTTCGCCTGCACGTGCTGAAGGCGGCGCGGGATCTTATAGAGCTTTCCGCCGCGCACAAAGCGCGCGCCGGTCTGATGGAAGCTGAAAGGGACTCCCCGCTCGGCGCAGGCGTCCCGCAGGGCGAGCACCCACTCGAAGTCGCAGGGCCGCGCGTCCTTTCCCGACTCGCCGCCCGCGCAGACCTCCTCCACGCAGCCGAGCCACGGGGAGACGTCTATGTGTCCGAGCAGCGGCTCGGCGACGATGAGCCTGCGCTTTATCGGGAGCTCCGCGAAGACGGGCAGGCGGCGCTCCGCCATCTCCTGATTTTCGACCGTGCAGCCGACGACGACGTTATCGTACCCGTCGCCCCAGTCGGGCGGGAGGCAGCTTCCTATTCGCTCGATGCGCTTTGTGAAAAAGCAGAAGGTGCAGTCCGAGCGCTCGCGCATCATCTTCCAGCAGTCGGGCCGCCAGTCGTCAGCGTCCGCGAGCAGAAAGTCGGACGTGAAGCACGTATAGACCCAGCTCCCGAGGGGGAGCTTCCAGCCGCCGGAGCGGTCGCGCCGGAGGGGCAGGTCGAAGGCGGCGGTCTTCCGGCATTTCGAGGCGGTCCCGCCGAAGGCCTCGTCGCGGCGGTATACGTAGCAGTGCGCGCAGCCGGGGCTTATCTTCGTGCAACCGTGCCACGGGTTCCAGCCGTCGTACATGCGCCGCTCCTCCTAACTATAACTTAATTATAATATTATATATCTGTATGCGCCCGCGGGCAAGAAAAAAAAGAACGGCCGGGCAGATACCCGGCCGTTCGCTGTATCGTTTTCAGGCGTAAATTTCCCGCTCGGAGACGCATTCGCTCTTTATCTTACCGACGAGGCTCTCCAGCGCCGCGACGACGTGCGGGCGGATGTCCCCGCCGATGAGGACGTACATGATGTCGTCGCCGACGGAAAGGCGGCCGCGGTTTAGCCAGACGCGGACGTACTTTATCCCGTCAAGGTCGTACGTCTCGCGGATGGCGGCCTCGACCTTCTCCGCGTCGTAGGAAAACTCCATGCCCGCTACGGGCGGAAGATCCGTCCTGCCGCCGCGCGCCTGCTCTCTCGGAGTGAGGCGCACGACGCCGTTATGGATGAGATACATGCCTACCTCGCGCGAGGCCATCTCGCGCTTTGCTTCGCGAAGCCACGCGTCGGCGGAGGGCGGAGTGTCGCCCTGCGAGGCGCATTCGGCCGAGCCCGCCGAGGCGAGCATCTTGAGCCCGTGGTCGAGCGCGGGAAGGACGGCCTGCAGGTTCTCCCTCGCGGCCTTCTCGCTGCCGGGGAGGTTCACGATGAGCGTTCCGCCCCTGATGCCCGCGGCGGCTCTCGAGAGGCAGCCGCGCGGAGTTATCTTCATGCTCTCGGCGCGCATCAGCTCGGGGATGCCGCGCGTCTCGCGCTCGACGACGGCGAGCGTCGCCTCCGGGGTCACGTCCCGCGGGGAAAAGCCCGTCCCGCCCGTCGTGACGGCGAGCGATATCTTTTCGTCGGCGCATCTTATCAGCTCGGCCTTTATCATGTCGAGCTCGTCGGGCACGACGGACGCGCTCACGACCTCGTAGCCCGCATTTTCGAGCATGTCGCGGACGGCGGGGCCGCTCGTATCGACGCGCTCGCCGGCGTAGCCCTTGTCGCTGACGGTTATGACTGCTGCGGTGTAGCTCATGCCTCTTCCTCCCTGTGGAAATCTCCGTGCGCGCCGCCCGTCTTTTCGAGCAGGCGCAGGTCCGTTATGACCATGTCCTTCTGGACGGCCTTGCACATGTCGTAGACCGTCAGCGCGGCGGTCGCGGCGGCGGTCAGCGCCTCCATCTCGACGCCCGTCCTGCCCGTGCAGGAGACGGTCGCCTTGATTTCGACCGAGAGCTTCTCCTCGTCGAGGCTGAGATCGAGGTCTATCCCGCCGAGGGCGATGGGGTGGCACATGGGGATGACGTCCGGCGTGCGCTTGGCGCCCATGACGCCCGCGACCTGCGCGACGGTCAGCACGTCGCCCTTTTTCATGCCGCCGGACTTGATGAGCCCGAACGTCTCGCGGCTCACGAACACGGAGACGGCGGCGGTCGCCCTGCGCTCGGTGACGTCCTTGTCGCCGACGTTGACCATCTTCGCGCGCCCCTGCGCGTTAAAATGCGTGAAATCCTCCTGATTTTTGACCATGGGGGACCCTCCTTACGGCGGCTCAGCCGCCTATCCTGTTCATGTTTCGCGCGGCGCCGCTGCGCTCGGAATACGAGAGCTCGTCGTGCCGCTCGGGCTTGCTCATGACGGCCTCGCGCATCTTCGCGGCCATCTCGTCCCTCGTCAGGCCCTTGATGCATATCTCCGCGGGAGAGTGCAGGCAGGGCTTTATCATGCCGTCGGCGGTCAGGCGGATGCGGTTGCACCGCGCGCAAAAATGCGAGCTCACCGGCGTTATGAGGCCGAGCCGCCCCTTCGCTCCGGGCAGCCGGAAGAGCCGCGCGACGCCGTCCGGCTCGCTTTCGGGGACGGCCTCGGGCAGCTTTTCGAGGACGGTATCTGCCTTTATATACGCGGAGGGAGAAAAGTCCCCGCCGTCGTACATGGGCATGAGCTCTATAAACCGCACGTCGACCCCGAGCGTCCTCGTGAGCTCGGCGATGGGGCGTATCTCGTCGTCGTTGAACCCGCCTATGAGGACGGCGTTGAGCTTTATGCGCTCGAAGCCCGCCGCGAGCGCGGCGTCTATGCCCGCGAGCGCGTCGGCGAGCGTCCCGCGCCGCGTCATATAGGCGTATTTTTCGGGGTCTAAAGTGTCGACGCTGATGTTCACGCGGCTGACCCCCGCCTCGCGCAGGGGCTTTGCGAGCTCCGGCAGGAGCGTCGCGTTCGTAGTAAGGCACACCTCGCGTATGCCCTCGACGGCCGCCGCGCGGCGGCATATGGAGAGGACGTTTTTCTTGACGAGCGGCTCCCCTCCCGTCACGCGGAGCTTCGTTATCCCGAGCGAGGCCGCGGCCTCGACGGCGGAGATCATCTCGTCCTCGGTCAGCATCTCGTCGTGCGCGCGCTTGCACACGCCCTCGTCGGGCATGCAGTAGCGGCAGCGGAGATTGCATCTGTCCGTTATCGAGAGCCGCAGATAGGTTATTTCGCGTCCGAATCCGTCTTTCATATCAATACCGCCCGAAGGTGCAGTTCGGGAAATGACATTCCTTGCACATCTGGCACAGGCCGCCGTCCCCGAGCTTTACGAGATCGGCCTTCGTCAGTCTGTCGCCCGCGAATATCTGCGGCAGCAGCACGTCGAACATCGTGGTCGGCAGGCTTATCGCCGCGCCAGGCACGCCGAGTATGGGGATATCGCCGAGGTAGGCTACGAGCGTCATGTTGCCCGGCTGAGACGGCACGCCGTGGGAGACGATCTCGGCGCCGAGGGCGCGTATGGCGGTCGGAGTGAGGTCGTCCGGGTCGACGGACATGCCGCCCGTGAAGATGAGAAAGTCCGCCCCGCCCTCAAGCATGCGGCGGGCGGCGCCCTCTATCATGGCAAGGTCGTCGTCGCATATGGCGACCTCGACTATCTCGGAGGGATAATGCGCGAGCTTGGCGCGCACGACGGGCTCGAACTTGTCCTTGATGCGGCCGGAATATATCTCCGAGCCGGTTATGACGACGCCGGCCTTTCTGAACCCGTAGGGGCGCAGGTCGAGGAGCTTTCTCTCGGCGCAGAGCTTTTCGGCCCTTATTATCTGCTCCTCCTTCGTCACGAGGGGGACGATGCGCATCGAGGCCAGGCGCATGCCGGGCTCGACGGGATAGTGGTCGGGTATGGTCGAGATGGTAATGTCCCCGATGGAGTTAATTTCCCGCAGGAGCTCCGTGTCGACGCGGAACATGCCGCGCGCGTCGGCCTTGAGGAGCACCTTGCCCTCGGACGGGCCCTCGTAGTGCGCGCCGGGGACGGGAGCCATGGCGGCCATGCGCAGAGCGCAGTCCTCCTCGTGCAGTTCGCCCGCGTTCTCCTCCCAGATAAAGACCGTCCTCTTGCCGATGTCGAGGAGCTTGGGGACGTCCTCCTCCGTTATGACGTGGCCGCGCCTGAAGGCCGCGCCCTTAAAGCCGTCGCGCATGGCGGTTATGTCGTGGCAGAGGGTCATGCCTATCGCCTTTTCGACTTCGATCTTTTTCATATCAGCATTCCTTTCAGTTTCGTTCCCGCGGGCAGCTTTCCGCTCCCGGCGGGAATGACGGCCATCGCGTCGCAGCCTATGGTGCTGCTGAGCACGGCGTTTCCCTGCTCGTGGGGGAAGACTATCCTCGCCGTCCCGCCCGAGAGGTCGAGCCTGCCGCGCAGTACGCGCGTCACGGGGCTGGGCTTGGTAAACGCTTCCGCGAGCTCGAAGATCAGTTCCTCCGGCTCGAAGCGGCTTCTTCCGCAGAGCTTCAGGAGCGCGGGGCGCGCTATGAGGTGGAAATTCGTGAGCGAGGCGGCGGGGTTGCCGGAGAGCGCGCAGATGAGCTTGCCCTGCGCGGCGCCGTAGGCGCAGGCCATGCCGGGCTTTATCTCGCAGCCGGAAAAGAGCATCTCCGCGCCGGCCTCTTCCATGGCGGCGGGGGTCAGGTCGTAGTCCCCGACGGAGACGCCGCCCGTCGTCACGACGGCGTCGCACTCGGAAAGCGCCCTTTCGAGCGCCGCCCTTATGGCGGGGATATTATCGCCCGCTATGCCGTAAGGAACGGGCTCGCAGCCGAGCGCGAGCAGAGCGCCCGAGAACGTATAGCGGTTGGAGTCGGTTATGAGGCCGGGCGCGGGCCCGGAGCCGACGGGGACGAGCTCGCTCCCCGTCGAAAGAAGGCCGACGCGCGGCCTTTTGAAGACCTCGACGGAGGCCTTGTTCTGCGCGGCGAGAGTCCCGAGCAGGCCCGGGTCTATGACCGAGCCCTTCGCGGCGAGCAGGGCGCCCTTCCTGACGTCCTCGCCCGCGCGGACGACGTTCTCGCCCGGGCGGACGGGCTCGAAGAGCGTCACGCTCTCGGCGGTAAACTCCGTTTTTTCGAACATGACGACCGCGTCCGCGCCTTCGGGCATGGGCGCGCCGGTCAGTATCTTCGCGGCCTCGCCGGGCGCGAGCGCGCGGGAGGGGACGCTCCCGGCGGGTATCTCCTCGACGACGCGCAGCGTCGCGGGCTTTTCGCGCGAGGCCCCGGTCAGGTCGGCCGAGCGGACGGCGTAGCCGTCGTAGGGCGAGCGGTCGAAGGCGGGCACGTCGAACGCTGAGACGAGGTCCTCCGCGAGGACGCGGCCCCAGCAGTCTTCCAACGGGACCGTCTCCGTCCCGACCGGGCGGACCGCCCCGCAGGCGAGGACGCGGGCCTCGGTATATGAAACGGTGTTTGCCATGAGTCTACTCCTTAAGCGTGATGATAGCTTCCTCGGGCAGCCGCACGAGGACCTTTTCGGCCCTGACCGCGGCCCAAGTCTCCTTGGGTAGCTCCATGCCGATAAGCCCCGTCGCCCCCTCGGAGGGGCGGAGCATCACCGTCACGGAAAACGGGTTTTCTATCTCCTCGGCGACGGCGCAGAGGACGGCGTTCGTCTCGTTTTCGTCTTTGCAGGGGACGACGTCGTGCATCCTTATGCCTATGTGCGTCAGGCCCGCGGGCTCGCCGGAGACGTCGAGGGTCAGCCCCCAGTCCTCGGCGAAGACGCGCCCGTCTTCAAGGACGCGGGCGGGGGCGACGTTCTTGCAGCCGGTCAGCCTCGCGCCGCTCACGGTCACGGGATCGGCGAAGACCGCGTGCTTTTCCCCCATCGTCTCAATGCGGCCGTCTTTCATGACGGCTATGTGCGAGGCGATGCGGAAGGCCTCGTCCCTGTCGTGAGATACGAGAAGGACGGTCTTTCCGAAGCTCTCGATGACCTCGCGGACCTGCTGCTCGAGGCTGAAGCGCAGATGCGCGTCGAGCGCGGAAAACGGCTCGTCGAGCAGCAGCGCCTCCGGGTCGTTTACGAGGATGCGCGCGAGAGCGACGCGCTGCTGCTGGCCGCCGGAGAGCTGGGCTGGCTTTTTCTTCTCCGTGCCCTCGAGATGCATCATTTTTATCATTTCCGCGACCCTCGCGGGGCGCTCGCTTTTCTCGCGCACGCCGCAGGCCACGTTCTGCTCGACGGTCATGTTCGGAAACAGCGCGTACTGCTGGAAGAGGTACCCCACGCGGCGCTTTTGCGGCGGGAGGTCAATGCGCTTATCCGAATCGAAGAGCACGCGCCCGTCGAGGACTATCCGGCCCCGGTCGGGCCGCTCTATGCCGGCTATGCATTTGAGCGTCATGCTTTTCCCGCAGCCGGACGCGCCGAGCAGCGCGAGCACGTCGCGGCCGGCCTCGAAGCTGACGTCCAGCCGGAAAGCGCCGAGCTTTTTTTCTATATCGACGAAAAGAGCCATATCATGCGCTCCTTTCCCTTTTTTGCTTCTTTTCGAGCATGTTGACCGCGAGCAGGACGACGGCGGAGATGGCCAGATTGACCAGCACCCACCTGAAAGCGAGCGCGTCGTCGTTCGTGCGCCAGAGCTGGTAGACGGTCGTCGAGATCGTCGCGGTCCGGCCGGGGGTGTACCCGGCTATCATGCTGGTCGCGCCGTATTCGCCCAGCGCGCGGGCGAAGGCGAGCACCGTCCCCGCAAGTATGCCCTGACGGCAGGCGGGCATGCGGATGCGCCAGAAGATGAAGGTGTTGCTCAGGCCGAGCGTGCGCCCGGAATAGGCGAGCGTCTCGTCGAAAGCTTCAAACGCGCCGCGCGACGTCCTGTACATGAGGGGGAAGATGACGACGGCCGTCGCGAAGATGGCCGACCACCACGTCATCGTCATTTTGACGCCGAAGGCGCTCAGAAAGAACGAGCCGACCGGGCGGCGCGGCCCGAGAAGGCACAGCAGAAGATAGCCCACGACCGTGGGCGGGAGCACCAGCGGTATCGTCAAAATGACGTCGAGGACGCCCTTGACGAGGCGCGGCGCCTTGGAGATATAGTACGCGGCGAATATGCCGAGGAAAAACACTATGACGGCGCTTATCCCGGCGATGCGCAGCGAATTGAGAAGCGGGAACCAGTCCATATCGTCACCTGTCGCGGTCAGGATGGGGCGGGCGGTGTGATGCCCGTCCGCCCCCCTCCGGTCTTATCTGTCAGGAAAGCGGGCTGAAGCCCACGGACTCGAATACGGCGCTCGCCTCGGCGCCCTTGAGGTAGTCGAGGAAGGCCCTCGCGGCGGCCTCGTTCTTCGTCGTCTTGAGGACGGCGGCGGGATAGATGACCTGTCCGCACATATCCTTCGTCGCCGTGTCGACGACGGTCAGCTTCGCGGAGAAGGCGTCGGTCGCGTAGATTATGCCGCAGGCGACGGCGGCCTCGGAGACCTGCGTCGTGACCTCCTTGACGTTGGAGCCGTAGGTGATGACGCCAGCGGCGGCGAGCTCCTCCTCGTTCAGCTCATAGTAGGCGAGGATCTTCTGCGTGTACTGCCCGACGGGGACGTCGGAATTGCCCATGGCGAGAAGGATCGAGCCGTCCTTGAGGCCGGCGACGAGGTCGTCATAGGAATTTATGCCGGCGGGGTTGCCCTCGGGAACGGCGAGCGCGACCTTGTTCTCCAGCAGGTTGACCCTCGTCCCCTGCAGGACGAAGTCGAGCCCGTCGGGGTTGCCGCCCTCGGCGTCCTTGGAGGCGTCGAGCGCGTTCATCTGCTTGGGAGCGGCGGAGATGAACACGTCGCAGTCGGCGCCCTCGGCGATCTGGGTCTTGAGCGTGCCGGAGGAGTCGAAGTTGAAGACCAGCGTCACGTCCGGCGCGACGGCCTTGTACTTCTCGGCGATCTCGCTTAGCGTCTCGGTCATGGAAGCGGCGGCGAAGACGATCAGCTCGACGGGCTGCCCCGCCTGCTCCTCCTGCTTTTTCTGCGCGCAGCCCGCGAACAGGCAGAGCGTCAGGCACGCGAGCAGAACGAATGCGATGGTTTTTTTCACGGTATACCTCCTAAATAAAAAATCCGTCTTCTTAAGACGGATAAAGAGGCGGCCGCGCGGCCATCACACCGTCGGCTTTCATATCCGTCTCCTTTTCAAAGAGGAAGGCCGCCCCGTTTTCAAAACGACCCTGAGCCGGGTATTCCCCGGACACGGTCCCGGCTCCATAGCTTCCGCCTTAGGAGAGGGGACTCGAAGACGCGACTATTATATAAAAAGGCGGCGGCCTTTGTCAAGCCGCAGCGCGGTCATTCAAGCGGAGCTTCCGCCAGCGCCTCTTTTCTGTGGCGCAGATGTATGCCTATGTGCCCGACGCCGAGGATAACGCCCGCCGCGAGCAGGAAGATATCCCCGCCGTATACGGCTATCATCAGCACGGCGGCGACCGGGAGCGTCGCCCCCGGGACGGGAACGCCGAGCAGGCTCCCGTAAAAATCGCGCATGGTGCGCCCGCTGCGGAAGTAGCGGAGCCAGAATATCTCGTATAGTATCATCAGCACGAGCGCGCCGCCGAGCCACGCGAGCCACGGCTCGACCCCGCGCGGGTCGTGGTTTTTGAAGATGAGCGCGAGGCAGCTCACGAGCACCTCCCCCGCCCGCTCGAGGATAAGCAGGGCGCGGGGCTCGTTTTTCGCGCAGCAGTCGTAGCCCTCGGGCTTCATCCTCGTCCAGAGCCCGTTCGGAACGAACAGCATTATGAGGAAGACGAGCCCGACCCACGAAAATCCGAAACGCATGCGCCGGCCTCCCCGTTATTTGAGGCTGTCGTCGTAGACGGCGCGGCTGCCGCCGATGAATTTCGGGCGCGTCCTAGCCGCGGCGAGGTGGGCCTCCCCTATCGCGGTCAGCTTAAGGCGCACCGGCACGGCGACCTTTTTAAGATGCATGCCGATGAGGGTGTCGCCTATGTCCAGCCCCGCGTCGGCGCGTATCTCCTCAAGCACGACGGGGTCTGAAAAACGCCTGTACGCCGTCGTGGCGAAGGAGCCGCCCGCCTTCGGCTGCGGCACGGCGTTGACGGGCTCCGCGCCGGGGACGGCCTCGCGCTCGACGACGACGGCGCGGTTTAAGTGCTCGCAGCACTGCGCGGCGAGATAGACCCCCCGCTCCGCGAGCGCGGCGGTAATGCCCTCGTAGACGGCCTCGGCGGCCTCGATGCTCGAATTCGTGCCGATGCGCTCGCCCACTATCTCGGACGACGAGCACCCGACTATGAGTATCTGACCCTTTTTAAGCCCCGCCTTGTCGCAGAGCTCGGACGCGGCCTCATAGGCCTGCTTTTTCTCGTTTTCAAACATGTCCTTTCCCTCTTTTCCGTCCCCGCACACCGCGGGTCATTCTTTGATTCCGAAATAAATCCAGCGTCCGTCTATATCCTCGATGACGAACTCCCGGTTGTGGTAGTCCGTCTTGTGGAGCCTTTGGACGATATTGACGCCCTTGGCCTCATATTCGTCCTGCAGCGCCTGCTGATCGCGGACGATGACGTAGGCGTCGCCGCCGTAGCCGTAGAGAACGCGGTTGGGGACGACCTCGCGGCCGTCGGACTGCGTGAGGATGAACTCGACGCCGTCGCGGTAGAGGCAGATGTGCTTCTCCCGCGCGTCGAGATAGTCGACCCGGCGAAAGCCGAGCTTTTCAACGTAATACTCCGCCGTGCGGCGGATGTCCGGCGTCGGAAAGACGCAATGGCTCGCAAACAGCTCCATGTCCCCGCCTCCGCTCAGTCGTATATGACTTCCGTAATGAACCCGCCGCCGACGAGGCGGTCTTCGTCGTCGTAGAATACAGCCGACTGCCCCGGCGCGGCGGAGCGCACGGGCTCGTCGAACGTCACGCGGAACTTCCCGCCGCCGATGGCCTCGATCTCCGCAGGCTTCGCCGCGTGGCTGTAGCGCACGACGGCGCGGCAGCGGAGCTTTTCTCCGGGCTCCGGCACGCTCATGAAGTTCATATCCGCGCACTCGACGGCGCGGCAGCGGAGCTCCTCCGCCATGCCGAGCACGACCTCGTTTTTCTCCGCGTCTATTTTCTTGACGTAGGCCGGGCGGCCGAGCGCGACGCCGAGACCCCTGCGCTGCCCGACGGTGTAATTGACGATGCCCTTGTGGCGGCCGAGGACGTTCCCCGCGCCGTCGACGAAGTCGCCCTCCGGCGGGAGCGCGACGCCCTCGCGGGCGGCTATGAAATCGGCGTATCCGCCGTCGGGGACGAAGCATATCTCCTGCGAATCGGGCTTCGCGGCGACCTTTATCCCCGCCTTTTCCGCTATGGCGCGGACTTCGCTCTTTGAGTACCCCCCGAGCGGCATGAGCGTCCGCGAGAGCTGCTCCTGCGAGAGCCGGTAGAGCATGTACGTCTGGTCCTTCTCGGCGTGGAGCGCCCGCCTGACCGTATACCGGCCGTTATCGAGGCGCACGACGGAGGCGTAGTGCCCCGTCGCGACGCAGTCGGCGCCGAGCACGTTCGCGTGGTAGAGGAGGCGCTCCCACTTTATCTCGCGGTTGCAGATCACGCAGGGATTCGGCGTCAGCCCGCGCAGATACGCGCCGACGAAGGGCTCTATGACCTTCTCGTCGAACTCGGAGACGCAGTTAAATACGTGGAACGGTATGTCGAGCGAGCGCGCCGTCTCGCGCGCGTCGTCTATCTCGCAGCAGCGCCCGTCGCCGCCGTCGGAAGCGACCCACGTGCGGAGCGTCACGCCGACGACGTCGTACCCCTCCTGCTTGAGGAGATACGCCGCGACGGCGCTGTCGACCCCGCCGGACATGCCGACTATGACCTTCTTCATGCTCTCACCTCCGCCGCTTCGGCTCGGGAAGCTCCGCCCACACGGCCTCGACGAGCTCCCGCAGGAACTCCCTGTCGTCGACGTTGTCGACGAGGAGCATCTCCTTCGCGCCATCGTAGGGGAGCTCGAGCGGCGCGTCGGGCATCATGGCGCGGGCCGACTTCGCCGGCTTGACGAGGAAGCGGTCGTCGTACACGCCGCCGACTATCTTGCCGCGGCAGTAGACGATATACTCGCCCACCATCGCGCGGTAAGACGCGCCGTCGACTCCGGCGAGCTGCTCCATTATGAAATCAAGATATTCCCTGCTCGACGCCATGCTTATCTTCCTTTTAGTTCATTTCGACCAGGACCGCTTCTTCCGGGGAGAAATAGTCGTCCGTGCTGCTGCTGACTCCCGCGGCTTTATATGCCTGCTCGAAAGATATCTCTTTAATGTTGCTCAGATATACGAAGGTCGTGTCCACGGCTGCGTTCGGCATCCTGCCGCTTATCTCGAGGCGGTATTTGTACGCGCGGCCCTCGCACGTCCACGTCCCGTCCGTCATCTCGCAGTACGTCCTCATATTCCCCTCGACCGTGTTCTTCACGGCGGCTTTCTTCGCGCATCCCGCAAAAGACGCGGCCAGCAGGACGCACAGCAGTATCGATACGATCCTTTTCACGTTCATATCTCCTCAGGTCCCGGGCTGTTTTTTTCCTTTGTCCGCAGCTTGTTCCTTTTTCCGTATGTCCGCCGTATCCCGGACGGCGCGCGGGAGCCAGTCTGCGTGCGCGTAGTCGAGGGGGATGACGAGTTCTTGTATTTTGTCCTCTTTGCCCGGCCGCTTTACGTCCGCTGGCAGATAGTCGAGCCCGACCTCGCGCAGGCTCATGACGCCGTCGTGCAGCCAGCCGACCGCCTGCCCGTCGCAGTACAGGCACCAGCAGCCGAACATCTTTTTCACGCTCACGTTCAGGCCCTTCAGATTGTCGAGCCACTCGCGGACTATGCTCTCTTCTTCAAGCGCCATACCGCCGCTCCTTTCCCTCCTTGGGACCGGTTCTTCCCCGGCTCTCCCCGTTCACTTTCTAATAAACGCGACGCATCCGATCTCATCCGAAGCGGTGAAGCCGACGGAACGATAAAAGGCTTTCGTCTTCTCGGTATCGTCCGTCAGCAGCTGCATTTGATAAACGCCCTTGTACTTTTCCATGACGGCTTTCAGCAGCCTTGTGCCGACGCCCCGACGCTGGTATTCCGGCAGGACGACGATATCTTGAATAAATACGATCGTCTGCCCGTCCCCGACCGCGCGGATGATCCCCACCGGCGCATCGGCGTCATATGCCCCGAACACGCAAAGCGAATCCGCATACGCCTTCGGGAGGATATCCGCGCGCTCCGTATAGTTCGTCCAGCCGACGCTTTGATACAGACCGATTATTTCTTCAAGTCGAAAGGCTCGATATTCTTTGATCTCGATCATATCGTTCACTCTCCGTCTTGGGGGCGGGCCTTATTGTCCGATACGGAAGCCGTCTGTTCGCCGCCTTGTTTGCGTTTCTCGACGGCGCTGTGCAGCTTGGCGCTGTTGAGAAATGCGTACGCCGCGACTTCCGTTACCTCTTCCGTGTCGCCGCACCACATGAGGTCCAGAAAGTCCATGAACTCGAAAAAATCGTCCAGCGGAACGCAGCCGTTTTCTTTCACGGAATCATAAAAACCGTCGATAAAATCCTTCAAAACGGCTTTTTCCTCCCCGTCGAGGGAATAGTCTCCCGCCCGGAATCTTTCGGGCAGGCAGGCGCAGTCCATGAGCCGCCCGTACTCTTTGCTTAAACGCATGCTTCGCTTCTCCAATTTCAGTTTTCGCCCGTTTGGGGCGGTCCTTTTTCCCCGGCCTGATCGCTCTTCCACGCTCCCGTTCTGATAAGGTGCCCCTCCTGTATCGCCGCGAACGTCGCGACGGCGGCGGCGACCGACCCGCTGTATCTGATATCGACGAGCGTCAGCGTCAGCGGAAGGATGAAGAGCACCATGCCCGTCACCTTGTTCATGACCGTATGCAGGACGACTATCTCCCTGCGCATCACGCAGCCGGAGATCACGTTGACTGCCTTGATAAGGGCGATAACGATTATCCAGACGATGAGCCATACCGGCATGTGAACGGCCGGGATGAGTTTTATCAGGCACGCGGCGACCAAAGCGAGGTCGGCCGCGGTATCGAGCTTCGAGCCGAACGCGCCGGCGGTCTTCGTTTTACGCGCGACCGCCCCGTCTATCATGTCGCTGACTCCGGCGGCGACATACAGGGCATAGAACGCCGGCGAAAACGCGGGAAAGAACAGCAGAGCGATACTGCAGGCGATACGGACGCCGGTTATGATATTTGCCGTCACGCGGGAGTTCCCACTTCGATCAAGTTGCCGTCCGGGTCGTAAAACCTAACGACCCGCTGCCCCCAGCTGTGCGTCATGAGGCGGTTGACATACTCGACGTCGGGATACAGCTTTTCGAGCTTCTCCGCGAAGGCCTCTATATCCGCCTCTTCGAAATACAGCTCGGTACCGTTATTCCTCGGCAATACGCTTTTCCCGATGAACTTTTCCCAGTATCCGGCCTCCTGCAGATACAGGCCGCCCGTCAGCTCCATATTGCCGCCGTTGTCGCGGACAAGTTCAGATCCGAACAGCTCATGATAAAACTTCAAAGCCGCATTGCAGTCCTTCACGACCAGAAGCGTTCCTTTGTATTTCATCTTGATCCTCTCCTTAAACGGAACGTATCGACGAATGAGGATTCAGCGATCCAGCCATTCTTTCAGCCGGGAAAAGACTTCTTCCCTGTCCCCGGCGGGTATCGCCCCGCTCTTACGGAGCGCGTAATGATGGCCGAACTCGCCGTCGGTATAGACGTTCCCGCCCAGCGCGACGGGCTTATCGTATCTCGGCCTTACGTGGATATGAAGATGGGGCTCGGGCGCCGGCTCTTTATGGAAGCTGTTCATCAGGCAGCTCCAATTGCACAGCGTCGCTCCCAAAACGGCCTTCAGACACGCCTCCACTTTGCGGATCAGCTCGCGGAGCTCGTCCCATTCGCCGTCCGTCAGCTCGGACAACGAACCGCAATGCCGCTTCAAGACCAGTATGCAGCGCCCGATATAGTCCTGTTCGTCGGCAAGGAAAACAGACCAGTATCTGCTTTCGTACAGCTGAAATTGTCTGTCTTTTTCGGACAGGCTGCACCAATCGCAATTATCCATTCTATTCACCCATAAACGTCATTTGGGACGGTTTTTCCCGGGCAGACCGGTATCAGTCTGTTTACAAGCCCGCTTGATTTGCGGCGGCCTGTCATTTTATTCGTTTTCTTTTTCGAGCGTTTCGAGGACGTCTGTCATTCCCCGCCACTCGCGGATATGCAGGAATTCAAACGGCGGCGCGTAATCAGCTATTATTTCTCTGCCAGGTCCGGGGATGGAGCCGTTATCGTACCAGACGGGGAAAATGCCTGCGCCGTGCGGTCCTCCGACGTCTTTGCGCGGCTGGTCGCCGCAATACCATATCTCGCCGGGCGTCAGTCCGGACTTTCTGACCGCCGTATCGAAGAGGACCTTCGACGGCTTCCGGAACATATAGTCGGACGAAGTCATGACGAATTCGAATCTGTTGCGGGGCAGAAGTCTGTCGAGCCGCCGCTTTAATGCTTCGCCGGAGAACGTGAGGTTGCTGATGACCGCGCTTCTGATGCCCTTTGAGTTTATAAAGTCGAGCATCTCGGCGGCTCCCGGCATGACGTCTCCGGGAGAAGCCCCGTCCCAGAATACGGTCTCCATCTCGAGCGGAGTCAGCGATAACTCGATCCCGAGCAGCTCATACAGTACCTTGTCGCGGGTTCGCGCCGACATCTCGATACCGAGCTCGCGAAGGGACATCCT
The DNA here is from genome assembly GCA_017550645.1 of Oscillospiraceae bacterium. Classification (GTDB taxonomy): domain Bacteria; phylum Bacillota; class Clostridia; order Oscillospirales; family Oscillospiraceae; genus RGIG7949. The sequence continues at coordinate 234,046 of JAFZOI010000016.1, forward strand.
TGTATCGTTAAAGATGATCTCAGCCTGTTTTCTTATTTCCTCGAGGGAATATCCGCCCGGATTTCTGGTGATATGCTCAAAAAGCGCGCGGTCGCCGCGCTCGGGGTCCCAGCCGGGTTCCCACAGGAGCGTGTGTCCGTAATCGAATATTATCATTTTAGGGTATTTCATATTTCGCTTCCTCAAGTCCCCATCTGTGTCATATGGGAACGGTTATTTCCGCGGCGCGATTCATTGTCGGATCAGTTTCACGACTGATTCGACATGCCTTGGGACAATAGCGTGAATAAAAACTGTCATATCTAAGCTGTTGTCACGACCCTCGACGTCAGGAAAATGCCGTCGACCGGTTGCGTCAGGGCCCCTGGATAAATTGTATTGATTCTATGAACCGGAGTTTATCAGATCACTCCTGCCCTCCGGACCCTCATGAAAAATGGACTCAAATATCCGCTCTGCGCATTCCTCAGCGGACATCGCGTGCGTGTCGACCGTCAGATCATAGCCGTCTTTCGGGAAGAGGTACGCATCGGATGCTTCCGCTGACCCCGGGCAGCGGTTTCCACGGGCTGCCTCCCGCGTCTTAAGGATTTCTCTCGGGCACGTCACTCGAATCAGCTTCATATTGCAGGCATGGAATGCGTCTGTCAGTTGATCAAAGATGCGTTTGCTCGTGATCACATGGTCGATGATCACTCCGCCGCAGGAGCGTAACGCACGCGACGCCGCTTCTAAAAGCGCAGGGGAGATCTCGAACACATCATCCTCATAGATCGCCTCGTGCGAAGACATGTTCAGATAGTCGTCGATCGAAACGATCTCATACAAATCGCCGCGCTTCTTCAGGATCAATTTCCGCAGGATGTGTGACAATGTTGATTTTCCGCTGCTGGAAGGACCATTAAGCAGAATAATAAACTGTTCCATATCATCTCACTCTATCCAACACCAATCAAACTTTTTTTCATCAATACCACCGTCTCCACATGGCTGGTCGCGGGGAACATGTCATAGCTCGCCGCCGCGGCGGCGGTATAGTCCGGAGCGAAGATGCGCAGGTCGCGCGCGAGGGTCGCGGGGTCGCAGGAGACGTAGACGACGCGCTCGGGCGACATGCGGATTATCTCCGCTATGACGGCGGGGTCGAGCCCGGCGCGCGGCGGGTCGACTACGATAACGTCGGGCTTCGTTCCCGCGTCGGCGAGCCTTTTCGAAGCCTCGGCCGCATCGGCGAGGATGAACTCCGCGTTCTCCACGCCGTTAGTTCTCGCGTTGTCGCGCGCGTCGGCGACGGCGGAGGCGACGACCTCGGCGCCTATGACGCGCCCGCAGGAGCGCGCCGCGCAGAGGCCTATCGTGCCCGTCCCGCAGTAGAGGTCGAGCAGGAGGCCGCGGCCGTCGAGGCCGCAGTATTCTATTGCCTTTGAGTAGAGCCTCTCGGTCTGGCGGCGGTTTATCTGGAAAAATGACGTCGGCGAGAGCGAAAAGCGCAGGCCGAGCAGCGTATCCGTCAGCCGCTCCGCGCCCCGGAGCACGCGCTCGTCGCCGGAGAGGACGGCGTTGCCGCGCGAGGAGTTTATATCCAGCACGACGGAGGCGAGCCCCGGCACGCCCTCGCGCAGGGCTTCGACGAGGGAGGCCGTCTCGCGCGGAGCGCGGGCGCAGACGACGCAGACGGCGGTCTCGCCGCCGGAAGACGTGCGCGTCATGAGGCGGCGCACGCAGCCCTTCCCCGTTTTCTCGTCGTATTCGGGGACGCCCGTCCCGTCCATCCAGCCGCGCAGCGCGGCGGCTGCGGCGTTGGCCGCGTCGGTCTGCAAAAGGCAGCTATCTATGGGCAGGACGTCGTGGCTGCGGGCCCTGTAAAAGCCCGTTACGGCCTTTCCCGCGGCGCGGGAGACGGCGAAGACGGCCTTGTTGCGGTAGCCGAAGCGAGACTCCGACGGGACGACCTCGTCCACGCGCAGGCCGAGCCCGCCTATGCGCTCGAGCGCGGCGTTGACGCGCTCTTTTTTGATGCGGAGCTCCTCGGAGTAGTCGGCGTGGAGCAGGGCGCAGCCGCCGCAGCGCGGGAAATGAGGGCACGCCGGCGCGACGCGGTGGGGCGAGGGCTCGATTATCTCCTCGGCCTTCGCCCAGACGGCGGCGGATTTGACGCGCATGATGTGCGCGAGGCACGTCTCGCCGGGGAGCGCGCCATTTACGAAGACGGCGCGTCCGTCTATATGGGCGACGCCCTCGCCTCCGCTCGCGGCTCCGTCTATATGCGCCGTGACGACGTCGTTTTTCTTAAGCTCCATATTCCGTCCTCCCGTGTTCGGGCTTTTATTGATTTTATAACACGAGGGGCGGGTTTTCAAGCCCGCGCGGGCCCGCGGGAACCGCCGAATTTCGCTTCTTTGAGGTAAATTGCTATTGCAAATCGCTCCGTAATTTGTTAATATACTGTAAACAGCCATATAATCGGCGGGAGGCTCCCGCCAATCAAAAGAAAGGATGTCGAATATGTTTTGTGTAAAGTGCGGCGCCGAGATCGAAGACGGCACCCAGTTCTGCCCGAAGTGCGGCGCCACTCAGGAGCCCCCCGTCGCGGCCCCCGCCGAGCCCGTTTATAACGCCGCTCCCGCCGCGGCTCCCGCAGCCGAAGCCGGCAAGTCCAAGTCCATCGTCTCACTGGTCTGCGGCATAGCCTCCATAGTCCTCTCCGGATTCTTCTCCGCCAGATGGGTGGGCGTCGTCCTCGGCATCATCGGCCTCGTGGCCGCCATCGTCGGCCTGAGCATGACCAAGGCCGCCAGAGCCGAAATGGAAGCCGCCGGCATCGATCCCTCGACGGGCAAGATGGCTCAGGTCGGCAAGATCCTCTCGATCATCGGCCTCATCTGCGCTATAATCGCCATCATCGTCGCGATAATCCTCGCCATCGTCTACTGCAGCGTCAAGAAGTACCTCTATTGATAAGACCCGTCAGGCGCCGGCCCGCAAGCGCGGGTCGGCGCTTTTCCCTGCCCTCGGGCAGCTTTGAAAGGTTGGCTTTATGGAATACGTGACGATATTCGGCCGCCCCTTTCCCATATACGGGCTCTGCGTCCTCGCGGGGATACTCCTCGCGGCGGCGACGATACTCGTCCGCGGCCGTAAAGAGGAGCGCGATCTTGATTTTCTGACGTTCCTCTGCGCCTGCGTCGGGCTCTACGTCGGGGCGAAGCTCCTCTATCTCATCACGATAGCCCCGCGGCTCATAGTGCGCCCCGAGCTCCTGCGCGACCCGGAGTTCGTCGAGTCCATCGTCTCGGGCGGCTTCGTATTCTACGGCGGGCTCATCGGCGCCGTCGCCGGCATAGCGATATACTGCCGCGCGATGAAGCGGCGCTTTCTCGCCGTGCTCGACACGCTCATCCCCTGCGCCGCGATAGGCCAGGCGGCGGGGCGCGTCGGATGCCATCTAGTCGGCTGCTGCTACGGCGTCCCGTATTCGGGGCCTCTTGCCGTCACGTATCCCGTCGGAGAGCACGCCTTCGGAGGCGTGCCGCTTTTCCCGGTGCAGCTTGCCGAATCGGCTCTGCTCGTGGTAATATATATCGTGCTGATGCTGCTCGGGCGCAGGCGCGAGGGCTTCGCCTCGGGGCTCTACCTCGTCTGCTCGGCCGTCACGCGCTTTCTGCTCGAATTCGCGCGCGGCGACGCCGAGCGCGGGATATTCCTCGGGCTCGCGACCTCGCAGTGGATAGCTCTGCTGATACTGCTCCCGCTCGGCATATTTCTCATCGCGCGCTCGGCGCGCAGGAAAGGAAAAGAGATATGAAAGGCATCATCCTCGCGGCCGGAAAGGGCACGCGGCTCTACCCCATGACCAAGCCCGTCTGCAAGCCCCTTCTGCCGATTTACGACAAACCCATGATCTTCTACCCTCTATGCGTCCTTCAGCAGGCGGGCATAAGCGACGTCCTCATCATCACGCCGCCCGGCGAGACGGAGCCCTTCGAGCGCCTTTTCGGCGACGGGTCGCATCTCGGCATGCGGATATGCTACCGCGAGCAGCCCGTGCAGCGCGGCATAGCCGACGCCTTTATAATCGGCGCGGACTTCATCGGCACGGACAGGGTCTGCCTCGTCCTCGGAGACAACGTGTTTTACGGCGAGGGGCTGGAGGCGAAGCTCGCCAAGGCCGCCGCGAACGAGGACGGAGCGACGATCTTCGGGTATTGGGTCGAGGATCCGCGCGCCTTCGGCGTAGTCGAGTTCGATGCGGACGGCAGGGCGATAAGCATTGAGGAAAAGCCCGCGGTCCCGCGCTCGAACTACATAGTCCCGGGCCTGTATTTCTATTCCTCCGACGTCGTCGGCATAGCGAAGACGCTGAGGCCCTCGGCGCGCGGCGAGCTCGAGATAACCGACGTCAACAGCGTCTATCTCGCGCAGGGCAGGCTCGGCGTCGTGACGCTCGGGAGCGAGTTCACGTGGCTCGACGCGGGGACGGAGGACAGCCTGCTCGACAGCGCGCGCACTATAGCGGAGTTCGAAAAGAAGACGGGGCGCTGCGTTGCCTGCGTCGAGGAGCAGAGCTATCGCAACGGCTGGATAGGCGCGCAAGAGCTCCGCGCGCTCGGGACCGAGCTGGAAAAAACGAAATACGGAAAATACATCCTCTCGCTTCTCGGCTGAAGCGGAGGCCCGACATATATCCCCCGCCCGCGGAATAAACTTCCGCGGGCGGTTTTTTCCGCCCTTTTTGCCGCATTTATGCTTCGCGCGGAGGGCGCGAAATTATTGCACGCTTCGACAAAATGTGATATAATTTATTAAATCTATGCTTTGGCGGAAAAAACGGGACGGAACACATGAAAAACCCCACGATCGCGGGCTTTTCCCGCATCAACGACTACGTAAAAGACAAGCTTCGCCGCTTCGAGAGCATGGAGCCCGGCTTCGCCTCGCTCTTCGAGCTCATGTTCTCCGAGAGGGACAACGTGCTCTATGAGGTCAGCGAGGGCTACAGGATAGTCCGCACGACCTACGGCGAGGCGCGCGAGGCCGCGATCGGGAAGTCGGCCGCGCTGTCCCGCATGCTCGCGGACGTCCCGCGCGGAGCCGTCGTCGGCATATATCTGGAAAACGGGCCGGAGTGGATAGAGACGCTCTGGGCCGTTCTGCGAAGCGGCTTCCGTCCGCTGCTGATGAACATGCGCCTCGACGACGAGACGCTGCGCGAGGCCCTGCGCGAGGCAGACGCCGCCGCGGTCATATCCGAGAGCCGCGAATTCGGCGTCCGCGCCATACACGGGCTCCCGCCCGAAGAGGCGGACGGCGGCGAGACAGAATTCGCCGAGGAGCTCCTCGTCATGAGCTCGGGCACGAGCGGCGGGGTCAAGCTCTGCGCCTACGGCGCGGAGGAATTCCGCCTGCAGATCCGCGACAGTCTCGACATCATCCTCAAATGCAAGGCGATGAAAAAGCTCTGTAACGGGCAGATAAAGCATCTCGACTTTCTCCCGTTTTACCATATATTCGGCCTGACGGCGGTCTACGTCTGGTTCGGCTTCTTCGCGCGCACGTTCGTGCATCTAAACGACCTCGCGCCGCAGACGATAGTCAACACCATACGCCGCCACGAGGTCACGCACGTCTTCTCCGTCCCGCTCTTCTGGGAGAAGGTCCGCGAGCAGGCGCTGCGCGTCATCGACGAGCGCGGCAAGCGCGCTAAGTTCGACAGGGCGCTCGCCCTCTCGCTGAAGATAAGCGGAGTGCCGCTGCTCGGCCCGCTTTTCGCCAAGCTCGCCTTCCGCGAGGTGCGGGATAACCTCTTCGGGGAGAGCATAAGCTTTATGATAACGGGCGGGAGCGCGATCCCCGCGCGCGTTCTGGAGTTTTTTAACGGCATCGGCTACCGCCTCGCCAACGGCTACGGCATGACCGAGACGGGCATCACCTCCGTCGAGCTCTCGGACAGCGTCCGCGTGCGCTGCACGGGCTCCGTCGGGAGACCCATGAGCTCGATAACGTACTCGCGCGGGCCCGACGGCGGGCTCCGCGTCTCGGGGACGTCGACGGCCAAATACATAATAGAGGGCGGCGCGCGCCGGGAGCGCGAAGCCGTTTTCGATACGCGCGATCTCGCCGAGGAAAAGGGCGGCCGCTGGTATATCCTCGGACGGCGCGACGACCTCGTCGTCTCCCCGGGCGGGGAAAACCTCAATCCCGAGATCATCGAGCAGAGATTCGACATAGACGGCCTCGACGGGGTCTGCCTCGTCGCGGACAGGCGCGGCGGGGAGAGCGTCCCCGTCCTGCTCGCGGGCATAGGCCGCGGCTGCTCGCCCGCTAAGGCGGAAAAGCTCGGCTCGGCCGTGCGCGGGCGCATAGGCGAGCTGGGGCTCGCCCCGGAGATAAAGAGCGTCGTCCTCGTAGCGGACCGGCTCATCGGCCCGGACGAATTCAAGCTCAACCGCAGAAGGCTCGCCGCCGCGCTCGAAAGCGGGTCTCTCCCCGTATTCGACCCCTCCGAACAGGTCGAGGCGCCCGACGATCCCCTCTGCGCGGAGATACTCGGGATGTTCGCCGCCGCGCTCGGAAGGGAGCCCGGCTCCGTCTCGTATACGGCCGATTTCTTCCTCGACCTCGGCGGGTCGAGCCTCGACTACTTCGCCATGATCGCCGCCCTGCGCGAGCGGTTCGGCATAGACTTCCCCACCGAGGCGGGCAGCAGCCTTGGCAGCGCCGAGGCGCTGTATGAGTACGTAAAGGCCAAGATATGATCCGATTCTGGAACGCCTTTGTAAAAATATCGGGCTGGCCCGTCCAGCTCTTGTGCTTCCGCACGAAGGTGCATTACGCGGACCGCGCGAAGCAGGGCCGACGCATCAGGGGGCCGGCGATGATCATATCCAATCACACCGCCGTCTACGACTACGTCGTCTGGCTCTTCGTCTTCTTTTCGAGGACGCTCCGCTTTCAGATGGCCGAGCTCCTCTTCCGCAAGAAGCCGCTGGGCTCGCTGCTCCGCGGGCTCGGCGGGATATACGTCGACCGCGACGCGCGCAACATGGGCTTCATAGCCGAGTCCGAGCGCATCCTCGAAAAAGGCGGCGTCGTCGGCATATTCCCGGAGAGCAGGCTCCCCCGCCCCGGCGAGGAGCGTCCGCTCCCCTTCGCGCCGAGCGCGGCCTACCTCGCTCTCTCTTCGGGAGCGCCGGTCATCCCGGTATACACGGACGGAGCGTATTTCTCCCTGCGCCGCCGCGCGCACGTCATCATAGGCGCGCCGTTTTACGCCGCGGATATCGCGGGCGGGGACGGCGCGGAAAGGGAGCGCATCTCGCGCGCGGCGGAGGCCATGCGCGGGATAGTCAAGGAGTTGGGTCATGAGCTCGAAAGGCAAAAAGCCGCCTCTTCTCGCGGCTGAATATTTCTTCTACGACTTCACAAAGCTGACGGCGGCCCTGCCCGGGCTCCTCTGGTTCCGCCCGAAGGTGCTCTACGCCTCCGAGGCGGCGAAAAAGAAGATAAAGGGCGGCGCGCTGCTCATATCCAACCATACGGCGGTCTTCGACCCTATCTATCTCCAGATCGCCGTCTGGTACAGGCGGCACCGCTTCGTCTGCCTGAAGGAGTTCTTCGAGAGCAGGGGCGGCTGGTTTTTCAAGGCGTTCCTCTGCATCCCGATAGACAGGGAGAATTTCAACATCTCCTCGTTTCGCGAGATAACTGAGCACCTGAGGCGCGGCGAGCTCGTCAGCATGTTCCCGGAGGGGCACATAAACGAGGAGACGGAGGGCGTCGCCGCCTTCAAATCGGGCATGGTGCTCATGGCGATGAGAAGCGGCGTGCCGATAGTCCCCGTCTACGTGCGCAGGTGGGAGGGCTTCCCGCGAAGGCTGACGATGGCCGTCGGCGAGGCGATTGACATAGCCGCGCTCTGCGGCGGGCGGCCGACGATGTCGCGCATTGACGAGATATCCGCGCTGCTGCACGAAAAGGAAGACGAGCTCCGCGAGCTCGCCGAAAAACGCAGATAACTCAATTTACTTACTTCCGGAGGAAAACAGCATGAAGACACAGTCTGCCGAGGTTTTCAGAAAGTACACGACGCCCGAGACTTTCGCGCGCATAAGGGAATTCGATTCCGTCGCCGCGATGTGGGCCGAGTGCGTAAAGCAGTACGCGGACGACGTCGCCATAGTCGACGAAGGAAAGGAATACACCTTCGCCGAGCTCGAGCGCGACGCCGCTCTGCTGCGCACGGCGATAGCCGCGGCCTCCGACGCGCCCCGCGTCGCGCTGCTGGCCGCAAACTCCTATGATTTCGTAAAGGCGTTTCTCGCCATAGCGACGCTCGGCCGCTGCGCGGTCATTCTCCCGCCGCAGCTCGACGCGCCGACCGTCTTCGGCTGCTGCATGAAATACGGCGCGGGCCTGCTTCTTTACCAGCCCGCTCTGGCTGAGCGCACAGCCGTCGCAGAGAGCAAGGTCGCGCTCCTTCCCGCCGACGCCGCGGGCGAGACGCCGACTCCCGCCGCCGAAGTCCCCGCTGAGGCCGCCTGCTGCGTCATGTTCACCGGCGGCACGACCGGCCGCAGCAAGGGCGCGCTCCTGTCAAACGGGGCCGTCATGCAGGGCGTGGTCAACGGCTGCTACGGCTATGAGGACGTCTTCTCCCAGCGCTACATGCTCGTTCTCCCGCTGACGCACGTCTTCGGGCTGATCAGGAACCTGCTGACCTCGCTCTATACGGGAAGCGCGCTGTTTATATGCCGCAATACCAAGGACATGTTCCGCGACATCGCGGCCTTCAGACCGACGATATTCGTCCTCGTCCCGGCGCTGGCCGAGATGGCGCTGACGCTCTCGCGCAAGTTCGGGCGCAACATGCTCGGGGAAGACATGAAGTATATAATCGCCGGCGCGGCCCCCGTCTCGCCCTATCTCGTCGCCGAGTACAAGAAGCTCGGCATCGACCTCTTCCCCGGCTACGGGCTGACCGAATCGGCCAACCTCGTCTCCGGCAATCCGGAGAGCCTGACTAAGCCCGACTCCGTCGGCATCCCCTACCCCAATCAGGAGTTCAGGATCGAAAACGGCGAGCTCTGGCTCAAGGGCAAGAACATGATGGACGGCTACATCGGAGAGGACGAGGCCGACGTATACGAAGACGGCTGGTTCAAGACGGGCGATCTCGTGCGCCTCGACGACGAGGGCTTCCTCTACATCACCGGCCGCATCAAGGAGATCATCGTCCTGCCGAGCGGCGAGAACGTCTCCCCGGCGGAGGTCGAGGCGAAGTTCAACGAGCTGCCGTTCATCCAGGACAGCCAGGTATTCGAGGACGTAAACGAGCAGGGCGCGCATTTCCTCGCGCTGGAGGTCGTGCCTCGCGCGACCGAGCTCGCGGGCGTCGAAAAGGACAAGGTCGGCGCTTTCATCATGGCCGAGCTTGAAAAGGTCAATTCCGCTCTCCCGTCCTTCGAGCGCGTCAACCGGATAGTCATCCGCGACAGCGACTTCGAGAGGACGCCGAGCATGAAAATAGTGAGATACAAAAAATGCAACTGACAAGAGAAGACATCATCGAAGAGCTCAAGAGCATACTGCTCGCCGCCGACGACAAGAACGCGGACCTCGTCGAGACCTGCACGGAGGACTCCGTCCTCTCGACGGACCTCGGCCTTTCCTCCGTCGCGATGCTCTACATGGTCATCGCCATAGAGGAGACGTTCGACGTGCGTTTCGACGACGTCGGCATGGACGATTTCAAGACCCTCGGCGACGTCGTGACCTTCATCGAGGAACACGCCGCATGAAGTGGCTGCCCGGCGAGTGCCGCCCGGGCGACATGATCCGCGTCCGGCTCGGCTCTATATACCACTACGGCATATTCGTCACCGAGGACGAGGTCGTCCAGTTCGGCCCGCCGCCCGTCGGCGAGCGCGCGCCGGACGAGAAGATAGCCGTCTGCACGACGGACATAGAGGGCTTCTGCCTCGGCAATATTGTCGAGGTCGCCGTCTTCGAGCGCAGGGAGCGCCGCTTCTCCCCGGAGGAGACGGTCGCGCGAGCCCGCGCGAGGCTCGGCGAGGGCGGATACAACCTCATCCACAATAACTGCGAGCACTTCGCCTACGAATGCGCGCTCGGGGTCTCCCGCAGCACGCAGGAGGAGGACGCGCGCAGGCGCTGGAATTCCCGCCCCATCCTCGATATTTACCTCGCGGCTATCCCCGAGAACGTCGAGGGGACGGTATCGAGCCCCGCCCGCGCGGCGGAGCTTGAAAAGACCCGCGATCCCTCGCTTCGCGCCCAGCGGCTGCTGGTCTGGCAGGTCCTCGAATACGCGATAAGGCGCTCTCTCGGCGTCGAGCCGGAGGACGCGAAGCTAAAGCGCGACAAGTTCGGCAAATGGAGCGGAAAGGGCGTATACGTCTCCCTCTCCCATACGCCGCGGGCCGTCGCCGCCGCCGTCTCGAACGGGCCGGTCGGGGTGGATATCGAATCCCCGCGCGAATGCCGCCGGCTCGAGGCCGTGACGGCGCGCATACTGACCCCCGCCGAGGCCGAGGGCTTCCCCTCCGGCGACGCGGAGGCCTTCCTCGAGATGTGGACGCGCAAGGAATGCGTCTATAAATGCCGCGGCGGAAAATACTTCGCCCCCGGCAAGATCGAGACCTCCGAGCACGAGATAAAGACCCTGCGCCTCGCCTCCCCTTCCGAGCTCATACTCAGCTTCTGCGGCGACAAGCTCGCCGCGGCGAGGCTCTTTGAATACGACGGGCGCCTCGCGCGCCTCATCCCGCCCTCCGCTCAGAAGGAAGTCGAACGATGATATTCGTGTGGATAGCCGCCGCACTCGCGGCGCTCTACCTCATCTTCATAGTCGGCCCCGCGATCGTGGCCTTTTTCAAGGTCTTCGAGCGCAAGGACTGCCCTCCGCTGGACGAGATCGACCTCGCATCGACGTCGTACGCGCCCTGCGCGGAGCTCCTTCTGGAGCGCTATGCCCGCATGAAGGCGGAGCCCTCGGAGGACGTCGTCCTGACCGCGCTCGACGGGACGGAGCTCCACGCGATGCTCTATGCCCGCGGAAACGGGCGCCTCGCCGTCCTCGCGCACGGATACAGATCCGCCCCGCTCAATTCCTTCTGCACGCAGGCATCCGACCTCCTCGACGGCGGCTTCGACGTCCTGCTCATATGGCAGCGCGCCCACGGCCCGAGCGGCGGCGTGCGCTCCAGCCTCGGTATTTGGGAGAGCCGCGATCTGCTCTCCTGGCTCGATTGGGCGGACGAGAGATACGGCGAAGTCCTCGTATGCGGGGTATCTATGGGTAGCGCGGCCGCGGCCTACGCGAGCACGGAGTTCCCCGCCTCTGTCGGGGCGATGGTCCTCGACAGCGGCTTCATCTCGCCGCGGGCCCAGCTCATGTCCGACTGCGCCAAGCGGCATATTCCCGGGCGGCTCGTCGTCCCCATAATAGAGCTGATAGCCCGGATTTTCCTCGGCATAAGGCTCGACGAGCCGACGACGCGCTATCTCGCCCGGACGAAGACGCCCGCGCTTTTCATTCACGGCGAGGCCGACCTCAGCGTCCCCTTCGAGTCGGGGAAGATCGCTTACGCCGTCTGCGCCTCGGAAAAGGACGCATATTTCCTCCCCGGCGCGGGGCACATCCTCTGCTATCCCGCCGGAGGCGAGGAAGCTAAGGCGAGGCTTTTTGGTTTCATCGACAAATACTTTCAGATAAACAACCTCAAAGGAGAAAGCCATGAATAAGTTTGCAATAGTCGCGGACTGCACGTGCGATCTGAGCGAGGAGCTCGAGGCCCGCCTCGGGGTGGACGTCCTCCCCGGGCACGTAGTCCTGCCCGGCAAAACGGAGATACCCTCCCCCCGCAGATGGGAGCGCTGGACGCGCGAGGAATTTTACGCCGACCTGAAGAAGGACCCATCCTCCTACGCGACCTCCCCTCCGAACGTCGCGGCGTTCGAGGCCGCTCTGGAAAAATACGTCTCCGAAGGGACGGGCGTTCTCGCGATGACCATCTCGAGCGGCATCAGCGGGACCTTCAGCTTTCTTACTCAGGCCAAAAAGAACGTCCTCGAGCGGCATCCCGACGCCGAGATAGAGTGCCTCGACTCGCTGCGCTTCGGCCCCGGCTTCGGCCTCATGGTCATGCACGCGAGCGAACTCCGCGCCGAGGGAAAGACCCTCGCCGAGGTCGCCGCCTATTTCGCCGAGAAGCGCAACTGCTACCATCAGGCCGGCTGGCTCGACGATCTCTCCTTCGTCGCCAAGCAGGGCCGCCTGTCGCATTCGAAGGCCTTTTTCGGCCAGCTCGCGGGAGTCAAGCCCATAGGCGAATTCGACTATAACGGCATGACGACCGTCCTCGGCAAGGCCAAGGGCGCCAAGCAGGCCTTCTCGGTCCTGCTCGACTATATCGAGGCGACCATAGTCGAGCCGGAAAAGCAGACGATAGTCATAGCCCAGACGAACCGCCCCGCCGCCGCGGAGCAGTATAAGAAGATGATCGAGGAGCGCTTTCATCCCCGCGAAGTGCTCATAAACGACGTCTTCCCCGCCTGCGGGATCAACATAGGCCCCGGCCTCATGGCGGCCTACTACGTCGGAAAGCCGATCTCCGCCGACCTCTCGGAGGAGCGCGCGATAATCGAGAAAGCTATCGGACAAGGGGACAAATAAGAAATGAAAAAGTTAACGAAGAGATGGCAGCTGTTCCTCTACGCCGCCGCGGGCATGGGAATAAACATGCTCAACCTGATGGTCGGATCCTACCTTTGCAGCGCGCTGCTCGTCGGCGGCTTCGGCAAGGAGGTCGTTCCCTATCAGACGTTCGCCCAGCGCGACCTCATAATCCCCGCGGTCTGGGCCGTCTTCGCGCTCGCCGCGAAGATAATAGACGGCATCATCGATATCCCGATGGCGTCGCTGACGGATAACCTGCGCTCGCGCTTCGGGCGCCGCCGCCCGGCGATACTCATCGGCCTCATCCTCGTCGTCGCGGCGTATCTGCTGTTTCTCGTCATCCCGACGAGGGGCGCGACGCTCGGCAACACGATATACTACGGCATAGTCCTCTGCGTCTTCTATTCGTTCTATACGCTCACGATGGTCACCTATTACGCGACCTTCACCGAGATAGTCGAGACCGAGGAAAAGCGCAGGACGATATCCAACGTCAAGTCCGTCTTCGACATCATCTACTTCATCCTCGGCTACGTCGTCGTCAGGATGCTGCTCAACGGCCTGAATATCCGCGTCGTCGCGCTCATAGTCCTGCCGCTCGCGCTGACGATGATCATCCCGCTCTTCATGATAAAGGAGCCCTCCTCGAAGAACATCGAGAAGACGAAGACAGTCGGGCTCTTCAAGTCCCTCGCCTGCACGTTCAAAAACCGCACCTTCATCATCTGGATGATCGTCTACGCCTTCATGACCTTCGGCGTCCAGCTCTTCCTGGGCGGCATCAACGAATACTTCTCCTTCGTCGGGATGAACATGATATTCGTCATGGTCGCGGCGTTCGCGCCGGTGCCGTTTACGCTCATCCTCTATAACAGACTCACGCGAAAGCACGGCTTCGGCTTTGCGTTCCGGTATACGTTGATAATCTATTCCGCCGGCATGCTGTGCATGTTCTTCGTCGGGCTCATGGGCGGAGGCGCCGCCAAGACCATCCTCTCCATAGTCACGGGCCTGCTGAGCTCCTTCGCGATAGGCGCCATCTTCTCCGTGGCATACTCCATCCCCTCCCAGCTCGCGGCCGAGGAGGAGGAGAATACGGGCGTGGCCAACTCCGCGATGTATTTCGCCGTGCAGGGCCTCTTCGCGGGCGTCGCCTCCGGCATCGCGACGGGCGTCGTGCTGACGGCGCTCAAGGGCTCCGAGACGCAAAATTCCGGCGCGATGAAATACATGACGCTCATCTCCGCCATCGGGACGCTCGTCGCCCTGATACTGACCTTCGCGCTGCCGAGGTCCCTCGTCGAGCTCGGCAGTCAGAATAAAGAAAAGGCAAAAAAAGATTAAATGAAGACCAAACGCCTCAACGGCACCCTATTTGAAAAAATGCTGCGAAACGGGCTGGCGAATCTGCGCTCCCGCGAGCAGGAGATAAACGACCTCAACGTCTTCCCCGTCGCCGACGGCGATACGGGCACGAACATGTGCCTGACCGTCGAGAATGCGATCGGCTCCGCGGCGGGAAAGCCCGAGCTCTGCTTCTACCTGAAGGACCTCTGCGAGGGGATGCTGCTCGGCGCGAGGGGCAATTCCGGCGTCATACTCTCCCAGTTTTTCAAGGGGGCGTATCTCGAGCTCCAGCGCTGCGCCGCCGCGACCCCGGGCGATCTGAGAAACGCGCTCATCCGCGCCTACAAGGTCGCCTACGCCTCCGTCGCCCGCCCCGCCGAGGGGACGATACTGACCGTCACACGCGAGGCGGCCGAGCACATACGCGCGCAGATAGACCGCTCGACGACGATAGAGACGCTGCTCTCGATGTATATCGCCGCGATGCGCCGCGTCCTCGCAGCGACGCCCGACATGCTCCCCGTCCTCAAGGAGGCGGGCGTCGTCGACAGCGGCGCGCTCGGCTTCATCGTCCTGTGCGAGGGCATGCTCAAATATCTCTACGGCGAGACGCTAGAGCTCGCCGAGCTTCCCGCGAAGCCCGCTCCGGCGGCTTCCGGCGAGGTGCTCTTCGACGAGAACAGCGCCTTCGAGGAGGGCTACTGCATGGAGTTCGTGCTCCAGCTCATGCGTTTGGGAGACTACGACCAGCATTTCCGCATCGAGAGCTTCACGGACGACCTGCGCGACCTCGGCGACTCTCTCGTCGCCGTGCTCGACGGAAAGCGCGTCAAGATACACATACATACGAAAAAGCCCGCGCGCATCATCTCGCTCGCGCAGGAATACGGCGAGTTTATAAGCTTCAAGCTCGAGAACATGCAGCTGCAGCACAACGAGCATCTGGCCAGAACTGCGAAAAAGCCGCTCGCGACCGTCGCTGTCGTCAGCGGCGAGGGAACGGCGAAGCTCTTTCGCGAGTTCGGCTGCGACTCCGTCATAGACGGCGGGGCGACGATGAACCCCTCCCCGCAGGAGTTCGTCAGCGCCTTTTCGGGCCTGAGCGCGGAGCTCATAGTCGTCCTTCCGGACAACAAGAACGTCATCCCCGCCGCCGAGCAGGCGGCGGAGCTAAGCGGCAGGCGCGTGGTCGTCCTGCCCTCGAAGAGCATAGCCGAGGGCTACTGCGCCCTCGCCATGGACCTGCCCGACAATCCGGACGCGGAATACCGCGTCTCCCAGATGCGGCGCGGGCTCGACAGCGTCGTGACCGTCGCGCAGACGACGGCCTCGCGCGATTTCTCTTTCCACGACATAAGCTGCCGCAAGGGCGACGAGATCGCCCTCGCCGACGGGGAGCTCGTCTGCGTATCCGGCGACAGTCTCGACGCGCTGCGGCGCGGCCTTGCCGCCGTCCCCGGCATGGACGAGCGCGAGACGTGCGTCGTATTCCGCGGCGAAGGCGCCTCCCCCGAGGACGGGGACGCCCTCGAGGCGGCTCTCGCGGAGGACTGGCCGATGCTCGACGTCACGGTCATCGACGGCGGGCAGAGCGTATACCGCTGGGTCCTCGGCGTATTTTAGGAGGAAGCATGATCTTCTGGATAATAGCCGGCGCGGTCTTCTTTCTCTTCCTCGCGCCGTCAATGGTCCTCGCGGCGGTGCTGTATACGGCGCTGCTGGTGCGTACTAAGCCCGAAAAATGGGGCCGCGAGTGCTCTCTGCCCGAGGACGTGGAGTATAAGCGCATGTTCGACATCGGCATCGCTTGGAACGACGTATGGAAGTCCCGCTCGCGCGAGGTCTCGATAACGTCGGACGGGTTCCGTCTCGTCGGGGAGTATTTCGATTTCGGCGGAAGCTCCGCCGCGATCATCATTCCCGGGCGCATGGAATCCCTGCTCTATTCCTACTATTTCGCCGAGCCCTACCGCGCCGCGGGCTGCAACGTGCTCGTCATAGACAACCGCTCCCACGGACTGAGCGAGGGGCGGCGCTGCTCGCTCGGCTATAAGGAATACCGCGACCTCATAAGGTGGTCCCGTCTGCTGACGGAGGAGCTCGGCAACGAGCGCGTCGTCCTGCACGGGATATGCATAGGCTCCTCGGCGGCGCTCTTCGCGCTGACGAGCCACGACTGCCCGAACTGCATCGCAGGCATGGTCGCCGACGGCATGTATCCGACGTTTTACGAGTCCTTCAAAAACCACATGATAGAGGATCACAGGCCGCTTTTCCCGCTGCTTTACGAGACGATGCTCTATATCCGCGTTTTCTCCGGGGCCAACGTCGTCACGGACGGGCCGATAAAGCGCATCGACAGGCTGACCAAGCCCATTTTGTTCCTGCACAGCCGCGAGGACGTCTACTCACTGCCGAAGGAGGCCGAGCGCCTTTACGGGCTTTGCAAGGCCGACAAGGAGCTCGTCTGGTTCGACCGCGGAGCTCACTCCCGCCTGAGGATAAACGCGCCGGAAAAATACGACGCGGCGATAAAAAGCTTCATTGAAAACAAAATAGAAAAGGAGTGCGATTGAAATGTATTGCATGAAATGCGGCGCCGAGATACCCGACGGCTCGGAGTTCTGCATCAAGTGCGGCGCTTCGCAGACCGATCTGCCCGTCCCCGCCGAGGCGGAGGTATACCCCGCTTACGACGCAGTCCCCGAAGGCTCCCGGCCCGTCACGCCGTCGAACGTCCTCGTCTGGGCGATCATCGGCCTCTCCTTCGCCTGCACGTTCTATCTGAGCTTCCTCGGCATCATCTTCTCGGCCATAGGCCTCAAGAAATTCAAGGCCTACAACGAGTCCGGCGCGCCCTACTCGACGAAGGTCAAGGTCGGCGGTATCCTCTCGAAGGTCGGCCTCGGCGTCGGCATCGCGCTGACGGCGATTTTCCTGCTGTACCTCACCTTCATCGTCGTCTGGCTCGTCTGGATGGGGCGCTATCTGCCCCTCGACGAGATATTCTCCGAGATCTTTTGAAAAAATCGTTGCATGGCGGCGCGCCGTGCGCTATACTCTAAGTTAGTAAATCGCTGACACACCCCACCAAACCATAAAAGGAGATGTCTTGACATGATATGCACCAATTGCGGAGCCGAGATCCCCGAAGGCGCGAAGTTCTGCATCAGCTGCGGTACCGCCGCGGCCGCGGCCGCTCCTCAGGTCGAGCAGCCCGTCTACGAAGCCCCGCAGGCTCCCGCCTACGAAGCTCCCCAGCAGCCTGCCTATGAGCAGCCCCCGGTCTACGCCGCCGCCGCTCCGCAGCAGCCCCAGTATCAGCAGCAGGCTTACCAGCAGCCGCAGTATCAGCAGCAGCCGACGTATTATGCCCAGCCCCAGCCCGCCGCCGCGGCCGTGAGCGGCAAGCCCGCCCTCACCTTCGGCATCCTCGGCATAATCTTCGCCTGCACCTTCTATTTCAGCTTCCTCGGCATCATCTTCTCGGCCATAGGCCTCGGCAAGGCGAAGGCGTTCCAGGCCGCCGCCGGCCAGCTCTACGGGCCCGCGAAGGTCGGCAAGATCCTCTCGGTCATCGGCCTCATCGTCGGCATCATCCTGACGGTCATCGCCGCGATCGCGCTCATCGTCGTCATCGCAAATTCCTAAAGGCTTTCCCGAAAAAGCAAAACTCCCCGCCCGCGTCGGATAGATGCGGGCGGGGTCTTTTTATGTTCGCGCGGCGAAGTCGAAAAAGCGAAGCACCTCCGCCATGAACCCCTCGTCGACGAGGGCGAGCGGCCTCCTGTCGAGCCCGAGCAGAAATTCGCGTTTTTTTCGGCGCGAACGGAGCTTTTTGAGCTCGGCCCTGCGCTCGGCGAGGGTCCGCGCCGCCTCCCGGGAAAGCCACGCGGCCGAGTGTCCGCCTCTGTACTCGTCGGAGACGAGCAGGGCGCGGGCGTTCGGGTTAGTCATCTCGCCCGCGCGGGCGAAAAGGCTTATCGCGTCGGGGATCACCCCGTCGCGCGCACCGTGAACGATGAGGACGGGCTTGTCCGTCGCGTTGACGGCCTCGAGCGCGGACGCGTTGGCCTCCCGCCCGAAGGCGAGGCGGCCCTGCAGGCGCACCAGCGGAAAAGCGAGCAGCGCGGCCGGACCTCCGAATCGGCGCATGAAAAAGCGCATCGTATCGAGCGGCGCGTCAAAGCCCGCGACGCAGACCGCCCCGGCCGCCTGCGCCTTCCCGAGCGCCGCCGCGGCCGCCCACGCGCCCATGCTGTGCCCGTAGAGCACTATGGGGAGCCCCGCCGTCTCCGGGTCGGAGCGCAGGAATTCCACCGCCGCGGCGAGGTCTAGCTTCATCTGCTGCAGGCCGCGCAGGGAGCGCCCCTCGCTGCCGCGCGTCCCCGTTGCGTCGAACGTAAAGACGTCCCACCCCGCGTCTATAAAGCGCGCGGCCTCGGCGAGATGGCTCTCGGCGCAGCCGCGAAAGCCGTGGACGACGGCGACGACCCCGCGCGGGGCTTCCGCCCTGTAGAGATAGCCCGCGAGGAGCCTCCCGCAGGAGGAAAAGCGCGCCTCTCTGCGCGGGTAGCGCCCCGCGTCGAGGTCGCAGTAGCGCAGCTCCAGCCGCGCCGGCTCGCGCCGCCTGAATATGAGAAAAAGAATGATGAGAGCTATCGTGCCGCCCGCCCCCTTTGCGTTTAACAAAGGGAGCATACCCGCGCGGGAGCGATTTGATACCGGGAGCGGCAGGGACGGTTCTTGTTGTGATACGGGGGACGGCAGGGACGGTTCTTGTTGTCCCGCTGCGAAGGGTACAAAAGAACCGTCGCTCCGCGTAGGGCGGGGCGCCTTCGCCCCGCCGCATTGTTTACACCTCATCAGTCTCGCATACGCTCGACAGCTTCCCCTCAAGGGGAAGCCTAAGGGAGGCGTATCAAAGCCTTCCCCTCGAGGGTAGCGAAGCGGCGCCGCGGAAGTGAATGACGTGCCGGGGGCACCCACGCCGAGCGCCGCCGGTGGCGGAAGGAGCGAGGCGCGGGCGGCGCAGCGGTCGAAAAACGCAAGGTTAAGCGCAAGCCCGCAGCGTTTTTCGGGTACCGCAAGAGGACAGTCTCAGCCGCGGCGTGACCGAGCCGCAGCGAGATAGGCGGGTGAGCGCAGCGAACTCGGATGAGGTGGCAAAAAACGGAGCGATGAGGGCATCGCTCCCTACGCGGTTTCAGCCCCCCTTTTTTTCCCGAGGAGGAAAGAAAAAAGCCGCCGGAGAGTTCCGGCGGCTTTCGGCTTATTATGCTTTAGTGGATCGTGACGTTCAGGCCGTAGGAGGCCATGAGGTCGCGGAGCTTTTCCATCTTCTCGTCGCTCGGCGGCGTCGCCTCGAGGGGCTTTCCGTCGCTGATGCGCAGATACTTCATGACGCCCATGTTGTGGTACGGCAGGAGCTGGACGAGGACGACTGCCTCGCCGAGCTTCGCGCAAAACTCCGCCGTCGCACGGATGTTCTCCTCGTCATCGTTGAACATGGGGATGACGGGGATGCGCACCTGCAGGGACTTTCCCGCCTCGGCGAGCAGCTTCGCGTTCTCCTTGATGCGCTCGTTGGGGACGCCGACCGTCGCCTCGTGCTTTGCGCTGTCCATGTGCTTGAGGTCGTAGAGATAGAGGTCGACGTACGGGAGCGTGCGCTCGAGCGACTCCCACGGGGCGAAGCCCGTCGTATCGAGGGCGACGTGTATCCCGTTCTCCTTCAGGCCCTTGAGCACGGCCTCGACGAAGTCTATCTGGCTGAGCGGCTCGCCGCCGGAGATGGTCACGCCGCCTCCGGAGGTGTCGAAGAAGTTTTTATCCTGCAAAAGCCTCGCGACGAGCTCCTCGGGCGTGTAGTCCTTCCCGCAGAGGGTCAGCGCCTCGGCGTAGCACTTGTCGACGCAGGCGCCGCAGTTGTCGCAGAGGTCGCGCTTGACGTGGACCATCCTGAGCTCGTCGCCGGTGGCGACGTCGGTGCGCTTTTCGCCCTCCTCGATGGCGCCCTTCGGGCAGGCGTTTATACAGCGCGAGCGGCAGGCGTCGAGCCCGAGGCAGCGCATGCTCATCCAGCTCAGCTGCTTATAAAAGGCCTGCGACTCGGGGCTGTGGCACCACGGGCAGCGCAGCGGACAGCCCTTGAGGAACGCCGTCGTGCGTATGCCGGGCCCGTCCTGAACGGAAAAGCCCTGGATATCGTAGAGGCGGCCGGTCGTCATACGCTGAGCTCCGTGCGGCGGATGAGGTCGTCCTGCGCGGCCTTATAGACCTCGACGAAGTAGGCCGAGAAGCCCGCGATGCGGACGACGAGGTCCTGATACTCCTTCGGGTTCTTCTGCGCGGCGCGCAGCGTCTCGGCGGAGACGACGTTTATCTGGAGCTCCATGCCGCCGCCGCGGAAATACGTCTCCATGACGGCGCGGAGCTTCTTCGCGCCCTCGGCGCCCTGGAGCGCGGTCGGGTGGAACTTCATGTTGCAGAGGGTGCCGTTTGCGTAGTTGGACTGGTCGAACTTGAGGATGGAGTTTATCGTCGCGAAGGGGCCGTTCTTATCCATGCTCTGCACGGGCGAGATGCCGTCGGAGAGCGGAGCGCCGTACTTGCGCCCGTCGGGCGTGGCGGCGCACCAGCCGCCGTAGACGACGTTGAGCGTTACGGGCCAGCAGCCGGCCGTCCAGTGGCAGCCGCGGGCGCTGACGCCGCGGGTTATGCTCTCGGAATACGTGTCGGCGACGAACTTGAGGTACTTGTCGGCCTCGGGGTCGTTGTTGCCGAAGTGGACGCACTTGCCGACGATGTACTGATGCAGATCCTCGTAGCCCTCCCAATTCTTTATGAGCGCGTCATAGAGCTCGGCGGGGGTGACTATCTTGTTGCGGAAGCAGATCTGGTCGATGATGTTGAGGCTGTCGGCGACGTTGCCGTGGCCGATGCTGGTGTTGCCGCAGTTATTGTACTTGGCGCCGCCCCACGTCGCATCCTTGCCGCTCTCCATGCAGCCGGTCAGCGTCGCGGAGAGCATGGGCAGCGGCATCATCTCGGCGTAAAGGTGCTCGTAGCAGTTGACGAGGCTGACCTGCCACTTGGTGAAGTACTCGATCTGCGCCTTGTAGGCGTCGAGAACCTGCTGCATGCTCGTCATGTCCTTGAGGTAGCCGGTCGGCAGGCCGGTCGGCTTGTCGGTCGAGCCGGGGAACTTGCCGGGGTTGACGCCGTTATTGATGGCGCACCAGAACGCGGCGGGAAGTATCGTATAGGAGTCGTGCCCGTCGCCGCCGGAATCCGCGAGATCGTTGCCGCAGGAGCAGGGCTCGACGCAGCCGATGAGGCAGTAGTTGCGGGCGTCCTCGAGGGAGATGCCGCGGCGGACGAGCGCCTCGATGGCGACGTCGTCCCACTCGAAGCACGGCACGCCGCCGACCTGCTTGGTCGTCTCGATGCCGGCCTCCCAGAGCTCGTCGGGCGTCCCCGCGTGGACGCGGAGCGCGAGCGGCGGGTTATGGAGCTTGAGGCGGGCGGAGGACTGCATGACCATGTAGGTCATGGCGTTGGTGACGTCGTTGCCGTCCTTGTCTATGCCGCCGAGGGTGATGAGCTGGCCGGCGGTGTAGCCCGGGCCGCTCTTGGTCGCGCGCTCGGACCAGACCTTGTTGATCTCGGCGACCTTGAGGATGAACATGTCCGTCAGCTCCTGCGCCTGCTCGACGGTGAGCTTGCCGGAGGCGAGGTCGGCCTCGAGGTACTTGCCGCAGTACTGGTCGAGGCGGCCGTAGCTGATGCCGTGCGGCTGGGATTCGAGCAGCAGCGCGAGCTGGTACATGAAGCAGGCCTGAAGCGCGTCATGGTAGCTCTCGCAGGGCTTTTCGATGACGCGGTCGAGGCGGTCGGCCATGTCGAGAAGCTCGGCCCTGCGCGTCTCGTCCGTGCAGGTCTCCGCCTGGCGAAGGCACTCCTTGGCGTAGCGCTTGGTATAGATGATGAGCCCTTCCGTGACGAGCTCGATGGCGCGGTAGAACTGATAGGTCTTGCCGTCCTCGCCGCCGAGGCCCTTTTCGAGCATGGCGGCCTTTTTCTCGCGCGCCTCCTGCAGGACGCTGCCGAGGCCCTTGTCCACGACGGTCCAGAAGTTGCCGCAGTAGTGGCCCATGGGGTGCTGGCAGTTATTGACGGGCAGGAAGTTCAGCACGCCGTTTCCCATGACGTGCTCGCGGTACTCGTCGGGATAGACCTCGTCGATGGCGGCGCAGGTGCAGTTCTTGTCCCAGAAGCGGCCCGTCTCCTCGATGTACTTGCGGTCCTCGGGGTCGAGATCGTAGGGGTCGGTGTCGCGGGTGGCGAAGGTGTCGATCTCGTCGAAGAACCAGTAGAAGGAGTGCTCCGGATAGAGCGCGCTGGAGCGGTATTCAATACCGGGATGGCCGACGATGAGCTCATGGTCGTGCACGGGCGTCGGCATCTTCTCGAAGAGCTCGCGCATGACGCGGCCGCGGCGGAGGATGCCGGTCACCTGCGGATTGTTCATATAGTACTCGGTGACGATCTTATAGCGGCAGATATCTATTTTGGGCTTCTTGTTGCGGTACATCGCGCGGATGCGCGCGACGCGGGCGGAAATGGGAGCGTTCTGATACATGACGTTTTCTCCTTTATTCTCAGTCATCCCACGTGAGAGGGACTTTTCGGCAAATCTGCATTATACATTATACTTTAAGCCCCCGGCCGTGGCAAGCAGAAATCCGGGCTTTTTTCAAAGCCCGGATTTGGTAATATTCAACTATTCCGTTCCAAAAAGTTTAACAATTGCGGGCTCGTGCCCGAGCGCGGGGATGACTTTTTCTTTGAGGTCTTTGACTGAGAAGCGGACCGAGCTCGTATTCTCGCAGGGATGGCAGCCGAAGAGCTCCTCCTTGAGCACGTCCTCGTCGAGGACGAGTCGGACGCTCCCGTCCTTGTCCGCGAGCAGGCCGAGTATCGAGACGCTGCCGGGGTGAAGGTCGAGCAGGCGCTCCATCTCCTCGGGGCTGGCGAACGAGAGACGGCTCGTCCCGAGCTGGCCGGAGAGCTCCTTGGTCTTGAAGGGCTTATCACCCGGCATGATGAGAAGATAAAAGTCCGTCCGCTGTCTGTTTGTGAGAAAGAGGTTTTTGCAGATGTGCACGCCGAGTATTGCGTCGACGTCGGCGCAGACCTCCATGCTCGTCGCGGGCGCGTCGGGGTGGTCGGTGCGGTCGAACTCCACGCCGAGGCTGTCGAGAAACTCATATGCGCGCTTTTCGCGCTCCGAGCGCCCGCTCATGTCCGCGGGCGAGCCGTGAATAAGCTCCATGCCGCGCCTCCTCAGAGCCATTTCTTCTTCTTGAAGAAGATGATGCAGACCGCCGCGACGACGACGCTCAGCGCTATGACGGCGGGGTAGCCCCACGGCTTGTCGAGCTCGGGCATGTAGCGGAAGTTCATGCCGTACCAGCCGACGATGAGCGTCAGCGGCATGAATATCGCCGTCACGACCGTGAGGACGGTCATGATGCGGTTCTGCCGCAGGTCTATCTGCGACTGGTAGAGGTCGCTCAGCTGCATCGTATAGTCGCGCAGCGACGTCGCGACGTCTATAAGGCGCGCCATGCGGTTGGTGAACATGTGGAAATAGCGGAGGTTTTCCTCGCGGAAGAAGTCGTTTTCGTTCTCCTCGAGCTCCTGACCGAGGTCGCTGAGCTGCTCGTAGTGGACGCGCAGCTCGCGTATGTCGCCGCGGACGGCGTTTATCTGCTTGAGATATTCTCCGCCCTCGCCGGCGAGAATGCCCTTCTCCATGGCGTCGAGCCTGTCCTCGTAGCGCTCCATGAGGCGCAGGTCGCCGTGGATTATCTGCTCGAGAAAATCGTAGATGAACCGCTCGAGGCAGGGCAGCCGCCAGAGCTTGGAGCGGCGTATCGCCTCGATGATGGACGCGGCGGCGTCGGAGTCGTCGATGAAGATAATACCCTTCTCGTCGAGCGCGAAGGCTATCTTTCTGTGCTCTCCGCCGAGGTCGGCGCGGTCGGGGATGGAGAACGTCCCCGTAAGGGAGTCGTAGTTTACCTCGACCTTGGTGTTGTGTATCTCTGCGGGGTCGAGATCGAGGTCTATGCCGAGCTCGAAGCGCTCGCGCTCCGTCGCCCACTCGGCCGTCGTCAGGACGGCGACGTACTGCGCCTCGCCCCCGCGGATGTCCTCCGCGGAGCACTCCTCGAGCGTCTTTTTGATGAGATAATACGTTGTCCTCACCTCGCAATAAGGTTTTCGCCCATTATATAACACCCGCCCGTGCGGGCGCAAGCAAAAACGCCTCTCCGACATGCGGAGAGGCGTTTTTCAATGCTCGGACAGTGTCCGTCAAACCATATAGGGGTTCGGGTCGGTGTAGTACTTCTCGTTTACCTCGACGGGGCGGCCTATCTTGCCTATCATGACGAAGAGCTCGCGCTCCTTCTCCCCGGACGTGACCGTGCCGAAGCCGCGGCCGACGCTGTAGAGGTGGTGGTAGTTGTCGAGGAAGCAGAGCGTGTTGCTGCGGAAGCCCATGAAGTTGGGCCCGAGGATCTTCTCCATGTTCTGCTCGGTCACGCTGACGAGGTACATCCAGTCGTTTATCTTGACGTAGTCGCAGGGCTCGTCGGAGCTCGGCATCTCCTTCGTGAGCTCGCGGAGCTTGCCCGTGCCGTGCGGCTTGTCCTCGAGGCCGAGCTCATAGCCGATGCGGTACCAGCTCGGATCGTAGTAGACGTGGACGGAGGCGTTCTGGTGCCCGTATCTCCAGCCGACGGCCGTACCGACGACGTCGCCGGTGAAGCCGTGGCGGCGGCGGTCTGTGTGCTCCTTGCCCTCCTCGGCGATGTAGCCGAAGCCGAAGTGCGTGTTTATGACGTAGGGATAGCAGGGATTTTCCCCGGCGGAGGCCCGCAGGTACGTGACGAGCATCTGCTCGAGGTCGATGACGAAGGTGTCGTTCCTGCGGGGCACGAGCCCGGAGATGCAGAAGCTCAGCAGATAGATTATCTCGTCGGCCTTGCGCAGCTCATAGGTCTCCTCCTTGGGCTCGCTGCCGCGGAAGGACCATTTGAGCTTGTAGTTGTCGATAAAGTCTATATCGTACTCGCCCGTCTCCTCGCCCGTGTCGAGGACGAACTTGAACTGCTTTCCCGCGAGCTCGAAGCTGCGCGGCGGGCAGTACTGCTTGATGGAGAGCTTGTTCGCCTCTGGGGCGAACTTTTCCATGAGGTTCATTCAGCCGTCCTCCTTATCCTTCTTCGCCGATCCCTCTACACCAGGTAGGGGATCGGGTCCGTAAAAAGGCTCTCGTCGACTTCGACGGGCTGGCCGTACTTGCCTATCATGACGAAGAGCTCGCGGTCGACGCCCTTGGTCGTGACCGTGCCGAAGCCGCGGCCGACGCTGTAGAGGTGGTTATAGTTGTCGAGGAAGCAGAGCGTATCGCTGCGGAAGCCCATGAATCCGTCGGCGAGTATCTTCTCGATGTTCTGCTCGGTGATGCTGACGAGATAGACGCCCTCCTTGATCTTGACGTAGTAGGCGGGCTCGTCGGCGCTCGGGAGCTTCTTCATTATCTCGCCCATCGCGCTGGTGCCGGTCCTCTTTTTCTTCTCGCCGGCGGGGTAGCCGATGCGGTACCAGTGAGGATCGTGGTAGATGTGGGTCGTGGAGGTGTTGTGCCCGTAGGTCCACTTGACGGCGGTGCCGACGACGTCGCCCGTGAAGCCGTGGCGGCGGCGGTCGGTGTGCTTCTTGCCCTTCTCGGCGATGTAGCCGAAGCCCCAGTGGCTCTCGATGAGGTACGGATAATAGGGATTCTCGCCGAGCGAGCAGCGCAGATACGTCACGAGCATCTGCTCGAGGTCGAGCACGAACGTCAGGTTCTCGCGCGGCTCCTTGCCGGCGACGTTGAAGCTCAGCAGATAGATGAGGTCGTCGGTCTTGCGAAGCTCGTACTTCTCGGCCTTCGGGGCGCTGCCCTTGAAGCTCCATTCGAGCGTGTCGTTATCCTTGAAATCAAGGATGAAATCGCCGGTCTCCTCGTTCGTGTCGAGGACGAGCTCGAGCTTCTTTCCGGCCAGCTCGAAGCAGCGGGGCGGGCAGTACTGTCTGATGGAGAGCTTTGCGGCTTCGGCCGCGTACTTTTCGATGAGATTCACGTTTTATTCCTCCTTGACGGTATATTTTTAGCTATATAAATTATAGTCTCTCAAGAGGGATAAATCAAGCGGATATTGCCCGCGCGCTTGACAATCCTCGCGCGGCGTGCTATATTGAACTAAATCAAATAAGTTTCCGTGCCGTCCGCTCTAAGGGCATCGCCTATGAGCCTTCGGCCTGAGCCATGAGCTCACGGGGTCCGCGCCGGAAACGGCGGGGCCTTCACATTTGAGAAGGAGACGGGTCCGCACTTCCGGCGCGTGGCGTCACGCCCCGGAAAAGTGCGTATTTGCCGTTTTGAGCCTTCTCAAAGCGGTTTTTTTGTTGCGTTTGGCTCATTCCTCCCTTAAAATAGATACGTACCTTCTCTCTCACGGCTTTGCCGGAGCGTCCCCACCGCGCTCCGGCATAAGCTGTCTTATGACGCTTTTTCAGGAGGAGTCTCATGAATACTCCCGTTATTTCCTTCATCGGCTGGCATAACGCCGGCAAGACGACGCTCATAGAGCGGCTCATCCCCCTCCTGCGCGAAAAGGGGCTGCGCGTCGCCGTGCTCAAAAGCGACGGGCACGACTTCCAGATGGACCGCGAGGGCAAGGACACCTGGCGCTTCACGCAGGCCGGCGCGGAGCTCGTCGCCATCGCCAACGCCCGCCACGCCGCCGTGCTCATAAACCGGCCCGTCGATTTCGAGGCGCTCTGCTCGCTGGTCTCCGGCGCCGATCTCATCCTCGCCGAGGGCTGGAACGTCCCGGGCGTCCCGGCGATAGAGGTCCTGCGCGGGCGCACGGATCTGCGCTGCGAGGACACGGAAAAGCTCCTCGCCGTAGTCACCGACGAGGACGTCTCCCTCCCCGTCCGGCGCGTCCCGCTCGACGCCGTCGCGGAGGTCGCGGAGCTCGTCCTCGCGTGGTACGCGGACGCGAAATAAAAACAACGCAAAACGGACGCCCCGGAAATCGGGTCGTCCGTTTTATTATGCCCGTTTTACGCGTGCGCGCCGCTCAGGACGGCGTTGACCGCCGAGGAGTAGCGCGCCCACTCGGCCTCGCGCGCGGAGAGCTTCTCCCCGCCCTTTTCCGTCAGGCGGTAGTATCGCCGCGGGCGGCCTGCCGCCTTGACCTCGCGCGCGGCGACGGCGCCCTCCTTCTCCAGCCGGTGCAGGAGCGGATAGAGCGTCCCCTCGCGGAGCATGAAGGTCTCGTCGGAGCGCCTCGCGAGCTCCGTCACTATCTCGTAGCCGTACATCTCCCGCTCCGAGAGCAGACTCAGTATCAGCAGGTCGAGCCCGCCGGGCTCTCTTTCACGCGCCATCTTCTTCTCCTCCTTGTTCAGGGTGCAAAACGAAGCTCATCGTGCCGATAAGCTCGTCGTTTTCGTCGTAGAAAAACGCCTCGGCCTCCGCAGTCGTCCCATCGGGCGGGAACGGCGAACTCCAGCTGCCGAGCGCGCCGAGCACGGAGCGGAGGTCCCACGTCGCCTTTTGGGCTCCGATCAGCGATCTCGTCGTCTCAAAATCAAAATAGCAGGGATTCGTCCGCTCCGCCTTGAGCTTCCATCTGCGCTCCCCTTCCCCGGGAGGGAACGCGCGTACCTCCAGCTCGGCGCGGACGGCGCGCGCGTCGTCCTGCTTGAGCAGATAGTGCACCGTGCTCTCATGCACGATATTGCCCCGCCCGTCCAGAGAATAGCTCGCCAGCGGGAACGTCACGCAGCCGGGGCTGCCGACGGAGTCCGTGTACGTGAAGCAGCCGTCGAAGAAATGCCACATGAGCCAATGCCGTCCGTTGCGGACGGTCTTCTGCGCCCTCTGCATGCAGTAGGTATATATCTCGCCGTCCCGGTGCGTGACCGCAACAACTAAATCGTCGTCCTCGTTCTCGATCATCTCGACTATCTCGCCGCGAGGGCGGAGCGCGTTTCGCTCGGCGCGGCGGAGCGCCGCTTTCGCTCCGACCGGCGGAGGGCCTCCGACGAGGCGCGCGAAATACAGCAGCGCAAGCAAAACGACAAACAGCGCGGCCGCGGCGATCATGCGGCGAGTCTTCCTGCTCATGGTCCCACCTCCCTCAGATCTATCGGGACGGTCTGCGGCCCCTCCGGCGAGGGGAGCGTCAGCATCGCCCATTCGGCGTTCTCGTCGACGCCGCCGTAGCTGAGCATCCAGCGGTGGGTAAAGACGAGGCTGAGGCACGGCGAGTAGCTCCGGCTGACGTTGCCCCTGCTGTCTATAAGCGTCGGAGCGTTAAAATAGTTCCATTCCGGCCCGCCGAGAAACGGGTCCGGCGTAAAGGCGCGCAGCTCGACGACGAGCACGCTCTCCCCCTCCGCATTCCTGGCACGGGACGCGCGCAGGACGCGGAAACGATAGTCCCCGCAGCGCACGCTCGCGCTCTGCGGTATCGTCCGCTTGACGACCGTCCCCTCCGGCAGGGCATAGGCCCTCATTTCGAGGAAAACGTTGTAACTGTGTCTTGTGCCGGCGAGGGCGAGTACGGCCAAGACGAGAGCAATGATGACGAGCGTTCGCAGCGTCCGTATCACGTTGCCCCAGAAGGGCTTATACACCTCGGCGAGGAGGCGGCGCGTCTCCTCCGGGTCGCCCATGGCCTTGACGACGAGCTCGTCGGCCTCGCGCTCGGGCACGCCCTGCGCGAGAAAGTCCTCGTTGCGGGCGATGAGATGCTCATAGAGCTCCTTTTCGACGCGCTTTCGGTCGGGCTTGTATTTTATCCCGCCGACGGCGTCGCGCAGCCACGAAAGGCTCCTGTCCGTCTTCACGCTCCCCCTCCTTACCTCGAATATCTATGTATACTATACATCGATATTCGATGCTTGTCAAGAGTTTCGAGTTGCTTTTTTCCTCTTTTCTAAGGTATAATGTTCGCAGGAAAGGCTTGCTTTGCAAGTCTTTGCGGCTTCGCCGTTGCTCGCTTCGCTCGCCCTGCGCATTGACGGCTTCGCAAAAATGCCCTTGCGAGCAAGCATTTTTGCTCATGGTATAATGTTCGCAGAAAAGGCTTGCTTTGCAAGTCTTTGCGGCTTCGCCGCTGCTCGCTTCGCTCGCCCTGCGCATTGACGGCTTCGCAAAAATGCCCTTGCGAGCAAGCATTTTTGCTCATGGTATAATAAATTGCAAAGAAAATTCTGCCGACGGGAGGCTTCCCCATGTATACTTTCAGACCCGTGACCGACCGCATGCGCGTCATGCACGAGCGCGTGCGCGAGCGCCTTTTCCACGTCGACTCCGAGCGCTGCCGCATCGTCACGAAGGCCATGCGCGAAAACGAGGCCGTCGTCCCCGTCATTCGCAACGCGCGGATATTCAAGGCGATGTGCGAGGAGATGACGACCCGCGTCGAGCCGCACGAGATGCTCGTCGCGAACAACACCAAGTTCTTCTGCGGAGTGCGCCTCGACCCGCGCTGGGGCGGCGGCAATCTCTACGTCAATCTCGTCGAGAGCGGCGCCTGGAAGCTCGAAGACGACGGGCTCTACCACAACCC
The DNA here is from genome assembly GCA_017550645.1 of Oscillospiraceae bacterium. Classification (GTDB taxonomy): domain Bacteria; phylum Bacillota; class Clostridia; order Oscillospirales; family Oscillospiraceae; genus RGIG7949. Next base: position 263,797 of record JAFZOI010000016.1, read on the forward strand.
GCCGACGGACGAGCTGCGCCTCGTCATGGCCCCGGAGGACTTCGAGGCCCTGCGCGACATGCGCGAATACTGGAAGGGCAGGACGATAGCCGATATGGCGGCCGCGTGGCAGCCGGAGGGCTTTGCCGAGCTCGACCGCCTCGGCGTGCGCTCCTTCGGGACGAACATGCCGCTCGTCATGATGCCCGCAGGGCATTCGACCCCCGGCTATAAGAAGATACTCGAGCGCGGCTTCGCCTCGCTCCGCGACGAGGCGCGCGCATGGATGGACGCCCGCCGCAACGACCTCATGGGCGACGACGTCAACAAATACATGTTCTACAGCTCCGTCGAGACGGTCTGCGAGGGCGCGTCCACGCTCATCCGGCGCTACGGGGAGACTTGCCTCGCCGCCGCGAAGGACTGCCCCGACGCCGCGCGCGCCGAAGAGCTCCGCGGCATGGCGGAGGATCTTTTCCACATCTCCGAACAGCCCGCCGAGACCTTCCGGCAGGCCTGCCAGCTGACGCTCCTTTACATGATGATGATCTCCATGTCGGGCGTCGTGGACATCGGCTCCTTCGGACGCTTCGACCAATATACGTGGCCGTACCTCAAGGCCGACCTCGAGGCGGGGAGGCTGACAATGGACGAGGCGCAGGAGATAACCGACTGCTTCTTCATGAAGATAAACAGCTTCTATAACGGCGGCGTCGGCCCGCTGACGGTCATAATCGGCATAGGCAACACCTACCTTCACACGACCATAGGCGGCGTCGACCCCGACACCGGGGAGGACGCGAGCAACCCCGTCACGTTCATGACGCTCGAGACGCTCGGCCGCCTCAGCCTGCACGACCCGACCATCTCCCTGCGCGTGCACAAGAATACGCCCAAGGAGCTCTGGAACTGCGCCATCGAGGTAAACCGGCTCGTCGGCGGCCTCCCGCTCTACCAAAACGACGAGGTCATCATCCCCGCCGCCATGCGCGAGCTCGGCTTTACCCTGCGCGACGCGCGCGACTACGCGCTCATCGGCTGTCAGGAGATAACGGGCTCCGGCAACGACTACTCCGCCGGCAACGGCACGACCCCGCCGGAGGCGTATACGCAGTACAGCACCATCCTCGACATGGCGCTCAACGACGGGAAGAATCCCTATAACGGCGAGCAGTGCTCCGTCCACACGGGCTATCTCTATGAGATGCAGTCCTTCGAGGAGGTCCGCGAGGCGTGGAAGACGCTCGCGCGCTACGTCCTCAAGGCGCAGGTCACGCTGGAAAACTACATAGAAGAGCTCTTCATGCACTACGACACCCACCCCATCCTCTCCATCAGCATGGAGGGCTGCATGGAGACGGGCGTCGACGTCGTCTGCGGCGGGGCGAAGTACAATTCCTACGGCTCGACCGCCGTCGGGCTCGCGACCGTCGCCGACTCGCTGACCGCGATAAAATACCTCTGCTTTGACAAGAAGCTCTGTTCCACGCGCGAACTGTACGACGCCTTCATGGCCAACTGGGAGGGGCACGAGGACCTGCGCCTGCTCGTGCGCAACAGGGTCCCCCACTACGGCAACGCCGACCCCTACGCCGACGAGCAGATGACGTGGGTCGTCGAGGCGTACCGCGAGATATGCGCCGAGTGCTACAGCCGCCGCAGCCGCATCTTCAAGGGCGGCATGTACTCCGCCGCGAGCCACGTCGCGCAGGGCTATACGACGTGGGCGACGCCCGACGGGCGCCTCGCCGGCGAGCCTATAGCGGACGCGGCCTCCCCCGCGCAGGGGCGCGACACGAACGGGCCGATAAGCGTCCTCAATTCCGCGCTCTGCTTCGAGCACGGCCGCTTCATGAACGGCCTCGCGCTCAATATCCGCATCCACCCCTCGACGCTCAGCCGCGAGGACGGGCCGGAAAAGCTCCGCGCGCTCACGCAGACATATATGGACAGAGGCGGCATGGAGGTCCAGTACAACATCGTCTCCTCCGAGACGATGCGCGCAGCCCAGGCCGACCCCGAGACGTACCGCGACCTCGTCGTGCGCATAGCGGGCTACTCGGCCTACTTCGTCGAGCTCAGCCGCGACTGCCAGAACGACCTGATAACGAGGACGGAAAACCGGCTCGGCTGATAATAAAGCAAAGACCCGGCGCCGCGAAATTGCGGCGCCGGGCTTTTTTATGGCATTCAAGAGGTCAGCGGGCCTTTTTGCGGACCTCGATATAGTAGTGCGGCTCGGCGGGATCGAGCTCGACCTCGGTCTTCCCCGCCGGCAGGTCGAAGCCGAAATTCTGCCGGATCACCTCGATATGCTCCGTATTCGAGAGCGACGCGGATTGCCCTTCAAAGCTCAGCACCGAGCCGAGCGACGTCACCATGTCGTATCCGTTGCGCGAGATGTCCTTTCCAACGAAATCCTCGCTCGCGGGCTTGACCGCCCTCGTCTCCACGGTCACGGAGCCGCCCGCGGGGACCTTCGCGGTAAATTCGAGGTACATCACGCGCTTTACGCTCCTGACCTCGGAGAAGAAATCCTCCAGCATGCCGCCGGAATACCTGTCCTTCGGGTCGTCCGACAGCGGGCCGAGGTCGCAGAGCATCTCCGCGACGAGGCCGAGATACTCCTGCCTCGAGACGTCCGCGCGGATGACGTCGTCGTCCTCGCCGAAGAGGACGGGATCGGAGTCACGAAGATACAGCTCGGCGATCTCCGCGAGAACGTCCCGAAGGCTGCTCTCACAGCGGACCACGGACGCCCCGGCGTTTTCCAGCTCCGTCCTGCACCCGCCGTTGGTATAGGCCTTCAGCTCGTAGTCGCCTATGTCGTCCCCGAGGACGATGAGATACGCGCTCTCGCCGTAGTCCGGGCTTCGGGGCTCGGGCACGTGGGTCCCGCGGGCGCACCGGCCCGTCTCGATATTATCCTCGCTCCGGTTGAAGCCGTAAGTCAGGACGGTCGTCCTTCCGAAGTCGATATAAAACTCCATGTTAAGCGTCGGCGCGGGCGCGGTATCGCTCTTTTCCCCGTATCTGTCGCGGAGCTCGTATACGACGACCGGCAGGTCGGGGTCGGGCAGCTCGTCGAACGCCGAGGCCTGATAGCCCGCCTCGACGAGCGCCTTATAGTCCTCCCACGAGGCAGGCGGGGCAAGGTTGACGGTCGAGCCGTCCGCGCGGGCGCCGTACGCGCCGGTGAACGCCCCGGCGTAGGGGCCGACGTGGAGCGCCGTTCCGACTGGCGCGCCGTCGACGGAGACGGAAGGCCTTTCGTCTGCGCCGCTGCCCAGGCTCGCCGCGAAGGGATAGAGGAGCGTCAGCGTCTTATCTTCCGCGGAGCGGTTCGTGAGCTCGTAGCCGTCCGTCACGACGCACTCGGAGGAATAAGTCTCGTAAGTTTTTTCCTCCCCGCCGCTCCCGGCGATGGTCTTTGTCCGAGTCTCATAGGGCGAAAAGTCGAAGTCTATATGCCTCGTCGCGGAGATATCCGGGTCGGGCTCCGCCGCAGTGAGGGGAAATACCGGCCCGGCATAGGACATATAGGTAATGCCCGAGCTTCCGCCGGAGCCGCCGCTTGCCCCGAAAAGGCCGAGCCTCGCCGCGCCGAAGGCGCCCGCGGCGACTATGCACAGGCAGGCCGCGGCGGCTATCCACCGGGCGGCGCGCCCTTTTTTCGCGGCGGGGCGGTCCGCCGAGCGGACGTACTCCGGCTCGATGCCGCCGACGGCGTCGAGCAGCTCATGCTCCTTCACAGCGAATACCCCTCCTTTTCCAGATGCTTTCTCAGGCCCTCGCGCATGCGGAACAGCGCCGTCTTGACCTTGCTCTGCGAGCAGCCGTATCTCCGGGCTATGTCCGCGACGGGGTCGAAGAACCAGTATCGGCGCACGAAGAAATTCCTCTGCTCCTCCGCGCAGGAGGCGAGATACGCGCTTATGGCGCGGCTGAGCTCGCCTGCGTCGAGCGCCTCGTCCGCGCCGCCGTCCCCGGGGACGCATTCGAGCATCTCCTCGCTCAGCTCGCAGTAGCGGGCGTAGCGTCTCTGCCGAGCATTCCTGCGGCATTCGTCGATGGCGAGATGGCGCGCTATCCTGCCGAGAAAAGCGAAAAGGTACGTCCTCGGCTCATGCGGCGGGACGCTGTTCCACGTCTCGAGATAGGTGTCGTTCTCGCATTCCTCCGCGCCCGTTTCGTCCTCGAGGATGCCGTAAGCCAGCCGCCTGAGCTTCGCCCCGTACTTGAGCGCCGTCTGTGAGATCGCCGACTCGTCTCTTGCGAGGTAGAGCTCCACTATCGCGCTGTCGTCCATTCCGCGCCTCCTTTCCCCGAAATGCGCCTTCATCCTTTTAAGCGTCGTTTTCCCTTCTCAGGTTACACGAAAATCACATTTTATTCCACTTTATTGTTTACAAAACCTTCACGGCATGCTCAAAAACAGTTTGCAGTTTCCCGGAAACGGGAGATTATATTACCCGCAACGAGGTGATACGCATGGAATACCGCCACGAATGGAAGCACGAGATAAACTACCTTGACCTGCTGACGATACGCCAGCGCCTGCAGGGGCACGTCCCCTGGACGGAGCGAAAGCGACGAAAAAGCCCGGGCCTCTCAGCCCGGGCTTCGCCTCGCACACCAGCCCGCTGGCTGGCGTGTCGGAGGACAACCGCGCCATTGGCGCGGCTCTTAGTCCGTAGACGAGCGCACATACTGTGGTCCGGGAGACCACAGTATATAAGTGCGCCATTAGTTATAATTACTAATGGAATAGGGAAGCCAGTATCTGCTGCTTTCCATCCTCTTTTCATCCGCTCCCATACGATCGAAGAAAAAGCACAAAATGACATTTGTGTTTTCTTGCTGTGATTTTTTGCCCGGCGGCAATGAATACATCCGCCGCTTGACACGTTTACTTTATCAGCTTTTCCAGCGTCTCAAACAAAAGCTCCGGCTCGACGGGCTTGCTCAGATGCGCGTTCAGACCGGCCTGCAAACTGCGCTGAACGTCCTCGTCGAAAGCGTTGGCAGTGAGC
>JAFZOI010000017.1 GCA_017550645.1 Oscillospiraceae bacterium
ATGCCGCACGCCCTCTTGTCAAGGACTTTTTTCCCGGTCAGGCGCACTTTTAGCGCCCTTCCCTTGGCGGACAGCTTCGCTAATATACCACCTACCTACACCCATGTCAAGTACTTTTTTCATCTTTTTTATCCTTTTTTCTTACTCTTTTTTTATTGATAAGAAGCCCGGCGAGGAATAAGGCGGGAATGAGGCCGACCGTATACGCAAAATTGATCGGAACGACCAGTTCCCGCGCCTTTTTCGAGAAGGAAAACGCGTCTCCGGAAATGACGAACGAGATAACGAGAGCCGCGGCGGCAATACATATCGTCTTCGCTTTTTTCCTTGACGATCCGAGCGCGGCGGCCGCGGAGGACATCAGCATAGAGGCGAATATATAGTCCGTTATCATCCAAAGCGCGACTACGAGCGGCTCTATCCTGTCGATCAAGCGAAACGCCGAGATGTTTCTTATCATTGCAAAAAAGGGAAACTGAACGGACGCGGCGAGTTTCTGCCCGAGGATGCCGATTATCTCGGCTATCATGAGGCTCGTCACGAGCGTCGCCGACGCCGCCCAGACGATGGCCCGCCGCAGATCGGAGCGGGACGATCTCACCTCGCCGAACGCAAACGCGCCGTACGCCGCCGTGGTCATCACGTTGAAAGACTGCGCGGCGGAAAGCGCCGTCCCACGAAGTCGGGTGACGTCCGGCGGCCATACGCGCTCGAGGCGCATATTCGGAGCGGAAAAGACGAGGATGGCGGCCATCGTGATCGCGAGCACCGGGAAAAAGAGCTGCGCGCTGCGCGCCCGCCAGCGCAGCTCTCCGCAGGCCGCAACGGCACATACGGCTGCCGTGATCACAAGAAACGGAGCCGCGTTCGCGTTGGCGTAGACCGCGGAGACGAGGCGTTCTGCGCCGCTTCTGAGGATAAATCCGCAGTAGACGGTCATCCACGCGGCGGATACGGTGTTGAAAACCCGCCCGAAGCGCGCTCCGGAAAGCCGGACGGCCAGCTCACCGAGCCCCTCCCCTTCCCGGCAGCGCCTTTTGACAGCGGCGAGGAAGGCGATAAAGCCGAGCGTCGCGGGAAAAGCGAGCAGCGGCGCGAGCCACGCCGTAGTTCCGGCCTGCGCCGCCGCGGCGGACGGGAGCGCTCTGGTTATCGGCGAAAACCCTCCGATAAAGAGCATGGCCGCGAACTGTTGAAAACTTACCTTATTATTATCCATCGCCGCCGTCTGTGCGAAGCGGAGCGCCGAGATCGTAGGTGCGCTCTATATTCGCCTCGACGCGCACCTCCGTTTCCGCGCCTGCCAGACTCTCCGCGAGGCGGCCGGCAAGGCGGTCGATCTTCACGGGATGCCTGAGCCTCAATTTCCCGCCTATGCCGAGATAATCGCACTCCAACTCGCGCATAAGGCCGAGCGCGCGTTCGATGCGAGAAGCTTCGAGCGAAGCGAGCTCCCGCTCCAGAAACGCGAGTTCGTCCGGGCTGTACGGGTCGGCTCCCCCGCGCAGTTCCTCGATGTTCGCCTTTACGCGCACGTCGACGATGATACGGGACGGCTCGCCTTCGCAGAACTCCGCGTCAAAGGAGCTTTTTCCGCTCGTCACGCGCAGGGCGGCAAGCCCTCCCCTGCCGTCCGGGACCTCGGTCACGTCGCCCTCGACCTCGCCCGTCAGGAGATTCACCGCACGCGCGGTGTCAGTGTCTATAAATGCGGCGAGCCTGCCGTCTTTGAGTACGGCGTAACCCGCCGACGCGAGGCGCCAGCCGTCGTCTCCGCGCTCAGTACGGACAGCGGCGACGAGCGCCGTCCCGCTCTCGGCAAGGCTCTCTGCCGCCTCGCCGCAGCTGCAGACGCGGCTCTCTGACATGAGGCGGACGTCTTTTTCGAGGGATGCGAGCAGCTCCGCCGTGCTCTCGCTCTCGGTGCTCGTCAGGCGTATCAGCTCGTTGGCGGTCCCATCCTTTACTATAAGAAGCCCCGTGCTCAGGCGCAGCTCCACGGAACGCTCGACGTAATCGAGAAACTTTCCGAGCCCGGCGCGCGCGGCCCCTTCGCCGATGAGCAGATATTTCACGTGGCCGTAGAAGATATATTTTTTCGAGGAATAGTTCTGCATGAGGCGCATGGAGCGCGCGACGGTCGGCGAAGTGTTCTCGAGGACGGTCGGGCTCCCTTCGCCGACGCGCATCCCGCTCGCGGCGGTCGCGGTCACGTCCGCTCCCGAGGCGTCGAGGCCGACGGTCCGGATGAGCTCGAGCTGGTCTATTTCGCGCATGTCGGCGTAAAGCATGCCGCTCTTGCACCCGCCGAGGGCGAGAAGGGCCAAGGCAATGAGCGCGGGGACGAGCTTTTTCATGCGCGTTCCCTCGCATTTTCGACGTTGAATCCACGCTTTCTGTGCTTTTGGCTCCTGACCGGCCAGCGCAAAACGGCGCGCGATACTTCGCGGGCGTTCCCTCCGGCGAGCGGCCAGAGATACGGTACGCCGAGGTTTTCAAGCGTAGATAGGTGCCATACGAGCAGGATGACGCCTATCACTATGCCGAAGAGCCCCAGCGCGACCGCCAGACCGGCAAATGCGAATCTGAAAAGCCGCATTGCGGCGGAGAGGTCCTGATCCGGAACGGTATAGCCCGTTATGCCCGCTATGGCGGCGATGATGACGACGGCCGGCGAGATGACCTTGGCCTCGACGGCGGACTGCCCGACTATGAGCGCGCCGATGATGCCCATCGTGTCTCCTATGTTCTGCGGCAGGCGCAGGCTCGCCTCCTGCAAGAGTTCGAGGGCGAGCATCATGCCGAGCACCTCGACGGCTGTTGAAAACGGCACCTCCTGCCTGCTCTCGATAATGGACAGCATCAGCTTTGTCGGGAGCATTTCCTGATGGTACATCGAGACGGCGACATATACTGCCGGAAGGAGCAGCGAGACGACGAGCGAGACGTATCTGACGAGCGTTATAGCGGAGGCGACGATATAGTGCCCCGCGACGTCGTCCGGGACCTTGAAAAACTCGGACAGCGTGCCGGGCAGGATAAAGCCCATGGGCAGTCCGTCTGCGAGCACGGCCGCCCTGCCCTCCAAAAGCGCGATGCAGAGCTTGTCCGGCCGCTCTGTCGACTGCACCTGCGGGAACGGAGAGCCGGGCTTCTCGACGATGTATTCCTCCAGCGAAGAGGGCGAAAGCACGCCGTCGACGTCCATGGCGGCGAGCCTCGCGCGGAGGCCCTGCACCATCGCTCCGTTCGTGAGGCCCTTAATATATAGTATGGCAATGTTAGTCCCCGTCCTGCGCCCGACGGTCAGCTCGCATATCTTCAGATCGGAGTCGCGCATCCTGCGGCGTATAAGGCCGGTGTTCGTCCGCAGGACCTCCGTCAGACAATCGCGCGAGCCCTTGACGGCCTTTTCCGAGCGCGCTTCGCCTACGGCGCGCTTTTCCCCGCCCTTGGTCTCGAACGTCACGGCGCAGCCCTCGAGCACGACGGCGCAGAAGCCGCGAAGCACGTCTTCAACGAGCTCGTCCATGCTCTCGCGCACCTTGACCGTCGACCCTGTCACCATGCCCTCGCTCATGAGCGCGACGGCCTCGCGCAGATCGCTCACGCCGCCGAACCGCTCTGCGGAGGTCAGCGGACGCAGTACGTCGCGCGATATCGCCTCGGAGGAGACGATGCCGTCTATAAAGCACACGGTCGGCTTTATGCGCACCTCCCCGCCGAGCAGGACCTCGTGCGCCACGAAGTCGTCGCAGCCGGAGAAGACCAGCGCGATATTCTCCGCCGAGACGGGCATATCATAGCGCGGCTTCGGCTCGGGATGCGCTTTTCCGCGCGGCTTTTTAAGAAACTTCAGGATATTCAACGATCTAAACACTTCCCGGCGTTATTTTGTCCCGCTGCGCCCGGAATAAACCAAAGAAAATGATTTACAACGGCGTTCGATTGTTCTATAATTTTACATACATTTGTTTGAGCGGAGGCAGGTATGAGACCACTCAGCGAAAAGCAGCGGCAAATACTCTCCTTCATAGACGCCAGCATTGCCTCGCGCGGCTATTCTCCCTCCGTGCGCGAGATATGTTCGGGCGTGCGCCTTCGCTCCCCTTCCACGGTGCAGCGGCATCTGAACATTCTTGAAAGCGAAGGATACATACGGCGCGAGAAAGGCAGTTCCCGCTCGCTGACGCTCACGGGGCGTTCGCCCGCGGGAAAGATCCCCGTTCTGGGCCGCGTGGCGGCCGGACCTCCCCTGACGGCTGAGGAGAACATCCTCGGATACGTCGATTTCGATACGAACGAGCCGGACGCATTCTTTGCCCTGCGGATAAAGGGCGACTCCATGATCGGCGCGGGCATCCTCGACGGCGACACGGTCGTCGTGCATTCGCAGCAGACGGCCGATCCGGGAGACATCGTCATCGCCCTCATAGGCGACGAGGCGACCTGCAAGAGGCTCGCAACTAGAAAGAAAAAGGTCCTTTTGATGCCGGAAAACGACAAGTATGAGCCGATAGACGGCGCGGACGCGGTCATTTTAGGGCGCGTCGCGGCGCTTATCAGGAATTATTGAGCGTGGTATTATAATGAGCAGATTATCCGAAACGATAAAAGCGTATAAGCAGCGCGATCCCGCCGCGCGGAGCTCTCTGGAGATATTTCTCCTCTATCCGGGCATAGGCGCGATCATCGCGCACCGCGTCGCGCACTTTTTCTATGTGCATAAGCTGCGCTTTCTCGCCCGCTGCGTCTCGCAGTGGAGCAGATTCTGCACGGGCATAGAGATACACCCCGGAGCGAAGATAGGCCGCAGGCTCGTCATCGACCACGGCATGGGCATCGTCATCGGCGAGACGGCCGAGCTCGGCGACGACGTGCTGCTCTATCAGGGCGTGACGCTCGGCGGCACGGGCAAGGAGCACGGCAAGCGCCACCCGACCCTCGGAAACAACGTCCTCGTCGGCGCGGGCGCGAAGATACTCGGGCCCTTCACCGTCGGCGACAACGCGCGAATAGCCTCCGGCGCGGTCGTGCTCGGCGAGATACCGCCCAACGCGACGGCGGTCGGCGTCCCGGCGAAGGTCGTAAGGCTCGCCGGAGAAAAGGTCGACTACGCTTCCGAGGTCGACCAGATACACGTGCCCGACCCGGTCACGGCGGAGCTTGCCGCACTCAGGGCAAGACTCGAAGCTCTTGAAAACAAGGAGAGAGACAAATGAAGCTCTATAACAGCGCGACACACAGCAAGGACGAATTCACTCCCAACGAGCCCGGCGTCGTCAGGATGTATACCTGCGGCCCGACCGTCTACCATTTCGCCCATATAGGCAATCTGCGCAGCTACATCATGGAGGACGTACTCGAAAAGTACCTGCGCTGGCGCGGGCTCGACGTGCGCCGCGTCATGAACATCACAGACGTCGGCCACCTCACGAGCGACGCGGATACGGGCGAAGACAAGATGCTCAAGGGAGCCAGGCGCGAGCACAAGACCGTCCTCGAGATAGCGAAGTTCTATACAGACGCCTTCTTCGCCGACTGCGAGAAGCTCAACATCCGAAAGCCCAACACGGTCGTTCCCGCGACGAGCCGCATAGCGGACTTCATAGAGATGATCTCCGTCCTGCTCGAGAAGGGCTACGCCTACGTCGCGGGCGGCAACGTCTATTTCGACACCTCCAAGCTCGACGAATACTACATCTTCAACAAGCACAACGAGGACGATCTCCTCGTCGGAGCGCGCGAGGACGTCGGCCTCGACGAAGCCAAGCGCAACAAGACGGACTTCGTGCTCTGGTTCACCAAGTCCAAATTCGAGGACCAGGAGCTCAAATGGGAGTCGCCGTGGGGGCTCGGCTACCCCGGCTGGCATATCGAGTGCAGCGCCATCTCCATGCGCGAGCTCGGCGACAGGCTCGATATCCACTGCGGCGGCATAGATAACGCTTTCCCCCACCACACCAATGAAATTGCTCAATCCGAGGCCTATTGCGGGCATAAATGGTGCAATTTCTGGTTCCACGTCCACCACCTGAACACGGAGACCGGCAAAATGAGCAAGTCCAGCGGCGAGTTTCTGACCGTCTCGCTGCTCGAGGAGAAGGGCTACGACCCGCTGGTCTACCGCTTCTTCAATCTCCAGTCGCACTACCGCAAGGCGCTCACCTTCACGTGGGACGCTCTCGATAACGCCTCCGGCGCGTTCGATAAGCTTATAGCCCGCGTCGCGGCGATACCCGCGGGCGGCGAGGCCGACCCCGACGAGATGGAAAAGTACCGCGCCGCGTTCGACGAGGCGCTCGGCAACGACCTGAACACCTCCCTCGCCGTCACGGCGCTCTACGACGTGCTCAAGGCGGACATCTCCCCCGCCTCCAAGCGCGCGCTCATTGCCGATTTCGATACCGTCCTCGGGCTCGACCTCATAGCCAAGGCGGACGCAAAGCCCGCGGAGGAGCCCGCCGAGGCGGACGCGGAGATAGACGCCCTCGTCGCGGCGAGGACGGCGGCTCGCGCGGCGAAAAACTGGGCCGAGGCCGACCGCATCAGAGACGAGCTCAAGGCGCGCGGGATAATCCTCGAGGATACGCCGACGGGCGTCAAATGGAAAAGAGCCTGACGGCAGACTTATAAACACCTGATTGGAGCGACATCATGGATACTGCGAAAAACTTTATCGACGCATTCATCGAGGAGGATATCGCCGAGGGCGGCCGCTATGAGGGCATGCAGGTGCACACCCGCTTCCCGCCCGAGCCCAACGGCTACCTCCACATAGGCCACGCGAAGGCCATATACGTCGATTTCGGCACGGCGAAGCGCTTCGGCGGCATCTGCAACCTCCGCATGGACGACACTAACCCCGTCCGCGAGGACAATGAGTACGTCGAGGCCATTCAGGAGGACATCCGCTGGCTCGGCTACGACTGGGACGACCGCTTCTACTTCGGCTCGGACTACTTCGAGCAGACCTACGAATACGCCGTCGAGCTGATAAAGAAAGGCCTCGCCTACGTCTGCCAGCTCACGCCCGAGGAGCTCAAGGCAAATCGCGGCGATCTAGGCGTGCCCGCCGTCAGCCCTTACAGAGACAGGCCCATAGAGGAGAGCCTCGACCTCTTCCGCCGCATGCGGGAGGGCGAGTTCCCCGAGGGCTCGATGACGCTCCGCGCGAAGATAGACCTCGCCTCCGGCAACTTCAACATGCGCGACCCCGCGCTCTACCGCATACGCTACTTCACGCATCACCGCACGGGCGACAAATGGTGCATCTACCCGATGTACGACTTTGCGCACCCCATTCAGGACGCGCTCGAGGGCATCACGCACTCGCTGTGCAGCCTTGAATACGAGGATCACCGCCCGCTCTACGAGTGGGTCATCAACAATGTCTCCGTCCCCTCCAAGCCGAGACAGATAGAGTTCGCGCGCCTCGGCATCAACTATACCGTCATGAGCAAGCGCAAGCTCCGCAAGCTCGTCGAGGACGGGCTCGTCTCAGGCTGGGACGATCCGCGCATGCCGACGCTCTGCGGACTGCGCCGCCGCGGCTATACGCCCGAATCCATCCGCAATTTCTCCGAGCGCAACGGCGTCTCGAAGGTCCCGAGCGTGGTCGATTTCGCGTTCCTCGAGCACTGCCTGCGCGAGGACCTCAACGAGCGCGCCGCGCGCGTCATGGCGGTCATCCGTCCGGTCAGGCTCGTCATCACGAACTATCCCGAGGGGAAGACTGAGACGTTCACCGTCGAAAATAACCCCAACGACGAGGCCGCCGGCACACGCGAAGTCAGCTTCTCGCGCGAGCTTTGGATAGAGAGCGACGACTTCATGGTCGACCCGCCGAAGAAGTATAACCGCCTCTTCCCCGGCAACGAGGTCCGCATAAAAGGCGCTTACATCGTCAAATGCACGGGCTGCGAGACGGACGAAAGCGGCAACGTCACGACGGTCTTCGCCGAGTACGACCCCGACTCCAGAGGCGGCGACGCCGCCGACGGGCGCAAGGTCCGCGGCACGATACACTGGGTCAACGCCGCCGACTGCGTCGACGCGGAGGTCAGGCTTTACGACAGGCTCTTCACCGATCCCGATCCCGACGGCTCCGATAAGGACTATCTCGAGCTCATCAATCCCGACTCGCTCGAGGTGCTCAAGGGCTGCAAGGTCGAAAAGAGCCTCGAAAACGCGGCTTTCCCGACGAGCTATCAGTTCCTTCGTCTCGGCTATTTCTGCGTCGACAACGTCGACAGCAGGCCGAGCCGCCTCGTCTTCAACAGAAGCGTCGCACTCAAGGACAGCTTCAAGGTCTAAATGATAATAAAGCTCCGGAGCGCGGCTGCGTTCCGGAGCTTTATTATGCGTTCATGCGGTTGATTATCCGCGCGGCGAGTGGTAAAATATGATCAGGAAAACAAAATAAAACATACGGAGGCGTCAACATGTACAGGATCAACTATTCTTGCCTAAACCTCGAGCAGGTCAAGGCGGCCGTCCTGGCGGGCGGCGGTCCCGTGAGCGCGTCGGAGCTCTCCAAAGCGCTCGTTTCCAAGGAGATATGCATTGAGCTCGACAACGAGGGCGTGGCTCCCCCCTCCCTCAAGTACAGCTTCAAGTGCGAGAAGAAGCTCGTGCTGACCGAAAACGGCGGCGAGCCGGTCGAATGCGCGTACGGCGCGCTCGAGCTCGGAAAGTACGTGCTCTTTACCCACATGGTCCCCGGCACGCTGAGGGGCTATACGGCCGTGCTCGACATGGCGACCGGCAGGGCCGCGGTCACGGAGATGTGGTTCATCGACTACGAGGGCACCCCGGTCGAGAAGCTCAACCGCCCGCTCTCGGCGGACGACGTGACGAACCTCGGCTTCTTCGTCAACCGCGAGGTCGAGCGTCAGGTCTATAAGGGCCGCTTCGTCTGCGAGGGCGTTCCCGCCGCGGAGAGCCGCTTCTTCCGCTCGTTCAGGCTCGATAACAAGATGGTCAAGTGGGACGACGATATAGGCAGGCAGCGCGTCTTCACCTACGTCACCAACTACTTCTCCACGATGGTCGAGGTCGACACGCCGGACGGCGAGGACGTCATCACCTTCCCCTCCGACTATCTGCAGCTCGACGACTGCACGTTCTTCTATGACGTGGGCGAGGTCGAGTACGCGGGCCGTCTCTCCGTCGAGGTCATAGACCTCTATACGATGAAAAAGATCGGCATGACGATGGGCATAAACGAGGACGACAAATTCGAGTTCTTCCTCTATACGGCCAAGGGCAGATACCTCGGGCAGTTCGCCACGTTCTATGATTTCAACGACGACGGCGACGTCGCCCCGCCCTTCATGTCCAAGCGCGTGAACCCCGAGGTCAAGGGCTCGCGCTGCACCTACAGGACCAGCGTCCTCTCCGGGCAGCCGACGGCGGAGGAGATAAACGCCCTCTGCGGCAACGTCGTCGAATTCGAGCAGGCCGGCAGCAGCATGGCCTCCGGCAACAAGATGGAGTACAGCAGACAGTGCCTCGGAAAGAAGATAACCTTCCGCGACGACGACGGCTTTGAGGCCGAGCTCGACTTCTTCGCGGCCGAGCAGCTCCGCTTCCGTCTCAAGGGCGGCGACTGGGCCAAGGCCGAATACCGCGCCTTCCAGCTCGACGCCGATCTCGTCTATCTCGGCTTCCACATCAAGGAGTCCTGCCCGCCGCGCGGCCTCATCTTCGCGCTCGACTTCACCAACGGCTGCGCGACCTGCATCGACGCGGTCATGGCGGACGGCGCCGATCCGCACGACGTCGTCGAGAAGTACCACTTCGGCTACATGGTGACCGAGGGCGTCCCCGTCCCGCGCACGCGCCGCCACGGCTTCACGAGAGAGCTGCTCGGACGCTCGTTCACGTGGACCTACTCCAAGATGATGTCCAGCCAGCACATCTACAACTCCCCCACGTCCTATTCCTGGACGATATTCATGGGCGGCACGCCCGGCGACCCCGGATACAGGTCCGGCGGCTTTGTCTGGAGCTCGCCCTGCACCTACATCAAGCTCAGGGACGACGTCTATATCATGACGTGGGTCGAGCAGAAATGGTCCGGCAGCTTCACGACCGCGGCGATGAACCTGCGCATCATGCACGACTGCGGCTTCACGCTCGGCCTCACGCACACTGCCGACAAGCTGCTCTTCCACGCGATGGGTGCGTTCGCGCGCGACGCGGGCAGGGCCGACATGTCCGGCGTATACACGCTCAGGCATCTCGACTGAGGAACTGAATCGACCGCAACAATAATAACGGAGCCCCGGCTTTCAGACGAAAGCCGGGGCTCTCCTTATATCAAACTATCCGTCAATCCTTCAATCTGCCTGAGATGGAGATGCCCTGAACGAAGTCCTCCTCGCCGTAGAGGAAGAGGAAGACAGGCGGTATCATATAGATAACCGCGGCGGCGAAGGCGATCCCCTGCTCGCCGGAGTTTATCTCCGCGAGGAAGACCGACAGCGGGAATTTGTCGACGTCCTTGAGCAGGACGAGCGGCTGCTCGACCATGTTCCAGTAATCGACGAAAAGCAGTATCGCCAGAGACAGGATTATCGTCCTGCAGACGGGAACGTAGATGCTCTTGAAGATGATCCACCCGCCCGCTCCGTCGAGCTGAGCGGCCTCGGTATAGCTTTTCGGGATGCGGCGCATGTATTTCGTGAGCAGGAACACCCCGAACGGCGACGCTATCGCCGGTAGCCACACCGCCCAGCGCGTCTTGAGTATGCCGAGCCAGTCCGAGACGAGATAGTTTGGGACGAGCGTGACCTGATACGGCATCAGCATCAGTAGGATATAGACGAAGAATACGAGTTCTCTGAGCCTTCCGCGCCAGCGCGTGAAGCCGTACGCCGCCAGAAGCGCAACGACGATCTGGAAGACGACGATGGGGACGACAAGGATGACGCTGTTCCAGAATTTATAGAGATAATCCGGGCTTTTGAGCAGGACCGTCCCGTACTGCGAGAACGTGACCCTGTCCGGGATGAGCTTGAGATTGACGTCCTCGGACATGCTCTGTCTCGGATCGAAGACGGTCCCGTAGTTGCTGCTCAGCTCCGACTGAGTTTCAAAGGAGTTGACGAGGGTCAGGAGCATGGGCATTATGAAGGCGGCCGCGACGAGGAGCGCGACGATGAAAAGCACGATCCGGGCCGCCGTTTTCTTTTTTCCGACCCGCTTTCTCATTGCTCGATGTCCTTCCCGAAGCGTTTCTCGATGATGAACATCACGGCGATGACCACGGCCATGACGAGACACATGACTACCGCCGCGCTCGAGAGCTTCTGATAGTCCAGACTGCCGAACGTGTTGTTCATGAAATGCTGGAGCATGTACAGCCCTTCCATGGGATAGCTGCCCGCGAGAAGAAAGACCTCCCTGAATATCTTGAAGCTGTTTATGAGAGACAGTATCGCGATAAAGAGGATGGATGGGGACAGATAGCGGAGCTTTATCTTGAAGAACTTGCGGAGCGCGCCCGCTCCGTCGATATCGGCGGCCTCAAGCACGTCCTTCGGCACGTTATTGAACGCCGCGAGGAACAGTATCATGTTGTAGCCGAGGTTCTTCCAGAGAAACAGCGCGACCGCGATGAGCTGATTATATTCGGATTTGAACCAGTCGATCCTTGCTATACCGAACCGGCCGAGGACGCCGTTGAGCGCGCCGTTATAATGAAAAATGACCTGCCATATCAGCACGACGGAAGCTATTGGCACGACGGCAGGCGATAAGAATATGACCCGGAAAACGCTTTTCCCGGGAATTTTGCTCTCTATGAGCCCCGCGAGGAGCAGGGCGAGGACGACGGCCAGAGGGACGCTCACGGCCGAGAAAACGGCCGTGTTTTTCGCCGCGAGCAGGAACGCCGCGTTTTCAAACAGAGCCTTGAAGTTTTCGAGAAAGACGAATCGGCTCCCGAGCTGACCTTCGACGAGAGAATAGTAAAATACGACTATAAAAGGGACGACGAAGAACAGACCTACTCCCAGAAAGCTCGGTAGTAGGAAGGCCTTTTCGGATATTCGGTTTTTTATCCGATGCTTCATCGTTATCCCTTATTTTTCGGGTCTTGAAAAACCCGATTTGAGTTTCCTGATGAGCGCGGGACACAGAAACGCGAGTATGATAGCGAGCGCCGGAGCTATCCATGCGAGGATAAAGAGCGTCCAGAGCGCAAGTCTGATCTGCGCGCTGCGGGCGGCGTTTTCCCAGAACGGGAATTCGACCGGGGACTTCGACATCCCCGCCGCGGGAAGCCCTCCCGTCAGGCGCAGGATATTCAAGGCCGAAAAGCGGCCCGTATCGACCTGCTTGACGGCGGAGCCGGCATACACGCCGTTTATTATCCTCTCCGCGTTGCCTTTGACCGGCTCGGGCAAGACCGCTTCATAGCAGCTCACCGTCTCCCCTATCGTCAGATACGGCACGAAGATAACGGAGTCGACGTCGCCGAGAGCTTCACGCACGGCCTTGCCGCCGTCAAGCTTTACGACGCCGGTCACGACGTATTCTTCGCCCTGTATGCTGAGCGTCAGGCCTTCGACGTCTACAGCGCCGAAGAGCTTCCACGCCGCGGCGTCGTTCAGCACCACGCCGCGCCCTGAATCGTCCTGCGGATAATCGCCGTAGAGCAGAGTATACGGATGGAAGATAAAAAAGCTCCCGCCCGTCCCTATGGCCGGGACTTCAAAGTACCCGCGGGCGCTCTTGACGGTCAGCTTCGCCTGATTTGAAAAGGCATAGCTTATCCCGCCCTCGAGCTCCTCCTTCGGTACTCCCGAGGACTTGAGCGCGGTGACGATGGATTCGTTGTAATAAAGCACGTCGAAATCCGTCACAGTCTCGTTCGCGGCGAAGAAAACGCTGACCTGCGCAAAGCGGCCTCCGCTTTCTCCGGCGCGCTCGGCTGCGTACATATCCGGCAGCGAAGATTTTATCTTCTCCATCCGGACGACCGTGAGCGCGAGCAGGATAAGCGCGAGGACAAGCAGCATGACGAGAACGATAGTTTTTCGTTTTGTCTCTTTCATCGAACAGCCCACCGATCTACGCTCAGCCCGCGGCCAGCTTGACTTCCCGCCCCGGCTCTATCGGCTTCGACGATTCGATTATCACGGTGTCGCCCGCGCTTATCGAGCCGACGACCGCCGAATTCGTATCGTCCCTGTCAAATACCGAGACGGCCGCCCGCTCCGCCGTATAGCGGTTGCCAAGCGGCGTGCGCTTTTCTCTCAGCGTCAGCACGAAGAGACCGCTCCCGTCCTCGCGGACGGCGCTGTTGGGCACGACAGTCTGATAGGACGCGGCGGGCGCGCCGGCGGTTATGTATATCCTCGTGCCGACGTCCACATTTTCTATGCTGAAGACGAGTATCGTCCAGTCGGCGTCTTCCTCATAGGGTATCTTGGCGATGAGCGTCGCGGACGCGCCTCTCGGCAGCCGGACGCCCGAAACGGAGGCCTTCTCGTTCAGGCGCAGCTTTTCCGCCATCTGAGTCGAGACCAGAAACCTGCCGACGGGCTGCGTCCCGTCGTCCTCGACTACGGCGCGGCCCATGGATCTGGCCGAGATGAAGCCCTCCCCAACGGTACAGGTCGAGACCTCCGGCAGGGACCAGTTCAGTATGGTGTTGGAGAAGAACGTCAGCAGGAGCATGACGGCGAAAAAGACTATCGCCGCGGGCTTTATCCATTTACGACGTTTTTCCGCGCTGTTCACGGAGCTTCCCTCCCGAACGTTATTTCTGCTCCTCGAGGTAAAGCGTGTATCGCGTCTGGATGTTTTCGGCGGTCTGCTCGGCCGTCTGTATGCCGCCGAAGAAGGCCACCGCCTCCTTGGTGATGATCGTCTCGCCCTGACCGAAGATGTTCAGGCTGCTGACGGGAACGCTCGCGTTCTCAATAAGGTCCCGGAACGTCTGAAAGTCCTCCTGCGTATATGGAACGTATCCGGGGTAGATTATCCCGCTGCGCTCGACGCCGCTAACGTCGGTGAACGTCTCGGCGTTTTTCATCGCCGCCTCCCGGTACTCCTCGAAGACGGATCGCTTGAGCGGGATGGTGCGGAGCTCTCCGGCAAAGAATTCGGTGTATCTGACGTCCCACAAACTGTCGAGAAATTCGCGGACGCCTTCAAGGTTCGCGCTTTTCGCGGATACGGCGACGGGCAGCTCCGGGAAGCAGCCCGACGCGGCCGGAGACGTCCCGGGTATGCCGGTATAGACTATCTTCTCTCCGTCCAAGACGGTCAGCAGCGCCGCGTGAAGGGATTCTATTGCGCCGACCTCGCCCTGCGTTATAAAGAGCCCGAGCAGGGCGTCTTTATTCTTGACCGAGAGCGGCATCACGTCTCTCTGCCCCGTGCTCTGGACGTAGAGGTCCGTCTCGGTCATTATCGGCTCGGCGGGAAGGGTCTTGCAAAATTCCAGAAGACCGATGAATTCAGGCGTATCGAAGCTGCACACGGAGGCGTTCTTGTCGACGAGCTCGGATATCTGTATCTCGGTCAGGAGCATGAAGGTATCAAGCGCGCCGAGCTGCGGGATAAACATCTTGTTGCCCGTGTCGAACTCTCTCCACGCGCGATAGAGGTTTTCGTATCCGGCTTCTTCGCCGAGCGTCTCCTTGAGCGCATAGCAGGTCACGATGGATACAGCGGACGAGACTCTGTAAAGCTTTCCGTCCGTCTCCATGGAGCTCAGCGGGCCGGAGAAGAATTCGTCCTTGTCGTACCACTCGTAGAGGTCGAGCAGGAGGCCCGCGGAGCCGTATTTTTCGACCGGCATACCGTAGGTCACGAGCATGTCCGGCATCTGCCCCGCGCCTATCTCCGAGTTGAGGACATACAGCGCCTCGGGGCTCGAAGCGTCGCCGTAGTCTATTATCTCGACTACGTATTTTTCGTTTTTCTTATTGAATCTGTCGACGGCCTGAGTGAGGCGATAATACGACTGCAGATCGTAGCTCGCGCCGTTTTCGTTTTTGAACGCGCCTACGGTCAGGATTATCCGGCCGTCCTCGGATACGGCCGGCGAAGGCGCGGCCGACGGGATATCGGTCGGAACGTCTGGGGTCGGCGAAGGCGGCGGCGCGCCGTTCCCGCATCCCGCGAGAATGATCAGGCTCAGAAAAAGGACTGCGGCGAGCACTCTTTTCATTGTCAATCTCCTCCTTTGATCGCTTCTGAAACTCTTCCTCATTTTTGAAGGTTGACATTTGTTATCCTAACGATAGCATATAGTATAACAAATGTCAACCTTATTTATGCTTTTATCACACTCCCCTCTTTTTCAACGGAAGGTCTACGAAAACCGCTTTTCAGTTCACAAGCAGTCGTTTCAGGGGCATGAAATGTCAAAAAGACCGGAGCGGAAATCCCGCTCCGGTCTTTTCATATCCGGCTCAGAAGAGCTTTTTCGTCTTGTCCCACTCGGGACCGGTCATGAGGCCCCATGCCTCGAAGATCGTGTTGTAAAACGGCGGACGGGAGAATTCCTCCTTCATCGTCGGATAGAAGGAATTGACGGTGCCGTGGGTCGTCTGGTACTCGACGCCCTTATAGAACTCCTCCTCGCGCTGGGCGGGGACGGAGAGGATGATGTCGTCCTCGGGAGTCATGCCGCGCTCGTACTCGCCGGGATCGGGGAGAGTTATCCTGTACTTGCCCTCCAAAATGGCAGGCACGACGGAGTAGGTGCAGGAATCGAGCGGCGTGAAGCTGCTCTCGACCATGGAATGTATCTGGGAGTCGATGGCCATGAGGAGCACGCGGAGCTGATAGTTCTTGCAGTAGATGAGCGTCACGTCGGGCTTGAAATCGGCCTTATCCAGCGGCGCGACGAGGACGCCTCTGTACTCGCCGTAGGGGATGCAGGGGAAGCTGTCGACGAAGGCGTCGGCG
This sequence comes from Oscillospiraceae bacterium, assembly GCA_017550645.1. Taxonomy (GTDB): domain Bacteria; phylum Bacillota; class Clostridia; order Oscillospirales; family Oscillospiraceae; genus RGIG7949. The sequence goes on from JAFZOI010000017.1 coordinate 15,934, forward strand.
GACTCCATGCTTGTTCCGAGCTGCTTGTGCATGGCGCGGAAGCCCTTCTTGGCGGTCTCGTTGTCGATCATGCCGTAGACGATGATCGGGTTCCAGCACCAGTGGTCCTCTTTCTCCATGTAGATGGTCTTGCCCTGACGGCGGGCATAGGCGAACGCCTGACATACGGCGATATGATAGCCCCAGTCCTTCATCGGGCGCACGGCCCCCTCGGGGACCTCGGACTCGTCCTTGATGAGCTTGAAGGCGACGCCGGGATATCTGAGGCCGACGAGCTTGACGAGCAGGTCATGGTACTTCTTGTTGTTCTCCAGCATTATTCTTCCTCCTCTGCCGCCTCGGCGGCGTTTTTATCTTTTAATAAGTATACTCCATTCCTCGCCGTAATTCAAGGCGGTCCGCGCCCGATTTTTCCTCCGAGGGAGCCTCGAAGGCGTTGAAAAGCTCGTCCGCGTGTGATAATATCCTCATATAGGGCGTCGTCATGCCCGGGCCGACAAGGCCAAGCAATCTGCAAGGAGTGAAAACATGATCTATTCAAGCGAAGTAGAGCACATGTGCCCCGTCGCCAAAGGCGCGTATCACGGCCCCGCTCCCATCCCCGAGGAGGGCAAGTGGGTCCAGGCAAAAGAGATAAAGGATATAAGCGGGCTCACCCACGGCGTAGGCCGCTGCGCTCCCCAGCAGGGCGCCTGCAAGCTCACGCTCAACGTCAAGGACGGCATAATCGAGGAGGCGCTCGTCGAGGTCATCGGCTGCTCCGGCATGACCCACTCGGCGGCGATGGCCTCCGAGATACTGCCCGGCAAGACACTGCTCGAGGCGCTCAACACGGACCTCGTCTGCGACGCCATCAACGTCGCGATGCGCGAGCTTTTCCTCCAGATAGTATACGGACGCAGCCAGACGGCGTTCTCCGAGGGCGGCCTGCCCATAGGCGCGAGCCTCGAGGACCTCGGCAAGGGCATGCGCAGCCAGGTCGGCACGATGTTCGGCACGAAGGCCAAGGGCGCGCGCTACCTCGAACTCACCGAGGGCTACGTAAACCGCATCGCCCTCGACGAGAATAACGAGATCATAGGCTACGAGTTCATCAGCCTCGGCAAGATGATGGACTTCATAAAGAAGGGCGTCGACGCAAACGAGGCGCTCGAGAAGGCCAAGGGCACCTACGGCCGCTTCGGCGACGCCGTCAGGTACGTCGACCCGCGTCAGGAATAAGGAGGGCATGCAGATGGCACTTTTTGAAAGCTACGAGCGCCGCATCGACAAGATAAACGGCGTGCTCGCCGAGTACGGCATATCCTCCGTCGAGGAGGCAAAGGAGATCTGCGCCGCGAAGGGCGTCGATCCCTATTCCATCGTCAAGTCCATCCAGCCCATCGCCTTTGAAAACGCGGGTTGGGCCTATACGGTCGGCTCCGCGATCGCGATAAGAAAGGGCGTCAAGACCGCCGCCGAGGCCGCCGAGGCCATAGGCATCGGCCTGCAGAGCTTCTGCATCCCCGGCTCCGTCGCCGAGGACCGCAAGGTCGGCCTCGGACACGGAAATCTCGGCGCGATGCTCCTGCGCGACGAGACCAAGTGCTTCGCCTTCCTCGCCGGACACGAGAGCTTCGCCGCCGCCGAGGGAGCCATCGGCATCGTCCGCAACGCCAACAAGGCCCGCAAGGAGCCCCTGCGCGTCATACTCAACGGTCTCGGCAAGGACGCTGCGCAGATCATCTCCCGCATAAACGGCTTCACCTACGTCCAGACGCAGTTTGACTACTATACGGGCGAGCTCAAGATCATCCGCGAGATCGCCTATTCCAAGAGCGAGCGCGCGCAGGTCCGCTGCTACGGCGCGGACGACGTGCGCGAGGGCGTCGCCATCATGCACTTTGAGGGCGTGGACGTCTCCATAACTGGCAACTCCACCAACCCGACGCGCTTCCAGCACCCTGTCGCCGGGACGTACAAGAAGGAATGCGTCGAGCAGGGCAAAAAGTACTTCTCCGTCGCCTCCGGCGGCGGCACGGGCAGGACGCTCCACCCTGACAACATGGCCGCCGGCCCCGCCTCCTACGGCATGACCGACACCATGGGCCGCATGCACTCCGACGCGCAGTTCGCGGGCTCGAGCTCCGTCCCCGCGCACGTCGAGATGATGGGCTTCCTCGGCATGGGCAACAACCCGATGGTCGGCGCGACGGTCGCCGTCGCGGTCGCGGTCGCCGAGGCGCTGAAGAAATAATCCCGCATAAAGCAAAAGCAGGATGGCCTTCCGGTCATCCTGCTTTCTTTATTTGAGCTTGAAAAAGATGAGGAGCGCGAGCGCGGCATGTATCGCGAGGCCGAGGATATTGACGGCCCAGAAGTACCAGTGCTTGGTCTTGTGGCGGAATACCTCCATGCCGATGAGGCCGCCGAGCGCGCCCCCGAAGAGCCCGAAGAGCAGCAGGACCGCCTCCTTGATGCGCCATGCGTGCTTTTTTGCCTTGGCCTTGTCCGCGCCGTAGAGAATGAGCGTTATCAGGCTCATGACGCCGATGAAAATGAGGTAATATTTGAGCATGCGCTTCTCCCCTCCCCGTCAGCGGCCGAAGAAGCCGCCTATGGCGTTGACGGCCGAGCCGAGCTTCGTCGCCGTCCCGTCAAGGGCCTCGACGAGGGAGTTGATCGAGGTTATATCGATATCCGAGAGGTTCTCCGCAGCCGCTTTCAGCGCGGCGACCGCCTCGTTTAGCTCGTCAGCGTCGACGGAGCCTATCTTGTCCGCCGCGCCGCGCAGGGCGTCGACGGTTTTCCCGAAGCCCTCCATGTCGAGCTCGTCTAGCTTTTCCGCCGCCTCGGCGAAGGAATCCGCCGCGTCGTTTATGGCCTCGAAATCCACCGTCTCTATCTCGCGCCTTACCGTGTCGACGACGGAGCTTATCTCGCGGAATTTGAGCGCGATGAAGAGCCCCGCGAGCAGCACGACGACGAGCATGACCGCGATGAGCACGGTCTGAAGACGGAGCAGGCGCACCTGCTTTTTGGCGAGCTTTGCGGACGTCTGGGCATCCATTTACATACCTCCCTGCTGCGCTTCTTCCTTTGCGGGGTCCTTTCCGAAGAGCGCTCCGATGGAGAGGAACATCAGTATCGTCGCGGGGACGCTGAGGATCGACGTCACGAACGACACGCCGCTGCTGAGCACGCTGTACGACGAGAGGGCGGTCGCCCCGCGTCTTGCGACGAGGCCGGTTATCCCCATGCCTATCAGCGGGATGATAAGCGCGTCGAACAGCACGAACAGGACCGCCATGACGATGCCCAAAGCCTTGACCGCGCCGCGCGACGGCTTGCCGAATATGACGAGCATGAATATAAGCGCGAGCACGACGTGGATGACGGCGGCTGCGATGGACGCGAACGGGACGCTGCGTATGGCGAGGATCTCCTCCGACGAGCTGTAAAGACGCTTGATCGGGACCTGCGCGAAGATCGAGGCTATGCTGACGAGCAGCGCGACAGCAAAAAGGATGAACGCGATAAGCTGGAGTATCTTGCTTGTTTTCGTACTCATGTTATCATCTCTCCAATGCTTATAATGCGCGTAAGGAAGAGGCTTCCCTCTTCCTTACGCAGTCATATTCTGTTTTTTTACTTGCCGAAGTATCTGTCGAGCAGGCCCTTGAGGGCTTTGCCGTGGCGGGCCTCGTCGCGTGCCATCTCATGGACGGTGTCGTGGATGGCGTCGAGATTGAGGGCCTTCGCGCGCTTGGCGAGGTCGGTCTTGCCGGCGGTGGCGCCGTTCTCGGCCTCGACGCGCATCTCGAGGTTCTTCTTGGTGGAGTCGGTCAGGACCTCGCCGAGGAGTTCGGCGAACTTCGCGGCGTGCTCGGCCTCTTCGTAAGCGGCCTTCTCCCAGTAGAGGCCTATCTCGGGATAGCCCTCGCGATGGGCGACGCGTGCCATGGCCAGATACATACCGACTTCGCTGCACTCGCCCTGGAAATTGGAGCGCAGATCGGCGATGATATCCTCGGGAACGCCCTGAGCGACGCCGACGACGTGCTCGGCGGCCCAGCTCATCTCCGCGGCCTGCTCCACGAACTTGGAGGCGGGAGCCTTGCAGACGGGGCACTCGGCGGGGGGATTCTCGCCCTCGTAAACGTAACCGCAGACGCTGCAAACAAACTTTTTCATGGTTATCCTCCTGTCATGATCCCGACTGTCGCGGTCGGGCATTATTACTTTTTCTGGAAATGCGCGGAAAACGCGAGGCGCATTCCCTTTCCTATTCCTTATATCATATCACGCGGTGTTTGTAAACAGCAAAACCTATTTATGGGCCCTATTTAGCATGCGGGACACATCATACGGCCCTTTTCGGGATTTAGGCTTGCATTATGAAGGAATAATCGCTATAATATTTGAAACGTCAGATCGAATGAAAACGATCTCGGCCCATCAAGAAAGGGGTATCGTTTTATGACGCAAAACTATAATGAATACGGCCGTGTGACCGTCTCCAACGAGGTCTACACAAGCCTCGCCGGCGCGGCGGCAATAAACTGCTTCGGCGTTCGCGGCATGGCTATGCGCTCCGTCAGCGACGGCCTCGTCCACCTCCTCAAGCGCGAGGTCATGAGCAAGGGCGTGCACGTCAGCTTCAACGAGGACCGCTCCCTCAATATCGAGCTGCACATCATCGTCAAGACCGGCGTCAACATCCCGGTCATCTGTGCATCCATCATCTCCGAGGTCGCGTACAAGGTCCGCCTTGACGCCGGAGTCGAGGTCCGCGCCGTCGACGTCTACGTAGACTCCATAATGCCCGACTGACAAGGGGCTCTCATTACAGCCCTGCCGGGCGAGAATTATCGAGGTTTCATATGAAAGACAGACTGGACGGCCTGACCTTCAAGGATATGATCATGGCCGCATATGTTCGCATAAACGACAGCCAGCAGACCATAAACGAACTCAACGTTTTCCCCGTGCCCGACGGCGATACGGGCACGAACATGACCCTAACGATGCTCAACGCCAGAAAAGAGCTCTCCTCCCGCACGCCCAAGACTCTCGGCGAGGCCTGCGACGTGACGGCCTCCGCCCTGCTCCGCGGAGCGAGGGGCAATTCCGGCGTCATCCTCTCGCTTCTCTTCCGCGGCTTCGCCCGCGCGATGAAGGAAAAGAGATCGGCGGACGCGGCCGAGGTCGCGGCGGCCCTCGGCGAGGGCGTCGCGGCGGCCTACAAGGCGGTCATGAAGCCCACGGAGGGCACGATACTTACGGTATCCCGGCTCGCGGCGGCGGCCGCGGCTCAGGCGGCGGAAGGCGGCGCTGACGTCGAGGGTTCCATCGCGGGGGCTCTTGAGGCGGCCCGCGCGGCTCTTGAAAAGACAGTCGAGCAAAACCCCGTCCTGAAAAAAGCCGGCGTCGTCGACGCCGGAGGCAAGGGATACGTCATCATCCTCGAAGCCATGCTCGCCGTCGCCAGAGGCGAAGAGGTCGCCGCAGCCGAGACGGTCGAGGTGCGCGAAAAGGCCGAGTTCTCGGAATTCGAGACCGAGGACATCAAATTTGCCTACTGCACGGAGTTCATCGTCGCCCGCGAGACGGATAAGGACCCCGCCCTGCTGCGCTCCTTCCTCTCCACCCTCGGCGACAGCATAGTCGTCGTCGACGACGACGAGATAATCAAGGTCCACGTCCACAACAACTGCCCCGGCGTCGTCCTCACGGAGGCGCTGACTTACGGCAGCCTGCAGACGGTCAAGATCGAGAATATGCGCAATCAGCACACGGAGCTGACCTCCCGCGGCGAAGAGGCTCCGCAGGCTCCCGCCGAGCCGAGCAAGCCGCTCGGCGTCATCGCGGTATGCGCCGGCGACGGGCTGGAGAGCATCTTCCGCGATCTCGGAGCGGACGGCATCGTCTCCGGCGGGCAGACCATGAATCCCAGCACCGAGGACCTCGTCCGCGCGGTCGACCTCGTACCCGCGGAGACGGTCATCATCCTCCCCAACAACAAGAACATCATCCTCGCCGCCAACCAGTGCGACGCCATAACGGACAAAAAGGTCATCGTCGTCCCGACGACGACCGTCCCGCAGGGCATCAGCGCCATGCTCGGCTACGACGCCGAGGGCGAGCCCGAGGAGGTCGCGGCGGCGATGGAAGAAACGGGCGGCGCCGTGCATACCTTCTCCGTCACATACGCCGCGCGCGACAGCGAGTTCGACGGCCTGACCATGAAGGAGGGCGACTACCTCGCCCTGCTCGAGGGCAAGCTCCTCGTCAGCGGCAGCGATTTCGACGCTATCGTCCCCGAGATAGCCGCTTCCATAGCGGGCTTCGATCCCGCCTGCGTAACGGTGTACTACGGCTCCGACGCCTCCGAGGCGGACGCGGACGCGCTCGCGGCGAAGCTCGCTGAGGCTGTTCCCGACGCCGAGGTGCAGGTCCTCTCCGGCGGACAGCCCGTCTACTACTATGTAATAAGCGCCGAATAAGGGTTTTTCCGGGCGGCAGGCCTCGCGTTTTTTCGCGCGGCCTGCCCTTTTTATAACATTATTTACATAATTTTTCTCAAAACCGTTTCATTTCACCGCGCTGATGTGTTATAATCATAAAAAGCTCTGATCTTTCGGAGGTGGACCATGTCAACGCTGACTATTCTGGGTATAGTGTTCCTCGTCCTGGCCGCGCTGGCGCTCGCGATAGGTATCCTTATGCTCATCGGAGGCAGGCGCAGGTCTGAGATCATCGAATCGAAGCCCGCGGAAGAGGCCGCAAAGTGGGAGCTCGATCCCTCTTCCATCCGTCCCGAGCCCAAGCCCATATCCGAATTTGAGACTTTCGTGCCCGAGGACGAGTTCGCGCCCTTCACCGAGGCCGTCAAGACCGCCGACGACTGGTATGCTCAGGGCTGCGGCGAGCTGCGCGGAGGCGACGAGGTCGCCGCTGCTTCCAGCTTCCTGCGGGCGGCTGAGCTCGGTCACGCCCGCGCGCAGACCATCTACGCGATACAGTCCCTGCGCGGCAAGGGCGTTGCTCAGGACTATGAAAGCGGCCGCCGCTGGCTCGAAAAGGCCGCGCGGCAGGGCAACGTCGACGCTATCTACAATCTCGGCATCTGCTATATGTACGGACGCGGCGTCGAGGAGGATCTCGTCTCGGCGCGCAAGCTGCTCGTCTACGCACGCGGCAGAGGCATTGAGGAGGCCGGCAGGCTCATCGATCAGATCGATTCCGGCGTCCGATCCGACCCGATCTTTTAGGAGGTGCGGACAATGAGAAGATCATCTCTTACTCCTGCCGACAGAAGGCATTTCGCCGCCATCCTCTTTATCGGAGCGGCCGTCTTCCTGCTTATAGCGCTGCTCTTTTTCCGGGCGGGCGCGATGAACTCCGACGAACAGGAGCCCGCTCCGTCCAAGTCTCCCTCGTCGTCCGTCTCGACTCCCTCTCCGGACGTGACGCCTTCTCCGGACGTCACGGACGAGCCCGGCGTCACCGAGCCGCCCGAGACGACGGATACGCCGGAATCCCCCGAGCCCAGCGAGACGCTCCCCACCCCGTCGCCGACGCCCGAGGTCGATCTGTACGAGAGGCTGGACTTCCGTCCCTCGACGATGTTTAACGAGCCGGAGACCTACGTCGTCAGCTCTCCCGACGGCGAGCTGAACGTCCGCTCCGGGCCGAGCACGGCGTACGAAAAGCTCGGACAGCTCTATACTGGCACTCCCGTTCAGGTCCATACCATAGAAAACGGCTGGGCGCTAGTCATGTTCGAGGAACGCTATGCGTGGTGCAGCGCGAACTATCTGGTCGCTGCGGGCGGAGAATAATCGATACATAGTCAAAGCCGGTCGGGCAAAACGCCCGACCGGCTTTTTTTGTTGTGTTTATATGAGCTCTATCCCCGCATTTTCCTCGGCGGAGTCCAGAAATACCTGCATAAGCGAGACGGCGTATCTTCCGAGCTGTCCGAGCGCCCACGGCCACTCGAGCCTTATCCTGCACGGTGGAAGGTCCGTCAGGCAGTCGTGCAGCGCGTCGAGATTCCGGCCGTAGTATTCGGGAAATCCGAAGACCTCCGCGAGGTGGTCATGCGCCTCGGCTCTGGACGTCATCTTGCGGCAGTCTATCACGAATTCTTTTACTTCCATTCGATCTTCCCCTCCTCCGTCACGACGAGCTCGGTAAAGCTCTCATAATGGTCGTCGGTATAGTAAAACAGGCCGTCGTTTGAGAATATCAGGCGCTCAGCGCCGCGGCTGTTTTTCCCGTTCGTGTCGATGTCGCACTCTGTCCACGTCCGGCCTCTTGCCTTCGGGAGCTGCTCCTCATAGTTGCCGAAGCGGTCGCCTCCGATGGCGGAGCCCGCCTTGAACTTTTCGGGCGTGCCGCCCTCCCAACCGAGCTTGCGGGCCTCGTCCTTGGTTATGTAGTTCGGCGGGAGCTTGCCGAACTCGGATATATAAAGCGCTACGCTCTCGACGTCGTAGTAATACCCGTCTTCGTCGAGCTTCGGGCCGGCTTCGGGAGTGGGCTCGGGAGTGGGCTCCGGAGTCGGATCGGGCGCGGAGGTCGGCTCGGCCGAAGGCTCTGCCGTCGGCGCCTCATACGAGCCCGGCGTTTCGCTCTGAGGCGGCGCGGTCTGCTCCGGCGCGGGAGCGTCGGTCTGCGTGTCGATGATGTTTATATCTATGTCCGGGATGTCCGGCGGCGGCGCCGATCCGCAGGCGGCCAGCGATAAGAGCAGAGCGACCGCAAGAAGCAGCGCGCCGAGCTTCAGATTTTTTTTCATGGCGTTCCTCTTTTCGTATAAATGCGTTTGCCGCCTCTTATTCGGGCAGGCCGCGGGCGACTATGATCGTTCCCGCCGAGTACATTATCTCAAGGCAGTAGCCGTTCAGCTCGCCCTCGTACTGGAGTATTCCGAGGCTCGACGGCAGAGAAAGCCCTCCGTAGCCGGCGGCATCCGCCAGACGCACGAGCTCCTCGAAATCCTCTGTCGTGCGGTCATTCAGAAACAGGTTGTACCCGTCCGACATGACGCGGACGAAATCGCCCTCGCGGAGCCCGTCCGGCAGCAGGAAATCGTATTCGTGCGGCAGCTCATAGATGATGATATCGGTTTCGTCCGGCTCGTAGCTCAGGTCTATCTGAATGTTCTGCAGACCGGCGAGGAGGCTCGAAAGGTCGCCCTCCTGACTGTCTACCCAGTCGCTCAGCTCGCCCGGAGTCATGATCTCCGGCGTCTTCTCGGGAGACGCCGGCTGCTCCGGCGCGGCGGTCTCGACGGGCGGCAAGGTCGGCTCCGGCGTCGCGGGAACGGGGGTCTCGAGCGGAGCGGTCTCCGGGGGCGCCGTCGGAGCGGGAGCTTCCGTCGAATCTGGAGCTTCCGTCGGGGCGGCAGACGTTTCCGGCGCGGATGTCGGAGCTGCAGTGACGGACGCCCCGCAGGCGGCCAGCGATAAGATCAGAGCGACTGCAAGAAGCAGCGCGGTGATTATATAAAAGCGTTTCATAATGCCCTCTTTTTGATCCGATCAGTCTATCTTATACTTAACGGAGCAATTATAGCATATCCCGTCGCAAAATGATATATCGCAAAAGCGAAAACCCTGTCGTTTGACAGGGTTTTCGGTCGGTCAAAGCTGAGTTTTATGCGTCTGAGCGGTCACTTTCCGGCCTTCGTCAGCGTCGCGCCGGTTATCTTCTTGAGGAAGAACGGGACCTTGGACTGGTTTTTGATGGGCACGGGAGCGGCCATTCCGCCGTAGCTCCCTATGCTGTAAAGGCCGACGGTCTGGCCCTGCAGCGGGCCTGCGACGAGGATGGCGAGGCGGTTGGCGTCGAAGATGGGGATAAGGCCGCCGGGACGGCAGTCGTCCTCGGTGAGGCCGGGTATCCTGCCGCTCTTGGCGAGCTCGAGGACGCTCGCCTGCAGGGCTTCGCCGAGCTCGTCCCAAGCAAATCTGTTGTGGTGCGCGATATAAAGGGCGAGCTTCTCTCTCGTCCAACCCATGGAGGCCAGCTCGCGGGCGAGGCCCGGATAGAGGACGAGGATATAGTTTCGGTGGCTTATGAGCGGGAGGGCGTTCTGCCTCGCCTCGTTGGCGCCGAGCTTATGGATATCATGAACGGCGCGGGCGGCGTTTTCAAGGTTGGACGGGAGCTCGCCGACGGCTCTGTCGGCTATCCTCTTGAGGTCCTTCTCGATGCCGTCGGTCCACGCGCAGGACGGCAGATACTCAATTTCGAACGGCCAGTTGCCGTCTACCTGCAGTATCTCGTCTATCATGACGGTGCTGTCATCGGGCGCGTAGCCCATCGTGACGTGGAACGGCTCCCAGGGGGTGAGGTCTTCGCTCTCGGTGAAGGTGAGGTTGCAGTATCTGGAGGGGTTGCCCTTCATGCCGCCGTCGACGGAGAAGTCCATATGGCCGAGGTTTATGCAGCAGAGACTGACGGCGCGGCCTATGGTGCTGTTGGCGCGGTTGCCGGGGCCGAGGTAGCCGAAGCCGGAGTTCATGCCTATCTCCTTGGCTATCGGGCCGTTGACCTCTATCATCAGGTTAGTCGAGCACACCGTCGCGATGACGTGGAACGCGCCGAAGTGCTGGTCGCAGAGCATCTCGACCGTCGTGATGATGACGGGCAGATACTCGGGCTTCGCGCCAGCCATGACGGCGTTGACGGCGATCTTTTCTACCGTCACGAGGCCGTAGCCGGGGGTCATGTTGCCCTCGATGACCTCGGCGGGGTCGCGGCTCGTCCCGGCGAGCATCTTCTTGACGGCCTCGGGCGTCGGCGGCGCGACGGCCATGCCGTCGGTGTAGCCGTGCTCGAAGAAATACTCCTGAAACTTCTCGAACGCCTCCTGATAGTCCGCGCCCTCGAAGGCGAGATCGCTGAAATCGGCCTCTTCGCGCTTCGGATCCGTCTCCTCCTCCGTCAGCGGGGCGGTCAGCGCCTTCTCGATGTCCTCGACGCTGTCCTCTGCGAGCTTTCTGAAGAGCTCGGGCTCGTTCTCGCCGGGCCATCTCTCGCTCGGGACCTTATACATCCTCAGGCCTGGCAGGCCGAATACCTTTGTGTTGCGCTTGGTCTGGCCGTAGAGGTTGTCGCCCATGCAGAGGTGCAGGCCGGGGATGCCGCCCTTTTCGAAGGTGATGGCGGGCTCGGTATTGAAGGCGGCGGTGTTGCGCACGCCGTAGACGAACGTGTCGTAGCCCTTGAGCTGGCCGAGCGTTATCATCGGGTTGAAGACGATGCCCTGAATGATGTCGACGGTCGATGTCGGGTGGCGCTCCTGCAGTATCTTCTGCAGCTCGAGCAGATACTGGCAGCCGTCGGGCTTCTCGGAGACTATGGCGATGCGGATGCCGTCGAGCGTCGCGGGGCGCGGCTCCGTCAGGCCCTGAGGCTCCTGTATCATCTGAGCGTTGCGCGGATTTACGACTTTAAGAACGAATGCCATAAGCGGACTCCTCTCTATGTGCGTTTTTGTTTTATTATACCTCGCGCGAGGTCCGTATGCAACAGAAAAGGACGGGCCAAACGGCCCGTCCCATGCTGTCGATTTTGAAATACGCCGGCGCTTATTCGTCGGTCTTCGCCGCGGCGGCCGCTTCCCTGTCGAGGCGCAGATTGCGAAACCACACGAGGATGCCGAGGGTCACGATGACGGCGTTGAGGATATAGAAAAACCAGACGTACCCCGGCGTCGCTACGCCGCGGGAGAGCTTTATTATCTTGCTCGTTATGCCGAAGAGATACCCTATCAGGATCAGGAAATAAAACTGCACGCTGATGCCCTTCGTCGTGCGCGCCTTCCACGCCTTAATGATGTTCAGCGGCCACGAAACGCCGAAGCAGACTATCATGAGAAGCTCGAAAATATCGGCCATAAGAAACTCTCCTTCCGGAACTCGGTCTATTTATTCAGAAACGCCCTCACGCGGCGGATATAGTCGTCCTCAAATTCGAGGGTCAGCAGATGCCCGCCGGGAAACTCGGCGTACTCCGCGCTGGGCAGGCCTGCGGCTATCTCTCTGCCGAAGGCGGGCGGGTTTATGCGGTCGTACGTGCCTGCGACGACGAGCGCCGGGCAGGATACCCTCGCCATGTCCGGGCGGAGGTCGAAGCCGACGAGCGCGGCGTTCACGGCGGCGGTCTCCTCCGGCGTCAGGGCGACGGCGTTCTCCCCTGTCGTCTTCGTGCGCGGAGAGAGCTCGGCGAGCTTTTCCGGCGTAATTCCGGGCGACCAGAGGGCCTTTTGCAGGACGCGGGACTTCTCCGCCGGGCTCGAGGTCGTCATGTCGAGCCCCTCCTCCCTGAGAAGGCGCTGGACGGACGATCCGCTGCCGTCGTCGTAGGCCTTCGCCGTCACGAGGACGAGGCGGTCGATCTTCGACGGGTCGAGCTCCGCCGCCTGCAGCGCGACGTAAGAGCCCATCGAAGCGCCGAGGACGGAGGCCTTTTCATAGCCGAGGACGTCTATCAGCGCTAGCAGGTCGCGCCCGTGGTCGGCAAGCGTGTAGGCCGCGGGATGGTCGGTCTGCCCGTGGCCGCGGCAGTCGTAGGTCACGACGAAGAATTCGTCCGAGAGGCGCTTCGCCGCGTCGAACATATTCATGCGCTGGCCCGTCAGCCCGTGGACGAGAAAGAGCGGCCTGTTATTCAGGCTACCGAAGGTATCGAACGCGAAGCGTATCCCGTTGGCGCGAACGTACGGCATGGAATCGTCCTCCTTTTTCGGTGAGGAAATTATAATACCCCGGCCGGGAAATGTCAAAAGGGCAAAAAGAGACCCGGAGGGCGTCCGGGTCTCAACGCGGCGACAGCCGCTCAGAGCATTTTGAGCTTCAGGGGCTTTCTCGGGACGATGCGCTTGTAGCTAACGGCCGGATAGCCCATGACCATGCACGTCACGGCATGGTGCCCCTCCGGCAGGTCGAGCAGGCGCCCGAGCTCCTCGCTGACGGCGGCGCATTCCCTGAAAAAGCCGCTGTATAGGACGCCGAGGCCCATGCTCTCGGCCGTCAGCTCCATATATGAGCTCGCGAGGGCGGGGTTCACGTCGTCCGGGCCGGACACGACGATGACGAGCGGCGCGCCCTTGAAGAAAAAGTCGTCCGTCACCTCGACGCCTATCTGCTTGAGGAAGGCCGCGGGACCCGCGGCGAGGGCGCTACCGTCGCGGAATATCTTGACGCAGATGGCCTCGATCTCCGCCTGTCTGCTCCCGAGGATCGTGAAGGCGACGTTCTGGAAGTTGCCTCCGGTCGGGCTGTATCTGCCCGCCTCGAGTATCTTCATTATCTTTTCCTCTTCGACGGGCTGCTTCACAAAACGGCGTATCGTCCTTCTGCTGCGCATGGCGGCGAGGAGCTTGTCCTCCCCCAGCGCGGCCACGGGGACGGCCGGCTCGTCTATGCAGTCGTAGCCCGACATGCGGACGGCGCCCTGCGGACATATGGCGTAGCAGTGACCGCACTCGATGCACGCGGGCTTAATAAAGCGGGCCTTACCGTCTATGAGCTGCAGGCAGGCATTGGGGCAGTCCTTGACGCAGGACGCGCAGCCGACGCATTTTTCTTCGTTTATGATTATCTGATCCATGTCGTTCCTCCCGATCTATCTTGCGGAGCTCCGAGTACGACGTTTTTTCATATTTTACCATGCGGCGCGGCCCGAGGCAAGCATAACGCCGCGTTGCGCTTGAGGGCATGAAAAGACCCCGCCTTTCGACGGGGTCTTTCGGTCTGTCACGCTCTGTTGAATTTCTCCTTGCCCTGCTTGCAGCGCGGGCATTTCCAATCCTCCGGCAGGTCCTCGAACGCGACGCCGTCGTGCTCGGCGGGATCGTAGACGTACCCGCAGATCGAGCAGACGTACTTGCCGGTGGCCTGCTTGACGGCTATATCGCCCACTGGCTTGCTCTCCGGCGGAGCGTTCAGGTCCACGACGGCCCTGGCCTCGAGATTTTCATAGCCGAGCGGCGTATGGGTCGAGAGATAGACGGTCGGATGGGAGGCGATGAACTCACGCACGGCGTCCAGCGTCTTGCGCGCGGCGGCGATATCTTCGAACACGACGGATATCTTGTTGGCATAAAGCGCCTCGTCCGTGTACGTCACGTCCCCGTGCATCATATAATACAGACCGCCGTCCTCGGCAATAACGATGCTGTTGCCGGTCGTATGGCCCTTCGCCTCGATGTAATAAACGCCGTCCGCTATCTTTTGGCTCTTAGCAAAGTTGGCGTAGGGGCAGTCCGTGAACTCCACGGGGACGACGTTCGCAAACGTCTTCAGCTCGTCGGCCTTCGCCTCCTCCGCGGCGGCGTAGATCTTCGCGTTCGGGAAATTGCGTATCTCGCCGGTGTGGTCGGCGTGCTTATGGGTGATCAGTATCTTCGTGACCTGCTCCGGGCGGTAGCCCAGCTCCGCGAGAGCGTCCACGTAGCTTTTGATCTTTGTGCCCATGTAGATGGGCGTATTCTCGTCCGGCACCTGCTCCGGCGCCTCTGCGGGCATGCCGGTATCGACGAGGATGACCTCGCTGCCGGTGTCGATGAGGAAGTTCTGCAGGCTGGAGCGATAGCGCACCGCCGGGTCGATCCCGTCCATACCCTCGCCGCCGAAGGCGAGCGCCTGCGTCATGAACCCGTTTTCATAGAGCTTGACCGCTTTGATCTCCATTGTTCGTTACGTCCTTTCTCGATTTCTTACAGTTATTTGTATATATGTTACCATACGCCGCGCCCCGAGGCAAGCGCAGATGCGCTTCCCGCAATCAAACAAAAAGACGACGTGTTTCAACACGTCGTCTTTTGTTGGTGGACACTAAGGGACTCGAACCCCTGACCTTCCGCACGTCAAGCGGAAGCTCTACCAGCTGAGCTAAGTGTCCGCAGCGTCACGAATTATAGCTCAGATGGCGGAGGTTGTCAAGCACTTTTTCAGTTATTTTGCAATTTGGCGTTGTGGACGGCCTTGGCGCGCTGGGCGTGGTCGAGCACGCGCTTGCGAAGGCGCAGGCTCTTCGGCGTGACCTCGAGTAGCTCGTCGTCGGCGAGGAACTCGAGGCACTGCTCGAGGCTCATCTGGCGCGGCGGCACGAGGCGCAGGGCCTCGTCGCTGCCGGCGGCGCGCATGTTCGTAAGCTGCTTGCGGCGGCAGACGTTGACGACGATGTCCTCGTTCTTCGGCGAGACTCCGACGACCATGCCGGCATAGACCTTGACGCCCGGGGAGATGAACATCGCCCCGCGCTCCTGCGCGTTCCAAATGCCGTAGGCGACGGCCTCGCCCGTCTCGAAGGAGACGAGGGAGCCGGTCAGGCGGCGGCGCACCTCGCCCTTGAAGGGCTCGTAGCGCTCGAAGACGCTCGCCATGATGCCCTCGCCGCGCGTATCGGTCAGGAATTCGTTCCTGTACCCGAAGAGGCCGCGCGAGGGGATGAGGAAAATGAGCCTGCTGCGGCTGCCGACGGGCGTGAGCTCGACGAGCTCGCCCTTTCGCGAGCCGAGCTTTTCGATGACGGCGCCGACGCAGCTTTCCGGCACGTCCGCCACGAGGCGCTCGACGGGCTCGCACTTTACTCCGTCTATCTCGCGGAAGAGGACGCGCGGGGGCGAGACCTGAAATTCATACCCCTCGCGGCGCATCGTCTCGATAAGGATGGAAAGGTGCATCTCTCCCCTGCCGGCGACGTTGAAGCTGTCGGTGCTGTCCGTCTCGGAGACGCGCAGAGACATGTCCTTGAGCGTCTCGCGGAAAAGTCTGTCTCGGATGTTGCGCGAGGTGACGAACTTGCCCTCCGTGCCCGCGAAGGGGCTGTCGTTGACGGAGAACGTCATCTCGACGGTCGGCGCGGATATCTCGACGAAGGGCAGCGGGTCCGGGAAGCCCGCGGCGCATATCGTGTCGCCTATGGTGACGTCGCCTATGCCGGAGAGGGCGACGATGTCGCCGGAGGCGACCTCCGTCTCGGGGACCTTATTGAGGCCCTCGAAGACGTAGAGACTGACGGCGCGCGCCTTCTCGGCCATTTCGGGCTTGAGGGCGTTTACGACGACGATGTCCTGATTCTGGCGCAGGACGCCGCGCTCGATGCGGCCGATGGCGATGCGGCCGACGTACTCGCTGTAATCGACGGAGGAGACGAGCATCTGCAGGGGATCCGCGTCGTCGTCGCGCGGGGCGGGGATATAGTCGATTATCGTGTCAAAGAGCGGGCGCAGATCCGTCCCGACAACCTCGGGAGAGAACGACGCCGTCCCCTGCCGCGCCGAGCAGAAGACCATCGGGGAGTCGAGCTGCTCGTCGGTCGCGTTGAGGTCCATGAGGAGCTCGAGCACCTCGTCGATGACTTCGTGGATGCGCTTGTCGGGCCTGTCTATCTTATTGACGACGACGATGACCCTGTGCCCGAGCTCGAGCGCCTTGCCGAGGACGAAGCGCGTCTGCGGCATGGGGCCCTCGGCCGCGTCGACGAGCAGGAGCACGCCGTCGACCATCTTCAGCACGCGCTCGACCTCGCCGCCGAAATCGGCGTGGCCCGGGGTGTCGACGATGTTTATCTTCGTCCCGTTATAGGTCACGGCGGTGTTCTTCGAGAGGATGGTTATGCCGCGCTCGCGCTCGAGGTCGCCGGAGTCCATGACGCGCTCTACGACGGTCTGGTTCTCGCGGAAGACGCCGCTCTGGCGGAGCATCTCGTCGACGAGTGTGGTCTTGCCGTGGTCGACATGGGCGATTATGGCGATATTGCGGATGTTCTTCATAAAAGCATCTCCAAAAGGGCCTTCGGCCCGAAGTCTCAAAACTTAGATATTATAACAGAAACGGCTGCAAATAGCAACCGTTTCGTTAAGTCATTTCTGCTTTTGGAGATACGCCGGCAGTCCGCCCGTCACGGCTCGGAGTCCGCGGGGGTGAATATGAAGTCCACGCTGTGATGCGCATATTTTCCTTTGCTGACTTTCATGTGCAGATCAACGGTAATGGTAAAGCCGTTATCCACGTCTTCCTGCTGCACTCTGTACATACCTCTCGCCGTCCCGCCATACGCCGTATCGCCGTCGGGTTCCTCATCCGGCTTGGTGTATTTAACATAAAACTCGAAAAGATAGTCCAGCGCGGCGACGTAGGTCTCCTCGGGAGGTCTTCTGTTGAGCTTGATGGTTTCGACCCAGCCGTCGCCTATGTCCATGTCGCTCCGGGTCTCCACGCGCATGTCCATCTTTCGCGCCGTCCCGTCGACCTTTATCTCCTTTGAGGCGGAGACGCCGCTCGCCGCCGTCGCGGTGACGGTCGCTGTGCCGCCGGATATGCCCGTGACGACGCCCTCGCCGTCCACCTTGAGGACGGATCCGTCGCTCGAGGACCACGCAACGGTCTTGTCCGCGGCGTCGTCGGGCGAAACGTCCGCCGAGAGGGCGACGCTCTCGCCGAGCACGACGCTCCTTTTCGCGCCGGTTATCCTGACCTTTTTGACCTGCTTCGGGGCGCCGCTCCCGCAGGCCGCGAGCGACAGCGCCACGGCGAGCGCAAGAAGGATCGCGATCGCTTTTTTCATACTATCACTCCTCTGTCAACATGATACCCCTTTCCGCGTGAAGGTCAACCTCTGGCGCACGAAAACCTCGTTTTACCCTGCGAAACGTCGTTTTCGGGACACGAAATTACAATGGTGGCAAAAAAAGAAGAACCTGCGCACTTTATTTCCCGGCTGAAATCGTCGCACAAAGCGACATTGCCAGGCAATGATCTCGCAGGATCTTCAGGAGAAGAATAATAACATAGGTGAGAAAAAAGTCAAGGCCTTCCCCGTTCGGAGAAGGCCCCGGTTTTATTTCTTTATCGGGAGGAGGACGCGGGTCTCGCGCTTATACTGCTCGAAGCCGGGCTTTTTCGACTGCTTGCCGTCCGCCATGGGGATGCTCACGAAGGTAAACAGCAGCGTATTTGCGAGCGCGCCCGCTATGAGGTACCAGCGCTGCGGCATGGCGCACACGCACGAGAGCGCGACGCCCCACCACATGGATATCTCGCCGAGATAGTTCGGATGGCGCGCATTCTGCCAGAGCCCCGTCCGGATGAAGCCGCCGGCGCCGCTCTTGCGGAAGCGGTGCATCTGGAGGTCGGCCGTCCCCTGCAGTATGACGGCGGCGAAGGAGACGCAGATGAAGACGACGCTCCCGGCAGTTATCGGCGCGGACTCGACTATCGCGAAGACGGCGGGCAGGATGCAGACCCAGACGACGAGGGTCGGGACGAGGTGGATGCCGACGAAGTTTATTACGGGATAGGCCTTCCCCGTCTGCTCGCGGAGCAGGACGTACCGCCAGTCCTCGTGCATGAGGCCGTGGAAGGTATAGGCCCAGTTGCCCGTCAGGCGCACGCCCCAGAAGCAGACGGCGACGAGCAGCAGTACGCCGAGCGCGGTCAGATGCCGCCCCGCGGCGTAGCAAGCGAGGATGAATATGGGCTGGACGCTCCAGTACGGATCGTAGACGGAGGCGTTTTTGAATATGAGGCTGAAGATGAAGGTCACGACCGTCGCGCCTATGTCGGCGACGAGCAGCGCGAGCCAGAAAGGCAGGCTGAGCGCCCTGTAAATGGCTACTCCGGCGAGCGCGGCTATAACGTATACGATCACGACGGCGACGAAACTGAGCGCGCGGCTTTCTTTAAGTTTCAAGCTTCTGTCCCTTCCCCGGCATTTTCTTTTTCCGACTCCTCGGCCAGCTCGCGGCCGATGCGGCCCATGAACACGTCCCACGGGCCGAGCCGCTTGACAAGATAGGCGTACCCGACGGTGTTGGCGCGGGTCATCTTCTTGCCGAGAGCGCGCTTTTGCTCCTTGACGTACTCATAGAGCTCCTCGTCGCTCACTTCGGCGAATTTGGCGGCGAACTCGTCCTCGAGTTCCTTTCTGCCGCTCTCGCGGAGCTTTTTCTTCACGCTTCTGTCCGAAAGCGTCTTCTTCCTCTTGGGATCGACCGGCACGGCGTTCCCCTCCCCGTTATATCTGAAATTAAGAACGGGCGTAATAAGACATACCTCTCAAATACGTCCCATTACGCCCGATATTCGCGTCGCACTTAAAACATCCCTCCCCTTGCGGGGCCCTTTGTTCTCGATCACCATAGGTCTTCCGACTACATGCATTATGGGACTTGCGCCCCTGCGCCTGCCTTTCTACCTTCTCACGAGCTTACTCGCAATGGCCGGATCACTCCGCGAAAGACAACCTCATGCACTCACGGCAACGTGCAATGTTCCAGATTCTCGCTGGATTCCCTCATCCCGACGGCTGCCTCACACAGTCGAAGGGTCATGATGCAGCATATTCAATTGTCAATTTCAAATATGTTCAGGTACGTATAGATTAGCCTATTTTTTCACCCGTGTCAATAGCTAAAGGGCGACTTTACGCGCAAATTTTCGATTTTCTTCCGCTCAGGAGAGGTCGTAGCGCTTTCCGGCCTCCGGCGTCCTGTATTCGTGCTTCTCGTAGTAGCCGATGAGCTCGCCGGACGGGGCGCGCAGGGCGATCATGTAGACGTCCTTATTCTCCTTTTCGTTGCGGAATGTGAAGACTCTGTTGTGCGACTTATCGGCGCGAAACCACGCGAGTACGCGCTCTATGGCGGCGTTGGACTCTGCGTTGTGGCAGTCGGTGAGCTTTTTCCCGAGCAGGGCCTCCCCGCCCCGTTTTGAGTAGCGCTCCTTCGCCGAGGGGTTCATATAGACTATCGTGTGATCCGCGGCGCAGACGACTATGGGCGCGGTGTCCTGCTCCAGAATGCTCCTGAAAAGCTCCTCCATATTCACGTTCCGGGCCTCCCTTCGTTTTCCACATTATACCGCATGGACGCGCGCGGCGCAATATTTTCCTCTTGACAGACGCGCGCGGCGCGGATATAATGGGCTTGTATATGGGATTTATATCCCGTTATGCAAAGGAGGCCTTCCGATGCGCAAAATGGACGCAGAGCGTTTCTCCGCCATAAAAAGCTGCATAGACCGCTCCCTCGAGGAGACGGGGCGCTCCCCCACGGTCTACGACATAGAGAGGACGACCGGCATCCCGAAGTCGACTGTCGCGCGCTATCTCGCCCGCATGTGCGACAGCGGCGAGGTCGAGATATCCGGACGCAGGAGCGTGCTGACGAAAAAGGCGCGCGACGCCGCCGGGGCGACGAGGCGCGTCCCGCTCGTGGGCTCGATAGCCTGCGGCCTGCCGAAGCTCGCGGAGGAGAACGTCGAGGAATACGTCCCGCTCCCCCGCTCGATATTCGGCTCGGGCGAGCTGTATCTCCTGCGCGCGGACGGCGATTCGATGATAAACGCCGGCATAGCCGACGGCGACCTCGTCGTCATACGCGGGCAGAACCACGCAGAGCCCGGGCAGATCGTCGTCGCCCTCGTCGACGACGAGGAGGCCACGCTCAAGCGCTACCGCCCCTCCCCCGCCGGGAAGCGCGTCGACCTCGTGGCGGAAAACGACGATTTCCCGACGCAGAGCGTCGATCTGCGCAGGCACAGTCTCGCCATTCAGGGCGTGGCGGTCAACGTCATAAAGAGTCTGGGGTGAGGCGGCGTGCGGACCTATTTCTGCATAGACATGAAGTCCTTTTACGCCTCCGTCGAATGTGCGGACCGCGGGCTCAATCCCTTTGAGACGGGTCTCGTCGTCGCCGACGTCACGCGCGGAAAAAACGCGCTCTGCCTCGCCGTCAGCCCGAAGCTGAAGGCGCAGGGCGTCCCCGGGCGGTGCCGGCTCTCGGAGATTCCGAAAAACGTCGAATATGAGGCCGTGCCGCCGCGCATGCAGCGCTATATAGACTGCGCGGCCGACATCTATTCGATATACCTCGATCATTTCGACCCGCGGGATATCCATGTATACTCCGTCGACGAGTCGTTTATAGACGCGACGCAGTACCTCCCCGCCTGCGGCATGACGCCGCGCTCGCTCGCCAAAGCGCTAATAGACGAGATAGCCGAAAAGCTCCGCATCCCCTCCACGGCGGGCATAGGGACGAATCTATACCTCGCGAAGATCGCGCTGGATATCACGGCGAAGCACTCGAAGGACCACATGGGCTATCTCGACGAGGAGCTCTACCGCGAGACGCTCTGGGATCACGCGCCGATAACGGATTTCTGGCAGATAGCGGGCGGCACGGCGCGCCGCCTCGCGCGCTACGGAATAACGACGATGCGCGAGATCGCGCACGCGGACTCGGAGCTTCTCTACAAGGTCTTCGGCAAGGACGCGGAGCTCCTGATAGACCACGCGTGGGGCCGCGAGAGCTGCCTCATTTCGGACATAAAGGGCTATAAGGCCAAGACGCATTCAGTCTCGTCCTCGCAGATACTGCCGAGCGACTACGACTTCTCCCGCGCGCGCCTCGTCATGCAGGAGATGCTCCTCAACGGCTGCCACGAGCTCATGCGCCGCAAGGTCATCGCGCGCAAGGTCGGCCTCTACATCGGCTATTCGCACGACGCCATCCCCTCCTCGCACGGCAGCGTCCGCCTCATGAGTGCGACGAACCTCAACTCCCTCGTGAGCGGCCCCGCGCTCGGCCTTTTCGACAGGCTCGCCTCGCGCGAGGTCCCGATAAGGCGTCTCGGCGTCTCCTTCGCGGACGTGTGCGACGAATGCGGCGAGGGGTACGATCTCTTTACGGATATCGAGGCCGTCGAGCGCGAAAAAGCCCGCGAGCGCGCCGTTTTGGAGCTCGCGGACAGATACGGGAAGAACGCCGTGCTGCGCGGCATGAACTTTCTCGACGGGGCGACGCAGCGCGAGCGCAACGAGATGATAGGAGGACACAGAGCAGGCTATGATGACGAGGCAGGAGCGGGCCAAGCAGTTCATGCCGTTCGACGCGATGAAGGGGCTTCAGGCCGCGCTGCGCGACCGTGAGGAGCATCATTCCCGCGTCGAGAGGCGCGTGCTGTCCGAGGAGACAATAGCGGCAAACTCGGCCGTGCTCGCGCGCATAGACGTCGGCTCGCAGGTGCGGCTCCGGTATTACGGCAATTTTCACGAGGCCGTGCGGAGCGGCGCGGTCGAGGAGCTCGACACGAGCTTCCGCTTCCTGCGGCTCGGCGAGGAAAAGATATACTTCGACGACATTTACGAGATAAGCGATATGCCCTTATAATAAGGCAATAAAAGAGGACGGATGCGTTTGCATCCGTCCTCTTTGTCATTGAGAGATTCAGGGCAGGACCGGGGTCCAGTACTCGTTGTTGTAGATATCCGTGAAGACGTACATCGCGGAGGCGTACTGCGCGTCGGGGATATACACGTCGTTGACGGTGTAGGTCCCGTCGTAGACCCACTGATCGCCGAGCATATAGGTGTCGGAATACTCGCCGGCGTAGGTGTAGTAGTCGCAGAGGAAGTCTATCCTGTCGCCGATCTTGAGAGGCACTTCCTTGGCGACGGCTTCGGTCTCACCGGAGGTGTAGGCCATGCGGGCGCCCGCTATCTTGCCGATACCGTTCGGATTGGCGTCGTCATAGAGTATCACGACGATGAGCTCGGCCCTCGCGCCGTTGAGATAGACGGGCACGCGGCCGGTGATCGCCATGCCGCCGTCATAGACGGTCGTGTCCATGTGGTAGTACGCGACGGGTTGGTTGTTGATGGCGAGCCAAGTCCCGTCGTACTCGCCGACGAGGTCGCCGTTGGCGTCGAAGCTGAACTTGTTGTCGAGGCCGAGGTCGATGTAGCCCTCGCCGTCGTCATAGAAGACGTTCAGCTCGAGGCCGTTGACATAGGACCACTGCTCCTCGGTCAGGTGCATCGTATAGCCGTTGCCGTTCGAGGACCAGATGAGCGCGGTGGGATCGAAGCGGTTATCGCTCAGGTATTCGACGGCGCTGTCGGCGTCAAGCCCCCTGCCGAAGAGGGAATCGAGCCCGGTGGTGCCGCCGAGCATGCTGCCGAGGCCGGAGGTATCTCCGCCGAAGAGGCTGCCGAGCAGGCTGTTGACCATGTCGTCGCCCATGAGGCTGCCGCCGGATGAGGCGCCGAACAGGGACGAGTACGCGGAGGTGCCGCTCGAGATGGTCTGGCCGCCGGCCTCCATGCTCGCGAACTGCTGGATGCAGCGGGAATACTCGCTGTCAAGTCCGAGCGCTTCATAGGCCGCGACGGCGCTGTTGACCTTGGATATCTTCTGATACGGGAAGTAGACGGACACGCCGTAGGCGTTGGTCACGCTGGAGGCAGTCCTGTTGTACTTGACCGCGCCGAGGAGGGTGTTGGCGAGTTCGCGGCCCTCAGCCGTTCCGATGCGGTTGGCGAGGTCGACGAGGTCGACCTGATCGGACTTGCTGGACTCGGCGAAGGAGCGCGCGCTGCTGCGGGCGTCGGAGACGGTCTTATACCCGTCGTTGTTCATGAGCTCGGAGGTGCTCTGCGCGAAGGCCTTGAAGTCGGCGGGGACGGTCTTTTCAAGCTCGGCCAGGTCGATGATGGAGAGCGTCGCCTTCTGGCCGGAGCATCTTCTGTCGCACTGGGTGATGAAGTCGTCGATGATCTGCTTGCCTACCCTTACCGTCTCGGTCGAGGTGTTCTGCGAGATGGTCGTCAGCCAGTCGGTATAGTACCAGCCGATGCCGGGCTCCGTCTCCTCGGAGGCGATGAGGTAGTCCGCGTAGGGCGCCATGGTGAGAGCCGTCTCGAGCGTTCCCATGAGGCAGGCGTCATATCCGATGAAGTCGAATTTCACGCCGCCGCTCTGGAGCGCGCTGCTCAGGCGCTGGAGGTTCATGGAGCCCGACTTCGTGTTCTTTTCGTCATAGCCGTAGCCCGTGATGGAGCCGCCGCCGTGATCCCAGAGGATGAGCTCATTTCTGTTTGCCTGGAAGTTCGTCGCGCAGAACTGGATGAAGCTCGTCAGCGTGGAGGGGTCTGTCATGGCGCCGGTGCCCGCGTTGTCGACGAGCTTGCGAACGCCGCCGGACTCGATCTTGTAGATCTGGTTGACGGTGCTGCTCACGATGCTGTTCTGCCACTTCTTACAGCCGCCCGTATAGACGATGACGTTGACCTTGTCGCTTATCCTGGCGTTGCACATCTCCTGGATGTCGTAGGAGCCCATGCCGCCGCCGCTCTCAAGGTCGGAGCCGCACATATAGACCATGACGGTGACGGTATCCTGACCGCCGCCGAGTATCCTCGTATATTTCGCTCTGGCGGAAGGATCGACGCTCGTATCGAGGCTCGAGATGTTCTGCGTTGAAGTCCAGCCGGAGGAATAGCCGCTCGCGGAGGACGTCAGGCCGCTGCTCGACGAGGTCATGCCGCCGAGGAGGCTGCTGAGGTCGAGCCCGCCGTAGGACGAGCTGGACTGGGTCGCCTGCGTGGTCTGCTGCAGCATTTCGGTCTGCTGCAGTCCGGAGAGCAGCGAGGTGAGATCGCCGCCGGTGCCGGTCACGTCGGTCGTCGTTCCGGAGCCGCAAAGCTTCGGCCTGAGGAAAAGGAACGCGACTACGATGATGATAATGATAAGGATGGGGCTCATCTTCCCGGCCGAGCGGGCGCGGGTCACGTTGACGTTCGTGTTATTCTGTGTCGCGCCGGTCTGAGGCGGGGTATAGCCCGGTCTTCTCCCGGCGTAGCCGCCCTGCTGCCCGACGGGGCCGGTGCCCTGCCCGGAGCCGCGTCTGCCGATGGAATTGCCGGTGCCCGTCGCGTTGCTGGGGCGCCCCTGCGGTCTGTTCTGCGGTCTGTTGTTCTGATTCATATTTACCTCCCGTCCGCGCTCTCAAGCGCCAATAGGATCTGTGTTTTCCGCGGAATTCTCTTCCGCGAGCCTCTGAAGGTATTTCTTCTCGTTTTTCTCGTACGCCCGTTTTCGAAGCGAGAAGTAGCAGATGAGCTGCGCCGCTATCGTCAGCACCCACGAGATCGGGTAAGACGCATAGAGCACCGCGAGCGTCTTATGCGCGGCAAAATACGTGAATATGTATATCACCCTGAAGCCGCATATGCCCATCAGGGTTATAGCGGTCGGCAAGATACTGTACCCCAGACCTCGCATTACGCCCGTCATCATATGCTGCATGCCGTTTGTGAAGTATACCGTCCCGAGGATGATGATGCGCGTGCAGCCCGCCTCTATGGCCGCCTCCTCGGAGGTGTAGATGCCCACGAGCTGCTTGCGGAACAGTACCGTCAGAAGTCCCAGCACCGTCGCCACGATGAACTCCATCGAGAGACACAGTCGGACGGCCTTCCTCGTTCGCTGGTATTCGCGCGCGCCCATGTTCTGGCTGACGGAGGCGACAGCCGACTGATTCATCGCGTCCATCGAGACGAAGAGGAAGGCCTCTATGTTCGCCGCGGCGGCGTTGCCCGCCATGGTCATGTCGCCGAAGTAGTTTATCGAGGACTGGATGAGTACGTTAGAGATGGAAAACAGCGAGCCCTGAATGCCCGCGGGCAGGCCGATGCGGATGATTTCCTTGAACGCCGTCCACGAGAAGCGGAAGGGCTTGAGGACGAGCCTGCACATCGTCTTGGATCTGATGAGGCAGCGGAGGGTCAGCGCGCAGGAGACGCACTGGCTCGCGACGGTCGCTATCGCGACGCCCGCGACGCCCATGTGGAAGACGATGACGAAGATGAGGTTCAGCCCGACGTTCAGCACGCCGGCTATCGACAGAAACACGAGCGGCCTTCTCGAATCGCCCACGGCGCGCAGAGCCGCGCTCGAGAAGTTGTAGGTGATCATGATGGGCAGGCCGCAGAAATAGATGCGAAGATACAGCTTCGCGAGCGGAAGGACTGTCTCGGGCGTCCCCATGGCCTTGAGGAGCAAGCCGGAGAAGATGATTCCCGCGGCGCCGAAGATGACGCCGCCTATGATGGCGACTATGACCGTCGTCTGCACGGCGTCGAGCAGGCGCTTTTCGTCCTTCGCGCCGAAATAGCGCGATACGAGGATGCTCGTGCCGGTGCCGAGGCCCATGAGGACGTTCAGAATGAGGGCGACGAGCGAGCCGTTCGAGCCGACGGCGGCAAGCGAGAGCTCGCCGGCGAAGCGCCCGACGACGATGAGGTCGGCCGCGTTGAAGGCCAGCTGTAAAAGCCCTGAAAGCAGCAGCGGGATGGCGAATGAGATAAGCTTTCCGAAAAGCTTGCCCTGACTCATATCTATTTCATAGTTTTTCTTCATAATCAAATTAACTCCCTGAAGCGCGGCGGGCGTTGCATGCTCGAAGCGCACTTATATCCCAATATAATAAATTAGTATAACTCCGTTTTTTCAAAAAGTAAATCACTTAATCAGCCGATTTCAAAATCTTTCTTCGTATTGCGAAACATGACGTTTTTTGATAGAATTTATCAAAAGAGATCTGACGGAGGAACGGCATGTACGAGCTCATTCAGGCCGGCGAACGCAGCTGGTATATAGACAGCCCGGCTAAGATAGGTATAGTCGACGCAGGAAACGGCGAAGTCTGCTTGATAGATACGGGAAACGACGGCGACGCGGCGAAAAAAGCCCTGCGCATCCTGAACGAACGCGGGTGGAAGCTGCGCGCCGTCTTCAATACCCACGCGCACGTCGACCACATCGGCGGGAATAACTATCTGCAGTCGCACACGGACTGCCCGATCTACGCGCCGCCGCTCGAGCGCTTTTTCGCCGAGCAGCCGGGTATAGGCGTTTCGATACTCTTCGGAGCGACCGTCCCGAAGGAGCTGCACAACAAGTTCTTCATCGCCAAAGGCAGCCGCGTCCTCCCCTTCTCGCCGGAGGTCTTCCCCGAGGGGCTCGAGCCGATACCCCTCCCAGGGCACAGCCACGACATGTACGGCTTCCGGGCCCCGGACGGCGTCGTCTTCCTCGCGGACTCGCTCGTCAGCGCGGCGACGCTGGAAAAGTATCAGGTCAGCTTCGTTTTCAATGTCGGAGTCTATCTCGAGACGCTCGAAAAGGTCAAGACCATGAGCGCGCCGCTCTTCGTCCCTTCGCATGCCGAGGCGACGGAGGACATCGTCCCGCTCGCGCAGAAAAACATAGATAAAGCTCTTGAAATAGCGGACTTCATAGTCGGCTTCTGCCGGGAGCCCGCCGATCACGAGCAAGTGCTCAAGGCTCTGTTCGACAGGTATTCCCTGCGGATGAGCCTGCAGCAGTACGTGCTCGTCGGGTGCACGGCGCGCTCTTATATGAGCTGGCTGCGCGACACCGGCAGAGTTGAGATCATATGTGAAAAAGACCGGCTGTTATGGCGTTCGGTCTGATATAAAGAGAAAAACGGAGGTCTTCCCAATGAAATCACGCGCGCTTGCATTCTTCATCGTCTTTTGTATGCTGCTGACACTCTTTCCGGCCGTCGCTTCGGCGGACGGCGCAACGCTGGCCTACGCCGCGCCGATATATGTGTCGGAAACGGATGTGAACGGAGAGCCGACCGGATTCGCTTTCGATCCCGCCGAAGCGATAATTGAGGATCCGATCGCGATCTACGTGTCCGGAGCGAGCACGTACGTTCTGGCGGAGGATCTCCGCGATACCTTTCTCTTCGTCAGCGGTTCGAGCGTAGTCCTCGAAGACGTCGGTCGGGTATACGGCGACGCTCTCTTCGTCTGCGGAGGCGGCAGGATTGATTCCAACGGCCTCGTCATTGAAAGCGGATCGGAAGCCGCTCCGGAAAATGCTTCGGCAAACGAGCTCGTCGCATATGCGCGCGGGCTTTCCGAAAACGAGCCTCTTTTCCTCAGCGGGGATATAAACGAGATATTTACCGTCAATAAAGCTCTCATAAAGTCGGGGACTTCCGTCGTCATCAAGTCCGCGCCCGAGGGCAGCGATCCCAACGGGCTCAACATCACGGCGTCTCTCAAGCTCGAGGGCAACGCCGGCCTTACGGCCGAGGCCGGTCAGATACTCGAGATACGCAAAGGAGCGTCTGTCAAGGGGCTCACGCTCTATGACTGCGACGGCGTGACCGAGTTCAGCGATTTTTCAAACACCGAGACGTTCAATTACGACTCCGCGAGCGGCAAATGGATACGCTGCTCTGACGGCACCGATCCAGGTACCGAACCGGGAGGCGAACCCGAATTCGATCTCGCCAAAGCGAAAAGCGATATCGAAGGCCGCGATTTTGCTTACTGCGGCTCGGCCGAGGAGATAAAGGCCTATATGGCGCAGGAGCTTTGGGCGGAGTTTTTCGGTGTGCTCTACCGCTGGAACGGCGAGCGGTTCGAGGCCGCACATACGGGCGAATTCAGCGGGATGTTCGGCGAGACGAAGGCTCCCTCCGAGTATTCGGGCGACGACCTCGTCTGCGTCGTCTCCGACGCGTTTATGCGGGCGTTCTCCTTAAGCGAGCAGAAGCCTGCGGGCGAGGGCGATATACTCGATCTCCCCTATTACGAATACAGCATCGCGCTGCCCGACGGCAAGACCGCCGCGGAGGGCAAGGTCTTCATACTCGAAAAGGCGACGCAGTTCGTCGTCCGCATCGGCGGGTCATATGTGATCGCCGATTCGGATGGTCTTGCCGAGGGCGATGATCTCGTTTTGCAGGCTGAGCCCGAAAACGGCGCTTTTGACGCGGACGTATTCGGCAACGGCGTATGCATAGCAGGCGGGCTCGACGCAGGAAGCGAGAGCATTTGGGCGGGGCACGTCACGCAGGAGCGCTCCGGGCTCGACATCGGCCCCATCAATTGCCGTCTCGTCATCGTTCCGGTCGGCTCGGCCTGCGTAAGGATAGACGGAGAAACGTGGGCGGCGCCGTGGGGCTTCGGGAACGTTTCCCTCTTCCCCGTCGGCACGAAGGACGCGCCCGCCCGCGCTGTCGTTTATTACGGCAACAGCGGCGCGGAGGGCCGCCGCCTGAGGCTTTATAAGAGCGCATTCGACGGAGATCCCGATCCCGTGGCGCATGTCGAGATCGACGTATCGAGGCTCTCTGCCTCGGCCGCGACCGTATACGAGACAGCCTACGGATACTTCTATTTTGATTTTCATACAGACTTCGGCGTTATCCCGCTCATAGTCACCTTCTCTGACGGGAGCAAGGGCTACATAGACCTTGAGCGCACGGGGCTCGATATAGCCGAATATGCCGTCGAGGGCGGCAAATACCGCGTCCGTCACGGGATCGACTCCACGGAATACGCCTCAGAGGCCGAGCGCGTCGTCACGGGCTCGTTCTACTACGCTACGGGCAGCGACACGCCCGACGAGAGCGTCAAGCTTCTCGTGACTGTCGAGACCGCTTCCGGCACCGAGACGCGCGAGATCGCCCGCATGAACGGCGATTATATCGAGACCGAGGGCGCAGACAAATGGTGCGACGATTTCCTGCTCTGGAGCGGGCGCGAGACCGAGTGGGCCGACGTTATCTCAGTCACGGCCGAAGTAGTCCCGGCGGGCGGGAACGAAGCGGCCGAGATAACGCTGACCGCAGAGGCGACGGCCTCCTCCGTCACGTTCAGCGGCGAGGCCGACTGCGTCGCGGTCACGGTACAGCTTCTAAACGGAGAAAACATACTCGCCTCCGACAACTTCACCGTACTTGACGGAGCGTTTTCGGGGAAGTTCGACGGTCTCTCTCTTCAGACGGGCAAGACCTACTCCGTCCGCGCCGCGAGCGTCGACGGAGGCGAATGGGTCACGGTCGAGGTAAAGGTCCCCTCCGCGCCTAACCCGTCCTCTCCTTCTTCCCCGCCCTCCGGCGGCGGTTCGTCGGCTGCAAAGAAATATACGCTCACGTTCGACACTAACGGCGGCAGCGAGATCGAGCCTGTCACGGAAAAGGCCGGAACGGTCGTCGATCTCTCGCTCTATATCCCGACCAAGGCCGGGTATACGTTCGTCTGCTGGTGCGGCTCTCCCACGCTCGGCGACGCGCTCACGGAGGTCACGCTCTCGCAGGACATTACCGTCTTCGCGAAGTGGCGCATAGCCTGCGCGCACGGCAGCGGCTGCCCGCTCTCAGCTTTCAGCGATCTCGACCCGAACGCGTGGTACCACGAGGGGATCCACTTCTGCCTCATGCGCGGGATAATGAACGGCATAGGCGGCGGTCTTTTCGATCCGGCGGGCACGGCGACGCGCGCGCAGATCGTGACGATGCTCTACCGCCTCGAGGGCGAACCGGCCGTTTCCGGCGGCAATCCCTTCTCCGACGTCCCGGAGGGCAGCTTCTACTATAAGTCGACCGCGTGGGCGAACGCCGAGGGCATAGTCCTCGGCTACGGCGACGGCGTCTTCGCCCCGGACGACCTCATAACGCGTGAGCAGGCGGCGACCATCCTCTATCGCTACGCGAAATACAAGGGCGTCGACACCGACGCGATGAGCGCGAACACGAATACGCTCTCGTACACGGACGTCTTCACGATAAGCGATTTCGCGCGGCCCGCGATGCATTTTTGCATAGCGATAGGCGTCATAAACGGCAATAACGGCTATCTGCGCCCGGCCGACACGGCGACGCGCGCGGAGCTGGCGGCCATGTTCCAGCGTTTCTGCGACGCCGTGGCTTAAGCGGCGCAAATAAAGCCTCCCTTGAATAGTTCAAGGGAGGCTTTATTATTTTGTCCTATCAGACGTCCGGGCAGATATAGCGGCGCTTTCCCGCGCTCTTTGTGCCGAATTCTATCGCTTCCTTCGGGCAGCGGCAGATGCAGGACATGCACTGCGTGCAGTTGCCGCCCCAGACGGGTCTCCCGTCCTTAAGGGTTATGTTCCCGAGCGGGCAGACCTCTTCGCAGAGGCCGCAGGAGACGCAGGCGTCGGTCGCGAAGAACTTGTCGTCCTTTATAGCGGAGGCGTAAAAGCCCTTATTTACGACGGCGCTGAGAAAGCCCGCGAGCGGGCTCTTTTTGACCGGCGGGAGATCGCGGCCCTCCTTGATGAGCGCGGCGGTCTCGTCTATGCCCGGAACGGCTTTTTCTATGATGCGCCGCGCTTCTTCGGCGTCGGGCGCGCCGAACATGGCTATGTAGTTTTCGGGCATGACTATACGGGCCATGCCTCGAAAGTTCATTCCCTTGCTCCGGCAGAGCTTTCGGGCGTATTTGTCTGCGTTTCCCGTGTCGCCGCCGCAGGTCAGGACGAAATACACGTCCCTGCTCCCGCGAAGCTCCGTCGAGGCGATGTGGTCGCGCACGACGCGCGGCATCTGCCACGCGTATATCGGCGCGCAGACTACCCAAGGGGTCTCGGACTCGAGCGGCGAGCAGTCGGCCTCTCTTAGGCGCTTTGCGAGAGAAACGGGCTCCTCTCCGACGATGCG
This sequence comes from Oscillospiraceae bacterium, assembly GCA_017550645.1. Lineage (GTDB taxonomy): Bacteria > Bacillota > Clostridia > Oscillospirales > Oscillospiraceae > RGIG7949. Next base: position 47,229 of record JAFZOI010000017.1, read on the forward strand.
TCCTATCCTACGCGCGGCGTATTCGCTGTTGCCCGTCCCTGAAAAAAACAATATCATGCTTTACTTCCTTTCGTGCTCGTCCTGCATGCAAGCCGTAAATGGCGCGTATCGCTCCGCGTCATCTGAGAAATCGGCGGAAAATAATGTCTATGACTCCCTCGGGCAATACGGATAGCAGGCCGACGCGGACGTCGTTTTTGATGCGGTAGACGCGGCGGGGCTTCTTCGCGCCGACGGCCTTCCCGACGAGCTTTGCAAGCCTCGACGGGTCGCCCGCGTTTTTCGTCGCGTTGATCATCATGGGCTTGAGCCTTTTATATATCCCGGAAAAATGCTCCGAAGTCCCGACGAGGCGGTCGAACGTCGGGCAGGTGCTCGACGTCATGGGCGTCGCGAAAGAGCCGGGGCGTATCGTGACGACCTTCATGCCGAGGTAGCCGAGTTCCCTTCTGAGGCTGTCGGAATAGGCCTCGACGGCCCGCTTGCTCGCAGTATACAGCCCGTTGAACGGCAGAGAGCAGAACCTGCCGTACTCGCTGGAGATATTTATGATGCGGCCCTTCGCCCGCTCCAGCAGCGGGAAAAACAGCGTATCGACTCTGTTCATGCCGCCGATGTTGACGCGCATTATCGCGTCCATGTGTTCCGGGTCATGCTCGACGAGCGCGCCGAAAAACATTATCCCGGCGGCGTTTACTATAGCGTCGAGCCGGTCGGTCCGCTCCGAGACGAGTCCGAGGGCCCGCTCAACGCTCCCGGAGTCCGTTATATCGCATTCAACGTGGACGTAGCTGTCGTTCTCGATCGGCGAAGCGCCGAGGTCGAGCCCGTAGACCGTGTCGCCGGAAGCGAGCAGCTCGCGGACTATGGCGCTGCCGAGGCCGCCGGACGCCCCCGTTACGAGTATCTTTCTGTTCATCATATCGCCTCATGGCTATTTTACCGCATTTTTCCCGATCCGTCAAAAAAAGCTCTCCGGCGCTCGTTCGTCGCGCCGGAGAGCCGTTTATTCTCTTTTTATCTGCCCGCGGGGCGTATCGCCATGAGGATGGCGGTCCTGTCGCCCACGGAGCCCTGAACGTATATCAGGCCGTCCGCCTCTTTCTTCCTGAACTCGATGATCTCGCCCTCGTAGCAGGAGCTCTTGAACTGGACTTCCACGGAAGCGGGATCGAGCTCGTTCCACTCCTTAGTCGTAAACAGGCTCTCGAAGGCGCGGACATAGGCGACGTTGTTCATATGTCCGCCGATGTCGATATCCGTTCCCTTTATCCTGTACTCGGCGAAAGGTATTCCGGGGAAATCCTCGACTATGCGCCTGAAGGGCTCTTCGATGGCCGTGTCCTCGCGAAGCGTGACGCAGTCGGGATATATCCCCTTGAGATTTACGAGCCTGCCCGTCTTTGTATTTATGACCGCCCACAGCGACTTGCCTTTTGCAAGGATCCGGTCCCCGGAGGAGATGACATAGTCTCTCATCCCCCGCATGCCCTCGGGCTTTTCAGGCCACGTCGTCACGGTCACGGTCTCGGTCAGGCCGGGACGTCTGTAAAAATCGATCCTGGTCTTGACCGTGATCCAGAACTGATCCCTGCGGCCCAGCGCCGTAAATCCGCCCTCCAGCGATTCGGCATGCTCCGTCGCGGCGTCCATGAACAGGTCGAAACAGTCGGATACTCCGAGCTTGCCCGTCGAGTCGCAGCGGCTTGCGAGGATCATCGTTTCCTTGGATAGAGTAGGTTCCATTTTGCCCTCCAGATATTGCGTGAGTTTTTAGCGAAATCGCGTTTTATCGAATGTTGAGCGAGCGCTATCGCTCCATTCCCATTTTCTTTGTCAGATCCCCGAGGCTTTTTTCATACTGCGCCCGGGAAATTGCGCCGTTGGCGAGAAAAGTGTCGAGCAGCTCCTTTTGCTTTTCATAGAGCTTGCAGCGCTTTTCCTCGTCGGAAAGGCCGGTCCATTCGTTTTCCATAAACGTCTCCTATGCCCGCGGGACATCGCCGAGGCTGATTGTAACACTCAATTGTTAAGAATTTGAGAACTCTCGCGAAAAAATAAAAAGAAATTCAGCCGCCGTGAGCTCTTTCGCCGCGCTTCAAGGCCTCGTGCTCGGCCGAGAGCTCCTCATAAAGCCGCGACGCAGTCCATTTTATATTCTGCTCCGTAACCACGGCTTTGAGCGCGACGGGCGCCTTGACGCGGCGCAGCCCGTCAAGCAGGCTCTGAATACGGCGCGAGTCGAGCCCGTCCATAACGAGCATCTCGCCGGAAAACGGCTCCGCGCTCTCAGCGGCTGCGGCTTCCCTGCCGGTCAGCTCCGCGAGGGTCTTCCCGAAGTCCTCCGGAGATACCTCGCGGCATGCCACGCCGAGCTTAGTAAGCAGGAAGCGTATCTTCTTTTTCTTTTCCTCGCCGATGTTGAAAAGCAGGACCTGCGCCATGGCTTTTCTCCCCTTTCGTCCGCTCGATTATACTCCCGCGGTGGTTTTTGCGCAACCTCGATACGCAAAAAGAGCGCGCCCGAAGGCGCGCTCTTTTGTATGGGATCGCAATTACTTGACCTGGCTGATCTTGCCGGTCTCCTTGTTCCTCCAGCGGGGCTTGAGGGGCAGCGGATAATTGAACTCGATCGCGCCGGGAGTCGGGCAATCGGTCACGCAGCAGCCGCAGTACCAGCACTCTTCGGGATGAAGGATGATGGGGGGCTGGCCCTTCTTGGGGTTGGGGATGTAGACGTCGATCTGGCAGACCTCGACGCAGGTATTGCAGCCGATGCACTTGTCGGGATTGACCCTGACCGGCATGCTCGGCGTCTGAACGTTGGGTATCGCAAACACTTTATTCGCCATTACTCTGTCCTCCTGTCTCATTCAGCGGGCTTATACACGCCGGTATAGTCCTTGTTGTGAGCCTCGTAGCCCTCTTTCATGTTGCCGTACCACTTCGAAGGCAGTCTCTCAAACTTGACCTCGTCGTTCTCAAGCCTAAGCGTGAGGAAGCAATTGGCCTCTTCGGGATTGTCCTGCGGATAATCGACGCGGTCGATACGGAGTCTGGCATTGGTGAGCCTGCGCTCCTTCATGGCGTAGATGGCTACCTTGCAGCAGGTGATGATGCTGAGGTCCTCTATCGAGCGCATGAGCTTGTGCGGGTCGAGAGCATAGAGCTGAGGCACGGCGTTCTCTTCGATCCTCTCGATCTCCTCGAGAGCGATGTCAAGGAGCTTCTCGCTCTTGAACTCGCTGACGAAGTACTGCATGACGCGGTTGACGCCGTTGTGCAGTTCCTTCCACTCGATGCCGCCGTCGCGCTTGGTCGGAGCGAGGACGCGCTCCTTCTCCTTGTCTATCTGCTCGCGGCAGACCTTGCCTTCGCCGTTGGCCTTGGCGTACGCGGCGGCCTTGCGGCCGGCGTAGCGGCCGGTGGAGGCGGCGAAGCTGTGGTCGCCCGGGGAGAAGATGGAGGTGCCGGCGCCGAAGAGGCCGGGGACGTTGGTCATCAGATCCCAGTCGATCATAAGGCCGCCGCTGCGGGAACCGTCGCGGTACTGCTGAGAGGGCTGGAACTCGATGAGCGTGTAGTTCATGATCTGGTCGCGCTTGTAGTCGAAGCCGTTCTCGGTCATCGTCTTGACCATGACCTTCGTCGTGGACTCCTCGTTGAGCATGAGGTTCCATGTGGCGTTGGCCTCCTCGGGCTTCATGCCGGCGAAATCGCCGAAGAACGGGAGCTCGTACTTGCCTTCCTTGACGCCCTCGCGGATCTCGTTGATGATGTTGGCCTGGTTGGAGAACATCGCGCCGCCGTCGGCCCAGCCCTGAGTCGGGGCGGGGAGCTTCGTGTTGTTCGCGTCGACGAGGGGAACGTTTTCATAGCTCGCGTCCGCGCCGCCGGAATACCACTTGTGCTTGAGGCCGGAAGCGATCCTGTACGGAGCGCTGCCTTCCATCATGGTGATCTTCGCGCCGGCGTTGAACGCCATGGCGGTCGCGTCGCCGCACTCGTTGCGGGAATACATCGTCGAATATCCGCCGTGCTCCATGTCCATGAACCACAGGGAGTTCGGGCCGGCCGCGGACATGACGACGGCCTTCGCCTTGACGATGATGAATTCGCCCGTGCGGACGTTGAGGCCGGTCGCGCCGACTATGCGGGCGCCCTGCTTGCCGCCCTCATTGAGCAGGCTGGTCGCCATGACGCGGTCGAACACCTGCACGCCGAGCTTCTTGCATTCTTTCTTGAGGATGGGCTTGAACGTGCTGCCCCAGATACGGAGAACGACGTTCGTGCGCTTCTCGGGGGGATTGTAGCCGGGCTTCTTCCAGTCGTCATACGGAGCGTAGCCGACGCCGACGCCGTAGCGTGGAGAGACCATGAACTTGGTCTCGTCGTCACGTCCCTCGACGCCGACGAACTCGTCGTCCGTGTCGCGGATCTTGCCGCCCATCTGCTCCATCTCGAGCAGGGTGTCGAAGTCCTCGCGGCACTGGATCTCGGTGCCGATGCCGTTGGAGAACGGCCCCTGAGTCATCTGCTCGGCCCACCAGTCGGGGTCGACTCTGGACAGGGGGTTCGCCGGCACGTTGCACCAGTGGTCGCAGCCCGGTCCGCCGGCGCCGCTGCGCCTGACGTCGCCTTTCTCGAGGAGGACGACCTTCGCGCCGTTGCGGGCGGCGGTGATGGCGGCCCAGCATCCCGCGATGCCGCCGCCGAGGACAAGTACGTCGGTCTCTACCTCTTTTTCCTCACCGAACTTGATCGGATAAGGCCACTCGGGAGGCGTACCCTCGGACTTCAGATAATCATGCCATGTTCCCATTATTCAACCTCCTATGAATTTACATTTGCTTTCGTTAGAATTACCTATTTTGATTTTAATCTCAATTCGTCAAAAGGTCAATATGATAAAAAAATAAAAGCGCGCTTTATCTGGCAAAATATGCCTGCAAACGCTTTTTCAAAATAATGCTTTTCACTTGGAGCAACATGCTGTATAATATTTGTAATTCCCGCCGAGGGCGGGATCAGAGACGAAAAAGAATAATAAAAATACAGCGGAGGTAACCAAATGAACGCGAAAACCTACATTGAGCCCCAGACTACGCTGCCCGTATACGACGAATGCGACGTGCTCGTCGTCGGCGGCGGCGCGGCCGGGCATTCCGCCGCGATCGCCGCGGCGCGCGCAGGCAGCAAGAACGTTATACTTATGGAGCGCTACGGCTACTGCGGCGGCGACGTCACCGGCGGCTTCGTCCTGCTTATCCCCAGCCTCTCGTTCCATGAGAAGATCTATGTCCGCGGCATTCAGGAAGAGTGGTTCACCCGCCTGAAGAAGGTCCCCGGCGGCGTCGCGGGCCCCGATCCCGAGCTGACCGGCTCAAAGGATCCCGCTCTCATCGCCAAGTATGCCGAGGTCGGCGGCGCGGGCGGCATCGTCGAGCGCCGCGTAGAGCACGGCTTCATGCTCGATCCGATGCAGCTTCGCATCGAGATGGACCTCATGCTCCGCGAGCACGCCGACTCCATCCGCATCCTCTATCATTCCTGGGGCACGAAGCCCATCATGGAGGGCAACGTCTGCAAGGGCGTAATCTTTGAGTCCAAGGAAGGGCGCAAGGCCGTCCTCGCGAAGGTCGTCATCGACTGCACCGGCGACGCGGACATCTGCCGCCTCTCCGGCGCGCCGACCACCTCCTCCATCGACGACGAGTGCCGCTGCGGTTCCACGGCGCTGGTTTACCGCATCGGCGGCTTCAGCCGCAAGGCCTTCGCCAAATGGAGAGCCGAGAACCCCGAAAAGAGCAAGGCGCTCTCCGCCGAGCTCGTCGAGATACACGGCTTCCGCTCCGGCATGATCGCAGGCGTGCGTGACGACGTCAGCTGGGTCAACAACTGGCAGCCCAAGCGCGACTGCTCCAAGATCGAGGATCAGAGCATCACCGAGTGGGGCACCCGCATCAAGATCAGGGACATCATGGATTGCTACAAGCGCTACGCGCCCGACGTCTTCGCCGACGCCTACCTCTATGATATCGCCCCGCAGCTCGGCACGCGCGGCTCCCACCGCATACTCGGCGAGCACATCATCTCCTCCAACGACTGGGCCTTCCCCAAGGAGCATGAGGACTGCATCGCATGGCACTGCACCGTCGAGACGCTCAACGACAACGCGCCCATCGAGATCCCCTACCGCGCGATCCTCCCGCAGAAGGTCGAAAACCTCCTGGCCCCCGGCCGTCACCTCTCCGCCGACCGCGTCGCCATCGACAACGTCAACCTCATCCCGCAGTGCGTCGGTACCGGTCAGGCCGCCGGCGTCGCGGCTGCCGTCGCGATCGCGGACGGAGCCAGCACGCACACCGTCAACGTCTCCAAGGTGCAGGATATCCTCGCCGGCGAGCAGGACGTGCCTCTGCCCCGCAACCCGCACACCGACAAGAGCTACACCGAGTGCCTCATCGAGCACGAGTACGGCCTCTACACCCCCGCGGCCAAGAGGGCCCGCGAGGCCGGCGACGCCGCGAGCGTATACCGTCACTGGACGCTGTCCGGCGGCTCCGGCATGCAGAAGGAGCAGCAGAAGGACGGCAAGGACTCCGGCCTGCTCCACTGACAGCGAAAACCGCATCAAAATAAGCTTCGCCGCCCGGGACAAATCCCCGGGCGGTGTTGTTTTTTTCTGGAACCAAAAAACACTTACTGTTTTATGTCAACTAAATGGTCTGCTATTCTTTTTTCATCAGAAATGTTGCAAAGAATACCTGTCAGTTTTTCATCCCAACTTAATGCTTCATTCAAATCAGTTTTAATATTTTGCGCCAAACTGTCCGGCAAAACTTCTCCTCTTTTTATATGCAGATAGTTTTCGCTTCCCCCAAAACATTGATGGCACCAGTAGTTTCTTCTTTCCCTTAATTTATCCAGTTGATGTATTTCTTCGATTTTTATGTACTCGTGCCCTTGTTGCTTTTGATCTTTCTGGATTCTAATGAGTAGTTTTCCCATAGGGTCTTCTTCATAATCGTCAAGTCTTTCGATCCATCCTTTGTTGCCGTCCATGTTAATAGCAGCGCATATTCCTTTCAATCGCATTTCTATAAGTTGATAATATTCAATTATCATACTGTGCATGATTCGAAAATCTTTTTCTTTCATTTTTTATCCCTCAGGTATCTCGCAAAACTATTATCACTATACTTCTATTTGCGGCTGTTTTCAATCAGGTCAATGAGGGTTGTTTTTCTTGCTGTGAGATGGTAAGATATCTACACGAAGCAGATTCCTCCATTTGAAGCGAAATGAGGCGCGATATGATCGAAACGAGAATCGACGTCAGATACACAGACTGCGACAGCATGGGCATCGTCCATCACGCGGTTTATCCGGTATGGTACGAGCTGGCGCGGATGGACCTTTTCAAGAGGGCCGGCTTCGGGTACTCTCATACGCATCCTCTCGGGCTCGACCCCGCGATGGTCCACCTCGAGCTCAATTACGGCGCGCCCGTTTCCTTCCCCGGCAGCGTCACGGTCAGGACCCGCGTTACGCTCTGCGAGGGGAAAAAGCTCAGCTGTTCCTACGAGGTCTGGCAGGAAGGCGCGGAGGCGCCGTGCGCAACGGCGAGCAGCTTCCATATATGGGTCAGAGGCGGGAAAAGCCTTGACCTAGAGCACGAGTATCCGGATATCTTTGCGGCATACCGCGCCATGATGGACTGAAGGATAATAACGAAAAGGAGGCTCCGTCCGCGGACGGGATCTCCTTTTTCTTTTTTCAGAGCTTATATATCCTGAGGCCGTCGAACTTCTTTATGAGCTTGAGCATGCTGTTGAAGGGCTCGTAATCCTTGCCCTTCTCCGTTTCGGGCAAAGCGTCGTAATGCGCCTTTATCTGCGCGTCGTCCGGCTCGCCGTCCATTGCCAGCTTATGGCGGCGCATCTGCTCACGGAAGGCTTTGCGCTTTGAGTACATGCTCTCCCCTTCGGCAAGGCTCTCGCCCTCCGGGAGCGGCAGGCTCTCATATTCGTCGCCGTACCGCCAGCCCATGGAGATGTGCTCGAGCACCCATCTCTTGTGTTCCATCGGCGCGAACACCTCCGTCTGCGCCGGGGAGAACTTGACGATCTCCTCGCAGTCGACGGGCTTATCCGTATAAAAGCAATCTATCGCGTTGAGATACGCGCTGAAGCTTTTCGCCTGATTGATGTTCGATAGCTGGTATTCAAGCGAAAGCGCTTCGAACTTCTCCTCCAGAAGCTCGGGGCTCACTTTGTCCTCGTTCCCGCCGTAGAGATAGCGCGCATTGAGCGCGACGGCGAAATCGTAAAGATGCATGAAGCTGCTGCTCGAAAGATAGGTATGCTTGCTCTTCCTGTCCGCCGCACGCACGTCAGCGACGACGGAAAGCGGCGCCGAGGACGTATCCACGATGCGCTCTATATCCTTCCGGAAGCGCCCGCCGACCATGTCGCTGTAGGCTTTGAGCCTCGGTTCCTCCCCCGCGCAGCCGCTCTGTCTCCACTCCGCAATGCTGCGCTCGAAGTCCTCGATCTTGTCGCGCTCGGCGCTGTCGAAAAAGTAGGTCGCCCTTATCGATCCGCCGGAGAGATCGAACTCCGCGGCGGACGGGTGGAGCTCCCTGCGCGAATTGCGTCCATAGGCGATTCGGTCCCAGCACTGGAGCTCGTCGCACAGCATGAGAAGATACGCAAGAGGCTGCAGCCGCATCTTCAGCGGCACGTCCGGCTTTTTGTTTGCTATGGCGAATTTGAAAAGGCTGTTGTGCATGAGGATGGCCGAGAGCGCGTTGACGTGGAAGGGCGTGAGCGAGGAAGCGCCCTCGGGCGTCTCAGCCAGCTCCCGGAACAGGCGCATCGCAGAAAACCATGCGTGGTCCATATAGTACCCGAAGGTCTCCGGCGAAGTCGGCTTTCGCGCTATGGTCTCCGCGAGCTCGTTTTCCGACGCTCCGTATTCCTTCCCTATCGTCCGCGCGATATCGAACGCAAAGACGTCGACGAGCGAGGAAAACTCCCGCCCGAAAAGCTCCCCGAAGCGCCTTTTCGCAGCCTCGGGCACGTCCGTCAGGCTGTTTAAGTCGCGGTAGGCCATATAGACGGCGCCCTTTCCGCGCCGGATACCGTCCGTCTCGAAATACGAGAGCACCTGCTCGAACGGGAGCTCGAACGGATATCCTATGTCGTGGAAAAGCGAGGTCAGACCCCAGTATTCGAGAAACAGACAGGCCGCTTCCCTGTCGCTCTCCGCGTTTTCCTCGTCGGGATCGAGCCCGTAAAACTCCTTGAAGGCGCGGCGGTATGCCGAGTTGCGCTCATATACGGCAAGACCGAGCGCGAAAACGTAGACCGAATGGGAGTAGTGATCTCTGTGCTTCATCAGAAGCGAGCTGCCGTTGGACTCATACTCGGAGAGGAGCTCGACCATCTTCTTGGACTTTCCGTAGCAGCCGAAAAACATCTCGAGATAGCAGTAATAGACGTTGTAGGCGTCGTCCGCCGCGCCGGAATCGATGAACTTCTCGAGTTCTCTTTCGAGGCAAAGGCGCTCGACGTCCATCTCCATGTCGTACGGGATCTGGCGCGGCTCGGAGCTCCTGCCGGAATAGGGCGCGTCATCCCGGAAATTAAGCTTCTCACAGCGGTCGTGGATAAAGCGGAGAGCGGAGTTTTTCAGGTCCGCGCGCGCCGGGTCGAAGTGCCTGTCGGGCTGCGCGGGACCGACGTCGGCGCCGAAGCGGACGATATTCTCCTTCCGCATTTGATCAAGGAACGTATACGCCATTATTCAGCCTCCCGGGTCAGCTTTATCAGCTCGTCGAGCGTCGCGTACATCTCGCCGACCGCCGCTCTGCCGTCGGAGAGCATCGCGATCGCTTTGGATCCGTCCGGGCTGAAGCCTATCTCCGTGAAGCTGAGATCGCCCGGAGCCGTGATGCGATAGAGCAGATTGCCCGTCCGGACGGAATAGACGAGCACCACGTTGCCAGAGGTCCCGCACAGCAGCATGAGCTTTGACCCGTCCGGAGAGAATTCCGACTTGTACGCGTATCCCTCGCCGCGCAGGACGTGGACCATAGTCCCGCTCTCGAGGTCGAAGACGGCGCATCTCGGGTCGTAGCCCCCGCAGGAGGCCATCAGCGAGCCGTTGAAGACCACGTCCTCGACGGAGTTATAGCAGTGCTCCGCCATACAGTATGCGTCCTTGATATTGTCCGGATCGGAGATGTCGAAGACCTCGATGAATCCGTCGTAATGCGTGCAGGCAGCGTATTTCGTCTCGGGGTCTATATACACGGCCGACTTTCTGTTCACGTTGCCGGGGAAGGTCGTATAGTAATCGCCGGCGGAATGCTTCAAGGTCAGTCCGATGAACGCGGAGGGATTGGTGTATCTCGGCGTCGTGAAAAGCTCGCCCTTATAGCCGCTTACTATCTTCGCCGTCGCCGCCTCCGGCGTTATGAGGACGGCCGGATCGCTGCCGTAGGTATCGCTGAGAACCTTCGTCCCGTCGTTGGAGAAGGCAGAGCACGGGCGGTCGGAGAGCATCTCCCCCGTCTTTATATCGAATACGCCCGAGATCCCCCCGTAGGCGCAGACATACTTGCCGTTGGGCGAGACGGACGCCTCCGTCACGATGTTGGATTCGGCGGAAATATCCCAAAGCTTTTTCCCGCTCTTGACGTCTATCGCGCAAAGATACTCGGAGGACATGAACAGCAGCACGCTCCCGTCGTAATTGATGAGAGCCGTGCCCATAGAGAAGCCCGTACCGCTCACCGCTCCGCTCAGGATGAGCTTTCCCGTCTCGGCGTTCCAGACGAAATACGTATTCACGGAGGAGGCGGCGACATATTTGCCGTTGCCGCTGAACATTATCGGGAAATAACCGCGCTCGGAATCGTTTTCGAGCTTGATCTCACGCTTCCCGTCGAGGGACTTTATCTTCAGCCCCTCGCCGTAACCGGGCGAGCCCTCGACTATGCACGTCCCGTCCGGAGAGAGATCGACCATGAAGGGCTGGATGTACGACTCGACCGTCCCCGTGTTTATGGGGAGCACGTCCACGCCGTCGTCGGCCTCGTAGTCCCATATGCACAGTACCGTGCGCAGAGGGACGAGTATCCTGTGATCGTCCATGGCGAAGACCTTTTCGCCTATGTTCCATGCCATTCCGTCGGACGCGTCAAACTCTCGGTACAGCTCGCCGGTCTCGGTCTTATAAAGGGAAACGTAGCCGTACCATGAGTCGACCGTGAAGAAATACTTGTCATCCTTGGTAAATCCGACGCTGTCGAGCATTCCGACGTCGCTGCGCGATACGGAGTACATCAGCTTTCCGCTCTCGGCGTCTATGAGCGTCGCGGAATTGAGATTCGTGATGCCGAGCAGGTAGCGGTCGTCGTGGGAGAAGACTATCGAATTGAACCTGCGGTTGTCGTTGTCTATGGTCTGTATCGTCTCGAAGCTGCCGGTATAGAGCGACGCCTCGAGCGCGGAATAGAGCGCCCCGTCGTTGTCCTTTCCGACCGTTTCCCGAAGTTCCGACGCCTCTGCAAGCATCTTCTGCGCGGGCAGCTTGTTGTCGCTGCTGACGGAGATGTTGGCCTGCTCGATGAGCACCTGCATCTGATTGTTCAGCGCGATGTCCCTCTGCTCCGCTATCTCCTCGTTTTGCCGGACTATCTCCTCGTTCTGGCTCTTTATCTGCTCGTTCTGCGCGGTGATCTGCGCGTTTTTAACAAGTGCGTACGTCAGGAATCCGCCGAGCAGCACTATGACCGCGGCCGCCGCGGCGATCGCCGTCCTGACTCTTTTTCTTCTCGCGCGCTGACGCAGGGCGTCGTAGCTGACGTTCAGGATAGGCGCGAGAAGGCGCAGCTTCTCCCGCCCGAGCTTCTTCAGGGATTCCGAGAGGGTCGAGCCTCTGACGTCGCCCGCCAGCGGCTCTATCTCGACCATTCTCCCCTCCTGCTGCACGAAGCGCAGCTGCGCGGGGAAGGAATCCTCCGGCTCGCCGTTCGCGAGAACGGTCAGGATATGGTCGCGCCTGCCTATCGAAATGAAATACTCGAGCTCGGTCATGCACCATTTCGACTGAAGGTAATCCGGAGAGCATACGGCGATGAGCCACTCGGAATTATCCAGAGCGGCCTTGATGTCGCCTCCGAGGTCGGTCGAAAGCGGCAGTTCCTCCTGATCGCGGAAGACCCTGCCCATTTTCCTGCGGCCGGAGGAGGCCTTGACGTCCTTCGGGATGGAATAGTTTTCGATGAGCGAATGGAGCTTTTTCGCTATCGCTTCGTCGGGAAGCTTATGCCGGTAAGAAATAAAGGCCGTATATGCGTATTGATCCACAGTCTTCACCCCAAACGGTTTTTTATTCATAATAGCACACGGGTCTATTTATGACAATACATGCCGGAAAGCGGCTCAAAAGCGCCGCCGCAGGTTGAATTTCATAAAGAAATGATGTATGATAAAAGAAAAAACACGGAGGTCAGCCATGATCATCAACGGAACACTCTACTATAAGGACGTCATCACCATCGAGGATAAGTTCGAGGGCTTCGACACCTCGAAAAAGGGCGCGGCTTTCGATCCCGACGTCGCCGATTCGATCGCGTTCGCGCTCTACGGCAAGACCGTCTTCAACGAGATCACAAAGCTCAGCAAGGGCGTGCCCCTCATCGACCTCGAGATCGAGTGCGGCGGCAAGAAGACCCGCGTCGTCAGGCAGCCGAGATACGTCGCCATGGAGAGCTACGGCGCAGGCCGCCCGTCTCCCGAGCAGTGGAACATCCAGGACGGCACGCCGAAGCTCCAGACCCTGACAGGCGACGAGTTCTTCAAGCGCGTCAAGGACTGCATCGACATGGATTACGAGGAGTTCGCAGCCTTCTGCAAGGGCTGAGATCCCCGAAAAACGCGAAAAAGCCCATCCGGCCGGATGGGCTTTTTTTATTCGTCTCCGCCGCAGAGGTTGTACATGAGGAGGCTCATTAGCAGACCCGTACGGACGTTCGCGTCCTCGAGATCGCCCAGATGCACGGTCTCGCGCAGGTGCTCTATCCTGTATACGACGCTGTTGCGGTGAAGATGCATCGCTTCGCCGGTCTCCTTCGCGCGCCGCTCGTTCATCAGATACGTATACAGCAGCTGCAGATTGTTCGAGCCGTTTTTCCTGTCGAGCTCTTCTATCTCGGAGAGAGCGCGCCCTGCGTCGGACAGCAGCCACTGGCGGATGACGTCGTAGGAGTTGTCCAGAAGGCAGTACGGCAGATACTCGTCGAAGCGGAAAGCGTGCGGATAGCGGGTCCGCAGCTGCTCTATATGCGCGCTCCTGCGCAGCCGGTCGCCGGAATTGAGCGCCTCCTTCGCCTGCATATACGCCACGCCGATCTGCGAGACATCATCAAAAAACGAGCTCACTCCGCAGGTCAGCTCGTATTTTTCAAGCAGCTTGAAAAATTCGAGCGCTTCCCTGTCAGCCGCGTCGTAAGAGCCCTCCTCCGCACCGATGAGGAGGACGAGTTCCTGCTGATAAAGAGCGATGTGGACGTGGGAGAAGAGCTCGGAAACGTCCTTGCTCAGACGCCCTACTAGGGTATTCGCGACGGCGTTCACGGGGATCCGGACGAGGCACATCACGTCGCTCGGGAAGCCGTTTTGCGCCATGCGCTCCTTCACCTGCTCTTGATCAGTCGCGCTGCCGCTGAGAAGGTCTGACAGCAGAGAGCTGTAAAGCACCAGCTCCGCGTTCTGGTTCTCCCAGTCGCGGGCGGCGAATTTGGCGATGAACTCGCAGAGCATATTATACAGGTCGATCACGTCCGGCGTCGCCTCACGGTTATTGCAGGTCATGACGGCGTGGGCCATGTATTCGCCGTTCATGCGAAATATGCGCCCGACGAGCGTATACGGCGAGAAGAGATGTCCGTTGTCTATGTAAAAGTCGTGTTCCTCCCAGAACTTCACCCGGCCGGTGCTGCGGAATTTGGCGACGACGGACTCGGGGTGGTATCCATGCTTGATCATGCGCTGGCAGATGGCGTCGTCGCAGGGTATGTTGGCGGTATTGGCGACTAGCCTGAACGTGTTGTCGCTGACGGCGATGTAGTTGCCGATCATGTCCTTGCTCATCTCCATGATCTCCTGCAGACTGCAGCCGTTGGTCATGTCCTCGGCCATACGCATGCGCCAGTCCATGATGCGAATGTACCGCTCGTTGAGCCTCTGATAAATCTCGGCAGGCTCAGCGTCGGCAAACACGGCGACGACGCCGCGCGGGTCGTTCTCCGGGAAAACGCCGCCTTCTCCGCAAAGGCAGACTATCGCGCCGTATCCCTTGATAAGGGCCGCCTCGGGCACATCCGCCGCCGAGCAAACTATAAGGCGCTCCTCAGGAACGTCGTCGGTCCTCCCCCCTTTGCAAAAAAGCGTTATGCCGCTGACGCGCAGTCCGTCCTGATCCGCGACGCGGCTTTCCGACGGGAGATCGCTTATCGCGGCGAGCAGCATGTTCAAGGTCGCCTGCATCGGCCTCATCCTTTCATCGTGTCTTTGCCAACAGTATACCATTCAAAGGCTCTCGGTGTCTACAAAAAAAGGAAGCAGCCGGATCGAGTCCGGCTGCTTCCTTTTCGTTTAAGTTACATGGGCCACTCGGAGATGATGCGCTCGCGCAGATCCTTGTGGAAAAGCCCTATGGTGTTTCTGACCGCGCCGTAGATCAGCTCAATGGCAAACAGCGCCAGACCTACGGCCATCAGATAATAGAACGGATAATACGGGATATAGAGCGTGTCGGTCGCGGCCTTCATCGTCTTGAGAAATCCCGCGTGCACGAAAGAGGCATATGTCAGAAGCACGCCCACGATCGCGCTGAACCAGTTGACGACCGTCCAGCATATCATCGGTCCATGGCCGGGCAGCTTGCGCATGAAGAACGTGATCTCTACCATGCCCTTCTTGTGCTGCGTGTAGGCCATGCCGAAGAATATCAGGACCGTCTCGCCGAGCCCTACGTATTCGCTGCTGCCGCGCACCGCCTTGTGCAGTACAAAGCGCCCGAACACGTCCGCGATGATGACGCCAAAGTTGAATACTATCGCCAGCGCCGCCACGATGCAACCCGCCAGTCCAATATAGCCAACTATCTTTTCCGCCTTATCGATTGTCTTCACGGATGAAACACCGCCTTTGAAAGATCAGTTGATGATCGCTTTATGATCTGATGAGCTCGCTCCGGGATCAGTTGTAGTAGTTATAAACTCCGTTGTAGTACTCGATGAACTCTCTGGTCTTGTCGAAGATGCCCTGACCGTCGTAGCCGGCCTCGTTCATCTCCTGGATCCAGGCGGCCCAGACTTCCTCGGCGGCCGCGGTGAGCTCGGCGTTGAACTCGTCGCTGATGGGGGCGACGGTGATGCCGGCGGCCTCAGCCTTGGCGACCATCTCGTCGCGCTGCTCGGCGTAGATCTGGCCGATGCGATCGCGGAACCACTGCTGGGAGCCGTCTATAATAGCCTTGAGGTCATCGGGGAGAGCATCGTACTTGTCCTTGTTGAGGCAGAAGAGCAGCTCGCTGGCGCAGCAGTGCGCGTCGACGATGTAGCCGGTCTGCTCAAGCAGAGCGCCGGACTGGATCTTGTCCCAGTCGTAGAGGTAGGAGTTGATGATGCCCTTTTCGAGGTACTCATAGCCCTCGTTGGAGCCGGCGTTGATGGGGTTGGCGCCAATGGCGGTGACCCAGTTGGAGTTGAAACCGCCGGTGACGCGCATGTTGAGGCCCTTGAGGTCGGCCATCGAGGTGACGGGGGTGCTGTCCTTGAAGCCGATGGGCATCGTGGTCGCGGAGTGGAGGGTCACGACGTAGAGGTTGCTGAGAGACTCGGTATAGTAGTCGGTCTGCTCGAGCATGGCGGTAAGGGTCGCGGAGGCGACGTCGGCGTTATGCACGCCCATCATCGGGAGCGTGAGGGCCTCGGCGGGACGGTACAGGCCGGCATAGATGGTCATGGCGGACCAGAAGCCGTCGGTCAGACCGCCGACGCAGTTGCTGACGCAGTCCTTGATGCTGCCTAGCTGGCCGTTGGCGCAGATCTGCATATCGAGGCGGCCGTTGGACTGCTCCTTGAGCATCTGGCTCCACTCGGTCAGAGCGATGTAAGCGCCGGAGTTCTCGGGGTTGGGATAGTCGATCTTGAAGGTGTAGACCTTGTTGTCGTCCGTAGAGGATGAGGGCTTCTGAGCGCCGTTGCTGCAGCCGGCGAGGAGCATGGCAGCGATGAGCACCAGCGCAAGGATCGCGATGAGCTTGGTTCTTTTCATGTCTTTTCTCCTTTTAATTATTTGATATGTTCGACCCTTGCGGGTTTAACATCATTGATCTTCATGCAGGCGCGACGCGCTACATGACCGGTCCGTATATCAGCGTGGGGAGCCACGTGGAAAGCGACGGGAAGAGAATGATCAGCACCGTGACCGCGAAGATCGCGATACAGTACGGCACGACCCGCTTGAAGACGTCTTTGAGCGCCACCTCCGACGATATCGTCGACGATACGAATACGCCGAAGCATATGGGCGGCGTGATGGAGCCCGCGCACATGATGAGGACGATGACGACGCCGAACCAGATGGGATCGAAGCCGAGGCTCGTCGCCACGGGCAGGAAGATGGGCACCGTGAGGAGGACCGTCGCCATGGAATCCATGACCATGCCGAGCAGGAAGTAAATGACCACGATGATCAGCATGATGACGTAGCGGTTCACGTTCATGCTCGCGGCGAGATTGGCGAGGTCCTGAGGAAGGTGCGTCGCGGTCAGGAAGTAGCCGAAGACGTAGGCGCCGAGCATGATGAGGAAGACCATGCATATGCTCTTGACCGAGTCGCCGAGCGCCTTCGTGAAGCCCTTGAAGGTAAACTTGCCGGTGAAAACGGTGTAGAGGAAAGCGAGCAGGCATCCGACGGCGGCGGCCTCGGTCGCGGAGAAAATGCCGCTGAACATGCCGCCGATGACGGCCGCAAAGAGCACCACGATGGGGATAAGGCCGACAAGGCTCTTGAGCTTCTCCTTCATGGTATAGCTCTGGCCCTTGGGGCCGAGCGAGGGATTGATGATGCAGAGCACCGTGCAGGCGACTATGTACGCGACGAGGAGTATGACGCCGGGGATGATGCCGGCTGCGAACAATCGCCCGACGGAGCACGTCGCGATAACGCCGTATAGGATAAAGCCCGTGCTCGGCGGTATGAGCCAGCTGAGCGTGCCGCCCGCGGCCGCGGTGGCGAGGCTCAGGCCTCCGTCGTACTTAAAACGCTTCATCTCGGGATAAGCAAGCCTTCCCATCGTCAGGACCGTCGCGTTGGTCGCTCCGCAGATTGCGCCGAAGCCGCCGCAGGCGACGAGGGTGGCGAAGCTCAGTCCGCCGGGAAGACGGCCGAGCCAGTGCTCGCAGCAGTCGTACAGGCCTTTGCCCATCCCTGACATTAGAGCGAAGGCCCCCATCAGGACGAACAGCGGGATAACGACCATCGTATAGCTTGAGGCGTTGGAGAACGGAACGGTACGGAAGAGGAATATAGCCTGCTTCCAGCTTCCGGTCGCGACCCAGTAGCCGACAAGGCCGACGAGGAACATGCTCATGCCCATATTCATGCCCAGGAAGGTCAGGCCGATCATGACGAGTATTCCTATGATGCCAAGCAACGTAAGATCCATTACTTCAGATACGCTCCTTTCTGCGGGACTTCATACGATCCGGAGCTGTCACTCCAGTTCGATCATGTAGTATTCGAGGATTATGGAGTCGGGATTGCGCGTGCCGACGGTGATGAACAGCCGGTCATTGAGGATGCTGAGACTGTCGTCGAATATCTCAAAGCTCGGCTTGGTAACGCAGTAATAGACCTCGGCGGGAGCAATCCCTCCGGATAGCACCGTCTCGACATACTCGGGAGGAACGGTGCGGATGCCGTCGTTCTGGATGTAGAAGCTGCGTCCGTCTTTAAGCTTGACCCCGTAGCGGGCCGAGAGCTCGGCTCTGCCGTCGGGACGGACAACCTGACTGTCCACGCCGTCAGGCAGGAGCTCACCGTCAAACGGGAGCGCAAACCCGACCGTCACGCCGCTGGGCACGTATATCAGCTGGCGGCGGCCCGTCTTCTCTCCCCTGCCGATAAAGGTCGGTTTATCGACCTGAGCTCTGACTTCAAAGGCTTTGACAAATTTCGGTGTCATTTTTCTGCTCCTTCGCTTCTTCCTTCTTTATGCGGATCATAATGTGAAAATTTATAATCATTCTTGTTAATACAATGTTAACATGTTATAATCGCATCCGTCCATACGGAATAATTCCAAATATAAGGGGTTTTGCTGTCATTTTTTACAGCGTAAGAGTCGCCGTGACAAATCGCAGGTGTTCTTCTGTCATATTTTACAGAAAGTTGCGTTTTTGCTTGTCAGATCGGCTATATGTAAAGCGGTCGGCTATTGGCGGCATGCCGCCAATAGCCGACTTGTGCAATACATATTTAATAATTCATTTATGGGAAGGTGGGTTCGCCCGCCTGCGGGCGGGCCGTCTCGCGGCTCTGACTGTCCTCTTGCGGTAACCGAAAAACGCTGCGGGCTTGCGCTTCTCCTTGCGTTTTTCGACCACTGCGCCGCCCGCGCCTCGCTCCTCCCGCCGCCGGCGGCGCTCGGCGTGGGCGCCACCGGCGCGTCATTCACTACCGCGAGTCCGACTCCACCTTCCGAATAACCATACCAAAAAAGGTGGATTCGCTTTTCTGCGGAAAAGCCACGGCGGTTGCGGCGTGCCACTGGCACGCCGCCAAGAGCCGCCTTTCGAGATAACATGTGCAACATTACAGTCTGTTTGATCGGGGGAAGGTGGATTCGCCCGCCTGCGGGCGGGCCACGGCGGTTGCGGCGTGCCACTGGCACGCCGCCAAGAGCCGCCTTTCGAATCCACCTTCCGAATACCCCCACCAAGCAAAAGACCCGTCCGGACGGACGGGTCTTTTGCTTGGTGGGGGAAGGTGGATTCGAACCACCGAAGTCACTGACAACAGATTTACAGTCTGCCCCCTTTGGCCACTCGGGAATTCCCCCA
>JAFZOI010000006.1 GCA_017550645.1 Oscillospiraceae bacterium
CCTCTTGCGGTGCCCGAAAAACGCTGCGGGCTTTCGCTTATCCTTGCGTTTTTCGACCGCTGCGCCATCCGCGCCTCGCTCCTCCCGCCCCCGGCGGCGCTCGGCGTGGATGCCCGCATCGCGCCGCAAAAGCTTTCCCCGGTCGGGGCAAGCTTTTTTTATTGAATCCTCCATTTGCCCGTGGTAGAATAAGTAAAAAAAGCGATCTCCCATCCTTCAGGAAAGGACGTACGCCATGTATACCTTCAAGCCCTATACAGAGCGCGTCGCTCGGCTCCGCGACGCGGTCCGCGACAGGCTCATGGTCGCGGATTCGGAGAAGGCGCGCCTCCAGCTCGAGGCGAAGAAAAAGTACTTCAAGTACCCGCCCCTCCTCCAGAAGCCTTACATCTCCCTATACGTTCTCGAGCGCATGCCGCTCAACCTCCACGAGGACGAATTCTTCTTCGGCAGCCTCGGCTATAAGGGCTGGGGCGCGGCCAACGGCTCCGGCTGGCTGAGCGTCGACATCGAGCACACGTGGCCCATACTCGAGGACGGGCTGCACCACGCGCCCGAGGACGATCCCTTCTATTCCCACCAGCGCATGGCCATATCCCCGGAAGACCTCGCCGCCCTGCGCGAGATATCCAAGGAGAAGGCCGCGCTCGAGGGCGGCTTCGGCGCGGCGAACTGGCTGCCCGACGGCGTCGAGGAGCTCTTCGTCCTGCAGGCCAACCCCTCCGGCAAGAAGGGCGGCTGGCCCATCTATCTCCCGCCCGGACACCTCACCCCCGGCTATCAGAACATCCTGCGGCAGGGCTACGGCGCGATCCGCAAGCAGGCGCAGGACTGGCTCGACGAGCGCGAGGGCAACATCATGGGCGACGACATCGGCAAGTACATGTTCTACAAGGCCGCGACGGTCGCCTGCGACGGCGCCATAACGCTGACCCGCCGCTACGCCGCGCTCGCCCGCGAGCTCGCCGAAAAGGCGGCCGACCCCGCGAAGAAGGCCGAGTACCTCTCCCGCGCGGACAGCCTCGAATGGATAGCCACCGAGACGCCGCGCACCTTCTGGGAGGCCTGCCAGATGGCCCTCATGTACGACGTCTTCCTCAAATCCGAAAACGACCCCGGCGTCATCAGCCTCGGCCGCTTCGACCAGTACACGTGGCCGTACCTCAAGGCCGACCTCGAGGCCGGGCGCATCACCCTCGACGAGGCGCAGGAGCTCGTCGACGGCTTCTTCCTGAAAATAAACACGTTCTACGGCGGCGGCTTCGGCAAGAACGCCCAGACCGCCGGCATAGGCGTCTCCTTCCAGCACACGACCATAGGCGGCACCGACCCGAAGACCGGGGAGGACGCGGTCAACCCCGTATCCTACATGGTGCTCGAGACGATGGCGCGCCTCGACCTGCACGACCCGACGATCTCCCTGCGCGTGACGAAGGGCACGCCCAAGCAAATGTGGGACTGCGCCATGGCGGCGTCGGCGCGCGTCGGCGGCCTGCCCCTGCTGCAAAACGACGACGTCATAATCCCCGCGCTCCAGCGTGAGCTCGGCTTCACGCTCGAGGACGCGCGCAACTTCGCGTTCATCGGCTGCCAGGAGGTCACCGGCTCGGGCAACGACTACCCCGCGCCGAACGGCTCTGCAATGGGGCATAACGGCATATTCTGGGCCATCGCGCTCGACATGGCGATAAACGACGGCATCAACCCCATCAACGGCGCGCAGTGCCCCGAGAAGGTCCGCTCCGGCTACCTGACCGACATGGAGACGATGGACGACGTCCGCGCAGCGTTCGAGAAGATATGCCGCTGGATGCTGACGTGGTCTGCTTCGCTCAACAACCTCACCGAGCACGAGTACCCGCGCCTCTACCCCTACCCGAACCTCTCGATCTCCGTCGAGGGCTGCATGGAGAGCGGCAAGGACGTCTCCTCCGGCGGCGCGAAATACAACAGCTACGGCGGCACGGCCACCGGCCTCGCCACGACGGCGGACAGCCTGACCGCGCTCAAATACATCGTCTACGACAAGAAGATCGCCACGCGCGAGGAGTTCCTCGACGCCATCCTCAAAAATTGGGAGGGCTACGAGGGCCTGCGCCAGCGCGTCCTGAACGAGGTCCCGCACTACGGCAACAACGACCCCTACGCCGACGCGGAGATGAAGTACGTCATGGACCTGTACTACAACATCACCCGCGCCTTCTCGACCTGCCGCTGCAAGGTCTATAAGTGCGGCACGTTCGGCGCGTCCGACCACGTCGTGCAGGGCGAGATAACCTGGGCGACGCCCGACGGGCGCAAGACCGGCGAGCCCATAGCCGACGCCTGCAGCCCCGCGCAGGGCCGCGATACCAACGGCCCGACCTCCGTCTTCTGCTCGGCGACGAACTTCGAGCACGGCCACTACATGGACGGCATGGCGCTCAACCTCAAGATACACCCGTCCTCCCTGCAGGCCGACGACGGCGTGGAAAAGCTCGAGGACATGACCAAGGCCTATTTCGAGGACGGCGGCATGGAGATACAGTACAACGTCGTCAGCGCCGACACGCTCCGCAAGGCGCAGGCCAACCCCGAGGAGTACCATAACCTCGTCGTGCGCATCGCGGGCTTCTCGGCCTACTTCGTCGACATGACGACCGAGATGCAAAACGACATCATCTCCCGCGCGGAGCACAGAGTATAAGCCCACCGCACGCGGCGGCCCTTCAAAGCCTTCCCCCCCTCGGGGGGAAGGTGGGTGAGCGCAGCGAACCCGGATGAGGGGCATAAACACGGCGGGGACGGAAGATTTCCGTCCCCGCCGTTTTTTGGCTCCCCTGCGTAAGGGGAGCTGACGGCCGTAAGGCCGTCTGAGGGGTCGTCGCAGCGCATTGCCGTGAGGCGCCCCCCAAAGCCTTCCCCCTTCGGGGGGAAGGTGGGTGAGCAGCGCGAACCCGGATGAGGGGCAATTTGCGGCAGGGCGAGAAAGGGACTTAAGAGGGGGCCGCTACCGCCCCGCCCTACGCGCGCACCCTTTTCAATCTCCTCCTTTTTGATCCTGGGGTTGACGTTTGTTATCTCTCGTGCTATCTTATGGATAACAAACGTTATCTTTTGCCCCGCAGGACGCCCTCGCCGCTCCGCTCAAGCGGGCATCTTCAATCGCTTAACGCTTACACGCTTGACAAAGTTTTTGTTGACAAGCATGTAAAAGATGTTATTTTATAATCGGAGGCGCTGAACGCAGCAGCCCCGTTTGCGCTCGTTCGCGCCCGTAAAACGACGTTTCGCGCGCCGAAATGCGGTTTTCGTCCGTTTTCCCTTGAAACGCCCGGTCAAAGCGCTAAAATACAGCCGAAGGAGGAGACGCCGCCGTGGACAAGAAACGAACTGTCGTGAATATCGCCGTCGCGCTCGCCGTCGGCTGCGCCTTTCTGCTCGTCTGGCTTATCGGCAGGCGGTTTTTCCCGCAGCTCGGGAAGCTCTATACGTTCGACTGGGTGCTCCGCAGGAAGCTGCTTCTCGCCGCGGCGGTGATCGCCGCCGTCCCGGCGCTGTTCGGGAAATTCCGCTTCTCCTGCTCCGTTTTCGCCGGGAGCTGCCTCGGCATAGTTCCGGGTGAGCTTCTCGGCAGAGACCCGGCGGGAGCGCAGTTCGGACTCGGGCATCACGGCTGGTGGATATGGATCGCCGTATTCCTCGTTTCGATCGCCGCCGGCGTGTTTTTTGAGATACTGCATGGCAAAAAGGTCAAACGCAAAACCGAGGAGGGGACTTGAATGAAACGCTTTTTGAGTATTCTCATCGTTCTCGCGCTCGTTTTCTCCCTCGCGGCGTGCGCCGCGAAAAAGCCCGCGCAGCCCGCGGAAAAGCTCTACGCTCTCACGCATGAGCGCGAAGCCGTGTATCTCGTCGGCGCGGACGGCGCGGAAAAGGTATACGATCTGCCCCGGTCCGGGATGACCGCAGACGTCTCCGGCAGTACGCTCTGGTACGTCGAAGGCGATTCGCTCGTGCGCGTCGGCCTCGCCGACGGCTCGAAGACCGAGTACGCCCTCCCGGAGAACGCCGGGGTCGGCCCGGCTTTGGTCGGCGCGGAAAACGAGGCTTACGTTATGCTCGCCTCGGGGGAGGCCGACGGCTTCTTTACCGGCGCTGTATACCGCGTCGGCGCGAACGGCGCGGAGCGCGTCACAAGCGAATACGACTGGTTTGAGAACTCCACGTTCGCCGTAGACGGAAGCTCCGTATACTACGTCGACCGGGAGAACAAGCTCGTCCGCGAGGACGCGGACGGGAAGAAGACCGAATTTGACTGGCCGGGATTCCCCGTGATCTTCGGCCTGAGCGTCGACGGCGGGAGACTTTATGCCTGCTGGGCCGCCGGATGCCGCAGCTACGACGCCGTGACAGGCGGCGGCGAGCGGATAGAAAGCGGCGAAGAGGACGAAACGATCAATATCGCCGTAGCGCACGGCGGCCGGCTGTATTACCTCGTGCCGAGCAAGGATCCGACGGACAGCGCCCAGCTCCTTAAAGCGCGGCGCATTTCCGACGGAAAGATCGTCGAGTACGCGAAAACGGCGGACGTCGGCTTCTATACGCTCGGCAACGTCCTGACCTTCGGCGAGCGCGGCTTCGTCCTCGACGACGGCTATCAGACCGACGATTTCAGATATATCCCGTATGACGCGGGAGAATAAAGGATACGTCCCGCATTTGAGGAAAGGAGCGACCGCCGTGAAAAGAATGCCGATATTTCTCATCGTTCTCGCGCTCGTTCTCTCCCTCGCGGCGTGCGCGAAAGCGCCATCCCCCGCGCCGAGCACAGAGCCGACCGCGGCGCCGACTGCAGTGCCGTCATCTGAGCCGACGCCGGACGAGCCGGACGCAGGCCTTGACAGGATCCCGCAGAGCCATGAGGACATCGTGCTGGGCTCTACGAACATCGTGACCGCGCGCTACGTCGAGACCGTGCAGGCCTTCCGCGGCGACGAATACGTCTACGAGGTGCGCGAGGAGCTCAAGGGCAGCGCAGGCGGCGGGCCGCTCCACGTCATAACCTCGGGATACGTCGATCTTCCTTCCGCCATGCCCGTGAGCGGCGACGACGTCATCCTGTTTCTCTCGGGATACGATTCCGTTTACCAGGAGCACGTCCTCTATATCCTGACGGATATCGCGGAGGACACGGAGGCCGAGCGGAGCCTGATAGCCTCGCTCTGCGCAGGCGGCGCGCCGGACACAGCCGAAGACGGGCGAATATTCACCCGCTCGGACGATATCGGGGACATTCTCGAGGTCACGGAGTCGATATTCTTCGTGCGGCCCGAGGAGGTCTTCGTCGTCGGGACGCAGGCCCCGACCACGACCTACACGTGCACGGTGCTGTCCCGCCTGCGCGGGGAGCCGGATATATACGAGGAGTTGGGACTACCCGTTGACCCGGAGTCCTCGGAGATACTTATCCCCTTCTTCAACGATACCGTGACGATCGGGGAGCGGTATCTTGTGCTGCTCGCGGAGCACCATGAAAGGAGCAGGATATATACGCTCTCCTCGCCGTACAGCGCCATGACTCAGGAGGAGGCCGCGCTGATACCGGAGCTGCGGGCGATTCTGGAGGAAGCCGGGTACGACACGCCCGCCGGGAACACGAAGCTCTGCTGTTATTCCGACTCCGGACGTGAAACGAGCGCCGAAGCCGACGGACTTCTGACCCCGGAGCAGGCCGCTTCGGAGCTCGCGAAGATGTTCATGGACGGCCTCTGCACCGAGTCCGCGGAGCGCTCTTTCCGCGTGACGGAGTACCGGAACCTCTCCGTCGACGTCGTCCGGACGACAGCCATGGACGAGGCGACGCGGGCGATCTATTTCCTCTCCGAAGACGAGATCGGGAGGGATAAATGGATCGTGGAGATATCGGTCGAATATAAGTACGAGGGGGTCAAGTCCCCGACAGGACCGAGCACCGGCGAGTGGGTGGACGTCCTGTATCAGGGCAGCCCCGTCGGCTTTCTGATGGTCCGCGACGGGACCGACTACTCCCTCCGCTCGAGGATGGAGTGACGAACGGCGGAGCGGGAGTTCCCCCGCGACCTTGAAGAAAGGAGAATACGCGAATGAAAAAGACGCTCATCATCGTTCTCGCGCTCGTTTTCTCCCTCGCCGCGTGCGCGGCGAAAAAGCCCGCCGTCGACCCGCCCGAAGGCTACGTCATATCCTCACGCGAGGAGATACGCCCGAACTACGAGACCGTGGAGTATCTTTCGGGGTGCTCGGAAGACGTCCCCGACACGCTGGAGGGGCTCGCGGAAAAGAGCGTCGTTGCCGTCAAGGCGCGGCTGACTGCGCAGGACATGCTCGACCCCTTTACGACTGAATATACGTTCACGCTTCTCGAAGACTACTTCGGCACGGCCGAGGAGACGATGCATCTGTATACTCTCGGCAGCGACTTCTTCGAGGTCGGCGGGGTATACTACGTGCTCATGAGAAGGTTCTATGTGCCTGCCTGGCCGCACTATAATTACTGCCTCGCGAACGCTTCCTTCGCCGTCCGCGAATATATGCTCGACGGCGAGACCGTCCTCGTTTTCAGGACCGAGCTCAACTTCGGCATGGACGAGAGCACCGACATGTCCGCGGAGCTGAAAAAACTCGCCGCCTCCATGGCCGAGAAAGGGACCCTGCCCGCTCCGGTAAACATGTCCCTTGAGGAGCTGCTCGACGTCGCGGCCGTCGTCGAGGTCGTGACCGTGACGGAGACGATGTACGACGGTTTCGGGGCGAACAGGCCGAACAAATACGTCGTTATGGCCGACTTCACCGTCGACGAGCTGCTCAAGGGGAACGCTCCCGTCGTGCCTGAGGAAGTCCCGGCGCGCGTGCCCTACGGCACGCAGGTCGGCGACCGCTTCGTCGTGGTGTTCGGCAAAGGGATAACCTCGACCAAGTTCACGTCCGCCTACCGCGTCTACTCCATCGACTCCGAGGAGGCGCAGGCCGTCCTCGCGCGGTTTTCGTGAAAAACGCCCTTTTCCCGCGACAAATGCGTGCAAAAAGCCCGGGCAGGTCATCTGCCCGGGCTTAAGTGCGTTTATCCGGCTTTTTTGCTTATCCGGCGCTTCTTCTCATCCGGCTTTTTCAGCCCTCTTTGGCCCACTGCTCCCAGACGTCGGGGCGGTACCCGACGGTGGCCCTGCGGCCGTTGCGGACTATGGGCGTTTTGAAGAGCTCGGGATTGTCCAGAAGCTTCTCCTCGACGTCGGCCTCGCGCGCGAGGTGCGCTATGAAGAGCTCGTCGTAGGCGCGCGAGCCCTCGTCTATGAGCGCGCGCATGCCGCCGGCGGCGGCGCGGACGGACTCATATTCGCGCGGGGAGAGCCCGAAGCGCAGGATATCCACGCTCTGGAACTTTATCCGACGCTCCTTGAACCAGCGCTCGGCCTTTTTCGTGTCGAAGCACTTGCTTTTGCCGTAGATCTGGATGTTCACGTCTTGAAATCGTGCGCCTGCTTGAGGACCATGTCCTTGACCTTCATCAGGCGTATCTTGGTCGAGAGGTCGTTTTCGTCGAGCTTCATGGTGATGTACTTGATGTTCTGCTCCATCTCGGGGATCATGACGTACTCGAGCGCGTTGACGCGGCGGCGCGTCTTCTCTATCTCCTCGGCGAGCAGCTGCATCGTCTTTTCGACCTGCGCGAGCTCCAGCATGTCGGAGAATACGAGCGCGAGCTTATAAAGCGCCTCGTCGAGCTCGCCGCTGGTCTGCGCGAAGCCGTAGGGGTATATCTCCGTCGCGCTGCCGCCCGTCGTCGAGAACGAATACTCCGGGACGGGGACGCTCATCACGCTCTTGTAGGCGACCTCGAGCTCGACGCTCGTGCGCGGGAAAAAGAGCGCCTGCTCGAGCATCTCCGTGCTCATGACGGCGCTGGCGCGCGAGAGCGCGGAATACGCCTCGGTCACGCCCGCCTCGACGGAGGCGCGCAGCTCGCGGTTGCGCTTTACTATTTCGAGGAAGCGGCGCATCAGCTCGTCGCGCTTGTCCTTGAGGAGCTTATGGCCGCGCTGAGCCGTCTTCAGACGGCCCTTGAGCTGATTGAGCACCATTCTGGTCGGGGTCACGGCAGCCATGTTGTTCTCCCTCCTTCGGGGTCAGATGGGAAATGCGCCCTTATTCGTCCTTGGGCATGTATTTTTCGATCTGCTCGGGGGTGACGCGCTTGAGCTCGGAGCGCGGCAGGAGCTTGAGGAGCTCCCAGCCGAGGTCGAGCGTCTCCTCGATGGAGCGGTTGACGTCGTTGCCCTGATTGACGTAGCGCGCCTCGAACTCCTCGGCGAACTTGGCGTAGTGCTTGTCGGCGTCGGAGAGGGCGCTCTCGCCGAGTATGGTCATGAGCTCCTTGGCGTCCTTGCCGGCGGCGTAGGCGGCGAAGAGCTGGTTCATCGTCCCGGCGTGGTCCTCGCGGGTCTTCCCCGCGCCGATGCCCTTGTCCTTGAGGCGGGAAAGGCTCGGCAGGACGTCGACCGGCGGGCAGATGCCGCGGCGGTGCAGCTCGCGGGAGAGTATGATCTGGCCCTCGGTGATGTAGCCCGTCAGGTCGGGGATGGGATGGGTCTTGTCGTCCTCGGGCATGGTGAGGATGGGTATCATCGTTATCGAGCCGGGCTTGCCGACGCGGCGGCCGGCGCGCTCGTACATGGTCGCGAGGTCGGTATAGAGATAGCCGGGGTAGCCGCGGCGGCCGGGGACTTCCTTCTTGGCCGCGGAGACCTCGCGCAGGGCCTCGGCGTAGTTGGTTATGTCCGTCATGATGACGAGGACGTGCATGTCCTTTTCAAAGGCCAGATACTCCGCGGCGGTCAGCGCCATGCGCGGCGTCGCGATACGCTCGACGGCGGGGTCGTTGGCGAGGTTCGTAAACAGCACCGTCCTGTCGATGGCGCCCGTGCGGCGGAATTCCTGCACGAAGTACTCCGATTCCTCGAACGTGATGCCTATGGCGGCGAACACGACCGCGAACTCGCCCGCGTCGCCGAGGACTCGCGCCTGACGCGCTATCTGCGCGGCGAGCGCGGCGTGCGGCAGGCCGGAGCAGGAGAATATCGGCAGCTTCTGCCCGCGAACGAGGGTATTGAGGCCGTCTATCGTCGAGACGCCCGTCTGGATGAACTCCGCGGGGTAGGCGCGCGCGGCGGGGTTCATGGGCAGACCGTTTATGTCCTTATATTCCTCGGCGAGGATCGGCGGGCCGTCGTCTATGGGCTCGCCCATGCCGTTGAAGACGCGGCCGAGCATGTCGCCCGAGACGCCGAGCTGCAGCGGGTGGCCGAGAAAACGCACCTTGCTCTCGGCGAGGTTGATGCCCGCGGCGGATTCGAAGAGCTGGACGACGGCGGTGTCGCGGTCGACCTCGAGGACCTTGCCGCGGCGGACGGAGCCGTCCGGCAGCTCTATCTCGGCGAGCTCGTCGTAGGTGACCTCGTCGACCTTCTTGACGAGCATCAGCGGGCTCGCTATTTCGCGAATGGTCTTGTATTCACGTATCATGTCAAGCACCCTTCCTTATCTGCGCGATATCCTCGCGCATGGCGGCGTCTATCTCGGCGTAAACGGCCTCGTAGGCGTCGGCGGGGACGGTCTTGGCGCGGGCGATGCGCTCGCGCGCCTCTATCTTGAACAGAGCCTCCATGTCGGCTCCCGCGCCGAGCGCCTCGCGGCACAGCGCGTCGTAGTCGAGGATGAGCTTCAGAAGGCGGAGCTGCCTGTCGTAGGAGCTGAAGGAGTCGACGTCGACGAAGGCGTTCTGCTGGAGGAAGTCCTCGCGTATCATCTTCGCCGTCTCGAGCGTCAGGCGTTCGCCCGCGCCGAGGCTGTCCGCGCCGACGAGCTTGACTATCTCCTGAAGATTGGCCTCCTCGCCGAGTATGGTCATCGCGCGCTCGCGGTCAAGCATGAACTCCTTGCCCATGTTCGCGTCGTACCACGGGCGGAGCGTATCGACGTAGAGCGAATAGGACGTCAGCCAGTTGATGGCCGGGAAATGGCGCGCGTAGGCGAGCGAGCTGTCGAGCCCCCAGAAGACCTTGACGATGCGCATCGTCGCCTGGCTGACGGGCTCGGAGGTATCGCCGCCCGGCGGGGAGACTGCGCCGATGGCGGTCAGGCTGCCGAGCCTCTCCTCGGAGCCCATGCACTCGATGACGCCGGCGCGCTCGTAAAACTGCGCCAGACGCGAGGCGAGGTAGGCGGGGTAGCCCTCTTCGCCGGGCATCTCCTCGAGGCGGCCGGACATCTCGCGCAGGGCCTCGGCCCAGCGGGAGGTGGAGTCTGCTATGACGGCGACGTCGTAGCCCATGTCGCGGAAATACTCGGCTATGGTGATGCCCGTATAGATGCTGGCCTCGCGGGCCGCGACGGGCATATCGGAGGTGTTGGCTATAAGCACCGTCCTGCGCATGAGGGGCTCGCCGCTGCGCGGGTCGGTAAGCTCGGGGAACTCGTTGAGGACGTCCGTCATCTCGTTGCCGCGCTCGCCGCAGCCTATGTATATGACGACGTCGACGTCGGACCACTTCGCCAGCGCGTGCTGGACGACCGTCTTGCCCGAGCCGAACGGGCCGGGGACGGCCGCCGTGCCGCCCTTGGCGAGCGGGAAGAGCGTATCTATTATCCTCTGTCCGCTGTTGAGCGGGCGGTTGGGGACGTGCTTTTTCTTATACGGGCGCGCCACGCGGACGGGCCACTTCTGCATCATCGTCAGCGGGGTCTGCTTCCCGTCCTCGCCCTCGACGACGGCGACCGTCTCCTCGACGGTGAATTCGCCCGCCTCGATGGAGCGAATGACGCCGGAGACGCCGTTCGGGACGAGTATCCTGTGCTCGATGGCGGTCGTCTCCTGCACGGTGCCGATGATGTCGCCCCCGACGACGCGCTCGCCGATGTCGAGAAGGGGCTTGAACTTCCACTTCTTATCGCGGTTGAGCGCGGGGATGAAGATGCCGCGGGTTATCGTATGGCCCGCGACGGCGCGTATCTCCTCCAGCGGGCGCTGGATGCCGTCGTATATGTTCTCCAGCAGGCCGGGCCCGAGCTCGACGGAAAGCGGGCTCCCCGTCGTGACGACCTCGGCGCCGGGGCCGAGTCCGCTCGTCTCCTCATAGACCTGGATGGAGGCGCTGTCGCCCGTCATGTTGAGTATCTCGCCGATAAGCTGCTTTTCGCCGACGCGGACGACGTCCGCGACGTTGGCGTCCACAAGGCCCTCCGCTACGACGAGCGGGCCCGAGACTTTCGTTACCTTACCACTCATAGTTGCCTCCCAGACTAATTATCCAGCTTGCTGCCGACGGCGCGCTCAATGGCGGCCTGCAGCGCTCCCGAGCCGAGTCCGAGCGACCCGTTGCGGCCCGGTATGAGTATCACGGCGACGGAGGGGTCGTCCTTGAACCTCGCTATCTCGCTCTCGAGCGGGATGGCGAGCCCCTCCTCGACGTATATTATCCCGTAGGGCGCGTCCGGCTCCGTCAGCTTTTTGAAGATCGCGCGCGCCGTGCCCTCGTCGTCTGCGGCGAAGGTATCCAGCCCGAGCGCCTTGAAGCCCACGACAGTGTCGTGCGCGCCGAGGACGGCTATCTTCCTCAAAGCCTCGTCACCAGCCTTTCCCTTATCCTCGCGGGCTCCATGCCCACGAGCTTCATCGACATTATCATGCGCACCGACGCGAGATCCTCCTCGAAGCCCGCGAGGAACGCGACGAGGCACTCGACCCCGAAGCTCACGAGGGCGCTTTCGGCGACGAAAGAGGCCACGGCCCTGTCGCACAGCGTCTCGACCTGCGTCAGCTCGCCGCCCTTGACGGCGTCGTTGCCGACCTGCGCCGCCTCGGAAAGGCACGTCCCCTCGAAGGCGGCGGTTATGGCCTCGGCACCGGGCGTGCGTATCTCGACGCTGCCGCCCGGCATCTGCGAGCGGGCGAAGAGCTCCGCGTCCCCTCCGAGGCGGAGGGCGCGCACGGCCCCGCGCAGGTTCGCGCAGTCGGCGAGCAGCCGGACGTATTTTTCAACGTATTCGTTTTCGAGCGACTCCGCTATGCGGGCCGCCTCGGCGTACTGCCATGCGTCGAGCGTGAATTCCGCGAGCTGGGGGTTTCCCGTCCTCGCGAGGGCGGAGCGCGCGTCGGCGACGGCGTGGGCCAGCTCCGTCGGGAGCTTGACATAGTCCTCGTCGAGCACGGCCTCGCGCATGACGGCCTTGTCTATCGCCCCGCAGGCGGAGAGCAGCCTGCCCGCGTCGAGCCCGGACACGGCGGATTTGACGAGGGCCTTGGCGTTGTGGCAGTCGTATCTCAGGCGGAAAAGACGCACCGCGTCCTTATCCGGAGCGAAACGGTCGAGCTCGTCGAAGACCTCGGCGCGCAGAGAGCTCATCGCGGCGTCGACTCCGGCCGCGTCGAGCCCCTCGACGTCCCCGAAGCCGTATTCCGCCAGCAGGCGCGCCGCGGCGGCCGTGTCGGCCGAGAGCAGACGCTCGAGGCGTTCCCTGTCGAGCACGGCGGAGCGTCTTGCCTTGAGCATACCCGATATGAACAGGTAATCCTCGTCGCGCACGGCGGTCACCTCCTTGTCAGTATTGCTTGCTTATGAGAACATCGTCCCCGCGAGCTGCGAGGCGAGCTCGTCGCGCAGAGCGGCGGCGGCCGTCTCCACGGAGCAGTTGGTCTCAATATCGCCGGAGCGGACAATGACGCCGCCGGCCATGGCGCGCGTCTCGGAAGAGAGCTTCAGCTCCCCCGGCAGGCCGCGCTCGGCCAGCAGAGCGTTGGCGGCCGCGACCGCCTTCGCGCCGAACCTATCCCTGTCGGCCGCGCTGAATACGAGCTCCTCGCCGCCCGTCACGGCAGCCTTCGCCGCGCTGCGGGCGAGGAAATCGACGTATTTGTCCTCGGGGAGTTCCCCTATGAGCTCCAGCGCCCGCCTGAAAGCGTCCGAGACGCTCTCCTGCTTGAGCGCAAGGACGGACTTGCGTATCTCCGTCTCGGCGGCCGCGACGGCGCGCGAGGCCTTCGCCCTGCGCTCGGCGTTGCGCGCGGAGACGACCTCGGCGTACTTCGCGCGGGCCGTATCGTCCCACTTGAGAGCGATCTCGGCGGCCTGCGAAGCGGCCTCGGAGGAGATGCGCGAGGCCTCGGCCTCGGCGTCCGACGCTATGCGGGCTGTTATCTTCTCTATCCCGTTCATGGCGCGCCTCAGATGCGGATGAGCATCAGCAGCGACGCGAGCAGGGAGAGTATCGCGTAAAATTCGACCGTGATGCAAAGCACCATGCCCTTGGACCAGTCGTCGGGCTTCTTCGCCAGCAGGTTTATCGAGCCCGCGGCGACGCGGCCCTGCGCGACGGCGGAGATGCCGCCGCCGATGGCGATGGGCAGGCAGGCGGCCAGATAGCGGCAGCCGTCGACGAACTCGAGGTCCGCGAACGTCCCGTCGAGCACGCCCATGCGCAGCAGGCACATGAAGCCGACGACGAGGCCGTAGAGGCCCTGCGTGCCGGGTATGACCTGCAGGATGAGCACCTTACCGAACTTGGAGGGGTCCTCGCTGAGAAGGCCCGTTCCGGCCTGACCGGCGACGCCCGTGCCGCGCGCGCTTCCCGCGCCGGAGAGGCAGACGGCCAGCGCCGCGCCCAGCATTCCTATTGCCGCGCCTGTGGAGATTCCGAACATTTCTTTTTCCTCCTTGTTTACTCTACGTCAACGTATTTGGTGTTGACGGCCAGCGGACGGAACGGCTTGCCGCCGTCCTTATAGAATTTCCCGAAGTACTCCAGACACTGGAGCCTGAGGTCGTGCACGTAGCACCCCAGCAGGTTGAGCCCGAAGTTCAGGATATTGCCTACTATGGAGATGATAAGGAATACGAAGATATTCCCCGCTATCGCGCCGAGCGTATTGAAGACCTGCGCGATGACGCTTCCGGCGAGCATCAGCGCCATCAGACGCGAATACGAGAGGATGTCGCCGAAATAGCCGGTCACGTTGGAGTATATCGAGGCGAAGATGCCGGTTATCTTGCCCATGCCCTTGCCCCTGATCAGCGGCCCTATGACGACCATCGCGACGCCTATCCAGAGGACGATCATCGTGATCTTCAGCACGGCGAGGGCTATGCCCGCGAAGACGATCCACCACGTCAGCTCGTCGAACACCGCGTCGAGCCACTGCTTCTTTTTGAGCTTCTGGATGAAGCTTATCGCCATGCCCGTTATGATCTGCACCGCGCCGAGCGCCATGCAGCCGATGAGTATCATCAGCGTGTCGCCGAGCGGAGTAAACAGCGCCGGCAGCGCGAAGTCCTTCCCGCTCGTTATCAGGACGATCTGGGTCAGCCAGTCGCCGAAGAAGCCGCCCGTCAGCGCGCCGAAGATAAACGTCGATATGCCGCACCAGAACATGAGGCTGAACATGTGCCCCGACGCGCCCTTGGGCTTATATTTCTTCGTTATGATCGCGCCCGCGAGCATCATCAGCAGCCCGTAGCCCATGTCGGCCATCATTATCCCGTAAAAGAGGATGAAGAACGGGGCCATCAGCGGGTTCGGGTCGAGCCCGTCGTAGGCGGGCAGGGAGTACATCTCCGTGACCATGTTGAGGGCGTTGGTCAGCTTGTTGTTTTTCAGCTTGACGGGGACGTCCGGCGCCTCCTCGGGGGCGGGGTCCTCCGTCTCCCACGCGCAGGTGAAGTCCTTGAGGATATCCGCGAGCTTGGCCTCGTCCGGCGCGGTCAGCCAGCCCTGAAGGAGCACGGCGCTCTCCGTGCCCGGCATCATGGCGGCGGCCTCCGCGCGCTCGAGGCGGGTATTTGCCCGGTCGAGGCTGCGCTTGAGGCTCTCGCGCCTGTCGGCGAACTCCTCCGCGACGGCGGTCAGCTGCTCGCGCTTGGCGGCGAGCTCCTCGAGCTTGGCGTTGAGCTCTTTTATGTTCTGCGCCGCCGTGCCGGAAACGCTCGGCGGGGCTATCTGCGAAAAGCCGCTCATGCGCAGGGCTTCCAGCGCGGCGACCTCGTCCTCCTTCCTGCTGAGCAGGACAAAATACTTTCTGTCCCCGTCCTGCGAGACGGGGATGAGCTCGGCGAGCGCGTCCGTCTCCGCGAGGGCCTCGGCGGGATCCGTCTTCAAGGAGTTCGGCACGGCCCCGAAGGTCAGGGCGCAGGTCTCCGTCCCGCGCTCGTCCATGGAGAGATCGATGCTCTCCCACGGGGTCAGCGACTCGATGATGCCCCTCGCGCGGCTCTCCTGCTCGGCGACCTTGCGGATCGCCTCGTCGAGCTTTTCAAGCTCGGCGGCGTCCTCGAGCGCGACGCGCATCGGCTCGGGGTCGAAGTACTCCGACATGGGGACGACGGGCCGCTTGACGAACATCTTGCTCTTCTGGAAGGCGTATTTATCCAGCAGGGCGAGCGCGCGCTCAATGGCCGCCTTTTCGCGCCGGCACTCCTCGACTCTGTCCGCGCCGGGCAGCACGAGAGCGGCCTCCTCGGGCCCGACGGGCTCCGGAGGCTCGACCTGCACGCATCCGAACTTCTGGAGACGGTCGAGCAGCTCTTCCTGCTGGTCCCTGAGCGCCAACAGGCGGAGTTTTTTCATCTTGACAATGGCCATCTCAGCCGTTCACGATCCTTTCCACGACCTGTCCCGCGGCCGCGTCGAGTCTGGCTCTGGCCTTGGCGCGAAGCGCGGCGTCCTCCCGGTCGGCGGCGGCTTTGAGCTCCGCTATGCGGGAGGCTGTCGCCTTCTCCTCGGCGGCGTCGGCGGCGTCGGACTCTCTCCCGGCGCGCTCCGCGGCGGCGGTCACGGCCTCGCGGCCTTCCTTCTCTGCGCGCTCTATCGCCTCGGCCGCCTCACGGCGGGCCTTCTCTATGAGCTCGGCGGCTTTCCTCTCCGCCTCCCTCACGGCGTCTATCGCTTCCATTGACAAGGCAAGGCCTCCTTTCCTGCACGTTCCGTGCGTTATTGACAATCTATTTAAATCAAAAAATTCCTACATATATCATTATACGAAGCTCAATTCCATTTTTCAAGAGAAAAAAGTACTATTCTTTTATGCTTAAACTATAATATCAGTTATAGCAAATATAACAAAGCGCCCGGAGACAGCGTTCTCCGGGCGCTTTTTCCTCTATTTCGCCATGCCGCGGGCCGTCAGCCGGCGACGTATTCGCGCAGCCTGAAAATGAGCGCGGCGGTCTCGCAGCGCATGATCTCCGCCCCCGGCCTGTATTCGAGGCTGCCGTCGGCGGCCGCGCTGCCGGTTATGACCCCCGTCTCCGCGAGGACGGCGGCGAGCGGGTCGTCGCAGTCGGAAAACGGGCTCTCCTCCTTGGGCTCGAGGCCGAGCGCGTTTGCGGCCAGATGCGCTATAAGCAGACGGGAGGCCGGCGCGTCGAGCGAGCCCGTCTCGCCGTCGAAGAGCTTATGCTCTATGGCGTAGGCGAGATATCCGTCGGCCCAGTGCGCTCCGCGCGAGGGCTGCTCGGGGACGCCCGCCGCGAGGATGACGAGCTTGAGCGCCTGCCCGAAGGTCACGGGGTCGGCGGGGCCGAAATCGCCGCTGTCGTAGCCGCTGATGACGCCCGCGTCGCTGAGCGCCTCGACGTAGTCTATATACCACGCGCCGTCCGGGACGTCGGGATAGCGGCTCTTTTTCGTCTCCGGCTCCTGCGGAACGGGCTCCGGCAGCGTCACGGGCGTCGTGCTCCACGTCGCCGTGACGGTCAGCTTCCCGCTCGCTGTGTCGGTCGGCTTGAGTATGGCGCTGCCCGTGCTCCAGCCCGCGAAGTAGTATCCGGACTTCCACGCCTCGGGCAGCGTCCCGTAGGGCTTGCCCTTGAGGAAGAACGCGACGTCGTTGTCGGCGTCGCCGCCGTTAAAGTTCAGGACGAGCCACGTGTAGTCGCCTATGTGCGCGCCGGTGTAGTTGCCGTAGGAGAACATATCCGCCTCGTAAAGGCGGCGCTTTATGAGATGCTCGTTCACGCCGCCCGCGTGGCAGTGGACGCCGAAGCAGTCCGCCGCCTGAACGGGGGAAAGCTGCGTTCCCGCCCGCAGGGCGGTGATGAGCTTGCCGTTTTGCGTCAGCCACCTCGTTCCGAGGTTGTAGCTCAGGCTGAGCACGGCGTCGTACTTGCCCTGATCGAGCTTCGTGCCCCAGTTCGCGGAGTACCTGTCGACGACGCCGGCAATGGTCATGAGCGTCTCGCGCAGGAGCTCCGTCGCCTGCGCCTCGGTGATGCCGTTGGGCCAGTCGGAGGGGTTGACCATCTGCCCGTAGCCTATGTAGGCGTAGCCGCCCGCGTAATAGACCTGAGACCTGAAGCCCTCCTGGCTCTTTATGAACTCGACGAGCGCGTCGCTCGGGCCGGACGGGGCGGCGCCCGCCTCCGGCGCGAGGGGAGCCGCGAGCGCGAAGATCAGTATCAGGCACAAAAGGGCCGAAATTATCTTTTTCATAGACGCCTCCTTTGGGGGCGCCATTATACACCATTATTTTCAAATATGCAAATCGGCGGGTTTTTACCTCTTTCGCGCCGCGCCCGCGCTATACTTGCCCCGCACTGTGAAAAAGGAGGCGACGGCGCTTGGAGGGCCGCCTTATCTACATATCCGTGGGCGAGCTCCGGCCGTCGCCGGAGCAGCCCCGCCGCGCCTTCGGCGACCTCGAGGCTCTCGCGGAGAGCATACGCCGCTGCGGCGTCATCTGCCCGCTGACCGTGCGGCGCGAGGGCGACGGCTGGCAGCTCGTCGCGGGCGAAAGGCGGCTGCGCGCGGCGCGCATGGCGGGGCTCGATACCGTCCCCTGCGTGGAGGCGGGCTTCGCCGGGCGGGAGGCCGCGATCGCGGCGCTTGTGGAGAACCTGCAGCGCGAGGAGCTCAACTTCGCCGAGCAGGCGCGCGGCTTCCGGCGGCTCATCGAAAGCCACGGGCTGACGCAGGCCGAGGCGGCGCGCAGGCTCGGCCTCTCGCAGTCGGCCGTCGCCAACAAGCTGCGGCTGCTGCGCCTTTCCCCGCGCCTGCTGGACGCCGCGCTGGAGGCCGGGCTCACGGAGCGGCACGCCCGCGCCCTGCTCCGGCTCGACGGGGAGGCCGAGCGCGCGGCGGCTCTCGAGGCCATGGCGCGCGAGGGCATGACCGCGGCGCGGGCCGAGGCCTACGTCGCCTCGCTGACGGCGCCGAAGCGCCCGAGAAAGCCGCGCGTCGTCGTGCGCGACCTGCGCATTTTTTATAACACCGTCTCGCGCGGCGTCGAGCTCCTGCGCTCGGGCGGGGTGGAGGCGAGCGTCTCGCGCGAGGAGTCGCCCGAGGCCGTCGTCGTGACGGTCCGCATCCCGAAAAAGCGCGGGTGACACAGCCCCGTCATTCCGATACCGGTCATGGGGGATCCGACCCCCCCCGTTCTCGTCCCGAAGAGACATATCGAATCCCGAAGGGATATATCGAGCTGCAGGTTTTCTCCCGCGGCCTTTTCTTTTCGCCCCGTCACATAATTAAAATGCATATCAATGAATACGCTCCCGTTTCGGCGGGAGCTTTTTCGCGTCTTTTTATGGGCAATTCGACGGCTTTTTGCATTTCGGGCAAGGTTTTTTGCATCAAGAGGGAAAAAACGCCAAAAAAGAGCCCTCACGGGCTTGACAAAGCATGAAAAGCGTTTTATTATTAGGAAGCTAACAAATTATAGTGAGCCGTTTGATTATTCGTTTGCTAACAACTTTCCGAAGGGAGATGAAAACGTGCAGCGTCTGGCGGGTCTTATAATATCCTCCCTCGACAACAGCATAAAGCGCGCGGTCGGGCGCAGGATGCACGTATTCGAGGAGCGCTTCGGCCTGACGCCGATGCAGAGCTGGGTCCTCGCCTACATAAACAACCGCAACGGCGAGGATACCGACGTCTTCCAGAGGGACATCGAGGCGCATTTCAATATCCAGCGTTCGACGGCGACGGGCATACTCCAGCTCATGGAGAAAAACGGGCTCATATCGCGCGAGTCGCTCGATTCCGACGCGCGCATGAAGCGTATCGTCGTCACCCAGAAGGGGCGCGAGGTCTGCGAGATGTCGCGCTCGGCCAAGGACGAGATGGAGGCGGAGCTTCTCCGCGGCATACCCGCGGAGGACCTCGAGGCCTTCCTTCGCGTCTGCGAGGCGATAGGCGAGAACGCCGCAAACATCAGTTAATTATTTATCTTCCGTATAAAGAGGTGGTTCCTTTGAGAAAAGTCTTCAAAGCGCCGTATGAGAAAGGAGGGACGTGACGCCGTGAAACCGAGAAATCAGGGGCCGAAGCTCGCGATACTGTTCGCGTGTCTGGTCGTCGCGGCGGCCGCCGTCCTCTGCCTCATCAAATTCGCCTACGAGCCGATCGCCAAGAAAGCCTTCTCGTCGATCGCCGCGGGCGCCCAGCTGGGCAACATCATCTTCGTC
The DNA here is from genome assembly GCA_017550645.1 of Oscillospiraceae bacterium. Taxonomy (GTDB): domain Bacteria; phylum Bacillota; class Clostridia; order Oscillospirales; family Oscillospiraceae; genus RGIG7949. Next base: position 19,470 of record JAFZOI010000006.1, read on the forward strand.
GTGTGCATAGCGCTGGCCGTCATCATCCCGCTCATCATCGCGGTAAAGCTCTGCCGGCTCTATAACAACAAGACGGACTCCGAGTCCATAATCGGCTCGACGATGATAGGCAGGCTGGCGAGCTCGTTCCGCGAGTACAAGAAGTACGTCTACCTGACCCCGCTGTGCGTCATCCTTGAGTCCATCATGGATACGTTCATCCCGCTTCTGACGGGCATACTCATCGACCAGGGCGTCAAGCAGACGAACATGCCGTTCATCATCCGCATCGGCCTCGTCCTGCTCGGCTGCGCGGTCGTGAGCCTCGGGCTCGGCATGCTGACGGGCCTGTTCTCCGCACGCTGCTCGGCGGGCTACGCGGCCAACCTGCGCCACGACCTGTTCTACAAGGCGCAGACCTACTCCTTCGCCAACATCGACAAGTTCTCGACCGGCTCGATAGTGACGAGGCTGACCACGGACGTCGGCAACGTGCAGATGGCCTTCATGGCCGCCATCCGCGTCGCCGTGCGCTGCCCGGTCATGCTGATCCTCGCGCTGATGATGAGCTTCTCGATAAACTCCGAGCTCTCCCTCGTCTTCCTCGGCGCGATACCCATCCTCGGCGTCGGCCTCTTCATCATCATGAAATATTCGCGCCCCGTGTTCAAAAAGGTCTTCAAGATGTTCGACCGCCTTAACACCGACGTTCAGGAGAACGTCCGCGGCGTGCGCGTCGTCAAGAGCTTCGTGCGCGAGGAGCATGAGAAGGAGAAGTTCGGCAAGGACGTCGACGACATATTCTTCGGCTTCCGCAAGGCCGAGCGCATCCTCGCCTTCAACCGCCCGCTGATGCAGTTTTGCATGTACGGCAGCAAGCTGCTCGTCTGCTGGCTCGGCGCGAGGCTGATAATCGAGTCCGGCGAGACCGCGATGACGACCGGCCAGCTCTCGGCTCTTCTTACCTACACGCTGCAGATACTCATGTCTCTGATGATGCTCTCGCAGATATTCGTCATGCTGACGATGTCCCGCGCGTCCATGGACCGTGTCGACGAGATGCTCCTCGAGACCCCGACCATAACCGACCCCGAGGATCCCGTCACCGAGGTCAAGGACGGCTCCGTCACCTTCAAGGACGTCGTCTTCTCTTACGGGAAGCACGGCGACAAACCCGTTCTCGACCACGTCGACCTATCCATAAAGAGCGGCGAGACGATAGGCATCATAGGCGGCACCGGCTCGAGCAAATCGAGCTTCGTGTCCCTCATCCCGCGCCTGTACGACGTCATCGGCGGCTCCGTCGAGGTCGGCGGCGTGGACGTGCGCGACTATGACATCGAGGCGCTGCGCGCCTCCGTCGCCATGGTCCTGCAGAAAAACGAGGTCTTCTCCGGCACGATACGCGAAAACCTCCTCTGGGGCAATCCGAACGCGACCGACGAAGAGATACGCCACTGCTGCCACATCGCCGACGCGGACGGCTTCATCATGGAGCGTCCCGACGGCTACGACACCTTCATCGAGCAGAGCGGCACGAACGTCTCCGGCGGCCAGAAGCAGAGGCTCTGCATAGCGCGCGCCCTGCTGAAAAAGCCGAAGATACTCATACTCGACGACTCCACCAGCGCCGTCGACACCGAGACGGACGCGAAGATACGCGCCGGGCTTAAAAACTACATGCCCGAGACGACGAAGTTCATCATCGCCCAGCGCATCTCCTCCGTTCAGGATTCCGACAGGATCATCGTCATGGACGAGGGCCGCGTGACGGCCTTCGGCACGCACGACGAGCTGATGAAGACCAGCGACATCTACAGAGAGGTCTACTGGTCTCAGCAGAAGGGAGGCGAGCGTCTTGAAGCGTAACTTCGCCTATTCGCCCCCCGGCGGCGGAAGACACGCCCCCAGAGGTCCCCGCGAGAAGATAACCATGAAGAGCGTCAAGACCCTCGGCCGCGTGCTCGGCATGCTCTTCAAGGAATACTGGTTCCTCCTGCTCATCGTCGGCATAACGACGGTCCTCTCCTCGCTCGCCAATACGCGCGGCTCCATGTTCCTGCAGGAGCTCGTCGACGACTACATCGTCCCGATGATAGGCAAGCCGAACGCGGAGGGTTATTCCCAGCTCCTCAAGGCCATCTTCTATATGGGCCTTATCTACCTCGTCGGCGTCGGGAGCACCTTCCTGCACAACTGGCTGATGATCTCCGTCGGCCAGGGCATGCTCCGCAAGGTCCGCGCCCGCGTCTTCAACAAGCTGCAGTCCCTGCCGGTCAAGTACTTCGACCAGCACGGCTACGGCAACATCATGAGCCTCTTCACCAACGACGTCTCGACGCTGCGCCAGCTGATAAGCCAGTCCATCCCGCAGCTCGTCACCTCCATCGTGACGATAGTCATCGTCTTCGTGAACATGCTCAGGCTCTCCGGCTGGCTGACGGTCGTCGTGCTCTGCTTCATCGCGCTGATGTTCATCTTCACGGCGCTGCTCGGCGGCAAGTCCGGCAAATACTACATCAAGCAGCAGGCCTCCCTCGGCGAGCTCAACGGCTACATCGAGGAGACGATAAACGGCCAGAGGGTCGTCAAGGTCTTCTGCCATGAGGACAAGGCCAAGGCCGACTTCGACGTCAAGAACGAGGAGCTCCGCCGCAACGCGACGCGCGCAAACTCCTTCGCCAACGTCGTAATGCCCCTCATGAACAACCTCGGCAACATCCAGTACGTCGTGCTGGCCGTCGTCGGCGGCGCGCTCGCCGTTTCCGGCGTGGGCGGCATGACGATAGGTACCATCATCGCCTTCCTCCAGCTTTCGAGGAACTTCTCAATGCCCGTCTCGCAGGTCTCCGAGCAGGTCAACCACATCGTCCTCGCCATGGCCGGCGCGGACCGCCTGTTCCAGGTCATAGACGAGGTCCCCGAGGACGACGAGGGCACGATAGACCTCGTCAACATCAAGAAGGATCTCGACGAGATCGTCGAGGTCGAGGAGCACACCGGCGCGTGGGCCTGGAAGATCCCCGCGGAAAACGGCGGCTTCACCTACAAACGCCTCTGCGGCGACGTCATTTTGACCGACGTCGACTTCAGTTACGTCGAGGGCAAGCAGGTGCTGTACGATATCTCCATCGACGCGGAGCGCGGCGAGAAGGTCGCCTTCGTCGGAGCTACCGGCGCGGGCAAGACGACCATCACGAACCTACTAAACCGCTTCTATGATATCCAGGACGGCACCATCACCTACGACGGCATCGACATCAAGGATATCAAGAAGAGCGCGCTGCGCCGCTCGCTCGGCATAGTGCTGCAGGACGTCAACCTCTTCACGGGCACCGTCCGCGACAACATCCGCTACGGCCGCCTCGACGCGACCGACGAGGAGATCGTCGCCGCCGCCAAGCTCGCCAACGCGCACGGCTTCATCGAGATGCTGCCCGACGGGTACGACACCGTCCTCGAGGGCGACGGCTCCGGCCTGTCGCAGGGCCAGCGCCAGCTCATAGCCATAGCGCGCGCCGCCGTCGCCGACCCGCCCGTCATGATACTCGACGAGGCGACGAGCTCCATCGACACCCGCACCGAGACGATAGTCCAGCGCGGCATGGACCAGCTCATGCACGGCAGGACGGTCTTCGTCATCGCGCACAGGCTCTCGACCGTCATGAACTCCGACCTCATCATGGTCCTCGAGCACGGCCACATCGTCGAGCGCGGCAACCACGACCAGCTCATCGAGCAGCAGGGCATCTACTACCGCCTGTATACGGGCGCCTTCCAGCTCGACTGACGCAACGACATACGACAAACGGCGCCGACCGAAGTCGGCGCCGTTTTTGCGCGCTTATCTCATGCGCTTTTCGAAGCGGAACATCTCGTCCGGGCCCTCGTCGGGGCAGTCCGGCTCCCGCGGGTCGCGGTGCGCCGCGCAGAAAAATTCCACGGCGTGAAAGCCGCAGCGGTTGATGTAAAAGTGGATGTTGCGCTTTTCAAAGTAGGGCGTGCACGTCTCCCAGACGCGCGTCTCCGGGTAGAGCCGCTCGACCTCGCGCCACGCCGCCTGACCGACGCCGCGGCCGTGCGCGGCGGGGTCGACGAAGAGCAGCTCCAGCTCGTTTCGCTGCGTCTCCGGGTCTATCCTCACGACGAGGCCGCCGACGGTCTCGCCGTCCAGCCTTATGCGGTAGGCCTCGCCGCCGTCGATGCACCGCTCTATCGTCTCGCGGGAAATGATCTCGCCGTCCTCGTCGAAGTGGTCGTCGCGGGGGCCGAATTCCTCCGCCGCGCCGTACTTGAAGGCGAGCTGATTTTCCCTGATGAAGCGTTCGCGGTCGCCGTTTTCCAGCGGCGTGAGCGCGACTCTTTTTTCGTCCATGCTGACCTCCTTAAAAAAACAAGCCCGGAACGCACGGCAAAAGCCGATAGTTCCGAGCGCACCCGGCATCTTCTCCGACAGGCGGCCCCGCAGAGCCTTCGCTCTGCCGTCCCCTACGCTGCGGCGTACTGTCCTCCGATGACATGTATTCTGTTTTCCATGATAGCGCGGCGGCGCGCAAAATGCAAGCCCCGAAAAGCGCCGACGCGCCTTCCGGCCCGACTGACAAGACCCGCAAACGAAACGGCGCCGACCGAAGTCGGCGCCGTTTTTGCGTCAAATGATAGATCCGCTTATTGCTTATAGTAGCGATCCTCGGCCCATTTCGCCGGATTCGCGTCGATATATTCCCATATTTCCCGGTAGTCCCGCTCGTTGCGTATCACGTGTTCGTGAAAAGAGCGCTGCCAGAGCGGCAGATCCCCCGGATGCTCGCGGGATAGCCGCGTCGAGAGAGATTTGAGCACGCGCACGACGTCAAACAACGTAGGGGAGTCCCTTGCCCCTCCCGAATCAGGGCGGAACGTAGGGGAGGGGCTTGCCCCTCCCGTATCAGCATGAATCGAAACCAACAAATGGACATGATTTGGCATGATCGCATAATTGTCGATATGAACCGTGGGATAGCGATCCGGCAGCTCGAGGATCTGTTCCTTAACGCATTGGCCGATGGGCGACAGCTCGACCGCGGGAGGGGCGAGCCCCTCCCCTACGGCGATACGGGACAAGACGCATCTTCGATCCTTCGTGCAGATCGTAACGAAATAGGCGCCGGGGGCGGA
>JAFZOI010000001.1 GCA_017550645.1 Oscillospiraceae bacterium
CAAAAAGGATCTTTTCGCGTCAGACTTCGTTGCCCGTACTCGGAATACAAAAGCCAGTATTCCTGCGCCGTTCGCCTCGTCTGACACAAAAATCTCACTTTTTGCGGTGCAAAGCAGTTTTGCGAGAGCTATTTTTCGTCTAGGCAAAATAAGAACCGCCGGGAATACTGGATATGTATTTCCGGCGGTTCTTTATGAAGTTTGGGCGGAAAAGAGCCTCGCAAAACCTGCCTTATCCCTAATCTGCACGCCCTAAGGAGGCCGGGAGGATGCTATACATGGGCGTCCCCTTGGAGGGGTGCGAAGTTTGTGCAAAGATCAGCCAAGGCCGATCAGGGAATATTCCGCGAGGTCTGAGACGGGGAAGCTCGTTCCGGCTATCTCCCAAGTCATATCGTCTGTGCCGCGGAGGACGAACTCGGCGCTCTGCCCGAGCGCGAGCCCGCCTGCGCGCGGGTCGGACAGCCATTCGACGTCCTCGTTCGTCGCTGCGGCGGTCACGGCGCGGAGAGTCTTTCCGCCGACGGAGCCGTGCAGGATATCGCCGACGGATATCGTGACGACGGCGATATACCACGTCCTCTCCCCGTCGGCGACGGTCGCGCCTTCGATGGCGTCGACCCTGCCGCGGACGACGGTGTCGTCGGGAGGGAGCGCGCCAGTCTCCCCGCCGGAGGACGGGGGAGGCGCCTTCTCGGAGGTCAGCTCGCGCACGGCGACGCTCCGGGTCTCAAGCCCGAGGCCGGAGAGGTAGGCGGCGAGGGAAGGCTTTTCCGAAGCCTTGCAGCCCGCGAACGCTGCGAGCAGGCACAGCGCGGTCAAAACTGCGATAAGTCTTTTCATGCGGCTCTCCTTTCGTCGTCGCAAGCTCCGTATCGCACGCGGCGTCCTGAGGAGCCGTTTGCTCGCTCCGCTGCTCCTCCTCTCCAAACCGGACCCGCTTCGCCGGGCTCCGGTTTGGATTTTGGACGGGGAAACGCGGTGGGGCGTGGGCGCCCCGCCCTACGTGCTTCCCGAAGATGCGATGCGACGACCCTTCCGGCGCTTCGCGCCACCTCCCCTTACGCAGGGGAGGCTATTGGGGGTGCAGGGGGAGGCTTTGATGCGGTCAGTCGTCGGAGCCGAGGATCGTGATGCGGCCCTGACCGTAAGGGTCGGCGTAGTCGGGGCCGACGTCGCCGCCGAGGACGTTCGTGAGGTAGTCGAGCATGATGAGGTTGTCGACGCCCGCGCTCTCCTGCACGACGGCCGCGCCGTCGAAGGCCGTGACGCCGTCGCCGTGCTCGATGATCCAGTAGCTCGGGCCCGCGACCGTGTAGGTCTTCTCGGGGTCGAGAGGCTCGCCGCCGACGGTCGCGTTCTTGACGCGGCGGGCGCCCTCGATGCCGGTCATGATGTTGTTCTCGTCGGCCTTGCAGCCGCTCGGGACGGAGACGTCGACCTCGTAGGTCATGCCGGAGACCTGCATGAAAGCGCCGTGCTCGCCCGGGACGGCCTGCGCGCCCCATTCGAGCGCGTCGAGTATCTGCTGCCCGGTCGCCTCGATGATGCATATCGAGTTCTCGTACGGCCAGACGGAGATGACGTCGCCGTAGGTGACGTCGCCCTTATAGAAGTTGCTGCGGACGCCTCCGCCGCCTATCATCGCTATATCCGCGCCGGTCTGCGCGCGGATGACGTCGGCGCAGAAGTCGCCCATGTTGGTCTCGGCGCGGCGCACCATGCGTATCGCGTTGCCGGAGGAGTCGCGCTCGACCGGGTCGAAGATGAGCAGGTCGTAGTTCACGTGCGCGAGGACGCGGCCGACGCTCTCCTGCATGGCGGCGTAAGCGGCCTCGACCTCGGGGGTCATGTCGTTTTCTATCCCGAACAGGTCGGGCACGGGGGAGTTGTTCGGCCAGCTCCAGACGCCCGTCTCGAGGATCTCGCCTTCTGCGGAGATGTGGCTGTAGCCTATGCAGCTGAGCTTCGTGCCGACCGCGGCGCGGACGACGCTCTCGCCGTCGACGTTGAGCATATTGACGAGGTCGGTGTCGTGGCTGTGTCCGTCGAGGAAGACGTCTATCCCGCGCGTGTGCTCGATGACGTCGGCGTAGGTCCAGGGGCGGCTGTATTCGGCGTTGCCCATGTGGCCCATGACGTAGACGAGGTCCGCGCCCTCGGCGCGCGCGGCGTCGACGGCGCTCTGCACGGCGGCGTAGACGGCTTCGCCCGTCGCGTCGCGCATGAAGCCGTAGACGAACTCGCCGGAGTCGTCCATGAAAATGGAGGGGGTCGAGCTCGTTATCGTCTCGGGCGTCGAGACGCCGACGAAGGCTATCTTCAGCCCTGCGGCCTCGAGGATGACGTAGGGCTCGAAGACGAGCTCGTCTTTATAGGTGAAGTTGCAGCTTATGTAGGGGAATTCGGCCTTCTCGGCCAGATTGAGGAAGGTCTGCATGCCGTAGTCGAATTCGTGGTTGCCGGGGATGGCGACGTCGTAGCCCATGGCGTTCATGAGATCGAGGACGGCCTCGCCGCGCGTCAGCGTGCCGATGGACTCGCCCTGTATCGCGTCGCCGTCGTCGACGAGTATGGTCGTATAGCCCTCGGCCTCAAGAGTGTCGCGTATCTGCTTGAGGCCGACGTAGCCGAAGCCCTCGTCGACGCCGCAGTGGACGTCGCTCGTGAAGAGGACGTAGACCTCGCCGTTTTTCCGCTCGTCGATCGGCTCGGGCTCGGAGGCGTCCGTCTTGCCCTCGGCGATGGCGGTCAGGTACTGCTCGGAGCTCATGACGGTCACGTGGACGGGCTCGTAGAGCTCCGCGAGCGCGCGAACCTCCGCTTCCGACTCGGGGCTCGAGCCGCCTATGCAGTCATAGAGGTAGACGACCTCGTAGCCGAGGTCCATCGCGTCCATCATCGTCGCGAGCACGCAGCAGTCGGCGACCACGCCCGCGAGCACGACGGCTGTCTTGCCCTTCATCGCGGCGAGCACCTCCGGCGCGTCCATCGAGGAGTAGGTCGATTTTTCGACGACCGTCGCACGCCCGGCGTAGGGCTGCAGCTCGTCGGGAAACTCCGCGAGGAAGGGGTCGGCGTTTATGTCGGCGTAGGCCTTGTTATACTCTGCCCAGCGGCCCTCCGCCTCCGCGGGGGCGACGAACTTCGTCATGACGGCGTCGGGGGCGTTTTCCGAGTCCATGACGCGCATCGTGTTGCGCATCGCCTCCGGCATCGAGGGGCAGGCCCACTCGTATCCGGGGAGGTAGACGTTCTGGAAGTCCACGACGAGCAGCAGGTCCTTCGAGGGATCGCGCGGGGCGGGAGGCTCCTTAGCCGGCGGGGCTGTCTGCTCCGGCGTCGGCTCCGGGGTCGGCTCGGGCGTGGGCTCGATCTTCGCGACGCTGCAGCCGGCGAAAAGCGCGGCGAGCAGGCAAAGCGCGGTCAATACGGCGACAAGTCTTTTCATAGCTCTCTCCTTATCTCTGAATGGGGGGAGTGGCTCCCCTGCGTAAGGGGAGCTGGCGGCCGCGAGGTCGCCTGAGGGGTCGTCGCAACGCAAGTTAGGGAAGCGCTTCCCGCGAATGCGCCGGCACGACCCTTCCGCCTCGCGTTCGCTCGGCACCTCCCCTTACGCAGGGGAGGCTGTTTTATTTACACCAGCAGTTCGTTAATTAATCCCGCGAGCTCGGCGGGATCGTCGAGCGGGACGCCCGCGACGAGAAGGGCCTCGTAATAGAGGGCGTGGACGATGGCGTCGGCGCGGTCGCGGTCATTTTCGAAAGCGTCGCGCAGCTTCGCGTAGACGGCGTGCTCGGGGTTGAGCTCAAGCACGCGCTCGGCCTTGACCTTCTCGCCCGCGCCGGGCAGGGAGTTAAAGTAGCGCTCCATCTCGATGCTGATGGGGCCTTTTGCGGCGATGCAGGCGGGCCAGCTCTTGAGCTTGTCCGTCAGGCGCGCCTCGGCGACGGCGCCGCCGAGAGTCTCCCTGACGAAATCGAGCAGGTCCTTCGCCTCCTCGGCGCGCTTTTCGCTCTCGGCCTGCGTCGTGCGAGCGGGAAGGCCGAGGTCGTCGGCGGTGACGCTGCGCAGCTCCTTGCCGCCCTGCTCGCCGAGGGCGTTGACGACGAATTCGTCGACCTCCTCGGTCAGATAGAGGACTTCATAGCCCGCGTCGCGCACGAGCTCCGCCTGCGGCAGGCGCTCGAGCAGGGCCGCGCTGTCGCCGCGCGCCCAGTAGATATAGGGCTGGCCCTCGGGCATGGCGGCGGCGTACTCGGCGAGCGAGACGGGCTTTTCGTGCCCCGAGCAGGGGAAGAGCAGCAGATCGCGCAGCAGCTCGCGCTTTTCCCCGAAGCCGCTGACGACGCCGTATTTGAGCTGGAGCCCGAACGCGGCGAAGAACTTTTCATACTTCTCGCGGTCGTCGCGCATGAGCTTTTCGAGCTCGTTTTTGACCTTCTTTTCGAGGTTGGAGGCGATGGCGCGGAGCTGCCTGTCGTGCTGGAGCATCTCGCGGGATATATTCAGCGAGAGGTCCGCCGAGTCCACGACGCCCTGCACGAAGCGGAAGCACTCCGGCAGCAGGTCGGTGCACTTTTCCATGATCATGACGCCGTTAGAGTAGAGCGAGAGGCCGGCCTTATAGTCGCGCATGTAGTAGTTATAGGGCGCGCGGGAGGGGATGAAGAGCATGGCCTTATAGCTGACGATGCCCTCGGCACTGACGCGGATGACGGCGGCGGGGTCCTCGGTATCGTAGTACTTTTCCTTATAGAACTTCGCGCAGTCCTCGTCCGTGACCTCGCTTTTGGCGCGCTGCCAGATGGGCTTCATGCTGTTGACCGTCTCGCCGTCGAGCTTTATCGGCCAAGCGATATAGTCGCTGTATTTCTTGATGAGCTCGCGCAGGCGCCACGGTTCGAGAAACTCGGAATACTTCTCGTCCTCCGTGTCGGGCTTTATGTGCATGACGACGCTCGTCCCGACTGATGCGCGCTCGCAGGGCTTGACGGTGTAGCCCTCGGCGCCCTTGGACTGCCAGACGTTGGCCCCGTCGGAGCCGAACGCGCGGGAATATACGGTCACGCTGTCGGCGACCATGAAGGCGCTGTAAAACCCGACGCCGAACTGCCCTATGATGTCGGGGACGTCCTCGCCCTCGGCGGCGGCCTTGTATTCGCCGCTCCCGCTGCGGGCGATGACGCCGAGATTGGAATCGAGCTCCTCGGCGGTCATGCCTATGCCGTTGTCGGTAACGGTTATCGTGCGCGCGTCCTTGTCGACCTCGACGGTTATCGCGAAGTCGGAGCGGGACATGCCGACGGAGTCGTCCGTCAGCGCGCGGTAGGCGAGCTTGTCTATGGCGTCGGAGGCGTTGGATATGATCTCGCGCAGGAATATCTCCTTGTGCGTGTAGATCGAATCGATCATCAGCCCCAGAAGTCTCTTTGATTCAGCCTTGAATTGACGCATATAAATCGCTCCTTTGCTGTTGAAAATTCGGAAATGAGCCCCCCTTTGAGAAAGGGGGGATACAGGGGGGATCGGGTCAAATAACGCCGCTGCTTCGCAGGAATATCAGGAAGATAGGGATCCGATCCTTCAGTCTCGGCTCCGCCTCGACAGCTCCCTTTCGCAAAGGGAGCCGAGGGGTGCGCGGCGTGCGAAGCTGGATACGACAAAAGTCAGCGGGGTCACTTCCCGCCGACAATTTATTATATAACCGGCCGCCGCGTTTGTCAAACCGCGCGCGGGGGAGCAAACCGGCGCAAATGAATACGCGGACGCAATTTCCTGCATGAAAGCGATATTTTCGGTTGAAAAAAGCGCGAAAATGCATTAAAATTATAAGTTAAGCAAACTACCGTGCAAATCGGACTTTTTCGCCGGAGCTCCGGCGGATCGGAGGTCAAAATGGACGCATACCTTTTCTGTGAAAGCGGCGACGTTTTCAAGGGGCAGGCTTTCGGCGCGCCCGTCGACGCGTTCGGCGAGCTCGTATTCTCCACGACGGTCGTCGGATGGCCCGAGGAGATGTCCGACGCGAGATTTTCCGGGCAGATCGTCTGCTCGACCTTCCCCGTGACGGGCAATTACGGCGTCGTCCCCGAGGCGGGAACGCCCGCGCTCGCGGCGTACATCGTCCGCGACGTGTGCGCGGAGCCTTCGAATTTCCGCGCGGAGGGCACCATAGACGAATATATGACGAAAAACGGCGTTCCCGGGCTTTGCGGGGTGGATACGAGGCGGCTGACGCGCCTCATCCGCGCGAAGGGCCCGATGAACGCCATTGTTACAAGGTCCCGCACGCTCTCGCCCGAGCAGAAGGCGAGGCTCGCTTCCCACGAGCCCTTCGTCCCCGCGGCCCCGCGCGCGCCGCAGATGTTCGACGCGCCGGGCGGCTCGGAGCGCATCGTCGCCATGCTCGACTTCGGCGCGCACGGCAACATAATTTCGGAACTCAACGCCCGCGGCTGCGGCGTCGCCGCGCTGGGGTGGGATACGCCCGCCGACGTCCTGCTCGACGGGGCGGGGGCCGTCGTCCTCTCGGGAGGGCCCGGCGATCCGCACGCCTACGCCGCCGCGATAGAGACGGTCAGGGAGCTTCTCCGCCGCGAGACGCCGCTTCTCGGCCTCGGCCTCGGGCACCAGATAATGGCGCTCGCCGCGGGAGGGGAGTGCTACCGCATGCCCTGCGGGCACAGAGGCGGCAACCAGCCCGTCCGCGATACGGCGACGGGCCGCGTCAGGATAAGCTCGCAAAACCACGGCTGGGCCGTCGCGAGCGCGTTCGACGGAGCGAGAGCCTCCTTCGTCAACATCAACGACGACACCATAGAGGGCCTCAGATATACGGATATACCCGCGCTGAGCCTGCAGTTTTTCCCGTCCACGGCGGGCGGGCCGGACGACATGTCGTTCATCTACGACGAGTTTTTGAAGGGAGTGTGCTGACATGCCGCTTGCCAGAGGCATAAAGAAAGTAATGGTCATCGGCTCCGGCCCGATCGTCATCGGGCAGGCCGCCGAATTCGACTACGCGGGCACGCAGGCCTGCCGCGCCCTCAAGGAGGACGGGCTCGAGGTCGTCCTCGTAAACTCCAACCCCGCGACCATAATGACAGACGGCGCGATGGCCGACAGGATATATATCGAGCCGCTGAGCCTCCCCGTCCTGCGCCGCATCATAGAAAAGGAGCGCCCGGACAGCTTGCTGAGCACGCTCGGCGGGCAAAACGGCCTCACGCTCTCGATGCAGCTCGCGAAGGAGGGCTTCCTCGACAAGATGCACGTCCGCCTGCTCGGCGCCGATCCCGATACGATAGACAAGGCCGAGGACAGGCAGATGTTCAAGGATACGATGATGGCCATAGGCCAGCCCGTCATCCCCTCGACGGTCGTCACCGACGTCGAGAGCGCCATGGCGTTTGCCGACGAAGTCGGCCTCCCGCTCATCATCCGCCCCGCCTTCACGCTCGGCGGCACGGGCGGCGGCATGGCGAGTACGCGCGAGGAGCTGCACGAGATCTGCCTCAACGGCCTGCGCGCCTCCCCGATACATCAGGTGCTCGTCGAGCAGAGCGTCGCGGGCTGGAAAGAAATTGAATTCGAGGTCATGCGCGACGGCGCGGGCAACATCATCACGATCTGCTCCATGGAAAACGTCGACCCCGTGGGCATCCACACGGGCGACAGCATCGTCGTCGCGCCCGCCGTCACGCTCTCGGCAAACGAGTTCGGCATGCTGCGCACCGCCGCCATGAACATCGTCGACGCGCTCGGCGTTCAGGGCGGGTGCAACGTCCAGTTCGCGCTTGACCCCGACAGCTTCGAATACAAGATAATCGAGGTCAATCCGCGCGTCTCGCGCTCCTCGGCGCTCGCCAGCAAGGCCACGGGCTACCCCATCGCCAAGGTCGCGACGAAGATAGCCGTCGGGTACAGGCTGGACGAGATAAAAAACGCCGTCACCGGCAAGACGACCGCCTGCTTCGAGCCCTCCATCGACTACGTCGTCGTGAAGTTCCCGAAGTGGCCGTTCGACAAGTTCGTCTACGCCTCCCGCACGCTCGGGACGCAGATGAAGGCGACCGGCGAGGTCATGGCCATAGGCGAGAGCTTCGAGGCCGCGATGATGAAGGCCGTCCGCGGCGCGGAGATAGGCCGCAACAGCTTCTTCAGCCCGCACATGGCCGAGCTCACCGACGGGGAGCTCCATGCGAGGCTCCGCGACGCGACGGACGAGCGCATCTTCGTCGTCTACGAGGCGCTCCGCCGCCGCTTCGACGTCGAGGAGATATACGCCGCGACGAAGATAGACCGCTGGTTCATCTACAGACTGCGCATCCTCGCCCGCATGGACGAGGAGCTCGCGGGCGGCTTCGACGACGCGCTGTATCTGCGCGCCAAGCGCCTCGGCTACCCCGACGCGCTGATAGAAAAGCTCTCCGGCCGCGCGATACCGCGCCCGCGCAGGCCCGTCTACAAGATGGTCGACACCTGCGCCGCCGAGTTCGACGCGGAGACGCCGTACTTCTACTCGACCTTCGACGACGAATGCGAGGCGACGGAGTTCATCAAGGAGCGAAATTCCGACAAGCGCACCGTCATCGTCTTCGGCTCGGGCCCCATCCGCATCGGGCAGGGCATAGAGTTCGACTACGCGAGCGTCCACTGCGTGTGGGCCCTCAAGCAGGCGGGCTTCGACGTCGTCATCGTCAACAACAACCCCGAGACCGTCTCGACCGACTTCGACACGGCGGACAGGCTCTACTTCGAGCCGCTCACGCCCGAGGACGTCTCCGGCATACTCGCCGTGGAAAAGCCGTGGGGCGTGGTCGTCGCCTTCGGCGGACAGACGGCCATAAAGCTCACGCATTTTCTCGACGAGGCGGGAGTGCGCATACTCGGCACGAGCGCCGACAGCATCGACGCCGCCGAGGACCGCGCCCGCTTCGACGCGCTGCTCGAGGGGCTGAACATCGAGCGCCCCGCGGGCCTCACAGTCATGACCGAGGCCGAGGCGCTGGAGGCCGCCGAGAAGGTCGGCTATCCCGTCCTCATGCGCCCGAGCTACGTGCTCGGAGGGCAGAACATGATCATCGCCTTTGGCCCGGAGGACATACGCGAATACATGGGCATCATCCTCGAGCAGAACATCGAAAACCCCGTGCTCATTGACAAGTACCTCATGGGGACCGAGCTCGAGGTCGACGCCATCTGCGACGGGGACGATATCCTCATCCCCGGCATCATGGAGCACATAGAGCGCGCCGGCATACACTCCGGCGACAGTATCGCCGTCTACCCCTCGTGGAACATAGACGACGACATGCGCGAGACGATAGTCACGAGCACGCGCAAGCTCGCCCTCGCGCTCGATACGCGCGGACTTATAAACATCCAGTATCTCATCAAGGACGGCAAGCTCTACGTCATCGAGGTAAACCCCCGCTCGTCGCGCACCGTCCCCTATATAAGCAAGGTCACGGGCCTGCCGATGGTCGACCTCGCGACCCGCGCCATGCTCGGGGAGAAGCTCGCCGACATGGGCTACGGCACCGGGCTATACCCGAAGCCCGCCTACGTCGCGGTCAAGGTGCCGGTCTTCTCGTTTGAAAAGCTCGCCAACCTCGACAATCAGCTCGGGCCCGAGATGAAGTCCACCGGCGAGGTGCTCGGCCTCGCGGCGACGATAGAGGAGGCGCTCTATAAGGGCCTGCGCGCGGCCGGGTACAAGCTTGGGCGCACGGGCGGCGTCTTCATGACCGTCAAGGACAGGGACAAGGCCGAGGCCGTCCTCATTGCGAGAAAGTTTTCCGAGCTCGGCTTTACCATCTACGCCACCGAGGGCACGGCCGCCGCGCTCCGCCGCGTCCGCATCGACGCCGTGACCGTCGGTAAGCTCCATAAGGAGGACGACCCCTACGAGCTCGACGGCATCACGCTCATCGAGTCCGGCAAGGTCGACTACGTCATCTCGACGTCCACCAAGGGCCGCCTGCCGACGCGCGACAGCGTCAAGATACGCCGCAAGGCCGTCGAGCGCAGCATCCCCTGCCTGACGAGCCTCGACACGGCCTCCGCCGTCGCGGACTGCCTGCGCGGGCGCTACTCGCTCGAGAGCGTCGAGCTCGTGGATATCAACAACATGCGCAAGACCCGCGTCCGCCGCGACTTTACCAAGATGCAGACCTGCGGCAACGACTATATCTACTTTAACTGCCTGACCGAGAATATCGACTGCCCTGAGTCGCTCTCGATACGCCTCTCCGACCGCCACCTCGGCATAGGCGGCGACGGCGTCGTGCTCGTCCAGCCCTCCCGCGTCGCGGACGCGAAGGTCAGCATCTACAACATGGACGGCACAAACGGCGGCATAGGCGGCAACGCCCTGCGCTGCGTCGGCAAATACCTCTATGATAACGGCATCGTCACCAAGCGCGCCATGGAGGTCGAGACGCCGGCAGGCATCGTCAGCCTGCGCGTATATACGCAAAACGGCCTCGTCAGCACCGTCACCGTCGACATGGGCAAGGCCGATTTCAGGCCGCACAACGTCCCCGTCCTGCTCGAGGGCGACCGCGTTCTCGACCGCGAGACGGAGGTCGCGGGCGGCAAGCACACCATCTCCTGCCTCTCCGTCGGCAACCCGCACTGCGTCGTCTTCGTCGACGACGTCGACGCGCTCGACCTCGAGGCGATAGGGCCGTGCTTTGAAAACGACAGGATATTCCCCGAGAGGGTCAATACCGAGTTCGTGCAGGTGCTCGACGAGACGACCGTCATGATGCGCGCTTGGGAGCGCGGCAACGGCGAGACGATGGCCTGCGGCTCCGGCGCGTGCGCGGCGGCGGTCTGCGCCATCGAGACGGGGCGCTGCAGCCCCGGGGAGAACATCACCGTCAAGCTCCGCGGCGGCGACCTCATCATCCGCTACGAGGGCGGCCGCGTCTACCTGACGGGCAGCGCCGTCAAGTGCTACGAGGGCACGGTCGAGATTTGATTAAATAAGGCTTCCCCCCGCCGGGGGGAAGCTGTCGCGGCGCATATTCAATAACCTATCTCTGATTTCCCAAACCGGAGCCCAGCGAAGCGGGTCCGGTTTGGAGAGGAGGAGCAGTGGAGCGAGCAAGCGGCTCCGCAGGATGCCGCGAGCGATACGGAACTTGCGACGACGAACTGATGAGGGGCATGGAAGATATTGCCCCTCATCCGGGTTCGCTTCGCTCACCCACCTTCCCCCCGAAGGGGGAAGGCTTATACGAAGGGAGCGGCGAATATGGCAATAACGTTTACCGAGCGGCCGGAGCTCGTTTCGCGCGGGAGGCTGCTGACGTTCGAGATCGCGATGCACCCCATCCCCGACGGGCGCATGCGCACTATACGCGTCTGGCTGCCGGAGGAGTACGACGGGAAGCGGCGCTTTCCCGTGCTCTACCTGCACGACGGGAACATGGTCTTCCCGCCGCAGGATTCGCCCGCGAACATGGGCTCGTGGGAGTGCGACAAGCGCGTGAGCGAGCTGCCCCCGGAGCTGCACTGCATCGTCGTCGGCATAGACACGTCCGACGACCGCGCCTGCGAGCTGCTCCCGCCCTATAAGCGCAACCCCGCCCACCGCATCCCGCGCGCGCCCGGCATGCCGCCGGTCGTCGCCCTCGGCGGGTACTACGCGGATTTCGTCCGCGATACGCTCAAGCCCGTCATAGACGCGAACTTCATGACGCTCCCCGACGCGGCGCACACCGGCATAGGCGGCGCCTCGATGGGCGGCCTCATGGCGCTCTATATGACGCTCCGCGATCCCGACGTCTTCGGGCGCTCGCTCGTCCTCTCGCCGGGGCTCGACATCCTCCACGAGGACTGCCTCGAGCTCATCGACGCCTACGATCCGGCGCGGCTCGCGGACGTCCGCATCTATATGTACTCGGGCGACCAGACCTTCGACGTCACGATAGCCCCCGCGGCGATGACGGTCTACCGCCGCATCAAGGACAGCCTCAAGATAGACGCGAAGCGCCTCTGCCTCGTCATCGACAGCCGCGAATCGCACTGGGGCAGGTCGTGGAGCAAGTACACGCCCGACGGCCTGCGCTACCTCTTCAGCGAGGATAACGGCGTCGTCGTCCCGCAGATGGGCTTTATCCCGAGAGAGGAAAAAGTCCCGGAATGATGCAATAATAGATCCCTCCGGGTGGGGGAACGTCCACCTCATCAGTCACGGCTTCGCTGTGCCAGCTTCCCCTCAAGGGGAAGCCTGAATAAAGGAAAGAGCCCGCTCCGGGTGGAGCGGGCTTTTTGCGTTGATTTTTCAGCTGATGAGGTTCCACAGGCGCATCTTGTGGTAGCCGAGGTTGATGACCTCGAAGAACTTGTCTATGTTCTGCAGCGGCGTCTTGGCGGGGATGTCGCAGCCGGAGGAGATCATAAAGTTGTCGTGTATCATGCACTTGCGAAGCAGCGTCTGCGTGTCGAGCGCCATCTTGTCCGTGCTGTCGCACATGAAGACCGCCGAGGGGCTGATGTTGCCCATGACGATGACGTTGTCCGGCAGCGTCTCGAGAAGCTGCCACATGTCGGCCTGATCGCCGAAGTGGAACATCTTCGCGCCCGTCGCGAGGACGGCGTCGACCTTCTTCTCGATGGCGTTGGAGCAGTTATGATAGCAGAAGACGAAGTCGCGGTCCTGCAGCTCGTCGATGATGCGCTTGATGTAGTCCGAGGAGAATTCCTTCATCGGGCCGACGGACATGAGGCCCGCGAGGGGCTCCGCCATGACGACGCCGTTGGCGCCCGCGGCCTTCATCGCCTTGATGTAGTTAATGAGAAATTCCGTACACTTTTCGAGGACCGTGTGGACGAGCTCCGGCTCCTCGTAGGTCAGAAGCAGCACTTCGTTGACGTCCATGAGGCGGCCCGCCATGGAGAAGGGGCCCGTGCAGTTGCAGAAAACGGGCCTGTCGTTGACGAGGACGAGCGTCTTCTGGAGCGCGCGGAGGACCTTGCCCGTCCTGCCCGCGCCGACCTCGGGGACGACGAGCGCGTCGGCCTCCTCCTGATTCGAGACGAGCTGGCCCGTGATGGTCGGGATGTCGTCGGTGTGGTACGTGCAGTGGGCTCCGAAGGCCTCGGCCTCGACGGAGAGGTCCATGTACGTCGTGGCGAAGGGCATGTCGTAGCGGTCGGCTATGAGGCGCACGCCGAGCGCCATCTCGCTGGAGGACTTGAGGAGCTGCTCGACGGAGATGAAGAGCTGCTGCACCGCGGGGTAGGACAGGAGCGGCATGGCTTTCTTGTTCGGCGTCGAGATGGTCTGGCGTATCCAGAGGTCCATGTTCATGGTCGTCGTCTCCTTTGGTAAAATGAGGATTTAGCTATATCCACTAAAACCATTATACATGGATGCGGGCGGGAAAGCCATAGGCGTTTATGATGAAAAAAGCGCGGAACGCGGGCGACGGGATAGATATTGTGCAAAAAGGCTCCCTCCGGCCCCCCTTGTCATCCTGAGGAGCAAAGCGACGAAGGATCTTTCCCATCATCGCGAGGAGCGAAGCGACGCGGCGATCCGTACTCCCGAAAAGGACGGATTCCCACGTCGCCGCCGCGCGAGGCGGCTCCTCGGAATGACCTCTGTTTTGAGCCGGTGCGAGACAAAACGGCGGGGCGAGGGAGCCCCGCCCTACGCGCTCCCTGCTGGTGCGGAGTTATCGGTCCACCTCAACCGGCATCCGGCCTTGCGTAAGACGGCGGATGCCACCTTCCCCTCAAGGGGGAAGGCTGAAAAAGGAAAACCTCCCGCCGGAGCGGGAGGTTTTGATACGTAGATCTTTACTTTGCGGCGAAGAAGAGCTCGGAGAGGGTCATCGGGTCGATGTACTCGCCGTTTTTGTATACGCGCATGTTGCCGGAGGCGATCTCGTCGATGAGCATGACCTTGCCCTCGGCGTCGTAGCCGTACTCGAACTTGATGTCGTAGAGGTCGAGACCCTTCGCCTTGAGGTCGTCGGCGACGATCTGGGTTATCTTCTTGGTCATGTCGCGGATGTCGTCATACTGCTCGGCGGTCATTATGCCGAGGACGATGAGGCCGTCCTTCGTCACGAGGGGATCGCCCAGCGCGTCGTTTTTGAACGTCGTCTCGACGTAGGCGGGGAGCTCCTGCCCCTCGGTGCAGTACTCCTGATAGCGGCGGTAGAAGCTGCCGACGGCCCTGTGGCGGCAGATGACCTCGAGGCCCTTGCCGAACACCTTCGCGGGCAGGACCTCCATGGTCGTGTCGGCGAGGTTGGCGCTGACGAAATGCGTCCTGATGCCGGCGGCGTTGATCTTCTCGAAGAAGTATATCGACATGCGCAGGTTGACGTCGCCCACGCCCTCGATGGTGAGGCCGACCTCGTTCATGCCGGGGTCGAAGACGCCGTCCTTGCCGGTGCAGTCGTCCTTGAATTTGAGCAGATAGTTGCCGTTGTCGAGCGCGTAGACGTTCTTGGTCTTTCCTGTATAAACGAGCTTCATTATCCTTTACCTCCCGAAAAATAAAGGGCCGGCGGCCCGGGCCGGACGGACGCGGCGCATCCGCGCCTCCGACGGGAAAATTATCTCAAAAAACGTCGCCGATGTCAACAAAAAATCCCCGCCGGAGCGGGGAATTTTAAGGTCGGTCTTTATCTTATGACGTAATCGAAGAGCTCGACGTTCTCGGCCCCGAGCGCGCGGACGGTCTTCTCCGTCTTCAGGCGGTCGGCCTCGTCGTTATACCCCGGTATGAGCGGGACGCGCACGCGCACGCGCTCCGGCGGGACGAGGGAGAGCAGAAGGCCGAGATTGGAAAGCGCCGGGGCGGCCTCGCCGCCGGTGTAGGCGCGGTAGATATCCGCGTCCGCGGTCTTGATGTCGACGATGAAGCCGTCGACGCACTTCGCCGCCGTCCGTACGGCCTCCGGGGCGACGTTCAGCGACGTCTCGGCGTATATGCGCCAGCCGGGGCCGCAGACCTCGCGAAAGCGCGCTATGAAGTCCGCGTGCAGCAGGGATTCCCCGCCGCCGAAGGTCGGGCCTCCGCCCGTCGCGAGAAAATACAGATCGTCTATCTTCAGCCTGTCGTAGAGCTCCCGCGCCGTGACGGGCTCGGGGGAGCGAGTCAGGACGCTCTTATTGAGGCAGTAGCGGCATTTGAGCGGGCAGCCAGCTCCCGCGACGAGCGTCGTCACGCCGTCGCCGTCTGTCTCCATGCGCAGGCGGTCTATTAAGAGAAGGGGATAGGTCGGCTCCGGCATGTCAGCCCTGCGCTCCGGCGTCGCTTCTTGGCACGACGGGAACGGGCGTCTCGGGGATCTGCGCGTCGGGCTCGGGGCCGTGGATGCTGCCGCCGTCGTCATAGACGGCGGGCTCGCCCTCGAGCTCACCGTATTCGTCCGGGAAAAACGCCACGTCGCCTTCGGGAACGGCTATCTCGCCCTCGAGCCTCTCGGGGTCGTCTTCGGGGATATACGCCACGTCGCCGTCGAGGACGAAGACCTCTTCGGTCGGCTCGGCGGTCTGCATGGGCACGTCGCCTTCGAGATCGTCCGTGGGCTTGACGGATATCTCCGGCAGGACGCAGCCGGCCATCGAGGCCGTCATGCCGAGCGCGAGCGCCGCGACGGAGACGCGCTTGCCGAGGCTTTTGCGCCGCGCGAGGCTCCGCTCGAGAAAGCGCAGCTCCGCCTCGCACTTCGGGCAGGTGCCGCGGCAGGAGCCCTTGTGCGTGCATTCGCTCGTTATGAGCTCTATGTCGTTTTCCTCCGCGATGCGTCTGCGTATCTCGCGGAGCATTCTGCACTTGTCTTTTCCGGTCATGCTTTTCGCCTCCTTGCTGTTAAGACGAGTCCGGCGCGGAAAAAGTTCCGCTATTTTGCCAGAGAGCGGCCGAGAAGATAGCCGAAGGTCAGGCACGCGCCGTAGTTCTGGCCGGGGATGCGGAAATTATAATAGTTTGCGTACATGTCGCCGACCATTGAGCCGACGCAGTATAGGCCCGGTATGGGCTCGTCGTCCGCGTCGCAGACGCGGAGCGCGGCGTCCGTCCTCGGCCCGCCGAGGACCGTGAAGAAGCGGATATCATTGAGCTCGCCGCCGTAGAACGGGGCTTCGCGTATCTCCTGCAGATAGGCGGGCGATTTGTGGAAATCCGGGTCCTTCCCCTCGCGGCAGATGGCGTTATAGTGCTCGATGGTATCGAGCGTCGAGGCGGGCAGGCCGAGCTTTTCGAGGAGCTCCGGCAGGGTGTCCGCGGTCTTCAGCGTCCCCGCGGCGACCTGATCTGCCCATTTTTTCAGGACGTTTTCCGGCGTGTCGTCAGGGCCGTCGCGTTGGCCGCCGTGGGCGCGCCAGCGGATGTCGCGGGCGTAGTTTGCGCCCCAGATGGCGAAGGCGCGGCCCTTCGGCTCGCGCAGGGTAGTCAGCGCCGTGTAGGCGCCGTTCATGTCCTCGTTGCAGTAGCGTTCGCCGCGGATATTGACGCGCAGGCCGCGGTGCGAGCCGTAGGGGAGGTTCGAGCCGAGGCGGCTTCCCTGTATCATCGCGGCCGCGGGCCACGTGCGCTGCCACGCCGCGCCCGCCCAGAGGGCCATGAGGTGCCCCTCTCCGCGGTAGAGCCCGCCGCCGGTATTGAAGCCTATATCGTAGTCGGCGCCGTCGGCCGTGAAGTTCGGCGCGTACTGCGGGCAGTAGGCGCGCATCATCTCGGGATTGGCCGAGAAGTCGCCGGTGGCGAGCACGACGGCCTTCGCGGCCTCCGCGCGGACGAAGCCTTCCGCCGTCTCGGCGAGCACGGCCGTCACGCGGCCGCCCTTCTTCTCTAATTGCCTCGCGGGGGCCGAGCGCAGGACGCGCCCGCCGAGGGCGAGAAAACGCTCCTCCAGCGCTTTGACCGCGAGCGTTATGCCGACGCCCGCGCGGGTCACGCCCGCGCCGACGAAGGCGTGCGTGCAGGGCGGCATCCACGTCGGGGTGTCGCGGTCGCCTCTGTTGCCGTCCTCGAGGACGACGTCGAGCCCCGCGGCGCGCAGGATGTCCGTCAGCCAGTCCATGGCCTCCTCGGAGTTATTCAGCAGCGCGTACCACTTGCGTTGGTCGGGCAGGAAGGACGCGCCCTCCAGCTCCTGCAGCCAG
Organism: Oscillospiraceae bacterium; assembly: GCA_017550645.1. GTDB lineage: Bacteria > Bacillota > Clostridia > Oscillospirales > Oscillospiraceae > RGIG7949. Next base: position 17,143 of record JAFZOI010000001.1, read on the forward strand.
AAGCGGTCGAGATCCTCGCGCTCGAAGCCGTGCTCGGCAAGCACCTTGCTGTACGCCGCGAAGACGGAGCCGCCGCGCCCGACGGGGCCGCGGCTCGCCGTCACGATGAGGACGTCGAGGCCGCATTCGCGCGCGCTGAGCGCCGTGCAGAGGCCGGAGAGCCCCTCGCCGACGACTACGACGTCGGCGCGCTCGGCGCGGACTATCTTATCCTCCGGGATCGGAGGGGGAGGGGTCAGAAAGCTCATGGCGTTACCTCTCAATGCGTTTTATACCAGTCGCGGGCGTAGCCGAGGTAGAAATCGCGTATCATCTGATTCTTGCGCTTGACGTTCGGGTCGTCGGCCTTGCCGGAGACGCGCGCGGAGAAGATGAAGCCGCCCTCAGGCGCGAGCGTGTCGACGTATTTTTTGAGCTCCGCGAGCATCAGCTCGTCGTCCGTCTCGGGGAAGCTGATCGCGCCCTGCGAGTCCCACCCGCCGACTATCATCAGGCGGCGGCCCCAGGTCTTCTTGATGCCGGGCAGGTCGTTCGAGGGCTGGGCGGGGTTCCACGCGCAGACGCCGAAATCCATCCACTCGGGGATGAAGAGCTCGCATTTGCCGCAGTCGTGCTTTTCGATGAACGCGCCGCCGTTGAGCGCGGTCTCGGCGATGCGGCGGTGGAAGGGCTCGACGAGCTCGCGGTACGTCTCCAAGGAAATAAACGGCGCGCGGGCCGTCGCGGTGTCGTCGGGGATGCAGACGGATTCGGGCTTATAGTATTTGAGGATGTTTTTCAGGACGTTTTCGGAAAACGTGCAGATATAGTCGAAGAGCGCGTAGCACTCCTCGGGCTCCTCCATCATGGCGCAGAGGCCCTCCTCGAAGCCCATGAAGTCGCAGAGGCGCTGGAATATCTTGCCGAAGTAGAAGATCGTCCCGTGGGTCGAGCGGTCTATATTTTCGAGGTCGTGCTTGGCCAGCTGCTCCCAGTCGAAGCCCTCGAGCGACGGCGCCTTAATGTGGTCGCGCCACTTGGTGATGTCGTGCAGGACGTACCGGCCCGGGATGGGGATGGGCGCGCCGCCGAAGATATCCACCTTGCCGTCGTACTCCACGCCGAACTCGTCCTTGTGGTACCCCGGGGCCTTGACGTCGACGAACGCGGAGCATTTGAACTCCGTGAAGTTCGTGTTGGGCAGGTATTCGGGCATCTCGCCCCTGTGCATGCGCAGCAGGTTTTCTTTTTCAGTCAGCATTTGGGGTCACTTCCGTCTTTTCGTTTTTCAGCATTCCGAGCGCCGTTTCGAGAATGAGCGTCGCCGCGACGGCGTCTATGCGGGACTTGCGCTTTTTTCCCGAAATGCCGCCCGCCGCCATGATGGAGTGCGCGGCGACGGTCGTCAGCCGCTCGTCTATCATGCGCACCTCAAGCCCGCGGGCGCGGAGAGCCTCCGCCATGGCCTCGGAGAGCTCGGCGCGCGCGCCATGCGAGCCGTCCATGTTCAGCGGCAGGCCCAGCGCGGCGAGCTGCGCCCCGCGCGAAGCATAGAGCTCCGCGAGCTTTCCCGCGAGGCGGCCGGGCTCGCGCTCGACGAGGACGAGCGTCTCGCCGGCTATCGTCCCCGTGAGGTCGGAAAACGCCACGCCCGTGCGTGTGTCGCCGTAGTCTATGGCCATTATTTTCACGTAACGCCCTCCTCTCTGAGCGTAAATTTCAACAACTATACTTTAAGGCAATATAAGGTCGTTGTCAATCCGTCGTTTCGGTGGTATCATCGTATGAAAGGGGGCGGGAGGCATGATAAAAAGACGGCTCGTGTGGCTCGGCGTCGCGGCGGCGCTCACAGCGGCGTTTTTCGCGCTGCGCTCTGATCGCGCGGTCATGAACGCGGTCAATTCCGCCGCGCTCGCCGTCAAGCGCGTGCTCGCGGCGATATGCTCGCCGGTCCGCTTCTCGGTCGGCGAGGTCGTCGTCGGCCTCGCCGTACTCGCGGCGCTCGTCTTCATCGTCTGCGCCGTCGTCGCCGTCATAAAGAATAAGGGCTCGCGGCTGCGCACGCTCGGAAAGCGCGCCCTGCTCGCGGTCGACGTCCTGCTGACGGTCGTGGTCATATTCAACTTCACGCTCGGCGCGTCGTACTATGCCGACGGCTTTGCCGAGCGCGAGGGGATAACGCCCCGCGGCGGCACCGTCGAGGAGCTGCGCGCGCTGACGGCGGAGTTTACCGGGCTCGTCAACGCCTATGCCGGCGGCGTCCCGCGCGACGAGATGGGCCGCATGGACGTCTCCGCCGACGAGATCATAGATCGCGCGAAGGGGATATACGGCGCGGCGGAGCGGGAGTTCCCGTCCCTCGTGGGGCCCGAGCGAAGGGCGAAGAAGATAATCTTCTCGCGCGCGATGAGCGCGCTCGGCTATACGGGCGTATACATACCCTTCACGGGCGAAGCCAACGTCAACGTCGATTTTCCCGCGGCGTATCTGCCCGACACCGTCGCCCACGAGCTCGCGCATCAGCGCGGCGTCGCCTCCGAGGACGAGGCCAACTTCGCCGCCATCGTCTCCGCGCTGACCTCCGGAGACCCCGTCTATGAGTATTCCGGCGCGCTCAGCGCGTGGTCCGAGCTCGGCAGGGCGCTCTACGGCTACGACCGCGAGGCGTACTTCGAGCTCTACCGCGAGCTCGATCCCGGCGCGCAGGCGGACATCGTCGCCGCCAACGAATACTGGGCCGCCTTCGCCTCTCCCGTGAGCGAGGCGAGCGAGGCCGTCTACGATTCGTTTTTGAAGGGCTACGGCGAGACCAACGGGGTAAAGACCTACGGCATGGTCGTCGGACTGCTCCTCGCGTATTACGGATAAAAAAACGCTTGCATTTTGCGAGTATGTGTGTTAAAGTTTATTTCCGCACGGCGCAGGACGCCGCGCCATCAAGCTTCGGGAGGTGAGTCATTTGCCCAATATCAAGTCCGCCGAGAAGCGCGTTGAGCTCAGCAGGGCTCAGAACGCCGCCAATAAGGCCAAGAGGTCCGCTCTGCGTACCAGCATCAAGAAGTTCGACGCCGCCGTCGCCGCCGGCGACAAGGAGGCCGCTTCCGCCTGCTACGCCGACGCCGTCAGGAAGGTCGACAAGGCCGCAGGTCAGAACCTTATCCACAAGAACAACGCCGCGCGCAAAAAGAGCTCCCTCACGAAAGCTCTCAACGGCATGAACTGAACAAACTCGGTGGGCTCGAAAGAGCCCGCCGTTTTGTTTTTATAGGCTCCCCTGCGTAAGGGGAGCTGTCAGCCGGAGGCTGACTGAGGGGTCGTCGCAACGCAAATTAGGGAAGCGGCGCGACCCGCAAATGCGCCGGGACGACCCTTCCGGGTTCGCATTGCTCACCCACCTCCCCTTACGCAGGGGAGGCGGAAAAAGGAAAGCAGGGGCGGAGGTCTCCGTCCCTGCTTTTGCTCGTTTTGTTTTCGTTTATTTGCCGAGAGGGGCGCCGCAGCCGGAGCAGAAGGCGCCGGAGCCCTCGATCTTGGTCCCGCAGTTCGGGCAGAACTTCGGGGCAGCCTGCGCGGGAGCCGGAGCGACCGGCGCGGCGGGCGCCGCGTACTGCTGCGGGGCCGACTGCGGGGCGTACTGCTGAGGCTGAGCGTACTGCTGCGGAGCATACCGGGGCTGGGCGTACTGCGGGGCGTAATGGCCCTGCGGAGCGGCGCTCTCTTTGCGGCAGAGATCGACAGCGCCGAGCACGTTCTTGAGGATGAAGAAGACCTCCGCGATGATGTACAGCACCTGCGTCAGGATGTAGGGCCATCCGCCTCCGCGCAGGAGATAGACGCAGCCGGAGAGCACGCCGGAGCCGTTGACGAGGTTGACGAGCCAGCTGAAGCCCGCGGAGTAGTAGCCTCTGGCGGCGATGCTGCGGATGAAGAGCAGCAGGGCGAAAATGCACTGGATGCCGAGGAAGATGAACGCGATTATCGCGAAGGCCTTTTTCGCCTTCGGCGCCTTGCGGCCCACAGCCACGAAGACGGGGACGATGAACGCGATGAGGAAGCCGGGGATGAAGCGGGGGATGGAGCTGTAATAACCGCTGCCCATGATCGCTCCGCGAAGTATGAGCTCGACGACGATGAGCGCGACGGCTATTATCGTGAAGATGAGAGAGATGTTTGCTCTTTTCTTCTGCATGGGGTAAGCCTCCCGTTTGGTTTGATGGCAAAAGTATAAGCCCAAAGTCGGGGAATGTCAAAAAAAGATGCGGCGGGGGACTATTCAAAGGCTTCCCTCCTCGGGGGGAAGCTGTCTGCGAAGCAGACTGATGAGGGGCATCGGAGCTTGGCGTGTTTATTGCCGCCTCATCCGGCTCGCCGCGGCTGTGATATGTCATCGGCATGTCGTTCACTTCCGCGGCGCCGCTTCGCTGCCCTCAAGGGGAAGGCTTTGGCGGGCCGCCGAGGGTGTCGGCCCCTACGGGTTTCCCGCAAATGCGCCGGGACGACCCTTCCGGGTTCGCGTTGCTCACCCACCTTCCCTTACGCAGGGGAGGCGGAAAAAGGAAAGCAGGGGCGGAGGTCTCCGTCCCTGCTTTTGCTCGTTTTTCTTTCGCTTATTTGCCGAGAGGGGCGCCGCAGCCGGAGCAGAAGGCGCCGGAGCCCTCGATCTTGGTTCCGCAGTTCGGGCAGAACTTCGGGGCCGCCGCGGGAGCGGGAGCCGGAGCGACCGGCGCGGCGGGCGCCGCGTACTGCTGCGGAGCCTGAGGCTGAGCGTACTGCTGCGGGGCGGCGTACTGCGGGGCGTAATAAGGCTGGGCCGGGGCGGCCGCGCGGGGCCTGCGGCTGAGGTCTATCGCGCCGAGCAGGTTCTTGAGGATATAGAACACGTCGGAGGTGAAGAAAAGGCTGTACGCCAGCAGGAACGACCAGCCCCCCTCACGGAGGAACGCGAAAGCGTCGCTCAGAAGGCCGGAGCCGTTGACGATGCTCAGGAGGTTCCACCTGCCGATATACACCGCGAAGCCTCCTCTGACGATGACGATGAAGATGAAAAGAAGAATGACAAAGATGACCTGAATGCCGAGGAAGATGAACGCGATGATCGCGAGCGCCTTCTTCGCCTTCGGGGACTTGCGCCCGATGATGACGAAAACGGGGACGATGAACGCGACGATGATGCTCGGTATCATGAGCAGGAGCGAGGAAAGGAAAGGACGGAACGGGGCCCTGAAAGCCGCGAAGTACAGGACCGCAAGACCGAGTATCTCGACTGCGACTGCGATTATCGCAAAGATGAGGGAAACGTTTGCTCTTTTCTGCATGGCTTAAAGCCTCCCTGTGATTATTTGATGGGGAGATTATATGCCCAAAGTCGGAGATTGTCAAAAAAAGATGGGCGCACGCACCGAGCGCCGGTGGCGGGAGGAGCGAGGCGCGGGCGGCGCAGCGGTCGAAAAACGCATGGATAAGCGCAAGCCCGCAGCGTTTTTCGGGTACCGCAAGAGGGCAGTCTCAGCCGCGGCGTGACCGAGTCGCACCGAGCCGGAAGCGTGACGCTCGATAATTGAACATGGCGGCAGCGGCCTCCTCTTCAGTCAGCTTCGCTGACAGCTTTCCCCCGAGGGGAAACCGTTGAAAAAGGAAAGCAGGGGCGGAGATCTCCGTCCCTGCTTTTGCTCGTTTTGATTTGTCGGCTTACGCGTCTTCGAGAAGCTCGCGGAGGTGCTGCTGCGCGTAGGCGATGAGGCCCGGGCAGACCTCAGCGATCCTGCCCGCCTCGCGGGCGGCGTTCTTCGCCTCGGGGGTGTACTCGTCGAGCCCGAGGAGCTCCTGGCAGCGGACGCAGCCGAACTTCGCGCGGAAATCGGAAATGTACTTTTCAAACGTCTGGCTGACAAGATTGCGCGCGACCTCGTCGGTCGGGTCGTCGGAGCCGAGCTTGAGGCCGATGGCCATCAGCGCGCCGGACACGCAGCCGCACACCTCGCCGTGCTGCAGGCCGCCGCCGAAGCCGGAGGCTATCTTGAGTATCGTCTCCTCGTCGAGGTCGAGCAGGTCGGCCACGCTCGAAAACGTCTTCTGGCAGCAGTTGAAATCATTGAGTATCTTTTCCATGTGTCATCCTCCGTATCGGTCGTAGTATACGACTATTATACACGTTTCCGAGCAAGAGAGCAATCGCCCCTCATCTCGTCGCCGCAAGCTCCGTATCGCTCGCGGCTTCTTGAGGAGCCGCTTACTCGCTCCGTTGCTCCTCCTCTCCAAATCGGACCCGCTTCGTTGGGCTCCGATTTGGGAAGAAAGAGGCAGGCTGTTGGATCATTTGCCGCCTTCCCCCCGAGGGGGAAAGGCTTCAAAAAAGTATTAATCGTTGTATACGACTATTATACACGTTTCCGCGCCGTCCTGCAAATAAATGACGTTATCGGCCTTTTCCTCGAGGGCCTTGCCCTCCTCCGCGGGACGCTCGTACCACACGCCGCCGCTGACGGCGTTGGCGACGGACCCCTTCGGGTCGAAGCCGGCCTCGGAGGAGACGACGTATATCGCCTCGACGTCGGGATGCTCGAGCGCGAGATCCATGAGCTCCGCCGTCCTGGCGTCGGTATCTCCCGTCATGGAGCCGGGCCCGGCCAGAGGCACGTCGGGATCGTCCACAGGCTCGTAATCGTCGGGAACGCCGGACGCCTCCGGAGCGCGGGGGACGCCGTCTCCGTCCAGATTTACGTCGGAATCTCCGATTGTATGGGGCGCTTCGTCGGGCACGTTGCTGCCCGGCGCGTTGCTCCCCGTTTTAAAGAGGCCCGAGAGAGCGAACCTGCCGGCGAAGATGATGACTATCGCCGCCGCGGCGATGGCCGTGAAGCGCCCGAAGGCGAAGCGGCGTTTCTTTTTCTCGTTTTTGACGCGGAACATGACGCCGGAGGCGAGACTCTCGGGAGGCTCGACCTCGTCGGCGAGCTCCGCGCCCACGGCGGAGTATGCTTCAAGGAGGGCGGCGCACTCAGGGCATTCGGCGATATGCTCCGCCAGCTCGGCGCGCTCGGCGTCGGTCGCCTCGCCGTCTATGACGGCAGAGACGAGCATTCTGTAATGCTCATGCATGCGTTTTCCCCTCCTTTCGCTTTTTTGACGCGGCCCGGGTGCAAAAAGTTTCATCCTCCGATAGAATCTTTACGAGTTTTTCACGCGCGCGGGCGATGCGGGACTTGACCGTCCCCAGCTCGAGGTCGAGCATCCGGCCTATCTCGGCGTAGCTCAGGCCCGACACGTCGCGCATCACGATCATCTGCCGCGCCGTGGCGGGCAGGCGGGAGAGGGCCGTGTTGATCGCGTCGCGCAGCTCCGTGCGCTCCAGTTCGTCCTCGGGCAGGAAACGGAGATCCGCTATGTCCAGCTCCTCGTTCTCGACCGTCAGCGAGACGACTCCGCGCCGCTTTTCGCGCCGCAGAAAGTCGAGACAGACGTTGCACGCGAGCCTGTACAGCCACGAGCCGAAGGCGCTCTCGCCGCGGAAGTCCTTGAGCGAGACGAACGCCTTGACGAAGGCGTCCTGCGCGCAGTCGAACGCATCGTCGTCGTCGCCCGTCATGCGCAGGGCGAGGTTATATATCTTTTTCTGATACTCGAGGACCAGCGGCTCGAACGAATCCGCGTCGCCCGCGAGCACGGCGGCGATAAGCTCCGATTCGCGTTCCTTCGTCACATCCTCACCTCAATTCTCTTTTTATGCCTTCCGTGATCGCCTCGAGGTCGGCGAGCGTCTCCGCCCGGGCGATCTTCTCTTTGAAGTACCCCGCGTGGGACACCCCGCGCAGATACCATGCATAGTGCTTTCGGGCCTCCAGACAGGCCGAGCGCTCGCTCTTTTGCTCCGCGGCGGCGCGAAACTGCCGCATCGCCGTATCGACCCGCTCGGAGAGCGGGGGGAGCGGAGGCTCCGGCCTTCCCTCGACGGCGGCGCAGACGCGCGCGATGAGCCACGGGTCGCCCATGAGGCCGCGGGCCGGCATGACCATGTCCGCGCCCGTATATTCGAGCAGACGGACCGCGTCCTCGCCGGAAAATACGTCGCCGTTTGCTATGACGGGGACGGAGACGGCGCGCTTTACGTCCCTTATGGAATTCGGGTCGCTCCGGCCCGAATAGAGCTGGGCGCGCGTGCGCCCGTGGACCGTGAAGGCGGCGGCGCCCGCCTTTTCGAGAGCGGCGGCGAGCTCCGGCGCGTTGAGGCTGCCCTTGTCCCAGCCGCGGCGCATCTTGACCGTCACGGGGACGGAGACGGCGGCGGCCGCCTCGCGCACTATCGCGCAGGCGAGGTCCGGGTCGCGCATGAGGGCGCAGCCCTCGCCGTTGCGGACTATCTTGCCCGTCGGGCAGCCCATGTTGATATCTATGAACGTGCAGCCTGTCAGCTTCACGGCCTTGACGGCCGCCTCGGCCATTATCTCCGGCTCGTTGCCGAAGAGCTGCACGGCGAAGAGCTTTTCGTTCGGCGCGGGCTCGATGATGACGCGCGTCTTCGCGTCCTGAAATACCAGCGCCCGCGCGGAAGCCATCTCCGTGAAGGTCAGCGCCGCGCCCTGCCTTATGAGCTCGGCCCTGAACGCCGCGTCCGTCACGCCGGCCATGGGCGCCGCCGCGACGCGGCCGGGGAGCTCTACCGCGCCTATGCGCGTCACCAGAGCAGCTCCAGCCCGACGGGGCAGTGGTCGCTGCCCTCGATCTCGGGGCAGATGAACGCCTTGGAGACGTTCCCGCGCAGCTCGTCGGAGACAAGGAAGTAGTCTATCCTCCACCCCGTGTTGTTGGCGCGGGCGTTGCCGCGGTAGCTCCACCAGGAGTAGGCTCCGGCCGTATCCGGCCAGAGCTGGCGGAAGGTGTCGGAAAAGCCGGCTGCGAGAAGCTCGGTCATCTTGCCGCGCTCCTTGTCGGTAAAGCCGGGGTTCATGTGGTTCGTCGCGGGGTTTTTGAGGTCGATCTCCTCGTGCGCGACGTTCAGATCGCCGCAGACGGCGACGGGCTTTTGCGCGCGCAGCGAGAGAAGATACTCGCGGAAGTCGTCCTCCCACTCCATGCGGTAGTCAAGGCGCAGGAGGCCGTCCTTGGAATTGGGCGTATAGACGCAGACGAGCCAGAACTCGCCGAGGTCGGCGGCGATGACGCGGCCCTCCGTGTCGTGGCGGGCTATGCCTATGCCGAGGCGCACGTCCTCCGGCTCGCGCTTGAGGAACATGGCCGTCCCGGAATAGCCCTTTTTCTCGGCGTAGTTCCATATCTGCGTATAGCCGGGCAGGTCGAGCTCGAGCTGCCCCTCGGAGAGCTTCGTCTCCTGCAGGCAGAACGCGTCCGCCCCGAGGCCCCAGAAGACGTCCTCGAAGCCCTTTTTGACGCAGGCGCGCAGGCCGTTCACGTTCCATGATATGAGTTTCATGTCTTTTTCCTCGTTTCGTCGTCGCTTGCTCCGCGCGGCGCTTGCGTACGCGTAGGGAGCGACGCCTTCGTCGCTCCGGGGGAAGGCGGCGTTTAATATGCGGCGGGGCGAGGGCGCCCCGCCCTACGCGCACCCCGCGAGCCTTTCAAGTAGAGAAACCAAACCTACGCGTTGTATTCGTCCTCAGCCCATTTTGCCGGATTTTCATCGATATATCGCCATTTTTCCAGATAGTCTTCTCTGTTGCGTATGACATGGTCATAGTAGGAATCCTGCCAGATGGAAACGCCTATCCTTTTCGTTACAAGGCTCTTAAAAGACCGAATGTCGGAGAAAAGGCTTTTCCCGTTGGTCTTATGAACGATCAAATGAACATGATTCGGCATGATCACATATTTATCTATGCCCGGTATCGTTTCGATAAAAGACTGCACGATCGTTCCCAACGGCGACAGCTTTACTTTTACGCGACGCTCGGTGTCGTCGGAAACTATCTCGGAGAGGATCTGTTTTCTCTCCCTTGTGCAGACGGTGAGAAAATAAAAACCTTCCTTGGAGTAATCGTAATCTGCCAAACGTAGTTTTTTCCTTTCGGGGAAATGCGACATCAACGGTCGTTCCTTTCGGGTTCGGCGGGGCGAGGGCGCCCCGCCCTACGCGCACCCCGCGAGCTTTTACGTCTTCCTCGCTATGCAGCGGCAGATGGGCTTGCCCTCGGCAAAGAATTTCGCCTCGTAGTCCGTCATTATCCCGACGGGGCCGTTCGCGTGGAGGTCGCGCGTGACCTCGCTCACCTCCCAGCCCTCGGCCCGGAAAGTCTCGAGCGACCATTCGAAGAGGGGAAGGTTATCCGTCTTGAAATGTATCTCGCCCCGCGGCGCGAGCGCTTCGGCGTAGAGCCGCAGGAACGAAGGCGCGGTCAGGCGGCGCTTGGCGTGGCGGCTGCCGGGCCACGGATCGCAGAAGTTTATGTATATGCGCGCGGCCTCGCCCGGGGCGAAGACCTCGCCGAGACGCGCGGCGTCCATGTCGATGAAGCGGACGTTATTGAGCCCCTGCGCGACGGCCTTCTCCATGGCCATGACCATCGCGTCCGGCACGCGCTCGACCGCGACGAGAAGGACCGAGGGATCGGCGGCGGCCGTCCCGGCGGTGAACGTCCCCTTGCCGCAGCCGAGCTCGACGTGCACCTCGCGGAAGGGCTCGGTCAGCCAGCGCCCGCGCATGGCTTCCGGCTCCGCCGCGAGGACGGCCGAGGCGGCCTGCATACGGGGGATAAGGTTTTTCTTTTTGCGCATCCTCATCGGGCAGTTCACGCTCCAAGGGAATCTATGTCTGATTATTCTATCACATCGCGCGCGGGATTTCCACATTTATTAAAGATATTGTGAAAGAAGCCGCACGGATGAAAAAACCGCAAAATGAATATTGAGCCGGGGGATAAAAACAAGAGAGTTTACGTAACGATGTTGACAACTTTGTGGATATTGTTAAAAAACCCGCGTATTTCGGGCTTTATCCACGATTTCGACATATTTTTTTGTCAACCCGCGCGTTATGCGCCGATGAGTATCGCGCAAATTTTTAGTGAAAAGCGCGCGGAAGTATGCTATAATCTGCGCGTGGGGCGCGCAGCCCCGCCCGGAGGTTTGTATGAAGCTCGGCATAGGGATAGATACGGGCGGCACCTATACGGACGCCGTCATATACGACTTTGAATCGGGAAAGGTGCTCGCGGGAGCCAAGTCGCTCACGACGCGCGAGGACCTCTCCGTCGGCATAGGCGGCGCGCTGGACGAGCTGCCCGCCGATCTGCTGCGGCAGGCCAAGCTCGCCTCGCTCTCGACCACGCTCGCGACCAACGCCTGCGTCGAGGGCAAGGGCGGCAGGGCGAAGCTCCTCTTCATCGGCGTCGGGCGCGACACGCTCGACCGCGTCGGAGCCGACTACGGCATATCCGACCGCGATTCGCTCTTCTTCCTCGACGCGGCCGGCTCCTTCGACGGCAAGGAGCTCCCGGAGATAGACTGGGATAAGCTCCTTGACGACGCGGCCGACTGGATGACGGACGCGGACAGCCTCGGCGTCGTCGAGCTCTACGCCATGCGAAACGGCGCGGTCATAGAAAAGAAGGCAAAGGAGCTCTTTTCCGAGCGCTACGGCGTCTCCGTCGTCTGCGGGAGCGAGCTCTTCAACGGGCTCAACAGCGTCCGCCGCGGCGCGGGCACGCTCTTAAACGCCAAGCTCGTCCCCATAATAGCCGAGTTCATGCAGGCCATAGGCAGAGCCTTCGCCGCGCGCGGGATAGACGCGCCCATCATGATAGTCCGCTCCGACGGCAGCCTCATGAGCGAGAAGTTCGCGCGGCTGCGCCCGGTCGAGACGATACTCTGCGGCCCGGCGGCCTCCGTCCTCGGCGGAAGGGCGCTGGCAAAGCGCGAAAACGCCGTCATCGTCGACATGGGCGGCACGACGACCGACATCTCCATAGTCAAAAACGGCATGCCCGTGCGCGCGACGGACGGGATAAGCATAGGCTCGTGGCGCACCTTCGTGCGCGGCGTGTTCATAGACACCTTCGGCCTCGGCGGCGACAGCGCCGTGCGCGTCGAGGGGGAGGGGATAAAGCTCGAAACACGCCGCGTCGCGCCCATCTCGCTCATTGCACGAGATCACCCGGAGATACTTCCGTATCTCGAGGAGCTGGCCTACAAGACCCACACGCACACCCAGCCGATACACGAATTTTACACGCTCGTGCGCGAACCGGAGGCGAGAGCAAAGCTCACGCCCGCGGAGGAAAAGCTCGTCGAGGCGCTCCGCGGCGGCCCGCTGCCGCTCAAGGAGTTCGCCGAGGCCGCCGGCACGAACGTCTACCACCTCGAAACGGCGCGGCTGGAAAACGAGGGGTATCTTCTGCGCTGCGGCATGACCCCGACCGACGCCATGCACCTGCGCGGCGACTTTACGGCCTACGACCCGGAGGCCGCGCGGCTGACGGCCGTATACATGATGCGCTGCCTCGGCATAAAGGACGAGGGCAGGATATACGAATTCTGCGACATGATCTACGACGCCGTCAAGCGCAAGCTCTACGACAACCTCGTGCGCATACTCCTGCACGACAGATTCCCGAAGATCCCCGTCCCGACCGAGCTCATAGACGCCTCGTGGGACGCCTTCAAGTGCGGGGAAAGGCCGTTTTTCGACGTCCTGTTCACGACGCGCGCGGCCCTCGTCGGCATCGGCGCGCCGACGCATATCTTCCTGCCGGACGTCGCCCGCGCGCTCGGAGCCGAGTGCGTCGTCCCGGAAAACGCGGGCGTCGCCAACGCCGTCGGCGCGATAGTCGGCTCCGTCTCCGTCACAGCGCAGGTCGAGATACATCCGAACCACCATCCCGGCGGCATCGACGGCTATACCGTCCACTCCGACGAGGGCAACTACGTCTTCAAGGAGCGCGCTCAGGCCGAGGCGAAGGCCCTCGAGCTCGCGGAAAAGCAGGCCCGCGCGGAGGCCGCGCGGCGCGGCGTGACGGGCGACCTGCGCGTCACGGGCGAGATACTCGACACCAGAGGCAACGCCGGAAAATTCGGCACCGTCGATCTCGGCGGCATGGCCGAGGCCACCGTCACCGGCGGCACGCTGCTTTAACGAAAGGAGAAATAAAAATGGCTATGGGTACTTCCCTGCTCGCAGGGCTGCTCGGCGTCGTGTTCCTCGCGGTCGCCGCGTCGGTCTTCGTCGCGTCGATAGTCCTGCTCATCGTCGGCAGGAGGCGCTTCCCCAAGGGGGTCAAGGTCCTGCTGATCATATTGCTCGTCATATCGGCGATAATACTCGTCATCCTTGCGCTCATCGCGATCTTCATGGGGAGGGCACACCCCGCCGCGCCGCCGATGCCGTATTGAGGATGATATGAAAAACCCGCGTATCGCTCGATACGCGGGTTTTTTTATACCGATCTCAAAGCCTTCCCCCTCGGGGGGAAGGTGGGTGAGCGAAGCGAACCCGGATGAGGGGCGCTCGACAATTGAGTATTAAGGTAGCGGTCCACCTCATCAGTCACGGCTTCGCCGTGCCAGCTTCCCCTCAAGGGGAAGCCAAGGGGGGAGCGTTTCCCCTTACGCAGGGGAGACATTGTCACACTCTCCTGATGAGCTCGGAATCGGGGCGGAACGCGGAGTGGCCCTGCGCGGGGGCGGCGTCCGGCGCGGGATAGCCCATGACGAGGAAGGCGACGGGCTCGAGGTCCTCGGGCAGCTCGAATTCGGCGCGCGCGGCGGCGGGATCGAACCACATGACCCACGTCGAGCCCACGCCGAGGTCGGAGGCCTCCATCATCATGTGCGTCGTCACTATCGAGGCGTCCACCCACCCGGAGGAGGCGCCGTCGAAGGGGCGCTTCCAGCTCTCGGCCTTGCTGGCGCAGACGAGGAGAGCCGTCTTCGTCCCGAAGTCGCACTTCGTGCAGCGGCGGAGCTTTTCAAGGCCGCCCTCGGAGGAGACGATGAAGATGCGGAAGGGCTGGAGATTGCGGGCCGTCGGGGCGACGAGGCCGGCCTCGATTATCTTTTCGAGGTCCTCGGGCCGGACGGGCTCGCCGGTGAATTTGCGGACGGAATACCTCGCGCGCGCGAGGGAGAGAAAATCTTTCATTGTGACACCTCTTTTTCGTGTTGTCATATTTATTCATTTATAATGCCATTTTATACCTGCGGGCGGGGGATTTCAAGTCTTCCCTTGACCGCGCAGGGCGCGGCGGAATATAATCAAAAAAGAATATGCGCGCGCCGGCTCCGCGCCGGCGAATAAGGAGGAAACTCATTATGTATGATTTTACTACCATGCTCGACCGCACGCAGAGCGACGCCATAGCCGTCCAGGTCGTCCCCGTCAAGGGCGTCGAGGTGCGAGAGGGCTTTTCGAAGATACCCATGTGGGTCGCGGACATGAATTTCGTCGGCTGCCCGAGCATCGACGCCGCGCTCGCCGAGCGCATCAAGACCCCCGCCTACGGCTATTTCATCACGCGCGCGGAGTACTACGACTCCATCATCCGCTGGCAGGCCGAGCGCCACGGCCTCGAGGGCCTTACCAAGGACATGATAGGCTATGAAAACGGCGTCCTCGGCGGCGTCGTCAGCGCGCTGCGCGTCTTCTGCTCCGAGGGCGGCAAGGTCCTGCTGCATACGCCGACCTATATAGGCTTCACGGGCTCGTTAAAGCGCAACGGCTTCGAGATCGTCCATTCCCCGCTCCGCCTCGACGGAAACGGCGTTTGGCGCATGGACTTCGAGGACATGGAAAAGAAGATAAAGGACAACCATATCCACGCCGCCGTCATGTGCTCCCCGCACAACCCCTGCGGGCGCGTCTGGGAGCGGTGGGAGCTCGAGGCGGCGATGGAGGTATTCAGGCGCAACGACGTCTTCGTCGTCTCCGACGAGATATGGTCCGACATCATATTGAACGGGCATAAGCATATCCCGACGCTCGCCCTCGGCGAGGACGCGCGAAAGCGCACCGTCGCGCTCTACGCCCCGAGCAAGACCTTCAACCTCGCGGGCCTCGTCGGGTCGTATCACGTCATCTGCGATCCCTACCTGCGCGACAGGGTGAACGCGCAGGCGGGTCTCACGGGCTACAACGCCTGCAACGTGCTCTCCATGCACGCGCTCATCGGCGCGTACAAGCCGGAGGGCGCCCGGTGGGTCGACGAGCTCTGCGAGGTTCTGAGCGACAACGTAAACTACGCCTGCGACTATATCGCCGAGCGCTTCAACGGCGTCTTCACAGCCCGCGCCGAGGGGACGTACATGCTCCTGCTCGACTGCGAGGGCTGGTGCCGCGAGCACGGGAAGACCATAGACGACGTCCAGCGCGCGGGCACCGCCGTCGGCGTCATTTGGCAGGACGCGCGCCCGTTCAACGTGCCGTACGGGATAAGGATGAACCTCGCCGTCCCGACAGCGCTCGTGCGCGAGGCGATGGACAGGCTGGACAAATACGTCTTCAACGCGTAACCCATAAAAGCCTTCTCCTTCGGGGGAAGGTGGGTTAGCGAAGCGAACCCGGATGAGGGGCGCTCGATGATCGAGCATGGCGGCAGCGGTCCACCTCATCAGTCACGGCTTCGCCGTGCCGGCTTCCCCTCAAGGGGAAGCCTATGGGAAGTGCGATCCGGCACGAGGAGGAATATTATGCGCGACAGCGAGGGCTTCGATCAGTGGGCAGATAAATACGACGACCACGTCCGCGAGGGCGAGCGCGAGGGAGGCTATCCCTTCGCGGGCTACGGCGAGGTGCACGAGCGCATCTTCCGCCGCGTCACGGCGAAGAAAAACGCCGCCGTGCTCGACCTCGGCTTCGGCACGGGGACGCTGACTGCGCGGCTCTATGACGCGGGCTGCGAGGTATACGGGCAGGACTTTTCAAAGAAGATGCTCGAGGCCGCCGCGGCTAAGATGCCCGGCGCGAAGCTGTACCTCGGCGACCTGAAGGATGGGCTCGCCGGGCCGCTGCGGGGCCTGACCTTCGACTTCATAATCGCGACCTACGCGCTCCACCACCTGACGGACCCGCAGAAGGCCGCGCTCCTGCGGGAGCTGCGCGGAAGGCTGCGCGAGGGTGGGGCGATCCTCGTCGGGGACGTGTCGTTTCCGGACGCCGCCGCGAGGGAGGCCTGCCGCATCGCCGCCGGGGACGAATGGGATACGGACGAATACTACGCGGCCTTCGACGGGCTCGCGCGGGAGCTGCCCGGCCTCAGATTCGAGCGCGTCTCCCTCTGCGCGGGGATAATGACGCTGGGAAAGTGAAAAACGGAGCGGCGGGGAGCGAAAGAGCTCCCCGTTTTTCTTTGTCCGCGTCGTTGAAAATCAAGGCGGATTGGTATATTTTATTAGAAAAAGCGCAGTCGGCGCGCCCAAAAGGAGACGGGGAAATGACCCGAAAGAGACTTTTTGAGATAATCGAGAAATCCGACATTAACGACAGGCCGGGCACGGCGTACGACTTTTTCATGATCGCCGTCATCGTCGTGAGCCTCGTGCCGCTTGCGTTCAAAAACGACGGGCCCGTTTTCGCCGTCGCGGAGAAGGTATGCGTCGTGATCTTCATCATCGATTACCTGCTCCGGTGGGCGACGGCGGACTATAAGTTCGGCAAGCGCGGGGCGCTGTCGTTCATAAGATACCCCGTATCGCCCATGGCGATAGTCGACCTGCTCTCGATACTGCCGTCGCTGACCTTCCTCGGCGGCGGGTTCAGGCTCCTGCGCGTCCTGCGCACGATGCGCGCGCTGCGAGTCCTGCGCGTCTTCAAGGCGATGCGCTATTCGCGCACCTTCGCCATAATAGGCGACGTGCTCCGCTCGTCGAAAAAGAGCCTCATAGCGGTCGGCACCCTCGCCGTCGGGTACATACTCATCTCGGCGCTGGTCATCTTCAACGTTGAGCCGGAGTCGTTCAAGTCGTTCTTCGAGGCCGTCTATTGGGCGACCGTCTCGCTCACGACCGTCGGCTACGGGGATATCTACCCCGTGTCGACGCTCGGGCGGATAATAACGATGGCCTCGTCCATATTCGGCATCGCCATCGTCGCGCTCCCCGCCGGCATCATAACGGCCGGGTACATGACGGAGATAAGGAAGGCCGAGGCGCAGGAGAGGGCCGTCGAGGCCGCCGAGGAGCGGCAGGAGCTCGCGGTCCGATGCGAAAAGGAGGAATGATGACATGAAGAGGATGATCGCGTTCATTCTTGCCGCGGCGCTCGTTTTCGCGCTCGCGGGGTGCGGGAAGAAGCCGCCCAAGGGGAATATCACGGCGCTGTCTTTCGAGGACGCTTCGGACGTGACGCTCCGTGTCGGGGAGGCCGCGATAAACCAAAAGCTCATCGTCGAATTCAAGTACCGCTCCGACTTCAAGCCGGAGTACGTCTCGTTCGTCAGCGCCGATCCGGATATCGCGGGCGTAACGTATCTGGGCAATCTCATCGCGTCCGAGCTTTATTTCAGGATAGACGGGCTCGCGCCCGGCGAGACGGAGGTCTGGGCCGAGGCCGAGGACGGGGCCGTTTTGACCGAACGGATACGGGTCGTCGTGCTCGCGCCGGAGGAATAAAAACGAGCGGGAGGCGTCGTGCCTCCCGCTTTTGCATGGCCGTCTCCGCATCTTACCCGCGGATTTCGGCCTCTCAGCGCAAAACAGATGACAAAAAGCGTCCGCCCGATCATAATGTCGTCAGATCGAGCCGATGCGCACTCGGCAAGAAGGGTGGTCTTTTATGCAGGTCAAGATCGAAGTCTCGCCGGAGCACACGCCTCCGCGGGCGGTCATCTATACCGATAGGATGACGCCGGAAATACAGCGCGCCTTGGACATTTTGCAGGCAAAGGACGCCCCCGTTCTTGCCGAGCGGGGCGGGCGCACGTTCCTGCTCAGCGGGCAGGAGGTCTACATGGTCCGGGTAGTTGGCGGGGAAACGAAGCTCTATACGAAAAAGGAAGAGTTCGGCACGCGGAAACGCCTCTATGAAGTGTTGGATCAGTTGGGCGGCGGCTTCATGCAGATATCCAAGTCCTGCGCCGTCAACCTCTCCTATGCCGAGAGCGTGGAGGCGGGATTCGGGGGAAGCCTGCTCCTGAAAATGAAAAACGGGCTGTCCGATTACGTTTCCCGAAAGTATTTGCCAGGCCTCAAAAGCTATTTGGGGATTTAGGAGGAAAAACGATGAAGAAGAAAGACAGCGTGGCGTTCATGATACGGCGCACGAAAACTACGGTGGCGATCGCCTCTTTCCTGTTCCTGCTCAGCAGCCTGATCTCCGATATCAACATGGGAGGCGTCTGGTCCACGTCCGGTTATTCGGTCACGAAAATGGCCCTCGGCAGCCTCGGTATCGGGCTCGGCTTCGGCCTGCCCTGCATCATCTACGCAAACGAAAGGCTGAGCCCCTCCGTGCAGATACTGCTGCACATGACGATAGGCTGCGCCGTGATGCTGGCGATAGCGTTCCTCGTCGGCTGGATACCGACGGACAAGGGGCTGCTCCCCGCGCTCGCGGTGATCGCGGCCATGCTCCTGACCGCCTTTATCATAGCGGTCCTGTCGTACCGCCGGCAAAAGAAGCTGGCCGAGAAGATCAACAGGGAATTGGAGCAAAGACGCGGCTGAGGCGCACGGCGTGCCGCTTCAATGACGCGCGCCGCGGACAAAAGCGCGAAGGGGACGCTTCACGGGGAAGCGCCCCCTTCTTTTTTCGCTTGTCTCAGAGCTCGGCGACGGCTTCGATCTCGACGAGCGCGCCCTTGGGCAGATTCGAGACCTCGACGCAGCTCCGCGCCGGTCTGCCGGGGAAAAACTCCGCGTAGACCTCGTTGAACGCGGCAAAATCGTTCATGTCGGCAATAAAGCAGGTCGTCTTGAGGACCCTGTCGAGCCCGCTGCCCGCGGCCTCCAGCACGGCGGCGAGGTTTTGCGCCGCGCGGCGGGTCTGGCCTGCTATGTCGGCGGCTTCGATATTGCCCGTCGCGGGGTCGATGGGTATCTGCCCGGAGGCGAAGACGAGGCCTCCGGCGACCTTCGCCTGCGAATAGGGGCCTATGGCGGCGGGGGCGTTTTTCGTTTCGACGGTTTTCATGGAAAGCTCCTTTCTGCCGCTTCGCGGCGGGGAGGTTTTTCTTGATTATATTGGCGGCGCGGCGCGCTGTCAACGGGGGAGGGAAGACGCGGGGTGAAGTTCGCGCCCGCGGCGCACGTGAAGTCGCCCCTTGCTGGACGGTGAAGTTTTTGCCCGACGGCAGAAGAGATTCGGAGCTTGCGGCGGCGCGGCGAGGTTGCATTTTTCGCGTAAAGTGGTAAAATGGGTAAAACGATCTCCGGCGGGAGCGGGAAGGGCCCCGGCGGAGATGAGAAAACTGCTGAAAGGAATAATATAAACAGGAAGGAACACAGGAGGAATACTATGCTTACGGTACTTGAAAACCTGCGCGAGACCATGAAGGCGGACGGGCATCCCGACCGCTTCGTCAACCAGTATGAGTTCATGAACATCCTCATACCCGACTCGTACTACATGGGCGACTACCCCTTCGCCCCCGGCGAGGGCTACGACCAATACGGCGTGTTCTGGCGCTTCCCCCCGACGCAGATGGGCCCGTTCCCCGTCCATGACGAGGAGCACAAGGTCATCAAGGAGGACATCTCCGAGTGGCGCGCGAAGCTGACTCATCTGCCCGTCGCGCCCCCGGTGCCCGACTATTGGGGCATGCTCAACGGAATGGCCGCCGGCACCGACCCCGAAAACCAGTTCACGACGGCGTTCCACCCGCAGGGCGTTTTCGAGCGCTACCACTCCCTCATGGGCGTGGACGACGCGCTGCTCTCGTTCTACACCGATCCCGACGAGGCGCACGCCCTCATCGACTTCATCACCGACGCCGAGCTCGACTTCGCCAAGAACATCATGGACCGCATCCCCAACGTCAAGTGCCTGCTGCACCACGACGACTGGGGCAGCGCCATCAACTCCTTCATGTCGCCCGACATGTTCGAGGAGTTCCTGCTGCCCGCCTATAAGAAGATATACGGCTACTGGCACGAGCGCGGCGTCGAGGTCATAGTCCACCATAACGACGCCTACTCGGCAAACCTCGTCCCCTATATGATCGAGATGGGCATGGACATCTGGCAGGGCTGCTTCCCCTCCAACAACCTCCCCGCCCTCATCGAGAAGTACAAGGGCCAGATCACCTTCATGGGCGAGATAGAGACGCGCTTCTGCGACCTGCCTGACTGGACCGAGGAGAAGATACGCGCCGAGGTCGAGCGCGCCTGCCGCAAGTGCAAGGGCCCGAGCTTCATCCCGTGCCTGACCGCGGGACTGCCGATCAGCTCCTTCCCCGGCGTCTACGAGTGCGTCAGCAAGGAGATAGACCGCATGAGCAAGGAGCTCTTTTGAGCGACGAAAAAAGGCGAATAAAGCCGAAAGCAGCCGGAGAGATCCGGCTGCTTTTTTGCGCGTCTTCGATGCGGATGTTATTGGATCCGACCCTTCCGGCCCCTTCGGGTCCGCCTCCCCTTCGCAAGGGGAGGCTTTGATGCGCTTCCCATGGGCTTCCCCTTGAGGGTAGCGAAGCGGCGCCGCGGTAGTGAATGACGTGCCGGGGGCACGTCAGAGCCGCGGCGTGACCGAGCCGCAGCGAGAAGCTGTCGAGCGCAAGCGAGACTGATGAGGTGTATCTTCGTCCCGCCGCGTTGTTCCACCTCATCCGTCATCCGCCTTGCGTGAGACGGCGAATGCCACCTTCCCCTCAAGGGGAAGGCTTTGGGGGTGCGGAAGGAAGACTTTGGAACGGTCACTGCGCTCCGAGGAGGAGGGGCTGGAGCTGGCGGCCGTCGAGCGCGGCGGCGAGCGCCGCGGGGATGAGCGAAAAATCCGCCACGAGCGAGGTCGGCTTGCCCTCCGGGTCGTCCTGCCGGAAGGGGACGAAGAAGTACCCCCGCCGCGCGAGGAGCTCTCCGAGGTTTTTCGCGTTGCCGGAGAGCGCGTCGTTGGAGCTCACGGCGAGCAGGACGGGGCCGCCGTTTCGAAGCTGAGCCTTGCAGGCGAGCGTCACCGCCGTCGCGGCCGAGCCGGAGGCCAGCGCCGAGAGCGCGCTCCCCGTGCAGGGCGCGACGACGACCGCCTCGAAGAGGCGGCGCGGGCCGATGGGCTCGACCTCCGTCAGCTCCGTAAGCGGCTCGCGCCCGCAGATGGCTGCGACCTTTTCGCGGAAGTCCGCGGCCGCGCCGAAGCGCGTGTCGAGCGTCGCCGTGACTCGGGAAAATATCGGGGTAACTTCATATTCGCGGGCGAGGGCTTCCAGCACGGGCGGTATCTTCGAGAACGTGCAGAACGAGCCCGTGACGGCGAAGGCTATCCTTTTCACGGCGCATCGCCCCTCTCCGCGAG
This sequence comes from Oscillospiraceae bacterium, assembly GCA_017550645.1. Classification (GTDB taxonomy): domain Bacteria; phylum Bacillota; class Clostridia; order Oscillospirales; family Oscillospiraceae; genus RGIG7949. Next base: position 38,504 of record JAFZOI010000001.1, read on the forward strand.
CATGCCGAGCACGGCGCGGCCTATCGCGGCCCCGGCGGCCTCCGGCGCGGCCTCGCCCGGCAGGCTCAGGGCGTGTATGGCGCGCTTTCCGAGCTTCGCCGCGGCCTCGAAGTCCGTCCCGCCCGGGCGCGAGGCTAGGTCTATGAGCGGCGTCCCGTCCGGCAGGGAAGCGAGGACGGGCTCTGTGAAGACGGGGGCAGGGACGGTATTGAAGACTATATCGCTCTCCCGCGCGAGGGCGGGGAGCTCAGTCAGCTCCGCCGCGCGGCAGCCGAAGGCCTCCGCCCAAGCCCTGTCGGCGGGGCTGCGCGCCGCCGCCGTCACCTCCGCGCCGAGAGCGCGCAGGCGCAGCGCGAGCAGCCGCCCTATGCGCCCGAAGCCCGCTATCAGCGCGCGGGAGCGGCAGAGCGTCCCCGCCGTCTCGCGCATGGCGAGCGCAAGAGCGCCCTCCGCCGTCGCCGCCGCGTTGAGGACGGCGAGCTCCTCGCGCTCATAGTAGTCCAAAAGCTCGACGCCCGCCTCGCGGGCGAGGGCGCGGGAGGCGGCGTCGACGCGGCCCGCGAATACCGCGCGGGCCCCGCCGAGCGAGGCGAAAAGCCTACCCAGCGGGACGGGGGCCTCCGCCTCCGGCGCGTTGAGAAAGCCCTCCCGCGAAGTCAGCGGCAGGGGAAGAATGACGAAGTCGGCCTCCGTCCCCGGCGGGGGAGCCCCCGGAAAGCGCGCCGCGCTCCGGCCTCCGGCGCGGAGCAGGGCGGCGAGCCGCGCCATGCGTCCGTCTCCGCCGACGACCGCAAATCCATATCGCATAAGTTCACTCCCTTGGATAGTCTCATTTCGGCTCATCCTATGCTCGACGCGGCGCGGCGTGACGAGAAAATGATTGAAAAAAGACGCGCGCTTTGGTAAAATCAGTCTATTAAAACAAATCTGACCGGAAGAGGTACGTATCATGGACAACAAGCCCGAAGTCAAGGAAGAGGATCCCCTGGAGGCCTCGAAGCACAGAATAATAGGCATGCCCCCGACGATACCCAACTACCATGAGATAGCCGCGGCCGAGAGGGCCAAAAAGCGCGGCTGGAGCTGGGAGACGCCGCCCGCGCCCATAGACGAGAGCCTCATCGAGGAGACGATAGAGACCGAGGTCGCCGTAGTCGGCGGCGGCATCGCCGGTCTCGCCGCCGGAGCCCGCTGCAGCGAGCTCGGCCTGAAGACGACGGTCGTCGAGAAATATAAGGGCATCGTCGCGCGCGGGGCGCACTTTGCCTGCCTCGACTCCTCCGTCATGCGCGCCAACGGCGTGCACATCGACAAGGCGCAGTTCGCGCGCGACTGGATGCACATATGCGGCAGCCGCGTCAACGAGGACCTGCTCTGGCTCTATATCAACAAGAGCGAGGCGGCCTTCGAGTGGCTGCTCGGCATAGGCGGCGACGACGTCAAGGGCAACCTCTTCGGCGGCGCCTACAAGGGCCCCGACTTCAAGGAGTATTTCGGCACGCACATCATCTCCCGCAAGCCGGGCAGCACGAAGTACCGCTATACCGGCGGCTCGATGCTCATGTGCGAGATGCTGCAGAACTTCTGCCTGGATAACGGCGGCGAGATCATCCGCAATACCCGCGTGGTGCAGCTAGACAAGGAGGGCGACCGCGTGACCGGCTTCGTCGCCAAGGACGAGGAAGGGAAGTACCGCCGCTTCAAGGCCAAATACGCCGTCATCCTCGCCACCGGCGACATCGGCGGCGATCCCGAGATGCTCGCGGCGTTCTGCCCGCTGGGCCTCAAGTGCAACAAGAACGGCTATTTCCCCGCAGGCCTCAACACCGGCGACGGCCACAAGATGGCCTACTGGGCCGGCGCGCAGTTCGAGCCCGGCTCCTGGGCGCTCTCGCTGCACCTCATCGCGTACTCGATGTTCGTCTTCTACTTCCTGCACGTCAACCGTCAGGGCAAGCGCTACATGAACGAGGACACGTGGGCGCAGGCCAAGAGCATCCGCACCCTCATGCAGCCCGACGGCGACTTCGCGTGGAGCGTCTTCGACGACAAGTGGTTCAAGGAAGTCGGCGAGCGCGTCGACATCTCCGGCGGGCAGTTCTGCGAGCCGCTCGTCACCATCTACGGCGACAAGTGGACCGACGACAACGGCGTCAGAGACTACATCGACCGCTATATCCAGAACGGCACCTGCGTCACGGCCGACACCATCGAGGAGCTCGCCGAGAAGATGGGCGTCCCCGCGGAAAACCTCGTCAAGACCGTCGCGAGGTATAACGAGATGTACGAGCAGGGCAGGGACGACGACTACGGCAAGCGCCCGGAGATGCTCACGAGCATCGTAAAGCCGCCCTTTTACGCGCTCAAGTTCGGCCCCGCGCTCCTCAACGTCCACGGCGGCGTAATCATCGACACGGACATGCACGTGCTCGACAACGACAACAAGATCATCCCCGGCCTCTTCGCCGTCGGCAACGTCGCGGGCGGGCTCTACGGAGTCGACTACCCGCTGCTGCTCAACGGCAACAGCCACGGCCGCGCCGTCACGTGGGCGCGTCAGGCGGCGGACGCCATACTGCGGGAGAAAAACGGGAAATAAAAGCGCAGGATACGAAAAGACCGAAGCCAACCGGCTTCGGTCTTTTTTGCTCATAAACGGGGGAACGGGGGACAAAGGAAGCTCCCTGCGCGCCTCACGCGGGTGCGGAGAAAACCGCCTCCGATACGACGGGAGGGGCAAGCCCCTCCCCTGCGGGCTCCCCGCAGGTGCGATGCGGCCCTTATCAGTCAGCTTCACTGACAGCCTCCCCGCGCAGGGAGCGGTAGGTCTGTATGATGAAAACGAGGGTTATGACGAAGGTCAGAAGGTCGGCAAGCGGCATGGAATAAATGACCCCGTCGAGCCCGAAGAATAAAGGCAGCAGCAGCGCGAGGCCGACGCCGAAGACTATCTCCCTTATCATCGAGAGCGCCGTCGAGGCGGCGGGGCGGCCCATCGCCTGCAGGAAGATGAACGTCCCCTTGTTGATGCAGGCGAGGACGAGCATGCTCAGATAGACGCGGAAGGCGCGTACGGCGAACTGCATATAATACGCGCTCTCGTGCGACGCCCCGAAGACGGAGGCGAGAGAGCGCGGGAAGAGCTCGACCGCGAGCAGCGCGGCGGCTCCGACGACGGCCTCGGCGATGAGCAGGCGCGTGAAAAAGCCGCGCACGCGGGCCTTCAGCCCCGCGCCCATGTTGTACCCGACGATGGGGATGCAGCCCGCCGAGAGGCCGACCACGACGGAGATGACGATCTGGAAGAATTTCATGACGATGCCGACGACGGCCATCGGTATCTGGGAGTATTCGCGCAGGCCGTAGACCGGGTCGAGCGCGCCGTATTTGCGGAGCATGTTGTTTATCGCGGCCATGGCGGCGACGAGCGAGACCTGCGAGAGCAGGCTCGTTATGCCGAGCGCGAGAGTCTTCCCGCAGACGGCGCGGCTCAGGCGCAAATCGGAGACGGCGGGCCTCGCGAGCTTCATGTGCAGCAGATACCACAGCCCGGAGACGGCCGTCACGAGCTGGCCGGCGGCTGTCGCGATCGCGGCGCCCGCCATGCCCCATCTGAAGGCGAATATGAATATCGGGTCGAGGATGATGTTGACGAGCGCGCCAGCGAGGATGGAGACCATCGCGAAGCGGGGGCTCCCGTCGGCGCGGATTATCGGGTTGACGGCCTGCCCGAAGACGTAAAACGGGACGCCTATCGAGATATAGAGGAAGTATTCGCGCGAGAGACGGAAGGTCTCCTCGTTGACCGTCCCGCCGAATATGGTCACGATCGGGGTGCGGAATATGAGATACAGCGCGCAGAGCGCGAGCCCCGCCGCAGCCGACATGACGACGGAGTTGCCGACGCTCTTTTTCGCCTCGGCGGCGTCGCCGCGCCCGAGACTGATGCTCACGAAGGCGCAGCAGCCGTCGCCTATCATGACGGCCACGGCGAGCGCGATGACCGTCAGCGGGAAGACGACCGTATTTGCGGCGTTGCCGTTGGAGCCGAGGTAGGCCGCGTTGGCGATGTATATCTGGTCGACGATGTTGTAAAGCGCGCCGACGAGCAGCGAAACGATGCAGGGGACGGTGTACCTGCGCATCAGCAGGCCGACGGGGGCCTCGCCGAGGAAGCGTCCGGGATCTTCGGGCAAGGGGGATCATCCTTTCAAAAAAGAATACAGCGGAAGGACTACAACCGGATTTACGCAGTTGACGCCACACGCTGTATGCCTTTATTATATGCTTTTTTGCGGATTTGTCAAGCCGCCGGGCCTACCGGAGATACCTTCCGAGCACCTCGCGGTTGACCTGCTCCTTGCCGCGCAGGGAGGCGACAGCCGTCTCCTGCTCGGAGCTGGAGCCGCGCGCAGCGGCGCGCTCGATGAGCTCGCAGAGGCGGCCGGCCGCGTCGAGGCCGCAGAAGAGGTCCTGCCCGATGTATTTGAGAAAGCCGCTGACCTTCGGGTCGTAGACGACGCCGACGAGCGGCACGCCGTGCCCCGCGGCGAAGATGAGCCCGTGCAGGCGCATCGAGACGACTATCGTCATGCGGGACATGAGGCCCGCCGTCTCGCGCCCGTTGAGCTGGCCCGTCAGTATCGTGTGCGGGCACTTTATCCGCGCCGCGACCGCGCGGGCGGGGGCGACGTCCTCGAGATGGTTGATGGGGACGAAGACGGGCCGCAGGCCGAGCTTTTCCCACGCGAATTCGGCCGCGTTTGCGAAGTCTTCCGCGTGCTCCTCGAAGCCGGGCCAGCTGCGCAGCACGAAGCAGATATAGCGCCCGCGCGTCTCGAGGCCCGAGGCGAGCATGATGCTGTCGACGCGGTCGTCGGAGGCCGAGCCGAGGAAGAGCGACGGGTCCGCCGCGAGAAGTATCTCCGGCTTCGTGACGCCGAGCTCGGCGAGCTCGGCGGCGGAGCCGTCCTCGCGCAGGGTGATGACGTCGACGTTTCTGTTGATGACGCGGGCCGCGAGGCGCCTGTCCGCCTCGCCCGTGACGGGGCCTATGCCGCAGCCGTACATGACGACCTTCGCCCCGCTGGCGTGAGCGGCCCAGAGCGTATAGAGATAAAACCAGAGCGAGCGGCGGGAGGTGATGTTCTGGATGAGGCTGCCGCCGCCGTTTATATAGAGGCTGCACTTACGCGCGACGCGCGCGAAGGCGAGGACTCTGAACGTGTGTATCGCGCGCACGCGCCGCTCCGTCGCCGTCTGGCGCGGCTCGACGGAGAGGACCGTTATCGGCACGTCGGGATCGGCCTCGCGTATCTCCGAGATGATGGCCTCGAGGATGGCCTCGTCGCCGGAGTTGCCGCGCCCGTAAGCCCCGCAGACGGCGACGCCGCGGCGCTTCTCGCTCCGCTTGGAGTGGCGGCGGAGGACGGTCTCGTATATGCCGGTCATCGTCTCGCGCGTGGCTTCGAGGGAGAAAAGGCGCGCCGTCTTTTCGAGCAGCTTCTGGCCCATGTCGCGGCGAAGCTCCGCGTCCCCCGCCAGACGCACGAGCGCGGCGGCGAGGGCCTTCGAGTCGCCCGGCTCGACGAGTATGCCGGAGACGCCGGAATCTATGAGCTTCGGCACGCCGCCGACGCGGGTCGCGACCGTCGCGAGGCCCCAGCGCGCGCCCTCGGTCAGAGCGTAGGGGAAGGTCTCGGAGATGGAGGTCAGGGTGTTGACGTCGAGCGTCGAATAAAAGCCGTCGACGTCCTCGACCCAGCCGAGAAATTCTATCTTGTCGCCCTCGCCGAGCTGCTCGGCGAGACGGCGCAGGCGCGCTTCCTCAGGGCCGTCGCCCGCTATGCGAAGGCGAAGCTCGGGGCGCTCCTTCGCGGCCTCGGAAAAGCCGCGCACGAGCGTCTCCACGTCCTTGACGGGATTGAGGCGCGCCGCTATGCCGACGTTGACGGTCTCCTCGCTGCCGCTGCGGCGCGGCAGGTCGGGCACGCGCATGTCGACGCCGTTATAGACCGTGAATATGCGGTCGGGCGCGAAGCCGCGCTTGATGAGCAGCTCCGCCATCGGGTCTGAGACGGCGACGAGATAGTCCATGCCGCGCAGGGCGAAGGCGTTCAGCACCCCGTAGGTCAGCGCGGCGAGCGGCCTTCCCATGTAGTCGAGGCGCCAGTCGGAGTGGACGGTGCTGATGCGGGGGATATTCTTGACTTTCAGCAGGGAGGAGAGGAAATTGCCGCGCGAGCCGTGGCTGTGGATGATGTCGAACTTTTCCTCGGCGACGTAGGCGCGCAGCCGCTTGACCACGGAGGGGACAGAGCCGCGCATGATGATGGGGTCGAGCCCCATGGCGCGGGCGTCCTCCGTGAATTCCGCCTCCGTGAAGCAGACCAGCCGGACCTCCACCGTGCGGCTGAGCTCGCGCAGGAGCGTGAGGACGTGCGTCTTCGCTCCGCCGACGTCGCCGCCGCTTATGAGTGTCAATACTTTCATATTGTCCTTGCCTCTCAACGCCAGATTGGATATAATATATAAAATATTCCAAGTGGATTATACGACATATCTCCCCGCCGGTCAACGGCGGAGATCGGGGGTCCCGAAGGATGGCTGACGCCACGGTCGTCCGGAGCTTCGCGCTCACGGACAAGATCCATTCTCTAACGCTCGAGCTCCCGGGCGAGGCTTCGCCCGGGCAGTTTCTGCACGTCGCCTGCGGGGACGGGCTGCTCCTGCGCCGCCCCATAAGCATCTGCGACGCCGGGGACGGGGCGATGCGCATCGTCTTCGAGGTCAAGGGCGAGGGCACGAGGCGCCTCGCCGCCGCGAAGGAGGGCGACGTGCTCGACGTGCTCGGCCCGCTGGGGCACGGCTTCGAGGCCCCGGAAAAGGGCCGCGTCCTGCTCGTCGGCGGCGGGCTCGGAGCCGCGCCGATGCTGCTGGCGGCTAAAAAATTTGACTGCGACGCCGCGCTCGGCTTTCCGACGGCGGAAAGGGTCATGCTGCTCGACGAATTCGCTCCGCGCGTCGGCAGGCTCGACGTCGCCACCGACGACGGAACTTACGGGAAAAAGGGCTTCGTCACCGGGCTCGTCGAGGGCAGGCTCGGAGACTACGCGGCGATCATGGCCTGCGGGCCGGAGCCCATGCTCCGCGCGCTCGCGAAGGTCTGCGCCGGGGCGCCGCTCCAGGTCTCGATGGAGCGCCGCATGGGCTGCGGCGTCGGCGCGTGCCTCGTCTGCGCCGTCAAGCTGACGGACGGGAGCGTCGTGCGCGCCTGCAAGGACGGGCCCGTATTCAGAGCCGAGGAGGTCGACTGGAATGGCTGATATGCGAGTGAGCTTCGCGGGAGTGGATTTCAAAAACCCAGTGACCGTCGCCTCCGGCACGTTCGCCTTCGGCCGCGAATACGCCGAATACTACGATCTTTCCCGCCTCGGCGGGATATGCGTCAAGGGCCTCACGCCGCTTCCGCGCGGCGGGAACCCCTCTCCGCGCATCGCCGAGACGCCCATGGGAATGCTCAACTCCGTCGGGCTGCAAAATCCCGGCGTCGACGCCTTCATCCGCGACGAGCTGCCCTTCCTGCGCGGTTTCGACACGAAAATAATAGCCAATATTTCCGCGCCGACCCCGGAGGACTACGCCCTCATGGCGGCCAAGCTCTCCGACGCGGGCGTGGACATGATAGAGATAAACGTCTCCTGCCCGAACGTGCGCGCCGGCGGCATGGCCTTCGGCGTCACCTGCGAGGGCGCGGCCTCCGTCACGGCGGCGGTAAAAAAGGCCTCCTCCGTCCCCGTGATGACGAAGCTCTCGCCGAACGTCACGGACATAGCCGAGATAGCGCGCGCCTGCGAGGACGCGGGAGCGGACGCGCTCAGCCTCATCAATACGCTGCTCGGCATGAAGATAGACCCCGCCACGGGCGTCCCCATCCTCGCCAACAATACGGGCGGGCTCTCGGGACCCGCCGTGCTCCCGGTGGCGGTGCGCATGGTGTGGCAGGCCGCCTCGGCGGTGAAGATACCCGTAATGGGCATGGGCGGCGTTTCCCGCGCGGAGGACGCGGCCGAGATGATATGGGCGGGCGCCTCCCTCGTCAGCGTCGGGACGGCGACGCTCGCCGACCCCTACGCCCCGGTAAAGGTGCTCGAGGGGCTGGAGAAGTTCCTCGATGAGCACGGACTGACGCTCGAGGGCATGAAAGGCCGGGTGAAGCTGCATTGACCCGCATTTTTCTCATCAGACACGCGCAGGCCGAGGGCAACCTCTACCGGCGCATACAGGGCCGCTACGACGGGCGCATAACCAAGCTCGGCAGGCTCCAGATAGAGCTGCTGCGCGCAAGGCTCCTGCCGGAGAAGATAGACGCTGTCTATTCCAGCGACCTGCGCCGCGCCATGGAGACGGCGGAGGCCGCCGCGGGGCCGCGCGGGCTCGAGATACGCAAGATGCCCGGCCTGCGCGAGATAGCGCTCGGGGCTTGGGAGGACAGGTGCTGGGGCGAGCTCGAGGACGACGATCCCGAGCAGATATATCTCTATAACGCGAGCCCCGACCGCTGGAGCATACCCGGCGGCGAGCCCTACTACCGCGTGCAGGCGCGCTTTGCCGCCGCGCTGCGCGTCATAGCCGCAGAAAACGAGGGCGGCACCGTCGCCGCGTTCAGCCACGGCGGGGCGATGCGCGATTTCCTCGCGTTCGCGCTCGGCGTGCCGGCAAACGAGATCAAGCGCGTAAATCACTGCGACAACACGGCGATAACCCTCCTCGAAGTGACGCCGGACGAATTCAAGATCGTTTACATGAACAACAACGACCATCTCCCCGTCGAGGCCTCGACGTTCAAGCGCGAGACGTGGTGGATGGAGGAGAGCAGCAACGACGGGCGCAACATGCGCTTTTATGACTTCGACGTGCGCGCGAGGGAGAAGGAGTACCTCGCCGCGTACAGGGACGCGTGGATAGTCGCGCACGGGAATGACGAGGGCTTTTCCAAAGTCTACGCGCGCTCGGCGCGCCGCCGCTCCGACGCGGACCCCGCCGCGCTCGCGGAGGCGGTCCTGCTCGGAAAGTCCGCGGGGCTCATCGAGCTCGCGCCGGAGTCGAGAGAGACGCCCGACGGCGGGCACATCGCCTTTTTATACTTAAAGCCGGAATTTCGCCGCCGCGCGCTCGGCCCCGAGCTCATAGGCTACGCCGTGAGCTATTACAGAAAGCTCGGGCGCACGGAGCTGACGCTCCGCGTCGCGACGGACAATATCCGCGCCGTCGACTTTTACAGAGAGCTCGGCTTCGAGTACGCCGACCTGCCCGGCTCGCCGGAGCCGCGGCTGATGCGGATGGACATATCGTGAACGGGGAATTCCTGCCCGTCAGCCGCGAGGAGATGACAGACCGCGGCTGGTACTACTATGATTTCCTGCTCGTCACGGGCGACGCCTACGTCGATCACCCGTCCTTCGGCACGCCCGTCATAGGGCGTTTGCTCGAGAGCATGGGCTTTCGCGTCGCCATCCTCGCCCAGCCCGACTGGCACGACGCGGAGGCCTTCCGCGCCATGGGGAGGCCGAGGTACGCCGTCATGGTCTCGGCGGGCAATCTCGACAGCATGGTCGCGCACTACACGGCCGCCAAAAAGCGGCGCGGAGAGGATTTTTACAGCCCCGGCAAAAAGCCCGGACTGCGCCCCGACCGCGCCTCGATAGTATACTGCAACAGGGCGCGCGAGGCGTTCCCCGGGCTGCCGCTCATCGTCGGCGGGCTGGAGGCCTCGCTGCGCCGCTTCGCGCATTACGACTATTGGGACGACAGGGTGCGCGCCTCGCTCCTATCCGATTCGGGGGCGGACCTGCTCGTCTACGGCATGGGCGAGCGGGCGACGCGCGAGATAGCCGCCGCCCTGCGCGCCGGGACGCCCGTATCCGAGCTTCGGGATATCCGCGGCACGGCGCGGATGTCCCCTTCGCCCGAGACGGCGTTCGAGAGCGTCATGATACCGTCGCTGAGCGAGGTGCGCGAGGATAAGCGCGCCTACGCCCGCGCCGCCATGACCGAGTACGACGAGCACGACGCCGTATCCGGCCGCGCCGTCGTCCAGCCGCACGGGGACAGGTTCCTCATCGTCAATCCGCCCGCCGCGCCGCTCGGCACCGAGGAGCTCGACGCGCTCGCGGAGCTGCCTTTTACCCGCGAGCCGCACCCGATGTACGACGCGCTCGGCGGCGTGCCCGCCATAGAGGAGGTCCGCTTTTCCGTCATCCACAACCGCGGCTGCTTCGGGGCGTGCAATTTCTGCTCGCTCGCGTTCCATCAGGGCAGGACCGTCACCGCGCGCTCGGAGGCGTCCGTCGTGCGCGAGGTCGAGCGCATGACGAAGCATCCGCTCTTCAAGGGCTACGTCCACGACGTGGGCGGCCCGACGGCGAATTTCAGCCACCCCTCATGCAAAAAGCAGCTCGAAAAGGGCATGTGCCGCGGCAGGGGCTGCCTTTATCCGAAGCCGTGCCCGAATCTCGACGCGGACGAGTCGGACTACCTTGCGCTGCTGCGCCGCCTGCGGAAAATTGACGGAGTCAAAAAGGTCTTCGTGCGCAGCGGCATACGCTTCGACTACATGCTCTGCGACAGGAGCGGCGAGTTTTTCGCGGAGCTCTGCAAATACCACGTCTCCGGGCAGCTCAAGGTCGCGCCGGAGCACTGCGTCGACGCGGTCCTGACCCGCATGGGCAAGCCGCCCGCCGCCGTCTTTGAAAAGTTCATGGCAAAATACGCCGCGCTCAGCGAGCGCTACGGGAAAAAGCAGTTCCTCGTCCCGTACCTGATGAGCTCGCACCCGGGCAGCACCCTCGCGGACGCGGTCAGGCTCGCGGAATACCTGCGCGCGCACGACCTGCGCCCGGAGCAGGTGCAGGACTTTTATCCCACGCCGGGGACGCTCTCGACCTGCATGTACTACACGGGGATAGACCCGCGCGACATGTCGAAGGTCTACATCCCGCGCTCGATACACGAAAAGGAGCTCCAGCGCGCGCTGCTGCAGTGGCACAGGCCGGAAAAGCGCGCGCTCGTCGAGGAGGCGCTGCGCCGCGCGCACCGCGCCGATCTCATAGGCTTCGGGAAAAACTGTCTTATCAGACCTTACGCAAGAAACGGGAGGAAAAAATGAGGATACACGTCATAGCCTGCCGCGTCTTCGGGCGCGAGCTCAGCTACCGGGCCGCGCTCAGCCCGAACATCATCGATATAACGTGGCAGCCGCAGGGCCTGCACGAGGACCCGAAGCTCCTGCACTCGTATCTGGAGGAGTCGCTCGAGAAGATATACCGTGAGATAGACGAGGGCATTATCCCCAAGCCGGACTATATCGTCCTCTGCTACGGGCTCTGCTCCAACGGCGTCTGCGGCATCACGGCGCGGGATATCCCCATCGCCGTGCCGCGCACGGACGACTGCATAGGCGTCTTTCTCGGCTCCGAGGAGAGATATCTCAGGCTCTTCAACGAGAAGAAGGGGACATACTGGCTCAACGCCGGCTGGATAGAGAATTCGTTCACGTTCTTTGAGGAGCGGGAAAAGCAGCTCTATGACGAGTACGTGGAAAAGTACGGTGAGGATAACGCCGACTATCTCATGGAGATGTCGCGCGCATGGAAGAAGGAATATAAGTCCTGCGGGTACATTACCGGCGGCGTCGTCGATACCGAGGAGCAGCGCGCCGTCGCCGCGCGCTTTGCAGAAGAGAGCGGCTGGTCGCTCGATTTTTACGAGGGCGACGGCAGGCTCATCCAGGCCCTCACGGACGGGGATTTTTCCGAGTTTTTCGTCTGCCCGCCGGGGCATACGATAGAGGCCGTCGTCGGTCCGGAAAAAATGAAAGCAGTAAAATGTTGACAAATCGCCTCGGCGGTTATATAGTGAATTTGTATAAGTTTAATAATTTTATGTGTGTGGTTTTTTAGCAGAGCGCTGTCTTAACTTGAGAAAAGGAGATGTTCCCTTTGGGCGACGACAACGTGAGGCGTAAACTGGCGTGGAAGATGGACAAGACTTATATGGTCCGCCGGGGAGCCATGAGCAAGCTTGCGGCGGACGCGGGCCTCTATGCGGGTCAGCTGCCCATCATCGCCTATGTCAATCACCATCCCGGCTGCACGCAGAAGGAGCTTGCGGACTGGCTCGGCGTATCGGCGGCTTCCGTCGCGCTGAGCACGAAGCGCCTGCAGAAGCAGGGCCTTATCGACAAGAGCGTCGATGAGACGAACCTGAGGAGAAATATGCTCTCCGTCACGGAGAAGGGCCGCGAGGTCGCCTTCAACCACCGCCGCAACGCCGGCGTCTTCGACGACCGGATGCTCGAGGGCGTGACGGACGAGGAGCTCGAGACGCTCTCGCGCGTCATGGACAAGATGCTCGCCAACATGCAGGGCGGGTCGACTGCCGCGCCGGACTACCGGCCCATGCAGGAGATGGACGCGCGCATCAGGCAGCGCGAGGAGAAAAAATAGAGAAAAAGAATGAGCCCCGGCGGGAGATAAGTTCCCGCCGGGGCTTTTTTGTTTGCCCGGAAAAGGAGTGCGCCCAAGGGCGCTCTCACATAAGGATGCGGCAGCGCAAAAAGGATATTTTCGCGCCGAGCAGCGTTGAAAATGCTCGCGATCCGGCAGTAAGGATCCCTGCGCTTTTCGCCTCGCCCGGCGGGAAAAATCTCTCTTTTTGCGTGCAAAGCAG
>JAFZOI010000018.1 GCA_017550645.1 Oscillospiraceae bacterium
CATGATGAGCTCGTCAAGCTCGTCATCCTGGATAAAGTAGTGATTGGAGCCTGTGGAGCCGGGCTCTCCGACTATGTTAGTGCTGTAATAGATCTGATACATGTCGGGATCGACGGAGGCGCCCCAAGCGGCGCACCACATATCGACGGTATCGGAGTCGAGGCCGTCCCACAGGTCGGAGGAGTCGGTCAGGTCCTTGACGACAAAGTCGAAGCCGATGGCCGCAAAAGCGTCGCGGGCTTTCGTCGCATTCAAGAAAGAGGGGTGGTCGCCTTCGCCGCCGCCGGGAACCCATATCTCGTAAGAGAGCTTGGCGCCTTCGGGAGCGGAGGTCAGCTTGCCGTCCTCGACGGTGTAGCCGGCAGCCTCAAAGAAGCCGAGAGATGCCTCGAGCGCGGCGGCGTACTTGTCTTCTTCGCTCATGCCGTGGGTATAGATCGGAGCGCCGTCTGCGTCAGTGGAAAACGCGACTTGATACCCTTCTTCTTCGGGATGCGGAGCAGCCCAAGAGGAGTTTGATATCGGATAGTTGATGACGGAAGCGCAATCGCCGTAATAAGAGCTGACGCTGACATCGCGGTACACGGCCAAGACGGTCGCGATGGCCTTTCGGAGGTTCTTGGAAGCTTCGGAATCTTTCGTGCCGCCGACGTTGACGCGGCTGGCCGCGATGCCGATGTACCCGTAGCCAAGGTTATCGGTCGTTACGGTCGTGATCTTGTCACCGGTGAGCTCACCATTGGAATTGCACTGCTTGATCGCATCTATATTCTGCACTGAGAAAGAGGGCTCAGCTATGTCGTAAACTCCGGAAGCGACTCCGCTCACCAGATCGCCGTCATTAGCTTGCTTAAATACGACGTCAGCGATCTTCGGCGCGCCGAGATAATAGTATTCATTGGCCGCAAAGGAGACTTCGCCGTTTTCATACGAAACAAACTTATACGGGCCGGCGCCAATCGGCGCAGACGTTTTTGCACGTACGCCGCTCAGGTCTCCCTTGGTGAAGCCGAAAGAATCGTTTTCGTAATCATACAACTCCGTATTTCCGTAATAGTGCATCGGAACGATCGAAACTGACAAACGATAGACCGCCGTTACATCGAACTCGGTCATATGGATGCGCAGACTGTTCGCACCGGTTTTTTTGATACCGGTAATGTTGGGAGCGGACTCACCTACTTTAACTCCCACCTGAAACGCGGGATCAGAGGCGATCGTCAGCTGGAGCAGTGTTTTTCCAATGCCCTCATATCTCTCGACCTCATTAACGTCGCCATTGTGATTCTCGAGCATGGCGTTCCAAAAATCTTCAGCCGTAGCTTCAGCTTCGAGTTCATATCCCCAAAGAGAAGCGGCGGACGCGACATCAGAAGTGCCGTAAGATGCGTAGTTCGCGATGCAGTAGTCAACGATACTCTGAGCAAAGGCTATGCCCGCCCGGTTATTGTAGTAGTCCCAGAACTGCGTATACTGTGTCTCTGTAAAAAAACCCGTCTCAACATATTCGTCGGAACCAATCTGAAAATGACGTGGCCGCGCGAATCCATTCCGGAGCGGTAGTCATTCAAGCCTTCAATTGGCAGAGAACTGAAGGACGAACTGCCGTCATAAGTCGGATCGCAGAGGACATACATCGTGAAAATGACATCGTCAACGGTCAAAGGCTCGCCATCGGAGAACATGACGTCGTCACGAAGAGTAAAATCATAATCGACGGTTCCGTCGTCGTTCTTTGTAATGGTCAGATCGGCGGGACCGTAGTAGGTGTAGTCTTTGCCGTTGTAGCCTACCGTCTGCCCGTCGATTCCGGAGGTGATGACAGCTCCGCAGCGGTCAGAGGAAAGCAGACTTAACTGCGTCATCGCCCAAACATCCTGATCGTAGGACGTTTCGGTATAAAAAGGGCTGAAACTTCCGGTAAAGCTGGGATAGGCTACGATGAGCGTATCCATCTGAGCCGGAGCGCCGTCCGCAAACGCGGACAGGGGCAGCAGGGTCAGGCACATGGCGAGGAGAATGCAAATGCCGATAAAGCGCTTTTTCATGAACATCTCTCCTAAAACATTTCTTTGAGTCCAATTTATCACTTTTTTTTATTTTTTACAATAAAACAGAAAGAACAGATCCAAAACTCCGCTCTTCCCTGCCATTGGAAATGAAACAGCCCGTCTCTATGTATTATGTAAACTGCGATTACAGCAAAAAAGGAACTCAAAAATGAGTTCCTTTTTTGATCGGTCCGTTATCTGTCTTTGTGGTCGTGGCCGCAGCAGCAGCCGTCGTCCTCGTCCTCGTCAAAGTCGAATTCGAGGGTCTCACCGCACTTGGGGCACTTGATGGAATCGAGAGCGATCACGTCCTCGTCGACGGTGAACTCGCCGCCGCAGGTGGGGCACTTGATCTCGAAGAAGAGAGGCTCGCCGTCGTCGTCGCAGCAGCAGTCGTCATCGTCGCAGCAGCACTCGTCGTCCTCATCGTCGTCGCAGCAGCAGCACTCGTCATCGTCGTCCTCACAGAGTTCATCGAGGAAATCCTCGACGTCGCCCAGATCGTCGGAGAGCTGGTCGATCTCCTCGGCCAGGTCGAGCGCGTTTTCGTTTATATCGTCTATCTCGAGGGCTATGTCTTCAAGGATGTCGGCCATGACTGCCAGCAGTTTGCCGGTATTGTCCTTTTTGTCGATCTGCATGCCCTCCATGAGGCCCTTAAGATAGGCAACTCTCTCGGTAATGCTCATAACTAAACCTCCTAAAAGCTATCAGCCTTTTGCACGTTCAAGATACTCGCCGGAGCGCGTATCGATCTTGATCTTGTCGCCGGTGTTGATGAACAGAGGCACCTTGACCTCCGCGCCGGTCTCGAGGATGGCGGGCTTGGTGACGTTCGTCGCCGTATCGCCGCGGAAGCCGGGGTCGGTCTGGGTGACCTCGAGCTCGACGAAGGAAGGCGGCTCGACGCCGAAAATGACGCCCTTGTAGCTCATGACCTTGCAGGTCGTGTTCTCCTTGACGAAGCGGAAAGCGTCGCCGAGGTGCTTGGAGTCGATGGGCGTGAGATCGTAGGTCTCGGTATCCATGAAATAGTACAGGTCGCCGTCGTTGTAGCTGTATTCCATCTCGCGGCGCTCGATGTATGCGTTCTCAAATTTGTCGCTGGGGTTGAAGGTCGTCTCGGTAACGGCTCCGGTAATGACGTTGCGCATCTTCGTGCGGACGAAGGCGGCGCCCTTGCCGGGCTTTACATGCTGGAACTCTATGACCTGCATAACGTTCCCGTCCATGTCGAAAGTAACACCGTTTCTGAAATCGCCGGCTGTAATCATAAAGAGTCTCCTCTCAATAGAATGTATTTTTAACTGATTTATTATATATTATACGGCGCGTTTTTGCAAGATTTTTCTCATTTCGGGATGATCGTCAGAGGATCAAGAGGTCCTTGGGGGCCTTCGTTATGTCCTCGCACCCGCCCTCGCGCAGGACGATGACGTCCTCTATGCGCACGCCGAACTTGCCCGGAATGTAGATGCCCGGTTCGGCGGAGATGACGGCTCCGGCGGGAAAAGGATCGTTGTTGGTCGGCATTGCATTGGGCGGCTCGTGGATATCGAGGCCGAGGCTGTGGCCGAAGCTGTGGCCGAAATACTCGCCGTATCCGGCGGCGTCTATGACGTCGCGCGCGGCCTTGTCCACTTCTCGCCCCGTCACGCCCGCTCTCGCGGCAGCTATGCCGGCGAGCTGGGCTTCGAGCACGATATCGTAGACCTTGCGCATCTCCTTCGTCGGCTTGCCTATGGCGACGGTGCGCGTCATGTCGGAGCAGTAGCCTCCGAGGATGCAGCCGAAATCCATCGTCAGGAAATCGCCTTTTTTGATGACCTTGTCGCCGGGAACGCCGTGCGGCATGCTGGATTTCTCTCCCGTCACGACTATGGGCTCAAAGGATACATTTTCCGCGCCGAGCTTGAGCATATTATATACCAGCTCCGCCGCGACGTCCTTCTCGGTCATACCCGGCTTTATGACGCCGAGGACTTTGTCGAGCGCTTTCTCGGCTAGTCGCTGAGCGGCTATGAGCGCCTCGACCTCCGGCTGCTGCTTAACCGCGCGCAGGCTCGACATGAGGCCGTCCTCGGGAACGAGCTCGGCGTTGAGCTTCCCGCTCATGCGGGAAAACTCGGCGCAATTGACGTATCCGTCCTCGAATGCGAGCTTCGTTATCTTCTCGGCTTCGAGCACGGCGTTGACCTGCGCGTACCAGTCGTATTTATTCGTTACGAGCTCGACCTCAGCGCCTTTTATGGCATTCCGCGCCGCCTCGATATACCTCGCGTCTACGAAGAAATGGGCGGAGTTTCTCGTTATGAGGACCGTCCCCTCCGTGGAGGGAAAGCCCGTCGCATAGCGGCGGTTGGTCGGGCTGATGAGCAGTATCGCCTCAAAGTCTTTCAGCGCGTCTGTGATGCGCTTTACGTTATCCATGTTCTGCACCTCTCTTATCTTGCGCGGGACCGGCATAAATCCTGCCCGCGCGGCTTTGCCGGGATTATTATAGCACTCCGCACCGTCCGTGTCCACAGGAGGAAAAGCTTATGCGCCTTTATCTCGCGGTCCCGCCTCCCCTGCTCCGGGAGGCAGGTAAATGGGGACTCACGCCCGTACACATGGCGTACCGCATCGCCGGCGGCGTATTCATGCGCGACGCAGGCTTCGACGCCGTCGGCGGAACGATGGCGCTGCGCGTAAGCGGCGGGGCGGGACCTGAACTCGCGCGGGACGTCCTTCGGGAATGCCGCGTACGCTCGTTTGAAGGCGTGTTCCTCGAAAGCGAGGACGGGACGCAGCTGTCTCCTTTCGCGCAGGCGCTCGGGGCGGAGACGAGCGTTAGGTACGGCTCCGGCGGAAAGGGATACGGAGCGTTCATTTCGACCGAGGTATATCACGGAAGCTTCGCGGAAAGCATCCGGAAGGCTGCGGGGAGCGCTCCCTTCCGTGCGGCGGCCGATCTGAGCGTCGGCTTCAGGCTCTATTCCCCGCCCTGCCCCGACGGGCGCTGCAAGAGGCTGACGAGAGCCGAAGCGGCAAAATACCTCGCCACGGCAGGCAGGTCGTTTTTCTCCGAAAAGCTCTGCGTCAATTATACGGCGGTATTCTCCGGCGGGAAAGCGCGCTTTCTGCTATTTGACACGCCCGAATCTGTCTCTTCAAAGATATGCGCCCTGCGTGCGGCGGGGATAGAGAGCGCCGTTCTGCTCTATTCGGAGAACACGCCCGGGACGCTCCGGGCAGCGATCGCTGCGGCCGGGAAATGAAAAGCAGACGACTTTCGCCGTCTGCTTTCGTCAGATCAATAGTATCTCTTGTTCTTATTTTTTCTGGCCGCCTCGGACTTTTTGCGACGCTTGACGCTGGGGCTCTGGTAGTACTCCTTCTTTCTGAGATCAGAAAGAACACCGGCCTTGGCGCAGTTGCGCTTAAAGCGCTTGAGAGCGCTGTCGAGCGACTCGTTTTCCTTAACTCTGACTTCCGACACTTGTTTCCCTCCCTCCGATGCGTCCCTCCGGGATGCTAAGGGCCCTTAAGAGGCTTTACTCGCGTTATTATAATCTAAGGGGACCCTGTTGTCAAGTTAATAAATATGAACTTTGAAGCTTTCGGCTCAGGCTTTCGGCTTGAATATGAGATTGACGAGCTTGTTTTTCACGACGATGCTGCGGACGAGCTCCATGCCCTCGCCGATGTGCTTTATCTTCTCGTCGGCAAGAGCCGCGGCGACCATCTGCTCGTCGCTCGCGTCGGTCGGCACGACGACGGTGGTCTTGAGCTTGCCGCCGACCTGAACGGCGATCTGCTTTTCGCTCTCGACCATCTTGCTCTCGTCGTACTCAGGCCACGGCTGCATCGAGCAGAGGCCCTCAAAGCCGTTCATCTCCCAGAGCTCCTCGCAGATATGCGGGGCGAAGGGAGACAGCAGACGGAGCAGGATATTGACTTCCGCCCTGTTGGCTCCGCTCTCGCCGAGCTCGTTGACGAGCGTCATCATGGCGGCTATGGCCGTGTTGAACTTCATCTCCTCGATGTCGTCGCCGACTTTCTTGACCGTGCGGTGGACGGAGGCCTCGTGCGCGGGCTTGTCGCCGGGCTTGGGAGCCTCGCAGAGGTTCCACACCTTGTCAAGGAAGCGCTTGCAGCCCTTGACCGCCGTATCGGACCAGGGCGCGGCCTTCTCGAAATCGCCTATGAACATGATATACAGCCTGAGCGTGTCCGCGCCGTAGCTCTCGACGACGTCGTTGGGATTGACGACGTTGCCGAGGGACTTGCTCATCTTGACTATCTGCTGGTTCGCCATCTCGCCATATTTCTCGACGAGGTATTTCTTCGCGGCTTTCTCGCTGCCATACTGCTCGACGAGCTTAGTTCTCTCCGCTTCGGGGAGATTATCGAAGTTATGCGGATTCATGCCGAGGATCATGCCGTGGCTTGTCCGCTTGGCGTAAGGCTCGGAATACGGCACGACGCCGATATCATAGAGGAACTTGTGCCAGAAGCGCGAATAGAGCAGGTGGAGCGTCGTATGTTCCATGCCGCCGTTATACCAATCGACCTGTCCCCAGTACTTGAGAGCCTCGGGAGAGGCGAGAGCGTCATGATCATGCGGATCCATATAGCGCAGGAAGTACCAGCTCGAGCCGGCCCACTGCGGCATGGTATCCGTCTCGCGGCGGGCGGGACCGCCGCAGTGCGGGCAGGTCGTATTGACCCATTCGGTCATGGCCGAAAGCGGGCTCTCGCCGTCGTCCGTCGTCTCATAGCTCTCCACGTCGGGCAGACGCAGGGGCAGCTCGCTCTCGTCGAGCGGCACCCAGCCGCACTTGTCGCACCAGACGAGGGGGATCGGCTCGCCCCAGTAGCGCTGGCGGGAGAAGACCCAGTCGCGCAGCTTATAGTTGACCTTGGGCTCGCCTATTCCCTTTTCCTTGAGCCACTGGACTATCTTGACCTTCGCGTCCTCGACGGAGAGACCGTTGAGGAAGCCGGAATTGACCATTATGCCCGTCTCGCAGTCGGTGAAGGCCGCTTCTTCGACGTTGCCGCCCTTGACGACCTCGATTATGGGCAGGCCGAACACCTTGGCGAAATCCCAGTCGCGGTCGTCGTGGCCGGGGACGGCCATGATGCAGCCCGTACCGTATGTCGCAAGGACGTAGTCGGAGATGAAGATGGGTATCTCGCCGCCAGTCACGGGGTTAATGGCGCGCACGCCGTCGAGGCATACGCCGGTCTTTTCCTTGGCGAGCTCCGTGCGCTCGAAATCGGACTTTTTCGCGGCGGCGGCTGCATATGCGTTGACCTCGTCTATATTCTTGAGAAGCGGCGCCCACTTTTTCAGCAGCGCGTGCTCAGGCGACATGACCATGTAGGTCGCGCCGAAGAGCGTATCGGGGCGGGTCGTGAAGATGCGCATCTTGTCGCCGGCGGTCGTATCGAAATCGACCTCGGCGCCTGTGGAGCGTCCGATCCAGTTTTTCTGCTGTATCTTTACTCTCTCGATGAAATCCACGCCGTCGAGATCGTCGATGAGGCGCTGGGCGTACTTGGTGATGGCTAGCATCCACTGGCTCTTTTCACGGCGGATGACTTCGGACCCGCAGCGTTCGCAGACGCCGTTGACGACCTCCTCGTTGGCAAGGACGCACTTGCAGGAGGTGCACCAGTTCACCGGCATGCTCGTCTTATAGGCGAGGCCGTTTTTGAACAGCTGCAGGAATATCCACTGGGTCCACTTATAGTAGTCAGGGTCCGTCGTGTCGACGACTCTGTCCCAGTCGAAGCTGTAGCCGAGCATCTTGAGCTGGGAGGTAAAGCGCGCGATGTTCTTTTTCGTGACGTCGTGCGGGTGCATGTGGTTTTTGATGGCGTAGTTTTCCGTCGGGAGGCCGAACGCGTCGAAGCCCATCGGGAAGAGCACGTTATACCCCTGCATGCGGCGCTTGCGCGCGACGATGTCAAGAGCGGTATAAGGCCTCGGATGGCCGACGTGCAGTCCGTCGCCGGAGGGATACGGGAACTCGACGAGCGCGTAGTACTTCGGCTTTTCGCCTCCGTTGACGGCGGCGTAGCATTTTTCCTTCTCCCAGCGCTCCTGCCATTTCTTCTCTATTGCCGTGAAATCGTACTTCATGAAAAACATTCCTTACTAAACGCGGAAAACGGCCTTTTTCAGGCCGCCGCCGCGTGTTTTACTTATTTGAGTATCTCGGAGACGTCCATGCGCTCCGCATCCGCCCAGAGGCGCTCGAGATCGTAGAACTTGCGCACGTCCTCGAGGAAGATATGCACGACCACGCACCCGAAATCGAGCAGGACCCAGCCGCCGCCTCTGTACCCCTCGGTATGGATGGGCGGCTCTCCGAGCTCGGACAAACGCTTGGAGGTCTCCTCCAGAAGGGTCTTGACCTGCGTCGAGGAGCTCGCCGTGCAGATGATGAAATAGTCGGCAAGGACGGAAATGGGGCCTGTCTTCAAAACGCATATATCCGACGCTTTCTTGTCGTCAAGCGTTTTGACGGCAGTTTGCATGACTTCGGCCGGTGTTAACATTCGATCACTCTTTCTTTGGTTTTATGGCTCTTCGGTCGAGCCGCCTCCTCCGTCGTCCGGCACGGGTTCGGGCTGCGTCTCGGTACCGCCGTCGTCCGGCACGGGCTGCGTCTCGCCTCCGCCGTCGTCGGGAGGAGTCTCATTATCCGGCTCGGGCTCGGTCGTGGTCCCGGAAGAGGACGAAGACGAAGAGGACGAGGATGACGACGAGGAGGATGACGAATAGGACCTCGCGTCATAGAAGGATTCATAGCCGCCGGATATGACACCGGACGTGGCGTACAATTCGCCCCAGTTATTTCTGTTGGGATCCTTGATGTTCGGTCTGGAGAGGAGATTGACGTTGTCGATGGTGATATCGACGTTATAGGGATTGAGATAGGCGTTGATCATCTCGATCCAGTCGTCGACATAGACGGTCCCGTAGCTCAGGCCCTTTACGGTATCGTTCTGCTCGGAGGGCAGAGTGTGGAATCTGATGTTCTCGGGATCGAGCGCGAGCAGCTTCTCGCCGTACCAGACCAGGTTGCCGACGGTCAGGTCGGTCGTGACGTCCTCTTTGAATATCTTGGCATAGTCGTTGATCTTCGATACGCTTATCGTCTGGATGCACTGCTTTGCGACGGTCTTGAGGAAGGCCTGCTGCGTCTGGATACGGCCCGTATCGAAATAGCCGGAGCCGTCGTTATTGTTGCGGAAGCGCATGACGCCGACCGCCTGCGTGCCGTTAAGGTACTGGTAACCTTTGCTGACATGGATGTGCAGGTCCTGCGTGGGATCGTCGTAATCCATGCTGACGGGAACGTCGAAATACACTCCGCCGATAGTGTCCACGAGGTTGACGAAGCCGCGGAGATTGACCATGATGACGTTGTCGATGGTAAAGCCGGTGAAGTCGCGCATGCCGGCCTTGAAGCCCTCGATCTTATCGTCGGCAAGGCCGTAGCGGACGGAATAGGCATAGACCGTGTTGGCTTTCTTGACGTCCCACGGGACGTTCACCATCGTATCGCGCGGGATGCTAACGAAATCAAGGGTCTTGTTGACGTCGTCATATGCGCCGATGATGATCGTGTCCGTATTTCCGAACTGCTGGTCCTGACCTATCAGAGCGAAAGTATAAAATCCCTCCTTGCGGACAGGAACGACGGGTTCGTCGGAGGGCTCGGGGCTCTCGGTAGGTTCGGGGGAATCGGTCGGCTCGGCCGTGACGTCGACGGTCGGGGTCGGCGTCGGCGTCACTTCGACGGTCGGGGTCGGAGTATTTACGTTCAGGCCCGGATCGTCCGTTATCTGCGGGGGCTTGACCGTCGCCTTGACGAAGATGAAGACGCCCAGAGCGATGACTATCAGCACGCCGAGGATAATGAAGCGCCGGATCATCTTCTTTTTCTGATATTTGGCGATCATGGCCTCGATGGCCGCCTTTTCTTCGGGCGTGCGCTCGTGCTCCTCGTCCGCTTTGGGTGCGGGCTGCTCGCGGCCTTTTCTGATGACGGTCTCATCGAGCTCTACGGAGCCTTTTTTAACGGGCTCTTCGATCACGGCTTCTTCCGCGATCTGCTCTTCCCGAACCGGCTCCTCGACGACTGGCCTCTCCTTGACCGGCTCGTGCTTTGCGTGTTCGGGAGCCGCAACTCTTCTTCTGTCTTTTGAGCTTGTGTTTCCGAATAGTTTCATTTCGTAATTCCTCTGTAATACTCCAGGGCGCGGACTGTCGTCTCGTCCAGGGGCAGGTTTCTTTCTTTTACGCTCTCGACGCTGAATTCAAGCGCGTCTCTCATCGCGGCGTCAAGATCCTCGAAGCAGACGCCGCGGATGCGCTCGGCGGCGGGAAAAGTCCTGTTCGGCTCGACTAAGTCCGCGAGGTATATGATCTTCTCGAGAACGGTCATACCCGGCTTGCCCGAGGTATGCCATCTTATCGCGCCGCGTATCTCGTCCGAGACGCCGAATTCCCGCTGAGCGAGCTCGGCGCCCGTAATGGCGTGAAAAAGCTTCTCGGGAACGGGGTTAGTCTGCATTGTATCACGCAGAGAATCAAAATTCAACTGCTCATCTGCATTAAGTCTTTTGGTGCAGTCATGCAGGAGCGCCGCCGTCCTCGCGTCGGCCTCGTCCGCGCCCCAGCGCAGAGCCAGAGCGGCGGCCGTTTTTTCCGTTCCGAGCACGTGGGCCACGCGCGAGGGCTTGAGCAGAGCGAGCGCCTTTTCGCGGAGCCAGTCTATATCCGGCAGAGCGTTATAGAGGCGGTTGCGGATTATATACGAATAGACCGGGTCGGAGAGGTATTCCCTTCCCCCGCGCTTCGGCAGCACGGAGCGTATCTCTGTCGAGGATATCTCGACGACCTCTTTTTCCACGACGCGGACGTTCGCCCCAGCTGCGCGCAGCTTCTCGGCGTGGGCGAGTATTCTGTCCATCGAATCGGATCTGGCAAATACCGCGAGCGAGACGCTGCTCAGCAGCCGGCGGCTGTCGTACCAGTGTTCGATGGAAAAAAACATGTCGTCGCCCACGATGAGCCAGAGCTCCGTGTCCGGAGAGTCGGCAAGAATGGCGCTGACCGTATCCGCCGTGTAGCTCCTGCCCTCGCGCCGTATCTCCATGTCGGATACCTCGGCGCTCGGAACATCTCCGGCGGCGAGCCTCGTCATTTCGAGCCTCGCGTCCGCGTCAGGCGTGCCGTCGGAAAGCTCCTTATGCGGAGGCGTCCCCGTCGGCATGATGATGAGCCTGTCCAGCCCGAGGCTTTCCACGGCTTTGTCCGCGACGGATATATGCCCTATATGCGGCGGATTGAACGTCCCGCCGAAAAGTCCCGTCCTCGTCATTTCGGGAGCTTGATAACAGGGTCCTTCGGCTTGGGCTTATAGATGGAAAAGCGGCTCCCGATGACCTGAACGGGCTCCGCGCCCGTTCTCTCCGCGAGCTCGTCGCAGGCTTCGCGCGGGGTGAGCGGCGCGTTTTCGAGCACGCGGCCCTTGATGAGCTCGCGCGCGAGAAGCGCGTCCGACGCCTGCGTCACTATGTTCTCGGTGATGCCGCCCTTGCCGATGTAAAGGATGGTATCCTCGCTGTTGGCGAGGCCCCGGAGATATGCGCGCTGTTTTCCCGTAAGCATGGCTACCTCCCCAGATAGCGGGCGAGTTCCTCCTTGAATGCGAGGAGGGCTCTCGCTCTGTGTGAAATCCCGTTTTTTATTTCCGGCCCGAGCTCTGCAAAAGTCTCGTCATAGCCCTCCGGAACGAATACGGGGTCGTATCCGAAGCCGCTCTCCCCTCTCGGGGCGCGGATGATTCTCCCCTCGCAAGTGCCGTGGGCGGTAACTTTGCCGCCGTCCGGGAATACGCAGGCTATACATGAGACGAATCTTGCGGAGCGTTGTTCCTTATCCGCCATTTTTGCAAGCAGATACGCGCACTTTTCCGCATCGGATACGTCGTGCCCTCCGGCAAAGCGCGCGCTCATGACGCCGGGAGCGCCGCCGAGCGCGTCGACCATGAGGCCGCTGTCGTCGGCTACGGACGGCATGCCCGAGGCTCCCATGGCGGCGCGGGCTTTTATGAGAGCGTTCTCTTCGAAGGTCACGCCCGTCTCCTCCGGGTCGCTGGAAACGCCCGCCTCGCGCATCGAGACGCACTCAATGCCGAGCGAGGCGAATATGGGCCGCATCTCGGCGAGCTTGCCGGAGTTGTTCGTGGCGAGAAGGAATACCGGCGCGCTCATCTGAGCAGCGCGGAGACGAAGCTCTCCGCCTCGAAGGGCAGCAGATCGTCCGCCCCCTCGCCAACGCCGATATATTTGACCGGGATGCCGAGCTCGTTGGCGACGGCGAAAACGATGCCGCCGCGCGCTGTCCCGTCGAGCTTTGTGAGCACGATGCCCGTAACTCCCGCGGCCTCGCCGAATTCGCGCGCCTGAATGAGGCCGTTTTGCCCTGTGGTCGCGTCGATGACGAGAAGGCACTCGCGGGAGGCGTCGGGGAGCTCGCGGGAAACTATCCTGTTTATCTTGGATAGCTCGTTCATCAGATTGGTCTTGTTATGAAGCCGTCCGGCCGTATCGCAGATGATGATATCCGCCCCTCTGGCCTTTGCGGCGCTTATCCCGTCAAAAACGACGGCGCCGGGATCGGAGCCCTCGGAATGGCGGACTATGTCCGCCCCGGAGCGCTTTGCCCAGATATCGAGCTGCTCGGCCGCGGCGGCGCGGAACGTATCTCCCGCGCAGAGCAGGACCTTCTTGCCCTGCGACGTAAATGAGCTCGCGAGCTTGCCTATCGTCGTCGTCTTGCCTACGCCGTTGACGCCGACCATAAGGATTATGGAGGGCTTCGTCTCGAGCTTCAGCTCCGTGTCGCCGGAGAGGTAGCCCGCGAGGATCCCGGCGAGTTCGCCTTTAATGGCGTCCGCGCCGCGAAGGCCCTTGCTCTTGACGCGCCCGCGAAGCTCCTCAACGGTGTCGCAGGCGAGGTTAACGCCGAGATCGGCCGTTATGAGCGTCTCCTCCAGCTCGTCGAAAAAGTCGTCGTTGGCGCCGGTGAAGGCGTCGAACAGACCGTGGAGCTTTTTTGTGAAGTTCTCGCCCGAAGCGGCGAGCCCTGCTTTCAGCTTTTCAAAAAATCCCATGTATTCCTCCGGGAAAAAGATCGATCACGCTTCATTCAGGTCGACCTCCGAGAGGTCGAGCGAGAGAAGCTTGGATATGCCGTGCTGCATCGTGACTCCGTAGAGCACGTCAGCCTCCTCCATGGTGCCGCGTCTGTGAGTAATGACGAGAAACTGCGTCTTTTCTGACATGCGGCGCAGATACTGCGCGAAGCGGTCGACGTTCTTCTCGTCGAGCGCCGCCTCGATCTCGTCGAGCACGCAAAACGGCGTCGGTCTGACCTTCATTATCGCAAAGTAGAGCGCGATGGCGACGAAGGCGCGCTCGCCGCCGGAGAGCAGCGAAATGGTCTTGAGCGTCTTTCCGGGCGGCCTTACTCTTATCTCGATGCCGCAGTTCAGCACGTCGTTCTCGTCCTCGAGCACGAGCTCGGCTTTGCCGCCGCCGAAGAGCTCCGCGAACGTCTCGCCGAAGCTATCGTTTATTGCCGAGAACTCGCGGACGAATATGGCCTCCATCTCGCTCGTCACATCGCGTATGATGCCCTCGAGCTCGTCCTTGGCTTTGAGTATGTCGTCGCGCTGCTCGGTCAGGAACGAATAGCGCCCGCTCACGCGCTCGTATTCGTCTATCGCGCCGAGATTCGGCGTTCCCAGCGCGGAGATGGCGCGTTTGAGCTCGCCTATGCGTCTGTTCGCCTTGGAAAGGGACTCAAGCTCGATGCGCTGGCGCTCGGCGGCGCTACGCGTCAGCTCGTAGGTCTCCCAGAGCTTGTCGGTTATCTGGCGCTCCTCCATCTGGGCGGATATCTTTCTCTGCTCGAGAAGCGAGAAGTCGCGTTCTCTGTCGAGCAGTTCTCTGTTTTTATCCTGCGCGGCCTTGTCGAGCTTGTCCCTGCGGCCCTCGAAGGCGAGCCTCTCGTTCGTGACGGAGGAGAGCACTTCCCTCTTTGCCGCTACGGCTCCGCGCTGTGCCTCAGCCTTTGCGCGCTTTTCTTCGAGCGAGGCGCGCAGTTCATCGAGCGAAAGGCGCTTCGTCTCGAGCTCTCCGAGTCTCGTTTCCCTGTCGGATTCCATGCCGGCGAGCATGCTCTTCCATTCCTCGACGGTCGATAGCGTGGCAAGCTTTTCGGCCTCGAGAGACGCGCTGCGAGAGCGTATCTCCTCTATGTCGCCGCGCATCTTCGCAAGACGGGCGTCGAGCTCCGATCTTCCCTCAGAGAGCTCGCGCGCTTTGGCGGAGATCTTTTCGGCCTCGGCCTCGTATTTCGCGGCTTCGGCCTCGTATTTTTCTATGTCGGCACGGGCCGCTTCGAGCCTCTGCTTCGTCTGCGCGGCGAGCTCGGCAAGCTGCGCGGCCGTATTTTCGACGTCCTCGACGAGTCTGCGCCTCTGCGCTTCGGCGGCGCGGAGAGCGACGAGCTCGTCTTCCGCCGCGCGGAGCTCCGTCAGCGCGGTCTCCGTCTCGTAGTTAGCTTTTTCAAGCTCTCTTTCGGCCTCAGAGGCTCTCGCGGAGAGCTCCTTTTCTATACCCTCGGCCTTCTCGGCCTCGGCTATGAGGCTCTTGAGCTCATTGGCGCGCGAGAGGATGCCGACGCTTCGCGCGGCGCTGCCGCCCGTCATGGAGCCGCCTGCGTTCATGACCTGCCCGTCGAGCGTGACGATACGGAACCTCCCGCCGTACTTGCGGGAAACGCGGATGGCCGTATCGAGGTCCTCTGCCACGACCGTCCTGCCGAGCAGATCGGAGATGACGTTTTTGTATTTGTCCTCAAACTGGACAAGTTCATAGGCCGTGCCGAGCACTCCCTGCTCGGAGCGCATGCCCTTTTCATCGAGCGTGCGGCCTCTCGTGCCGCTGAGCGGGATAAACGTCGCGCGGCCCGCGTCCCTGCGTTTGAGCAGGTTGATGCCGGCCTTGCCGTCCTCCTCGGTGTTGACGACGATGTTCTGGAGGGAATTTCCGAGCGCCGTCTCAATGGCTATTGTGTATTCGTCGGCCGTCTTGATAAGGTCGGCGACAGTCCCGCAGACGTTTTTGAGAGCGCCGCGGGAAGCCTCCTGCATGACCGTGCGCACGGACTTGGAAAAGCCCTCGTATTCTTTTTCCATCTCGGTCAGCAGAGATATGCGAGAAGCCATGCGCCCCTTCTGCATGCGCAGCTCCGAGAGCTTGTCTCGAAGCTCGGCGGCCTTCTTTTCGCGCGACGCCTGCCTGAGTCGGTTGCCGGAGACGACGTTTTCGCACTCCGTCCTGCGGGAATCCGCGTCGGCGATGCTCTTTTCGCATTCTTCGAGCGAGGCGCGCTCCTGTGCGAGGCGTTCCTTTGCCGCGTCCGCGTCGGCCTGCGAGGCGCCCAGCCTCGGCTCAAGCTCCGATACGGAAGCCTCTGCGGCATCGGACCTCGCCCTTGCCGCCTTAGCTTCCGAGGACATTGCCGCGGCCTCGGCGACGAGATCGTTTATCTCGCGCTCACGCTCGCTGCCTGCGGCGACGGCGGACTCATTTTCCTTCATGACCGCCTCGAGCTCAAGGGCGAGCTCAGCGAGGGCGGCGTCTATCTCGCCAACGCGCTCCGTTTTCTGGCGGATGCGGGCGTTCATCTCCTCGTTTCTGTCATCCCGGTCGCTGAGGTCCGCCTCGGAACGGGCGATCTCCTCGCCGGCGGACTTTATCCCCGCCTCCACGACAGCCGCGCCGCTTTCATACTCGGCGGCGAGCGCCTCCATGGCGGTTATCTCGCTTCTGAGGCTCTCCGCCTCGGTATCCTTTGCGCGTATCTTTTCCGTCAGCTCGGCGGAATCGGCATAAAGCGCTTCGAGCTCCTCCCTGCCGCTGTCGCGCATGCGGGAGGCCTCGTCGAATTCGCGTTCGAGCTCGACCGTCTTGACCGAGAGCCTTTCGAGATTCTCGACCCATACGGATATCTCCAACCCGCGCAGCTCGTCGCGAAGTATGAGATATTTTTTCGCCGTTTCCGCCTGCTCGCGCAGCGGCTCGACCGAGAGCTCAAGCTCGGATATCTTATCCCCGACGCGGAGCAGCGCCTCGTCCGTCCTCGCGAGCTTGCGCTCGGCCTCCTCCTTGGAGTAGCGATAACGCGAGATGCCCGCCGCCTCCTCGAAGACTTCGCGTCTGTCCTCGCTCTTGGCGGAGATGATCTCGTCTATCCTGCCCTGACCGATGACGGAATAGCCGTCGCGGCCGAGGCCCGTATCCATGAGGATCGAATAAACGTCCTTCAGGCGCACGGATCTCTTGTTGATATAATACTCCGACTCGCCGCTCCTGTAGTAGCGGCGGGTTATCATGAGCTCGGGCGCGTCGACGTCGAACAGGCCCTCGGTGTTGTCGAGGATGAGCGACACCTGCGCAAAGCTCAGCTGTGAGCGTTCCTCGCTGCCGCCGAAAATGACGTCCTCCATCTTGTTTCCGCGGAGGGCGCGGCTGCGCTGCTCGCCCATGACCCAGCTTATCGCGTCGGATATGTTGGACTTTCCGCTCCCGTTCGGCCCGACTATCGCGGTCAGGTCCTTTTCGAAGGTCAGCGTGACCTTCTCCGGGAACGATTTAAAGCCCTGGATCTCCAATGCCTTCAGATACATCAGCAAACTCCAAAATATTGATGAATTTTCTTTTATTTCTCAGAAATTAACCAATATATTGTATCACTGTTTTTTCGGAAAATCAATCGGTTTTACCGTTCCCATGCCGACTTTTGCCGGAACTATCTTGATCTTGACGGGCGCGAACTCTTTTTCGAGAGCGAGAGTGTTCTCTCTCCGCAGTCCGGCCATGTAGGATATCGCTCGAGGAGCGACTCCGAGAGTCGCCCGCTCAAGCTTCCCCGCTCCGGCGAGCAATCCCCTCGCAAGCTCCAGATAGAGCCGCGAATATACGAGCGTTCCAAGCGCGGGGTGGTACGCTCCGGCGACGGCCGTGCCCGCGGAGAGGTCGTCGGTCGGATTCAGGCCGAGCCTGATTATATCTATCTTCGCGTCCCAGAACGTCTGCACGACGGGAACGCACCACTCCACGGCCTCGGAGACCGTGTGCTCCTTATAGAGCCCGGCGCGCCACATATCCTCGAGCGGAGTTCCCTTAATGATGACAGTCGGATATATCCTCACGCCGTCGGGCGAAAGCGAGGCTATCTTCCGCGCCGTCGCGAGCGTCTTCTCGGCCGTGTCGCCGGGAAGCCCCGTCATCATCTGCAAGATGAGCTTCATGCCCGAAGCCTTGACGAGTTCAGCCGCGCGCACGGTATCGGAGGCCTTATGGTCGCGGCCGGAAAGGCGCAGGACTTCGTCGTCCATGGACTGCGCGCCGAGCTCGACCGTCTCGACTCCGTATGCTTTGAGAAGCGAGAGCGCATCGCCGTCCACTCTGTCCGGACGGGTCGAGACGCGGACAGGGCCGACGATATCATACTTTCTCGCCGCCGCGAGAAGGGCCTCCTGCTCGGCGGGAGGGATGGCCGTGAAGCTGCCGCCGTAAAAAGCAAGCTCGGCGGTCTCCCCCTCGGGGATGACCGCCGCGGCATTCTCTATCGCGCGCGACACGTCCTCCGCAGAAGCGGGCGACAATGCGCCCGATATCTTCTTCTGGTCGCAGAACACGCAGTTGTTCGGACAGCCCACGTGGGGCACGAAAACGGGAATGATGCGTCTTTTAGGGCTCATTTATTCAAGCTCTCCATCGCGGCCTTCGCAGCCGACTGCTCCGCTTCCTTCTTCGTTCTTCCGGAGCCCTCGCCGGCGGGCTCGCCTTCAATTTCTACCCGGGCCACGAAGGTCTTGGCGTGGTCTGGGCCGTATTCGTCGATGATCTTATACTGCGGGGAAACGCCGCCCGTGCTCTGGACGAGCTCCTGCAGGGCTGTCTTATAGTCGGTCAGCTCGGTCGGCTTCTCGGCAAGGATATGATCGAGCACAAAGGCGCGCGCGGGTACGATGCCTCCGTCGAGATAAATAGCGGCGAGCAGGGCCTCCACGGCGTCGGCAAGGATGGACTTTCGCGTACGTCCGCCGTTTTGCTCCTCGCCCTTTCCGAGCAGAAGCACGCTTCCGAGCTCGAGCGCCTCCGCCGTCGCGGCAAGGCTCTGCTCGCAGACGAGCTCGGCGCGGATGCGCGTCATCTCGCCCTCGGGGCGGGAGGGGTACTTCTTAAAGAGATACTCCGCCGTCACGAAGCCGAGGACGGAATCGCCGAGGAACTCGAGCCGCTCGTTTGAAAAAGCACGGCTCTTTCCGCGTTCATTGGCATACGAGCTGTGCGTGAGGGCGTTTTCCATCAGCTTTTCATCGCGGAAAGCGTAGCCTATTCGGTTTTGGAGCTCTTTTACGTCCATGTTCCACCCGTTAAAAAGACGGGACCCTCCGCATCGAAGCGGAAAGGGCCCCTCGCCTGCGCGGCAGGGCCGCGTTTACTCTATGATGCCGGAGATGTACCTGACGGCGTCGCCGACCGTGACTATCTTCTGGAGGTCTTCCTCGTCGATCTCGGGAAGTCCGAATTCCTCCTCGACCGCCATTGCGAACTCGACCAGATCGAGCGAATCGGCGTCAAGGTCCTCAACGAAAGACGTCTCCATTGTGATGTTGTCCTCGTCCGTCACAAACTGCTCTGCGAGCATCTGCTGAAGCTTTTCGAAAATCATGTCGTCACCTCACGAATGTATTACCGGATATATCGTATGCACTTATAACTGCGTTGTCAATCGCAAATTCACTTTACATTGGCCAGATAGGAGGTTATCTCCCCGATAAGGCCGCCTTCAACGGCTCTCTTGGCCTGTCCGATCGCGTTTTTGACGGCGTTGGCGTTGGAAGAGCCGTGCGCCTTGACGACGGGCTTGGCGACGCCGAGCAGGATGCTGCCGCCGGTCTCGGAATAGTCGAGCTTGGCGCGCATCTCGTATATCTCCTTCTTAACGAGAGCCGCAGCGAGCTTAGTCTTGAAATTCTTCAGGAACATGCTCTTGACGGCGTTGCCCATGAATACGCCGGCGCCCTCGAAGCTCTTGAGCATGACGTTGCCGCTCCAGCCGTCGGTCACGATGACGTCCGCGGCGCCCATGAGGATATCTCTGGCCTCGACGTTGCCTATAAAGTCTATTTCCTTATTATTGCCGAGCTCGGTAAGGGCGGCGTAAGCCTCTTTATGGAGAGTATCGCCCTTGGTCGGCTCGCTTCCGATATTCAGAAGTCCGACGCGGGGATTTGCGCGCCCGAAAACGCTCTTTGCGTAGGCCGCGCCCATAAAGGCGAACTGGGTCAGGTATTCGACCGTGTTTTCGACGTTGGCGCCGCAGTCGATGACTATGCAGCCCTTGCCGTCCTCCGTGGGAAAGAGAGGAGCGAGCGCGGCGCGCCTGATGCCGCGAATGCGTTTGAGAATGAGCGTCGCGCCGGAGAGCAGGGCTCCCGTGCTGCCGGCGGATACGAGCGCGTCTCCCGTCCCGTCCTTGATAAGATCGAGGCCGACGGCCATCGAAGACTCTCTTTTCTCGCGCAGGATCGAGGTCGGCTCATCCTCCATCGTTATGACCTGCGAGGTATGGGCTATCTCGATGCCCTTGGGAAGATTGCTCATCCCGAGCGACTGGATGCAGCGAAGTATCTCCTCGCCTATGCCGACGAGAATGACGTCCGTATCAAGCTCCTCAACGGCTTTGACGGCGCCCTTGACTATCTCCATGGGGGCGTTGTCCCCGCCCATGGCGTCTACGACGATCTTCATTCTATCTCCCTTCCCTGTCCTGCGCGGCGAGCTCATCGATGAGCTCAAGCGCGCGGCGGGACAGTTCCATGTTCTTGTTGCGTTTGCCCTTTACCCTGCGGTCAAGCGGCGAAATGATGCCGAAATTTATATTCATGGGCTGGAAATTCCCTACGCTCCCTCCCGAGACGTAGGCGGCGAGCGCCCCGGTCGCGGTCATGGCGGTAAAATCGAGAGGTTCGCGCCCGGCGAGGCGGCGCGCGGTCTGAATGCCGACGAGCATTCCGGAGGCCGCGGACTCGACGTAGCCCTCGACGCCGGTCATCTGGCCGGCGAAGGAGAGGCGCGGCATGCTTTTGAGCCTGTACTGCCCGTCGAGCAGGCGCGGGGAATCTATGTACGTATTGCGGTGCATGACTCCATATCGGACGTATTCGGCGTTTTTGAGCGCGGGGATCATGGAAAAAACGCGCTTTTGCTCGCCGAAGGTCAAATGCGTCTGGAAACCGACGATGTTGTAAAGCGTGCCCTCGGCGTTATCCTGACGGAGCTGGACGACGGCGTAGCACTCTTTCCCCGTCCTCGGATCGCGCAGGCCTATGGGCTTGAGCGGGCCGTAGCGCAATGTGTCCTCGCCGCGGCGGGCCATGACCTCGACGGGCATGCAGCCCTCGAAAACGGCTCCGTCGTCAAAGCCGTGCACCTCGGCCTGCTTGGCCTCGCGGAGCTCGGCGACGAAGCGCAGGTACTCGTCCTTTTCCATGGGGCAGTTTACATAATCCGCGTTCCCTCTGTCGTAGCGGGAGGCGAAAAACGCTTTTTCCATGTCAACGCTCTCGAGCGTGACTATGGGTGCGGCGGCGTCATAGAAATTGAGGCGCGCCGTATCGGGAAAGAGCGCCGCTATCGCATCCCCGAGCGCGTCGGAGGTTAGCGGCCCCGTCGCGATCACGGTCTCGCCTTCGGGGATGTCGGTCACTTCCCCGCTGACGTACTCGACGTTCGGAAGAGCGAGCAGGCGCTCGGTCACAAGCTTAGAAAAGCCGACGCGGTCGACGGCGAGCGCGCCTCCAGCCTCGACGCGGGTCGCGTCGGCGCTGGAGACAATGAGGCTGTCGAAGCGCCGCATCTCCTCTTTGAGAAGACCGACGGCGTTCGTCAGGTCGTTGCTGCGCAGAGAATTGGAGCAAACGAGCTCGGCAAAGCCGTCCGAG
Source organism: Oscillospiraceae bacterium (assembly GCA_017550645.1). Lineage (GTDB taxonomy): Bacteria > Bacillota > Clostridia > Oscillospirales > Oscillospiraceae > RGIG7949. The sequence goes on from JAFZOI010000018.1 coordinate 21,149, forward strand.
ACGTGGGCGGGAGTCTTCTTGCCCGGCTTCATCTCGAGTAGCTTCACGGATACGCCGCGTCTGGCGAGCTGCCAGGCGGCCTCGCTGCCGGCAAGACCTGCGCCGACTACGGTGACGTCAGCCATTTTTCGCGCTCTTCTTTGCGGCGGGCTTCTTCTCCGCGTCGGCGCCCGTTTTGCGCTTATAGCCGCGCTTATCCTCGGGCACGAAGGCCTTGCACTCGGGATTAATGCAGAAGGCCTTGTTGTAACCGCGGCCGGAGCGCTTGAACATCGTCAGGCCGCACTCCGGGCACGTATTGGCGACGGGCACGTCCCACGTGAGGAAGTCGCACCCGTGATTGAGCATCTCGCAGGCGTAGTAGGGATTGCCGTTTTTGGACTGGCGCTTGAGCATGCGCGCGCCGCATTTCGGGCACTTGCCCGGCATCTCGACGACGAGGGGCTTGGTGAACTTGCATTCGGGGAAGCCCGGGCATGCAAGGAACTTGCCGAAGCGGCCCGTCTTGACGACCATCTTGCGGCCGCACTCGTCGCATATCTCGTCCGTCTCTTCCGCGGGGACCTTGATGCGCGTGCCCTTGAGCGTCGTCTCTGCCTCGCCGAGAGACTCGTCGAAGCCCTTATAGAAATCTCTGATGACCTGCTTCCACTGCTTCTCGCCGTCGCCGACCTCGTCGAGCGACTGCTCCATCCGGGCGGTGAACTTCAGGTCGACTATATCGGGGAATTTATCGAGCAGGAGCCCGTTGACGGCCTCGCCGAGCGCGGTCGGGCGGAGCGTCTTGCCCTCCTTGGCGACGTACTCCCGCTCGAGGATGGTCGACATCGTCGGAGCGTAGGTACTCGGGCGGCCTATCCCCTTTTCCTCCATGGCGCGGATGAGCGTGTCCTCCGTATAGCGGGAGGGCGGCTGGGTAAACTTCTGCTCGGTCTTTATCTCCAGCAGCTTGACCTCCTCGCCCTCGGAGAGCTGCGGAAGGGCCTGCCTGCTCTTCTGCTCGTCGTCCTTGGCGTCGTCGTACAGCACCGTGAAGCCGGGGAATTTGACGCTCGAATGCGTGGCCTTGAAGACGTATCCGGCGCTCGTGACGTCTATGGTCACGGTATCGTTGACGCAGTTTGCCATCTGGCTGGCCATGAAGCGGCTCCAGATGAGCTTATAGAGCCTGTATTGCTCATTGGTCAAATACTGCTTTATGCTCTCGGGGACGAGGCCCACGTCGCTGGGGCGAATGGCCTCGTGCGCGTCCTGCGCGCCGGCTCTGGCCTTGAATACGCGCGCAGACTTGGGATAGTACTCGGGTCCGTACTTGGCTACGATATACTTTTTCGCGGCGTCCTGCGCCTCCTTGGAGACGCGCAGGGAATCCGTTCTCATATAAGTTATGAGGCCTACGGAGCCGAGTTCGCCGAGCTCGATGCCCTCGTAGAGCTTCTGAGCTACGGACATCGTCCTCTTCGGGGTCATGTTCAACTTGCGCGAGGCGTCCTGCTGGAGCGTCGAGGTTATGAACGGGCCGTAGGGCTGGCGCTGTTTGTCGGCGCGCTTGACGCCCGTTATAACGAACGGCGCGTCGGTGACGGCGGCCTTGACCTTTTCGACCTCCTCGGCGCTGTGGAGCTCGAGCTTGCCCCTCTCGGTGCCGGTCAGGCGAGCCGTGAACCAGCCTTTCTTGTCCTTGCATTCGAGCTCCGCGTCGAAGGGCCAGTATTCCTCGGGCACGAACGAGCGTATCTCGTTTTCCCTGTCGACGACCATCCTCGTCGCGACGGACTGGACTCTGCCCGCGGAAAGGCCGCGGCGTATCGTCCGCCAAAGGAGCGGACTGAGCTTATAGCCGACTATCCTGTCGAGCACGCGGCGGGCCTGCTGCGCGTCGACCAGATTCATGTCTATCTGACGCGGCGCGGCGATGGAATCGTTGACGACCTTCTTGGTTATCTCGTTGAACGTGACGCGGCAGGCCTTCTTGTCGCTGAGCGACAGCAGCTCCTTGAGGTGCCACGATATAGCCTCTCCCTCGCGGTCCGGGTCGGTCGCGAGATAGACCTTATCGCTGTCCGCGGCGCGCTTTCTGAGCGATGCGATCGTCTCCTCGCGGCCGGGGATGGGCTTATACTCCGGCTCGAAGTCATGCTCGATATCGACGCCGAGCGTGCTCTTGGGCAGATCGCGCAGATGCCCCATCGAGCTCGTCACGACGTATTTGTCGCCGAGGTATTTCTCGATCGTCTTCGCTTTGGCAGGGGATTCGACTATTACAAGGCTTTTCTTTGCCATAGGTTGATCCTCTCTTAAAAAGGATTGAAAAGGGACGGCTCGCGTCAGAGCATCCCTCGCGAGGTCGGCCCGTATCTGTTGTCGTCGCCGGACAGCACGTAGCCGCCGATCTCGAGCATCGTGAGGGCCGCAAGAACATCCTGCATCTGCATTTTCAGCTCCTCGGAGAGCTCCGCCGCGGACTTTCTCCCGGCGTTTAGCGCCGTGAGGACGCGGCTTTCGCTGTCTGAAAATGCTCCCAGTTTTTCTTTTAAGTCAATATATTCTAAGGATTCGGGCTTGTCAACCTCTTTTTTTGAGGCTTTCTGTCGTCCCGGATCGGGCTCGGAACTCTCTTCAAGAGGCTTTTTCCTGCTTTTCAGCGCGAGCTCGGCGGGCAGCGAGGCGTTGACGGAGTCGATAACGTCGTCCGGCTCAAGAGCAATTACGGCACCGTCCCGCAGCAGCGCATTCGAGCCGCGGAAGTTCGGATCGTCGATGCGTCCCGGTATGGCGAATACGTCCCTGCCCTCCTCCAAAGCTCTCGCCGCCGTTATAAGAGAGCCGCTCTTCATCGGCGCCTCCACGACGAGCACGCCGCGGGATAGACCCGCTATGATCCTGTTTCTTGCGGGGAAGCTGCCGCGCGTCGACGGCGTTCCTGGAGGGTACTCGCTGACGAGCGCGCCGTTTTGCGCAGTCTCGCGGTGAAGCGGGGCGTTCCACGTCGGAAAGGCTCTGTCGACGCCCGTTCCGAGCACGCCTATCACCGTCCCGTGCGCCTTGATAGCGGCAGAAACGGCCGCGCTGTCAATTCCTTCGGCAAGGCCGCTTATGACGACGGCTCCGGCCTCGGCGAGCTCGGCGGCGAAGCTCGAGGCGCAGTCGAGCCCGTATTTGGAGGCGCGCCTCGTTCCGACGACGGCGAGCCCGACTCTTCTGTTGAGGTCCGGCAGCTCGCCGCGGACGTAGAGCACGCAGGGCGGGTCATATATCGTGCGGAGCCACGTCGGATAGTCCGGATCGTCGATGGGAAGGATGCGTACCTCGCGCATGCGGCATTCCTCGGCTATCTCCTCGGCCTTTTTGAGGCTCTTGTTGCCGAGCGCCTTTATCTCGGCCTTCGTCGCGCCCTCGATCTGCTCAAGGTCGCGCGGGCTCGCGTCATAAAGCTCCGTGACGGTATTGAAGGCGCGAAGGTATTTGAGCATCGTCACGCTGCCGAAGCCCTTTAGAGAGCTAAGCCACAGCCAGTGAAGCTTCTCGTCCATTCAGAGCTCCTTTCCGAATATCTCCCAGAGCGCGACGGCCGCGGCGGCCGCGGCGTTGAGCGATTCGGTGGTCTCGCGCATGGGGATAACGACCTTTTTCGGGCACAGAGCGAGAAGTCCGTCCGAGAGGCCGTGCCCCTCGTTTCCGACGGCGAGGGCCAGATGCTGCGCGCGCCCGACGCTTCGTATATCCTCAGCGTCGTCCGACAGGACGGCTGCGCAGAGGGTCAGGCCGTTATCCTCGATAACGCCGGCAAGGCCCTCAAGGTCTGTCTTAATTACGTTTATCCGAAACGCGGCGCCCATGGCCGCGCGGAGGGCCTTCGGCCCGTATGGGTCCGCGGACGCGCCGACGAGGATCGCCGTATCCACGCCGAAGGCGGCGGCCGTCCTTATGACGGTCCCGACGTTGCCGGGGTCCTGGACCTCTTCCATGATGACGGCGGAGGCGACCGCCTCGCGGCTTTCCGGGATGCGGCAGGAGAAAAGAAGCTCCGGCTCCCCTTTTGATATATGGTCGAGCAGATCAACGGGGACGCTGATGAGCTTCGCTCCGCCGACTTCCGGCGCGTCGTCTCCCGCAAACAGCACGGTATCGACCGCGAGCCCTGCGGCGAGCGCCTCGCCGAGCAGCTTTTTCCCGCGGCAGAGCATCAGGCCCTCGGAAGCGCGAAGACCCGCGTCCGCCCCGAGCTGACGCAGAAAGCGCACGGTCGGATTTGATCTGCTTGTTATTCGTTCCATGTTCTCCACCCTTGAAACAGGGCCGTCCGGATCATGCGGACAGCCCCGTGATCTAATCGTTTATCAGCGCCGTTATGACGCGCAAAGCCGCATCCGTGCGTTCCTGCTTGCCCTTGCCTATCGCGGCCCAGTCGAAGAGGCACGCATAGAAGTGGTACGGCGCGGCGATGTCCCGGATGACGGCGGCGGCGTTTACGTCGATGCGGTATGGTATCTCCTCATCGGGCGTAAAGCCGTAGTTTCTCAGGTCGTCAAAGTATTCCAGATCGCTGTAATGGCGGCTGAGCTCCTCGTCGAGGATATAAAGAGTATACTCATGCTGGCTCATGAGGAGCATGACCTTGGACTGGTTGGCCTCGGCCTGCTCGACGTCGCCGAGGTTGACGATCTGCACGTCGATATCCACGGAGCCGTTGCCGTTTACGTCGCCGACGGCCTGCTCGACGAGGCCGCGGAGCTCCTCGGTGCTCTCCCAAGATATGCCGCCCGATACTATTATCCCCATCTGGAAATCGTACTTGACCTTGGTGGTGCGGCTTTCAAGCGAGATGAACACGACGACGGCTATCGCCGCGATCGCGACGAGCGCCCACTTCCCGTAATAATACAGAAAAACGTTCCTGAACCAGTGGGCGAACCCTTGAGGCTCGCTGTCCGCGAATTCTCTGATGTCTTTTCTCTTCATTTTCACCCTCTCCTTCTGTCATGCTGCCGACGGAACGCGCCGGCGCAATAACGGCAAGGCCCTGCGGCCTGATGCGCGCGTCCGCAAACCGTGCGGCCTGCGGACGCGGATCGTATGTCAATTCTCAGCTTCTTTTTCGAGCTCCGCGAGCTTTTCGGCATTAGTCTTTATTTCAAATACCTCGAGCATGTCCTTAATGTCGAAGATCTCTCTCGTTACGCCGCCGTTTACCTCCCAGCTGTGGTACGCGACGCTGTTGGACGACGGTACGACCGGGAACTCCTTGCAGTTTATCCAGGTCGAGTCGCGGGACGAGTCGAGCACGTAGCGGTAGTTCGTGTTCTTGAAGATGTCGAACGTGCTCGTCGTGCCGTCGGACGTGGTATAGGCGATCTCGTCCAGATGCAGGCAGCCGTCGCTCCCGAGGTCGAGATAGACCCAGCCTCTGTTGTCGGCGTTCATCAGCGAGCCGGAGAAGTATACGTCTTCGAAGTCGAAGACGAACATCGTGACCTCGCCGGTGAAGTGCCCGTCGACGACGGCGCCGCTGACGAGGGTATACGGCGAGAATGTCTCCCCTCCGTAGCACCCGAAGGATTCGTATATGACGTCCTCGCCGGACATGCCGCCCGAGAACCGGCAGCGCAGGGCGTGAATGAAGCCGTCGGAATAGTACACGCTGCGGCTGAAGCCGTTTTCCGTGACGAGGAACTTGAAATACATCGGGTAGCCGGAGGACGAGGAATCGTCGGTCTTGACGACGTCGTCGGGATCGACGTACACGTAAAACGCGCGCATGACGTCTTCGCCCTCGAATTCGTCTATGCCCCAGACCTTTTCGCCGTCGTAGATGAGCTCGTTGTAGCCCTGATTCTCCGCGAGCTTGTCGCGGACCGCCGTCACGCCTTCCTCCATGACGGCGGCGACTCCGGTGTAGTCGTCGTTGAGTATGGCGTCGTATACCTGCGAGAACATCTCGTTGAGGTACGTGTAGTCCGGAGGCGGCGTCGGGGTCGGGGTGGGCTTCGGCGTATGCGTTGGCGTCGGCGTGGGAGCGGGCCTCGGCGTGGGCGTCGAAGTAACGACCTGCGTTTCGATGGGAGTCGGCTCCGGCTCAGGCACGGGCTCGGTCTCATCGGGCGCAGCTGCCGCTCCCGCCGTTATCGCGAAGGCGGCGACCACCGCGGCGACGAGCACGGTTATCATGGTCTTGCGGCGGCGTTCGGATTCGCTTTTCCCGCCTGTTCCGGGCTCGGTCTCGAAAAACTCGTTTCCGGGATCGAATATCTCCTCAGGAGGCTCGTGCACGGCGTCGCCCACCGGGAACATGGGGGTCTCGTCGTTGAATTCACGCCCCGGGTCGAAAAACTCGGTGCCGGGATCGAAAAACTCGTCGCGGGGCGGTTTTTTGAGCTTTTTAGGCATAGCTCACCGCTCCTTACTTCATATGTACGTCCACCTGCGGGAATGCGATCTCTATGCCCGCCTCGTCGAAGAGCACCTTTATCTCGCGGTTGAGCAGGCGCTTGCCCGTGAAGATGTTGCTCTCCTCGACTTCGGCGGTGAATTTGAGGTTGACGGACGAATCGCCGAGTTCCTCGACGCCGAGATAATTCACGGAGCCGATGAACACTTCGGGATTGCGCTCCTTGATCGTGCCGAGGATGGCGGGGATCTTCTTCTCGACCTCCGCAAGGTCCTGAGAATAGTGAATGCCGACCGTCGTAACGGCGACGGAGCTGCGCTCGGAGCGGTTGATGATGTTCTTGATGTCGGAGTTGTTGATGATCTTGACATTGCCGCCGACGTCGCGTATGCCGGTCGTGCGTATGCCGACGAAATCGACCGTGCCGCGGTATCCGTCAAGCTCGACGATGTCGCCGATGTTGTACTGATTCTCAAAAAGGATGAACGCGCCGGTCACGAGGTCGGACACGAGGCTCTCCGCGCCGAAACCGAGGACCAGAGCGAGTATCCCGACGCCGGCAAATATCGTCCCGACGTTGACGCCGAAGATCGTCAGGCCCCAGATGATGGCGATGATGACTATGACGTACTTGATGAGGCTCGCCATGACCGTCGAGAGGGTCTGGGCTCTTTTTCTCTTGCTCTTGATGGCGTTGATAATGAGCTGAAGGATGGCGTTGAGCGCGATCATGAAGGCGATCATCAGCACCAGTCTGAGTATCTTGTTGGGTATGTTGGTCAGGATGTCCTTCCAGTCTGTCTTATCCGTGAAGATGCCCGTAAAGTAGCCCGCGGCGGCGCAGATGGCTATGATGACGATCGCGATTATCAGCTTTATGACGCTTCTTTTGGCCGATCTGCCGTTCATATTCATTCCTCTTTTTCAGCTTGAAATAACACTTTTTACTAACGTAACACATTAAATATATATTTGTCAATCACGGCTGTTTTCCGGGCTCCGGAGTAAATTATCACTTTCTTTCCTGATGAGTATGGGCTATAATGGTCGTACCTTATGGGGGTGGAAAGAATGGCCGTGATAAAAGACTATCTCGCATGGAGAGGCGATCTCAGCTTTGAAAGCTCGCCCTTCAACGAAGTCGACAACTACATAGTCGCCAAGATCGGAACGCCCGATCTTTCCGGCATAGTGCCAGAGGACGCGCGCGAGATCCCGCTCACCCTCGCTCTCGATCTCTACGACGCCAAATTCGGCAGGAAGGGCGACTACCTCGGCAGACTGGCTTCTTCGAGCATCATGCCTGTAATAAGGGAGGCCGCGAAGTCCGTCCGCTTCCGCGATCTGAAGCTGAGCGGCTTCCGGCATAAATACGCCGTTGAAGAGACGGAGCAGTTTTCCGCGCTCACCGTCACGCTGCCGGACGGGCGGCACTACGTCTCCTTCCGCGGGACGGACGACACGCTCACGGCATGGAAGGAAAACATGCTCATGGCCGTCGAGGAGACCGTCGCGGCGCAAAAGGACGCGCTCGCCTATCTCAACTGGGCGGCGGAGGAGTATCCCGGCGAGCTTCTTGTCGGCGGGCACTCCAAGGGCGGCAATCTCGCCGTCTATGCGTCGGCCATGACTTCCCGCGAAACGCAGGAGCGCATCTCGGCGGTATACAGCAACGACGGTCCCGGCTTCATGCCGGAATTCCTCCGCAGGGAGGGCTACGTCAGGATAAGGCCGAAGATAAAGCTCTTCCTCCCGCAGCACTCCATAGTCGGCACTTTGCTCTCTCAGGAAGAAAACTTTGAGATAGTCCGCTCGGTGAAGTCCGGCATCGCGGCGCACGACGGCTTCAA
>JAFZOI010000002.1 GCA_017550645.1 Oscillospiraceae bacterium
AGAAATGTCTGGTTCGGTCAGATTCGGCCAAACGGACCAATTTCAAATCGTAGTCTGGATAGAGGCATGGAAAGGGGGATAAAACCGCTTTTCGGGGAGGAGACATGCCGCCCTTCAATCCACGGAAAACATACTTTTTGCTCTCCCTCATTTAGCCCATTTGTTAACTATAAAGGCCCGAAAAACGGCGGTTAGCCCCTCGTTAACTATAAAAAAACGGTCGAAAACCATGGAACGCCATGAAAAACCATCAAAGCTTTTCGGGAAAGAAAAAACCCTGGAACCGTTGCAATTCCAGGGTTTTTCGAGTATTCTCGAGTTAGATCAGCGCTTGCTGAACTGCGGAGCACGACGTGCAGCCTTGAGGCCGTACTTTTTGCGCTCCTTCATTCTCGGGTCGCGGGTCAGGAAACCGGCGGCCTTGAGGGCGGAGCGGTAGTTCGGGTCGACCAGGAGCAGAGCTCTGGCGACGCCGTGACGGATGGCGCCGGCCTGGCCGGTGACGCCGCCGCCGACGACGGTCGCTTCGATATCGACCTTGCCGAGCTGGCCGACGGTCACGAGCGGCTGACGGACGAGGAGCTTGAGGGTCTCAAGCCCGAAGTAATCGTCGATGTCGCGGCCGTTGATGGTGATGGCGCCGGTGCCGTTGGGGAAGAGATGAACGCGGGCGACGGAGGACTTCCTGCGGCCCGTTCCGTACATGTAAGGCTTCTTACTGGTATACATTCTTCATTTCCTCCTTATTCCCATATCTCGGGCTTCTGAGCCTGATGGGTGTGCTCGGCGCCGGTGAAGACCTTTAGGCGCTTGAGCTGGGCGCGGCCGAGGCTGTTCTTTCCGAGCATGCCCTTGACGGCGAGCTCGACGGCGAAGCCGGGGCGCTCCTGCATGAGGCGCTTATACTGGACTTCCTTCAGTCCGCCGGGATAGCCGGAGTGGGTGCGGTAGTACTTCTGCTCGAGCTTCTTGCCGGTCAGGACGGCCTTGTCGGCATTGATGACGACGACGAAATCGCCGCAGTCGACGTTGGGCGTGTAGATGGGCTTATGCTTGCCGCGAAGCAGGGTCGCGGCCGTGGCTGCGGTGTGGCCGAGGGGCTTTCCCGCCGCGTCAAGGATGTACCATTTTCTCTCCATGGTCTCCTTGCGAGCCATTGTCGTGGACATTGTATGTGACCTCCAAACTTGGTTGAATTCATAACGCCTGATTTTTATACCATATTCCCGTTATCTTGTCAACAACTATTTTCAGTTATTCCCGATATGCTCGCATTTTCGCCGTTTTGCTTCGATTTGCTCCGTTTTTCTCGATTTCGATTTTATTTTTCGTGAGGTGTCCCATGCAAAAGCTCGCCGGACTCGTGCGCCGCTGCGCCGACGATTATTCTATGATACAGGAGGGCGACCGCATCGCCGTCGGCCTCTCGGGAGGCAAGGACAGCGCAGTTCTCCTCGCCGCGCTCGCCGCTCTGAGGGGCTATTACCCGAAGAAGTTCGAGCTCTTCGCCGTGACGGCGGACATGGGCTTCGAGGGCATGGACCTCTCCCCTCTCGCGGACTGGTGCGCGGAGCTCGGCGTCCCCTACATCGTCGAAAAGACCGAGATCGCGAAGGTCGTCTTCGAGGACAGAAAGGAAAAGAACCCCTGCGCGCTCTGCTCGAAGATGCGCCGCGGCGTCATAAACCGCCGCCTCATCTCCGAGGGGATAACGAAGCTCGCCCTCGGACACCATCTCGACGATGCGATAGAGACGTTCTTCATGTCGCTCGTCTACGAGGGGCGCATAAGCTGCTTCTCACCCGTCTCGTTCATGGACAGGAGCGGCGTGACGCAGATAAGGCCGCTCCTCTACGCGACGGAGGCCGAGACGGAGAGCGCCGCCGCGAGGCTGGGCCTCCCCGTCGTCAGGAGCACGTGCCCCATGGACGGAGCCTCGAGCCGCGAGGACGTCAAGAGCATCGTCGCGGCCGTCTCCGCGGGGCAGGCGGACTTTCACGCGAAAATGCTCGGCGCGATGCAGCGCCTTCCCCTCCCCGGCTGGGCGCCGGAGCACCACCCGAGAACGAAGACACGGCTCGACTGAAGGGCCCCGGCATATACCCGGACTGCACATTCGCTGCGGTCCGGGTTTTTTGCGTTTCCGGGGCACAAACCGGCCTGACGCACGGAAAAGGGGTTTTTCATACTATCGGTATAAAAAATAATATCCTATTAGTACGAAAAGGCTGTTCCATACCGCGTTCTTCCGGGCTATAATGAGAGCACAAAGGACATACGAAAGGAGGCGGGCGCATGGGTATCAAGCTTGCCGAGAACGTCCGCAGATTCAGAAAAGAGAGATCGCTGACTCAGGAGCAGCTCTCCGAGGTGCTCGGCGTGACGGCGGGAGCCGTCTACAAATGGGAGGCGGGACTCTCCGTGCCGGAGCTGGAGCTCATAGTGGAGATGGCGGATTTTTTTGACGTCTCCGTGGACGTCCTGCTCGGCTACGAGGTCAAGGACAACAGTCTGGACGCGACCGTAAAGCGCATGCGGGAATGCCGCCGCGCGAAGGACCGCGCCGGGCTCCAGGAGGCTGAAAAGGCGCTCAAGAGGTACCCGAATTCCTTCCGCGTCGTATATGAGAGCACCGCGATGTACCGTGCGTTCGGCATCGAGTGCGGGGATAAGGCGATGTTCCGCAGGGCGCTGGAGCTTCTCGACAGAGCTCTCGTCCTTCTCCCCCAGAACGAAGACCCGGAGATAAGCGAGCAGACACTTTACGGTAAGATGGCGGAGGCGTATCTGGGACTGAACGAGAACGAAAAGGCCATCGAGCTCTGGAAGGCGCACAACGCGGGCGGGCTTTACAGCCACAGCATCGGTCACGGCCTTGCCATGAGCGACCGCGCGGAGGAGGCGGCGCCGTTTTTGTCGGAAGCCATGGCGAGGATAGTCGCGGATCTCTGCGACACGATCACCGGATATATAAACGTCTTCGCTGCGCGCGGCGACCACGCCTCGACGCAGGCGATACTGAGCTGGGGCGTCGAGCTCTTTCTCGGGCTGCGGGACGGCGGCAAGGCGAACTTCCTCGACAAGGTGTGCAGCGGCATGCTGGCCGCTCTCGCCGGCTCGCAGTACCTTTCCGGTCAGGTCGAAGAGGCGCACGATTCCCTCAATAGGGCGAAAGAGCTCGCGGCATTTTTCGACGCCTCCCCGAGCTACGACGAGAGCGACATACGCTTCATAGACCGCATCGAGGGCGCGAGCGCGCACGACGACATCGGCGCGACGGCGGCGGACGCCGTCAAAAACGTCGTCGAAAGCTGTGAAAACGAAGCTTTTTCCGCTCTCTGGGAGCTCGTATCGAAGGAGGAGCCAGACCGTGGATAAGAACGAGCTCAAGGCGCTGCGCCGCCCATTTATAAAGGAGCTTTTCCGGAACAACAGATTCAACCTCGTGATGACCGTGATCGCGGCCCTGCTCGCGAGCGTGTCGTCGCTCGTGATATCGTGGACCATCAAGGGGATATCCGATCTTATATCCGGCGACGCGGACGTCGGCTTCCGCACGCTGCTTCTCGTCTTCGCCGCCGGCCTCGCGCTGATGCTTCTGGCATGGGCGCTCGACCGGACCTTCCTCTCGGCATTCCGCGCGAAAGCGATGAAGCAGTACAGGGCCTACGTCTTCGACCGGCTGATGGAAAAGGGCATTCAGGCTTTCTCCGGCGAAAACAGCGCGCTCTATCTCTCCGCCCTTTCCAACGACGCGAACACCATCGAGCAGGACTACGTCCGGATGCTGCAGAACACGATCCAGGTCGGCATCACCTTTGTCGGCGCGCTGGGGCTCATGCTGTGGTACAGCCCGCTTCTGACGCTGATCGCGATCGGCTTCTCCCTGCTGCCCGTCCTCGTCTCGGTCGTCCTCGGCAACAGGGCGGCCGTCGCGGAAAAGGACGTTTCCGACAAGAAAGAACGTTATACGGGCATGCTCAAGGACGTGCTCTCGGGCTTTGCGGTCATAAAGAGCTTCAAGGCGGAGAAAAGCATCTCCGGCATCCATGACAAGAGCAACGACAGCGTCGCCGACGCGGCGAAAACGCGCGAGAAGATCAAGCTCCATGTCTCCTATGCCTCGGGCATAGCGGGCGGGCTTCTGCAGTTCGGCGTGTTCTTCGTCGCGGCCGCCTTCGCGCTCTCCGGCAAGGGCGGCATCACCGCCGGCACAGCCATCGTCTTCGTACAGCTTCTCAACTACGTTCTCGCGCCGATCCAGATCTTCCCGACGTATTACGCCGGAAAGAAGTCCGCCTACGGCCTCATCGACAAGCTGGCGCAGGCGCTCGATCGGAATATCCCCGACGAGGGCGAGCATATCGAGCCGCGCCTGACCGACGGGATCAGCGTCAAGGACCTCGAATTCGCCTACGAGGAGGGCAAGCCCGTGCTGCGCGACGTCGATATGGACCTGCGCGCCGGCGGGTGCTACGCGCTGGTAGGCGGCTCCGGAAGCGGCAAATCGACGATACTGAACCTGCTCATGGCGTCCTCGCGCGGCTACGGCGGCGAGATACTCTACGACGGGAAAGAGCTCAAAAGCATCTCTCCGAGCTCGCTTTACGACCTCGTCTCCATCATCCAGCAGAACGTATTCGTCTTCAACAGTACCATCCGGGACAACATCACGATGTTCTCCGACTTTTCCGAGGAGGAGATCGAGCGCGCCGTGCGTCTGTCGGGTCTTAAAAAGCTCATCGACGAGAAGGGCGCGGACTACCTCTGCGGCGAAAACGGCTCCGGCCTCTCCGGCGGCGAGAGGCAGCGCATATCCATCGCGAGGGCGCTTTTGCGCAAAACGCCCGTTCTCTTCGTCGACGAGGCGACGGCGTCGCTCGACGCCGAGACCTCGTTCGAGGTGCTCGACGCGATATTGAAGCTCGACGGCTATACCCGCGTCATCATCACGCACGATCTCGAGGAGAACGTCCTGCGCAGGTGCGCCGACGTGTTCGCGCTGAAAAACGGCGCCGTCACGGAGCGGGGTTCCTTCGACGAGCTGATGGAGCGGAAAGGATACTTCTATTCGCTGTTCACCGTGTCGCAGGGAGCGTGAGCCCTCCGGAGAAAAACGCGCATATAAAAAGACGGCCGAGCGTCTGCTCGGCCGTCTTTTTGCTTTTCTCATTTCGCGTCGATCTTGCTCTCCACGAACTCGACGATCTCGCTTATCGTTCTCAGCTCGCTGACGTCGTCGTCCACGACGAGGATGCCGTACTCTTCTTCAAGGGCCATGAGCATCTCCATGACGTCGAGGGAATCAGCTCCGAGGTCGTCCACAATGTCGGTATCGGGCGTAAGCTGGTCCTCGTCGATACCGAACTGCGACAGGATCAGCTCCTTGAGCTTGTCATAAACCATGTCCGTACTACGTCCTTTCGGTCAATCGCGGGGTTCGCGCCTGAGTTCCTGTCTGGAGGAGCGTCCGTAGGCGACCACGACGCGTCTGTTGGGCTCGGAGCCCGTTGAAAATGTGCTGACGCCCTCATAATCCTGAAGGGCTGTGTGGATAACGTGTCTCTCATAGCTGTTCATGGGCTCGAGAGTCATATTGCGGCGGTACTTGACGACCTTCGCGGCCATCTTTCTGGCGAGGGCTTCCAGAGCCTCCTCGCGCTTGGCGCGGTACTGCTCGGCGTCCACGGAGATGTGGCGGCGCTTGGAGCTGCCGCGGTTGATAACGTAACCGGTGATGTGCTGGATGGCGTCGAGCATCTCGCCGCGGCGGCCTATGAGCATACCGAGCTTATCTCCCGTGAGGTTGACGGCGAGATCGCCGTTTTCCAGCAGCTCGACGTGCGGCTCGGCCTCCGCGCCCATGCGCTCGAGAAGGCCCTTAAGGAAGATCTCCGTCTTCTCGACGACGGACTCGATCTCCTCATAGCTCACGCGGACGCGGGCGGGCGTCGAGCCTATGCCGAGAAAGCCCTGCTTGCTCCGCTCGAGGATCTCGACGGAGACCTCGTCCCTGTCCTTTCCGAGCTCGGCAAGGGCGGCGGCTATGGCTTCGTCTTCCGTCTTGCCGGTCGTTTCTATGCTTTTTATCATGTTACACTCTCCACTTATTCGCCGGTCCCGGCGTCGGCGCCCGACTCAGCGGCGTCCGCGATCTCGGGGAGCTTCTCCTCCGCGGCCTCGACGGCCTGATCGGCGAGCTCGAAGGACCCTTCGACGACCTCGACCGCCTCTGCGGAAGCCTCGGAAACGGCCTCCTCGACGGCCTCGGAGCCGCCCTCATAGCGCGAGGCGACGTAGGCGCGGCCTCTGGCGAACGGCCTGTCGTCGACGCGGGAATCCCCGCCTCTGGGCGTCTTGACCGTCTCGGGCTGCTGCGCGGCGGCCCAATCGGCGGCCTTCTGGATGCTCTCCTGCTTATCCGCCTTCTGGAGCTTGCGGCGGGACGTGTTCGGATTGACCTTCGTCGCGTTCTCGGCGCGAAGCTTCTCCGTCTCGGCGCGCTTGGCCTCGAGTTCGGCCTCTCTCTCCTTCTGGCGGGCTATCTTCTCGGCGTCCTCAAGATTGAGCACCTTCGTATAATGCTTGGTCAGAATGATCTCCTGGATGATGGACAGCACGCTGCCGGCGATCCAGTATATGCCCATGCAGGCAGGCATGACGAAGCCTATCCAGAGGGACATGATGGGCATCAGCAGCTGCATCGTCTTGCCGGTGCCGCCCGCGGCGGCGTCGGCGGTGGGGCTCATCTTGGAGGATATCTTCATGCTCAGCCAAGCGAGGACGGCGGATACTATCGGGATGAGGAACAGTCCGACGACGGGCCACGCGTCCTTGGGAGCCCAGCTGTCCATGGACAGGAAGAACTTCCAGTTCGGCGTCTCGCCGAGGTTGAGCCCGAGGAAGCTGAAGTCGATATCCTTGAGCGCGGGCAGCTTGCCGACCGCGTCGGTTATAGCCTGAGTATGTTCGCTGACGTAGTTGGTTACGGCGTCATAGTTGTTGTGCAGAACGTTGGCGTAAACGATCTGCTCGTAGCCGGCTCTTGACGTGCTCTCGAAGCCGAGTCCGAGCGCGGGGAATATGGTACCCTTAAAGTACTCCCACTGCTCGGCCGTGAATCTCATCAGCCTCGTAAAGGGCAGCCTTATGCAGCTGTACAGGATTATCAGAATGGGGAACGGGATCAGCGACCAGAAGCATCCGCTGAGGGGCTTTATGCCCTCTTCCTTATAGAGCTTGGCCATCTCCTCGTTCATCTTGCGCTTGTCGTCGCCGTATTTCTTCTCGAGCTCCTTTATGCGGGGCTGGAAGCGGGTCGACTTCATCATACTCTTCTTGCTCTTCATGGAGAAGGGCAGAAGGATGAGCTTGACTATGAGAGCGAAGAGGATGATCGCGATGCCGTAGTTTTTGACGAAGCTGTACAGCGTCATCAGCAGCCAGCTGAACGGGACGTAAATAAAGTCCATTTATTATTCCTTTCGCTGACTTGCGGCCGGTTCCTCCGGCCTCAGGGGACGGGATCGTACCCGCCCTTATGGAACGGATGGCATTTCAGCAGACGGCGCAGCGCGAGCCACGAGCCCTTGAGGGCGCCGTACTTTTCCAATGCCTCAAGCGCGTACTCCGAGCATGTCGGGATGAACCGGCAGCACGGAGGCCTGAGCGGCGAGATGTTTTTCCGATAAAACAGCACGAGGCGGGTAAGCAGCTTTTTCATGTTGCCTCCCGCATCAATCCCAATGACTTTGCGCAGAGGAGCATATCGTCCCTCAGCGCCCGATAGTCGGCGCCGGCCGCGCGGCCGCGCGCCACGATAACGATATCCCAGCCCCGGAGGAATCCGCCCTCGGCGAGCCTGTAGGCCTCGCGCAGGCGGCGGCGGATCAAATTGCGCACGACGGCCTTTCCGACCTTCGTGCCCACGGTTATCCCGAGCCTGTTGCCGGCGGAGCCGTTGCGGCGGCAGTATACGGCGACATAGCGCCCCGCCGCGCTCCTTCCGCGCGCATAGGCCCTTCTGAAATCACTGTTCCTTTTCAGGGACTGGGAAAACATCACGGAAAAACACCCGAGCCTTTTTTACCAGGTGAGTCTTGCGCGGCCTTTCGATCTGCGTCTGGCGAGGACCTTGCGGCCGTTCTTCGTAGACATCCTCTTGCGGAAGCCGTGCTCCTTGGAGCGCTGTCTCTTCTTGGGCTGGTAGGTTCTGAGCATTAGTGGCACCTCCTGTGATGATACTCAACAGCGGCGAAGCCGCAGTAGTTGGTCGTGAGTCGGCGGCGCACGGGTATATCGACCCGGCATGTGCCGCGTTTAAGTATTTTACATTATATGCATTCCGGCTGTCAACTGTTTTTACCGCGGAGCCTCTGATTTTTCACTATATCCGTCCTCGCGGCGAAAATGGCGATGACTATGAGCGTGATGATGATGGCCGGGAGCATGTACTGCGCGTTATAGACCAGCGAGTAGATCCAGACCCTCGACATGGGCAGCGTCGCGCCGAATATCTCGATGTCGGACATGTACTCGCCCCAGATGAAGACGCCGCTGAAAACGAGGCAGACGTAGCGCGCGAGGCAGCCGACGAGCGCGCCGAGCACGGGCTTTTTCGGGAAGAAGCCCGCGAGGCCGACGAGCATGTAGGCGAAGAAATAGTCTAGCAGCATGGACTGCCACGTTATCGAAAAGCCGCCGCCCTCGAAGAAGTCTATGACGCCGTAAACGAGGCCGGCGCCGAGGCCCCATACGCCTCCGCGGCGCAGGGCGAAGACGATCAGCGGGACCATGACGAGGCTGATGCTGCCGCCGAAGCCGCCGGTCGGTATCTTCACAAAGCCGAGGATGAACGCGAGCGCGACGCATACCGCGCCCTCGGTCAAAGCTGCAAGATTGCCCTTTTTCTTCATTGTCTTTCCCTCCGAAAAGAAATATGGCGCGTTACCGCCGCGATGAGCCGATAATGCGCCATAGACGAAACGTTCCTACGCCCGCATTACCGGGATCAGGTTCCGGGGTCCGCTCACGCGTCTCAGCCTTTCGGCGCCCCCTTGGATTTGTACTGAGATATTATACCCTCGCGCGGGACTTGTCAATCTCTTTCTCTCTTGAGCCTGCGGATGTCGCGCCCCTTGAAGCGCACGACCGTGAACTCCCCGTCGAGGCGGGAGCATATCTGCCCCGTGTAGCGGCGGCGCATCTCCTCCGGCGAGAGATTGGAGCTTATTATCATGCGTCTGCCGCGGAGCATGCGCGTATTTATGAGGTCGTAGAGCACGCTCTGCGTGAAGCTCGTCGTCATCTCCGTCCCCAGATCGTCGAGGATGAGAAGGTCGCATTCCATGTATCTGTCGACGTCCGCGTCGGCGTCCTCGTCCGGCTCGCGGGCGAACTTGTGCTTTTCAAATCGCTCGAATACGCTTATCGCCGTGTCGTATACGACGGAAAAGCCCTTATCGGCGACCTCGCGGGCGATGCAGGTCGAGAGGAAGGTCTTGCCGAGGCCGGGACCGCCCGTAAAGAAAAGGCTGCTGCCGGCGCTCCCGAAGCGGCGCGCATACTGCAGGCAGAGCTCGTATACCATCTCCATGTGCTCGCGGTCGGGCGCCCCCAAAGGGCCGTACCACTCGGGATCGAAGCTGTCGAAGCTCTCCTCGCCGAGCTTGAGGAGCTGGGAGAGCTCCTTTCTCTGCTCGTCGCGCACGAGCTCTTCGAGGCAGGAGCACATTTTCCTGCCGACGAAGCCGGTATCGCCGCATTTGTCGCAATAAGGCGTTATATCCGCGGCGTCGGGCGCGTACCCCGCCTCCGCGAGAAGCTCGGCGCGTTCGGCCTGAAGGTCGAGATTGCGGCCGGCTATCGACTTTATCGCGAGCTCGACGTCCTCTCCGGTCCTGAAAGCGGCCGAGGCGGCCTCGACGACGTTGCGGGCGAGAAGTCTGTCTATCTCCGCGACGCGGGGGAGCTTTTCGTATACGGCGGCGCGGAGGCGCATCTGCTCCGCCTCATGGCGCGACGCCCGCTGCCTGAGGCGCTCCGCGGCGCGCGCGACCTGCTTTCCGTCCATGGTCTTCATCTGCGTTCCTCCCCGCCCGCGGCGAGCTTTTTCAGAAGCTTCTTCATATCCGCGTCGTCGCCCGCTCCGTCCGCGGGCTTTTTCGTATCGAGCTTTTCCACGTCTTCGGGCGTTTTGATGCCCTTCTCGTGCCAGCTCCTGAGGATGGAATTCATATAGGGCCAGTTCAGCGAGCCCTTCTTGAGGACAGTCCTGTCGTACGCTTCGAGGACGGTCTCGGGCTCGAAGCCCATCTCCGCCCACGCGGCCAGGTAGCCCTCCTCGCTCTTGCCGAGCTTTCTGTCGCCCAGACGCAGCGCGGCGGCGAGCCTGCCGACGCCCGTGCGGACGGCCTCGGCGCGCCTTAGGCGCTCTTCCGCGGCCTCGAGCGTGAACACCTCGTCGTCGGCCCATCGGAACGCCTCGCGCTCGATGGCGCGCGCGCTCGGGAGCTTGCCCCGTCCGAGCCGGCGCGCGGCGTCCTCCACGCAGTAGCGCGTCATGACGAGGATGACCTCCGGAGGCAGGCGCAGATAGTCGAAGGCGCAGAAAAACGTCTGAAGCTCAGCGGGCGAGAGCGGCTTGTCGAGTATCTTCTCGAGCTCGGGGACGAGCTCGGCAAAGCCGCTGCCGGACTTGGCCGATTCATATATATCCTCGGTCTTGAAGCGCGGCGGCTCGACCTTTTCGCGCGAGGGCCTGCCCTTTACGAGCCCGAGCTCGCGCAGCTTGTCCAGCGCGGCGTCGACCCCGCCCGTCAGCGGGAGCTTTTCGGCCTCGGCCCTGTCGAACGCGCCGTGGTTCTTGAGGATGGATATGTAGAGCAGCGCCGCATCGCCGCTGCCGGACGTCAGCAGCTTTTCGGCCGCGTCCGCGCTCATGAATACCGCGTCCGCGGAAGGGATCATATTCTCCAAAACCTTCGCCGCTCCTTTCTTTTCAAGCTTGTTTTTACAGTATATCAGCAAATCCGCCCCTGTAAAAGCCCCAAAATCAAAAAAACTTTTTATTATTTACCTTTCAATAATACCGTGATATAATATATTGCTTATTATACGCTCAGCGAGGTGAATGACTCAATGGAACTGATCATGCCGGTCGGATCTCCCGAGGCGGTCCGAGCCGCGGTGCAGAACGGGGCCGACGGCGTCATAGCGCGCCTCGACGCCTCCGGCTTCATAAGGCCGGGCTTTCTCACCGAGGACCAGTTCTCTGCCGCGGCGGAATTCTGCCGGCTGCGCGGAGTCAGATTTATATGCTCTCACGACTACTACGTCCGCGACGACGGCATGGCCGGCTCGGTCGCGCTCATTTCGCGCGCCTACGAGCTCGGCGCGGACGAGGTCGTCGTCTCCGATCCCGGGCTGCTCCGCGCGCTCGGGCAGTCCATCCCCATGCTCAAATGCCTTACCGGGCTTAAAAACGCCGTCCACGATATAGCGGGAGCGAAGCTGCTGGCCTCGCTCGGCGCGCAGGGCGTGACGCTCGCCCCGGAGCTCACCGAGGCCGAGATAGGCGAGATATGCGCCGCCTCCCCCGTTCCCTGCGCGGTATACGTATACGGCGAGATGTGCGCCGCTTCCTCGGGCCTTTGCTGGCTCGCCTCGCTGACGGGGCGCCGCTCGGCCAATATACACACCTGCGAGCGCGTATGCCAGAACGCTTACGGCTTCGGCGTGCGCTCGGGCGAGCATCAGCTCAGCATGAAGACCTGCTCGCTGCTTGCTCATCTGCCTCGTCTGGCCGAGCTCGGCGTCGCCTCCGTCCTGACCGACGGGCGCGAGAGCAGGCCCGAATATACCGCCCTGCTCTCCGACCTCATCTCCCGCGCGATAAAGACGGACAAGGCCCCCTCCGAGAAGGACCTCGACGTGCTGCGCGAGGCGTTCCCGAACGCGGGCGAGTCCGACGGATACTACGAGGGCAAAAACGACTCCTCCCTCTTCGGCTGGGCAAGGCCCGCCAAGGGGAAACTGAGCGCCGCCGTCCGCGCCGACTACATGGGCATGGAGCATCCGCGCGTCCCCGTCACGTTCTACGGGGTCATGCGTCCGCACTCCCCCGCCCAGCTCGCAGTCTCCGACCGCGACGGCAACAACATCGTCATAGCCGGCCCCATCCCTTCTCAAAGCGGCATGCGCGAGCTCTCCGAGGTGTCGCTGCGCAGCGTGCTCTTCAATACCGTCGGCACGCCGTACTACTGCGAGGACGTCAAGAGCAGCATAGCCGACGGGCTCTACATGAGCGCGGCCGACCTCAGCGAGATGAAAAACCGCGCCCTCGCGGCGCTCGATATGAAGCGCGCCGAGCGCCCGCCCGTCAAGGGCGGGGAGTACAGGCCGCCCGCACAGTACCTCGAGCGCAAGGAGGCCCCGGAGATAACCGTCTCCGTCCAGCGCGCGACGCAGCTCTCTCCGGAGCTCGCCGGGCTCAAGCCGACGGTGCTCTACGTCCCGGTCGGGGAGATCCTCGCCTCGCCCACCTCGATAACGCCCTTCTGGGAAAACGGCGTCACGGAGATATGCGCCGCTCTTCCGCCCATCATACGCTCCGGGGACGAGGACATGCTCATGCAGGGCCTCGAGAAGCTCAAGGGCATACACGTCTCCCGCGTGCTCATCGGCTCGCTGCAGCAGGCGCTGCCCCTGCGGCTCAAGGGCTTCGAGGTCCGCGCCGATTTCTCCGCGAATATCTATAACTCCCAGACGCTCAGGATAGCCAAGGACCTCGGCGTCCTCTCCGCGGGCGTTTCGTTCGAGCTTGAGCTCGGAGATATAAAGGACATGAGCAAGTGCATAGACACGGAGCTCATCGTCTACGGCAGGCTCCCGCTGATGTATTCGGGGGCGTGCCTGATAAAGGCCGGGACGGGCGTCTGCGCCTGCGACAACGCCTCGCACATGCGCAATTCGCGCGGGAACTCCTTCCCCGTCCTGCGCCAGCCGGGCTGCCGCACGCTGATGCTCTCGGGCAGCAAGATGTTCCTCGCCGACCGCGCGAAGGACTGGGCCAACCTCGGCCTCTGGGCGGGCAGGCTCAACTTCACGACGGAAAACGCGCGCGAATGCGTCGCAGTAACGGCGAGGTACTATGGCCTCGGGCCGTACGAGCCCGTCGCGCGAACGAAGGGCAGATACTACTGATGGCGAGATTCATCCTTGCCTCGGCCTCGCCGAGGCGCAGAGAGCTTCTTGAGATGCTCGGCCTCGATTTTGAGATCGTTCCCGCTCCGAGCGAGGAGGAGCCCGACCTTTCCCTCCCCGTCAGGGAGGCGATAGCCGCCGTCGCGGCGGCGAAGGCGCGCTCGGTCAAGTCCGGCCTTCCCGTCCTCGCGGCGGACACGGTCGTCTGCATTGACGGGCGCATCCTCGGCAAGCCGGGGGACGAAGCGGAGGCCGCCTCCATGCTGAGGACGCTCTCCGGCGCGCGCCACGACGTCTATACGGGCGTCGCCGTCAGCTTTGAGGGCAGGATGCTCCGCGCTTGCCAGCGCACGGCCGTATATTTCCGCGAGCTCTCGGACGCCGAGATAGCCGCCTACGTCGCCACGGGCGAACCGATGGACAAGGCGGGCGCCTACGGGGCGCAGGGTCTCGGAGCTCTTTTCATCGACAGGATAGACGGAGATTTCTTCAACGTCATGGGACTTCCCCTGTGCCTGACCGGAAAGCTTCTGGCCGAGGCGGGGATAAAGGTCCTGCGGGAGATGCCATGAAAAACTTTTTCAGAAAAAAAGGCGTTCGCGTAGCGATAGTGCTGGTCGCCGTGCTGGCGGTCATCCTCGTGTCGGCGCTCATAATGGATTCCGGCGCGAACGTCGCCGACGGCTCCGTGCGCACGCTGACGGGTCCCGCCGAGAAGGCGCTCACCTGGGTCGTGCGGCAGCTCGAGCACGTCTACGGCTATATGTTCAAATACGATCAGCTCGTCGAGGAAAACGAGCAGCTGCGCGCCAAGATACTCGAGATGCAGGACGAGGTCCGAAAGAGCGAATCGACCAACGAGGAAAACGCCCTCCTGCGCCAGCTTCTGAAGCTCAGCGAGGTGCGCCCCGAGCTCGATTTCGAGATGGCCTCGATAACCTCGTGGAGCGCCTCGACGTGGTCTTCGAGCTTCGTCATCAACAGAGGCTCGCGCGCGGGCATAGAGCTCTATGACTGCGTCGTGACGGAGACAGGCTGCCTCGTGGGGCAGGTCGTCGCCGTCACGGGCACGACGGCCACCGTCCGTACTCTCGTCGACTCCTCTACGAGCATAGGCGCCTATATAGGCAGGACGGGCATCTCCGCCGTCGCCGAGGGCGACTACGACACCATGCACGAGGGCGTTTTGAAGCTCTCGTATCTCCCTGACGGCGCGCTTGTATATAACGGCGACACCGTCCTGACCTCCGGCAGCGGCGAGGTCTTCCCGCCCGACATCGTCATCGGCGAGATAACGGCGATGAAGGTCGACGAGGGCGGCTTCACCGAGTACGGCATCATCGAGCCCGCCGTGCAGCTTTCGACGCTGACCCACGTCTTCGTAATAAAAGACTTCACCTATACGACCGATACCTCCGAGCTTCCCGAGGACAGCGAGCTTCCCGGAGAAGGGGGCGAGCCCGGCGAGGGCGAAGAGCTCCCCGAAGCCTCGGCTCTCCCCGAGGAAGGTTGACATAATTCACACCGGCAAAGAGGACTTCTCATGGGCAAAGGGACCGCCAAAAGGATAATAAGCCACGCGATCATCGTCATCGTGGCGTATCTGCTTCAGGCCGCATTCTTCTCGGGCCTGAAGGTCGGCGGAGCCGCGCCTCTCATCCTCCCGCTCGTCGCCGTCGGCATAGGTCTGTTCGACGGAGGGCTCTGGGGCGGGATATGGGGCGTCGTCTGCGGCCTGCTGTGCGACGTGTCGCTGACAGACAGCGGCACGCTCTTTACGATATTTCTCGCCATCGCCGGCTTCTTCACGGGCTTTCTCTCCGAATTTGTGCTGGCAAGGGGCTTTCCCTCGTTCTTCACGGTCTCGACAGTGACGCTCGTGCTCTCCGCGCTGCTGCAGATGGCGGGCCCGTTTTTCTACCGCGGCGCGCCGTTTTCCGCCCTCTGGAAACCCGCGCTGATCCAGACAGTCTATTCCGCCCTGTTCATCCTGCCGGTCTACTATCCGATCCACAGGGCGACACGCTCCACGCGCCGAGTGCGCATATAGGAGGCTCCCATGCAGCAAAAAAAGATATTCAAGCCCATACGTATAGCCTTGCTGATACTGCTGCCGCTCGTCTTCGCGGCCGTCTGCGCGATGGCTCTTTACGACCTGCAGATAGTCAACGGCGCGGCTTACCTCGAAAAATCCCAGAATACGATAGTGACCCGCGAGCCCATCGAGGCCTCTCGCGGGATAATACTCGACCGCTACGGCCGCACGCTGGTCTCCAACCGCATAACCTACCGCGTCGTGATCTCCCGCTCTGAACTCGTCGCCGGAGGGAGGCCGAACGAGGATCTGCTCACGCTCATAGACTGCGCGGACAAGCTCGGCCTGACCTATGAGGAGAACCTCCCCGTCTCGATGACGCCGCCGTTCACCTATACCGAGCCCGCGAGCGAGACGATAGAAAAGCGGCTCAAGGACTATATAGAGCACTTCGATCTCGACGAGGACATCTCCGCGCCGAAGCTCATCGAGTACATGCGCAGGCACTACTCCATCCCCGAGGACTTCACGCCCGAGCAGGCGCGTCTTGCGGCGGGGCTGCGCTGGGAGCTCGAGCTGCGCTCGCTCTTTTCCATCCCGGAATACGTCTTTTCAGACGACGCGAGCATAGAGCTCATAAGCATGATAGGAGAAAACAACCTCTCCGGCGTCAACGTCACGATGGGAAGCGCGCGCGTCTACCATACCGAGTACGCGCCGCATATCCTCGGCTATATAGGCCTTATGAGCCCCGAGGACTATGAGATATACAAAAGCGAGGGCTATCCCATGGACGCCACGATAGGCAAGGCCGGCGTCGAGCGCACCTTCGAGAGCATACTCCACGGCACTGACGGCGTCATGACCATCACGCGCGACTCCTCCGGCAATATCACCTCCATCGTCAAGGACCGCGAGCCCGTCCCCGGCGACAACATCGTCCTGACTTTGGATATCCAGCTCCAGCAGGCGGCGGAGGACGCGCTCTCGAGCACGATAGCCCAGATAAACGCCAACCGTCTTGAGGAATTCAAGGAAAAGGGCACGCCCTATACGGAGGTCTCGGCGGGCGCCGTCGTCGCCATAGAGGTCGGCACGGGAGACGTGCTGGCAAGCGCGACGTACCCGAGCTACGATCCCGCGAAGTTCAAGGACTACGAATACTATCAGTCCCTGCTGGCCGATCCGCGCCTGCCGCTCTTCAACAGGGCCCTGCAGGGCACCTACTCCCCCGGCTCGACCTTCAAGATCGTGACGGCCGTCGCCGGGCTCGACGAGCACGTCATCTCGACGGGCGAAAAGATACTCGACGAGACGTACTTCGACAAATACGACGACTATAAGCCGAAATGCTGGATAGCTCCCGGCTCCCACGGCGAGATAAACGTCACCGAAGCGATCACCGTCTCCTGCAACTACTTTTTCTACACCGTCGGCACCCGCCTCGGCATAGACAAGCTCGCGCCCTACGGCAAGGCCTTCGGCCTCGGTCAGGCGACGGGCATAGAGCTCCCCGAATCGCGCGGGACGCTCGCCACACGCGAATATAAAGAGGAATTCGAGAACATGGACTGGTTCCCCGGCGACACGCTGCAGGCCTCCATGGGCCAGAGCTACAACCTCTTCACCCCGCTGCAGCTCGCCTCCTACTGCGCGACGATAGCCAGCGGCGGCACGCGCTACGCGACGCATATCCTCGACTCTGTCAAGAGCAACGACGGCACCGTCACGCTCCGCGACGTCGAGCCCGAGGTCCTCAGCACGGTCGACATCTCCGACGAGTACCTGCGCGCCATCAAGGACGGCATGCTCGGCGTGTCGCGCGAGGGCACGGCGAAGGACGTCTTCGGCTCGTACTACATGGACGTCTGCTCCAAGACTGGCACGGTCCAGCTCGGCAAGGACGTTGAAAACAACGCCGTCTTCATCGCGTTCGCGCCATACGATAACCCCGAGATCGCCGTCGCCATCGTCGTCGAGGACGGCGGCGCGGGCAGCGCGGTCACCCGCATCGCGCGGACGATATTCGATTACTACTTCAACGCCGAGGAGGCGGGCGACCGCATCTCGGCCGAAGGTTCTCTCATCAGATAAAAGCACATCAAAGGAGGGCTGGCTTTGGGTCGGATAATCTCGGTCGTATCCGGCAAGGGCGGCACGGGCAAGACGACGACCTGCGGCGCGATAGGGACCGCGCTCGCAATGCTCGGCAAGTTCGTGCTCTGCATCGACGCGGATACCGAAATGCGAAATCTCGACATCTCCCTCGGGCTGGAGAGCTTCTCCCCTCCCGACCTCAACGCCGCGCTGCGCGGCGAGGTCCCGCTCGCAGACTGCATAGTCAAGCATCCCACGATCCCGAGGCTGAGCTTCATCCCGGCGCCCTACGAGACGGACTTTCCCGGCGGCGCGGAGCTCAAGCGCCAACTCGCCGAGAGCTTCGACTTCGTCCTCATCGACGCGCCGGCCGGCATAGGCCGCGGCTTTGACGCCGCCATCGACGGCGCCGACGGGGCGCTCGTCGTCGCCACGCCGGACGCCAGCAGCTACAGGGACGCGGGACGCGCCGTCGAAAAGCTCTGTCAGGCCGGGGTGACGGCTCCGCGCCTGATAGTCAACCGCATCCGCCCGTCTGTGCTCCGCCGCTGGAAGGCGACGGTCGACGACGCGGTCGACTCTGTCGGCGCGAGGCTCATAGGCGTCGTGCCGGAGGACAAGGACGTCATCCTCGCGGCCAACCTCGGTTCTCCCCTGATGATATATTCCTCGCGCGGAGCGGCCGCCGCATACGAGCGCATAGCCCGCCGCCTCGCGGGGGAAAAGCAGCCTGTCGGCAGACTGCGCTATAACTTTTAGGCCCACGGAAAAGGAGGCAGAAAATGAACATCGCTCTCGTAGCAAGCAATACGAAAAACGACCTCATGGTGCAGTTCTGCATCGCTTACTGCGGCATCCTCCACGGTCACGACCTCTGCGCGACGGGGACGACCGCAAAGCTCATCTCCGAGGCCACGGGCCTGCAGGTAAAGTCGTATCTGTCCGCCGGGCAGGGCGGCCTGCAGCAAATAGCGGCGCGCATCGCCTATAACGAGCTCGACCTCGTCTTCTTTTTCGTCGATCCGCAGTCTCCCGCCTACGAATCCGAGCTCGCGACGCTCTGCCGTCTCTGCGACCAGTACACCATACCCTTCGCTTCCAACGTCGCCACGGCGGAGGTCCTCGTCCACGGCCTGCAGCGCGGCGACCTCGCGTGGCGCGATATAGTCAATCCAAAAAAGTAACTTCGAAAGGACCCTTATAAATGGAACGCATCAGACCCAGAACGCTCTCCGGCTTCATGGAGCTCTCTCCCGCGAGGCAGGCGCTTTTTGACCGCATGGTCGACTCTCTGCGCCGCACCTACTCGCTCTACGGCTTCACGGCGCTCGACACCCCGCTCATCGAATCGTCCGAGATACTTCTCGCAAAGGGCGGCGGCGAGACGGAGAAGCAGATATACAGATTCACCAAGGGCGACAGCGACCTCTCGCTGCGCTTCGACCTGACCGTGCCGCTGGCCAAATACGTCGCCATGCGCGCGGGCGAGCTGACCTTCCCCTTCCGCCGCTTTCAGATAGGCAAGGTCTATCGCGGCGAGCGCGCCCAGCGCGGCCGCTTCCGCGAATTCTATCAGGCGGACATAGACGTCATAGGCGACGGGACGCTCGATATCATGAACGAGGCGGAGATCCCCTCGATAATCTACCGCGCCTTCACCGCCCTCGGCCTCGAGGGCTTCACGATCCGCGTCAACAACCGCAAGGTGCTCAACGGCTTTTTCGAGACGGTCGGCGTGGAGCGCCCGGCGGACGTCATGCGGACGATAGACAAGCTCGACAAGATAGGCCCCGAAAAGACCGCCGCGCTCCTTGAGTCCGACTGCGGGCTCAGCGCGGAGCAGGCCGCGCGCGTCATGGCCTTCATCGGCTCGACGGGCGACAAGGCCTCCGTCCTCGCGGCGCTCGACGCCCTGCGCGGGCAGAGCGCGACCTTCGACGAGGGCGCGGACGAGCTCACGACGCTCATAAAATACATGGCCGACTTCGGCGTGCCCGACGACCACTTCGCCATCGACCTCACGATAGCGCGCGGCCTCGACTACTATACCGGGACGGTCTATGAGACGACCATGTGGTCGCACCCGGAGATAGGCTCCATCTGCTCGGGCGGGCGCTACGACGACCTCGCGGGGTACTACACCGACCGCAAGCTCCCCGGCGTCGGCATCTCGATAGGCCTGACGCGCCTTTTCTACGTGCTCGACGAGCAGGGCCTGCTGAACGACGAGGTGAAAACGGCTCCGGCGGACGCGCTCGTCCTGCCGATGACGGACGATCTCTCCTTCGCGCTGCGCGCCGCGACGGCGCTTCGCGGGGAGGGCATACGCACGCAGGTCTACACCGAGAAGAAAAAAATGAAGGCCCGCATGACCTATGCCGACAGGCTTGGCATCCCCTTCGTCGTCTTCGTCGGAGAAGACGAGATCGCGTCCGGAAAGCTCGCCGTCAAGAACATGGTCTCCGGCGAGCAGGTCTCCCTCGCGCCGGACGAGGCCGCGGGATTTATAAAGAACGCTCTTGCAGCCGGCGAAGGAGCCCGCTGCATCAAAGAATAATAAGAAGGTAATCGCACAATGGAACAGTCACGCACACATAACTGCGGCGAGCTCCGCATAGCCGACGAGGGAAAGCATGTCCGCATCTGCGGCTGGCTCGAAAACGTCCGCGAGGTCGGCGCCAATCTCTCCTTCGCGGTCATCCGCGACTTTTACGGGACGACGCAGGTCGTCGCCGAGGACGAGGAGACGGTCCGCCTCCTGCACGGGATGAACCGCGAGTCCGTCGTATCCGTCGAGGGCCTCGTCCGCGAGCGCGCCTCTAAAAACCCGAAGCTTCCGACGGGCGATATCGAGATCGTCCCCGACAAGATCACGGTCGAGGGGCGCTGCCGCTACAACGAGCTCCCCTTCGAGATAAACCGCAGCCGCGAAGCGGACGAGGCGGCGAGGCTCAAATACCGCTTCCTCGACCTGCGAAATCCCGACGTCAAAAAGAACATCATCCTGCGCTGCCAGGTCGTCGCGGAGCTCCGCAGGCTCATGACCGAGCGCGGGTTCCTCGAGATAACGACGCCGATACTGACGGCCTCCTCCCCCGAGGGCGCGCGCGACTATCTCGTGCCCGCCCGCAAGCACCCCGGCAAGTTCTACGCCCTGCCGCAGGCCCCGCAGCAGTTCAAGCAGCTGCTCATGGCCTCGGGCTTCGACAGGTACTTCCAGATAGCGCCGTGCTTCCGCGACGAGGACGCGCGCGGCGACCGCACCCCGGGCGAGTTCTACCAGCTCGATATGGAGATGTCCTTCGCGACGCAGGACGACGTGCTAGGCGTGCTCGAGGGGGTCCTCGCGCCCGTGTTCGAAAAGTTCGGCCTCTATGACCGCGTCTCCCCCGCCCCGTTCAGGCGCATCCCCTTCCGCGAGGCGATGGAGAAATACGGCACCGACAAGCCCGACCTGCGCATTGACCTTGAGATAACGGACGCGACCGCGCTCCTGGGCGATATAGGCTTCGGCCCCTTCGAGGGCAGCGTCGTCAAGGCCGTCGTCGTCGACGGCTTCGAGGCCACGCGCAAGCAGATAGACAAGCTCTGCGCCGACGTCGAGGTGCAGACCGCGCAGAAGAGCTACTGGTTCCGCATGGACGAAAACGGAGAGCTCGTGGGCGGCATAGCCAAGTTCGTGCAGGACAAGAAGGCGGAGGTCGTCGCCGCGCTGGGGCTGAAGTCCGGCTGCTTCGTCGGCCTTGCCGCGGGAAAGCTCGCCGTCGCGCAGAAGACCGCGGGCGTACTTCGCACGAAGCTCGGCCTCCTCTGCCCCGCGCACATGGACAAGGATCAGTACAAGCTCTGCTGGATCGTCGACTTCCCGATGTACGAGATCGGCGAGGAGAGCGGCGAGCTGGAATTCTGCCATAACCCCTTCTCGATGCCAGCGGGCGGGCTCGAGGTCCTCGAAAAGGCCGAGCGCGGCGAGATAGACCCGCTGGAGATCATGGCCAACCAGTACGACCTCGTCTGCAACGGCTATGAGACCGCCTCCGGCGCCGTGCGCAACCACGACCCCGACATAATGGTCAAGGCCTTCGAGCTCGTGCGGCTCGGCGAGGACGACGTCAAGAAGAAGTTCCCCGCCATGTACAACGCCTTCTGCTACGGAGCGCCCCCGCACGCGGGCTGCGCCCCCGGCATCGACCGCATCATAATGCTGCTCACGGGCGAGGAATCGATTCGCGAGGTCATCACCTTCCCGATGAACCAGAGGGCTCAGGATCTCATGATGGGCGCGCCCTCCGAGGTCACTCAGAAGCAGCTCGACGAGCTCCATATCGCGATAAAGCCGGAATAATTCCAGATATATGCAAAAAGCGCCGCAGGAGGGCATTCTGCGGCGCTTTTTTTGCGTTTTTTCAAACTTTTTTCTTACATTTTCCGAGCCCTTGTGATAAAATGATTATGTAAATCAGTCGGGGCGGTCCGGGGCCCGAAAAGTCCCTTCCGCATACGGCAAAAAGCATGTCAAAGGGGGCAAGAGCGTGTTCGCCGTCGGTGAGCTCATAGCATACGGAAATACGGGCGTCTGCCGCGTCGAGAAGCTCGAGCAGGACAAGTCCGGGACGAGATACGTCCTGCGCCCGCTCTATCAAAACTGCGTTATCAGTCTCCCCGTCGAGTCCACAAAGATCTTCATGCGCCCGCTCATCTCGAAGGACGAGGCGCTCTCGCTCATCGACTCCATCCCTTCCGTCTCCGCCGAGCCCTACCACAACAAGGTCATGCGCCAGCTCATAGACCACTACGAGGAGGCTCTGCGCGACTATGACTGCGCCGGGCTCGTCGAGGTCGTGATCTCGATATACGCAAAGAAGCGGCAGCTCGAGGCCGAGCGGCGCAAGTTCGGCTCCATCGACGAGCGGTATCTCAAGCGCGCGGAAACTCTCCTCTTCGGCGAGCTCGCCGCCGTGCTCGACGTCCCGCGCGAGAAGATCAGAAGCTTCATAGCCGACCGCCTCGGGGTCGACGCTCCCTTCGGGGAATGAACCGAATAAACAAAAGCAGCTGCGAAAACGCAGCTGCTTTTTCTTGTCCTTTAATTCTCTGCTTATCGAATAATACGTCAGGTCGCGGTCCGCGCCGAGGTAGAACACGTCCTTTTCCGCGAAGCGCGAGAACGTCATGCCGCACTTTTCCATGACGCGGCGGGAGGCGTCGTTGCCGGTGAAGTACGAGGCCTCGACGGTCTTGAAGCCCCTCTCTTCGAAGAGATATTCGAGAAAGCGCACGACGGCCTCCGTCGCGTAGCCGCGGCCCCAATAGGGCGAGCCGAGGCCGTAGCCTATCTCGCAGGCGCCGCCGTCCTCGTCGAAGATCGTGAGTATGCCGATGAGGCGCCCCGTCTCCCTGAGGCGTATCGCAAAGAGGCTCTCCCTGCCCTCGTATCTTTTGAGGAAGGCGGGAAAATCGAAATCCTCAAGGCGCTCGACGTATCGGCAAATGAACGTCTCGAGGACCTTTCTGTCGTGCGAGATGTTGGTGAAATAGTCTTCCTTATCGCTCTCGCGGACGGCGTCGATGACAAGTCTCTCCGTCTCCATCTCAGCCGCCGTTTTTCAGTCTTTCCAGCGCGTCGGGGCGTCCGAGCGTGATCGCGCGAAGCTTTTCGCAGGAATCGAGCTCGGCGCAGCCGCCGCAGGTCTCGTAAGCCTTGCCCGCGGCGCACTTGCGTATGGCGCACATCGAGTCGCAGAAGACCGTCTTCGGCCCGTCGACGCGGCAGCCGAGGCAGTTTATCATCTCGGGCGTTATCTCGACGTGGTTGAGCTCGCTCCAGAGCTTGGCGACCTTAGCGCGAAGCGCGTCGTCGTTGTTTACCGTGGCGATGCGGGCCTCGCACTTCTCGCAGTCGAGCCCGCAATACCCTATGAGCTGTTTCATCGTCTTTCCCTCCTTGTCGGCGGGGAGCTCGTCCGCGGAGACGACCTTTATCCCGTGCCCTTTGAGCGCCGCGGCGAAGACGCCGTCGCCGTCCGTGAGCCTGCCGGAGAACGTCCCGTCGTAGACGCGGCCGGACCCGCACGACGGGCTCCTCGGCTGCAGCACGGCGAGCTCTGCGCCCTCCTCGAAGGCTTTCCTCAGGCAGAGCTCCGCGCCGGCGCGAAACTCCGCGTCGACGCTCTCCCCGAGGTCGTTCACGACGGCGCCGTCTCTTATCTCGCAGGGGCGGCGCGGTACGCTCAGCCCGCCGGCGACCTCCGGACAGACCGGCACGATCTCGCAGTCCTTCAAAAACTCCGCGAGGCCGGGGCTGTAGTTGTATCCTCCGTTATACTTGCACCTTTGCCCGAGCAGGCAGGCGCTGACCATGACCTTTTTCCGCGCGGCGACGCGCTTTACGTATATGCGAGACGGAGCGCCGTCCATATCGGTCATCATGGTCATGAACTCCCAGCCGTATTTTTCGTAGAGGCCGACGTGGTTCGTCGAGAGGTAGACCTCGCGGACGCCGTCCTCGCGCGCGAGGCGCTCGACCTCGTCGAAGAGTAGCCCCGCGAAGCGGTGTCCGCGCCGGGCCGGGAACGTATAGACGAAGCCCACCCACGGGGTCAGCTCCGTCGGCCGGATGTCGTCCTTCTCGGCGTAGGTGCAGTAGGAGACGAGCTCGTCGCCCTCCGTCAGCAGCAGCACGAGCGAGCCCTCCCCGACCGTCTCGAAAAACGTCCCGCTCTCGAGCAGGTTTTTGAGAAACGGCCCCGCGCGCCAGTCGCTGCGGCCTATCGCGTCGAGCCAATGCTCTTTATTATCCGTATCGAAGTAATTAACGACTTTCATGCTCTCTCCGCTCATACGCCCCTGTTGACGATCTCGGCGTAGGTGTCCTCGGGGATCATGGGCGAGCAGATATCCGCGAGCAGAGCCGCGTCTATCTCCTCCGTCTCGGCGTACTGCCTGCCCGCGGCACGCACGAGCTCGAGGCGCGGGCCCGTCACGACGGCGGCCTCCGGCGCGTTGAACATCGGGCTCTCGGGGACCGTTATTATCGTCCCGCCGCCGGGAAAGCAGAGCCTGAACTGCGCGACGGCGGGCTCGAAGTTGTGCTTCGCGTTCGGGAAGCCGCAGCCGCATATCATCATGTACCTGAGGTGCGAGTAGTCCGCCTGCCCGACGTGCTCGTAGCGGTCGCCCGCCTTTCGCATCGCCATAGAGGAGAGCGGCAGCGTCCTGTCGAGCAGGGCCTTGAGCGGCGCGGGCATACCGTAGCAGTAGAGCGGGAAGCTCCATATGAGAAGGTCGCTCGCGAGGATATCCTCGAGGATGGCGCGCATGTCGTCGTCGTGGACGCAGATACCGCCGTTATGCATGCAGGCAAAGCAGCCGCGGCAGTACTCTATATGGCTGTCGATGACGTTGAGAATCTTTATCTTCTGCGGCGCGGCCTCGCTCATCCCTTCGAGGAACGCGCGCGTTATGTGCATGGTGTCGCTGCCCTCGCGCTTGGGGCTGCCGTTTAATACCAAAATCTTCATTTTTTCGCCTCGTTTTCTATTATCCATGCGTCCAGAAAGCGCATCTGAGCCTCCGTGTGGAACCAGTGCTCGCCGCCCTCCATGACGGTAAGGCCCGCCCCGTGCGCGTCCGCGAAGGCGCGCATCGTCTCATAAGAGGTCAGCTCGTCGGCGCTGCCGTACAGTATCTCGGTCGGGACGTCCCACCTGAGGGGATGGGCGCGGACGTAGGTCAGGTACTCCCACGAGAGGTCCTCGCCGAAGGACGTCGGGATAACGCCGCGCGCCTCGAGCTCGGCTTCCGTGACGCCGGAGGCCGCCATGAGCCCCTCGATGAGCTTTTCCATGTCCACGACGGGCGAAATGAAATACGCCCGCTCGACGAGGCCATCGACGTCGGCGTTCATGCTGAAAAACGCGCCTATGCTCGTCGCTATGAGGATAAGGCGGGCGTATTTGCGTCTCAGCTCCTCGACGAAGGCGCGTATCTCCGCCCCCGTCTCCCACGGGGAAAAGGTCTTGTAGTCCGGCCCGACGACGGCGCAGCCGGGAAAAAGCGGCGCGTAGTGCTCCGCCTCGGAGGCCGAGCCCGCCCTGCCGTGGACGTAAACGACGGCCGTATCGGGGCCATATGTCTTATTCGTTTTCATTTGCATCTCCGGGGAAAAGGCGCGGTACCTGCCCGCGCCCTCGCTTTATTTGATGATATAGGCGTCGAGTATCTCGCCGACGTAGGTCATGTGGGAATCGGGGTCCTCTCCCGGATAAATCTTCTCGCGCATCTCCGGCGGCAGGAGCCCGACGTCCTGCTCGCGGCGGTAGAGGACTTTGCACTCGAGCGTCATGGGCATCTCCGCTATCGCGGGGACGGAGACCTTCTCGCCCTCGACGAGAGTAAGGCCCGCCTCGGCGGTCTTGTCCACGTCGCGGCCGCTCTGCATGCCGCAGACCGTGAATATCTTTCTGTCGACCTCGCCGATGGGCATGTTGACGGTAAACTCCGGGTTTTTATCCAGCAGCTCGCGCGTATAGCGGCTCTTGCGGACGTAGCAGATGAAGACCTCCCTGCCCCAGAGTATGCCGACGGTCCCCCAGCCTATGGCCATGGTGTTCTCGCGCCCGTCCGCCTTTGCGGTCAGGTACGCGCATTTTTTGAGCGCGGCGATCATCTCGCCGGCGTGGGTCGTTATGCTTATTTTCTCTTTTTCCATGTGTTCCTCCCTCAGTCCAGCTTCCTTCTCGTATCTTCGAACTCGGCCAGCCGCGCCGCGTAGGCCTGCTGCGCCGCCTCAAGGTAGGCGGGCTCGGCCTCGGAGCCCATGGCGCGGAGCAGGACGCGCGTCCAGTCGGGATTGAGCGCGAGGACGGGGCCGAGCATGTACGTCCCGATGAAGTTGTTTTTGCGGACTCCCTCGAAGCCCGCCTCCGGGTTTATTCCTATGCCGCGCACGAGCTCGGCGAAGGGCTCGAGCCCCTCCCCCGGCCAGGCGCAGGAAAAGCGGCTCGTGAACGCCGTCAGCGTCACGCCGTCGGCGCGGGCGAGCAAGAGCGAATTCTTCCTGTGCGCGAGGTCTATCTTCGCTCGAAGCGGCAGTATGCCGAGGCCCTCGAGCGGCTCCGCGCCGCCCTCTATCGCCTCGCCGAGCAGCTCGAAGGAATTGCCCGTCATGAGAAAGCGGCCTCCGGCCTCAATGGACTCCGCGAGAGCCTCGCGCCACGGCCGAAGCTCCCCCAGCGCGCGGACCTGCCCGCGCTCGGTCATCGAGCCGCAGTAGGTCAGGTCGGCCCCGTCGGCGAAAGCAGGCCTGTCGCCGAGCTTCGTCAGGACGATCTCGGCCTCCGGCAGGCAGGCGCGCAGGTATTTTATATTCGCGGAATCCCCGAAGAGGTTCCCGAGCTCGGGATAAAGATACTCTATTTTCATTTCGCGCCCTCCTTATCCAGCTTTTCCGCGAGCATGGCGTACAGCCGCCTCGCGTCGGCCTCTCTGTAAAGCTCATAGAGCAGGAACACGCGATCGCATTCGCCGGGCTCGACGGCCGCGACGGCCTCGCCGAGCCCCTCGGCGGGCTTTATCTTCTCTTCCTCCACGCCCGCGAGCAGCAGGCGCAAACGGCTGTCGAAGCGGCGCACGCCGACGGGAATGACCCGCGCGACGTTGTCCCCCGCGAGGAGCTCGAAATCCGCGTCGTAGAGCCATGCGATGTTCTCCGAACTCTCCTTCTGGTCGAACACGTCGTCGAGCATGAGGACGACCGTGTTGCGCCCGTCGGCGGCGTTTACGAAGTCGAATGAGCGCGAGCAGGCGACGGCGTTGAGCCCCTTGGCCATTATCATCGTGAGTTCTTTCCCGCCGTGGGTCTCGTCGGTAAAGCGCGAGCCGACTATCGTCACCTTTTCGAGCGCCGCGGCGGCCTCGGCGGG
The DNA here is from genome assembly GCA_017550645.1 of Oscillospiraceae bacterium. Lineage (GTDB taxonomy): Bacteria > Bacillota > Clostridia > Oscillospirales > Oscillospiraceae > RGIG7949. The sequence goes on from JAFZOI010000002.1 coordinate 27,259, forward strand.
CGCGAGCCCGAGCTTGACGAGGGCCGCCATGGCCGTCAGGGAGTTATACATATTGTAGGCGGCGACGCCGTGGAGAGGTATGGAATACCGCTCGCCCGCGAGATCGACGACGCCGCGCAGCGTCTCCGGATCGGCGGAGACGAGCCGGAACTGCGCTTCGGGCGAAGCGAAGCCGCACTTCGGGCAGTGCGCGCGGCCGATGTGGTTGTATCTGCGGAAGTCCCATTCGAGCTGCGCCCCGCACTCCGGGCAGAGCCGCACGTCCATGACGATATTGTCCCACGCTTCGTGGTCGAAGGGCTGCGGATCGAAGGAGAAATACGTCCTCGGGCACTCCGGCGCGACGGAGCAGGAGATGAGATCGTCCGCGTTGAGCAGGAGCTCCGTCCCCTCCGGAATGCCGGAGGTCAGGAAGTCCGCGATGTACTCCGGGTGCGCGTTGCGGCGCATGGAATCGCGAAAGATGTTGGTTATCAGGATGAGGTCCGGCTTCAGGCCAGGGAAGATGAGCCTCGCGCTGCGCTCGTCGCACTCGAGCACGGCGACGTCGTACTTCGGCTTTCCGAAGAGCGTCGAGCCCTCGATGAGCGCGGAGGCGACGCCGGCGGCGATGTTCGAGCCGTAGCGGTTGGAGAGGACCTTCCTCCCCGCCGCATCGAGCGCGTCGCTTATGAGATTCGTGACGGTCGTCTTCCCGTTCGTGCCCGTCACGGCGAGAATCTTCGCGGGCTTGGAGACGCGCGCGATAAATTTCGGGCAGAGCTTGAGCGCTATCTTGCCGGAGAGATACGTCCCCTTGCGCCCGAGCAGGCGCAGCAGAAACGTCACGGCCTTGCCGATGAAGAGAGCAATAAACGTCATCTTGCCTTTTTTCCTTTCCTGCGGCTGAGCGCGAGAAGCGCCCTGTCCATGAGTTTATAAAGCCAGTCTATGAGCGGAGCGGTGAGCAGCGAGAACGTCGCCAGAATGAGCAGCGAGCTGAGCGTCGGCGTCTCGAGACGGAACCACCAGCGCATGAAGAAGCAGCTGAAGATTATCGCGGCGATGAGCAGCCAGAACATTATCCTGCGAAGCTTCGTCCACGGCTTGCAGAGGCGGAAGACGACGACCATGCCCGCGACGGTGAGGAGCATCGCGCATATGGTCGAGACCTGCGCCTTGTCTATCCGGAACACCTCGCCGAAGGCTATGACTCCGAGAAGCAGTATGACGTAGGCCACGCCGGACGGCGCCGCGCGCAGCAGGACATTTCGCAGGAATCTGCCGCGGACGTGTCCCGTGCTCGGCTCGAGCGCGAGCAGAAAGCTCGGGATTCCTATCGCGAACGTACTGAAAAGGGAGAGCTGCGTCGCCTCGACGGGGTACATGAAGCCCGCCGCCAGCGAGAGCAGGGCCATTATCATCGAGAATATGTTTTTCTGCAGGAAGAGCGCCGCGCTGCGCTCAATGTTGTTGATGACGCGCCGCCCCTCGGCGACGACGTTCGGCATCGAGGCAAAGTCCGAATCCATCAGGACTATGTGCGAGACCTGACAGGCCACGTCGCTTCCGGAGGCCATGGCGACGCTGCAGTCGGCCTCCTTGAGGGCGAGCACGTCGTTGACGCCGTCGCCCGTCATGGCGACGGTATTGCCGGCGGCCTTGAGCGCGCGAATAAGCTGCCTCTTCTGCTCGGGCGTCACGCGGCCGAAGACCGTATATCTGACGGCCGCGTCGCGCAGCTTGTCTTCGGAATCGAGCTCGCGCGCGTCAATATAATGCTCCGCGCCTTCGACGCCGGCCTTGAGCGCGATGCCGGAGACGGTCCGCGCGTTGTCGCCGGAGATGACCTTTATCCTGACGCCCTGCCTGCGGAAGAAATCGAACGTCTCACGCGCGTTGTCGCGAATCTTGTTGGTTATGCCTATGAGCGCGATGGGCAGGACCTTGTTCCCGTCCGGCGTCTCCGTCTCGAGCGGCCCGTCGTACATGACGAGCATGAGCAGGCGGCAGCCGGTCTCATAATAGGGCTCGAGCTCGGCCTCGTATTCGGGGAAACGCTCCCCGAGAAGAATTTCCGGCGCGCCTATGAGATAGGTCTCGTCGCCCTCGAATATCGTCCCGGCGTATTTGGTCTTGGACGTGAACGGGATTATCCCCGTCGCGCGGCGCATGGGCGCGTCGTTAAAATAGGCGGCGAGCGCCTTTTCCGTCTCGTTGTCGCGCTCGTGGGCGGCGGTATGGTCGGCCATTATCATGCGCACGTCGCTCATTATGAACCTGTCCGGACTCAGCAGCGCGACGTTCTCGACGAGCATCTCGGGCTCGGTTATCGTTCCGGTCTTGTCCACGCAGAGGATGTTCACCCGCGCGAGCGTCTCTATGCAGGCGAGGTCATGCGTCAGCGTGCGCCGCTGGGCGAGCCTTATGACCGACACGGCCAGCGCTATGGAGGTCAGAAGATACAGCCCCTCCGGTATCATGCCGACGAGCGCGCCGACCGTCTTCAGGACGGAGTCGTTCCACGTCATGTGAAGCCGCAGATACTGGTTGAGGAAGAGGACTATCCCGATGGGGATTATTATGAGGCCGATCACCTTGACGAGCTTTGTAAGGCTGCTCATCATCTCCGACTGCGTCGCCTTCTGGTGGCGCTTGGCCTCCAGAGTCAGGCGCGAGGCGAAGGAATCCGGCCCGACGTTCGTGAGCCTTGCGCGGCACTGCCCGGAGATGATGAAGCTGCCCGAGAGCAGGCTGCTGCCGGGCGTCTTGGGGATCTCGTCGGCTTCGCCCGTGATGAGCGCCTCGTTGACCTGCAGGTCGCCCGTCAGGACGACCGCGTCGGCGTATATCTGGTCCCCCGAGGAGAAGACGACCACGTCGTCGCGCACGAGCTCGGCCGCGGGCACGGATACCTCCAGCCCGTCGCGTATCGCGGTCGCCTTCGGAGCGGCGACGAGCGAGAGCGAGTCGAGCGTCTTTTTCGAGCGGAGTTCCTGAATGATGCCGATGAGCGTATTGACGACTATCGTCACGTAAAACAGCAGATCGCGCACGCCGCCCGCTATGAGCACGAGCACGGCGAGGACCGTGAAGACAAGGTTGAAGTACGTCAGCACGTTGTCGCGGATGATGCGCCCGACCGACCTCGTCGGGGACTTGACGGGCGTGTTCGCCCAGCCCCCCTCAAGTCTCTCCTCGACCTGAGCGCGGCTGAGCCCCGTTTCCGGCGGCGTCTCGAGCGGCGGTATCGCACTGCGGCGAAGAGCCTTCGGCTCCTGCGCGGCTTTTTTCTTCTGCTTATTTTTCATCTATTATATTCTACCACAAAAAACCCGTATTTCAATATTCCCCGCTTTTCGCGCGGCAAAAACGGGCGTCGGGGACGCCCCTCCGTCCGGGTACTTGACAAATGGCCGCCGAGCCTTTATTATACCGTTGATGCCCCCGTAGCTCAGCAGGATAGAGCGTTCGCCTCCTAAGCGAAAGGCCATGCGTTCGAATCGCGTCGGGGGTGCCAAAAATAAAAGCACGCGAAAGCGTGCTTTTATTTTTGCCGGGCGCGGTTTCGCCGCGCAAGGATCAGATACGAAGGGAGGGGCATACCCTCCCCCTCTAGGGCTCTCTCATGCAGACTTGAAGCGTCGGGGGTATAGGTTTTATTCAGCCGATGCCAAAAAGCCGCGATCAGATCTGATCGCGGCTTTTTTTGCTTTGTCTATTTAGCCAAACGCGGTTTTTGCTTGCCCGGATGTTTGCGGGAGGGCTTACAGGCCGTAGACGTCCATGAAGGTTACGAGTATCTTGGCGCACTGGCTGCGGTCCGCGTCCGCAAGCGGGTAAAGCGAGCCGTCGCTGCCCTGAACGATGCCGGCCCCGACCGCCCACTGCATGGCGGGCATGGCCCATTCGTCGATATCGAACGCGTCTTCATACGAGAGGATGTTCGTGTCCTCTCCGACGGAGACGTCGAGCTCCATATACTTGGCGAAGCGGAACAGCATGGTGATGAGCATCTCGCGCGAGAGCGTCGTATCGGGCGCGAAGCCGTCGCCCACGCCGTTGGTTATCCCGGCGTCGACGGCCCAGCGGACCGCGCCGGTGTACCACGCGTCTTCCGGAACGTCGTCGAAGGTGCCCTCGCCGTTGATTATGGCGGCGCCGTCGGTCCCCTGATAGACGCGGCTGATCATGGTAACGGCCATGGCGCGCGTAGTCGTGCCGGCTGGAGCGAAGTTCTCGGCGTCGACGCCGTTGGTGATGCCGCGCAGCGCGGCGTTTTTAACGGCCTCGGCATACCATGCGCCTTCCGGCACGTCCGCGAACTGCGTTTCGGCCGCTTTCAGCGTTATCAGCAAGCCGGAGAAGGCCTCCGCGACATACAGCACGCCGTCTTTCAGGACCATTTCGCGCGGCTGTATCGGCGCGTTGGAATAGTTGGTGCTGCGAAGGAGCGTATAGACGCGCCCGTCTTTTATCTTGCGTATCGCGCCGTTGAGCGTATCGGATACGTATATCGTGCCGTCCTCGGCGGCGAGCAGGCCCTGCGGATGGTCGAACCGCGCCTTTTCAACGGGCCCGTCCACATATCCGCCGTAGTAAACTCCGGTGTCCTCGGCGCTGTCGAAATGGCCCGCCACGACCTGCACGGAGCCGTCTACTATCTTAACGATGCGGCTTTTTCCCGTTTCGGCCACGTAAAGCGTGCCGTTCAGCCAGCTGAGGCCGGTGGGCTCGGCAAGGCCGGACACGTAAGAGGAGACGTTGCCGCTTTTATCTATTCTGCGGATCGCGCCGTTATTGGTATCGGCGACGTAGAGGTTTCCTTTATCGTCGGCGGCGAGGCCGGTAGGACGGTGGAAGGAAGCGGAGTGGGAAGATCCGTTCAAGTTGCCGGCTTTGCCGGAGCCCGCGAGGGTATATACCCTCTTCGAGTTGACGAAACGCACGACGTTCGCGCCGGCATCCGTTATCGCATAGCCGTCCAGATACGGCGCTATCGCCCACGGCTCCACGAAATAGGCGCTGTCCAGCGTGCCGTCGTGGTAAACTCCCTGCGGCTCGCCGGAAAGATCGGCCACGGGGATGACGCCGGCATACTTGGTGACCTTCTCGCCCTCGACCTTCCAGAGTATCTTGTTGTACACGTCGGTGACGAGCATCGAGCCGTCCTCCAACAGCTGGATACCGGAAAGCTTACCTCCGGAGAAGTCCTCGGCAGTGAGCACGGCGGAAGCCGGAACTGCCAGCGCCGCCAGAAGTGCGACGGCAATCACGATGGAAACCAATCTGCGTTTGAACATGTCAATCTCTTCCTTTCTCAATACTTCAGGGAATCCAGTGTGAGGACCTCGAAGCCCTCCGCCTTCCCTTTGAGCTTGACAGAGCCGCCCAGCGACGTCGTCTCGGCGCGGTCCCCCAGAATATCTGCTACGTTGCGCGAAATATATATCGTTCCCGCCGGCGCGTTCGATTCGAGCCTTGAGGAAGTGTTTACGGTATCGCCTATGGCGGTATAGTCCATTCGTTTCGGCGCTCCGATGTTCCCGACGACCGCCGGGCCGACGTGGACGCCCACGCCGAAGGAGACCGTCCGCCCGTATTTTTCAAGCAGCTCGTCGCCGAGGGCCTTGGAATACTTCACCATGTCCATGGCGGCGCAGCAGGCGAGGAAAACATAGTCGTCCTGCGGCAGCGGCGCGTTCCATATCGCCATGGTGCAGTCGCCCACGAATTTATCGAGAGTGCCGTGGTAGCGCATTATGCATTCGGTCGTCAGAGTCAGGTATTTGTTGATTATCTCGACGACCGTAGGCGGATCGAGGTTTTCCGACATCGTCGTGAAGCCGCGGATATCCACGAAGAGCACCGCGATGTCGTACATCTTTCCGCCGAGCTCGAGCGCGTCAACGCCCTGCTCGAGAAGCTGCTTCATGACGGACGGGTCGATATAATGGCCGAAAGTGTTGGTGACGCGGCGCTTCTCGCGCGCGGCGCGTATGTAGTTGGCGGCCACGGACGCGATGAACAAAACCGTTACCGCCAGCGGCACCCACAGCACGTGGAGCACGAAGCCGCCCTTATACAGGAGCAGGCAGAGGCCTATCCATACGGCGCATATCGCGAGCCAGACCGGGATGGCGTGCAGCACCTTGCGGTCCCAGAAGAACCAGAGCGCGGCCGCGCATATCACGAAAAGTATCGCGAGCTGAATGGAGTCCGGCACTTCCTTCGGGAAAAAGCCGCGCCGGTAGGCGTCGATGGCGTTGGCCTGGATCTCGACGCCGTACATATTCTCCGCGTGCGTGATTGACGTCGTGTATTCGTCCTGCATGCCCGCAGCGTAGGGGCCGATGAGCACTATCTTGCCGGCGAAATCCGCCGAGTCCACCTCGCCGGTGAGCAGGTCGATCACGGAGTCGCCCTCATAGTAGCCGCCGGGCTCGGCGGTATAGGGCAGGTAGAAGAAGCCGTGAGCGTCGGTCTCGGGGGCGGGCTTTGCCTCCTCGCCGACATACTCGCAGTAGCGCTCATAGAGCACGCGGGAAAAGGACTGAACTTCCCCGTCGGGGCCGTTCACGTACAGCATGGCGTGCCGTATAATGCCGTCCTTGTCCTCCATGGCGTTTATGTGGCCCTGATCGGCTACGTCCGTGAGGTCTCTGAAGGCTTCGTCCCAGCCGACGACCGCCCATGTATCCATGTGGAAGTCTTCGCCTTCCACGAGCCTGTCCCCGAAGGCGGCCGCGCATGCGACCACGACGTTCCCACCCTCGGCGCAGACCTCGGCGAGATAATCGTCAGCCTGAGGATCGGCGCTCCGGCCGACGAACAGCACGTCCACGCCGATCAAGGCGGGCGCGTTTTCGGGATCGGAATTGAGATACTCTATGGCCTCGGCAAGAACGGACCTGTTCCACGGCATCGGGCCGAGAGCGTCCGTTGCCCGCTGATCCATGCCGATGATCACGATCTGGCCGTCCGTCGGGCTAGCGCGCTGATAAAGCGCGTCGCAGGCCGCGTTATCGGGCGTATAGAGCGCTCCGAGTCCCGCCACGGCGGTGAGGGCGCCCGCGGCGAGCAGGCAGGTCGCCAGCCTTATCAGAAGCTGCTTCAGTGATTTTTTCATATGCTATTAAGGAATAGCTATCGTGCCGTCGGAGCAGATTATCGTCTTTCCGGAGATACCGACGGTCGCGGCGCTCGGATAGGTCGAACCCCAGCTGCCGTTTATCGCGTTCCACCCGCTCATCGTTCCGGCATAATTTATCTCCGTCAAGCTCACGGTGTCCGTAAACGTATTCGCAGAGATGCTGGTAAGCGACATCGGCAGGCTGCAGGAGGCAAGGTCGGCAAAGCCGTTGAACAAATTGTAGGCCATGCCGGTTACGCCCTCCTCGATCACCACGGTCGTTGCGGCGTTGAATCCTTTGAATATCGAATCGGTGCTGCTGCCTCTGATCGTAGTCGTGCCTCCCGTTTTGGTCAGGCGGATGGTGAGCGTTTTCGTTTCGTAATTCATGACCGCAACGATATCCGAGTTGTTTTCCCCCTCGGCATGGGCGTCGCCGCAATACAGGGATATCTCCGTCGCGGTGATCTCTCCGCCCTTATCGTAGAAGCCGTTCGTGGTGATAAACTCGCCGCCGGTCGTGTCGAACGTTCCGCCCGCATTGTTCTCGAAGCTGTACAGGTTGCAGGAGCCGGTGTTCGTCCATGTGCCGCTGTTCGTGGCCGTATAGGTGTTGGTCAAATAACCGGTATTGGTAAGCTCGGCGCCCGCCAGGTTGTTGAGCATACCGGTAACGCTCATCGTATCGTTGTTTGTCAAGATACCGGAGTTGTTGGTATTGCCGAAATTGGCGGTCCCATCATTGGTGAGCTCTGCGCCGACTTGATTGGTAAAGTAGCCGCCCGTAGCGGTCAGCGTGCCGCCGCCTGCATTTTCAAACGTGCCGTTGTTGGTAAAATCGTTGGCTACTGTGAAGCCTCCCGAGTTTTCGACCGAGCCGTTGCCGCTGTTTGCAAATGTGCCGCCCGCCGGAACGTCCACCGTACCTTCGTTCACAAGCCTGCCGTCATTCGTCGTTCCGTCGCCGTTGTTGAAGGTTCCGGAAACGGTCAGCGTTGCGCCGGCCTCGTTGATCACCGTATTGCCGCTGTAGTTGTTGAAGGTAGCGCCGGCCGCGACCGACATGTTCGCCTTGTTGGTGATCGTACCGTAGTTGTTCAGGATGCCGTTTACTGTCAACGTGCCCAGGATATCTATCGTGCCCGTGGCTCCGTTGTCAAAGCCGGAGGCGACGGCGGTATAAACAGAGCCGGTATTGGCTATGATGATCCTGCCGTTGTTCACGTAATCCGGCAGATTGCCGAGAGCGGCGCTGACGAGCAGCGTTTTGCCTGCGTCGATAACATATCCCGGGGTACCGCCAAGAACATCGCCTTCACTGAGTTCAACATAGGTCTCGTCGGTGAACGCGGTCTCCGCGTCGACCAGCGTCGATACCTGCCGGAACGCGCCGGACGCCTCTACTGTTACGTCGGAATCGACCGTGAACGAAGCGTCGAAGCTGCCCGCGCCGGCGGCTGTGACGGTAACGGGCGAGGCGCCCGCGGCCAGCACGAGATAGTCCTCATGCAGGGCATAGCCCGCGGCGGGGGCGACGTTGAAGCTGAACGTAGAGCCCTCCTCGATGCCGGTAGTCGGCCCGACGGGCGTAAAGACCATGCCGTTCACGACCGGGAGCGTCACGGTATAGGTGGGAACGCCCGCCTCGTCGAAGAGATAGTCCACCGTGTCCTTGGCTATCTTGTCGGCCTGCTCCTCGAGCGCCTGCTCGATCTCCTGCTCGCGCTCCTCCGTGGCCGCGTCCTCGGCCGCCTTGATCTGCTCATAGTCCTCCAGCAGCTTCGGCACGTCTACCGTGGGAACGTCCTCTATGACCGGCGTCTGGAGCGATACGTCCTTGCGCATCTCGTCTATGACGAAGGACGGGAAATCATCGTTCGTAATGACTTCCTTGATGAAGTCTATCTCCTTGAGCTTCGGGTCGCTCTGCGCCGTGCTCGACGGATCGTAATAGACCTTTTCGCCGCTGAAGAGCTCCGTGACGCGCGTTTCGCCCGTGACGGGGTTGATGCACGTAACTGTAACGTGCCCGTGGATGAGCACGACCTCCGTGCGCGTTACCCAGCCGTAGCTGCCGCGGATGCCCGTGACCATCGTGCTCGTGCGGATATTGAGGCTCTCGTCCGCGGCGAGCGGCGCGGTCACATTGAAAAACAGCTTGCCGTCGTCAAGGAAGACCTCAAGCTTGTTTCCCGATTTCCTCACGCTCGACTTGCTCGATTCGTCGAGCTTGACGGCCTTGGTGCCGTCAAGGCTTATATACGCCGAGGAGGCTTTGCCCGTGGAAAGCGTATATCCGCTGTACAGACGCATATCCGTCTTTACGGTCTGCGCCTTCCCGCTCGCGTTGGCAATTGAAACTGTACCCGAAGAACCGGCCAGACGGAGCGTCGTGGCCGTAGCCGACTCGGCGGCCGCGGCGGACATGACGCCTAACAGCATCAACATCGCCAGCACCAATGCCAGTGTGCGTTTTACTCGTTTCACACCTACACCTCCTCAAAGGACTCTGCAGTTTATTTCATGTTTGTAGATAAATAAAGTGTATAATATTTGCTTTTCCGCGTCAAGCTTTTATGCGTCCGATACGTGATATCAGCCGCCCAGGCAGACGACGTTGACGGAGTTGATCCTCTCGTTGCCTTTCGTGGGCAAAGCCGACTTAAGGGAATTCCACTGCGCCTGCGTGCCCTTGAAATAGACCGTCGCGTCGTCCGTGAAGCAGTATTGGAACGTATACGGGCCGCCGAGTCTCGTCAGGCCGGCCGGGAGCGTGAGTTCCTTCAGGCTCCTGCAGCTTGCGAAAGTGGTGCCGTTTATAGAGCTGCTGCCTATTTTGGTAACGCTGTCCGGAACGACAATGGCCTCCAGCTCGTAGCAGCAATCGAAGAGGCCGTCCGGCAGAGAAGTCAGCGAGGACGAAAGGGTGATCGATTTCATCACCGTGCACTTTACAAAGGCCGAGTTGCCGATGCTCGTAACGGAATCCGGAATGACGATGGAGGTCAGCCCGGCCTCGCGGAAGGCCTCGCTCCCTATGCTCGTCACGGTGTCGGGAATGGTCAGCTGAGGTAGTTTGTCGCAGTAAGCAAACGCGGAATTCCCTATGCCCGTAATGGGTCCCTTGAACGTCACTTCGGTAAGGCTGCCGCACTCCCGGAAGGTCTGCCAAGGCACGTCGGTGATGTTCTCCGGGAGCGTAACGGACTTGATGGACGAGCAGCCCATAAACGCGCTGTTTCCAAGCGACTGCAGTCCCTCGGGAAGCTCAAGCTCTTCAAGCCCGGAGCAATACATAAACGCGCTGTCGCCGATGGAAGTCACCGCAGAGGGAATATCAAAATGCGCAAGAGAGCTGCAGCGATAGAAGGCATTCTTTCCGATGCTCGTCACTTCGCCCTGCAAAACGACCGAAACCAGTCCCGAGCAGTTGCCGAAAACGCCTTCGTACAAAACCGTTACTCCGGCGGGAACGGCTGCCCCGATAAGTGCCTCACAGCCGTAGAAAGCATTATCTCCCAAATACGTCAGGTTATTGGGAAGAATGGCGGTCGTCATGGCTTTGCATCCATAGAAGGCACATCCTCCGATATAAGTCACTCCGTCCGGGATAACGACGGACTCGAGAAAGCCGCAGTCATAAAACGCATAATCCCCTATACTGGCGAGCTTTTCGGGCAGCAGCACCTGAGTTATTTTCTGCCCGTACCAAGGCGCGTCGGAATAATTGTCGAAATCATACATCGGGCCCGTGCCGGTTATCTCCAGCCAAACGAGGGCATCTTCCTCTTCCTCTTCCCCATCCTCTTCCGCAGTGGGTCTGTAAGCGGAAACAGAGTCGCCGACGCCGTCAAGAATGAATTCGTTTTCGTCTCCTGCGTCTTCGTCGAACTTGCCCGCGGTATAGATGGTGTAGTACAGATCGTCGCCGCAGGTCCCTCTGGCGCAGGATACGGCGTTATAGCCGCCTATCGTGTTGTCGTCGCCGAGCTCGTCGTACCAGCCGTCCTGATCGTAGTCGTAATAGAGCGTGAACTCGCCGTCGACTCCTTCGAAGATGTTCTCTCCCATATCGGGCATGGCGCCCTCGAAGGTGGCGCTGACCAGGCTCGTGCAGCCCGCGAAGGCGTCATCTCCGATCGCGGTGACGGTGGCGGGTATCGTTACCGCTTCCATCGAGGAGTAGTTCTGGAATGCTCCGTCTCCTATGGAGGTGATGCCGTCGTCAATGGTCAGGATGACGACAGACGACGCAAACGCGCCCCAGACTCCGCCGTCTTCGATCGCGCCTGTGCCGGTGACGGTCAGCTCGCCGAAGGCGGTAAGCGTGCCGTTGATGCCGCCGGACTGGCCGGTCACCGTGCCGCCGTTTGCGGCGGTGCCGCCTGCGGTAAGGGTGCCGTTGTTGGTAAAGGTGCCGGCAGTGTTGTTGAATATGCCGGTGTTGTTTATGGTGCCGTCATTTCGGAGATCGTCAAAGTTTTGGATCGTGCCGCTGTTATTCACGGTCGCTCCGGCCTCGACGGTGAGCGTATGGCCGCCGCCGCCGTTATTCTGGAGCGTGTCCCCGTTTTCCAATACGGAGCCGGCAGCGAAGGTCATATTGCCGTCGTTATTGATCGTGCCGTCGTTTATGATTCGGCCGTTGTTCGTAGCAGCGGACCAGTTCGAGAACAGTGCTCCGGCGTTGTTGTAGAACGTATGCGAGCTGTTGTTGACGAAAGTGCCGTTATTGGAAATGGTGCCTTTGTTTATAAGATCGCCGTCCTCGTCTATCGTCAGCGAGGCGCCGGCTCCGATGGTGAATGTGCTGCCGGCAGTGATCAGCAGGGTCTGATCCGCCTTCACATTGCCGGATACAGTCAGCGTACCGACGGCGGCGTCGTCAAACACCACGGCGCCGTAGGCGTCGAGGGAGTCGAACAGCGTGTCTATCGTCGTGGAGTCTATGGCATAGTACACGTTCTTTGCCCTCACCGTGCCAGCCGCAGTCACCTCATAGGGCGCAGCCAGCGCGGTGCCGTCCAGCGTCACCTGTGCGGCCGTATCGACATAGAAGCCCGTCGTGTCGAGCGTGAAGGTCAGGCTGTCGTCCTCCGGTACTTCGTAGGTCTGAGAGCCGTCTGCGTTGGTCGTCGGCGTTATCGCGTCGCCGGAAGTCAGAGCGCCGGTAAGGACGAGGCTGCCGGGAAGAAGCACATGCACGGAATATGTGGCTATCCCGCCTTCATCGTCGAACAGGTAGTCGACCGGGTCTTTTTCTATAAACTCTTCCTGCTCCTTGAGCTTCTCGTTTATCTCCTGCTCGCGGGCCTCTATCTCCTTGTCTTCGGCCGCCTTGATGTCCTCGTAGTCTTCGAGCAGCTTCGGAACGTCTATAGAGGGAACGTCCTCTATAAGAGCCTCCTGCAGGCTCTCGTCATTGCGTATCTCCTCCACCACGAACGCAGGGATATCGTCGTTCGTGATGATCTCTTTTATAAAGTCTATCTCCTTGAGGTTCGGGTCGCCGGACACGGTCGAACTGGGATCGTAGTATACGCGCTCGCCGCTGAAGAGCTCCGTTACGCGCACCTCGCCCGTTACGGGGTTTATGCATGTAAGCGTGACGTGCCCGTGGAGGAGCGCGACTTCATTGCGCGCTACCCAGCCGAAGCTGCCGCGTATGCCCGTCACCATCGTGCTCGTGCGGATATTGAGGCTCTCATCCGCCGCGAGAGGAGCGGTCACGTCGAAAAACAGCTTGCCGGAGTCCAAGCAGACCTCCAGCTTGTTCCCCGCTTTCCTCACGCTTGACTTGCTGGACGAGTCCATCTTGACGGCCTTGGTGCCGTCGAGACTTATATACGCGGAGGACTGCTTCCCCGTCGTCAGCGAATAGCCGCTGTACAGGCGCATATCCGTCTTTACGGTCTGCGCCTTCCCGTTCGAGTTTGTGACGGAGACGGTGCCCGAGGAGCCCGCAAGACGGAGCGTCGTCGCCGTCGCGGTCTCGGCGTGCGCTGGCATCACGCCCAGCGTGAACGCAAGTATCAGTATCAGAACAAGGATACGCCGCAGCTGTTTCATATCTGTGCCTCCCTCAGGAAGATTTGGGTCGGTATTTCGCTTGTCGTATTCAAGTAACCGCTGATTAAATCGCCGCACACATCTTGCCGGCTTATTTTCCCCCCGGCTTTGCCTCAAAATCTTGAAATACACAGAGTATTCCTGCAATTTTTCGTCTTCGCCGGACGAAAAACCTGCTCGATGATCTGCGCACATCGATTTGATCAGCGGTCACTCAAGGCGTCGTTATCGTGCCGTCCGAGCAGACGACCGTCACTCCCGAAGGGACGGCTGCGGCGGAGGATTTAGCCTCCCAGACCTCCATAGTCCCGCCGTAGTTTATGGTCACAAGGCTCGAGCAGCCGTAAAACGCATTGTCGTATATCTTCGTCACGCTCGCAGGTATCGTTATTTGCTGAAGACCCGACAGCTGGAAAGCTCTGTACCCTATGGTGGTGACGCCGTCGGGCAGCGTGAGCTCCGTGAGCGAGTAGCAGTCTATGAAGGCCTGACTTTCGATGGTCGTAACGCCCGCCGGGATCTCCACCGTTTCAAGAGAGGAGCAGTCCCGGAAGAAATCGCCGCCTATTTCGGTGAGCCCGCTCGGCAGGTGGACGCTCTTCAGGCTCCCGCAGCCCATGAATATACTTGATCCCATTGTCGTAACGCTGTCCGGGATGTATACATAGGTGAGCGAAGTGCACTGCTCGAACACCGAATATTCGAGGGATTCAAGCCCGTCGGGCAGAGCGACCTCGGTGAGAGCTCTGCAGTCCCAAAACGCACGGGATCCCAAGCTCGTTACGCTCTCCGAAAGAACGATGCTCTTTAAGCCCGAGCTTGCGAACGCGTTTGAAGAGATAACGGTTATGACGTCCGGAAGATCTATCTGCGTAAGAGCGTCACAGTGATAGAAAGCTCCTTCTTCCAGAGCTTCCAGCGTGGACGGGAAGGATATAGTCTTAAGCGAGGTGAAGTAATTGAAATTGAGCGACGTTATCCCTTCTTCGACCACGGCTTTGGTCACGCCGCTGAGATACGGGATAAGTATCTTCTCCATGCGCCCGGTGCCCGTGACCGTGACCGTATCGCCGACGATCGAGGCAACGACGCGCCCGTCGTCGATTATATACTCAAGGGTCGTGTTCCCATCTTCGTACCCGAAGTCATATCCTCCCTCGCCCCAGCATTCGCTCGTGCAGTGGAAGGTCCCCGTATTGGTGACCATGCCGGAGTTGTCCAATCTTTCGACCGTCAGATCGCCGTCGGAGGTGATATCGCCGTAGTTTACAAGCGTGCCGGCGAAGCTCGCCGTGCCGCTGTTTTCAATGCTCCCGCCGTTCGTGGAGTTGCCGGTTATATCAAAGGTCCCTCCGGCAAGTATGCTCACGGAACCCGTGTTGTCCATCGCAGGCGCCGTAAGGCTGCCGCCGCCCTCGATCGTCGCCTCGGAGCCGTCGACCGCAAGCGTCAAGGACCCGGTAATGGTCACCGAGCCGCCGTTTCCGACTACGAGCACGCTTTCGGCGTCCAGAAGCGACAGATCGCCGTTTACCGTCAGCGTGCCGTCCTCGACGGTGAGAGTGCAGCTTATCGTCACTCCGGCCGCGATCATCGTGCCGCCGCCGGTCACAGTGAGCGAGCCGCCTGCCACATAGGTCACTTCGTCCGTAGTCGATACCGTCACGCCCGCGGGGATATGGAGTATCTTGGTCCCGCTGACCTGCAGCTCGCCCAGCGCGGCGGTATATGTGATATCGGCGTCGATATATACGTCCGTCTCGGCCGATGTCAGCAGCGTCACAAGCTCGGTATATTCGTCGGGATGCGCCTGCCACTGCGCGTAGAGCGTGACCGTCCCCTCGGGGGTAATGGCGTCGCCGGGGGCATAGGCGTCACCGCTGCCGTCCGCGGCGGTATTCCAGCCGGAGAATATGTAATAGTCCTCGGCGCGGGTAAACCCGTTGGCGCTTACCATGATCGCTTCGCCTTCCGAGGTCTGGCTGGGCACCGCGCCGCCGGTCGCGCCGTTGCCGTCATACTGGAGGACGCCGTACACGCCGTCCTCGTCGAACAGATAGTCCACGGGGTCTTCCTCGATGAACTGCTCCTGCTGCTTGAGCTCTTCTTCCAGCTCCTGCTCGCGGGCCTCTATCTCCTCGTCCTCGGCCGCCTTTTTCTCCTCGTAGTCCTCGAGCAGCTTCGGCACGTCGATAGACGGCACGTCCTCTATAAGAGCCTCCTGCAGGCTCTCGTCGTCGCGTATCTCCTCCACCACGAAGGAAGGGACGTCGTCGTTCGTGACGATCTCCTTTATGAAGTCTATCTCTTTAAGCTCGGGATCGGCGGCTACGGTCGAATCGGGATCGTAGTACACCTTCTCGCCGCTGTACAGCTCCGTGACGCGCACGGCTCCGGAAACGGGATTTATGCAGGTGAGCGTGACGTGCCCGTGCAGGAGCGCCACCTCATTGTGCGTTACCCAGCCGAAGCTGCCGCGAATGCCCGTTACCATCGTGCTCGTGCGGATATTGAGGCTCTCGTCCGCGGCGAGCGGCGCGGTCACGTCGAAAAACAGATCGCCGGAGTCAAGACAGACCTCCAGCTTGTTCCCGGATTTTTTAACGCTCGCTTTGCTGGAGGCGTCGAGCTTGACGGCCTTGGTGCCGTCGAGGCTCACGAAGGCCGAGGACTGCTTCCCCGTCGTCAGCGCATAGCCGTTATATAGACGCATATCCGTCTTGACGGTCTGCGCCTTCCCGCTCGCGTTGGTGATGGAGACGGTGCCCGAGGACCCGGCGAGACGGAGCGTCGTCGCCGCGGCGGTCTCCGCAAACGCGGGCTGCGCCGTCGCCGATATGATAATAAGCGTCAGGAATAAAGATAGGGCTTTTTTCAGTGTCTTCATATCTCTTCCCCCTGCCTGAGCATACTGTCCTCTGCGTCTCTGCCTTGCTTCGCGCCTCAGATCAGGCCTTTTCCTCCCATGCTTTGCTCTGCTCGTACAGCGAGAGTATATCGCCGTCCAGGCTTCCTTCCTCTACCATACTGTGAAGTATCGCCAGAGCCTTATCCGTCGGCATCGGCGGCTTATACGGGCGGTCGTTCGCCGTGAGCGCGTCGAACACGTCCAGAATGGTGAGCAGACGCACCTCAGGCGAGATCTCCCCGTCCGAGATGTGCTTGGGATAGCCCTTGCCGTTTAAGTACTCGTGGTGCGAGGCGGCCCACGTCGGGACCATCGCGTAGCTCTTGGGGAAGCTGACCTTCTCGAGTATCTTCCCCGTCACCACGACGTGGCTCTCGATGATGCCGCGCTCCTCGGCGGTGAGCGTTCCCTTCCTTATCGAGAGGCAGTCGTGCTCGGTCTGCGTTATCCACGGATGCTTTTCGCCGTTTTCGTCTATGTATGTGCGCTCCGCGAGCTCGTCGACCCTTGCGAGATCGTCGTCCGGCAGGAAGCCCGCCGTGTTGATGCGGCGGATAAACTCCATTGTCTCCGCCCTCTCGGCGTCCTTCTCCGCAAGCTCGGCCTGAGTCATCTTTCCCTCCAGCGCCGCCACGCGGTCGAGCAGGCCTATGACGCGCAGACGGTTTTCAACGTCCGTTATCGCCGGGCCGAGGCGGCTCTCCTTGTCCATGACCTCCAGCGGGACGACGAGCTTGCCCACGTCGTGCAGCCAGACGGACATCAGGAAGGTGCGGCGCCTGTCCTCGTCGAACTTCCATGCGTTCCCCGTGGCCTCCAGCCAGTCGAGGAACCTCGCGCCGTATTTGACCATGTTGCGGGTGTGGTTCGCGTTATAGGGCGTGCGCTCGTCGATGGCCTGAGAAAGCGCGCCGATGAGCGAATCGAGCAGCAGATTTATCTGCTGGTTATACTGCATATTCGTGATGCTTATGGCCGCCTGCGAGGAGATGGCGGAAACGAGCAGCTCCACCTCGGGATCGAAGGGGACGATCTCCCCTTTTTCGTTGAGCGCGTTAATGAGCTGCATCACGCCTATGAGCTCGCCCTTGTCGTTCGTCATGGGGACGACGAGCATGCTCTTCGTGCGGTAGCCCGTCATTTCATCGTACTTTACCGAGCCGGTAAAGTCGAAATGCGTATCGGTGCGCACGTCGGCGACGTTTATCGCGTCGTTGTGCATGGCGACCCACGAGGCAACGTACTGCTCCTCCTTCGGGACCGGCGGCAGGGTTATCTCCCCGTCATGCCCGCCCTGACGCACGTGCTGGCTGCGCGTCACCATCCTGCAAAAATGCAGCCCGTCGTCTTCAAGCAGATAGAGGGTGCCTGCGTCGCATACGGCCATATCCATCGCCGTATCCAGGATGTTGGAGAGCAGAGCCTCGCGGTCCCGCTCCGCCGAAAGCGCGCGGCACATCTCCAAAAAGCGTTCCATGTCCTTCGTATTTACCTGTCTCATAAAAAGATCTCCTCTCCCTCGCGCGCGAATGCGCAGTTGGGGTGATCCGGCGCGAGCGCCGCCGCGGCGGCGTCCAGTATCGCGTCCGTCCGGCAGGGATCGTGGTGGATGATCCGCGCAAGACCGGCGCCGCATTCCCCGGCCAGACGAGCCGCCATGAGCCACGTGCTGTGGCCGAAATCCTTATGCTCTTCCCATTCCTCCGGGCTGTACTGCCCGTCGGCCAGCAGCAGGTCGCAGCCTCGGGCAAAGCCGACGTATTCCGGCATGTCGCACTCGGAAAACGTGCAGTCCGACATGAAGGCCACGCTTTTGCCGCCGCTAGTGAGCCGCAGCAGAGATACCCCGCCGGGATGCGTCCCCTCGAGCGTATCTATGCGGATATTGCCTATCGTCATCGATCCGTCCAGCGGATGAACGCAGACCTCCGCGGGCAGCTCCTCCAGCCCGACCGGCCATATAGGCGGCGAGAACATGCGCGCGATCTGCGTCCTGCCGTCCATGCCGCCGCGCTCTTTGAGATATATGTCGAGCCTGCGGCCGCGGCGCATCACGTACGGGCAGACGGCGAGGCCGAGCAGATGATCGGCATGGGCGTGCGTCAGCAAAAGCGGCAGCTCCGGCAGCTCCATAGCCGCCTCCGGCAGGGCCATGAGCCCCGTGCCGGCGTCGATCAGCACAGTTTCGCCCCCAAGACGCACGAGCACGCAGGTGGTCGCGCCGCCGTATTGAGCATATTCCGGTCCACTCACGGGCACGGAGCCCCGCGTCCCGAGAATGGTCACGCAGTCAGTCATCGCAGTTCTCCACTGAATATTTATAAAATCCCAATTTCATAATACATCAAAACAGTAGTGCGGTCAATTATTTCTTTTTTTCGGTTTCGGCGCTCCACGCCGGGCAAAAACACAGTGATACGGCGATAAACGGGCAAAAAAAAGAGGCCGCGACGAGCTGCTCGTCGCGGCGTCCTTGATATTGGCTTTACTTCATGCCTATGCTCTTGATCTGGACCTTGAATCTCTTTTTGAAGTTCTCGATGGTCTCCTCGGTATAGCGGGCCGGAGCGTTGACCTTGACCGACTCCAGACACTGCAGGAACATCGACCACCACGTCTGGCCGCCGAGATCGTATATCTCGGAGTGTTCGAGGACCTCGATGCTGTGCGGCGCGAAGCGCGGGATATCGACGACGCACTCGTCGTCGGCGATGAATTCCTTGCCGAGGACCGTGAACTTCACCTTGCCCTCGCGGACGTAGAGTAGCTCGCGCAGCGGCGGATACTTGACCCACTCGGCGGTGAAGCCGGGCTCGCAGACGGCGCAGGCCAGCTCCTTCGTGCCGCCGTTTTCCCAACGCTCGACGAGGATGCGCATGCTCACGCCGGGAAACTCGTACGCCGCATGGGGGCGGTCGATGTGCTTGACGGCAAGGCATTCCTCGACGGGTGCATCCTTATAAAGCAGAGGCTCGCGGATGACGGTGTCCATTTCGCCGCGCGGCGCGAGGGCGAGGAGCTCGGGATCGTCCTTGAGCTCGGGGCAGTAGTTCTTGACCCTGTTCACGTCGTCGGATTCGCTGTACTTTTCAAGATCGTGATATGTGCCGCGCCACTTGGTATCCTCCAGATACTTGAAGCCGTGGGCCTGTCCGGCCTGCAGGTGGATGATGTCGCCCTTCGTGCAGAGCACTCTCTGACCGTTTATGTACAGATATACCTTGCCGCTGTCTACGAAGAAAGTCTCATAGCCGTGCACATGGTAGTGGGGGCCCTGCCATGTGTCCATAAGTCTGTCGGGGACCTTGTGCATCAGGCTGTCAAGGAACCAGTATAGGCCGTGCGGGCCCTCGGGCGGGGTGATGCGTCCCACGTCGGACGCGGGCTCGCCTCCGTTGGGGAACGTGTGCTGGACCATGCCCTTCCACGTGGTCTCGGGAGTCTTCAGGTCATAAAGAAACTCATTCTTCTCATTGGGCTTCGCCGCGGCCGCGGGGTCGTTCAGGCCGTACATCGTTTCGTTCTGTGCCATTTGCGCTCCTCCTCGTTTATGTTTTTCCGACAGCTTCGAATGTGGTCTTCAAGCGGATACGGCTCGACATGCCGTTTCCTTTTTTTATTATAGCTTTCACGGCTGTCAAATTCAACCTTGTTTTGCGAGGCGATCCTTGCTTTTTGAGAAATCGCCATCGTACTCGCAAAAGCCTTGTAGGCGTGCGCTTGCGTCAGTACGAATACAGTTCGGCGTAATTAGAGTCGTCGCTTATAAACGGATCGTCAATCCCGTCTGCGGCGAACAGCCGAAAAAGGCTGTCTTGGGCGTCCTTTTTTCTCTCAAAGGAGACGGTGACCCAGCCGGTCTGCTGCGTATAACATCGGTTCCATGCATGATAGCTCTCGTCCGGCAGGACATATCCGAACACTAATTTGGTCGGGACGCCCTGACTCCTCAGCATGGCCGCGGCCAGAGCCGCGCGATCGAGACATATCCCTTTGCCTGTAAGCAGCGTCTCGTCGGGGTCCGGCAGATAGCCGGGCTGAACTGTCTCCGCCTTCTCCCTGTCATACGCCACATTGGCCGAAACGAAATCGTAAACTGCCGCGATAAAGCCCCGTGCGTCGTCCGCCGTCTCCGCCAAGGCCTTCGCCTTTTTCACACAGGCGGAATCCTCCTTGTACGGGACATAATCGTTGGGGCGCAGGAAGGGCTGGAACTCGTCCCTAAGCTCGACGCTGCACCCCACGGCGTACACCTCGGTATATCTGCTGTCCGAGGTATTCTCCATTACGCGGAACCTGTAGCTTCCGCCGCCGCTCTGCAGGGGGAAGATCGATGCCTTACCATCGGAAGAAATGTCATAGTTATATACTACGTCGCCGAAAATCGTCTGGAATTTCAAGCGCTTTTCCGATCTGGCTGAAACGGCCACATACCCTTCAGACACGGCGGACATATCTATCCTGACGCGCTCGTTTCCATCCGCCAAGTCATCATGAAAGACTGAATCGGCAAAAGGCGGGGGCGTATAATCTTCTTGAGCTTCAACATATATACTATTCTTCCCGCTTGTGTCATTCAGCATCGCCGCAGCGGTCTTTTCTGCGCCGCTGCAGCCGGACAACAGCGGAATAAGCAGAAGAACGTATATTATTTTCACTTTTTTCAAGGCAGTTCTCCCCTTTTTGCGCCTCTCTACCTGTGCCTATTGTTCTCCTTTCATCGGGTTATTATTCCAATACATACGTCTGCCGACTGGCTCAAATATTTCGGTCCGTTAACGGCGATTTGTATTATTCGGCCCTGTTTTCCACGCCCGGGAACACAAAACAGGAAATATGGTCTGAATATCACTTTACATAAAATATCCTATCATATGTGGGTGGATAGTGCAAATCTCATCCCCGCTTTGCGGCAAACGGTGACGATGGTCATGTGGGGATGGCTTCTTTGCTTTTGCACAAAAAGGAAAAAGGATACGGCGCCTTTTCGGCGCCGTATCCTTTGCATGTTTTATGGGGTTTTTACCGGGTCGCGCGTCAGTTTACAGAGGCGGAGGAATCGTTCTTCTGCTTCTTGTTCTTGGTCGCGATCCCTACTCCG
>JAFZOI010000019.1 GCA_017550645.1 Oscillospiraceae bacterium
ATTCGGGTGCGGTTACTTCCGCAGTGCGCATTTCCGAGAAGAATTCACTGCCTTCTTGCAGGTCCAGGCCGTGATTTGGTACAATGCTCCCGCTGCCCGCGTCCGGAGCGTGTTTTCGGCAGGGACCGGAAGTGGGCCGTGCTTGCCTCTCTGACGAGAGGCTATTTTTCTTCAGCGCCTAGGAGTTCTTCGGCGGGATCACGCCGGCCTTCCTGAGGATGACCCTGTCGGCGTGGCGCTTGAACTTCGCCCCGAGGAGCATGGGGTCCAGCGTGACCTCGTTCGGGGGGATCTTCACGATGCCGAGCGCGTCGAGGAGCTTCCTGCCGGGCTCGCCGAACTTCTCCACGAACGTGTCGTATGGCGTCTTGCCGCCGAGGACGCCGCGCGAGTAGCTCGCGACGTGGCTTGCGACGAGGTTGACGTCGTCCTGGTCGAGCGTGTCGAAGGAGACGCCGTGCAGCAGCACGCGCCTCTCTTCGCGGTGTTCGCGCTCCACGTGCGGCTTCTGCGAGGAGCAGTAGGCGTCGCAGTAGAACAGGTGGATCCCGCGCGGCAGGAGCCTGTTGGGGTTGTGCTTCGGGTCGGGCCGCCACTTCTCGATCATCTCGGGGTCGGAGAACTCGGTGCCGTTGTCCGTGAGGATCACGAAGAACAGCTTCTGGAACAGCTCCGGCCCGGCCAGCTCCCACAGCATGTTGAAGATGCGCGTGCACGTCTGGGCGGACCTCCTGTCGCGCAGGAACATGAGCATGAGGCCCCCCGGGAGGCGCATCGTGAAGAGGACCTTGCCGCCGACGCGTCCGATCACGGTGTCGAGCTCGGTCCACTCGGTGATGCCGTTCACGCGGCAGAACTCCAGGAACATCTTGTAGTTCCTCCCGACGCGGCACTTCGCGTTGCTCTTCGTGACGGCCTTCTTCTTCCGCTGCCTGCGGCTGCAGGCCTCCGGCAGGTCCCCGCGCTTCGCGTCGAAGAGGCCGCCCGCGATGTAGTCGTACACGGTGCGCTCCTTCACGCCGCCGAACGCCTCGGGGTTGTTGGCGATCACGTTCCTGACGGACTGCCCCCTCATGATGCAGGGCGACAGCACGGCGTTCATGCGCGCGACGGCCTCTGCGTCCGGGTGGACGCCGGAGCGGGAGTCGTGCAGGAGGCTCTCGCGGTTCGCCTGCGCCCCGTCCGCGACGTAGACGCGCTTCATCATGGGGCAGGACTTGAAGTCCTTGCATCCGTTGCAGACGCGCGAGGGCGTCGCGAGCCGCTCGCAGCTCCGCTCCACGAAGTCTCGGCAGACCTCGTAGCACCCGGCCGTGCAGCGGAAGAGCCTGTTGGGGGCGCCTCCGTAGCCCTTGACGCGCGTGCACGAGTCGAAGAGCGCGCAGATGCGGTTGGAGCACCTGTAGCCCCTGTCGCACTCGACCGAGCGGTTTACTATCTCGCGGATGATGGTGGACTTGCTGCGTCCCATCTCCCTTGCTATCTGGACTGGCGTCCAGCCCAGCTGGAGGAGGAAGTCTATGCGCTTCCTGTCCTCGATCGTCATCTGTCTTGCCATGTCGGCATTCCTTTCGTTGCTTTTGCCGGCTTCCCCCGTCCGCACGCGCGGACGCCGGGAAGCCGCTGCGGGATAGAATACCGAATGCAACGGCTTCGCGAAAGTAAACGCACCCTCCTTCCCTAGGGAAGGTTATAGGGGAAGAAGGAAGTTTCCCTCATTCCCGTTGATCAACCATCCCTAATTCCCCATTGCAAAAGTAACCGCACCGAAACTGGTGCGTTCAGTTCCGCAATCCACC
>JAFZOI010000020.1 GCA_017550645.1 Oscillospiraceae bacterium
ATGATCGCGATATTGACAATGGCGATCCGCGCTTTCTTCATACCGAAACCCATCCTTCTTTCAAACGTCTCCCGCCTCTGCAGGCTCCTTTTCTCAGGATACCTGCAGAGGACATGCCTTTATTTGCTGCAGGATCGCAGAGATCAGTGAAGAAAGCGATTATTCCTCACAGATGTGTGCCAGCTCGTCCCGGGCTTCGCGGATCTGATCGATCAGCGCCGTATAATCCGTCTGCGTTCTCGCGCGGAGAAGCTCCGTGATCTCGCTGATCGGAGCAAAGATCGGCGTCAGAGAAAGATTGCCGGCGCTGCCCTTGAGCGCATGCGCGGCTTCAAAGGCAATATCCAGGTCGCCCTTGTCAACGGCGTCATATAGCTTCGGGAAGTTCACGTCCCCCGGGATCATTTTCACCAGGCGGAGATAAAAGCTCTCGTTGTTCATGCAGCGCTTGAGCCCTTCCTCCGTATTGGCGCAGTAGGTTTTCAGATCGTCGATCGTCATTTTCTTTCTTCCTTTCTCGTTGTTGATCAATATACCGCATAGCCGGAATGCCGGATCTCTCTCATCCGCCGGAGCGCTTTGTCCGCATCCTGAAAGATGTCTCCACCCGGCTGCTCTCGGTCGGAGAAGGCGATGCCCACGCTCAGCGTGACAGGCAAAAGTTCCTCCGTTCCTTCCCGAAGGGCATGGGTAACAGACTCGATTTTGGAAAAGACCAGTTCTTTTTGCGCACTGGTGATCCTTGACATGATTACGACAAACTCGTTTTCTTTCAATCGGCAAATATGATCTACCGAGCGGAAGCTGCTTCGCAGAACTTCTGCCACACGGCGAACCAGGCTGTCTGCGTATACCCGCCCCCGGCTTTTCCTGAGTTCGGCGTAGTCGTCGATGTTGGCGATAAGTACAGCAATGTGCTCCTGATCCGCGTCATGGAACAGGATCTCAAAGGCGCTGTTGTTATACAGCCCCGTCAGAGGATCATGGAGCGCATCATATGTATAGTTACCTTTTCTCGTCTGGCTGCACTTTGCCTCTGTGTGTGGGTTCGATTTCCGCTCGGCGATGAACATTTCAAACTCCTCCGCAGGGAGAGGACGTGAGAAATAATAGCCTTGGATGATGGCGCAGCCCATCATCTTGAGTGTGAACATCTGTTCGGCGGTCTCCACACCCTCGGCTATCGTCGGCAGCTCAAAGGACTCTGCCAGCAGGATCATGACCTCCAGAAGCCGTGTGTCCTTCCGCTCCTTAAACGCGTTTCGGACAAACTGCATGTCCAGCTTCAAAGCGTCGATGGGAAGCGACGAGAGCATATTCAGGGAGGAATAGCCCGAACCGAAATCGTCCATCTCGATCCGGAAGCCCAGCTCGCGAAGCTGCGAGACCGTTTCGATGATCTGTTCCGCGTCCTCCGTATAGGCAGATTCTGTGACCTCAAGCAAAAGCTCCCGCGTGGTCAGCCCGTTGCGCGTCACGATCTCCTGCAATTTCTCGATCAGCCCCGGATCGAGCATATCGACACGGGAGACGTTGACGGATACGGGCAGCGTGACCCCGAAACGTTCCTTCCACTGCTTGATCTGCGCCGCAGCTTCGGACCAGACATATTGATCCAGCGTCGAAATGAGTCCGTTGTTTTCAAAAAGGGAGATAAACACGCCCGGATTTACCATACCCAGCGTCGGATGCCTCCAGCGCACCAGAGCCTCCGCGCTGTTGAGGATCGGCTCGTTGGACCGCACGTCGAATTTGGGCTGGTAGTAAACCTGGAATTGACGCTCCCGGATCGCCGCAGGAAAGTCCTCGATCAGCTGTTCGGCAAGCAGCTCCGCCTCGTGCATAGAGTCGTCATATCGCCCGATCACCCTCGTAACGCTGCCCTTCACGGTGTCGGCAGCCAGCTTGGCCCGGTCGAAGCGGCGCTCGATGTCCAGCTCCTTATCGACGTTGGAATACACGCCCATCCGCAGACGGATGCGGTTTTCGCTCTGTCCGTCTCCGTTCAGGTCACCCTGCACCGCTTCAAGGGTCGCGCCATAATCCGCGCACTGGGGGCAGTAGATCCAGAAGTTGTCCGCCTCACTCCTGCCTGCGATGCCGCCCGATTGTTCAACGAGTTCCAGGATCTTCTCCGCAATCAGACGGAGCACCTCGTCGCCGTAGACCTTTCCATAGCGGTCATTGATCATATGAAACTGATTGACGTTCAGTACGATCGCGTCCATAGGGCAGTCTCTGTGATGGATGTCGAGCTGGGCGGCGTAGCGATTGAAGAACTCCTTGTTATATAGCCCGGTCAGATGATCGCGCTCCGTCAGGCTCAGGGTATCCCGATCCTCGGACAGCTCGATGGTGCGCAGCACTCTCGCCAGAACGACTTCCTGCCGCGGATAAGGCTTGGAAATAAAGTCAATGGCGCCCAGCGTCAGGCACTCCACCTCCGCGTCGCCGTCGGAGGTCGCGACAATGACCGGCAGGCGGGCGGTTCTGGAGTCTGCCTTGACCTGACGCAGAATGTCAAGTCCGCTGAGATCCGGCAGATTCAGATCCAGCAGGATCAGACTGAGCATCTCATATTGAGAACGAATGATGTTCAGAGCCTCCGTTCCCGTTCCCGCCACAACAAGGTCATAGCTGTCCTCCAGGAACATTTTCAGGATCTCCTGGTTGACATACTCATCCTCGATCAGCAAGATACGCCTTCTGTCGCGAGAAGGTCGAAAGGTCGTCTGGTTTTCCTGCATAGCGTCTTTCCTCCTGTCTGTTTATAGCCGGGTCACAGCGCCGGGGCTTTTGAGCAGCTTCTTCTCTTCGCGCACCTGCGCGTCGGCCTGTTCAAAGACCGCACGGCAGTTTTTCGTCTGCCCGGGATCGTATCCCGTCAGTCCGCGTCGTGTCCCTGTGTGTTGCTCACATATTTCAGTCCGTTCACCTATACAGTTCGTTCTTCGGAAGACATTGCCGCTGCCTCCCGGCATCACGATCTCAGAACCGATCGGAGCGTTTTTGTCAGCGCGCCGATGTCGATCGGCTTTGCGATATGCGCCTGCATGCCCGCGTCCATGGCAGCCTGCACGTCCTCCCGGAAGGCGTTGGCCGTCATGGCCAGGATCGGCACACTCGCCAACTCTGTATTGTCCAGAGCCCGGATCGCCCGCGTGGCGGCGTAGCCGTCCATGACGGGCATTTGAATATCCATCAGGACAGCGTCAAAATGCCCGGGCTGCGAGGCGGCGACCATGTCCACGGCAGCCTGTCCGTTTTCGGCGGTCTCCAGGGAAAAACCCATCTGCTCCAGGATCATCTTCGCGATCTCCATATTGATGGCGTTGTCCTCCACCAGCAGAAGGCGTTTTCCCGTGAAATCCACCGTCTCCTCGTCCGCCGCCCCGACAGCGACGCTCTCTTTGTGGATCTCCTCATTCTCCGCCAGCCGGAACTTGAAGCGGAGAAGGATCTCCGTGCCGCAGCCGGGGGCGGTGAGCACCTCGATGGTGCCGCCCATCATATCCACGATGCCCTTGGTGATCGCCAGCCCAAGACCGGTGCCTTCCACGCCGCTGTCCGTGGAACTGCGTTCGCGCTCAAAGGCGCCCCACATCCGCTCTACAAATTCCTTGGACATGCCGATGCCGTTGTCCTGAATACGGATCTCATAGGAGCCGTAGCCGTCCGCCGGGCTGCCCAGCTCGTAGAGAGAAGCGGAGATCGTGCCGCCGTCGTCGGTGAATTTGTAGGCGTTGGAGAGGAGATTCAGCAGCACCCGGTTAAGATTTTTACTGTCGCACCAGACCCAGCGGTCCTGGACCTGGGCGGTGTGGATGGAGAAATCCATCTGCTTCTGCTTCATCTGCTCGTCAAACAGGTCGTACAGGGAGTCCAGGATGCCGCACAGATCGGCGGGAGCGTACTCCAGCTCCACCTTTCCGCTCTCGATGCGGCTCATCTCCAGAATGTCATTGATGAGCGCCAGCAGATGCTGGCTGGAGCTCTCGATCTTCGTCAGATAGTCGCGCTGCGTATCGGAGGTAGGCTCCTTCAAAGCGAGGTTCGTATAGCCCAGGATCGCGTTCATGGGCGTCCGGATGTCGTGGGACATGTTGAAAAGGAACCGGCTCTTGGCAAGGCTTCCCTCCACGGCGCGGATCTTCTCCCGCTCGGAGGCTTCATGCTTGATACGGACCAGCCTTTGGATGTATAGCATGACCGCGAGTCCCACAAAGATGATCAGCAGGAGAACGAAGCCGCCGCCGAACAGCGCGGAGCGGATCTCATCCACGCTCTGCTTTCCAGCCAGCTGCTTGCCGAGCCACATGATCGCCGTGTAGATCAGAAACGCGAACAGCACCGTGCCGGAGGTGGACATCCCGCTGTGTTCCGTCAGCATGCCGTATTTGATCGTCCGCCAGTAGAACACAAAGCCCAGCAGGCACCACAGGGACAGCAGGAGGAATGCCTGGCTCCCCATGGCCTCCATGGCGGTCAGGCTGGGGACGAGCTGCACCACGGCGAACAGAGCGGAGATCACCGTGCCGACGACGCTCAGGACAGCCTGCTTTTTATTCCCCTCCGCTTTCGCGATCTTCCATGCGGCGGCGCAGGTGTACCCGAAGCCGACGATGGCCCCGAAGGAGGTAAGGTCGACGAACCAGTTCAGGGTGTTCCGTCCCAGGAACGCCAGCACGATGGAGATCACCATGATAAAGAAGATACTGAAGCTCGTCCGGGAAAACCGCTCGGAGAGGATGCGATCCTCCGCCATTGTGGAGAGGATCCTGGTGGCGGCGCGGTACCCGCCGATGATCCCCGTCAGGATGCCGGCGAGCGCGGCGACGACAATGACGGCGAGGCCCGCGGTCCCCATGATGCGTCCCGCGGCGAAGAAGGTCGGCACGGAGGTCAGGCCGGTCAGGCCGTCCAGGGAGGAGACATACTCCTGCCATGAAGAGAATCCCTCCGGTACGGCGGATACGGCCGTCAGCGTCATGGACACATAGGCGAAGGCCGCCAGGATGATGGAGACGATGATCAGCCCCTTCGACTTCCGGATGGGGAACTTGAAATGCGCCGTGTCGAAGGACGTGACCTCAAAGCCCACGAAGGCCCAGGGTGCCAGGATCACCAGGCTGAAAACGGCGTAGACCTTTCCCGTTCCGCCGGACCCGAACTCCGTCAGCGCGCCGCTGGAAAGCGCGTGGGGGACGCACATGACCGCAATGACCGCCACGCCGATGAAAAGAACCGCGGAGAGGACGGTGTGGATGCGCTGCAGCAGGGGCTTCGCCACGATGAAGAGCACCCCCACGCCGCCCAGCACCAGCGCGGACACCAGCGTTTCCGAGAGATAGATGGTGTTCCCCGCGATGGCATAGTGGACGCCCGTCTGCACGGCCCCGTCCAGCAGGATCCGGAGGATGAAGAACAGGGCTGTGCCGTTGAGGAACACGATCGTCAGATAGGAAAGGCACAGGAACCAGGAGCTCAAAAAGGCGTGATCCCGTCCGAAGGCCTCCTTGGTATAGGAATAGACCCCGCCGGTGATGGACGAGCGTCCCATGAGATAGGAGAAGCTGCTGCCGATGACCAGCATGATCGCCATGCCGATGAACATGGAGATCAGCGTGCCGGCGGGTCCCGCCACCGGAAGGAAGGTGTTTCCGGGCATGGCGAACGCTCCCCAGCCCACCATGACGCCGAAGGCCATCGCCCAGACGTCAAGAGGGGAGAGATATCGGTCCAGGGCTTTTATCGTTTCCTTCTTTTCATCCATTTTTCAAACCTCAAGACCATCCGTTTCCCGCATACGAACGCCCAATCAAGACCGCGCCGTAAAACATTATCGCGGCTGCCTTCGAAAAGATCAGGAGCCTGTCCGCCGTTTGCCGCATGATCGATGATCGCTTCCTTGATAAAAAGAGACTTCCTTCATGATCTCCGCATTGTTTATACCATCCTCAGGCAGAAGAACAAGACCTCTGTTCTTCTCCGCAAAGGACAGTGACCTCTTGTTCAGCTATAAGCATTTTCATACATTCCAAATCCTGCGATCATTTTCGTCTGAAGTGTTTACTCTTCACAGAGGTCCTCATTCTGCCGGACATCCGGAACGGTCTCCATGATCTCCGTGATGCTGCAGTTCAAAGCCTTGCAGATCTTCAAAAGCGTGTCTGTGGTCAGGTTTTCTCCTTTGCCAAGCTTTGCTAATGAAGCAGTGCTGATGCCGCTGAGCTCGCGGAGCTGCTTTTTGCTGATTTCCCGTTCGGCAAGCATGACCCATAACGGCCTGTAGCTGATGCGCATCTTTTCCCTCCATATGATGATGGAAATATACGTCTTTTTTGCGGATATCTCCACATTTTGCAATATAACACAAATTCTGTTCAGATTATACCACAAGAAATCGGACTCGTCAATTTTCGATTTGCATTCACAAATCTGCTTTTCCAGACCGACATGCCGCAGCATGCCGTTGTTTTTGCGTAGATTTTGATCTCCAGACCATCTTTTGATCGGATAATGCAAATTGTTTCTTTTTCCGATATTTTCAAGCACTACAAAATGCACGAAAAACATTTGACACATTATGATCGTAGAAATCTTTTCGGATCTCAATGAGGCAGGCAAAACGCTTCTGGTCGTGACGCACGACCCGGTAGGAGCCTCTTGCTGTCGATAGACTTACGGACTGTCCGACGGGGGCTTGTTGTATGAGCGATCTTTCGCGTTCAGAACCATGTGACCAGTATGGTTTTACAATACTAACGGCGGTGCCAACACAGCGCCGCCGTATGCTCGTATTCAGTTGTCCAAAGGGTGGTAGTCCGTTACAGTCCGCAGATACGCCTTCAGATCTCCGTTCAGTATCAGATCGGCGTACCCGGTTGGGTCGTTATAGATCAAATAGTCCAACTCGGATCGCTCGAACGAATTGGCCGCGACCTCGTCCTCCACGGCGATGGTGTCGATGGTAAGCATCGTGCCGTCGAGGACAGCTTCATGCAGCGCAATTACGGCCGCGATACCGGCGAGCTCTACAAGCCCGACAGCATGAGCTTCGGCGGCGGCGGGCGCGGCCTGAGCGGCTCGTCGGGCTCGCTGAATTCGTGGATACTCGTCGGCATATCCGCGCTCGTCCTCATCGCCGGCCTTATCTTCGGTCTCCTTTTCAAACGCCGGGGCTGACCCGACGTGATAACAAGACCCGGCGCCGTTCCTCACTTCGGCGCCGGGTCAAATCATGCTGTTTTATTCCCGCTCGCAGGCGGAGCAGAGGCGGTCGGCAAGAAGCTCGGCCATGGTGCCCGCGGCCTCGAGGCAGAGCGCGGGGCCGGAGCCCGCGTCGACGAGTATCTTGCCCGAGGCGGGGAACTCCTCGTCCGCGAACCAGAGATTGAGGAGGAACGGATATTCCGGCAGAAAGCGGAAGACTGCGCTCAGGTCGGCGTTTTTGTATTTTACGAACTCTGCGCCGAGCGCGGCGCAGGCGCGGCGTACCGTCTCCTCGGGAAACCTGCCTAGGCGCGTCGATACAAAGCCCGCGACGCGCGTATCGAAGCTCCGGCCGCGGCTGACGGCGCCGGGCTCGAGGTCGCCTATCGCTATCCAATCCCCCGACGGCTTCGGCGGCGCTTCGAGCTCAAGATACTGCAAAAACGCGATGTGCTGCCAGACGGAGAGCTCGCCCTCGGCGGTCAGGTCCGGCAGAAATATCTTCGCCGGGCGTCCGAAGCTCTCAAAGGATATGGTCCCCGTCCGCTCGTCGTACTCCATCCCCGCGCGCACAGCCGCGGCGGCGACGTCCTTCCCCGCGAGCCGCTCTGCCGCGGCGGCGAGCATCGTCTCATAGGGCACGTTGCCCTCAAGCGTCGGCATGGTCATCGCTCCTTTCGTTTTCATTATAGCTCGTTGCGGCGGAAAAGAAAAGACACGCGCGGGAGACGGGCGACATCGCACTTGTAAAGGAAAAATCTGTGTGGTAAAATCAAGGAGAAGGAATTTGCATGGAGGAAGGAACATGAAATACATCAGACCGCCCTACGACCCGAACGCGACCGAGGTCGACAGGTTTTCAAACGTATTCAATCCCGTCCCGCTCATAGTCCCGAAGCTCGACTACCCCATCTCCCCGAAGGAGAATTTCAGGCGCGCAGCCGCGCGAAATGATCCCCTCTGGGTCCCGAATTCGACGACGGACATGACCAACGTCATGGTCTCCGTCCTGACGGGCGCGGGCGAAGCCGACTTCACGAGCAAGCAGAGGCACGACTTCCGCGACTTCTTCGACGTCGAATGGACCTACGTCCCCGAGGCGGGCGGCCCGATGCTCAAGCCCGGCACGCAGTACCTCGACGACATCACCAACTGGGAGACGGGCGTCAAGTTCCCCAAGCTCGAGGAGTTCGACATCGCGGGCAGGACCGAGGCATGGAAGAAGGCCAAGTACGACCCCGATAAGATCACCCACGTCAACATAGGCCTCGGCTGCACGGAGCGCCTTGTCTCCCTGCTAGGCGGCTATACGGAGGCCATGTGCGCCATGGCGCTCGAGCCTGAGGCCGTGCGCGACTATCTCGACGCCTTCGCGGACTTCGAGTGCCGCTTCGTCGACGCGCTGCTCGAGCATCTCGACATCGACTTCATCACCTACCACGACGACTGGGGCACCGAGCGCGACACCTTCTTCTCCCCGCAGATGATGGAGGACCTCGTCTTCGAGCCGACGAAGAAGATATTCGGCCACATAAAGAGCAAGGGCATCGTCGTCGAGCACCACTGCTGCGGCAACATAAAGCGCTTCGCGCCCTATATGTGTCAGACGGGCGCGGACTTCATGCAGCTGCAGGCGCGCGCCAACGACATCCCCGCCCTCAAGCGCGAATACGGCGACAGGCTCGGCTTCAACACGATGATAATGCCCGCCGCGCGCGAAAAGGACGCGATAAACGAGGCCATCCACGAGAACGTCGACACCTACGCCAAGGGCGGCGGCTGGTACACCTCCGTGACGATACGCGACAACGAGCTCATGTGGGACGCCGTCGAGGAGCTTTTCTATTACAGCCGCGAATTCTACGACGCCGAACAGGGCAGAGACTGATCCTGCAAAAAAGCGAAGACCCGCGTGGTGTTCCACGCGGGTCTTTTTGCGTCTGTTTATATTCCGTCGCTTTCGGCGATAGCCTCGACGGCGGCCTCTATGCCCTTTGCGATATCCTCCCTCGAGAGCGAGGGCGCGCCGGGCTTGTCAAGAACCTGCTCGTGCAGATACGGGACGTGGATAAATCCTCCCCGCATGCCCGGAAACTCCCGCGCGATATGATGGAGCACGCCGTACAAGAGGTGGTTGCAGACGAAGGTCCCCGCCGTGCAGGAGACGGAGGCGGGGACGCCCGCGCCCTTTATCTTTTCGACCATGGCCTTCGCGGGCAGGGTCGTGAAGTACGCAGCAGGCCCTTCCGCAAATACGGGCGAATCGACGGGCTTTCGCCCTTCGTTATCCGCGATGGCGGCGTCTTCCAGGTTTATCGCGACGCGCTCGACCGTGAGCCCCGTGCGGCCCGCGGCCTGACCTATGCAGAGGACGGCGTCCGGCTTTTCCCGCTTCATGGCCCCGTACACAGTCTCGACGGACTTCCCGAAGACCGTCGGCACGGTCAGCTTGACGATGCCTGCGCCCGCGACGACGTCGGGAACGTCCTTCAAGGCCTCCTGCGCGGGGTTCACTTTTTCGCCCCCGAAGGGCTCGAACGCCGTCAAAAGGATCTTCACGGCCCATCCTCCTAAAAAAGCGCTTGCGTTTTATTGCTCCGGCGAGCTCCCGTAAAGCTCTATCGTCTTCCCCTCGGGGGTTATGTAGATGACGCCGTCCGCGAGGCGGACGAGCAGGCCTCCCGCCGCCGCGCGGGCCGAGATGACCCTTTCCGCGGCGAGCTTCGGCCGCCCCGTCGTTTTGAGGGAATAGAGCGCGTCGTCGCGCGTATAATAGAGCCTGCCGCGCACGACCGCGAGCAGCGCCGCGTCCGGCGCGGTCGCGAGGACGGAGCTGAAGCTCCCCTTGCGGACGAGGACTATCTTCGAGCCGTTGCAGAGCCAGACGCGCCTGCCGGAAGCCGTCACGGAGGTCACGTTGCCCGCGTCGTAATACGGGGCGGGAGTGAACTTGTCGCTGCGGCGCAGGTCGCCGATGCGGTAGAGCAGGCCGTCGTTTTCCCAGATGACCGAGAGGCCGTTGGACGATACGAAGACGTGGTCGAAAGACTCCGCGACGCGGAGTATGCCCGCCTCGCCGCCGTAATACCAGAGCGCGCCGTCGAGCTTGAGCACGGCGCCCTTGAAGGTCTTCATCGGGCAGACGAAGAGCTTGACGCCGTTTTGCGCCAGATGCGGCGCGGCGGAATCCGGGACGGCGACGCCGTTGAGCCATGCCTGCGTGATGACGCGGCCCTCGCCGCCGCCGGTGCTGATGCAGACCGAGCCGCGGCGGTTATAAAGGACCTGCCGCATATCCGAGGTCATGTAGTATTCTGAGAGGGACGAATAGCCCACGTTGTCCGCGAGCTCGACGTCGCCGGAGGCGGAGCGGACGAAGACGCGCCCGTCGTTTATGTAGTAGACGAGGTCGCCCTTGTCGGATAAGGCGAAGGGCTTTATATTCTCGCCGAGAAGCTTCGCAGCTCCGCCGTCGGCGGAGAGATAGGCGTTATAGCCGTCGTTCGCGGCGTAGCCGCCGACCCACGCGACGGAGCCTCCGTCCGGCGATATCACGACGGGGGTGTCGCATATCGCGTCCTCGGCAAGGCGCGCTGCCTTGTCGCGCCCGGGCCGCCAGAGGCGGAGCGCCCCGCGACCGTTCTCCACGTCGGAGTAATACGCCACGCCGCCGCCCGAATTCGCGAGGGCGACGTTTTCCGGCCAGGCGTTGGTCGTGATCGTCTCGCCGCCGTCGCGCGTGACGCGGATGAGCGTCGCCTTCCCCTCGCCGGAGGAGCAGACGAGCAGCCACGCGGACAGGTCCGGCGTCGACATATACGATCGGAGGCCGGGGCAGTCCACGCCGAAGGAATTGCCGCGCGGATCGGCGAAGACGAAGCGCGCGTTCTCGCCGTCGTACGCGCCGACCAGCGAATCGTCGAACGCGAGCGCTATCGCGTTGGTCGCGGCTCTGCCGCCGCGCACGGAGAGGCCGATGAAGAGCCCCGTGACCGCAAGCGCGGCGAGGACGACCAGCGCGCAGAAGATGCGGAAACGGATAGGGTGTCTTCGAAGCCACCTGCGAACGCCGTAGAACGCGCCAGCGAGGGTGCGCGGGGCCTTCGGCAGGGGCTCGCCGCAATCCGGGCAGACCGACGCGCCCTCGGGCAGCGGCTTGCCGCAGTTATCGCAGACGGGCGCTCCCTTGAAGCTTATCCCGCTCGCGGGAGCTACCTTCCCGTCGGAACCGCAGATGCGGCAGAAGGCGGCGTCGGCGGGCATCGTGCTCCCGCAGACGGCGCAGACGCGCGTTCCGGAAGCGGCGCCGCACTCGGGGCAGACTCTGAGCCCGTCCTCGTATTCATGTCCGCATACGCGGCATACCATTCGCGCCGCCTCCTTTCCGCTTTTTTCAATTAAATTATATATGCGCGCGCGGGCGATGGCAACAACAAAATGGATAACATTTTGCCCGCGTCACAGCGCGAGGACGCCGTTTTCGTCCTCGATGAGGAGCAGTATCTTCTCCTGCCGGAGCTCCTCCGCGCCGACGTAGATGAGGACGTGATCTCCCTCGCCGTCCTCGCAGACGAGCTCGCGGCAGTAGCGCTCGTTCTTCCCCTCCGTGGGGATGACGGCGAGCCCCTCGCGCAGGACGGTCAGCCCCTCGGGGACGAGGCTCCGCGCCTCCCCGGCGGTGACGGAGGGCTCGGCAAGACCGCGCTCACGGTGGTTCATGATATACCCCGCCGCCTCGAAGGAAGCCACGCTCCCGTCCGCCGCGACGCCGACCTTTATGAGGTCCGGATAGCAGACGACGCCGTCCTCCTCATAGGCGAAGCTCACGACGGTCAGCCCGTCGGAGACGGAATAGCTCTTTTTCATGCTCTCGAAGCCGCGCGAAGCGAGGAAGCGCTCCGCGATGAGCTCGGCCTCGGCGCGATTTACCTCGCCGTATGGCCGCTCGGAGGAGAGCATGCTCAGCACGGCCCCGCCGCGCCGCGTCACGAATACGGTCCGCTGCCCGGAGGTAAAGATATAGCACGGCAGCTCTCCCCCGCTCGTCCCGGCGCTCTCGACGGTCTCGACGCCGAGGAAATCCGCCGCTATGCGCGCGGCCTCGGCCTCGCTCGCCTCGGGCATGTCCTTTATGAAAAGCGGCTCGCGGCGCGAGATGTGAGAGGAAAACGGCCCGTCGTAGACAAGCGACGGCACCTCGGGAAACTCCGACTCTATGGTCTTGAAGCCGTCTCCGAGCGAGGCGGCCGCGGCCGCTTTTTCCGCCGCTTCGGCCGAGAGCGAGGCAAGCGACGCGCTCAGAGCGGCCGCGGCGTCCGACATGGCGCGCAGGTTTTCCCTGTCGCCGTCGGAGAGTTCCTGCCCCGCCGCGGCATTGCGCGCGAGGGCCCACGCCCAGTCGCCGACGCGGGAGATAAAGCCCGCCGTGTTCGTCAGGTCGAGGTCGGAAAAAGGCAGCTCGCCGAGCGAGGTCTGCGCCGCCATGGCCTTGCCGAAGACGTCCGTGCAGGTCGAGCAGGTCATGCTCGGCGAGGTCGACCAGAGCGCCTTGCGAAGCGAGGTCTCCAGCTCGCCCACGCTCGTCACGAGCGTCGTCAGCGCGCGGGAATAGACGGCGTCCATCTCCCGGTCGCGCTGCGTCAGCTCCGCATTGCGGGAAATGAGCGCGCCGCCGAGCGCGGCGAGCGCCGCAACGGAAAATACGCATATCAGGACCGCGGTCCTGACGGATAATCTGACTGTCTTTTTAATAAAGATCGCCTCCGCGGCTATTTTTCCGCGAGAGGCGATCGGATAATCATGCATTATTTTCAGCCGCCGTAAATTTTACCGACGAGAAAGCTCGCGAAGCGGCGCGGCAGCAGCCGTATGAGCAGCGTGAAAACTTTATATTGGAAGCCCGCCGTATAGAGCGGCGCGGGATTTTTGCGCTCGGCCGTCTTCGCTACGAGCGCCGCGACGGAGGCGGGGCTCATGCCGTTTCGCTCGTCGTGCTCCATGACGGAGACGCTCTTTTCAACGCGCGCGGTGTAGGCTTCGTTGACGGGCATCTTCTTTCGCGCGTCGGTAAAGCCCGTCGAGGCGTCGCCCGGCATGACGGCGCTGACCTTCACTCCGAACGGCGCGACCTCGCTCCTGAGCGCGAGCGCGTAGGCGTTTATCGCGGCCTTCGAGGCCGAGTACCAGGACTGGAACGGGATGGGGATGACCCCCGCTACGGAGCTCACGAAGACGATATTGCCGCGCCCGGCCTCGCGCATGGCGGGCAGGAAGGCGCAGACCGTCCTCGCCGCGCCGAGCACGTTCACGTCGAGCTGGCGCGAGGACTCGGACGAGGGCGTGAGCTCGCTCGCGCCGGAGATGCCGAAGCCCGCGCAGCAGACGAGCGCGTCCACATGCCCCTCGGCGGCAAGTATCTTCTCCGCCGCCGCGGCGAGATCGGCGTCGGAAGTAACGTCCGCCGTGACGTGGACTATGCCGCCGCTCTCGGCGGGCTCTCTCCGGCTCAGCTCATAGACGGCGTACCCGTCCGCGAGGAGCTTTTTCGCCGTCGCGAGACCTATGCCGCTGCTGCCGCCCGTTACGACGGCGACCTTCTTTTCAGAGCTCATCATATCGACCTCCGTTCATCGGTTAATCTTATCCCGCCGCACGTATATTGTCAAGCCGAGGCCGCCGCGTAGGCTTCCCCTTGAGGGTAGCGAAGCGGCGCCGCGGCAGTGAATGACATGCCGGTGACATGTCAGAGCCGCGGCGTGCCCGAGCCGCAGCGAGACTGATGAGGTGGACCGTTATGCGCGCGCGGAAAGTTATTCCACCTCATCCGGGTTCGCTACGCTCACCCACCTTCCCCTCGAGGGGAAGGCTTTGAAAGGTGCGCGTTCACAGAAAATTTGCAAAGATTATTATATAAAATGCTTTACAAATTATATATGACGTGCTATCATTTTTGCATGGGAGGGCAGAATATGAAAAAGAACATGTATTCCCTCATGCTTTCGGAAAACGTCGTCAACGCCGTGGACGCGCTCGCCCTGCGAAACGGGCTCAGCCGCTCGGCGATGGTGAACGCCATCCTCGCCGAGCACGTATCCTACCGCACGCCGGAGATGCGCGCGCGCGAGCTCATAGAGCGCATGGAGGGCCTGCTCTCGTCGGAGCTCGCCGTGCTCCCGACGCGCTCGGCGACGCAGCTGACGCTCCGCTCGGCGCTCGAATATAAATACAGCCCCGCCGTGAACTATTCCGTGCGGCTCTATCGCAGCGGCGACGCCATCGGCGAAGTGCGCGCCTCGCTCAGGACGCGCAACCCCGCCCTGATAGCCGCGCTGGAGCGCTTCTTCGCGCTCTGGACGGCGCTGGAGGGGCCGTCTGGCGGCTGCTCATACGGCGACGGGCGCTTCACCAAGCTGCTGCGCCCCGCGGAGGGCTATTCCGACGAGGACGGCATAAGCGACGCGATAGCGGAATATATACGCGCGTTCGACCGCGCGATCAAGGCGTATTTCGACGGCGACGCGGCGGGCGTCAAGGACGCCTACGCCGAATACCGCCGCCTCGCGCCGACGTTGATATGAAAAGGAGGCAGTCATCATGGATCTGCAGAAATTCACTCAAAAAAGCATAGAGGCGCTTCAGGACGCAAAGCGTCTTGCCGAGGATAACGGCAATCAGGAGCTGCGTCAGGAGCACCTGCTCGCCGCCCTGCTCGAGGACGGCCTCATTCCCGAGCTCATGGATAAATGCGGCGCGCGTTCCCTGCGCGACGCGGCGGCGAACGCCGTCAACGCCCTGCCCAAGGTCGGCGGGGATTCCTCGGGCGTCTTCATGTCGTCCGAGCTCGACAGAGCCCTCTCCGAGGCGGAGAAGGCCGCAAATCAGATGAGCGACGAATACGTCTCCGTCGAGCACCTCATGCTCGGCATGCTCAGGCGCCCGTCCCGCTCCGTGCGCGAGCTCTTCGCCCGCGCGGGGCTGACCGAGGACGCCTTCCTCAAGGCCGTGCGCGAAGTGCGCGGCGGCGGGCGCGTCACCTCGGATAACCCCGAGGACACCTACGACGCGCTGAAAAAATACGGGCAGGACCTCGTCGCCCTCGCCCGCGCGAACAAGCTCGATCCCGTCATCGGGCGCGACGAGGAGATACGCAGCGTCGTGCGCATACTCTCGCGCAAGACGAAGAACAACCCCTGCCTCATAGGCGAGCCGGGCGTCGGCAAGACGGCCATCGCCGAGG
>JAFZOI010000021.1 GCA_017550645.1 Oscillospiraceae bacterium
GCGGCAGCGCAAAAAGGATATTTTCGCGCCGAGCAGCGTTGAAAATGCTCGCGATCCGGCAGTAAGGATCCCTGCGCTTTTCGCCTCGCCCGGCGGGAAAAATCTCTCTTTTTGCGTGCAAAGCAGTTTTGAGCGAGCGATTTTTCGTTCAGGCAAAAATGAAAACCCCGGGAATGCTTGACTGCATTTCCGGGGTCTTTCCTTGAAGCATGGGCGGAAAAGGGCCGCTCAAAACCTGTCGTCTCCTTGTGTGAGAGCGCCCAAGCCGCGCTCATTTTTTCCCGGCGCCTTCATCGCTTCGCAGTTCCATTCCACGATGTGATTTCACGGCGGTCGGAATTGCACCTCCGCGTGTAATTATATCGGCTGTTTCCAATCATTTCCACGCCGCGTTTTCCCTTTATTTCTGCGCCTTTGCGGGTTTTCGCGACCGCCGCGCGGGCAAAACTCCATTTCCGGATGTAATTCCACGCCGCGTAAACTCTTACGCAATGGATTGACTTTTCCCGCGGCTTGTAATATATTGGATATGTAAGCGCAGACCGACCGATCTCACAGAAAGGAGCGACCGCCGTGAAGAAGCTGATCTCGCTCATCCTTGCCGCCGCGCTGACGCTCTGCCTTCTCGCGGGCTGCGCGGCGAAGCCCGCGCCCTCTCTTGAGCTCCCGCCCGTGTCGGAAAGGCGCGCTTACACGCTCGAGGACACGTTCGCCCTCTCCTGCGACGGCGAAGGCTTCGTCCTGAGCGGGACGGGCCTCGGCCTGAGCCGCGAGCAGGTCGCTGCGGCCTACGGATACGGGTTCGGCCCCGGCGACGCCTTCTGGAAGACGCGCGAGGCCCCGCCCTCCGGCGAGATACGCTTCGGCATGACATATACGGAGGTCGAAGACCTCGTTTCCGGCAATACGGCGGAGAGCTCCTACGCCCGCCATATCGGGACGGACTGCTGCAATTCGCTCTGCGGCGGGCTCTGCGACGTCGGATTCATATTCAACGCCGGGAGCGGCGCTCTCGACGTCATCACGATACGCTTCCCCGAGGGCGGCGACGACGCGGCGACGTGGTTCGAGCTCTATTCGCGCTTCACGGAGCTCTTCGGCGCGCCGGACGAAGCCGCGCAGACCGGGGGCTTCACGACCCCGGACGAGCTGCGGACGCTGCTCTCCGAAACGGACGCCGTCCCCACGGTCGCGTGGAGCCGCGGCGCGGAGCGCCTCGTCCTCAAGCCCGATCTCTTCGCGCGCGGGCGAAGGCAGGTATCCGTCACGATATCCCGCCCCTGACGGCGCGGAAAGGAGGCAGACCTTGAAAAGAAGGATAGCCGTTTTCATCCTTGCGGCGGCCCTGCTGCTCGTCCTATCGGGCTGCGCGGCGAAAAAGCCTCTCGCTCCATCGCTGTTCGTCGAGCGCTGCGAGGCCGCGCAGGCCGGGCGCTCGCCCCTCACGGACGACGGGATATGGGAGCTCTGCCCCGACAAGGCCGTCGGCACGGTCGTTTCCGTCAGGCGCATTTCGCGCGAGTACTTCCCCGTCCTTATAAGCCTCAACTTGCCCGCCGACGCATACCGCGCCGTCCCCGTCGAGCAGTGGGAGGCCGACAAGTGGCTCCTCACGGTCAAGCTCGACGAGGTGCTCGAGGGCCGCACGTTCGCCTACGACTCGTACGACGGGTACGCGACGGTCGAGATACCGCTCGAGTACGCCGAGCTCGCATACTGGGACGAGAAGGCCCCGCGCTACACGGGCCGCAAATTCGCCGTCTCTTCGCCCGACGACCCCGTCCCGCAGGTCGGCGACCGGCTCACGCTCCTGTACAAGGGCCTCCCGCAAAACGAGTGCTTCGTCTACCTCGGCGAGAGGCTCCTCTCCGCGGCAAGCTTTCTCCCCGGCGTCCGCGACGGCTCCTACGGATACGCGGACGTCTGCCGCCGCAACGTCGTCGAGCCGATGCGGGAGGGCGCGACCTGCCTCGAGACGGCGTTCGTCGAGCCGATGCGGGAGCTCGGGAAGCTCTCGCCGGAA
Organism: Oscillospiraceae bacterium; assembly: GCA_017550645.1. Lineage (GTDB taxonomy): Bacteria > Bacillota > Clostridia > Oscillospirales > Oscillospiraceae > RGIG7949. The sequence goes on from JAFZOI010000021.1 coordinate 2,024, forward strand.
AAGGCCGGGGCGCGGAGCGCGTTCGCCGTGCGCGGGACGGTAAAAACCGCGGAGCTTCTGCAGGGCCCGATATACGCGGACCTGATGCAGTGGCCGGACATGGACGATCCCCTCGAAACGTGGGACGCGGAAGCGTGGCGCCTGACCGTCACGGTAGACGAGGCGCTCAAGCAGGACGGCGAGCCGCTCGAAGCGGGCGACGAGCTCCTGCTCTGCGTGCCGAAGACGCTCACGAACGCGGAAAGCGGCAAATCGCTGACTTTCGACGGGGCCGTGCCCGCCGAGGGCGCGGAGGTCACGGTCTGGTGGAACGAGGGCGGAACGAACAATACCGCGATCGACTTCATCGCGCGGACGGCGGACGGCAGTCTCGACGTGCTGTACGGCTTCGTCGAACGCGATCCCCCCGGCCCCGACGGGCCGATGCGCATAGACTGAACGGACAGGGACGGCCCTTCGGAGCCGTCCCTTTTTTTGCGTCTCCGAAGCCTTCCCCTCGAGGGGAAGGCGGCATTCGCCCCCGGCGAGCTCTTCCTTTTTCAAAGCCTTTCCCTCGAGGGGAAGGTGGGTGAGCGTAGCGAACCCGGATGAGGTGGAATAATGCCACACGCACATAACGGTCCACCTCATCGGTCACGCCGCGGCTGAGACTGTCCTCTTGCGGTACCCGAAAAACGCTGCGGGCTTGCGCTTAACCTTGCGTTTTTCGGCCGCTGCGCCGCCCGCGCCTCGCTCCTCCCGCCACCGGCGGCGCTCGGCGTGGGCGCCCCGCAAGCCTTTTGTTGAAATCCTCGCTCCGCGGTGATAAACTATTCGTATATCCCCATGGAGACGAGGCTAAATGACGATTTTCGGATATTCCGCATGGCTCGTGGCGATGATCTGCGCGGGCGTATTTCTCGCGGCGTTCGTCGATTCCATCGGCGGAGGCGGCGGCCTCATCTCCGTGCCCGTCTACCTGCTCGCCGGCCTGCCGGCGCACCTCGCGCTCGGCACGAACAAGCTCTCCTCCGGCGTCGGGACAGCGGCCTCGATGATACGCTACGCCCGCCGCGGCTTCGCGGACTGGAAGCTCGCGCTGCCGGCGGCGCTCCTCGCCCTCGCGGGGGCGCACATGGGGACGCGGCTGCAGCTCATGGTCGACGAGCGCATCCTCAAATACGTGCTGCTCGCCGTCCTCCCCGTCGTCGCGATAATAATGCTGCGGCGCAGGACGCTGCGCGAGGAGGCCGGGGAGATAGACCCCGCGAAGCGGCGGCTCATCGTCTGGGGCGCGTCGCTGCTGCTCGGGATATACGACGGCTTTTACGGGCCGGGGACGGGGACATTTCTCCTGCTCGTCTTCTGCGGGCCCGCGAAGATGGACGTGCGGACGGCGTCCGGCAGCGTCAAGATAGTCAACTTCGCCTCGAACATGGGCGCGCTCGCGGCCGCGCTGGCCGCGAAGACGTGCCTCGTCCCGCTCGGGCTGCTGGCGGCGGTCTTCTCCGTCGCGGGGCATTTCCTCGGCGCGGGGCTCACGATAAAAAACGGCAGTAAAATAGTCCGGCCCGTCATAATCGCCGTCCTCGTCCTGCTTGCGGCGAGGATAGTCTACGAGCTGGTACGCGGATAGAAAGGAGCCATCATGGAAAAGAAGTTCATCGAAGTAAGAGACAGCGTCCCCGTCGTCGGGGAAACGGACGTCCTCGTCATAGGCGGCGGCGTCGCGGGCTGCGCGGCGGCGCTTGCGGCCCGCAGGAACGGCGCGCGTGTCACGCTGCTGGAAAAGGGCATCGTCCTCGGCGGCCTTGCGACGCTGGGGCACGTCTGCGTCTTCCTCGCCATCGACGACGGCGTCGGCAACAAGATATACGGCGGCCTCACCGAGGAGCTGCTGCACCTCACGTTCAAGTACGGCCCGAGCGATCTCCCGCCCGAATGGAAGCGCGGCGTCTGGCACGTCGACAACCCCTCCGGCAGGTACAGGACGACCTTCAATATCCCCGCCTTCGTCATCGCGCTCGACGAGATCATGGAGGCCGAGGGCGTCGAGGTCGTCTTCGATACGGTCTTCTCCGAGCCCATCATGGAGGGCGACGTCTGCAAGGGCGTCGTCGTCGAGAACAAGTCCGGCCGCACGGCCTACATGGCAAAGATCGTCATCGACGCCTCGGGCGACGCGGACGTCTTCGCGCGCGCGGGCGCGGAATGCGTCGACGGCGGCAGCCCCGTCACCCACTGGACCTACGAGGCGACCTTCGAGAAGATGCGCGAGGGCATCGAGGCCGGCGACATACTCAAGGCCTTCAACCTGCGCTGGTTCGGCCTCGGCCCCGGAAACCCGAAGGCCGAGCTCATCAAGGGCATCGACTCCGAGGGCGTCAATACCTATATCCGCCATTCCCGCGCGCCCGTCCTCGAATTTCTCAAGACCAACGAGCGCCGCAGGGACTACGCGATGATGACGATGCCCTTCATGCCGCAATTTCGCATGACGCGCATGATACGCGGGCTGGGGCAGTTCGCCCTCGCCGACGGGGCATACTGCGAGACGTCCGTCGGTTGCATGACCCCCGGTCTCGGGACGGGCAAGCTCCCGGTCTATGAGTTCCCCTATGAGGCGCTGCTCGACAGCCGCATCGAGAATATGGCGGCGGCGGGGCGCATCGTCGCCTCCGCGGACGGCGACGCCTGGGCGCAGACGCGGTATATCCCCGCCTGCACGCTGACCGGCGAAGCCGCGGGCACGGCGGCCGCCCTCGCGCTCAAAGAGGGCTGCATCCTCCGCGACCTCCCGATCGCCAAGCTCCAGAAAGCGCTCGTAGAGGCCGGGAACAAGATACACGTGTGAGGGGAAAGGTACGAAACAGGAACCCGGCGCCGGAAATTCGGCGCCGGGTTTGTCTTATTAAAGCAATCTATTCATGTCCGCATCGAATTCAGCCTGCCGGTCATTTTGGTTGAAGAAATGGAACCCCCAGATTTTATAGTCGTTGTCATCAACAAAAATCTTGGTCGGGATTGCTGTCCCCTCGATTTCAAGCAAGAAGTCTTCTTTCCACTTGTCTGTTTCAATAAAAAGTGACCCCTTCGGCTCGATGAACACCTGCAACTGCTCATATCCCTCGATTTTCGGGGAATGGAGAAACAGCAGATAGTCAGGTTCGAACCGTTCGCCGCCCTCAAAGGAGTAAATGTGCATCTGCCGCTCGTTTCGAAGTAAGTAAACTTTGTCGTATTTTGCTTTTAACTGGGGCACATACGTTTTGAAATAGGCAACAAAGGCTTTTTCTTCGCTTGTTCCGAAATTATCTTCAAATGCAAACCAATCCTCTTGGGATAGGTCGATTTTCCATTCAACCGGAACAGAACGGTCGTTCTGAGAGATGCCTCGGCCGTTTCCTTGTTCGTTGATATTGTTATAGGTGCATTTTTTATTTTTGAAAATGTTGCGGATTTTTTCGGGTTTGAATTCTTTTGAACCTTCGTAGGATTTTTCGATTTTCGAAATTGCTTCTGCTATAATGCTAAGCACTTTTAGGCAAGCATTATAAAGAATAGTCATCGAAGGCGCTTCGTATCTCGATGTTAACTGTATTTTAATGCTTCCGAGATAGCTCGGGCTAGTAACAAACTCTCGCATTGACTTCAAATCTGGGAATCGTCTTTTGAGGGCATCAAATTTGAGAATCGGATATTTGCTTATCGCTTTATGTACTATTGCGTAGTTAATCCCTGCAATTTCAGCAATCGTGTAATTTTTTGAGAAATTCGTGACATTGCTGTCCGTCGACGCTCCTTCCTCCAGCAAAATATCTTCTCCCGACTGTCCTGTTGCTATGCGAAGGGGATAAATTCGATCCCGAATAGAAGGAAGTAATCCGTCATTATCAGTTTTGCTTTTCTCAACTCGTTTGTTTAAGAAGACCAGACCTTCTTTGTAGAGAGAATCTTCTTTGAACTCCTCTTTTAGAGTGTACTGAATCTCAATGGTATTCTCAAGGTCTAGGCCTATTCCGCGGAGGGCAGTATGTAATTCTGATATATATCTAGGCTCGTTCCAACAATGATAGTAGAGTTCTTCGCATACGCGCAATGGATTGTCAACATCTAAGTCGTACTTTCTCTTGAATCTATCTTGCTCGGGGTCTACCTTAAACGGGCAATACCGAGCTCCTCTTCCGATAAGCTGAGCTTCTTTTATTGTTGTTTTGCCGGGGACATTATCTTTTCCGTCTCGAGTATCATAGAGACGAACAATATCAAACAAATTGAGAACATCCCAGCCCTCATTCAGTTTATCAACAGCAAAAACTGCTCTGAATGGATTGTCTTTGTCTTCTAGGGTATTTAGTATTATTTGAATCTGCTCGATTTCATCATTGGCCGATATACAATGCTCTTCGGAAAAATCATCCCTTAGCTCTGTTGCTAACGAATCATACGAGATGCCATTTGAGATGAAGTAATCTCGCACCCTTAGCATTATTTCCGCTGTCGCGAGATCAAACACTCTTTGAATCTGGGCGCCTGACAGGGACTGCGTTATCTCCAAGATTCGCTTCATATTAGCTGCGTTATCTTTAACATACTTCGATTTGAAAAAAACAACTGGCTTTATGTTTAGTCTATATGCTTGAAACACCTTTTGGCGGTATTGGCTTAGAATAAGCGCTTGCAGTGCTCGGTCTTCTATATCTAAATCGGAGCGTAGCGTCTTGATTTCCTTTGAATATCCGTCTGCTCGGAATTTTGACAGACTATAATCAAAAATGATCTTATTCTCATATGCAGCGCGAATTCCGTGGTTTTCAAGGTCGCAAGTGGCTGTAAATTCCAAAAGAACATTGCTGCTGTTTCTCTCGAAAATGTTCTTAACTGTCTGCTCCCAAGAATGATAGCTTGATTCTTCTTCGGCAGACATTTTTTTCGTATCAACATTCAGATGGTGCGCCTCGTCGGAAATCAGGACAACCTTCTGATTATCAAAATCATCAAAGGACATACCGTTCTCTCGCGTCAGCCACATATCCATATGAAGCCCCTGCGTGGTAGCAAAGCAGATATTGATCGCATCGCGTTCCGCATACTGGAAGTTATCCACCTGATTGATGCGGATCCGTTCACCGTCCAGCACGATCTCATCCGCAAAGAGGTACTTTGAAGAAGCCGCATTCAGGAAGTTTTCTTTCGTTTTCTCTACGATGTTCGAGAGATTAACGAAGAACAGAAAATTCCGATACCCCTGCTTATACAGGTACAGCATCAGACCGGCCATAATCAGCGTTTTGCCGCTGCCGGTCGCCATGTGGAACAGAACCTGTGTCGGCTTTGGACAATTGCGGCTTTCATAGTGCGTAATGAAGTTTTCAAACGCCATTTTCTGATATGGACGCAGCTCGAAATTGGGATTCAGATTTTCCGAGATATAGGCCGGGCGCTCTGCGGTATAACCGTTTTCGCGCAGGACATCCATTTTTTCATATAAGAATGCCATCCGCTTACCCCTCCCTGTAGAAGCTCCTTGTAAATGCCTTGTCCGCTTCGGAGATGCCGAATTCCTCATCGTCCATATCGCAGTAGTTCACGTATAGCAGATTCTTGTCCAGAATCTCCATCAGGAACCGCTTTTTGTCATCCAAGGAGAGCTCCGAAAAATCATCGGCTGCCGCAGTGATTGCCGCCGGATTGACCTTATAGCTGATGAAGCCGGAGGAGATCATTCTCTCATAGATCGTTGCCAAAGTTTCGTCATCAGCCGCCGCTTCGATTTCCTCTGCAACCGCCTGATTCAGTTTCGCAAGCTCGCAGTATACGAACGATCCGCCGCCTTGCCAATCAACTTCCGTTGAAATACCACCATTCTCGCCGCGAATAACTTTCTCTAACCGTTTAATAATAAATGTTTGGATATAGTCCATTTGCTCACAAAGAATATAGCGTCTGCTCATTTTATGCGCCACTGCCGCAGTTGTCCCGCTTCCGCCAAAGAAGTCGAGCACAATATCTCCTTCTACTGTGGAAATATCCAATATCTTTTTTATTACCCTCTCGGGCTTAGGCGTTTTGAAAAGGTCACTTGTTGTTACACCGGGGTAAAGCTTCTTTTGTTCATATTTTGCTTGTCTGGTATGTCCAGTTTCTTCTATGTCTACCCATAGCGGTTCTTCGCAGATATCCCACAAAGTTGACGGCGGAAGGCCCTTTTGTTCATTCAGATATGTTCGACGAATAATTCCTGTACCAGCCTCATTAAACCTTATTTCACCGGTCTCCATCCTTCTTGCTAACTCTGCCTGATTCCATCTCCAACCATTTGCCGGAGGATTAATTACATTTCCGTTAGGTGCAGTAATCGTATAACGCAAATTAGGCCTCGGATTCGGTGAGTTCACCGGATTTCCGTCAAACCATGGCCCACGAGGATCATTATCGGGATTCTTATAGTGTTTAGACTGCCCCTCTGTTCTATCAAGTTTATAGCTCTCCCAGCCTTCATTGCGAGAATAAACAAGTATATAGTTATGATCCTGTGAAAACTGCTTTGCATCATTATTGCTGTTGTCGCAATTTCTCCAGATAACGGTTTGAATGTATCTATCTCTTCCAAAGATTTCATCCATAAGGACTTTCAAATATGCCTGCTCAGTATCATCGCAAAACACGAAAATAGTACCATGCTTTGAAAGCATACGGAATGATATCTCTAATCTTGTTTTCATAAACGTCAGCCAAGCTGAATGATTAAAGCTGTCATTATATCCAAATCCGCTATTACCAGTATTATATGGAGGATCTATACAAATACACTTTACGCGGCTCTCGTACCGTTTAAGAATCGATGCCAGAGCTAACAAATTATTCCCTTTGACAACAAGATTGTCTGTATCTTCAAGACAGGAAACGACAGCTTCTCCGTCCGTTGAATACTTTTTTGCAGAAGTAAAAACTTTGGGGAAAAGAAGCCTATCAATGTCGTCTGGTGCGAGGATTTCATTATAGAATACTTCGTGGCGTCTTTGTTCCTCCGACGTCTGCCCACCCTCAAGAACGCAGTCCTTGTACGGGAACACGAGCTCTATACGGCCGGAGGCAGAAAGCAAATCGCCGCTCTCATCAGCAAGCCCAATCCTGTTTTTGAATCGCGTATAGCTATCCGGTAGGAACTGCCTATTATTTATCACCCACGCAAAGCCGGTCTTGTCGAATACCTTTACACCGTCGACATCGGTGAAAAAGCGAGTTCTCGTCTCGTCGTTAGAAAGGAGGAGGCGAAGAATCCTCCCATCCATCTTCATCGCGGCTTCATAGACGGCGTTGCGAAGGAATGAGCCGTCTTCGGCGACGAATCTGTCGTCTTTTTTCAGCAAATCCAGCACGGTTTCAAAAAAGTTGGCCATGATGCGCTCTCCTTACTTGTCAGATGCCGCTTGTCCTAATCAATAGGGGTCAAAAAGCATCAGCATCGACAGCCTTAAATATTTGGGATATTATATCATACTCCGACTCCAAGATTAAAGAGCTAAATCGAATTTCCCCTCACCCCCGTCCTCGTTGACAGCGGGGGCGGTTTTTCGTATAATTTAAGCATAAAATCTTACTTTGCGAGGTGCAGAAAATGAGCAAGGTTTCCCTTGAGATCATGGAGCCGCGCGGCGTGCTGAAGGATTCAAAGCGCGTCGGCCTCTCCGTCCCCCGTCTCGACACGCTCGATGGCAAGACCATCGCCCTCATGAGCATCAATATCCCCGGGCGCTACGGCGCCTCCGCCGACCCCTTCTATGACGTGCTCGAACGCAAGCTCCTCGAGCGCTATCCGACGGCGAAGTTCCTCCGCATGGATTCCTTCGGGACGCCCGTCGCCCCGCCGAGCAGGGCGACCGAGGTCGCCGCGCAGTGCGACGCATGGCTCGAGGGCATCAAGGACTCCCACTCCCAGGCGCGGCACGACGCGGGCGTCTGCATGGAGCTCGCGGGCAAGCCGGGCGTCAGCCTGAGCGTCGACGTGCTGCTGCGCGCCAAGCAGGCCAACCAGGACATCAACGGCATGCCCAACGTCCGCATTGCGACCCTCCCCGCGACGGACTACTGCGCCGCGAAGTTCAATGACGCGGCCATGGAGAAGGTCGTCGACGGCTGCATCGACGACATAATCGCAAAGCTGACCGACCCGCTGACCGAGGAGGAGAAGCGCAGCTTCGACATCGCCCCGGACTACGGCAACAAGGTCTTCGAGGGCGAGAGCTACGCCGAGGCGTATGAGAAGTTCGTCGAGTTCCTCGACGAGAACCATATCTGGGACGGGCACGCCGTCGCGCCGCCGACGCCGGAGGCCGTCGAATGGATGCTGACGGGCACGACGTACCCGCGCGACAAGGTCATCGGCATGATGGAGCCGAAGCTGGGCTACGCGACCGTCGAGAAGATAGCGATCGCGTCCGTCATGGCGGGCGCGAAGCCGGAGCATCTGCCCCTCATCATCACCATCATCGAGACGCTGACCGACCCGGGCTTCAACCAGTTCCACGTCGTCAACGAGATACTGCCGGCGATATTCGTCTCCGGCCCGATCGTCAAGGAGCTCGGCCTGAACAACAAGGTCGGCTATCTCGCCCCCGGCGTCCGCGCCAACAGCGCGATAGGGCGCGCGGTGCTGATGTGCATGATAACCATCGGCTGGCGCGACATGACGATCTACGCCTCCCCCGGCGGCCCGGGCCGTCCCGCGGCCTACGCCAACATCTTCGTCTGCGAAAATCAGGAGGACAGCCCGTGGGAGTCCTGGGCCGAGCAGAACGGCTACGGCCCGGACGAGAGCGTCGTCACGGCCTGCGAGTTCATCAACGAGGCGCGCGGCCCCGCCGAGAGCCTCGGCTACGGCAGCGTGCAGGAGCGCATAGACAGCGTGACCGAGCTCTTCGGGCGCAACGGCAGCGTATTCGGCGGCTTCGGCCTGCCGCGCTTCGCGGGCGCGGTGCGCCATATGCTCGTCATGCACCCGGCGCTCGCCCGTCAGATAGCCGACGCGGGCTTTACAAAGCGCGGCTTCATCGAGTACGTGCAGAAGAAGAACACCATCGACTACGATTCCATGACCGAGGACGAGCGCGAGGCTCTGCGCGAAGCGCTGCGCAGGGATAACGCCGTCGGGCGTATGGCCCTCACCCCCGAGGACGTCAAGCCCGGCCTCCACCGCGAGCCGTTCAGCCAGCCCGAGCACCTCATGCTCTTCGTCTCCGGCTCCGGCTCCGGCAACACGAACCTCTATGAGACGTCGGCGGGCTCGTCGGCGGGCTTCATCGGCGGCAACTCCAAGCCCTGGATGATAAAGGTCGTCCACGGCGCGGCGCTCACGAAATACGGAAAATAAAAGGACGGAGGGACGGTCCTTTTTTCCCTCCGCAACGGGAAAACAAGCACCGTCCCTGCCGTCCCGGCGCAATCAACAAAACCCGCCGCAGGAATCGCCCCTGCGGCGGGTTTTTCTTTTTAATAGGCTTCCCCTTGAGGGTAGCGAAGCGGCGCCGCGGTAGTGAATGACGTGCCGGGGGCGCCCACGCCGAGCGCCGCCTGTGGCGGGAGGAGCGAGGCGCGGGCGGCGCAGCGGTCGAAAAACGCAAGGATAAGCGCAAGCCCGCAGCGTTTTTCGGGTACCGCAAGAGGACAGTCAGAGCCGCGGCGTGACCGAGCCGCAGCGAGA
>JAFZOI010000022.1 GCA_017550645.1 Oscillospiraceae bacterium
CTCGGTCACGCCGCGGCTGAGACTGTCCTCTTGCGGTACCCGAAAAACGCTGCGGGCTTGCGCTTATCCTTGCGTTTTTCGACCGCTGCGCCGCCCGCGCCTCGCTCCTCCCGCCACAGGCGGCGCTCGGCGTGGGCGCCCTCGGCGCTCCGATTCCCGCGCTGAGTATCGAGCGCTTGATTTTTGCGGCGGCGTCTGCTAAAATATGTATTAAGCATCACCGAAAGGGAGTTTTCCGTATGGCGGCAAAGATACAGGAATCGGGCGAGATGTATCTCGAGACGATACTGATCCTCTCGAAGAAAAAAAGCGACGTGCGCAGCATCGACGTCGTCGAATACATGGGCTTTTCCAAGCCCTCGGTCAGCAGGGCCATGGCGAAGCTGCGCGAGGACAGGTATATCGTCATGGACGAGGACGGCTTCATCGCCCTGACGGAAAAGGGGCGCGAGCTCGCCGGGAAGATATACGAGCGCCATACCGCCCTGACGGGATTTCTCGTCAGCATAGGCGTCAATGAGGAGACGGCGGCGGCGGACGCCTGCAAGATGGAGCACGACATCAGCGACGAGACCTTCGAGGCCATGAAGCGCCATGCGCTCAGCCATGCGGAGGAGAAATAACAAGAAATAACGCGAAATGCCGGACGGCGGGGCGTGAGCCCCGCCGTTTTTTGCCCCCCGGGCGCGCGAGCCTGCCTCCCGGAGTAAGAGTTTTTCAAAAAGTCTTCCTCCGAATGTAAGACTTTGTTGACAACGGCCGGCGCGGGCGATACAATATAATCAAGAAAACAAAAGACCGTAAAGGCGCGGCGCGCCTGCCGCGCGGGAAGGAGAACTTATGAAAAGGATGGACAAGACCGAAGAGAAGCTGCTCGCGATAGGCGGAGTGGCGGACAGCTTCGGCGTCAGCGACAACACGATACGCCGCATGGAGGCCGCCGGCCTCATCACCCCGGCGCTGGTCAAGGACAATTCCGGCTACCGCTACTACGACACGGAAAATCTCATCGCCATCGCCGGCATCATGAACCTCAAGGACTTCGGCTTCACCTACGAGGAGATACACAAGGGCCTCTGCGAGCCCAACGGCATGGAATTCCTCTATGAGCAGCTGCTCGCCAAGCGCGCCGGCATCGATCTGATGATCAATAAGCTCGGCCGCCGCGTCCCCGCCCACGGCACCTTCCGCGTCGCCGTGACGGAGACGCCGGATATGTACGCCTACGTCCTGACCGACCGCATCGCGCCGACCGTGCGCGCCGCGACAGGGCTCGAAAAGCACGCTCTGTATCTGGCCGTGCACAGCCGCTGCCCGATCGATTACTCCCTGCCCGTCACGCTGACCTGCGAGGAGAACGATCTGCGCACCGTGCTCTCGAAGAAGGCGCTTTCGGTCTCCGCGTGCGTCCCGCTCCGCGGCGAGCACAAGGCCGACGACGTCGTGCTCATCCCCGGCGTCAAGGCCGTGAGCTTCACGTTCGACAGGGAGTACGGCTCCATCGAGGACGTTCTCGGCGAGATGGAGCGCGTGATGACCGAGCGCGGCTATAAGCAGAACGGCCCCGTCCGCGCCATCATCGAGGCCGCCGA
>JAFZOI010000023.1 GCA_017550645.1 Oscillospiraceae bacterium
GGATCTGTTCCTTAACGCATTGGCCGATGGGCGACAGCTCGACCGCGGGAGGGGCGAGCCCCTCCCCTACGGCGATACGGGACAAGACGCATCTTCGATCCTTCGTGCAGATCGTAACGAAATAGGCGCCGGGGGCGGAATGATCATGCTCCGGCAACCGTATTGCTTTTCGTCTGGGCAAGTCCATGGCAAAGGACCCTCTTTTCGGGCCGGCGCCCTTGCCTTTTATCTGTGATAATCGAACCAGTCGCCCTTTATCATGCTCCACGCCGCGTCGCACTTTTTCATGAGCTCGGCGTCGAGCTCGCCCTTTTCGACGAGCGCAGCGTTCTGCTCGAGCTGCTCGAGCCTGCTGACGCCGATGATGGGCGCGCTGACCTCCGGCACGGAGACGACCCAGCGCACCGCGAGCTCGAGAAGGCTCATGCCCGCCTCGGCGGCGATCTTTCCGAGCTCGTCCATGGCGTCGAAATTGCGCTCCTTCCAGTAGCGCAGGCGGTAGCCCTTGTCGTCGGCCATGCGGGAGCCCGCCGCGGCGGCGTCCCTCGTATGCTTGCCCGTCAGCAGCCCGCCCGCGAGCGGGTTGAACGGCGCGAGGCCTATCCCGTATCCGCGTATCATCGGGAGCAGCTCCTCGTCCGCGCCGCGCGTCAGCAGGTTATAGACGCTCTGGGTGATGACGGGCGCGACGCAGCCCATCTCGCGGGCCTTGTCGATGAAGCGCGCTATCTCCCACGCGGCGAAGTTGCTGACGCCCCAATAGCGTATCTTGCCCTGCCGCACGAGGATGTCCATCGTCTCTATCATCTCCTCGGGCGGGGTGGTGTGGTCGGGGATATGGTAATAGTATATGTCGATGTGGTCCGTGCGCAGGCGGCGCAGGCTGTCCTCGACGCCCTCCACGACGTGCGCCCTGCCGAGGCCCATGCCGCCGGGGCCGAACCACGCGGGCCCGCCGACCTTAGTTGCGATGACGGCATCGCGCCTCGCGCCCTCGAGCGCCTCGCCGACGAGCTCCTCGCTCGCGCCGCGGTTATAGATGTCCGCCGTGTCGAAGAAGTTCACGCCATTGTCGAGGGCGGCGCGGATTATCCTGACGGATTCCTCTCTGCTCGTCTGCGCGCCGAACATCATCGTCCCCAGACACATGCGCGAGACCTTGAGCCCCGTCCCTCTTATCGCTCTGTACTCCATGCTCAGTCCGTCCTTTCTGTCTGTCAAAATATTATCGGCGCGTCGCCGTTGACTGCGAGACGCACGAGCCCGATGACGACGAGATGCGCCGGGTAGTAGATATAGAAAAACCACTTCATGCCCTTCCATCTGCCGCGCTCGCCGTTATAGCGCGCGAGGATGGGGATGGTCAGGAACGTGAACATCTGCAAAGCGCCGTAGAGCTTGTCGAGGAAGATGAAATAGACGAGCGCGTAGACGAATGTCCATACGACGATATCCAGCGCCTGCCGCTTGAAGCTGCCCCTGTGCGCGTAGAGGAAGAACGGGCACATGACCGCGATGCTCGACCAGTCCGACGGGAAGGAGACGACGCACGCCGCGGCGACGCAGAGGATCTTCGCCCACTGCGGGACGCGCTCGCTCCGGCAGACGACGATGAGGACCGCCGCCCACGTGAGCGACCACATGACGCTCGTCTGATTGAACGGCCCCGTCGACAGCGGCATGAATGGGATGCCGAAGGCGAAATCGTAGGCGAAGTGGGAGACGACCGCGAAGATGAAAAGGCGCGCTATGTAGCGGAGCGGATCGCGCGTATAGCGGCAGCCCTCCGCGATGAAGAACCACATTATCGGCGCGGTCAGCCGCCCGACGATATGCAGCGCGCAGACGTACCAGACCGCCTGCAGCCCCGGGAAAAACGCCCACGTCAGGTGGTCCACCGTCATGGCGGCGATCGCGATGATCTTTATTTGGTTTCCGTTGAGAAATTTGCGTTTTTGCATCTATTCTTGCTTTTGTTTAAGTGTTATAAGCAGCCTCATAATATTGCCGGTTTGATACATCAAATATTCAACCACTTTATCACTCGTTGCGTCTCTGTGTTTGGCATAGTTATTTATGTAGTTTGTATATGCTTGTAGAAGGGTTTCAAAATTACCGCTTATTTCGCTTGGTACGCTCATGTTTTTTAGGTATGTGCCATAGTCCGATTTGTAGTTTTCCAGCGACTTAGTACCCCCGAAGAAGTCTTGAAAAAAAGCTTCAATTGCTTTGCGAAATCCGTCGGCAACATCACTTGCATTTTGTTCATTCACTTCAGCATAGTTGCGCAACGCTTTTGTCCATAGTTTTTCCGCATTAGGATAATCTCTTAACCATTCAAGCGGCTGAGAAACCAGCGAATCATCAAACTCTTTTACACCCTTAGGAAAAACGAACCATCCATCTTTGTCTTCAAGCAATTCATAAGCAATATCCAAGTCCTCCAGAAAATCTTCTAAAGTATCTATTAGCTCTTTGCGATTCTCTTTTTCGGCACTAACCTTGGTGTTTACAAATGCGATGTAATAAGAAACAGCCACCGGAATAGACATCTCATTATTGTGGAATAATTCTGCAAGCATCTTTGTGCTGTCAAGAAAGGGTTCTTTATACCTTATGCCAACCATCAAGCAGAACTGATAATAGTCATTAGTTGTGTAGTATTCGTTTATCGTATCATTTTCAATCAGATTTGCTATTTTATTTCTTAACAGCTTTGCCTTTCGGTTGTCAGAAAAGCCGATTCCAAGCTTATTCCTATAATCAATCCATTTCATACGTTATTATACCCCAATAATCCCCAAGTCTTTATTTATAAAATGATATCATGTTTTTTGGCATAATACAATTCTCAACGTTTTCAGACTTTATCCAACCGAACACCGCCCCTCACAGATGGGTATCTGCGGGGGGCGGTCATATTTTGCTTGCGGGGTCATTCTCCCCGGTGTCTTTCCAGATACGCCTGCTTTCTGCGCTCGTCCTCCGCCTCGAGCGAGGAGGAGTTGTGGATATATCCGAGGGATTCGATGTGATGGCGGAACTCATGGCGCAGCACCCCGCGCAGGAGCTCGCGCGCCTGCTCCGCGTCCGCGTGCGGGTACGTGCGGTCGAACGAGCCCTTGAACATGTTGATCTGCCGCACGCCGTAGGATACCTGATACTGCCCGAGCGTATAGAGCTCGCCTTCGCGCGCGTAGTCGGGCGTCACCGTCGCCTCGGAGACGGTCACGCCGCCGGAGAGCTCCCGGAAAAACTCCTCCGGCAGCTCGTCGAGCAGCTCCTCGACTATCTGCTTGTATTCTTCCAGAGTGATCATTTCGTCTCCGCCGCGCCTTCCATATGAAAGAACTTTTTCGGGATATGGCAGTAGCCGCCGGGGTTCTTGTCCAGATATTTCTGGTGGTATTCCTCCGCGGGGAAGAAGTTTCTGAGCGGCTCGAGCAGGACGGCGAGCTCCCTGCCCGCCTTCTCCGTTTCCCGCTCGAAGACGGCGCGTATCTCCGGAAGCTGCGCCTCGTCTGTATAGAATACGCCCGTACGGTACTGCACGCCGCGGTCCTCTCCCTGACGGTCAACGGACAGCGGATCTATGACCGTGAAATAGCTCTCCAGCAGCTTCGTGAGGGAGAGGCGGGCCTCGTCGTAGTCTATCCTTACAGTCTCGGCATGGCCGCTGTCGCGGCAGACCTCCTCGTAGCTCGGGGCCTTGTCCGGCCCGTTGGCGTAGCCGACCTGCGTGCCGATAACGCCGCCGAATTGGTCGAAGAACTTCTGCATGCCCCAGAAGCACCCTCCCGCGAGATAGATCGTCTTCATTTCCGCCCTCCGTTCGCAAGCTCGGTATCGTTTACTTGAATATTCTACCACACCGGCCGCGCCTATGGAATCCCGTTTTATTTTCGGGCGGGGAAGTTTTTCCCGGCGCGTTGCGCCGGAGCGCGATTTGGATTATAATTTTATCAGACGAAGACCCGCCGCGAGGCGGGAACAACCAAATCCGAAAGAGAGGCGCGAAATCATGACAGACGTGCTTGCTTACACAAATTACGGGAAGATCCGCGGCGTATACTTCGACGGGGTCTACCGCTTCCTCGGCGTGCGCTACGCCAAGCCCCCCGTCGGCCCCCTGCGCTTCATGCCCCCCGAAAAGCCCGACGTCAGCGACGTGGTCGTGGACGCGAAGGAGTACGCGCTCAAGTGCTGGCAGACCGACACGCCCCGCATCGAGGTGCCGGAGGTAGCCAACTCCAAGTGGAACGTCTCCAACCAGAAGATAGTCACGGGCAATATGGAGATGGGCAAGGGCCCCATGAGCGAGGACTGCCTCGCGCTGAATATCTGGACGCCCGACCTCACCGAGGGCATGGATCTGCCAGTCATGGTCTGGTGCCACGGCGGCGGCAACCTCGCGGGCTCGGCCGAGTGCCCGCATCAGGACGGATTCAACATGGCCAAGAAAAACAACGTCGTCATGGTCTCCTTCAGCCACAGGCTGAGCCTCTTCGGCTATATGGACCTGAGCGGCTTCGGCGGGAAGTACGCCGACAGCGCCAATCTCGGCAACCGCGACATGATCGCCGTGCTCGAATGGGTGCGCGACAATATCCGCTACTTCGGCGGCGACCCCGGCAACGTCACCATCTTCGGGGAATCCGGCGGCGGCGGCAAGGTCTGCCAGCTGCTCGGCATGCCGGCGGCGAAGGGCCTTTTCCACAAGGCCATCGTCCAGAGCGGCGGCTTTCAGGCCGTCGACCCCGCCGTGGGCCGGAAGGACACGGACGCCTTCCTCGCGCATCTCGGCATAACGGAGAAAAACCTCGATCTGCTCGAGACCATCCCGCCCGAGGACTTCATCAAGGCCATGCGCGAGGTGAACGCCGGGCGCGAAAACGGCAACTACCTCAATTTCCCCGTCACGTTCGACGGCGAGGTCATCAAATACGACCCCTTCGACGGCGGCGTCGGCAGCGAATACTGCAGGGATATCCCGCTCATCATCTGCTATACGCGCGAGGACATGGCGCTGCTCGCGCTCTTCAATCCCGAGATATTCGACCTCACGTGGGAGAAGCTCCCCGCCGCGCTCAAGGGCTTCGGCTACGACGAAGGCGAGTCGGCGGAGATAATCTCCGTCTATAAGGAGCTGCTGCCCGACCCGACCGCGCCGGACGTCGTCATCGCGCTGATGAACGACGCGCGGCAGCTCAAGTTCGTCGAGGACGTCTCGCGCACGAAGGACGGCAGGGGAGGCGCGCCGTTTTATAACTGCGTCTTCGCCTTCGAGAGCCCCGACCCCGTGCAGAAGGCGTTTCACGGGACGGACGTGCCGTTTTTCTTCGATAACGCCTATCTCGCCCCCGGCATGTATACGGCGAAAACGAAGGCCGCGGCCTTCAAGGTCTCGGACACCTGCGGCTCGGCTTGGGCGAATTTCGCCCGCACGGGCGACCCCACGGGCCGCAATATGCCGAGGTGGCTCCCCTACGATCAGAAGGACCGCTATACGATGATGATCCAGGAGGACAGCAAGCTCGTCTCCAATTACCGCGAGAAGGGCCGCGAGCTCGTCTACCGCCTGCAGGCGCGGCGGCTCCCCGGCCTCGGCAGGAGCACGAAGTAAAAACAGGAGGCTATTATGAGCAGCTTTGAAAACCTTCGCGTCGTCGATAATTTCTATCAGACGTCGCTCTTCTTCCCCATGCCGACCGTGGTGATCAGCACCCTCTGCGAGGACGGCTCCACGACGCTCGGCCCCTACTCCCTCTGCCAGCCCTACTACGTCGCGGGTAAGGACTATTACGCCATGCTTTTGTGCTGCCGCAACTCCTCCAACACCGCGCAGAACATCCTGCGCGACGGCCGATGCGCCATCAACTTCGTCGACGACCGCCCCGCGACCTTCAAGGAGTGCGTCAAGCTCTCGTGGCCCGGCGACAAGCCGGAGGACAAGATGCCCAAGTGCGCCTTCCGGCTCGAAAAGAGCCGGATCGAGGAGGAGACGGGCGAGGCGCGCCCGCAGGTCATGACCGACGCCATTCAGGTCATCGAATGCACGTGGATGCGCGAGCTCGACAATGCGCAGGACGACCGCCCCGGCGTCCTCGACGGGTACGAGCCGCCGTATCACGATTTCAACGGCATAACCTCGCAGTTCGGCGCGCATTTTATCCTGCGCGTGGACCGCATCCTCATGAAAAAGCAATACTCCGACGCCATCATCAACGGCGTGAAGGCCGGGGATTTCCCGCCCCTGCCGGTCGACTACGGCTACCGCGACAGCAAGAACTTCTGGTTCCACCGCAAGCGCCGCATGCGCGCGGAGCTGCTGCCCATGCGCAAGGCGTCGCTCGATTCCGTGCGCTACGCCGCCGACCGCGCCGACGACAAGGTCAAGTTCACCGACGACGCCCTCGAGACGATACTGAACGTCCCGCGCGTCTTCCTCCCGACGGTGCTCCGCGGCTGCGTCGCGTGGGCGAAGGAAAACGGCGTCGAGCTCGTCACCGCCGAGCACATGAAGATCATCAACGACAAGCGCTCGAAGGAAAAGGGCAAATAGCGCAAAGTTAGACCCGGAACGGGGACCTCCCGCTCCGGGTCTTGTTTTTTTGCCTTGCGCCTCACCGCGCGCCCTTCAGCACCGCGTCGACATGCGATTCCAGATAGTGGCCGCGCGCCTTGATTAGCCCCGCCTCCGCGAGCATCTGCTCGAGCTCGGAGGCGAGCTCCTCCGAAAGCGAGACGACGCTGTCCTTGTAGTTCAGGCGGGTCGGCTTATACCCCGTCCCGTCCCACGCCTCGGGGCGTATCGGCTCCGCCGCGAGGGCCTTTATCTTCGCGGCGACGGCCCCCTCCCCGTCGAGCTCCGTCAGCGCGCGGAACGTCCATTTATAATAGGGCGGGTACTCCCTTTTGAGCAGGAAAAAGAGCTCCATCGCCGCGCTCACGCCCCGGGCGCGGCAGAGCTCCGCCGCTACGGCGTCCCCGCGCGTCATGCAGCGCGCGTAATTGACCTGCAGCGCGGAGGCGTATTCGTGCAGCTGCTCGGCGAGGCGCGTCCGCCAGACGCGGTCGGGGTAGTAGCCCAGCAGGTAGCGGCGGAAGGCCGTGAACGCGCCGAGGTCGTCGCGGAAGACCTCCCCGTTCGTCGCCGTCTTGAGGCACGAGTGGTCGAGGCGGTACCAGTCTTCCTCCGAGAGCGCGCATTTTTCGACGTCGCAGTCGACGCGCAGGATGTTGGAATAGAATTCGCGTATCGTCATGACGCCGCGGCGCTCGCGCAGGCGGTCGGTATAGTAGGCGCGCTCGACGCTGTCGACGAGCTCGTTGTAGCGTATCGAGAGCATGTAGCCGAAGCGGGCCATGTCCCCGTCCGTGACCCAGAGGCAAACGCCCGTCCCGAAATCGTGGTCGCGGGATATCTCGTCGTCGTAGCCGAAGCAGTCCGACCCCTCGCCGGCTATCCCGACCGCGATGCGGTCCTCGTACTCGGCGAAGTCGCCGCGTATCAGCTCCGCGACGTATTTTTCATAAAACCGTCTGTTTTTCTCGATAACGCTCTCCATGCCCGCGCCTCCCCGGTATCTGTCAGGACGATTATACTATACCCCGCGCAACTAAACAAGAAGCGCCCGTCCGCCCGGGCGGGCGCTTCTTAAAGAGGGAGACCGCTTTCCCCCCGGGCGGGGAAAGCGGTCTCCGTTAAAAACTTCACTTATATCAGCACATGTGCTCCGTACGGGAGATGAAGTCGTCCTGAAGGGCGCGGCTGACCTCCACGAAGAAAACCGAGAATCCGGCGATGCGGACGATGAGGTCCGTATGGAGCTCCGGATGCTCCTGCGCGTCGTACAGCGTCTCCGTCGAAACGACGTTGAACTGGACCTGCATGCCGCCCTTGTCGAAATAGGTGGCTATCATGGCCTCGAGCTTCTGATCGCCGCCCTCGCCCTGCACGGCGGTCGGCGAGAAGCGGATATTGAGCATATCGCCGTTGCCGAGCTTGTAGTGGGGAAGCTTCGCGGCGGAGAGCAGATACGCGGTGGGGCCTTCCTTGTCGTAGCCCTGCCTCGGCGAGATCGCCTCGGCGAGAGGCTCGCCGGTGCTGCGTCCGTCGGGAGTCGCCCACGTCAGATTGCCGAACTCGAGGTGCGTGGTGACGGTGAACGTGCCGCCGCGCCACTTGCCGCGGAAGCCCGTGCAGTTCATCATGTGGTCGGCGTATACGCCGAGCGCCCACGAGCCGAGCTGGTCGACCTCGTCGACGTTGTTGCCGTAGTGCGCCATTCTGTGGCAGATGTATCTCTGCATGTCCTCATAGCCGACCCAGTTGGCGCAGAGCGCGTCGTAAAGCTGGCGGGCGGTGAACTTCTTCTCCTCGAAGACGAGCTTCTTGATGCAGTAAAGGCTGTCGGCGACGTTGCCGGTGCCGAGCGCGGTGAAGCCGGTGGAATTGTACTTCGCGCCGCCCTTGAGGACGTCCATGCCCTTTTCCATGCAGCCGTCCATCGTGGCGGAAGCGACGACGGAGGGGAAGTAGGTGCTGTAGACCATCTCATAGAAGTTGACGAAGGTCACGTGCCAGTCGAGGAAGTACTTCATCTGCTTTACGAAGGCTTCCTGGAATTCCTCGAAGCTGTTATAGTCGTACAGATAGCCGGTGCGGAGGCCGGAATCGTTCCCGTTCATCGGGTTGTGGCCGTTGTGGATGGCCATGTTCAGAATGCCGACCATGTTGCTGAAGCTCTCGCCGCCGGAGCTGCCGCAGGCGGCCCATTCGGTGCCGCAGCCGGCGGGCTCGACGCAGCCGATGATGCAGTAATCCAGAGCGTCCTCGTGAGCCATGCCGCGCTCCTCAAGAGCGGGGATGATGATGTCGTCGTTCTCGAATGCGGGCATACCGCCGGCCGCCTTGGAGGACTCGATGGCGTTCTCCCAGACTTCCTGCGGGGTATTCTTGTGGATACGCACGGAGCAGGACGGGATGGTGATGTATAGTCTGGCGTAGGTCTGCAGGAGCATGATGGTCATCGGGTTGGTGGCGTCGTTGCCCTGGCGGTCCTGACCGCCGACGGAGAAGTGATGTCCGCCGCACTCATAGTGCCATCTGGCGATGTCGTTATCCTTCTTGAGGCCTGCGCCGGTGGGGCTGCCGGTGGGGGTCTTGGAATCCTTCATCTTCTTAGTCGAGCCGTAGGTCTGGACGAAGAAGTCGCCGAGCTTAAGGATGAAGGCGTCGGTCAGCTCCTGAGCGCGCTCCTTGGTGATGGTCCCCTCGTCGAGCTCCTTCTGGAGGAATCTGCCGCAGTACTGGTCTATCCTGCCCAGCGTCACGCCGTGGGCCTGGCCGTCGGCATGGAGCATGCCCTGATAGAGGATGATAGCCTGCATGGCTTCCCAGTAGTTGCGGGCGGGGTTTTCCGCGATCCAATAAAGGCCGTCGGCCATCTTCTCAAGCTCCGCCCTGCGCTCGCCGGTATACTTCTTCGCTTCCAGCGCGGTGAGGTCGGCCCAGCGGGTCGTATAGAGCATCGCGGCCTCGGCGACCTTCTTGATGGAGCGCCAGGTCGTGAACTTGTAGGCGTTGTCTCCGTAGCACTTGCCCATGACGGAATCCATGTGCGCCTGCGCCTCGTCGGCGATGTATTTCCAGCCCTTGTCGACGACCTTCTTGTAGTTGGCGCAGAAATGTCCCTGCGGCATGCAGGCGGTGGCGCCGGCGACGCGGTTGCCGAAGGTGGTGCAGTTATCGCCCTTGAGCGCCCATATCTCGTCGGGCAGAGCCTTCAGGACGCGGGCGTGGAAGGTCCTGTCCTTCCAGTACTCGACGGCTTCTCTGTATATCTCGCGGTCCTCGTCGGTGATGTAGAGGAAGCAGCCGGGGGTCTGGCAGTCGGCCTTGAAGTCCTCGTCGGGCTGATTGACGATGGCTTCGATCCAGCGGGTGTTCCACTCGATGTAGTTGCAGGCGGCTCTCCACTCGCGGCCTATATTGCCGACGAACATGGCGTCCTCCTCGATGAACAGCGTCTTATCGCGGGCCCATGCGTAGAGGCAGCCGGCGCGCTTCATCTGCTCGCCCTCGTCCTCGTGTTCCTTGTAGTACTGCGTGTAGATCTTGGTCCTCTCGGCGTCGAGGATAACGTGACCGTAGTCATGATCTCTTCTGATGTCCCGGATGTGCTGGATCCTCGGACTGATCGGGGCTTTCTGATACATATTATGATCTCCTTCCGCGGCGATAAAATGACAGGATATCCGGACTCGATTTTATCCGCGCTTAATTAAATACATTTACGGTATTTTATATAATATCAATTTTCTTGGAAAAATGCAACATTTTTGCCGCCGTGTTTTACGGATATTATACTAAAGGTATGATATTGCCCGAAAACGGTTGACGCGGGAACGCAATAATATTATTATACATAAGTGTTTTGGAACATTTTAGCGGGAGGACGCTCCTCTGCGCGCCTTCCCCGCGTGCCGCGCGGCCTGCCGGCCGCGCTCTTTCGAGAAACAGAAAGGAATCGACGATATGGAAGAAGTCAGCGGACTTTTATATGATATCCAGCCGTTTTCCGTTCAGGACGGGCCGGGCATCCGCACAACGGTATTCCTCAAGGGCTGCCCGCTGCACTGCCCCTGGTGCCACAGCCCCGAGTCCCAGGCGTTCTATCCGCAGATAAGCTGGATATCCATGCGCTGCTCCGGCACGGAGGTATGCAAAGAGAGCTGTCTGAAGGCCTGCACGAAGGGCGCGCTCGAAAAGGGCGCCATGGGCATGGACACTCTGACGCAGACCCCGATCCAGTACGTGCACGTCAACCGTCAGCTCTGCGACAACTGCGGCGACTGCGCCGTGGACTGCTATCCGAAGGCGCTTTACGTCTGCGGCACCCGCTATACCGTCGAGGAAGTCATGAAGAAGGTGCGTCAGGATAAGCCGTTCTTCGAGCATTCCGGCGGCGGAGTGACGATATCCGGCGGCGAGGCGCTGAGCCAGAGCGAATTTACGCTCACGCTCCTCAAGCAGCTGAAGGAGGAGGGCTTCCACACCGCGCTGGATACGACCGGCTTCGCGCCGTGGGAGATCGTGGAGAAGACGCTCCCTTACACCGACCTGTATCTTTACGACCTCAAGCACATGGACAGCGACATCCACCGGATGACGGTGGGCGTGCCCAACGAGATAATAAAGGACAACCTCAGAGGCATCGCCGCCGCCGGCGGGAAGGTCCAGATCCGTATCCCGGTCATCCCGCAGTTCAACGACAACGACGACGTCATGCGCCGCACCGCGGAGTTCGTCAAGGAGCTCGGGCCGGACGCCGTGACCGTCGTGCAGCTGCTCCCGTACCACAATCTCGGCGTTGCCAAGCACCTGCGCATCAGCGACGAGATCGTTTTCGAGGCGATCCCGCCCTCCGACGCGCGCATGGAGGAGATCAAGCAGATCTTCGTCGAGCGCGGCATCCCCGCAATGATCCATTGATGCGTTTTCGATCCTGAGCGCTGTTTCCTGATCAAAGATAGACAAAGCAAGACCCGCCGGCCGCAAGGCCCGGCGGGTCTTTTGTTTGAAAGTGCGCCCGAAAGGAACGCGGCGCTATGCGGCAAACGGTGATTTATCCGACTGCGGAGAGCAATTGCTTTGCCCGCTTCAGAACGGGGACCTCCCTGTTTGCAATAAGTCTTCCCAGTTTGGTGCATCTGCACTTTTCATATTCAGCCAAAGCTTCTTCATACTTCAATTTCAGCGTCGAAAGGTGATAATCCTCTATCTCGTCTTTGGTCAGATGCTTATCTCCGAAAGACAGTGCTTTACAAAGAAAATAGTTGTTGACGTTATGCCTGCGGATCAGGTTATAGCGATCGCTGACGACCCCGATCTTGGCCATCACCTCGACTTCAACGCCCAATTCTTCCTTGAGCTCGCGTCTGATCGCGGTGTTCAGATCCTCCCCCGGTTCCACTCCGCCTCCGGCGGTTTCGATAAGCGTTGCTTTGCCGAAATGATCATCCCGGTTTGCCCTGACAAAATAGAAATTGTCTTCGTCGTCCACTACTATCGCCCGGGCGATCAGCCTGTCATGGTCGATCGTTGTAAACGGCCATTCATTGTCTTCCAAATCCAGCAATAATTCTTCTTTATCCATCGTTGATATCACCCGCCCGACAAGCTTCGATCTGCAGGGATGATTGTATCATGCTCATGTGCGGAAAACAAGAAACCTCTCTTGTCCCGACAGACAAAAGAGGTTTCCATGCTGCTTGCGGGGGTGAGAGGCGAACCGCACGACATGCGGGTCGTTCTTTCGCGCGGTTGCCGCCGGAAAAAATAAGAGGGGCGGATCGCCCCTCTTATCTCATTCGGTCTCGGGTTATATTTTTACGTTCTCAACGAACCGCATGATGAGAGCCGCGGCCTCGGCGCGCGTGGCGCCGCTGTCGGGAAGGAGATTGCCGAGATCGTCGCCATGCATGACTTCGGCCCCGCAGGCCCACTGGATCGCCGGCATGGCCCATTCGCTGACGTCAAATGCGTCGTTGTAGGAGAGCACGTTGGTGTCCTCGCCCACGCTGACGTCATAGCCCTTGTACTTGGCATAGCGGAAAAGGATCGTCGCGAACTGCTCGCGGGTGATATCTTCGGTCGGGGCGAACTTTCCGTCGCCGCAGCCCTCCGCGACGCCGGCGCCGGCCGCCCAGGCGACTGCGTCCGCATACCATTCGCCGTCCTCCACGTCGTCAAACGCAGCGGCCGCAGCGGCCGCCGGCTCGCCTTCCATACGCCACAGGATCGTTACGAGCATCCCCCTCGTCGTCATGCCGTCGGGGTCGAACTTGTCGCCGCCGACTCCGTTCATAAGACCGTTTCCCGCTACGTAGTCGACGGCGGCCTTATACCAGCTGTCTTCGGCGACGTCGGCGAACGCCGGAGCCGTTTCTTCGTCCTGCGATCCTGTCAGAAGGGGAACGCCGTCGCACATCTCCTCAAACACGGGAGCCAGAAGGACGTCGGTATCGAGGATGATCGTCTCGCCCGCTTTTCCGGGCTCAACGGTCGCCGCTCCGTCTTCCGCGTCGCCTATGCTGCCCTCGCCCCATCTCTTACTCAGATTGCCGTCCGTTCCGGCGACGGGCTTGAGCTTCCAGATCTCCCAATAGGCGAGCGTGCCCTCGCCGAGATCGATGCCCGCGCTCTCTTCCGCCGCCTCCAGCGTCGGCAGGACGTATTCGGAGCCGAGCGCGTATTCTTCATAGTTTTCGGCTATCGTCGTGTGGTCCGCGGTGACGAATCCGACCATGACCCGAGCCTCGCTCTCGCCATCCGCCAGCGCCGCTGCGGACAAAAGTCCCGCCAGCATGGCGACGGCAAGCAGAACGCTTAAAAACCTCGCTGTCTTACGTTTCATTTGAACTCCTCCGTATTTCCGTATGCTTCTGTATGCTACAGAGCATAGCACAATACCCCCCCCCGATAACAAGTGCGCAAAAGAAAATATCCGGGAAGCGGACGAGCCGGACGAAGAAGCGCACGCCTTATCGTTCACGCTATGTCGGAATTTGTTCATGCGCCCTCTTTAGTTTTCATACGGCACCCTGAAATAGTCCAGATACTTCTTGAACTTATCCTGCGCAGTCAGGCAGGTGTCACGGAGATAGCCGCGCTCGTGCTCCCATTCCTTCAGGCCGCGGTAGTAATACAGCTTTAGATCCTCGTCGATGATGAACGGCACAATATTGTTCCGCAGGCACTCCTTGAAGAGGATCAGCCGCCCTACTCTGCCGTTGCCGTCCTGGAACGGGTGGATCCGCTCAAAACGGTAATGAAAATCCAGCAGATCGTCAAATGACTTCCCTTTGACCGCGTTATACTCGGCCAAAAGCTTTTTCATATGCGCCGCGACGTCCTCCGGCGCGGAGGTATCCATGCCTCCGACCTCGTTGGGGAGCTTTTTGTAATCGCCGACGGCAAACCGGTCCTGCCGCGAATCGGTAGTCCCGCTTTTCAGCGCGGCGTGGAGCTGCTTGATGAAAGCCTCGCTGGGCGCATAAGCGGCATTGTCGATGATCATGTCGATGCACTTGAAATGGTTGGCCGTCTCGACCACGTCGTCCACCCTTACTGCGGCGTCGGTGACGCCGATCGTGTTCGTTTCGAAGATATAGCGCGTCTGATCATGAGTGAGCCGGCTGCCCTCGATATGGTTGGAATTGTAGGTCAGTTCGATCTGGATCTTATGATAAATGCCGCCGTGAAGCTTGGCCGCTTTCTCGGCCTTCAGCGCCTCCAGAAGCGATCTTGGCATATCGCTGCGCTTGTTGAGCCGATCCGGCTTTTCCGCATTCTGAGGGATGTGCCAGGTCTTGCCGACCAAGCTCGCCCCGTCGACTCTGCCCTGCGCGCAGTAGTTCCGCACGCTGCGTTCAGATACTCCCCATTTTTTTGCCGCTTCCGAAACAGATAGACAGACCATGACGATCCCTCGCTTTCATTGCTGATCATTATAGCAAATTATCGGCAAAATTTCAAGATTATATGCCTATTAATGTTGGGTGATTTTGCCGATATGCGACTGCGCTCTTCAATGTTAAGACGTCTGCAGTTCATACGATTCTCCGACGAGAATAGAGGCTTTGTGGCAATTCCATGCTACACGGGTTTCATGTGAACTTCTTTATTCTCTTAAACCGTTGCGCTTGATGGTATGATCCACGCACGAAATAAAGGCGCCCGTCCGGCCGGACGGGCGCCTTTTTCTTATTTGCCTTTGTTAAGTACGCGTGCGGCGGGGACCACCTTTGACGCGGGGTCGGTGTGCGCCGATTGATCGTCGAAGAATATGTTTGCGCCGAAAGCCCTCAAGACCTCGCTCTTTTTGATCCCGCCGAGGAAAAACGCCTCGTCGATCCGCACGTCCCAGGCCCGCAGCGTCCGGATCACCCTTTCGTGCGCGGGCATATTCCTCGCGGTAACGAGAGCCGTTCTTATCGGCATATCGTCTTTGCCGAATCGCCGCTGAACCACGGAGATCGTTTTAAGCAGCTTTGCGAAGGGCCCTTCCGGCAGAGGCTTGAGAGCATTCTGCCGTTCGTGCTCCTCAAAGGCCTTAAGGCCCTCGCGCTGAAAAACAGTCTCGGACTCATCGGAAAATATGACCGCGTCTCCGTCAAAAGCTATTCTTATCTGTTTTATCTCCTGATCGGGATCGATCGGGAAGTCTTCGTGAGAACAAATTATGCCCGCGGCAATATTTGCGTCGATCGCCTCCTGAACGTCGTTTTCGTCAGCAGACAAGAAAAGATCGGTTTTGAACGCCCCCAGATACGGAGATATGGAGGCGCCTCCGACAAGTGCGGCTCTGCTTATGTCCAGCCCGTAGTGCTCGATGGAATTAAACACGCGGAGACTCGTATCGGCGCTGTTTTTAGACATAATGATTATCTCGGTCAATCTCTCGTCGCCGCCGTTAAGATTATGAAGAGCCTTGACCAGAGGGAATGCCGTCCCCGGCTTTAATATGTCGTCCTCGTGTTCGATCTGATACTTCTCGTAGGCGTCCAGCCCTTCTTCGTTGAAGATCCTGTTCTCTTCTTCAAGATCAAATAACGCTCTGGACGAAATACCGACGACCAATTTGTCTTTTAGATCAAGCGCCACTTTCTCACCTTCCGCTCGTAAGATATGCCTTATGGACAATATGCGATTCGCCGCTATCCCCCGTACGTTTCCAATATCCCGCGGGCCATGTCCGCGGCGGCGGCGCGGACGTCGTCGGGGCCGAGGATCTCCGCCTCCGTCCCGAAGCCGAAGAGCCACGCGAAAAACCGCGGGCTCACCGCGAGCTCGATGGTGACCGTAAAGGCGTCGTCGCCGTCGGGGATGAGCATGACGTCGGAGCCGAAGCGGTCGATGACGGCGCCGGCGAGGTGCCCGGCGAAGCGCATGCGGACGGGGCGCTCCTCGCCGGTGAACATGCCGAAGACCTTCTTCGCGTAGGCGGACATGTCGACCTTCGCGAAGGCCTCGCGCCCGTCGCGCCGGCGGTCGAGCGCGGTGATGGAGAGCATTTTGTCGACCCGGTAGTGCTTGAGGGCGGCGGCCTCCGCGTCCCACGCGAGCATATAGTAGTTCTCGTCGTCCCACATGAGGGCGAAGGGGCTGACCTCGTAGAGCTCGCCGCCGCGGCGCATGCGGCGCTGCTTGTCGATGCCGAACTCGAAGTATTCGAAGCTGATCGCGCGGTCCTGATTTATCGCGTCGGAGATGCTGTCGACGTTGTAGTAGACGCTCTCGTTCATGCTCTTGACGCGGTTGCGGACGTAGACCTGCCGCTCGAGCAGCTGCGCGTCGTAGACGCTGGCGAGCGCCTCGAGCTTCTTGATGAGCTCGAGCGTCTTTTTCTTCGTGACGAATTTGGAGGACTGGATGCTGTCCACGAGCAGCTTGAGCTCGGGCAGCTCGAAGCTCCGCTCGCCGACAAAGTAGCTGCCGCGGTTCTGCTCGACGTCGAGGCCGTACTGTCTGAGCGCCTCGAGGTCGTCGTAAAGACTCTTGCGCTCGGCCTTGATATCGTGGCGCGCGAGCTCGTCTATCATGTCGCGCATGGTGACCGGATGCCCCTCGTCGCTCCTTCGGAGCAGGAAGTCGCGGAGGATGAGCAGTTTGAGCTTCTGATTGGCGCTTCTGGCCATGGTTTACCCCTCCCGTGCCGTTATGATTACATGATAACACGTTTGCTGTCCAATAAAAAGCCCTGCGGGCGGATTTGCACGCTCGGGTGAGAAGACGCCCCGCGCGTCGGCAGCCTGACCGGATTATTGGACACC
This sequence comes from Oscillospiraceae bacterium, assembly GCA_017550645.1. Lineage (GTDB taxonomy): Bacteria > Bacillota > Clostridia > Oscillospirales > Oscillospiraceae > RGIG7949. The sequence continues at coordinate 16,840 of JAFZOI010000023.1, forward strand.
GTGTACGATAAACTGTACGCGACGGAAGAAAAAGAATACTTAAAACCGGAGGTATCGAAATGATTAGATTTGATATAACGACCGCCATTCAGGACGCGCTCGCGATGCTCGACGCGGACGAGGCGCCCGAAGCCCGCGACTATCTGGGCGGACTGCTGCTCGAAGGCGGACCGGAGCCCGACCCCTACGACGTCGCGTGCGATCTGCTTGCGCTCGACCGCCCCGCGCCGCTCCCCGCGATCCTGCGCGGGCTGATCGAGGAACTCCTCGAGGTCTCGTTTTACGAGGACGGCAACGCGGACGCGATGAACGACCTCGGCACGCAGTACTACGACGGCGCGCGCGGCTTTGAGCAAAGCTATGCCAAAGCGGTCGAATGCTATGAGCGCGCGGCGGAGAAGGGCAGCCGTCAGGCGCAGGAGAACCTCGGCTACTGCCACTACTACGGCAGGAGCGTGCCCGTCGACTATGAAAAGGCGTTCCGCTGTTTCGCGCCCGGCGCGTTCGAGGGGAACATCGTCTCGCTATATAAGATAGGCGACATGTACCGCGACGGGCTCTGCGTCGAAAAGGACCCCGCCGAGGCCTTCCGCATCTACTCCCGCTGCCTCGACACGATGACCGACGAGGCCGCGCCGAGGTGCGCGGGACCGGTATATCTGCGCGTGGGCGACGCCCTGCTGGGCGGCGACGGGACGCCGGAGGATCCGAAGGGCGCGCTCATATGCTTCCAGCGGGCGGAGACCTTCCTCTACGACATGGTCGCCGGCGGCGGCGCGTCTTATGCGGACAGCCTGCGCGCCGCGGTCGAGGGTCAGGCCAAGGCGCGCGCCAAGCTCGCCGCCGCGCTCGCCGGCCTGTGAGCGGCCCCGGGCCTTCCGAGAAAAGCCGGCGCTCACTTGCCATTTGCACCGTTTATGGTACAATAAAAGCGTAATACTGTATGCGGGAGGCCTCTTATGGAAAGCTTCGAGCCGAAAAAACTGGCGCTGCTCAGGATATGGCAGATACTCAAGGAGAACAGCGACTACGATCACCCGATGACGCAGGAGGATATCGCCGCGCGCCTCGAGCGGGACTACGGCATCGTCGTCGAGCGCAAGGCGATAGGGCGCAATCTCTCCCTGCTCAAGGAGGCGGGGATCGAGATCGGCTCGCGCCGCGCGGGCAGCTATCTGGAGTGCCGCGACTTCGAGGACTCGGAGCTGCACATGCTCATCGACGGCGTGCTGAGCAGCAAGCACATCACGGCGAAGCACTCGAAGGACCTCATCGAGCGCCTCTGCGGCCTGTCCAACAAGTACTTCCGCTCGAGCGTCAAGCACATACACTCGGTAAACGACTGGAGCAAGACGGACAATCAGGCGCTCTTTTACAATATCGAGCTCATCGACGCCGCGATAGAGAAAAAGAGACAGCTCCACTACGACTACAACAAGTACGGCGAGGACAAGAAACTGCACAAGACGTCCCAACAGTATGTCAGCCCCTACCAGATGATACTGCACAACCAGCGCTACTACCTCATGGCGTACAGCGAATACTGGGGCAACGTGGTCTTCCACAGGCTCGACCGCATCACGAACATGACCGTCACGGACAAAAAGGCGACGCCGATATCGAAGGTCCCGGGCTACGAGAAGGGGATAAGCTACAAGGATCTCTCGTCGACCATGCCGTATATGTACGTGGACAAGCCCGAGCCCGTCGAGTTCACGGCGGACGCGGGCATAATCGACCAGATAATCGACTGGTTCGGGACGGACGTCCGCATCATGAAGATGGACGACGAAAGCCGCGTCCGCGTCTCGCTCCGCGCGAGCCCGAACGCCATGGAGTACTGGGCGCTGCAGTACCTGAACTTCGTCGAGGTGACCTCCCCGCCGCATTTGCGGGAGAGGATAAAGAAGGCGCTGAACGAGGGGATGGAGAAGTATAGATAACGGCGACTCCCAACTCCAAAGAAATATGACGAACCCGGGCGTATGGCGGGTAAAATGATTGAAATTGACAATAAAAAGGAGCAAAAGAGATGTCTTTTTATCGTGAGTGCGCTGAGAAATGCAGCAAAAGAAACGAAAAAACCGTTAAGGAGTTATATCATCTTGACGAGTTGTTGATGTATGAGTTTGAGAAACATCTAATAACATGGCAAGATGCCGATAGCCCGTTGAACAGTTTAGAAAGATATGTGCAAGAACATATGCCGGACCCCGATACTTTAGCGGAGGATCTGAAAGGTCAGCAACCGAGATCCGGTTACAACAGTTGGCCTTTCGGCTTGCCTGATACAAAGGTGCTTCCTCGATTCTTGGCCGTCTGTAATGGCAAATGCAAGCTGGAAGAGGCTATGAAAGAGACCGATCGCCAGTGCGTAAGTATGGCCATAGAGCTAGAAAGAGATGAGCCAAAAACGGTGTTTTTCATAACTGACAAGTGGGATCCCAAGGTATTCAAAAAATATGAAGGAAGATTTCTGCTGTTTGCTTTGATAGAAAAGATATGGTTTGCGTTCATACTAGTGGATGATTATGGATTCACGCAGATACCTTTTCTTCCAAACAATAGAAACACAGAGATAGAAGTACCTGCGGATCTAAACAGATTGTACCGCCTTCTCGGTAATAAAGAAATCAGCTATGTCAAATACAACGGATGGGGCTGCGAAGAGAAATATCATTTCGTAGCGGGGACGCTCAAGTGGCGGTGTGATATACCCGGAAAAGAATGCGGCGGGGATATCCGCAGAGAAGACATGGACACGTTCCTTAAAGATACGGCGTTTATGGCGGTGCCTAGTGGTCACGACTTATATGATTTCATGCGTTACGGAGTAGACAACCCGCATCGAAAACTAAAGGTATTCAGCAAGTACGCCATGTGGAACGTGCCGGACGAGGATCGGCGGACGGGCATGGACGTCAGGCTGGAGCGCGCGGCAGAAAAACTCGTCGGGGCCTGCCTGAAGAACGCGCCTTGACAAGCCGCGGACGGATCGTCGAATACAATGGGCTCGGGTCGTTCCGAGCCCCTTTTTTAATGCCCCGTTTTTGGTGCGATTCGGTTTGTAGAATATGAATAAGCAAAAAAGAAAGGAGCTTTTCCGGATCGAATATGAAGGAGATGTGATCCGAGATGATCCAAACCTATCTGATGAGCATCTTCTGGATAAAGAAAAACGTGTCGTCAGCATGGAACGGCAGAAGATTCGTAAACGCCGCTTACTTAACGGTTTATCTCAGAGCGGCTACAAACCGTCCATAGGACGCGGCTTGAAATGGGATGAGGAGCTCGACGAGTATATTTATACCGATCGCGTAAGACGGCAAAAAACAGTAAATGTCAAAAGGGGCTGAAAAAGATTTCAGAGCGTACCGTCAGACATCTCCCATTTGAGGCGTTGCCGCCAAAAGGAAACCATTATAGAAAAGTATTTGATTACTGGTGGATATGGATTTGATGAAAGGATCGTATTATGAACGACAGGGAATGGGCAGATTTCTTAAAGACACACGGTAAAGAAGAATGGGAACGCGAGGCTGCCAAGACGGTGTGCACGATGTGCGGCAAGCCGTTTTCTTCATGGGATATGAACCTCGGTAATAACCGATATGACATCTTTGTAGGATATCCTTCAAGGCACGACCTTGAAAGGATCCAAATAAAGCTCTGTGCAGATTGCTTTGACAAGGTCCTGGACACGATCATTTCCATGTGCAAGACGAATCCTGTCGTAGATGATGGCCTGTAAGCAGTCAAGAAAAAAATACATGGTTTCGACGCAAAAAGGACGCAAAGAGGAAAAGATATGAATTCAGATGATTCGGAACGGCCGACTGAACGGACGGGATGCGGATGAAGCGGCGCACATCGATGGTGCGCCGCTTGTCGTTTTATAAGGCGCGCCCCGCGTCGCGTACCCGAAAGGGTACGCTGCGCGGGGTATCGTCATATCCGGAGGGAGGTGAGAGCGTGCTCACGGTGAAAAAACTGCGCCTGCGCGGCGCGTCCGGCGATGCGGAGTTTTCGTACGGCGGCGCCGTCGTTTATCCGAAGACCCGCGCGGAGGCCGCGGCGCTGTCTGCGCTGTTCGGCTGCGGGGGCGCCGCGGGGGTCTCTGCGAGCGCGGAGCTCGCGGACGGGACGCCCCTTTCGGAGCTTTTCGCCCCTGCGTCCATGAACGCCGAGGAGCGTTTCCTCTCCGTATACAGGTCCGGCGCGGGATACGCCGCGCGGCTCGCCGGGTACGCCGACCCCGCGCGCTTCTTCCCGAAAAAGAACTTCGCCGCGCTGACGGACGGCGCGGGAGGGACGGCGGTCTTCCGCCGCCTGCTCAGGGAACGGCTGCGGCGCTTCGCCCCGGACGAGGGACCTGAAAAGGAGCTGCTCTGCTTTTTCGAGCTCAACTCGCTCTGGCGCGACGTCGAGGCGGTGCGGGACATGCACCGCGTTTTCCCGCCGCTTCTGCTGTTCGATCCGCCGCCCGGAGCGCGATTTGAGGAGGCCGCGGAGGCTCTCGACCGACAAATTTTCATTTTGGGCCCGAATTATTTGATTTTTGGAGATCAGGCGTGTTACTATAAGCGCCCGCGCAGATGAAAGGCCTGCGCGGCTCTTACGGACATACCCTTCCGGGACGCCGGAGGGGAGATAAACAAAGCGGTCCACAGCCGGGACCGCGTCTGAAAGCGAAAAAGTCATGTACCGAAAAAAGGACGCTGCATATCGTATTATGACAGCGTGAAACAAATCGAAAAAACATGGAGGAAAGTTAAATGAACGCTTTCGACAAAGTAATAGGCTACGACAACATCAAGAAGGAGCTGCTCCGCGTCTGCGATATGATCCGCGACGGCGAGAGGTACAGGGAGCTCGGCGCGAAGCTCCCGCAGGGCGTCCTGCTCTACGGGGACCCGGGCATGGGCAAGTCGCTGATGGCGAAGTGCTTCATCGAGGAGAGCGGCCTTCCCGCCTTCACGCTCAGGAAGACCAGCGGCGGCGACGGCTTCGTCGCGAAGATCTCGGAGACCTTCGCCGAGGCGAAGAAGCACGCTCCGTCCGTCGTCTTCCTCGACGACATGGACAAGTTCGCCAACGAGGACGACGACCACGCCGACGCGGAGGAGTACGTCGCGGTGCAGGCGGGCATAGACGACGTGAAGGACTGCGGCGTGTTCGTAATCGCGACCGTGAACGAGATACGCAAGCTGCCGCGCTCGCTCAAGCGATCCGGCCGCTTCGACCGCCAGATCGAGTTCGAAGTCCCGACCGAGGGGGACGCGCGGAGAATAATCTCCCACTTCCTGTCGCTCAAGAAGGTCTCCCCGGACGTCGACCTTGAGGACCTCAACAGGATGTTCAGCTATAATTCGTGCGCCGAGCTCGAGACCATCATAAACGAAGCCGCCGTCAGCGCAGGCTACGCCGGCAAGGACTGCATCGGCATGGAGGACCTCGTCGAGTCGGTGCTGAACATGCAGTACGGCGCGACCGACGAATGCCTCAAGTGCAGCGACGACCGCAGAAGGAGGACCGCGATGCACGAGGCGGGCCACGTCGTCGCGCTCGAGGCGCTCGTCCCGGACAGCGTCGGGCTCGCCTCCATCCGCACCAGCGGCGGCGACGCCGGCAACGGCTTCGTTCACCGCTGCAAGCCCATCGACAGGAGGCCGCACGAGGTACTTGTACATCTCGCCGGCAAGGCCGCCGTCGAGCTCTACTACGCGGATACCGTCGCGAGCGGCTGCCAGTCGGATATCACGCACGCGTACCAGTATCTCAGGAGGGGGATAGCCGAGAACGCGACGCTCGGCTTCGGACTGACGGACGTCTCCGGGCGGCAGTACGCAGAGTCCGAGAGCATGATCGCGCGCAGCGAGGCCGCGACACAGGCCGAGCTCGAGAGATATATGCTGATGAGCCGCAACATCCTCATACAGAACAGAAAACTACTCGAGGAGACCGCCGCGCTGCTCGAAACCAAGGAGACGCTCCTCTATTCCGATATCTGCGAGCTCAAGCGCAGGTTCCCGGTCGTTCCGGCGGCGGTCTGACCCCGCCGGAGACGATCGTAAAAGGAGAGACGGAATGCAGATACCTCTGACGCTGCCGGAGCTCCCGGAAGGACTGAGGGCGCTTGCGTCCGTTATATACGGAACGTTCAGGATGCTCGCCGGCGGCGTCGTGCCGCAGGCTGCGGCGTGGATGCTGAGCCGGGAATGGGGAGCATACGCGTTCGCGCTGACGGTCGCGGTCGCGGATGCGGCAGTGCTGCTGACGCTCAAAGGGAAACCGCTGCTGCGCGACACGGCCGTGTTTCTGCTTTCGGCGGCGGAGACCGCGCTGCTCACGGAGCTCATGACCTGGGAGTGGGGGTCGGGCGCCGGTCCCGCCATCCTGCCGGCGGCGCTGGTCCTCGCGGCGGCGCTGACGGCGATGAAGGCTGCCGATCTGCTGAAAGGAGAAAGACCCGCGGGCAGATGAGGCGGGCAAATACGAAGCAGACGGCCAACGTACCGTTTTCGGTACGTTGGCCGCCGTATGCTCTTATCGAAACAAATGATATGGAGGATATATAAATGGAGAATATCAAGTCTGCCTTCGGCACTGAGGAGCAGTACGACGCCCTCACTCCCGCCGGCGTCGTCAACGCCATGTTTGAGCATACCGACGGCGAGGGCCGTCTCGTCATACCCGCGTGGCCCTACGACTTTGTTGACCGCGCCGGTTTCTCCGGCGACGACGCCGGGGAGCTCATGGAGTGCTTCCTGACGTGGGACGCGGAGGGCCGCGACGCCGTCCTCGAGAAGTTCGGCGCGCTGTGCGCCGCCCTGCGCGAGCTCGCGGGGGAGAACGCGGAGCCGCTTTCCTCGGAGCTGTCCGACGTTTGGAACGTCTACCTCCGCCCCCTCGCCGAGAGCGCCGAGGCGAACGCCGAGGTGAGCGCCGTCATCGATGCGGTCTGGGACGATGAAAGGCCCCTGACCGCGGAGGAGCAGGCGGTCTACGACGGATACGTCGAAGCCATGTACGCCGACGCGGAGAGCCGCATCGGCGGCGTCGCCGCCTACGACGTGATCGTCAGGGCGCAGCGGCTCTGGTTCCTCATGCGCTTAAAAGCGCCGGAGTCCGTCGTGAACGCCGAGGCGAAGCTCCTCGCGCAGGCCGTGGCCGTCAATACGTACGGCCGCTCGCTCCGCCTGCTCTGAGATGATAGGAGGATTTCCGTGAGCGGCAAATGGGTGCTTTCGATAAGGACGTCTCTGCCGGGGAAGCGCGTGCTCCCGGACGACGTGAAGACGTCCTTTTTCGTCTTCGACCGCTTCGAGGACGCCCGCGCGGTCATGCGGAAGAAGCTCCGCGGCTTCGCATACGGTGAGAGCAACGCCATATTCGACGGCGAGGGTCATATCCGCGCGCTCCGCGGCTATACGGAGATCGCGAGATTTGAGAGCATCGGGACGGACCGGGAGCTTACGCGCGCCATAAGTACAGCGCAGGACGTGCTTGCAACGGCTCTCGCAGGGGAGAACGCGGCCCTGCCGTTTGAAGATTACTTCGGAAACGACGGCGCCGTGGGCATTGAAGTCTGCGGGGGCAAGCTGGCCGCTTTTTGGGGCTGCGACGTCCGCCTATGCGCCGTCGACCCGTACTTAAAGACCGATATTTTTGATATGACGGAGGAGCGGGATTATTTCCTTCACGCCCTTGTCGACTACATGGTGGAGGACTGCGCCGCTGAGCTCTACGTCGATCTCAAGCGCGCGGAAAACTGACCGAAAAACCGGCCCGCAGGGATACCTGCGGGCTAGTAAGCTTGGTTTTTTTAGTTAGAGAGATTTTTCTCAGCACTTGTTCTTATAGAATAAATTATTGGTCTTTTATGTCAAAAAAATCTGCAAGTGCCTTACGAAGAGTTTTTTCTCTTTTCTCATAGAATTCTTTGAAGTTCTTTAGCTTGAAATAATCCAAAGAAGGCTGTCCGTCAGGAGTTTCAGCTCCGCATATAAAGTTACTAACCGCATACTCGTGCAAGTTGTTCGGCTTTCTACACTCACATAGCCATTTATCAAGTGGGTTATCGTTCTTTTCGCCCCGATTTCCATATTCATCAAGCAGTTGCAGATTGCCAAATACATTTACATGCTTTTGATAGTATGAGAACAGTTCTTTGTTGTCTGGAGTATTTCCACCGACTTCCTTATAGAATTCAATCTCATTTTCAGCATATTTTTTAGGATGCATATGATCAAGATCATAGTAATTAGATGTATTTTGTAAATATTTTCTCGACAACAAGAAAAGAATTCGCTTTATATCTTCTTTGTTTTTGTCGTAAGTTTTGTTTAGAATCGCTGAGAGTTCTTCGCTACCTATATCAAAATAAGAAGCACCGAGTTCTTTCAGCTTGGACTTTAGAGTCTGGTAATTAAAGATTCTTTTATTCCCAAAAAGCGTAATATTGTTTCTATTTTTCCCGAGAGCTTCAACAATTTTGGACATTACTGTATCTGTACTTTGGCTGAAGGCATTGGATAGCAAGACATTTTCATAATATCTTTCAATTTCTAATGTGGAATCGGGAGAGTTCTTTCCGCCATAATAGAAATAATACGCAATTGGGAGAAACATGCCGTAAGGTGTATTTTTGGAAAATGATAGTTTTCCTTCAATAAAAGCCTTTTTTGCCTTTATAAACGCATCTACAATATTATCCATCTTTTCTTCGAGTTTGACTGGCAGCTTCCCGGTTGTGTAGTATTTCTTAAAAGAAGAATTGTCCGTTCTATATGCCAACCAAATAAAACGCAAAAGATGTTCTTGGGAGAACTTACTCTTTCTGCCCGCACCGTTTTCATCATTATTTATTCTGCTAACAGCTTCATCAAACAATTCCCAAAGCTCATCAACGCTCCCGCTTTTAGCTATTTGTGCAAACAACAAGTCGGTAGGATTGATGGGTTTACCGCTATTGTTCAGTCTAACGAAGACTTCAAATAGCTTTTCAACGGTTTCTTCTCCAGTTTCGATTTTGGATAAATCTACTAAGCTGTACGGGATTTGTCGAGATTTAAAGCAATAGATTAGCCTTTTGTAGTTCGTTTCTATTTTTGACTTGTTGTCATCAAAATCCCGACAGATACTATCAACTCGCTCTACCTCCTGCGTTCTTCTTCGTATTTGTTCTCCTTGAGCGTTTGTTCTGTAATACTTATCCTTTTCAGAAAATTGACGTCTATAATTGCTGAGGTATGCCATCTCTTTGCCTTTTTCCAGTTCGGCCCAAATGTTCTTTACTGGTATCCAAAAGTGCCCATTTTCAATCCGCTCTTTTGAAAAGTATCTGAAAGCGGGCTTCGTGTTATCTGCCATAACGTCAAAATACAATAAATACTTTTTTCCATCGACGGAATACCTGCAATTAAGTCCTCTATATAACGCAGTTATCCTTTGTTGACCATCAATGACACAGTATCTCCTATCTTTTTCGGTGAGAAATCCCGATATTCTTCTTTGACCTTCAATGTTTAAGCTATTTTCATTGGTATTGATGGGGTAGAACGCAGTTGCCTTACGATCATCTTCGCTGCTTAATTGCCACAGAAGAAGATTTCCTATCGGAAAACCTTTTAATAAACTATCAAAAAAGTCAGCAATATCTTCCTTTGCCCACACAAAACCCCTTTGTATGGCAGGGAGGCAAAACATTTTTTTGTTTACAGCCTCTTGAATGTCGATAAAGGAGAGTTCCCCTTGAGCGTGCACTTTTTTTCCAGCAAGTTTGTTTGCCATGATAATCCTTCTTTCTACATATTAGAGGTTTTTTGGTCTCTGTAAATATAGCGACAATAAAAGCTGCCTTAATTGATTACCTCTCTACCCCTCCTTCGCCACTCTCACCAACTCCTCCCAGACTTTGACCATCGCATACGTATCCAGCTCGCAGTATTTGAGCAGCTCGCGGCGGGCTTTTGCCCGCTCGTCCGGCGGCATGTCCTTTATCTTCGGGAAGATCGCCATCGCCTCGCCGCCGTTGTGGACGCCCTCAAGATTGTGGTAGTCGAGCTCCGGATCGTCCGGGTAGATGGCCGGCAGGACGCTCTTTATCGAGAAGGAGCCGCCCATGGCGCGGTTGTAGTAGCAGCCCGACTGGAATGGTACGAGCAAGTCGACGATGTTGTCCCTGATACTCAGAAGATGCTCCGCGAGATCGGGAAATTCCTCCGCGAGCTCCTTCAGCCGCGTGCACTCGAAGGCCTTGTTGTACGCCGTGACGCAGACGTCCGCGGGGATATCCTCGCAGAGCCGCTCGGCTATGGCGCGGCGCGGGTCCGTCCCGGACTCGGCGAGGAACTCCTTGTGCAGGAGCTCGCCGTCCTCGCGCTCTATGTAGTGCAGCGAATACTGGAACGGTATCTGCGTATACGGCCGCGTCCCGACAAACTGCGGGACGACCGGCTGCATGGTCTCGAAATCGAGGAAGTACAGCGGATATGAGAGCTTGTCCAGAAACGCGGAAATGCCCGCGCGGTCGACGTACGTCCCGAGCTCCTTCGTCCCGTATTCGAGCTGGCGGAGCTGCTTTTCGTTCTTGATCGGCGCGTTCATGAGCAGGTCGCGGTAGGCGATCCACCCCTTGTAGTAGTATTCGAGCTTCTTATTGAAATTGAGCCGATATAGGTCGAAGACGGACTTTTCCGGCACGCCGCGCGAGCAGTACTGCCAGAAGGCGCACTTATACGGCTTGCGGCAGTTTGCGTTGAGGTCGATGTCCGGCTCGTCCTCCGACGCGAGGAGCTTTTCGGCGATGGCGACGTTGTATTCGATGTTCCCTATCTCCGTCCTCACGGCCTCCGAGACGTCGGAAACGTAGAAAAGCCCGGTCAGATCGAGCGTGCCGTCGAAGACGTAGTCGCCGTTGAGGCAGACGAGATATGTGCCCGTGACGTTGACGCCGCAGTGCTCGAGAACGTACTTCTGATAGGAGACGTCCGCGATATAGATCTCCTTGTCGTCTCCGTACGAGCCGTCGGGCTGCGAGTGCTTGGTCGAGCTCTTGACCTCGTAGACGGCCCAGCCGTCCCCGTCCTTACGGAGGATGTCCACGGCGCAGTAGAGGCCGTTATATGAAAACGACGCCTCGCAGATATTCTCCGTGCCCTTCGCCATCTCGGCCTCCGTGGCGGATATCATGGCCGCGAGGTCGAGCTTGTCGCCGTCGCGGACCGTGACCTCGACGTACGGGCCGAAGAGCCCCATCGCAAGGTCGCCGACCTCGTTGCCGGCCTCCATGCGGGCGAGAACGCTCCCGTCTAAAAACGCGGCATCGGGTCTGTATCTGCGCAGCCATGCGATCTTCGGGCACTGCCACAGCCCGCAGTATTTTGATTTGGACAGATAAACCATGAAACGCCCTCCGGATCGTCGTTGTCGGTTTTTCTTTTATTTTAATGGCTGTTTCTCGGCAAGTCAACCAGAAGAGGGAGATTTCGTGAGCCGTTTATCTTATGCTATCGTCTTGTCGGTACCATTTTGGGGACGTTTCATGCGGTAGAACCGTGTTTGTCGGCAGATCAAAAACGAAACAGGAAATGATCCGCGTCGTTTCCGGAACCGTCCGATAACGGCGCCGCCGTCCGTTCGCCGCTCAAAGTCCGTTTTAACGGACAGACGGCGGGTTATTATGTAACCCGCAAAGGCAAAAACACGATTCGGGAGTGAACGGAATGATATTCTATATTGCGGATACGTACTTTGGGGACGAGCGCGCGGTCGTCAGGTACGCGCGGCCTTACGCGGACGCGGCCGAGGCGGAGGAGATGCTGACCGAGATGTGGAACTGCACCGTCTCCGCCAACGACGAGGTCTATATCCTCGGCGGCATGTTCGGCAGGCGCGTCGGGGACCCCGGCAGGACCCTTGACGCGCTCGAGGGCAGGAAGATCCTCGTCGCCGGCGGGGCTGAGATAGCGTGGATGAAGCGGCGGGGCGCCCTCAGGTACTTCGACTGCATCGCGCAGTGCGCCGAGACAGCCGACCGCGGCGCGGAGGTAGTGATGCGCCGCCGCCCGCCGGTCGCGTGGAAGCGCGGCGACGGGTTCGCCGTCCACGGCACGACGCATACCGACGTCGGAGGCAGGCTCCTCGCGTACGCGCGGGACGACAGAGGCGTGCTCAACGCGAGCGTTGACGTCAACGGGTACCGCCCCGTGACGTTCGAGGAGATGCTCGTCAACAACGAACTGTTCAGGGAGGGGCTGAGGATAGGTGAATGCCGGGTCGGAGCATAAGGCGACGGACTATTACGACTACATAGATTCCCGCGACGTAAGGGAGCATTTGAGGGCTGTCGGCTTTCATCTCTCGCCGCGCGACGCGGCATATCTCGCCGCGGAAAGCCGCAGGCTGAGCGTCGCGGAGCGGCGCGCGGCGTGGGCGGAGATCATGCGCGGCCTCGGCGATTGCGCCTTCGGGCGGCTCGTGTCGGAGGCCGTCGAGCGGGACGAAGCGCTCCTTGCGGAGCTCTCCGCGCCCGGCGCGCACGCCTTCCAGTGCGTCTGCCGCGGCGAAGACGGGGAGACGGTCGAGACCCGCCGCGGCGTTTCGCTCGCGGAGTGCGTGAGCCTCGCGCGCGGGGCGCAGTATACCGAGATATCCCGCCGCACGCCCGGCGGCGGCCACGTGCACGGCCTGCTCGACGGCGCAGGCAGGGTCATGCGGCTCTCCGGCGACGGACGGATCGCGGACGGCTTCGAGCGGCTCGCGTTCGAGTTCCCTAGCCCGTTTACGGAGGGCGAGAGGCTCCGCGTCGTCGGCGGCGAGGGGATATTCGCCCGCGCGGAGCTCAAATATCTCGGCTGCCGGTTCGAGCCGGGGCTCGGCATGCTCGCCGACTGCGAGTACGTGAACGCTCTCGGCGAAACGGCCCGCTCGGGCCAGCTCCTCCTCCGCCTCGAGCGCAGAGACGAAGACGCGCGGACAAGGGAAACGGAGCCCCGGACATAAGCGGGGTACTGCATTCCGGCGCTTTACTGTTTTTCGTAATGGTACTATAATAAATCAAAACGGAACAGGGTCCGGCCGCATCTTTCGGCCTGTATAAAGGAGTATATTTATGGGAAACTATAGCATTAACGTGCTCAAGCTCTTAAAAAGGCAACTGGAATTGCATTTTCTGTCCAATATCAAGGATGACGAACGTCAGGCGTCCGATATGAAATATTTGGATGAGGCGACGGATTTTGTCAAAGTTGAATTTGAAGATGCTATGTTTGCCGTACGTTTGTATCAGGCGCAGAAAAACTCAAGAGAATTGAATAATCTGAAGAAGGGTTATCTGGATTTGTGCCGGGACATTAAGAAGAAGGTCGGCAGCGTTACGGAGGAATCGTTTGTTTATCAGCCTTTGGAAGACCTGATCCGGAGGATAGACAGCGAACTCACGTTGAGACCCGAAAAGCGGTAATGACCGCAGCGGAGGCCGAAGCACAGGAAAAGCAGTCATTCGCGACGACCCGCTCGGGGCTCCCACTCCTCGGTCCGGCGCGCTTGGGATAAGAACGCGCGAACCGCTCGATCATCAAAAAGAAGCACCCGTCCGATTGGACGGATGCTTCTTTTCAATGGTCAAGCGGTGAATAACGCACTTGAGCAAGCACATTTCAAAAACGTTGAAAAACCTATGTTTTCAGGCAAAAAGCGCACGGGTTTCTCATAAAAATGTACAAGGAGAAACGACATGAAAAGCTTTATCGAGGAGCTCTATTACGGCAATATCGACCCGCAGAACAGCGGCTTTGAGGATGACGAGGGCGTACAGCGCACAATGCTGACGATCCGGGAGAACGAGGAGTTTCTTGCCGATACGCTGACCGGCGAGGAGAAGAATCGCTTCCTCGACTTTGCCGACGCCTGGTCTGCCTTCAACGGCGACTCCACTCTGGACGGCTTCGTCACCGGCTTCCGGTTGGGAGCCTGTTTTGTAATGGATACGTTCCTGCCCGGACCGCCAGTGAAGGACGAAGAATAACCATACTACGGCTCAGCCCCTGCCTTGAAGCCAAGGCAGGGGCTGAGATTTTACTATACTATTTGATGCTGATCGTGACCGTCACGTTTCCGTTTCCCAGGATCTCCGCCAGCTCGTCCGCCGTCTTGTCCGTGATGTGCCCCAGCCGGGTGTAAGCCCAGGAGTTGGAGCCATAGAACACAACGATCTGATTTCCGGAATACAGCACGATATCTCCGGCCTCAGTGGTTGTCTGCATATCGCTTCTCGGCAGGGGTGTTCCGATAGGCCCGACCTGCTCGAAGCCGCCGTACATGGACATATGGATCGTCAGCGGGGCCTCCTGTGCCAGTTCCATAAGGGCCGCGACGCTCTCGTTATCCTCCCACTGCACCGCAACGGGGACGTCATTGATCCTCATTTGCATACCTGCTTCCTCCAATCGCTCGCTCCCTGTCAGCCCGATCTCCGCCAGCCAGCCGGCTACTTCTTCCCGGGAGGCGCCGATGGGAAAGCGTCTGCTCTCCAGCCATGTCACGTCCTCCGAGACGAGCCCGTGCAGGTTGGCGGCGCTGAAACCCAGGGGGCTGGACGCAGAGGTGCAGAAGGTCGTCAGCGTCTTTCCGGAGAAATCGTAGCTCTCCAGAAACGTACTGATGATGCGGGGCGCCTGTCCGTGCCAGATGGGATGGCCGATCAGCACGACGTCATATTGATCCATGTTTCCCACCGCGCCAGAGATGGCCGGGCGGACGTCGGGGTCATCCTGCTCCTGATCGCAGCGGCCGCCAGTATAATAGGCGAGGTTCGCCTCCGTGTACGGCTCTGCCGCGACGATCTCATAGAGATCAGCGCCGAGGAGCTCCGCGGCGTATTCCGCGATCGGCGCCGTGTGTCCCGTAGCTGAAAAACAGGCGACGAGAATGTGTGCGCCGCCGGCTTGGGGATCCGTCTGCGCGGGCTCCTCCGGAGAGGACGGTTCCTCCGCCTGCGTCGGCTCCGCTGCAGAGGCCGCTTCTTTCCCGGGCGTCGTCTCCGGGGAGGCGGTATTGCCCTTCGCGGCGCAGCCTGCCAGAAGCAGCAGCATCAAAACGTCGCACAGCGCCATGCGCAGCGCGTTACGCAAGCGCCTTGCCGAATGCATACGCTTCCTCCTGTTCCACGCTCCTGCCGGACGCCTCGCCTGCGTCGGAGATGCCGCCGCAGAACAGAGTCTCGGCAAGCTCGGCTTTATCAAAACAGTCGACCCATCCCTGCAGGCCGTTGATCGCCTTTTCGGGAACATAGTCTTCATCTTCGGTTGCTACGGAGAGCATGTACACTTTCCTGAACTTATAGTCGGATGGATAGAGAGGATTCAGGCGATCCAGAAGGGTCTTCATCTGGCCGCTCATCTCGTAGTAGTAGATCGGCGTGGCAAAGACCAGAGTTTCCGCTTCCTTTACCTTTTCCGCGATCTGGACCGCATCGTCTTTCAGAACACACTTCTGTGTCTTCTGGCAGGCGAGACAGCCGATGCAGAACCTGATCTCCTTTCCTTTGAGACTGATCTGTTCGACTTCGTGTCCCGCATCCTTTGCGCCGCGGATCAGTTCCTCTGCCAGTCTGTCCGAATTGCTTTTTGCCCGAAGGCTGGTCGTGATCACAAGTACCTTACTCATTTCAGATTCTCCTTCACGAACGTTTCGATCTTGTCGAAGGGGATATAGCTGCCTTTGCCTCCGTCATACAGATCGGTATGAGACGCGCCGGGGATGATATAGAGTTCCTTGTTGTCCGCGTACTTGCTGTCCTTCACCATATCGGCGTAGGCGTCGCGGCTCATATAGCAGGAATGCGCCTTATCGCCGTGGATCATCAGAACGGCGGAGCGGATCTCCTTAGCGTAGGTGAACAGCCTCATATTCATGAGAGAGGTGCCGGTGTTCACGGTCCATCCGTCGTTGGAATTCAGAGAACGGGGATGATATCCGCGGGGCGTCTTGTAGTAGGCATAATAGTCCTTTACGAAGTACGGCGCGTCCTCCGGAAGAGGGTCGACCACACCGCCTGCTCTGACGTACTCACCGGTCTTGTAATCCTGCGTTCTCTGTGCGTTCACGGCAATCCGTGCCTGATGCCTTGCCTCCTCGCTGTCTGCCGCATCGAAGTAACCGTTTCCGGCAACACGGGACATATCATACATGGTGGAAGTCACCGTGGCCTTGACGCGGGTATCGATGCAGGCCGTCTGCAGAGCCATGCCGCCCCAGCCGCAAATACCGAGGATGCCGATACGCTCAGGATCAACATTGTCCTGGACAGACAGGAAATCGACCGCAGCCTGGAAATCCTCGACGTCGATATCAGGTGAATGCATCGCGCGGGGGAAACCGCCGGACTCACCGGTAAAGGACGGATCAAAGGCGATCGTCAGAAAGCCGCGCTCCGCCATCGTCTGGGCGTA
>JAFZOI010000024.1 GCA_017550645.1 Oscillospiraceae bacterium
GATCATGTTCTTGATATAGTCGGCGTGGCCCGGGCAGTCGACGTGAGCATAGTGACGGGCAGCCGTCTGATACTCGACGTGGGCGGTGTTGATCGTGATACCGCGGGCTCTCTCTTCGGGAGCCTTATCGATCTGATCGTAAGCAGTATAGGACGCGGCATCGGGGTTAGCCATGTTCAGGACCTTGGTGATGGCGGCGGTAAGGGTCGTCTTACCATGGTCGATGTGGCCGATGGTGCCGATGTTTACATGGGGCTTGGTTCTCTCAAATTTCGCCTTGGCCATTGTAGTGGTAGCCTCCTTAAAAATAGTTGATATTGTTGAAATGATTGCTTACTTACTCTAAAAATTGATTTTACAGCATTTCGTCCGTTTTTGCAACACTTAGTTGCCGCGGGACAGGCCGATGAGCTTTTCCTGAAGATTCTTCGGCAGCTCGATATAGTGGCTCGGCTCCATGCTGTACTGGCCGCGTCCCTGAGTCCTGCTGCGCAGGTCGGTCGCATATCCGAACATCTCGGAGAGCGGAACGAGCGCGTCGATGTGCGCCGCGCCTACTCTCGTCTCCATGCCCTGGATCTGGCCGCGCCTGGCGTTGAGGTCGCCCATGACGTCGCCCATATAGTCCTCGGGGACTATGACGTCGACCTTCATGATGGGCTCGAGCAGAACTGGATCGGCTTTCAGGCAGGCATCCTTGAACGCCATCGAACCCGCTATCTTGAAGGCGAGCTCGGAGGAGTCGACCTCGTGGAACGAGCCGTCGAGCAGCGTGGCTTTCACGTCGACGACGTTGTAGCCGGCGAGCGGGCCGGAGAGCATGGCTCCCTGAATGCCCTGATCGACCGAGGGGATATACTCCTTCGGGATCGCGCCGCCGGTGATCTGGTCGATGAACTCATATCCCTTGCCGGGCTCGTTGGGCTCAATGAGCAGCTTGACGTGGGCGAATTGGCCCTTGCCGCCCGTCTGCCTGACGTAGCGCATGTCGGATATGGCGCTCTTGCGAATGGTCTCTTTATAGGAGACCTGCGGCTTGCCCACGTTCGCCTCGACGCGGAACTCCCGAAGGAGCCTGTCCACGATGATCTCGAGGTGGAGCTCGCCCATGCCGGCGATGATGGTCTGGCCCGTCTCCTCGTCCGTATAGGTCTTGAAGGTCGGGTCCTCCTCCGCCAACTTGCTGAGCGCGACGCCCATCTTTTCCTGACCGGCCTTCGTCTTGGGCTCTATCGCGACCCTGATGACGGGCTCGGGGAATTCCATGGACTCAAGGATGACCTTATGCTTTTCGTCGCAGAGCGTGTCGCCCGTCGTAGTGGACTTGAGGCCGACTACGCCGACGATGTCGCCGGAATAGACGTCGGTTATGTCCTCGCGGTGGTTGGCGTGCATACGAAGTATGCGCCCCAGACGCTCTCTGCGGTCCTTGGTGGAGTTTATGACCGTTTTGCCCGATTCGATGCTGCCGGAGTACACGCGGATGAACGCGAGCTTTCCGACGAACGGGTCGGTCATTATTTTGAACGCGAGCGCGGAAAACGGCGCTTCATCATTCGCCTCGCGGGTGACCTCCTGACCGTTGGCGGGGTTTATGCCGACGACGGGCGGGATGTCCACGGGGGACGGAAGGTAGTCTACGATCGCGTCAAGCAGCTTCTGCACGCCCTTGTTTCTGTAGGACGTGCCGCAGAGGACCGGGAACATCTGCACGGAGACCGTGCCCTTGCGGATCGCTCTCCGGAGAATGTCCTCGGGGATCTCCTGTCCGTCGAGGTAAAGCTCCATTACCTCGTCGTCGAAATCCGCCGCTTTTTCGATGAGATTGGTCCTGTACTCCTCCGCGATGTCGAGGAATTCTTCCGGGATCTCCTCAATGCGCTGGTCCTTGCCGAGGTCGTCGTAGTAGATGACCGCGTGCATGCCGACGAGGTCGATGATGCCGCGGAAGTCCGCCTCCTTGCCTATCGGCAGCTGGATGGGGACGGCGTTGGCCTTGAGCCTCTCGGCTATCATGTCGAGCACGTTGAAGAAGTCGGCGCCCATGATATCCATCTTATTTATATAAATGAGACGGGGAACGCCGTAATGGTCCGCCTGACGCCAGACTGTCTCAGACTGCGGCTCTACGCCGCCCTTGGCGCACAGAACCGTGACGCCGCCGTCGAGGACGCGCAGGCTTCTCTCGACCTCGGCCGTGAAGTCCACGTGGCCCGGGGTGTCGATGATGTTGATGCACACGTCTCTCCAGAAGCAGGTCGTGGCGGCGGAGGTTATGGTTATGCCTCGCTCCTGTTCCTGCTCCATCCAGTCCATGGTGGCGGTGCCCTCATGGGTCTCACCGATCTTGTAGTTGACGCCCGTATAGAAGAGTATCCTCTCCGTCGTGGTCGTCTTTCCGGCGTCGATGTGAGCCATGATACCGATATTTCTCGTGTTTTCAAGGGATTTCTGTCTGGGCATCTTAAACTCCTTGATATCGTTCAGAGGTCGATCGCGGGGACCCGGATCACCATCTGTAATGCGCGAAGGCCTTGTTGGACTCCGCCATCTTGTGGGTGTCCTCACGCTTCTTGACCGCGTTGCCGAGGTTGTTGGAGGCGTCGAGGATCTCGCCGGCGAGACGTTCCTTCATGGTCTTCTCGCCGCGGGCGCGCGAATAACTGGTCAGCCAGCGAAGGCCGAGTGTCTGCCGACGGTCGGCGCGGACTTCGATAGGCACCTGGTAGGTCGAACCGCCGACGCGGCGGGCCTTGACCTCCAGAGACGGCATGATGTTGTCAAGAGCCGCCGTAAAAACGTCGAGAGCGGGCTTGCCGGATTTCTCGGCAATGATGTCGAAAGCGTCGTAGACGACCTTCTGAGCCACGCCCTTCTTACCGTCGAGCATGATGCTGTTGATAAGCTTGGTCACCAGAACACTGTTATACACAGGATCGGGTATGATCTCTCTTTTAGGGACGTTACCTCTTCTGGGCACTGTACTTCCCTCCTTCATAAAATGATTTCACAGGTACTCGAAAGACGGCGGTCTCCCGCCGCTCCCGTATTGCGCCCCGATAGGTTATATATCGAGGCATGGAAGCAATACGCTCCCAGCGCGAATTCTCTCGCAATTACTTTCCGGCCTTCGGACGCTTGGCGCCGTACTTGGAACGGGCCTGCTTGCGGTTGGCAACGCCCTGGGAATCGAGAGTGCCGCGGATGATGTGGTAACGTACGCCGGGGAGGTCCTTGACACGGCCGCCTCTGATCATGACGATCGAGTGCTCCTGAAGATTGTGGCCGATGCCGGGGATATAGGCCGTCACCTCATAGCCGTTGGTAAGGCGCACACGGGCGACCTTGCGGAGAGCCGAGTTCGGCTTCTTCGGGGTCTGGGTACGAACGACAGTGCATACGCCGCGCTTCTGGGGAGAGCTCAGATCGGTCTCTTTGTTCTTGAGAGTGTTGAGGCCTTTCTGCATGGCGGGCGAAGTGGACTTGTAAGCCACGGTTTCCCTGCCCTTCCTGACAAGCTGGTTAAAAGTAGGCATGAACTTCCTCCTTTCCTGAAATAATCTCGCAATTTGGCATTATAGCAAAACTGCATTTATTAGTCAACGCAAATTTTTGCGCCGGACCGACTTTTTTTCGCGCCCTTTCGGGCGGCTTCGGGGAGCCCGTCGTCAGACGGCGGGCTCCTCGGTCTCTTCGGGTTCGGAGGCTATGACCTCGTTGAAGTCTCTGTAAATCTCGAGGCCGGAGCCGGCGGGGATGAGCTTGCCGATGATGACGTTCTCCTTCAGGCCGACGAGGTGGTCTATCTTGCCCTTGATGGCGGCCTCGGTCAGGACCTTCGTCGTCTCCTGGAAGGACGCGGCCGAGAGGAAGCTCTCCGTGGCGAGGGACGCCTTCGTGATGCCCATGAGGAGCCTCGTATACTCGGCGGGGCGGAGCTCGCCGTCCTGCTCGGGATCGATGGGCTCGCCGGAGGCTTCCTTCGCGGCGAGGCGCTCGGCGCGGAGCTCGTTTTCCTTCTTTATGCGCTCGTTGGCGCTCTTGACCTCGATGAGATCGGCCATGGAGCCGGAGAGCAGACCCGTGTCGCCGGCGTCCTCGATGCGGACCTTGCGCATCATCTGACGCACGATGACCTCGATGTGCTTGTCGTTGATATCGACGCCCTGCTGGCGGTAGACCTTCTGGACCTCCTGAATGAGGTATTCCTGAACGGCGTCGATGCCCTTGACGCGCAGAACGTCGTGAGGATTGTAGGTGCCCTCGGTGAGGTCGTCGCCCTGCTTGACAAGATCGCCGTCGCGGACCTTGATGCCCGCGCTGACGGGAACGGTGATGGACTTCGTCTCGCCGGTCTGCTCATTGAGGATGGTGATGGTCTGGACGTTGACCTTCTTGTTGTCCTCGAAGACGACGCTGCCGGATATCTCAGCGAGCTGGGCCATCTTCTTGGGCTTTCTGGCCTCGAACAGCTCCTCGACTCGCGGAAGACCCTGGGTGATGTCGTCGCCGGCGACGCCGCCGGTGTGGAAGGTACGCATCGTCAGCTGAGTACCGGGCTCGCCTATGGACTGGGCGGCTATGACGCCGACCGCCTCGCCCATGCTGACGGGTTCGCCGGTGGCGAGGTTCATGCCGTAGCACTTGGAGCAGACGCCGCGGTGAGCTTCGCAGGTGATGACGCTGCGTATCTCGACTTCCTCGATGCCGTGGGCCTCGAGTATCTTCGCGTCGTCGCCTATCATCATGTGGTCGGTCGTAAAGATGACGTCGCCGGTCTTCGGGTCGACTATGTCGTGCAGCGGATAACGGCCGTGGATGGCGGTCGCGAGAGAGCTGACCATGGCGCCGTTTTCATAGATGGCATGCGCCTTTATGCCGCTGTCGGTATGGCAGTCGGACTCGCAGATGATGACGTCCTGCGATACGTCGACGAGACGTCTGGTGAGGTAGCCGGAGTCGGCCGTACGGAGCGCCGTGTCGGCCAGGCCCTTGCGCGCGCCTCTGGACGAGATGAAGTACTCGAGGACGGAGAGGCCTTCGCGGAAGTTTGCCTTGATGGGTATCTCGATGGTCTTACCGGCGGTGTTGGCCATAAGGCCGCGCATGCCGGCGAGCTGTCTGATCTGGTTCATGGAGCCGCGGGCGCCGGAGTTGGCCATCATGTAGATGGGGTTGAACTCGTCGAGGCTGTCCTGAAGGGCGTCGGTGACGTCCTTGTTGGCCTTCTCCCATTCGGAGACGACGAGGCGGTAACGCTCGTCGTTGGTGATGAAGCCGCGCTTGAACTGATTTTCGATCTTGATGACCTTCTGCTCGGTCGCGGCGATGATCTCCTTCTTCTTCTCGGGGACGGTCATGTCGGATATCGAGATCGTGATGGCGCCCTTCGTGGAATACTTGAAGCCCATGGCCTTGATGGCGTCGAGGACCTCGGTCGAGACCGTGAAGCCGTGCTTGCTGATGCACTTGTCGACGATCTCGCCGAGCTTCTTCTTATCGACCTTGAAGTCTATCTCGAAGAGGAACTCGTTGCCGGGGACGCTGCGGTCGACAAAGCCGAGATCCTGCGGGATGGGCTCGTTGAAGATGATGCGGCCGACGGTCGTCTCGACGAGAGCGCTGCGGGTCTCCCCGTCTATCTCCTTCGTCACGCGGACCCTGATGGGCGCGTGGATGCCGAGAGAGCCCTCGTCGTAGGCCATGAGGGCCTCGTTCGGCGAGCTGAACACCTTGCCCTTGCCGGGCTCGTCTTTGGTGTAGGTCAGGTAATACGAGCCGAGTATCATGTCCTGCGTGGGAACGGTCACGGGGTGACCGTCCTGCGGGCGCAGGAGGTTGTTGGTGGAGAGCATGAGGATGCGCGCCTCGGCCTGCGCCTCCGCGGACAGAGGAACGTGGACCGCCATCTGGTCGCCGTCGAAGTCGGCGTTGTACGCCGTGCAGACGAGCGGATGGAGCTTGAGCGCGCGGCCCTCGACGAGCACGGGCTCGAAGGCCTGGATACCGAGACGGTGGAGCGTCGGGGCGCGGTTGAGCAGGACGGGATGGTCCTTGATGATGATGTCGAGAGCGTCCCAGACCTCGGTGCGGCCCTTGTCGACCATCTTCTTGGCGGACTTGATGTTGTTGGCGACGCCGTCCTCGACGAGCTTCTTCATGACGAAGGGACGGAACAGCTCGATCGCCATCTCCTTGGGCAGGCCGCACTGGAAGAGCTTCAGGTCGGGCCCGACGACTATAACGGAACGGCCGGAATAGTCGACGCGCTTGCCGAGCAGGTTCTGGCGGAAACGGCCCTGCTTGCCCTTGAGCATGTCGGAAAGGCTCTTGAGGACGCGGCTGTTTACGCCGGTCACGGCGCGGCCGCGGCGGCCGTTGTCGATAAGGGCGTCGACGGCCTCCTGCAGCATGCGCTTTTCATTGCGCACGATGATGTCGGGCGCGCGCAGCTCGATGAGCCTCTTGAGGCGGTTGTTGCGGTTGATGACGCGGCGGTAAAGGTCGTTGAGGTCGCTGGTGGCGAAGCGGCCGCCGTCGAGCTGGACCATGGGCCTTATCTCGGGCGGGATGACGGGAAGCACGTCGATGATCATCCACTCGGGCCTGTTGCCGGAGACCCTGAACGCCTCGACGACCTCGAGCCTCTTGATGAGCTTGGCCTTCTTCTGGCCGGAGGCGTCGCGCAGCTCGGCGCGCAGCTCCTCGGAGAGCTTATCGCAGTCGATCTGGGAGAGCAGTTCCTTGACGGCCTCGGCGCCCATGCCGGCCTTGAAATCGTCCTCGTACTTTTCCTTATAATCCCTGTATTCCTTCTCGGTGAGTATCTGATTCTTCGCCAGAGGGGTGTCTCCGGGATCGGTCACGATATATACCGCGAAGTACAGGAGCTTTTCCAGTATCCTCGGGGAAATGTCGAGGATAAGTCCCATGCGGGACGGTATACCTTTGAAATACCATATATGAGATACGGGAGCGGCGAGCTCGATATGGCCCATGCGCTCGCGGCGGACCTTGGCCTTGGTGACCTCGACGCCGCAGCGGTCGCATATCTTGCCCTTATAGCGTATCTTCTTATATTTGCCGCAGTGGCATTCCCAGTCCTTCGTGGGCCCGAAGATGCGCTCGCAGAAAAGTCCGTCGCGCTCGGGCTTGAGGGTCCGGTAGTTTATGGTCTCGGGCTTTTTGACCTCGCCGTAGGACCACTTTCTGATCATTTCAGGAGACGCTATCCCTATCTGGATAGCTTCGAACGGCGTGTTGCTCATCACTCGTCCTCCTCTTCTTCATAATCGTCGTCATCGAAATCGATATCGGCGTCGGCGCCGAGCACGTCGGGATCGACGTCTTCGATGGTGTAGCCGCCGGACTCGATCTCGGTATCGTCGGAAGCATAGATGCTGTCGTCGCCGTAGCCGCCCTGATACTCGTCGTCGTCTTCGCTCTTGAGCTCGATCTCGTTGCCGTCGCCGTCAAGCACGCGGACGTCGAGGCAGAGGGACTGCAGTTCCTTGACGAGGACCTTGAAGGACTCGGGCACGCCCGGCTGAGGCACGTTGTGGCCCTTGACGATGGATTCGTAGGTCTTGACGCGGCCGGTCACATCGTCGGACTTGACCGTCAGTATCTCCTGCAGGGTGTACGCCGCGCCGTAAGCCTCGAGCGCCCAGACCTCCATCTCGCCGAAGCGCTGGCCGCCGAACTGGGCCTTGCCGCCCAGAGGCTGCTGCGTGACGAGGCTGTAGGGGCCGGTGCTGCGGGCGTGGATCTTGTCGTCGACCAGATGGTGCAGCTTGAGGAAGTAAACGTAGCCGACCGTGACGGGATTGTCGAACGGGAGACCCGTGCGTCCGTCGTAGAGGATGCTCTTTCCATCTCCGCGCAGGCCGGCATAGTCGAGAAGGTTCATTATCTCGCCCTCGTCAGCGCCGGAGAATATCGGGGTCGCGACCTTCCAGCCGAGGGTCTTGGCCGCGTAGCCGAGGTGGACCTCAAGGACCTGTCCTATATTCATTCGGGACGGGACGCCCAGAGGATTGAGCACGATGTCGAGCGGGGTGCCGTCGGGCAGGTAGGGCATATCCTCGCGCGGAAGGATGCGGGAGACGACACCCTTGTTGCCGTGGCGGCCGGCCATCTTGTCGCCGACGGAGATCTTGCGCTTCTGAGCGATGTAGACCCTGACGACCATGTTCACGCCCGGAGACAGCTCGTCGCCGTTTTCGCGGGTGAACACCTTGACGTCGACGACTATGCCGCTCTCGCCGTGGGGCACCTTCATGGAGGTGTCGCGGACTTCGCGGGCCTTCTCGCCGAATATCGCGCGGAGCAGTCTCTCCTCGGCGGTCAGATCGGTCTCGCCCTTCGGGGTGACCTTGCCGACGAGGATGTCGCCGCTTCTGACCTCGGCGCCGATGGTGATGATGCCGCGCTCGTCGAGGTACTTGAGAGTATCCTCGCCGACGCCCGGGATGTCTCTGGTTATCTCCTCGGGACCGAGCTTGGTGTCGCGCGCGTCGATCTCATGCTCTTCTATATGAATAGATGTAAAGACGTCGTCCTGAGCGAGGCGCTCGTTGATGAGGACCGCGTCCTCGTAGTTGTAGCCTTCCCACGTCATGAAGCCGACGAGGATGTTCTTGCCGAGGCTCAGCTCGCCCTGACTGGTGGAGGGGCCGTCGGCGAGGACTGTGTCGGAGGTGACTCTCTCGCCCACGCTGACGATGGGGCGCTGGTTGATGCAGGTGCCCTGATTGCTGCGGTGGAACTTCAGGAGCTTGTGCGTGACTTCGCCCACGCCGTCGTAATCGACGGTCACGGAAGCGGCGGAGACGCGGGTCACGACGCCGTCGCCCTCGGCCATGAGGACGACTCCGGA
This sequence comes from Oscillospiraceae bacterium, assembly GCA_017550645.1. Taxonomy (GTDB): domain Bacteria; phylum Bacillota; class Clostridia; order Oscillospirales; family Oscillospiraceae; genus RGIG7949. The sequence goes on from JAFZOI010000024.1 coordinate 8,879, forward strand.
GTCCACGGCGCACTTGTGCTCGATGCCGGTCGCGACTACGGGCGCCTCGGTCACGAGCAGAGGCACGGCCTGACGCTGCATGTTCGCGCCCATCAGAGCGCGGTTGGCGTCGTCGTTTTCAAGGAACGGGATCATGGCCGTCGCGATGGAGACCATCATCCTCGGGGAGATGTCGATATAGTCAACGCGCTCCCTGTCGACCTCGATGATCTCATCGCGGTGGCGGCAGGTGATACGGGCGTTGGCGAGGCAGCCGTTCTCGTCGAGAGGCTCGGTCGCCTGAGCGACGATGTACTGATCCTCGACGTCGGCCGTCATGTACTCGACGTCGTCGGTCACGCGGCTGGTCCCCTTCTCGACGCGCCTGAACGGAGCGACGAGGAAGCCGTACTCATTGACCCTCGCATAGGAGGCGAGGTAGCTGATAAGGCCGATGTTCGGGCCTTCGGGCGTCTCTATGGGGCACATACGGCCGTAGTGGCTGTAGTGTACGTCGCGGACGTCGAAGTTGGCGCGCTCGCGGGAGAGGCCGCCCGGGCCGAGAGCCGACATACGGCGCTTGTGCGTGAGCTCGGCAAGGGGGTTGGTCTGGTCCATGAACTGGGACAGCGGAGACGAGCCGAAGAACTCCTTTATCGCTGCGGTCACGGGTCTGATATTGATAAGGGACTGCGGAGTGACGATGTCGAGGTCCTGAAGGGTCATGCGCTCGCGGATGACGCGCTCCATGCGTGAGAAGCCGACGCGGAACTGCTGCTGGAGCAGCTCGCCGACGCTGCGCATGCGGCGGTTGCCGAGGTGGTCGATATCGTCGGCCTCGCCTATGCCGACGGCGAGACAGTTGAGGTAGTTGACGGAGGCGAAGACGTCGTCGGGGATGATGTGCTTGGGGATGAGGTCCTCGATGTTCTCCTCTATCGCGTCGCGGAGCTCCTCGCCCTTATACTGCTCGAGCAGGCGGCGGAGGACGATGAAGCGGACGTTTTCCTTTATCCCGAGCTCGGCGGGATCGAAATCGACGAAGCCGTCGATGGGGACCATGCCGTTGGAGAAGACCTTGACCTCGCTGTCGCCGACGTAGACCCACATCTCGGTCACGCCCTTGGCCACGAGGGCCTCGGCGCTCTCGACCGTGAGCACCTCGTCGGGCTCGGCGAGAAGCTCGCCGGTCAGAGGATCGGCGACGGGCCTTGCGAGCTTGAAGCCGGCTACGCGGCGCGGCAGGGCCATCTTCTTATTGAACTTATAGCGTCCGACGTTGGACATGTCGTAGCGTCTGGGATCGAAGAACAGGCTGACGAGCAGCGTCTCCGCGCTCTCGAGCGTCGGGGGATCGCCGGGACGCAGACGGCGGTATATCTCGAGAAGGGCCTCCTCGCGGTTTTTGCAGGTGTCCTTTTCGAGCGTCGATACCATGCGGGCGTCCGGCCCGAAAATCTCGCTGAGCTGCTCGGTCGTCTCGGCCCCGCCGGTATCCTGCGCGCAGGTCAGCCAGGAATAGGGCTTATCCTCCCACGAAGCGCCCATGGCTCTGAGAAGCCACGTGATGGGGAGCTTGCGGTTTTTATCGATGCGGACGTTGAAGTTGTCGCCCGCGTCGGTCTCATACTCGAGCCACGCGCCGCGGTAAGGGATGGCGGTCGCGCTGTAGAGCGAGAGGTTGGTCTTGTCCGTGCGCTTTTCATAGTACATGCCCGGGCTGCGGATGATCTGGGAGACGATGACGCGCTCTGCGCCGTTGATCACGAAGGTGCCGCTCTTGGTCATGAGCGGGAAATCCCCCATGAATATCTCCTGCTCCTTGATCTCCTCCGTCTCTCTGTTGCGAAGGCGGACTCTGACCTTGAGCGGAGCGGCGTACGTCGCGTCGCGCGCCTGACACTCCTCGACGTCGTACTTGGGGTTGTTGTCGAGAGAATAGTCGATGAACGTAAGCTCCAGATTGCCCGAATAGTCGGAAATGGCGGCGACGTCGCGGAATACCTCTCTGAGGCCGGTATCGATGAACCACTGATACGAGTTCTTCTGGATCTCGAGGAGATTAGGCATCTCCATGATCTCCTCCTGCTTTGAGAAGCTGACTCGCTCGGTCTTGCCGTACATTACCCGCTTGGGATCGCTGAAGTTCATAGGCATGGGTCGATCACTCCTGTAACGTGTAGTTACCGCATGATACACGCGGCAGCGTTGTCTGTGTTTTCGCGTATGTGCTTGACTTGGAATTCGTTTGTGTTATGCTGTTTGTGTAAGCGCCGAAAGAGGCGCCTTTTTCATTTTTGACCATATAGCAAGTCATTTTATCAAATGAAAAAGGGCTTGTCAAGCGGAAATTTGTTAAAAGACAGGGCTTTTCGGGCCCTTCGGGAGGCATAAATGAGCGCTCGCACCTCTAAGATACTCGCCGCGGCGATCCCCGGCGTCTTTTTCGTTCTCTGCGCGGCCTTCGGAGCCCGTCTTCTCGGCGTAAGCTCCCCCGCCGCAGTCGCCATAGTGACGCTCGGCATGGCAGTATGCGGAGCGGCGGCCTTCCTTATGCTCTCATCCCTGCGCGTCGTCGGCACGGCCGGCAGATGCGCGGCTTTTTTTATACCCGTCCTCGTTCTTCTGCTGCTGAGGATGCTCGTCTTCAACTATCAGACGCTCGACTATCAGGACTTTCTCGCGCCGTGGACGCAGTACTTCCGCTCGCACGGAGGCCTCGCCGCGATAGGCAAGAACGTCGGCAACTACAACGTGCCCTACCTCGTCTTCCTCGCGATATGCTCTTACCTTCCCGTCTCGGAGCTATACCTTATTAAATTATTCTCCGTATTCTTCGACCTCGTGCTCGCGTGGGCGCTTTCCAAGATGGTGCGGCGCGTCACGGGCAGCGAGATAAGGACGGGGCTCTGCTTCGCCGTCACGCTCCTGCTGCCGACGGTCTTTCTCAACGGCGCGCTCTGGGGCCAGTGCGACAGCGTATACTCCTCGCTCACGCTGCTATCTGTCGCGCTCGTGCTGGAGGAAAAGCCAGTCCCCGCGCTGATAGCCGCCGGCGTCGCCTTCGCATTCAAGCTGCAGGCGATATTCGTCCTGCCGATGTTCGCGGCGTTTCTCTTCACGGGGCGCGTCAAATGGTACCACCTGCCCATATTCCCCGCGGCGTACCTCGCCGCAGTCTCTCCGGCGATAATAGCGAGCCGCGGTTTCTGGGATACCGTCCTGACCTATCTCAGCGACGCCTCGACGATAGGCACGGGACTGAATTATAATTCGCCGTCGGTCTTCGCGTTCATAACGAAGGTCGGCGATCCGGTCCGCGCGGGAAGGATCGGCATGCTCGTCTCATTCGCGATCTGCGCGATAATGATAATAGTCGTCATAATTCGACGCCGTAATGTCGGGAGCCTCGAGCTCGTCGTCTGCACGGCGATCCTCGCGGTCGGCGTTCCCCTCTTTCTCCCGCACATGCACGACCGCTATTTCTTCCTCGCAGACGCCGCCGCGCTGGCCGTCGCGTTCTGCGTTCCGAAGCTTGCGATCGTCGCTCCGCTCACGAGTTTCGCGTCATTGCTGGGTTATCACGCATATCTGAAAATGAGATACCTCCTCCAGATGAAATGGGGGTTCTACGCGCTGTTTATCGCGCTGATCGCGCTGATCGCGTTTTTCATCGTGCGGATAGCGAGAAAAAACGAAACTATTTTTACGACCGACGAAGAAACCACACGGATAAAAGATAGACATAATACCATGTGACGCCCAAATACCCCCAAATTCGAATACTGACGAATAATGCGGACGCCCAACATAGGGCGTCCGCATTTCTTGATTATGCGCATATCTTGTGTAACTTTTTGTAGTATTTTGTATCAGACAAATTCTGACATTTTTCGGCTTAGTTTACATAATATATATATGGTGGTGAATGAGAACTGCATAAAAGCAGATATATTGACAAATGTGGTGAATTGTAGTATACTTAGTCCACTTCATACGTATAATAGCTTTGTAACATCTTGTTACAATAAGTATTAGAAGTGGAGATCAAAATGGCTGAAAAATCAAAAAAGACGCTCGTTTTTACCGGGCGTCGCGTCATGATCGTATTGGTTTTCGCCGTCGTCATCGCCCTGCTCTCTTTTGCTTTTTCCGCGAATAATACATATTTACTCAACGGCGACGACATGTCCCCCGCATTCGCGGCGAACAACGTCGACCCGGACGGCGAACCGCATCCCTGCACGCTCAGCGTACGCGCGGGCACGCGCACTCTCAATATTGAATGCCTCAGCGACGATTCCGTCGGCGACGCGCTCGCCGAGGCCGGCATAGAGCTCGGCGACGGCGACATCCTCAACTATCTGCCGGAGGACCGCGTATGGGACGGCATGGAGCTTGAGCTCACGCTCTACCCGATGGCGCAGTCCCCCTACCTCTCCGCCCCCGTAACGGGGCTTGCCTGCGCTCAGCCGGCAACGGCTCCCGACGCGCTGACCGAGGTCGGCGAATCGCTCGGCGGAGCGGCGCGCGGCATGCTCGCCTCCGGCGACGTGCTCGACGGGTACTACGTCAGGCTCGCGGAGAGCTTTTCCGTCCCCGTCGATACGGTCGCGTCCGCGCACTACACGTCGGACAGCTTCGTCGTCGCGCCGAAGCGGACGAAGGCGGACCTTGCGCGCGGGGTCTACTCCCCTCTCAACGACCCCGACGCAGCGCACGAATACGGCTCGGGCATAACGACCTTCGGCGAAGGCGGCAACTACACCGGCGAGACCGTCTGGACCTTTGACGACGCGGGCGGCGTCATCACGACCGCCACGGGCGAGACCGTCAGCTACTCCTACGTCATCGACGTCTCGGCGACGGCGTACACGACCGAGAACACGCGCAACAGGATAACGGCCACCGGCACCGTCGCGAGAGTCGGCGCCATCGCGGTCGACCCGACGGTAATCCCTTACGGCACGAGGATGTACATCGTCTCGCGCTACGGCAACTGGATATACGGCTACGCGACCGCGGAGGACTGCGGCGGCGGCATCAAAGGCCGCCGCGTCGACCTCTTCTATGACACGATATACGAATGCTTCCAGTTCGGCGTACGCAACGCGAGGATATATGTACTCAACTGAAACATGCAAAAAAAGATCCCCCGTTCCGGCCGGAACGGGGGATCCTTTTTGTTTTACTTATCAAAGATATCCGAGCTTGCGGGCTTCCTCGCGGAGCTCGGCGCGGAAATCGGGGTGCGCGATGGCTATGAGGTTGTTGACCCTCTCGCGGACGCTGCGGCCACTCAGGCGAGCGACGCCGTACTCGGTCACGACGTTGTCGGCGATGGAGCGCGGGATCGTGACGACCGCGCCGGGGGTGAGCGTCGCCTTTATGCGGCTGACCGTGCCCTTGGCCGCCGTCGACGGGAGGGTGATGATGCCGCGGCCGCCCTTGGACTGGGAAACGCCGTAGGCAAACTCGAAGGCGCCGCCCTCGCCGGAAAACTGCACGGGGCCTATGCTCTCGGAGCATATCTGGCCTGTGATGTCGACCTCGAGCGCGCTGTTGACGGAGACCATGTTGTCGATCTTGGCTATGTTGAAGGGGTCGTTAGTGTACTTAGCCGGGCAGATGCGGACGTTCGGGTTGGACTCGAGGATCTTGAATAGCTTTTCGTCGCCGAGGACGAAGGAGCCGATGTGCAGGCCCTTGTCCATCGTCTTCTTGCTGCCGTTTATGACGCCGGCCTCGATGAGATCGCCGACGTAGGAGCTGAACATCTCGGTGTGCAGGCCGAGATCGTGGCGCGAAAAGAGGTTGGTCGCGATGGTGTCGGGCATGCCGCCGATGCCGATCTGGATGCAGTCGCCGTCCTTGATGAGCTCGGAGGCGTAGCCGCCGACGGCCTTGTCGACCTCGCTCGGCGTGCTGCGCGGGACGATGAAGAGCGGCGTATTGACCTCGGTCAGGCGTGTGACGCGCTCGATGGGGATCTCAATGGAGCCCTTAATCCTCGGCAGGGCAGGATTGACCTCGAGGAGTATCTTGTCGGCGGCCTCGATGGCCTCCGTCTCGAAGAGCATCTCGCCGGAGACGAGGAACTTGCCGTTTTCGTCCATGGGCGTGCAGGCCGCAAGGAAGACGTTGGCCTTCCTGTGGCGGTAGCGCACGGGCAGATAGTCGTGCAGGTGGCAGGGATAGAACGTCACGAGGCCGTTCTTGAAGCCCTCGCGGACGCCCGGCTCAAAGAAATGGGAGACTATGTCTATCTTATCGCGCATTTCGGGCATTTTATATACGGGATACGGGATGCCCTTGGCGCGGAGGATCTCGATGTTCTCGACGCGCGGGACTATCTTCTGGATATTGCTGAGTATCTCCACGGGCTCGCAGAGGTTGCCCGCCGGGCAGAGGATGTCGCCGGTCTCGATGCAGTCGAGGCAGTCGTCGACCGAGCCGAGCTTGTCCTGATACATGGCCTGATAATCGCTGTAGTTCATAAGGTGTCACGCCTCCAGAATGGTCTTTGATTGAAGATTATAGCATAATACGCCGAAAAAACAAGGGAGGATTTTATCTCTGCTCGGCAAGCTCGATGAGCTTGTTGAGCCTGTGGCTAAGGCACGACTTCGTGACGGGCGGGTCGAGCGAATCCGCGAGCTCGGCGAGACTCGCCTCGGGGCTCGCAAGACGCGCGCGCGCCGTCTCCTTGAGCTTGTCCGAGAGCGATTCGAGAGCGCCCGTGCTCTCGAGCTTCTCTATGGCCGCGACCTGCCGCACGGCGGCGTTTACCATCTTTTCGAGGTTGGCCGTGTCGCAGTTTACCTTGCGGTTGACGGTGTTGCGCATCTCTTTTTCTATTTTCGCCGTCATCATGTCCATCGCGCCGATCGGCGCGCCTATGGTCGTAAGGATGTCCTCGATGGCGGCGCTCTGCTTAAAATACGTTATATAATTCCCCGCGCGCGAGGTGCTTCCCGGATCGAAGCCGAGCTCGCCGAGCAGCGAGAACGTCTCGCGCGCGACGTTATAGTGGCTCGTGACGAGCTCGAGGTGGTAGCGCTTGCCGGGATCCGTCACGGAGCCGCCCGCGAGGAAGGCCCCGCGGATGAACGACACGCGGCAGCAGTCCTCCTCAAGGACGCCGAGATTGACGTGGTGAGCCAGCAGCGCGTCCGCGCCGCAGCCGTAGCGCTCGAGCAGGGCGCCTATATGCGCCTCGTCGGACATGGTCAGCACGAGCTTGCCCTCCCCCTCCGGGTCGCCGGAGACGGAGTCGAAGCCGAAGCCGAAAAGCTCCTTTACCAGCCATTCGATACGCGACGCAAAGGCGCGGTTTTCCGTCACGATCCGCACCTCGGAGGGCGAGAACGTGTTGCAGAAAAGCAGCGCGCCGTAAGCCTCCGCCGCCATGCAGCAGGGCTTGAGCTTCGTCTGCCTGCATATCTCGTTTTTTACTCTCGACGAAAATGACATTATGTTAACTAATTCTCCGCGGCTATTTCGCGGCGTCTCTGTGCGTCAGGACGGTCTCGCAGCCCGCCGCGCGGCATATCTCGGCAACCTTCGCCGCGATGGCGACGCTTCTGTGCCTCCCGCCCGTGCAGCCGACAGCGATGACGAGCGAGTGCTTTCCCTCCTCGACGTAGTTGGGGATCAGAAATCTCAGCAGAGCCTCGAGCTTGTCCATGAATTCGCGGGAAACGGCGCTGTCCATGACGAAGTCGGCGACCTCCTGGTCCTCGCCCGTCTTCGGCGCGAGCGCCTCGACGTAAAACGGATTGGGCAGAAAACGCACGTCGAAGACGAGGTCGGCGTCCGTCGGGATGCCGTATTTATATCCGAACGAGGTCACGATGGCGGTCAACGTCCCGGCCCCGCTCCCCTTCTCGGCAAATCTCCCGGCCAGTTCGCCGCGAAGCCTCGCGAGAGTCAGTCCGGTCGTATCTATGATATAGTCCGCGCGCTCGCGCACCGGAGCAAGTATGCTCTTTTCGCGATATACCGCCGCCTCGACATCCTTTCCCTCCGGGTCGAGCGGATGGCGCCGGCGCGTCTCCTTATAGCGCTTCACTATCGTCTCCGGAGCTGCCTCGATGAAGAGTATCTCATAGTCGACGCCCATGCCCTTCATGTCGTCGAGAGCCTTGAACAGCGCGTCGAAGCCCTCGCGCCCGCGCGCGTCGCTGACGAGCGCAACGGAATCGTAGCGCCCGCGCGTGGCGAGGCATAGCTCGGCGAAACGGGGCATGAGCACGGCGGGCATATTGTCCACGACGTAGTAGTTCATGTCCTCAAGAAGGCCGGCGCAGCTGCTCTTTCCGGCTCCGGACAGGCCGGAGATGACGAGAAGTTTCATTTCAGTTCACTACCCTTATCTCGGGCTCGAGCATCGTCCCGAAGCGCTCAAAGACGGCGCTTTGGATCTTTTCGATGAGCTCGAGCACGTCGGCGCAGGTCGCGCCGCCCGTATTGACTATGAAGCCCGCGTGCTTTTCGGATACGCAGGCCCCGCCCACGCGCAGGCCGCGCAGGCCGCATTCGTCTATCATGGCCGCGGCATACCCGTTCGCGGGGCGCTTGAAGGCGCTGCCCGCGCTCGGAACGTCGAGCGGCTGGGAGGCGCGGCGCTTTTCCGCGAGCTCGTCCATGCGGGCGCGTATCGCCTCCGGATCGCCCGGAGCGAGGTCTATCCTGCCGGAGAGGATGTATGATTCCGTTTCGGCAAAGACGCTACGGCGGTACCCGAAGCGGTGTCCCGCTCCGGTCGTCTCTCGTCTGTTCCCGTCTCCGTCGAGCCAAACGGTACATGCGGCGACGTCCTTCATCTCGCCGCCGTAAGCCCCGGCGTTCATGAGCAGGGCTCCGCCGAGCGTCCCCGGGATGCCGGCGGCGAACTCGAAGCCCGTGAGCCCCGCGTCGCGCGCGGCGGCTGCTATCTTCGCGAGCGTCGCGCCTGCCTGAGCGTATACCGACGCGCCTTCGACCCTTATCTCCGGCTCTCCGGAGCGCGTCACGACGACGAAGCGGTCCAGCTCCCCGTCCGGGGCAAGGATATTGCTGCCGGAGCCTATGAGGAGCGGCTTCACGCCTTTTTTCAGGGCGAAGGCTATCGTTTTTTCAAGCTCGTCTCCGCGCGGAAAGGCCATAGCGGCGGCGGGCCCGCCTATATGCAGCGTCGTATGGACGCTCATGGGCTCGGCAAGACGCACTTCGAGCCCGGGAAGCGCGCGGGATAACTCTTTGACAAATGCTTTAGACAACATTAAAGCGTACCTATTTTCCTGTCGAACTGGCTGTTGATGCGCTGGGTGAATTCGCGGGCGACGTTGTAGCCCATCTTCTTCTCTCTGTTGTTCATGGCGGCGACCTCGATTATGACGGCGAGGTTCCTGCCGGGCTTTACGGGGACGGTTATCGACGGTATCTTGACTCCGAGCACGTTGGTGTAATTATTCTCCAATCCGAGGCGGTCGTACATCTTCCCGTCCACCCACGGCTCTATGTTCACGATGAGGTCGAGCCTCTCGTAGTCCTTGACCGAGCCCATACCGAAGAGGCGGCGCACGTCGACGACGCCTATGCCGCGAAGCTCGATATAGTGCCTTATGATCTCGGGAGCGGACCCGTAGAGCACGTTATAGGCGATTCGCTTTATCTCGACTGCGTCGTCGGCGATGAGACGGTGGCCGCGCTTAAGGAGCTCGACGGCCGTCTCGCTCTTGCCTATGCCGGATTCGCCTAGCATGAGTATGCCCTCGCCGTAGACCTCGACCATGACGCCGTGGCGCGTGATGCGGGGGGCGAGATAGGAATTGAGGCTGGCTATGAGCTCGGCCTCGAAGGCGGAGGTGTCTATCTCCGTGCGCAGGAGGGGCACTTTATACTTCTCGGCCATCTCGAGGCATTCGGGGAACACCTCCATGCCCTGACAGATTATAAGCGCGGGGATATCGCGCTTGAGGAGCATCTCGAAGCACTTCCGCCGCTCGTTGGAGGGCAGGGTCTTGAGATACATTATCTCGACCACGCCCATCAGCTGCAGGCGGTCGTTCGAGAAGTGGTTGAAAAAGCCGACGAGCTGCATGCCGGGCCTGTTTACGGACGAGGTCGTGACGAGCCTCTCTTCATAATCCTCGGGCACGTAGACCTTCTCCAGCCCCTCGAATTCTCCCATGACCTGCGATAACTTGACGCTGTACTTCGTTTCCATATTCGGCTCCGCGCCCCCTTTTTATTAAATAATAACCATATCTTACCCTATTTGCAAGCGATTCAGGTGTAAAATATCTTGCCGATTATTATTGACAAAAGGTAACGCCTACACTATAATAGTCGGGCAACTGTTGAGGTGTGACATGCGTCTTGATCTCCATGAGATAATTTCAGCCCCCGGCAGCGTCCCCTTCGAATACGAAGCGGACGTATCCGGGATGGACTTTCCGGGCGTAGAAAAGCCTCTTTCAACGCTCACCGCGAGCGGGAAAGCAGTCAACACGGCCGGGCTTCTGGAACTCGACGGCGAGGCTCGCGTCAGTCTTTCGTGCAGATGCGACAGGTGCGGCGAGAGTTTCGTCATGGATAAGCGCGTCTCCGTTCACGCGGTGCTCTCCGAGGAGATACAGGATGAAGACAATCCCGACATCTTCCCCATCGAGGGCGACGGCGCCGATCTCGACGAGATAATCATGACGGCCTACGTACTGAGCATGGAGAGCAAGCTCCTTTGCAAGCCCGATTGTCTCGGCCTGTGCGACAAATGCGGGGCAAATCTCAACAACGGCCCCTGCTCCTGCCGGAGCGAGGGCGATCCGAGGCTGGCCAAGCTGGCCCAGCTTCTCGATTCGAAGGAATAACAGCCGGCAGATAATCATCAATTCCGGTCAAGGAGGTGTCCGAAATGGCGGTACCCAAGGGTAAAGTATCAAAGGCAAGAAGGGATAAGAGGCGTTCCTCCCACTGGAAGCTCGATCCTCCCGGCATAGTGGCCTGCCCGAAGTGCGGCGCTTATCATCTGCCCCACAGGATCTGCAAGGCCTGCGGAACTTACGACGGCAGAGAAGTCATCAAGGTTTCCGATGACAGCAAAAAGTAAATCGGCATGACATGAGGGGGCGTTCCGCTCCCTCGATTGCTATTTACGGAAAGGAGGCATCCGCGTGGCTTCAAGGATAGTCGCTGTCGACGGGGGCAGCCCCGCCGCCCGCGCCGGGCTCAGGCCCGGCATGCTGCTGGAAAAGATCAACGGCCACGAGATAAAGGATGTCCTCGATTATCGCTACTGGTCAGAGGAACCGAAGCTTCTCCTCGAGCTGCGCGACGAGCGCGGCAGAAACGTCAAAAAGCGAGTAAAAAAGCCCGAAGGAGTCCCGCTCGGGCTTGATTTCGAGACGTATCTGATGGATGCGCAGCGCTCCTGCGCCAATAAATGCGTCTTCTGCTTCATCGACCAGCTCCCCAAGGGGATGCGGCCGACCCTTTATTATAAGGACGACGACGCGCGTCTGTCCTTCCTTCAGGGTAATTATATAACCCTTACCAATCTCTCCGAGCGCGAGATCGACAGGATATGCGCGCTGCGCATAAGCCCGCTGAACGTCTCCGTCCACGTCTCGGACCCCGAGGTCCGGCGCGCAATGCTGCGAAATCCCAACGCGGGCCGCTGCATGGAGATCATGCGCCGGATGGCGGACGCCGGGATAGAGATGAACTGCCAGATCGTCCTCTGCCCCGGCATGAACGACGGCGAGGCGCTCTCGGCCACGCTCGCAGACCTCTCTGCGCTCTGCCCGCAGGTGCACAGCGTATCGGTCGTCCCCGTCGGGATAACGAGGTACAGAGAGGGGCTGCCCGAACTCTCCCCCGTCACGCGCGAGGGGGCGGCGGACGCCATAGCCCGCGTGGAAAAGGCGGCGGATATTAATCTTGCTAAGCACGGCAGCCGCGTCGTATACTGCTCGGACGAGCTGTATCTGCGCGCCGGGCTGGAGCTGCCGCATCTGGAATACTACGAGGATTTCCCGCAGTTTGAAAACGGCGTCGGCATGCTCCGCTCGCTCTACGAAGAATACCTCGAGGCGCTGTCCGGCCTTTCCGGAGAGGAAGGCGCGAGCGTCTCCGTCGCGACGGGGACGGCGGCCGCGCCTCTTTTTGAAAATATTTCACAAATAACGAAAAAAACGTGCTATAATGTCGATATAAAGGTCTACCCCGTCGCAAACCGCTTTTTCGGGGAGACCGTGGACGTCGCGGGCCTGCTCACAGGCTCCGATCTTCTCGCCGCTCTGCGCGGGAAGGAGCTCGGCGAAAGGCTCCTCATCTCAGCAACGATGCTTCGTCACGGAGGCGACGTTTTTCTCGACGACATGGGTCTTGCGGAGCTCTCGGACGCGCTCGGCGTGCCCGTCGTTCCCGTCCGGTGCGACGGGGCGGAGCTGCTGGACGCGGTCGTCGGAAGATAACAGCGAAAGGAGGCGCGGCTTTGCCGAAGCCCGTCATAGCCATCGTCGGCAGGCCAAACGTCGGCAAGTCGATGCTCTTCAACAAAATAGCCGGGCGGCGCCTCTCCATCGTCGAGGACACCCCCGGAGTAACGCGCGACAGGCTCTACGCTGATTCCGACTGGGCCGGGCGCGAATTCACGATGATCGATACCGGCGGCATAGAGCCCAAGGCGGACAGCGAGATGCTCGCCTTCATGCGCGCGCAGGCCGAGATAGCCATCGACACGGCAGACGTCATCGTCTTCGTCACCGACGGGCGCACGGGCGTCACCGCGGCGGACGAGGAAGTCGCGAACATGCTGCTGCGCTCCCGTAAGCCGGTCGTGCTCGCGGTCAACAAGCTCGACACGCCCGCCGCCGTCATTCCCGAGCTATACGAATTCTATTCCCTCGGTCTCGGCGATCCCATCGCCGTCTCCGCCCTGCACGGGCACGGGACGGGCGATCTGCTCGACGCCTGCGTCAAGTTCTTCCCTCCCGCGGAGGAGAGCGAGGACGACGAGGATATCATCAAGGTCGCCATAATGGGCAAGCCGAACGTCGGCAAGTCCTCCCTCGTCAACCGCATTCTCGGCGAGGAGCGCGTCATCGTCTCCGACGTAGCGGGGACGACGCGCGACGCGGTCGACAGTCTCTTTGAAAACGAACAGGGCCGCTTCATGTTCATCGACACGGCCGGTCTGCGCAAGAAAAGCCGCGTCGACGACAGGATAGAGAAGTTTTCCGTCATGCGCGCGGAGATGGCCGTCGAGCGCGCCGACGTCTGCCTCATCATGATAGACGCGCGCGACGGCGTCACCGAGCAGGATACCAAGGTCGCCGGCCTCGTGCACGAGGCGGGCAAGGCCTCCGTCGTCGTCGTCAACAAATGGGACCTCGTCGACAAGGACACGCATACGATGGACAAGCTCCGCAAGGACGTCATGCGCGATCTCTCTTTCATGAGCTACGCGCCGGTCGTGTTCATCTCCGCTCTGACCGGGCAGCGCGTCGACAGGCTCTTCGAGCTCATCAAGTTCGTCAACGACCAGAGCGCCACGCGCATCTCCACGGGCATGCTCAACAACGTCCTCGCGGACGCGACGGCGCGCGTACAGCCTCCCACGGACAGAGGCCGCAGGCTGAAAATATACTATATGACCCAGACGGGCGTGCGCCCGCCGTGCTTCGTCGTCTTCGTCAACAGCGCGGAGCTGTTCCATTTTTCCTACCGCAGATACCTCGAAAACCAGATACGTTCCGTTTTCGGTCTGGAGGGCACTCCAATTCGCATGGTCGTGCGGCAGAAGGGCGATAAAGAGCCATAAACAGCTCATTCCGACCGCACCGATTTTGAGGAGGGTTTTATATGATAGCAGTGCTGTTCATAGTCGCGATAGTCGCATACCTGCTCGGCGGGATAAACGGCGCGATAATCGCATCGAAGTACATCTTCAAAAAGGACATCCGCAACTACGGCAGCGGCAACGCAGGCCTCACGAACTTCTACCGCATTTTCGGGGCCAAGGGCGTCGCGCTCGTCCTGCTCATCGATATAGGCAAGACCGTCATCGGCATCCTGTTCGGCTGGCTGATGCTCCGCATCTACGGCTTCTCGATGGTCGGAAAGCTTTTCGCGGGCTTCTTCCTGACGCTCGGGCACGTCTTCCCCGTCTACTACGGCTTCAAGGGCGGCAAGGGCGTCCTCTGCTGCGGCATCACCGTTCTCGCGGTCGATCCCGTCGTCGGTCTGATATGCTGGATCGTCTTCGCGATAGTCGCCCTGCTGACGCACTATATCTCGCTCGGCTCCATCGCCGCGGCCGTCGCCTTCCCGATCGGCATCGCCGCCTTCGGAGGCTGGTGGCTGCAGGTCCTGCTCGCCATCTTCTGCGCGGTCGTGCTCATCATCATGCACAGGCACAACATCATCCGCCTCATCCTCGGCAAGGAATCCAAATTCAGCTTCGAGGACAGAAAAAAGGCCAGAACTGAGAGCAAGTGACCCTCCGTCCGGCCGGATAAGAAACAGAAAAAGCCCGCGTAACGCGGGCTTTTCGCGCAATATGAACTTGAGGCGCGCTCAGACGGCACGGGTAACCTTGCCGCTGCGCAGGCACCTTGTGCAGGCATAGACATGCTTCGGGGTACCGTCGACCATCGCCTTGACCCTCTTTACATTGGGCTTCCAGGTCCTGTTGGAACGTCTGTGGGAATGGCTGACCTTGATCCCGAAAACAACGCTCTTATCGCAGAATTCACACTTCGCCATCGTCGCACCTCCCTGACTGTGCAATGATTTCCGCGGCTCGCCCGCGGACAGCTTTGATATAATAACAGACTTCCGCGCGGAATGCAAGACAAATTTTTTATTTTTGCGGAGAAATCGGATTTTATGAAAGAGATCACCGTCGGAAAGAACGATTCCGGGCAGCGGCTGGACCGTTTTCTCGAAAAAGCAGTCCCCCTGCTCCCGAATTCGCTGATGCAGAAATATATAAGGCTCAAGCGCGTCAAGCTCAACGGGAAGGGCGCGCGCAGAGACGTGCGCCTTGCCGAGGGCGACGTTCTCTCGCTTTATATAAACGACGAGTTCTTCGACGCCCCGACGAAGGAAAACGCCTATCTGCGCATCGTCACTCCGCGCCTGCGCGTCGTATACGAGGACGAGAACGTCCTGCTCGCGGACAAGGAGCCCGGCGTCCTCTGCCACGGGGACGGAGGCGACGAGACCGCCACGCTCATAGCCAACATTCAGGCTTATCTCTACCAGAAGGGCGAATGGAAGCCGCGCGAGGAGAATTCCTTCGCCCCCGCGCTCGTAAACCGCATAGACCGCAATACCGGCGGCATCGTCATCGCGGCGAAGACCGCGGAGGCGGGGCGCATACTCAGCCAGAAGCTCCGCGACCGCGAGCTCGACAAGCGCTATCTCTGCATCGTGCACGGGAAGATGACGCCCTCCGAGGGGACGCTGCGCGGATATATCTTCAAGGACGCGAAGGAAAAGCGCGTCTACGTCCGACAGAGCGCGGAAAAGGGCGCGCGCACCGCCGTCACGGACTACCGCACACTTGCCGTGAAAGACGGGCTCTCGCTGCTCGAATGCCGCCTGCACACGGGCAGGACGCATCAGATAAGGGCCATGCTCGCCTCGGCGGGCCATCCCCTTCTCGGAGACGGGAAATACGGCAGGTTGCAGTCCTTCGATAACCGCGGCGAGAAATATCAGGCTCTCTGCTCGTACAAGCTCGCCTTCGACTTCACGACGCCGGCCGGGGAGCTTGAATATCTCAAAGGCCGCGTTTTCACGCTCGGCGACGTCCCGTTTGCGGGCAAATACTTCCCCGGCGTAAAATATAATTGACAAAGACCGACAAACATTATATTATCAGTTTTACTATATATAAAGCATTTTCCCGTCTTTCGATCTTATTCAGGAATGGGGGAGGATAAATGTCCAAGGAGCTCATTCGCCTCGTTGATTGTTGCATGGCGTATGACGGCGAGCAGGTTCTTGATAACCTGAATCTTTATATTAACGATTCCGAATTCCTCACGCTGTTGGGGCCGAGCGGATGCGGCAAGACGACGACTCTCCGTATAATCGGAGGGTTTCAGAAGCCTACTTCCGGCACGGTCCTGTTTAACGGTGTGAGGATTAATGATGTTCCCCCTCATAAACGGCATATAAACACCGTTTTCCAGCGATACGCCCTCTTCCCTCACCTTGACGTTTACGACAACATCGCTTTCGGCCTGCGCATAGCCAAGCTCTCCGAGACGGAGATATCCTCCCGCGTGGGAGAGATGCTCAAGACGATAGGCCTCGTCGGCTTCGAGGAGCGCAAGGTGAGCTCGCTCTCCGGCGGGCAGATGCAGCGCGTGGCCATAGCGCGCGCTCTCGTCAACCGCCCGAACGTCCTGCTGCTCGACGAGCCGCTCGGCGCTCTCGACCTCCGCCTGCGCAAGGACATGCAGGTCGAGCTCAAGCGCATACAGCAGCAGATGGGCATCACGTTCGTTTACGTCACGCACGATCAGGAGGAGGCCCTGACGATGTCCGACACGGTCGTCGTCATGGACAAGGGCGTCATCCAGCAGATAGGGACCCCCGAGGATATTTACAATGAGCCCAAGAACGCCTTTGTCGCCGACTTCATAGGCGAGTCGAACATCATCGAGGGCGTCATGCTTCAGGACCGGCTCGTCGAGCTCTTCGGGCGCAAGTTCCCCTGCGTCGACTCCGGCTTCGCCCCGCGCGAGCCTGTCGACGTCGTCATCAGGCCGGAGGACGTCGATATAGTGCCCGCCGATTCGGGCCACCTATGCGGCACGGTCACGGGCATCACCTTCAAGGGAGTCCACTACGACATCATAGTCGATTTCAGCGGCTTTAAGTGGCTCATACAGACCACGGACTTCCACCCGGTCGGCTCCTACATAGGCATCCGCCTCGGCCCCGAGGACATCCACATTATGAAAAAGAGCAAATACTCCGGCATGTTCGGCGACTACAGCTCCTATTCGGCAGAGTACGACGAGATCGGCGATTCCGAGCTCGAACCGGCCGAAAGCGAGGAGGCGCCCGGATATGAAGAATAAATTTCTGGCCGGACCGTATCTCATCTGGATGGCCCTTTTCACGATAATCCCGCTCGTCATAGTACTTTACTTTGCTCTGACGGATTCCGTGACGGGCCGCTTCACGCTGGCAAATCTCGCGGCGATGAAGGATTATCTGCCGATCTTCCTGCGCTCGATATGGCTCGCCGCCATCTCCAGCGTCATCTGCCTCATCCTCGGCTATCCCGTCGCATGGTGCATAGCGCAGACGGGGCCGAAGGTCCAGCGCTTTCTCTATATGCTCGTCATGCTCCCGATGTGCATAAGCTTTCTGCTGCGCACGCTCGCGTGGGTCGCCATGCTGGAGGATACGGGCATCATAAACTCCCTTATCGGGCGCATCGGAATAGGCCCGCTCCCGCTGATACGCACCAACGGCGCCGTCATACTCGGCATGGTCTATAACTACCTGCCCTATATGATAATGCCGCTCTACACGGTCATAATAAAGATCGATCCGCGCCTCGTCGAGGCCGCGCAGGACCTCGGCTGCGACCACGCGCAGGTCTTCGGCAAGGTCACGCTCCCGCTCTCGGTCCCCGGCATCGTCTCGGGGATAACGATGGTCTTCGTGCCCGCCGTCTCGACCTTCTATATATCCCAGAAGCTCGGCAGCTCCGGGACGACGCTCATAGGCGACGTCATCGAGTCGCAGTTCAAGACGGCGTACAATCCCAACCTCGGCGCGGCGATGAGCCTCGTGCTGATGATACTCATCTTCATCTGCATCGGCCTCATGAACCGCTTCACCGGCGACGACGACGAGGTGATGACGCTATGAGAAAAGTATCGAAGATCATCACCGTCATCATTTTCATCTTCCTTTATATCCCGATGATAATCCTCGCGGTCGCGTCCTTCAACAAGGGCTCCGACATCTCCGTATTCAATGGCTTCACCTTCGGGCAGTATAAGGCGCTATTTGAGGATAACGTCCTGCTCCCGCTGCTGTTAAACTCCGTCATCGTCGCGATCGTCTCCTCCCTGCTCTCGACCGCACTCGGGACGGCCGCGGCCATGGGCATCCACAGGATGGGCAGACGCGCGAGGCGGCTCGCGATGGGAGTCACGAACATACCGCTCACGAACCCCGAGATCGTCACGGGCGTATCGCTCGCGCTTCTCTTCGCTTTCTTCGGCACGATGCTGAAAATTAAGAACGTCCTGGGCTTCGTGACGCTGCTGATAGCCCACATAACGTTCAACCTCCCCTACGTCATCCTCTCCGTCATGCCGAAGCTGCGGCAGATGGACCCGAATCTCACCGAGGCCGCGATGGACCTCGGCTGTACGCCGATCAAGGCGTTTTTCAAGGTCGTCATACATGAGATAATGCCCGGCATCATCTCCGGCGCGCTCATGGCCTTTACGATGTCGCTCGACGACTTCGTCATCAGCTATTTCGTATACGGGCCGACCTTCGTCACGCTCCCGGTCGAGATTTACAACTATACGAAAAAGCCCCTGCACCCGAAAATATACGCGCTGTTCACGCTGCTGTTCATAGTCATTCTTCTCGTCATGGTGCTGATGAACGTGCTTCAGGCCCGCGATGCGAAGCAGCGCCGTGAGATCGCTCCGTTAAGAAAGAAGGTACGTCAATGAAAAAAGTGCTCTCCGCTCTCCTGCTCGCCGTCCTCATCATCCCCGTGCTTCTCGCCGCGGCTCCTAAGGCCGCCGCCGAGACGGTCACGATCAACGTTTATAACTGGGGCCAGTACATCTCCGACGGCACGGAAGGCGCCATTGACGTCAACAAGGCGTTCACGGAGGCCACCGGCATCCACGTCAACTACATGACCTACGACAGCAACGAGACTCTCTATACCAAGCTCAAGACGGGCGGCAGCACCTACGACGTCATCATCCCGTCGGACTATATGATAGGCCGTCTCATCTCCGAGGGGCTCCTCGAAAAGCTCGATTTCGACAACATCCCGAACTATCAGTACATCGAGGAGGCTTACAAGAACACCGCCTACGACCCGAACAACGAGTATTCCGTCCCCTACACGTGGGGCACGGTCGGCGTGATATACAACAAGAAGTACGTCGACGAGGCCGACATCGGCAGCTGGGATCTGCTCTGGAACGAGAAATATAAGGGCAAGATACTCATGTTCAGCAACCCGCGCGACGCCTTCGCCATCGCCGAAGCCAGACTCGGCTACAGCCTCAACACGCAGAATGAGGACGAGATACGCGCCTGCGCAGAGCTCCTGCTCGAGCAGAAGCCCCTCGTTCAGGCCTACGTCATGGACCAGATATACAACGCCATGGAGCACGAGGAGGCGTGGATAGCCCCCTACTACGCGGGCGACTATCTCCAGATGCTCGAATATAACGAGGACCTCGGCTTCTACTTCCCCGAGGAGGGCTTCAACTTCTTCATCGACGCCGCCTGCATCCCGACGAGCTGCACAAACAAGGCGGCCGCCGAGGCGTACATCAACTTCCTGTGCGATCCCGAGATCATGGCGGAAAACCTTGATTATCTGGGCTACTCCGTCCCCTCCGAGGCCGCGAAGGAATATATGGACGAGGAGGCCATAGCTAACCCCGTCGCATATCCCGACTCGGAGACGCTCGCCCACGGCGAGGCGTTCCTTTCGCTCGACGCGCAGACCAACCAGCTCATGGATAAGCTCTGGCTCAGCGTCAAGACCTCCGGCGGCGCCAATTATCTGCTCTACGGCGGGATAGCCGTCGCGGTCATAGTGATCGTGCTCGTGATAGTTCTCGTCTCGCGCAAGAAAAAGCTCGCCAAACGCCGCAGCGGATATTCCCGCTGACCCGAATGAAAAGCAGAGCCCCGTGGTCCTTCCGGATCGCGGGGCTCTTTTTGTCAGCTCATGATGTCGTAGCGTTCGATGTTTTCGTCCCACTTCTCGTCGCCCTCGAAGTAGGTATAGCTCTCGGGCACGCTGCCCACGATGACGCTCTCTGCGATTGCGACGGTCGTCGAGACCCCCGTGCGCATGACGCGGCCCGGCACCATCACGTCCACCTGCACGTCGACGGAGATCATGAGGCGGTGGCGCGTCTGATTGATCCCGGAGGCGGAAAAAGCGTTCTTGAAGTCCGTCTCGACGGACGAGACGGAGATTATCCGCACGGGGATCTTCGGCCCCTTGCCGGAGAGCAGGCTGCCCCCGATAAGATTGCCGACGGGAATGCCGATGTCCGTCCCGCGGCTGGACGAAAGCGCGTCTATGACGTCCGAGGTGATGCGGGTCTTGAGCCGGTTCGCGCGCACCATGTCGCACACAAGGGCGGTCACGCGGCCCTGTTCGTCCTTTTCAAACGAGATGAGGCTCCCGTAGCGCAGTTCTCCCTCGCTCATGAGATTGCCGACAGCGGCGTTGACCGTCGCGGTCACGCTGTTTCGCGCCGCGGCGACGGCCATATCGCGCACTGTCGGAGTTAGGCGCACAACTATAAGAAGCATCAGCAGCGCCGCGAGCAGCAGCGCCGCGGGAGCCAGACCCTTGACGCGGGCGCGGCGGCGGCGCGGAAGCGCGAGCTTTCTCAGGCGGTAACGCAGTCTTGACACGGAAGACCACCCCCGCGGCAGTATATGCTCACGGGGGCGGTCTTATTACTTACAGGTCATTCGGTTATGAGCGTCGCGGCCCGCATTATGCCGAGCTTGCCGGACTCATAGGTCAGCCCGCCCTGCAGATAGGCGATATACGGCTCGCGCATCGGCGCGTCGGCCGAGAGCTCGATGGAAGCGCCCTGCACGAACGCTCCAGCGGCCATGATGACGTCGCAGTCGTAGCCGGGCATCGGCCACGGCTCGGGCGTCACGAAGCTGTCGACCGGGGCTCCCTGCTGAACGCCGAGGCAGAACTTTTTGAGCTTTTCCGGATCGCCGAACCGGAGGGTCTGGATGATGTCTCCGCGCGCCTCGCCGGGCCTCGGAGAGACGTCAAAGCCGAGCTTGGCGAAAATCCCGGCCGCGAAGACGGCGGTCTTCATGGCCTGCGCGACGACGTGCGGGGCTGTGAAGAGGCCCTGAAAGAGCAGTCTCGACTGGCCGAGCGTCGCGCCGACCTCGCCGCCTATGCCGGGGACCGTAAGGCGCTCGGCGGCGGCCTCGACGAGGTCCTCCCTGCCGACTACGTAGCCTCCCGTCGGGGCAAGGCCGCCGCCGGGGTTTTTGATGAGCGAGCCCGCGATAAGGTCCGCGCCGACCTGCGTCGGCTCGGTCTCGCAGACGAATTCGCCGTAGCAGTTATCCACGATTATCGCCGCGGCGGGATTGACCTCCCTGACGGCGGCTATGAGGCGGGCTATCTCGTCCGTCGTGTAGGCGCGGCGCGAGGTGTAGCCGCGGGAGCGCTGGATGAAGACGGCCTTGGCGCGCGGCGCCTTCTCTGCTATGCCGGCAAGATCCGGCTCGCCGTCGTCGGTGATGCCGGTCTCCTCGTATTTGACTCCGTACCACTCCAGAGAGCCTCTGTCCGGCCCGATGACGCCGCGGAGCGTATCGTACGGCGCGCCGGTTATGGACAGCAGCGTGTCGCCCGGGCCCACGCAGGCGTAAAGCGCGGCGGCGATGGCGTGGGTGCCGTTGGCAAAGCCTATGCGCACGAGCGCGGACGGCGCGCCGAATACTCGGGCGTATACGGCGTCGAGCGCCTCGCGGCCGCGGTCGTTA
This sequence comes from Oscillospiraceae bacterium, assembly GCA_017550645.1. Lineage (GTDB taxonomy): Bacteria > Bacillota > Clostridia > Oscillospirales > Oscillospiraceae > RGIG7949. Next base: position 30,626 of record JAFZOI010000024.1, read on the forward strand.
TAGCCGTAGCCCGTCGTGCCGGCAAAGAAGCTGTCGGATACGCGCTCGGCGCGGAAGGCCTCCATGACCTTCTCGGTATTGGCCTCGGCGACGCGGTCTATGCGCGCGAACTCCTCCGCGCAGCCGCGCTCGACCGAGGCGGCGAGCTCCCTTATCTTATCGGAAATGAAGTCCATCAGAGCGTCTCCGTAAGCAGTCGCGCGAGCCTGAGGATATTCTCCATATCCTCGACGCAGGCTACGCAGGCGGGCGAATGGATATAGCGCACGGCGGCGGAGATTGCCGCGACGCGCGCCCCGCCGGCGACGCGCTGGATGGCCTGCGCGTCCGTGCCGCCGGAGATGAGCGTCTTCGTCTGCCACGGGATACCGTTGGCCACCGCGAGATCTCTGAGCTTTTCAAACAAAGCGCGGTTATAGACCGTGCCGCCGTCCATGAACGGGATGACGGGCCCCTTGCCGGGGGCGCAGACCTTGTCCGTCCCCTTCTGGGAGGGCATGTCCGCGGCGGTCGTCCCCTCGAGGATGATCGCTATCTCGGGCCTTACCGAGAAGGCGGCCGTGTTCGCGCCGCGGCATCCGACCTCCTCCTGCACGGTGAAGGCGAACGTCGCGTCCACGGGGAGCGGCTTCTTTATGAGCTTCAGCATGACGGCGCAGCCGACGCGGTCGTCGATGGCGCGGGCCTTTACCATGCCGTTTCCGAACTCGACGAAGGCCGGGTCGAACACGCCCGTATCGCCGAGGGAGACGAGCTTCTCGGCCTCCTCCCTGCTCGTCGCGCCGATATCGATATACATCGAGGAGAGCTTGGGTATCTGCGAGCGCTCGGAGGCCTCGACGAGGTGGAACGCCTTCATACCGATGACGCCGGGGTGATCATTTATGTAAACCTTTTTGCCTATCGTCACGCGCCTGTCGACGCCGCCGACGAAGTCGAATTTGAGGTATCCGTCGTCGGTGATTCCCGTAACGATGACGCCGACCTCGTCCATGTGGGCGGCGAACATCAGCTTCTTTGAGGGCTCGCGCGCGCCCTTTTTCGTGACGAGCAGGTTTCCCATCGGGTCCTCGACGATCTCGTCGGCGTAGGGCTTTACTTCGGATATGATATATTCGCGCACGGCGTTCTCTGCTCCGGAGGGGCCGGGCAGCGTACAGAGCTTTCTGAGCGTTTCAAGCATTGTCGGCGCTCCTTTCAAGGATGTAGGCCGTCACGAGGTCGGCGACGTTCTGCGCATCCGAGAGCTTTATGACCTCGACGGGGCTGTGCATATACTTAAGCGGCAGGGATACGACCGCCGTGCGCACGCCCTCGCGGGAGACCTGTATGGGCCACGCGTCCGTCCCGGTATGGCCGCTCATGACCTCAAGCTGGCTCGCCAAGCCGTTTTTCGCGGCCGTCTCGCGAAGCTGCGCGGTCATCTTTCTGTCCATATTCGGGCCTATGCCGATAGCCGCGCCGCCGCCGAGCTTCATCACGCCGTCCTTTCCGTCGGGCGTCTCGGCATGGGTCACGTCGAGCGCGATGCACCAGTCGGGCGCGGCGCTGAACGCGCCCGCTATCGCGCCGCGGCAGCCGAGCTCCTCCTGAACGCTCGCCATGTAGACGACGTCCATATTGAGCTCCTCGTTTTTCAGCCGCTCCGCGACCTCTATCATGATCGCGACGCAGCTTCTGTCATCGAGCGCCTTGGAGCATATCTGCCCCTCCCCGAGCATGAAGGGCTCGCCGCGGAAGGTGCCGGGCGTCCCCGGCGGGACGAGGCGCTCCGCCTCCTCGGCGGTCAGGCTTGCGTCGATGAAGAGATTTTTGACCTCGACGGCCTTCTCTCGCTCCTCCGCCGTCAGCACGTGCGGCGGCAGGCAGGCTATCACGCCGTAGAGCGGCGTGTCTGACATTATGTTAACTTCCCTCGCAGGCAGCATGCGCGGATCGACGCCGCCGAGCGTCGAGAACTTGAGGAAACCCTCCTCCTGCCCGGTGACGATGAAGCCGACCTCGTCCATGTGCGCGTCGACGAGCATGACGGGCGCGTCGGGCTTATTCGAGCGCTTGACGGCGAGGACGTTTCCCATGGGGTCGACGCGCATCTCGTCCGTGCAGCGGTAGAGCATGGCCGCGATCTTCTCGGCGGCCGCCGTCTCGGACCCGGCGGGGGCGTCGACGGCCGTGAGCTCGAAAATCTTCTCTTTAAGGTCCATATCTATCTTCCTTCTATATACGATTACTCGGTTATTCCGTTCTTCAATAAAGCTTATGGCGTCGTAACTATGACCTTCCGGTCAAAAAGCTCGTTTCCGCTTTTCCATGCATGTCCTCCGCTCGAAGTTGTCGTTACTTTGCCGAAGACCTTCAGATCAAAGGCGATCTTCTCAACCTCCGCCGTCTCCAGACCTCTGAAAAAGACGCGGAAAGTTTCCGTTTCCCCATTCTCCGGAAACGCGTTGTCACAAACTAGATCGTATTTGTCGTTGAGGCGCACATTATAAGCTGAGACCGCCGTCAGTTCGCCGGTCATGTTGTGAACGCTCATGACCAGTTCGACGAATTTGTCCCCCGAGTCCAAATAGTCATCGTCCGTCGTCAGGCTCACAAAGGAAAATTCCAGGTCGGGAGCAGAATAAAAGACGGTATCTTCAGCATAACTCGCTTCGATCGGTTCGCTTTCTATTGTCGCAGCGGAACGCACGCAGCCCGTCAGCATAAAAAGGAGCGAAACAGCAATAACGAATGCAAACAGTTTTTTCATAATACGCCCTCAAAGCTCATGATTATTTATCTTTTTTTCGCCCTCAGAGCGCGAGGACGATATTCTTGAAACAGTTGCCGCGCTCCTCGAAGTTCTTGAACATGTCGAAGGAGGCGGAGGCTGGGCTGAGGATGACGATATCTCCGTCGGCCGCGCGTGAGGCCGCGAGCTTTACGGCGCCCTCCATGTCGGTCGCCTCGAGTATCTCCGGCTGCGCGCCGTTTTTCGCGGCGAGGACGGCCTCCTTTATCTTCGGGGCGGTCGCGCCGAGGAGAACGAGGGTCTTCACGCGGTCGCGTATGGCCATCCCGAGGCTCGAGTAGTCGAGGTGCTTGTCGTAGCCGCCGGCGATGAGGATGAGCTTGCGGTCGAAGGATTCGAGGCCCGCTATCGTGCGCGTCGGGCTCGATGCGATGGAGTCGTTATAGTACATCACCCCGCCGACTTCGCGCACGGGCTCGAGGCGGTGCTCGACGCCGGAAAACTGCCTTGCGACGCGGCGGCACATGTCTATCCCGACGAAGTCCACGACGGCGCAGAACGCAGCCATGAGATTCTCTATGTTGTGCAGGCCGCGCAGGGCGACCTCGCTCTTGTCAATGAGGATGGTCTTCTCGCCGTTTTCGCAGAAGTAAATCTTCTCCCCGTCGAACCAGCAGCCGTTCGCCTGCTCGGCGCGGCGCGAAAACGTTCTCACGGCTCCCGAAGCCTGCGCGGCGAAGCCGAACGCGGTCTCGTTGTCGGCATTGACGACGAGCAGCCCGTCCCTCCCCTGATGGGAGAAGACGTTTTTCTTGGCTTCTATATACTCGTCCATGCCGGTATGGTAGTCGAGGTGGTTAGGCGAGACGTTCGTCACGACGGCGACGTCGGCGCTCTTTGTCATGGTCATGAGCTGGAAGCTCGAGAGCTCGACGACGGCGTAGTCCGAGGAGTCGATCTCGGGGACCTTGTCGACGAGCGGCGTCCCGATATTGCCGCCGAGATGCACGCGGTACCCCGCCGCGGAGAGGAGCTCGGCGACGAGGGTCGTCGTGGTGGTCTTGCCGTCGGAGCCCGTTATTGCGATTATCGGGCAGGGGCAGACCTCGAAGAACATCTCCATCTCGGAGGTTATGAGGCTCCCCTTTTCGCGCGCGGCGGCGAGCTCGGGCACGTCGGGCCGCACGCCGGGCGTTTTGAAGACGACGTCTTCCGTGATATCCCGCATATAGTCCGGGCCGAGCTTGAAGCGCGCGCCGAGAGCGGAGAGGCGGTCGTACTCGGGGCCGAAATCCTCCCTGCTCCGTCTGTCGCGCGCGAGTACGGAGACGCCCTCGCGGCAAAGCAGCTCGATGAGCGGCGTATTCGAGGTGCCGACGCCGATGACGGTGACGCTCTTGGAGCGGAGCTCGGAGATATAATCGCTGAGCAGCATTATGTCAACCTCCTGACAAGATCAACTTTGACATATAATTATATAACACCCGCATGCAAAAAACAATCGCAATCGGGAATAAAACAAGGCTTGCTCTATGGGGAACGGCGGAACGCCGAGGGCGTCGCTCCCTACGCGCAGTATCTCAGCGCGGAGCTCCCCGCGAGAGCGTAGGGCGTGGAGCCTTCGCCCCGCCGCGTTTTTGCCCCTCATCAGTCAGCCGTACGGCTGACAGCTTTCCCCCGCAGGGGGAAGCCTTTGGATGCAAAAGAAAAAGCAGCGCGGGGCGCTGCTTTTGTGTGAGCTGACTTGTAAGCCGGGTTCTGTACTCTTGCGAGCAGCGGTCATCTATCTCGACGCGGCGTCGCCGCCGCGCTCAAGCCACCTCCTCGGGACGGCCGGGCAGGCCTCGCGTCCCTCCACGGTGTTGCTGCGGATAGAGTTTACAGCGACGGACGCTTTCACACGCCGTCGGGTGAGCTCTTACCTCGCCTTTCCACCCTTACCCGGGCAGGGCCCGGGCGGTATATCTCTGTTGCACTTTTCCTGAAGTCGCCTTCGGCGGGCGTTACCCGTTATCCTCGCCCTGCGCAGCCCGGACTTTCCTCGTAAGCGGGCCTTTCGCCCCGCAAACGCGACCGCCCCGTCAACTCACGCGCGTAGTTTACAGCAAGAAGCCGCGCTTGTCAACGCCGGAGCATAACAAGACCGGGGCGAGACGGCCCCGGTCCTGTCGAAAATCGGCTTATTTTTCCTTATTCTCGTACTCGGCGAGCTGCGCCGCGCCCTCTTCGGTGCGCTTGAGGGAGTAGGTCGGCGCCATGGAGATCGAGAAATGAAGTATCGGGCGGTGGAGCTCGAGGATGGAGAGCGGCAGGTGCTTCATGCCGCCGGGGATGAAGATGATGGAGCTCTTGGTCAGGCGGTGCACCTCGCCGTTGATGCTGACCTCGATGACGCCGCCGAGATCGTACTTATCCTCGGGGTTGGAGCCGAGGAAGCCTATCATCTCGTCGTACTCGTGCGTGTGCTCCTCATGGTACGGCAGCGGGCGGAAGTCCGGCGCGTGGACGTACCAGGTCGTGTTCATCTGGAACGAGCCGGGAACGACCTTGCTGTCGATGAATAGGAGGCGGTCGCCCCACTGCTTATAGACCTTATTCATGGGCGAGTCCTTGAAAAAGCGTCCGTCCAGCTCCTGCACTATCTGGCCGCCGTATTCGCCCTCGGTGTTCATAACGAAATCTGCCATGTTGTTCTTCCTTCCTCCGGAGGCGAGCTCCGGCTTTTTTTCTTTCAGTATACTACGACGCGCGGCGGAAAGCAATCGGCATTCGTATGGAGGCGTCAATCTGGGATCCACGAATAAATGAAATACGTCGAGCCGGCGTTGGAATTAAAAAAGAGCAGCTGATCCTTATGCCTTTCCAAATAGGTCTCGCTGGTCATCAGAGGGACGTGGAACGTTATGGTATCGGTCATGCCTGCGCTGTACGTATCGTCCGTGTGGCCGTATTCCGTCGGGTCGCCGGCGAAGACAGGGTAAAACATATTGTCCGTATACTTCAGGCCGCCGGAGGACTCGTATGAGCCGACCATGTCGTGCAAATCGACCGTGCAGCAGATGCCGCCGGTACGGGAGGGCTTCTCGTCGTAGTCTGCCGAAGCGCTGAGCACTATGGTCCAGGTCTCGCCGGGATATATCTCCTTGGGGAGGGAGCACTTGCAGCGGAAGCTGCCGGAGTAAGGCACGGGTCCGTCGGAGGGATCGTCGGGATCGGGCGTATATGCCCATTCCGCCGTATGCTCATAAAGCTCGGCGGTATAAGTTCCTTTGAACTCTCCCCACTCTGAAACATAGTCATCTCTGCTGTCGGCAAGGGTCTCGGAAAGGACCCATTTGCCCTTTATTGGTTCCGGCGTCGGAGTCGGCTCCTGCGAGGGCTCCGGTTCTTCGGTCTTTTCCGGCTTCGGGGTCGACTCGGAGGTCTGCGGCTTCGGCGTGGAGGTGGATGGGCTGCCTCCGCAGCCGCAGAACACCGCAAGCAGGAGCACGGCGACAAGCACTATCGCTATCGTTCTTTTCAAGCAAAGCTCTCCCTTCATCACGTTCAGGCGGCAGTTTTTGTTCTTTTCCCCCAGTATAACACGTTGCAACGCTCCGCGCAATCTGCATGCGCGAGTATAAAAAAAGAGCCGTTACGAGCGTAACGGCTCTTTGATTTTTTGATCATTCCGCGTCTTCCCAGTTGTGCCAGACGTTCTGGACGTCGTCGTTGTCGTCGAACATGTCGAGCATCTTCTGCATGTTCTTGATCTCGTCCTCGTTCGTCAGCTTGATATAGGTCTGCGGGACCATCTCGGCCTGCGCCGAGAGGAGCTTGTAGCCCTTCTCCTGCAGAGCCTCGGAGACGGCGACGAAGGCGTCGGGATCGTTTGTATAGACCTCGTAGACCTCGCCCTCGGGCGAGAAATCGTCCGCCCCGGCCTCGAGCGCGTCCATCATCATGGTGTCCTCGTCGATATCGCCGTCCTCATTGTCGACGACGATGACGCCCTTCTTGTCAAAGGACCAGGAGACGCAGCCGGTCGTACCCATATTGCCGCCGTACTTATCGAAGTAATGGCGTATCTCGGAAGCGGTCCTGTTGCGGTTGTCGGTCATCGTCTCGACGATGACGGCGACGCCGCTGGGGCCGTATCCCTCGTAGGTGATGCTCTCGAAGTTCTCGGTGCTGCCCGAGCCGAGCGCCTTCTCTATGGTGCGCTTGATGTTGTCGTTGGGCATATTGGCGGCCTTCGCCTTGGCTATGACGGCAGCAAGGCGCGAATTGGCCGCGGGATCGCCGCTCCCGCCTTCCTTGACGGCGACGATCATCTCGCGCGCTATTTTCGTAAATGCCTGCGCGCGCTTGGCGTCCTGCGCGCCCTTCGTTTTCTGTATGTTATGCCACTTGGAGTGTCCTGACATAACCGCAACTCCCCTCTGTGCGTGGATTTTGTCTTTAACTATGAGATTTTAGCACAGATCGGGCCGCTTGGCAAGGCATAAAGCCCGCGTCAGGCATTTTTTGTTATGATGAGCAGCTCGCCCGGGGAGATGCGGGCCTCCGCGTCGAGCCCGTTAAGGCGGCGTATCGCCTCGCGCGAGGCGCGGTACCGCTTGGCGAGGCTCCAGAGATCGTCGTCCCTGCCGGCGCGCGCGACGACTATGGAGGGGCGCGAGGCGGACTCCGGGTCGGGCGAGCTCTTCGCGGCCGACACCCAGCGCAGCTCCGTCTCGGAAAAGCTCCTGACCTCCGCGCGGACGGCGGCCCTTATCTCGACGCCGCCCGCGGCGGGCTCGGCGGTCACGCCGGAGACGCAGACGCAGACGCTGTCGCCGCGCTTGGCCGGGCAGTCGAAGGCGGCCTCGGCGCGGCCCTCGAGGGCGAAGGCCTTTCCGTCCTCGCCGAGGCAGAGCGCCTTGAGCTTTACGGGGACGCGGAGCGCGTTCCCGTCCGCATTCGGGCGGAGCGCCGCAGCGGAGCAGGACAGCACGCTCTTGACGCGCGCGTCGGAGCTCATCGTCTCGCGGACGGACGCCTCGCGCGACGCGGACGACGTCATGGACTCGATGAAGGCGCTCTTCGTCTCGAGCTCGACGCTGTCCTTGACGGCGTAGACGTCGGACACGGTGCATACGGTCTTTTTTGCGCGCGCGGTGAGCTGTGCGACGGCCCCGAGCTCGACGCTGACGGTGTGTACGGTCTCCTCGTCGGCGGCGTTTTCGCGGACGTAGACTCCCGTCGGCATGACGGAGCACTCGCAGTCGGCCTCCTCATCGGAGAGCTCCAGCGACTGCGAATACGGGACGCTGATGCGCGCGCCGGTGAGTTCCCCGCTCATCTGCGCGTAGTAGAGGAGCTCAATCTCCGCCGTTCCGGAAAGGATCGACCTGCCGCCCGCGGAGGAGAGCTTATCCGCCGTCATCGTCGCCGAGCAGCCGGCGATGCGGCCTATGGGCGGCTTCGAGGCGGGTATCGCGGCGCTCTCGGCGAGACTGAAGGTCTTTTCCGTCACGGCGGAGGCCGCGACGAAGTCGCAGTCGCACTTGAGCGCCTCCACCCCGCCGCCGGCCTCGCCGCACCAGCTCAGCTCCGACGGCATGAAGGTCTTGACGGACGCGGCGAGCGCGGCGCGCACGACGATCTTGCGCGAATTTATGACGCGCGCGTCCAGCCCCGTGAGCTCCGCGCGAACGACGATCTTTCCAGAGGTGTCGAGGCCGGGGCTGTCGGCCGAGAAGCTCCATGGGACGGAGAGCTCGATGACGCGCGGCGCGCTCTCCCCCTCCGGCGTGTATACCACGCAGCCCTGCACCGTCCCGGAGGCTAAGGCGGAGTCCTCTCGGGCCTCCTTGCTCCTGAGCTCGACCGTGCCCGCGCAGCCGACCACGGCGGCGACGTCCGGGAGCGTGTCCGGCACGATCAGCTCCACGGTCTCCTCATGGTCGAACGAGGCCTCGGTCAGTTTTTTGAAATACAGCATGGCGTCCATGCCGAGCGCGATTTCCATAGGACGTACTTCCCCTCTCGTTTGAGTTTTCAAGGAAGTATATTCTCCGCGCCGGGGAAATATCCCTGCGCAATGGAAATATCTCTGCGCAAGGGGAATATCACCTGCGGCGGCAGACGAAGACGCCGCAGGCTATCAGCAGCGCCCCCGCCAGAAAGAACCAGAATTCCGACGGCAGCACGAGCGACATTATCAGCGCCGCGCCGGATGCTATCGAAACGGCGCCGACGCAGCTTTTATACTTTTTATACTTTCTCATACAGACCTCCAAATAAAAAAGCCTCCGCGTACCATTTTACGCGGAGGCTCGCCGGGCCGTCACGGGCCGAGCTTTTTCTTCTTGAAGGGTTTGACCTCGGAGACGATGACGGCGAGGAACATGAGCGCAAAGCCGATAAAGAGCCGCGGCTTCGGATCGTCGTAACCGAGGGCGAGCGAGAACGCCGCGCCGAATACGGCCTCGAACGAGAGAATGATCGAAGCCGGAGAGGGCGGCACGCGCTCCTGCCCCCAGTTTTGCAGGAACAGGCCCAGCGCCGTCGCGGCGAGGCCGAGATAGATCAGCGACCAGAGCGGGCGACCGGTCGGGAGGCCCGGCTTTCCCTCGAATATGAGCGTCCCCGCGAGGCAGATGACGGCGGCGACGACGAACTGCACGCACGTCAGCAGGAGGATATCCCCGCGCTTTTCCGTCGCACGCTTGACGGCGATGATATGACCCGCGTAGAGCGTGCCGCAAAGGAGCGTCAGCAAGTCGCCCTTGTTCACGCCGCCGACGGAACCCGGCGAGAGCGACAGCATGCCTACGCCCGCGAGGCAGAGTATCGCGGCGGCGATATTGTATCCGTCCGGGCGCCGGCGGTCCGTCGCCCAATAGAGGAACGGGACGAGCACGACGTAAAACGTCGTCAGAAAGGCGTTCTTTCCGGGCGTCGTCCATACGAGGCCGTACGTCTGGGCGATATAGGCCGCGCCGAGAAGGAGCCCCATGAGCGAGCCGTAGCCCAGATACGCGCCGTCGAGCTTCTTAAAGCGCGGGATGCAGACGAGGATGAATACAACAGACGCTATGATAAAGCGCGCCGCGAGAAGCATAAGCGGCTCCACGTCGTCGAGCGTGTCCTTCATGACGACGAAGGACGAGCCCCATATCAACGTGGCCAGCAGCATCGCGAGAACGCCGAGCGCTCTTCCCTTCTTCATAGCTTTTTAAGGTATTCCGAGGCGAAGTTTTTCATCAGCCGCCTCACCCCGGAGCGCTCGAATTCTATCTCCAGCAGCGCGTCGCCGCCCGCGGGCTTGACGGAGAGGACCGTACCCGGGCCGAAGGCCGTATGCTCGACCCTGTCGCCCGGCGCGAGATCGAGCGAGGCGGGCTTGGAAGAGACGGGCCTCGTCGAATATCCCGGACGGGAAACGGGCCTTTTCGGCGCGCTCTGATAACCCGTATAGGGGCTTTGGCGCGGCGACGGTCTCGCGGAATACTCGGAGCGGTCGTAGTCCGCGCCGAAGCCGGAATACCTGGCGGGCTCGGCGGGCTTTTCCGCGTCCTCGTCCGGTATCTCGTCGACGAAGCGGGAGACCGGATTTGCCGAGGTGTGGCCGAAGAGCATGCGCTGGCGCGCGGAGGTTATGTAGAGGTGCTCCTTGGCGCGGGTCATGGCGACGTAGCAAAGGCGGCGCTCCTCCTCGAGCTCGTCCTCGTCGCCGATGGCGCGAAGTCCGGGGAATATGCCGTCCTCTGCGCCGATGATGATGACGTTTGGGAATTCAAGTCCCTTCGCCGAGTGCATCGTCATGAGCGTCACGCAGTCGGTCTCGGTATCGTAGCGGTCTATGTCGGTAAACAGCGCGACTTCGGCGAGAAAGCCGTCGAGATCGGCGTTCTCGTTTTCGGCCATGAAGGTCACGATGCTGCTCTTGAGCTCCATGACGTTTTCAAGGCGCGTTATGCTCTCCTGATCGTCCTTTTCCTCGAGCATGGCCTTGTAGCCCGTCTTTTCGAGCGCGAGATCGTAGAGCTCGTCGAGCGGCACGGCGGCGGAGCGGAGCTCTGATATGAGCCCGGCGAAGGCCGTCAGGCGCGGCGAAGCGGAGCGCAGCTCCTCGAATTCGAGCGAGCGCGCCATCGTCTCCAGCATGGATATCCCGTTCGCGGCGGCCGTCTCGCGGACGGTCTCGAGCGTCTTCGCGCCTATCTTGCGCGCGGGGACGTTCACGATGCGGGTAAGGCGCAGATCGTCGTTCGGGTTAGCTATGAGGCAGAGATAAGAGAGCATGTCCTTTATCTCGGCGCGGTCGAAAAAGCGCGTCCCCCCGACGACCTTATAGGGCACGCCCGCGCGCTTGAGCGCGAATTCCATCTGGTTGGCCTGCGCGTTCATGCGGTATAGCACGGCGAAGTCGCGCCAATTCGCGCCGCGGCCGAAGCCCTTCTGCATGACGGACACGGCGTAGCGCGATTCGTCCTGCTCGCTCATGGCGCGGTGGATGATTATCTTGTCGCCGCGTGGATTCTTCGTCCAGAGCTCCTTGCCCTTGCGGGCGGTGTTGTGGCCGATGACGGCGTTCGCCGCGGAGAGGATATGGCCCGTCGAGCGGTAATTCTGCTCGAGGCGTATCGTCCGCGCGTCCTCGAACTGCTCCTCAAAGGAGAGGATGTTCTCTATCGTCGCGCCGCGGAATTTATAGATGCTCTGATCGTCGTCTCCGACGACGCAGACGTTGTTCCACCTGCCCGCGAGCAGAGCGACGAGCTTATACTGCAGAAGGCTCGTATCCTGATACTCGTCGACGAGGACGTACTTGAAGCGGCGCTGCCAGTAGTCGCGCACCTCCTCGTCCTCCGACAGCAGACGGACCGTAAATAGGATGAGGTCGTCAAAGTCGAGCGCGTCGGCGGCGCGAAGGCGCTTGGAATACTCCAGATAAGCGCCGGCGATGAGCTTTTTGCGCGCGTCGTAGCCCGCCTCGGCGGCGTACGTCTCCGCGTCCTTCATGGCGTCCTTTGCCGCGCTTATGGCGGCGAGCGCGCTGCGCGGCGGGAGGACCTTGTCGTCAATATCGAGGTCCTTCAGGATGCGCTTCATGAGGGACTGCGAGTCGTCGGTATCATAGATGGTGAAGTTGGAGTCGAAGCCCGGGATGCGCTCAATGTCGTGGCGCAGGATGCGCACGCAGGCGGAGTGGAACGTCGAGGCCCAGATATCCGCCGCGCCCTCGCCGAGCATGGCCTCGAGGCGGGACTTGAGCTCCCCCGCGGCCTTGTTGGTGAACGTGATGGCGATGACGCGCCACGGCTCGGCGGGCTCGAGGGAGCATATCTCCCTGACGCGGTCCGCGTCCTCCGCGCGCGGCGCGGCGAGGTAGGCGCGCAGGAAGTCCGCGTCCTCCTCCGTCACGCCGTCGGGGACTTCGTCGGAGTCGGAGGCGCGGCCGTATTTGAGGATGTTGGCGATGCGGTTTATTATGACGGTCGTCTTGCCGCTGCCCGCGCCGGCGAGAATGAGCAGAGGCCCCTGCGTCGCGAGGACGGCCTCAAGCTGCATTTCGTTCAGGCGCGGAAAATCGGCGGCAATGACCTTTTTTCGAAGCTCGATGAATTCTCTGTTGTCTAACATGGCGGGCCTTTCGTTTGAAGCGTTCTTGAATAATTATTTTACCACAAAAGCCCGTATAAAACAAGCGCCGCGCAGTCTCCCGCACGGCGTATCTATTTTTCCCCGAGGCTCTCGCGCAGGGCCTCTATCGCGCGGCGCTCTATGCGCGAGACCTGCACCTGCGAGACGGAGAGGACCTTGGCCGCCTCGGCCTGCGTCATGCCCCTGTAAAACCGGAGCGCGACGACCTGCCGCTCGCGCGCGCCGAGCCGTTCGAGCGCTTCGCGCAGCGAGACGCGCTCGAGCAACCTTTCCTCCGCGCTCCAGTCGCCGAGCACGTTTTCGAGCGTGAGCCCGTCCTCCCCCGCGCTGCGCTGGAGGCTGTCGGCGGTCGAGGTCGCGGTCTCGGCGACGGCGATATCCTCCGGCGAGATACCCGTCCGCTCGGATATCTCGGATAAGACGGGCTCCCTGCCGAGCTCCCCGGCGAGCTCGCTTCTCGCGGCGCGGATGACGGCGGCGCGTTCCTTGACGCCGCGGCTGACCTTGACGGCCCCGTCGTCGCGCAGGAAGCGGCGTATCTCGCCCGATATCTTCGGGACGGCGTAGGTCGAAAAGCGCGTCCCGTAGGCTCCGTCATAGCCGCGTATGGCCTTGACGAGGCCGACGCAGCCGAGCTGGAAGAGGTCGTCCGCGTCCACGCCGCGGCCGAAATAGCGGCGGGCTATGCTCCAGATGAGGCCGCTGTTTTCCTCGACGAGCTTTTCCGCGGCGGCCGCGTCGCCGGCCTTGGCGGCCTCGAGCAGGTCTGCGCCGAAGGGGGCGCTCATTTCCCGCTCCCGCCTCCCATGCGCTTGCGCAGGACGACGACCGTACCGCGCCCGGGGCGGCTCCTGACGCGCATCTCGTCGGTAAAGCTCTCCATGATCGAAAAGCCCATGCCCGCGCGCTCCTCGCCGCCAGTCGTATAGAGAGGCTCGCGGGCTTTGGCGACGTCCTCGATGCCGCATCCCCAATCTTTTACGGATATTTCCGCCACATTGCCGTCTAAAATGCGGCATTTCATGAGGATTCTCCCCACTTCACCCGTATATGCATGGACGATGCAGTTCGTCACGGCCTCGCTGACGGCCGTCTTCAGGTCGCCCATCTCCTCGAGAGTCGGGTCGAGCGGAAGCACGAAAAGCGCGGCGGCGCTCCGCGCCAGAGCCTCGTTCACGCTCCGCGAGGGAAATTCCAGCTTCAGATAGTTATGTATTTTCATTCGTTTTCCTCCGTGCGGTCATACCGCGCCCGTGATATCTATCAGCCGCTCTATGCCGGACGCGTCGAGCACGCGCATCGGCTGCGGGCGGACGTTTCTTACGCACATCGTCCCGTCGAGCTCGTTCATGCGCTTATATGTCCGCAGCAGGAGCGCGACGCCGGAGCTGTCCATGAACTCCAGTCCCTTGAGGTCGAGCACGCAGCTTCGCGGGGAGTAGGCGTCGAGCTTCTGCGAGAGGCGCTTCATGGCGTCGCGCGCGGCGTGGTGGTCGAGCTCGCCCGAGAAGCTCAGCGTCAGGCGTCCGCCCTTGTAGCTGCCGCTTATTTTCATATCCGACCCTCCAATGCAAAAAATGAGGCCGTCCCTGCTTGGGACGACCTCATTTTATCTTTTATTTCGCGCGGAATGCGTCGCTTTATGCCATCTGTCTGAGAGTTTTGAGAGTTTCCTCGAGCTTGGCGATCACGCTTGCCTGCTTTTCGGCCTTCTCGCGCTCGGCGGCGACGACCTGCTCGGGAGCCTTGGACACGAAGCCTTGATTATTGAGCTTGGCGGTCAGGCGCTCGAGATTGGTCTTTCCGGCCGCGAGCTCCTTCTCGACGCGCTTTATCTCCGCCTCGACGTCTATGAGCTCGGCGAGCGGGATATATATATGCGCGTCGGAGGTGACGGCGGCGGCCATGGAGGCGGCGTCGGCGGGCGTCTCGGAGGCGAGAGTCACTTCGCCCGCGTAGGCGAGCTTTTTGAGGAAGGCCTCGCCCTTGCCGAATATCTCGGGCTTTTCCGTCACGACGATCATCGCGGGCTTCTTGGAGGGCGGCACGTTCTTCTCCGCGCGGAGAGCGCGGACGGCTTTGATGGCCTCCATGAGGCTCTCCATATCCGCCTCGTCGGAGGGGAAGTCGAGCGCGGCGTCGAACGTCGGCCACGGCTGTATCATGAGGGGCTCGGCCTCGCCGCTCTCGTCGGCGCAGAGGCCCTGATATATCTCCTCGGTGATGAACGGCATGAAGGGGTGCAGGAGCTTGAGTATCTGGATGAGCGTATATTTGAGGACTTTGCGCGCGCCGTCGGCGGCGGCCTCGTCGCCGGAATTGAGGCGCGGCTTGGTAAGCTCGATGTACCAGTCGCAGAAGCTGTCCCAGATAAAGTCGTAGAGCTTCGTCGCGGCGATGCCGAGCTCGAAGCGCTCGATATTGTCCGTGACCTCTTTGATGAGCGCGTTGAGCTTGGAGAGTATCCACTTATCCTCGAGCGCGAGCTCGGCGGGAAGGCCCTCCTCGCTGCCCTTGAGGTTCATCATCACGAAGCGCGAGGCGTTCCAGATCTTGTTGGCGAAGTTGCGCATGGCCTCGCAGCGCTCGAGATAAAAGCGCATGTCGTTGCCGGGGCTGTTGCCCGTTATGATATTGATGCGCAGCGCGTCGGCGCCGAACTTCTCTATCATCTCGATGGGGTCTATACCGTTGCCGGCGGACTTGGACATCTTCTTGCCGTTGGCGTCGCGGATAAGGCCGTGGAAGAGGACCGTACGGAACGGTACCTCCTTCATGTGCTCCATGCCGGAGAAGATCATGCGCGCGACCCAGAAGAAGATTATGTCGTAGCCCGTCACGAGCACGCTCGTCGGATAAAAATACGCGAGGTCCTCGGTCTTGTCGGGCCAGCCGAGCGTCGAGAACGGCCAGAGCGCGCTGGAAAACCACGTATCGAGCACGTCCTCGTCCTGCTTGATGTTCGCGCTGCCGCACTTTTCGCACTTTACCGCGTCCTCGCGGGAGACGGTCACGTGCCCGCAGTCGGCGCAGTACCAAGCGGGGATGCGGTGGCCCCACCAGAGCTGGCGGGAGATGCACCAGTCGCGCACGCCGTTCATCCAGTTCATGTACGTCTTGGAGAATCGGTCGGGCACGAACTTTATCTCGCCCTCCTCCACGACGCGGATGGCCTCCTTGGCGAGCGGCTTCATCTTCACGAACCACTGCGCGGAGGTTATCGGCTCGACGTCGGTCCCGCAGCGGTAGCAGGTCCCGACGTTGTGGATATGGTCCTCGATGGAGACGAGGTAACCGCCCTTTTCGAGGTCCTCGACGATGACCTTGCGCGCCTCGTACCTGTCGAGGCCGTTATACTTGCCGCCGTTTATGATCTTCGCGTCGCCGTCGAGGATGAGTATCTCCTCGAGGCCGTGGCGCTTGCCGACCTCGAAGTCGTTCGGGTCGTGGCAGGGCGTCATCTTGACGCAGCCGGTGCCGAATTCGCGCTCGACATACTCGTCGGCGATGATGGGTATCTCGCGGCCGACGAGCGGGAGGATGCAGGTCTTGCCGACGAGGTGGGTATAGCGCTCGTCGTCGGGGTGGACGGCGACGCCGGTGTCGCCCAGCATGGTCTCGGGGCGCGTCGTCGCGACGACGACGTACTCGTCGGAATCCTTGACCGGGTAGCGGATATTCCAGAGCTTGCCCGGCTTTTCCTCATACTCGACCTCCGCGTCGGAGAGCGCGGTCGTGCACTTCGGGCACCAGTTTATGATCCTGTTGCCCTTATAGATGAGGCCCTTTTCATAGAGGCTGACGAATACCTCGCGCACGGCGCGGGAGCAGCCCTCGTCCATCGTGAAGCGCTCTCTGTCCCAGTCGCAGGACGAGCCGAGCGACTTGAGTTGCTCGACGATGCGGCCTCCGTATTTCTTCTTCCAGTCCCATACGAGCTCGATGAACTTCTCGCGGCCGAGGTCGTAGCGGGTCTTGCCCTCCTTGCGGAGCATCTCCTCGACCTTTATCTGCGTGGCGATGCCGGCGTGGTCCGTTCCGGGTACCCAGAGCGCGGCGTAGCCCTGCATGCGCTTGACGCGGATGAGCGCGTCCTGCAGCGTCTCGTCGAAGGCGTGGCCGAGATGGAGCTGACCGGTCACGTTCGGGGGCGGAATAACGATCGTGAAGGGCTTTTTCTCCGGATCGCGGACGCCCTTGAAGCATCCCTTTTCGACCCACATGTCGTAGATGCGCTTTTCGACGATGCTCGGATCGTAGGTCTTTGACAGTTCTTTCATTTTCTTGCCTCCAGCCTGCCCGGGAAAAGAAAACGCCCCGGGCATAAAATGCTCAGGGCGATAAACTACCGCGGTACCACCTGAATTCCGCGCCGAAGCGCGGCACTCTTGACTCTGTAACGGGAGCTCCCGTCCGCGCATACTTCGTTCCGCGCGGCAGCTCGGGGGCGACCTTCGGAGCGGATCTCGCGAGGGCTTGCACCGACCGCCCTCTCTCTTCGCCTCGATCCGGGCCTACTCCTCCCCGTCTCTGCCTTTGGCAAGCATACTAACACAGCGCCTTTGCTTTGTCAACACGATTTTCGCACTTGCTCAGGAAAGCGCGATGCGGCTGTACTTATAGATGGCCTTGGAGTAGCGCGGGTCGCCGAAGATGGAGAAGACAACGAAGGGCTTTTCCGCGAAATCGGCGGCATACTTGTCCACGAAGGCGCGGGCGGAGGCGTCGACCTCCGCGTCGGTCGCGCCGGGCGCCATGGCGGGCGGCGATACGGAGAACATGATCTTGTCGCCGTACTGCTCCCTGAGCATGCCGACATCGTTCATCGTCTGGGGATACCACATGTCCACGCCGGCGTATACCATCGCGGGCACGAGCGGCTCGTTTTTGCCGCAGCAGTGCTGCTGGAACCACATGCCCTTGGAGTGGCAGTAGTCCGCGATGCGCTTGATATACGGGGCGACCATCTCCATGCAGACGTTCAGGGAGAAGAACGGGGCGCGCTGGCTCCCCCAGTCGTCGTGGAAAACTATGCCGTCGAGGTTAAGTATGTCGAGATAGTGGTCTATCATGCTCTCATACATCTCGCAAAGCCGCGAAAACAGCGCGTGCACGGCGTCCTGCTGGTCCTCGTCGATGAGGGCCATGGCGGCGTTTTCGAAGTCCATGAAGCTTATCAGGCGCTCGAATATGCCGTTTTGGAACGTAACGTGCAGGCTGCGGGTCGACTCGTTGAGCACGCTGTTGAGGCGGCGGCACTCGTCCCAGTCGAGCGCGTCGACGTCCGGGAATTTGATGACCTCGGGCCAGTCGTTGACGTTGCCCAGCGTCGGATTGCCGGGCTTTACCATGCTGCCGCCGACGGTCGGCACGTAGACCCAGTCTATGCCGAAGAGGTCCTTGCCGCCCTTCTCCTCGTCCTTGTAGGGCGGGCCCATGTCCATGACCTCGGCGCGAGCCACGTGGTCGAGGTTCGTGCGGGATTCAAGATTGCAGAAATCCCCGAAGGCCGGGAACCAGTAGGGCTTTTCGCGGCGGAGGCAGAGTTCCAGATTCTCCTTCGGGGTGACGGGGGTGTTGTACATGGGCGTGGAGCGCCCGAAGATGCGCCCGCCGAAGGACGTGGTTGTGATATGCTCGCCTATCACTTCGAATTCAGCTTCGGAAAAAGGTACTCTGCTCATAATATCCCTCCGTTTATCTATCTATTGCGCGGAGCTTCTCGCTATCTGCGCGTGCCGAGGCGGTCGCAGGAGGCTTCGACGCGGCGGACCGTTTCCTCCGCGTCTATGGTCAGGAATTCGCCTTTTTCATATAGGACTTTGCCGGCGACCATCGTCAGCTCGACCTCGCTGCCGTTCATGGAATAGCAGAGCGAGGCTATGAGGTCGTTGTGCGGTCTGAGCCAGGGCTTATCGAGGTCGAGCACGACCAGATCGGCCTGCAGACCCTCGCGTATCTCGCCCGTCACGCCCTCGAGCCCGAGCGCCTTCGCGCCGCCGGCCGTCGCCATGCGGAACGTCTCCTGCGCGCTGACGAGGCTCGCGTCGCCGTGGGCGCCCTTGTGCAGGAGGGACATGAAGCTCATCTCGCGGATCATGTTGAGGGTATTGTTGCTCGCGGTGCCGTCGGTGCCGATGGCGACGTTTATGCCAGCCTTCAGCATGGCGGGAACGTTCGCCGTCCCGTTGCCGAGTTTGAGGTTGCTGACGGGATTGGACGCGACGGAGACCCCGCGCGCCGCCATGAGCGCGACGTCGCTCTCGGAAAGGTGCACGCAGTGGGCGCAGACTGTGTCGCGGCGCAGTACGCCGACGGAGTCGAGATACTCCGGCGGGCTCATGCCGTACTTCTCGCGTATGGTCTTAAGCTCGTCGAGGCTCTCGGAGAGGTGTATGTTCATGGGGAGGGCGGCCTTGTCCGCCGCCGCGGCGACCTCGCGCAGATAGCCGGGGTCGCAGGTATAGGGGGCGTGCGGGGCGAGCATGAAGCTCAGGCCCTTCGCGCCCTTCCACGTCTCTATCTCCTCCAGCGCCTCGCGGAGACGGCGCTCGCCGCCGTCTGGATCGTCCGCCCCGCCGGTAAGCCCGCGGCTGAGCACGGCGCGGATGCCGCTCTCCTGCTGCGCGTTCGGCGCGGCGTTTATCGAGATGTTCATGTCCAGCGAGCAGGTCGTGCCCGTGGCGAGCATCTCCATATAGCCGAGCTTCGTCGCCCAGTAATAGTCGTCGTAGACGAGCTTGTCCTCGATGGGCAGGATGCGCCCGAAGAGCCAGTCGGTAAAGTCGAGATCGTCCGCATAGTTGCGGAAGACCGTCATATAGACGTGCGTATGCGCGTTTATGAGGCCGGGGATGAGCAGCTTGCCCGCGCCGTCTATCGTCCTGTCGGCGGCAAAGCCCTCGGGCACGCGGCCGACGCCGGAGATGAGCTCGCCGGAGACGCAGACGTCCCCCTTTATGGTTTTGAATCCGCCCGCGCCGTCCGGCACGACGGAGGTTATATTCTTGAATAACGTGTTCACGGCTTTTTCCTCCCCGCGTTTTCTGTCTTGATTGTAATCCAGCGGGAAGTTTTTGTAAAGCCCGTCAGCGCAGAAGGAGGACGAGGCACGCCGCGAGAGCACCCGCCGCCGCGCCTATCCCCGCCCATGCGGGAGCCGGTATGCGGCCCGCGCGCGGGGCCATCTCGCGGACGTAAGCGCCCGCTATGAGCTCGGCCTCGCGCAGGAGGCGCTTTTTCAGCGCGGCCTCGGACTGCACGGCGCCGGGCTTTATGATGAATATCGCAGACTCGAAAAGCGCCGGGTCCGGCGAGGGTACGACTATGACGCTCTTCGTCACGCCCCTGACCACGGTCAGCGCTCTGAAACGGCGACGGCGAGTACGGTCATATCGTCCGACGCGCCGTGGAGTTCGACAGCGTGTTCGAGAACTGCGCGGGCAAGCGCGCGCGGGCCCTTCCCAGCCTCGCCGATGATGAGCGGACCTATCCACGAATCGTCCCTGTCGGCGGCGACGCCGTCGCTGACGATGACGGCGACGCTCCCGGCCTTCATGGTCAGCTCGGTGCGGTCCGGCGCGGCAAAGCCGCCCACTCCGGCGGCGAAGTTCTCCCCGCTGACGCGTTTTATCTTCCCGCCGGAGAGCAGATACGTCGGCGAGGCGCCGTATTTATAGAGCCCGGCGGAGCCGGAAAAGAGGTCTATGCACATGAGGTCGGCCGTCGCGGCGCCCATCGTATCCTCGCTGCGAAGGCTCATCACGGAACTGAGCAGCTTCATAGAGAGCTCCGGAGCGACGCCGGCGCGGAGGAAACGGCCGAGGATGGAGGCGGCCTCCGCGCTTTCGGCGGCGGCCTGCTCGCCCGTACCCATGCCGTCGGAGAGGATGACGCAGAGGGTCCCCTCGTCGGTCTTGAAAAACGCGCTGGAATCCCCGCTCACGCGCTGGCCCTCGCGCCGCACGCCCGCCATGCCCACCGTCGCCTGGAGGGGCTCGGCCTGCAGAAAGCGCAGCTTCGTCCGCGTAGACGTCTCCGCGTCCTCGACAAGGCGCGTCCGCACGGCGGCTGAGAGCTTTTCCAGATATTTTTCCGTCCGCTTGAGTTCGGAGACGCCGACGCCCTCGAGCTCGACGTGGAGCCGCCCGGAGCCGTCTCTGAAAAGGCCGCCGCGGAGCTGTAGTCCCGCGCCGTCGAGAAAGAGCTTAAGACGTTTTTCCGCCGCGCGGTCGGCGTCCGTGCGGTCGGCAAGAGCGTCCGCGACGCCGGAAAGGAGCTCCTCCATGCCGCGGTACTGCTCCGTCCTCGCGTCGCGCCCCTCGTTGAGCCTTCTGCGGTACATGCGCCTCGCGCGCAGGGCGCGCAGTTCCGCGTTCACGGCGGCTGTGAAGCCGCGCAGGTTCTCGCATGAGTCGCGGAAATGCTGCGGGAGGTCCTCGTCGTCGAGCTCGCCGCGGCGGAGCATGGCTTCGGTCGCGTCGTTGATCGCGCCGCGCGTCGTCTCGAGATCGGACTGCCAGCAGCGGGACGCGGAGCGGCATTTTCCGCAGACGGAGCAGGCCGCCATATCGAACACGCTCGAGACGTCCTCGTCGTTGACGTCGGGCAGACGGCGGGCTATGCTCTCATGCACGGCGCGCATGGCCTCGGCGGCCTCGCGCGTTTTGCCGCGCACGTAGCCGATGAACCTCTCGGCGCCGTCCATGGTCTCCTCGCCCTCCACGCGCTCGTGCACGGAGGTCAGGAGCTTTCCCGGAAGGAGCATGAAGACGACGCTCCCGGCGAAGGTCTCGGCGAGAATTGGCAGGAGGTATTCCCCGCCCGCCCAGAACGCGGCGAGCGCGTTGGCCACGACGTAAGCCGAGGCGGCGGCCCAGCGCGGGAAGCTGCGGAAAAGCCCGGCTGCCACGGCGGCGAGCGCGTAGGCGGGCGTAAAAAAGGGCGGGCCTCCGGCCGCGGCGTCCATGGCAAGACCGGCGGCGGCTCCCGCCGCGGCGCCGGAGCCCGCGCCGCCTCTGACCGCAGAGGACAGCACGAGAGCGACCGCGGCGGCCCTTCCGACGCCTAGCACGCCGAAGATGCGGACCTCCGAGAGCGCGGCCATAACGGTCACGGCCGTAAAGAGAAGGGCCTTCCCCGCTCTTTTTTCGCCGGCAGGACTGAGCGCGTTGGCATAGGCGAGCGCTGAAATCCCCGTCAAAGCAACCTCTATTATGTAAACCGACACGTTCCGCACGGTCGCGTCACCGATCAAATACGCGAGCCCGACGCAGGCGGAGGTCGCCGCGCTTACGCAGGGCATGAAGAAGCGGCTCGAAGCGGCGGCGCTCCGCTTAAACAAAAGGGCGGCGGCATAGACCAGAGCAGCGACGGCGATATAGCGCACACTCTCCGATATGCCCATACGGAGAGCCGCCCCGAAGGACGCCCCCAAAAGCGCGAAAAGCCCGCCCAGTCCCGTTCCGGCGGCAGCTACGAAGCCCGCCGAGAAGGGCGAGGCGCCTCCGAGGATACGCGCCGAACCGAGCGCGGCTCCAAGGGCGAACTTAACCGCCCACTCCGCCGCGCGCGCCGCTGACGGATGCGCGGCAAGGCTCTCCGCCGCCGATCCGAGGCGCGAAAACGCCTCTCTTTTAAGTCTTAAGCTTTCCTGTTTCAGTCCCCTGACAGTCAACCCGGCACCCTCCCAAACGGTTTCTTCTTTCGCTGATGAGACGATTATAGTAAACCACATGGGAATAATCGGTCGTTTGCTGTTGGACGCCATTATTTTCCTTTTTACCGGCCGGAGGCGCCGTCATAATTCACTTCTTGTTAACAAATACGTATCGTAGTATAATTATAATATGAAATCTGTTGGAGCTTTTTGGAGGCTGACGATATGGCTACCGAGATAGAATTCAAATACTCGCTCGACGGTCCCGCCGAAGCGGGCATCATCGCCGCAAGCGACTACGTCTCCCAGTATCTCAAGGACGACTGGACCGAGAGGAGCACGCTCGACGTGCATTACGACACGCCGGACTGGGCCCTCGCAAAGAGGAACGCCCTTATCCGCGTCCGCGCATGGATAAATCTCTCCATCGCTACGCTCAAATTCGGCTCTTACGTCAAGGACGGTCATCCCGGCCTTTACAAGGGCCAGGATTTCTCGACGGTATTTCACGGCGTCGAGCCCGTCATCCGCGACCTGATCGCCTGCGGCGCGCCGGAGTCCTTTGCGGACATTCGCGGCGAGGATCTCGCCCCCGTTTTTACCTACAAGTGTACGAGGCGCTCCTCGACGCTGTACCTGCCCGAGATGACGAGGGCAGAGCTCAGCTTTGACGAGGGCGTGCTCACGGTCGGCGACAAATCTGTCAAGACCTGCGAGATGACGCTTGAGCTGCTCTTCGGGCCCTGCGCGGAGCTGGAGGCCTACTGTGAGAGGCTCGTCTCGGAGCATCATCTCGAGCCGCACGCCGTCACGAAGCAGGAAACGGCGCTCCGCCTCCTCAAAAACTGATTTACCACAAAAAAGGAAAAGAAGGCAACAAGAATGAAAAAGCAGAAAAACGCTCTCGCCGTGCACGACATATCCTGCGTCGGCCGCTGCTCGCTGACGGTCGCGCTCCCCATCCTCTCCGCGGCGGGCATAGAGACCTCCGTCCTGCCGACCGCCGTGCTCTCGACGCACACGGGCGGCTTTACGGGCTACACCTACCGCGATCTTACCGAGGACGTGCTCCCCATCTCCGATCACTGGGCGACGATGGACCTCAAATTCGACGCGATATACTCCGGCTATCTCGGCTCCATCGAGCAGGTCGACCTCGTCCTCGAGCTCATCAAGCGCCATGCGGCCGACGGCTGCATCGCGCTCGTCGATCCCGTCATGGCCGACAACGGCAAGCTCTACGCGGGCTTTGCCGAGAGCTTTCCCGCCGAGATGAAGCGTCTCTGCGCGGCGTCGGACATCATGTGCCCGAACATAACGGAGGCCTGCCTCATGCTCGGCGAGGAATATAAAGACGGCCCCTACACGAAGGAATACATCGAGGGGCTCGTACACAGGCTCTCCGACATCGGCGGCAACCGCGTCGTTCTGACGGGCGTCTGCTTCGACGACAAGCTGCTCGGAGCCGCGTCCTACGACCCGAAGGACGGGAAGATCGACTACTCCTTCGGGGAGTGGATACCCGGCTACCTGCACGGCACGGGCGACGTCTTCGGCTCGGCGCTGCTCGGCGCGCTGCTGCGCGGGAAGACGCTCTCCGAGGCCTCCGAGATCGCAGTCAAGTACACGCGCGAGACGATAGCCGTCACGTTCGCGAGCGAGACGGAGCTCCGCATGGGGCCCTGCTTCGAGCTGACGCTCCCCTATTACATGGAGCTGCTCAAAGGTTGACATAATACAAAAGATTCAGAATATAAAAACAGGCGCGCCGCTCATGGCGCGCCTGTTTTACATCTTATTGCCGTTTCTTCCATACGGATCCGCTTCAAAACGGACATGAGCCTCTGCGCAACGCTTTTGCTCTCGGTCTTGACGAAGGAGCCGTCCGCATAACTCCACAGCTCGGCCTGCGGAAGGTAGCGTTCCATCTGCTCCGCCTTCGCCCAGCACGGGATCTCGGGCCGCAGTTGGCTCATTCGGATCGCCATCTGCTCAATTTGGTCCATAATGATCGCCCTGATCCTTTTACATCTTATACTCGGCGGCATTTATGATCTGCGTGTCTTTTATGTCTTTGAGCTTGCCGAAAATGGAACCGAACATCCCTCCGTCGCCATCGTCCTGATCCCCGTCGGACGTGCTGATCATCGCAACGTCGTCCGATATGATATTCACAGCTTCCTCCTGCTCCTTAGAGCACACTACCTGCGCGCAATCCGAGATATGCAGCTTTTCCATGATGTCCTCAGGGCTCAGGTCCGCGGAGAGCGTAACCCTTGCGCAATCCTCGACCCGCACTCCCTTCGGATACTTTTTGAAAGTCGCGGCGCCGATCTTGAACATGGGACGATCCGAAATATAGCCTATCTCCGGATCGACGATCCTGAGCTCTCCGCAGACGCTCTCTATCTCGTCAAAGGCGTCCTCCAGCTCTTTGTTGACGCTGACCGTACCCTTTGCAAACAGGAACTCCAGAGCTGCAAGTGCTTCGGCGTCCTGAACGGAAACGTCGCCGCAGACGCAGAGCTTCGTTCCGTATTTCCTGATAGTCCTGAGCTTCAGGTCCAAATCGCCGTCAATGAAGCTCGTGCCGTCGGGGACGCGGACGATTTCAGCTTCTTCATCGAACAGAGAGACCGTTCTGTTCAGGAGGCTTTCCGCGATCACAATCTTCTTTGCGGCGAACTTCATTCCCTTCGCGGCCATTTTTTCCGCATCGATGCCGGCGTCCGTGAAATAGAGATATCCGGGGCAGTAATAGAGCGGGTTCGCCGCCCTCGAGACAAAAAGCTCGTCGATCGCCGTATCGGCCTTCAGGATCACCGCGCCGTCGGGATAGTATTCGGTCTTTCCGCTCACCTGAATATTCGGGAACTGCCCCTGAAAGCTTTTAGGCATAAGGGCTTTCCCGTTGACTATGATTCGGTAATAGCTCTTTACGGCGTCGCTGCTGCCGTCCGCCACGGTCAGCTTTCCGTTCACCATCAGCAGAACGCCCGTCCCGTCCGCATCCGGGCCGATCTCGCCCTTCCCGTTGATGCTTTTCACGGTTATGTTCTGTCCGTCCGGGACCTCCAGAACGTTTGCCGCATTCAGCGACACGGGATATCTGTTGAACAGTTCCTTTGCGCGTTCTCCGACGATCACGACGGCGGCATTGACGACGACGCTGTCAAATCCGGCAAGGCTCTCTTCCGTAACTTCTCTCGCGTCACAGGTCGCGGCATTGATCACTTTGTTCTTCATTTGATCGTTCCTCCGTTATTCTTTCAGTTTTTCTCTCAGGAGCTTTCTGGCGCGGCTCAAAGCAGCGCGTACCCCCGATGGCGAAAGGCCGAATCCTTCCGCCAATTCCTTTGAGTTGTAGCCTTCAAAGTAACGTTTGATAAAAAGCTGCGACAGCTCCGGCGGCAATGAGGACAGGATCGCGGCCGTCTCGATCTCCGAAAAACCCCCGTCTGTTTCTTCCTCCGTCGGCGTGCGAACGTTGTTTTCCACCGCCCGCCTTCTGCAGGCGTCATAGAACAGATTTCTTGCGACCTTATAAAGCCATGCGCGCCGCTCTTTATCGGAAAGCTCTTCAAGAAGGTCCAGATTGGAAAGCGCCCTCATGAAGGTCTCCTGCAGCAGATCTTCGGCGTCGCCGGTATTCCCGCATATCATGCAGCAGTATTTGAGCAGCTCTGCCCGATACACCGTATACAGCTCTGTGATCATGGCGCCCTCCTTTCCTTCGGCTTTCACTCTTATAACGTTTTCCGGCGGCAAAGTGTTTTGTCTGTTTGAAAAAAATTCAGCAAAAACCGGACTGTTGCAAAAACAGTCCGGTAAGGGTGCTCTCTATTTTCAGTATTCGAGGTTCCTGACCTTTTCCGCGTCGGCGAGGATCTGGGCCTTGAGCTCGTCGATGCCGGAGAACTTGCGCTCCGGACGGATGAACGCCATGAATTCGAGGCGGACCCTGTATCCGTATATATTGCGGGAAAAATCGAGGATATAGCTCTCGACGGAGACGACCCCGTCGCCGCTGACGGTCGGGCGGACGCCTATGTTCGTCACGGCGCGGTAGACGGTCGGGTCCTCCTCTATGTGCACGCGCGTCGCGTAGACGCCGTGGCGCGGGATGAGGACGCCGTCGGGATAACGCATGTTTATCGTCGGCGTGCCCATCTTGCTGCCGAGGCGGTAGCCGTAGAGCACGTCGCCGGTGAGCTCGGCGGGGTGTCCGAGAAAGCGCGCGGCCTTCTCCGTCTCGCCGTCGAGAAGGAGCTGTCTTATATACGTCGAGCTGACGACGACGCCGTCGATGAGAAGCTGCGGCATGACGTCGCATGTAAGGCCGCGCTCCGCGCACCACGCTTCGAGGAGCTCAGCCGTTCCCTTTCCGCCGCGGCCGAAGCAGAAATCCTCGCCCACGACGTAGCCCGTCGCGTCGAAGTTCTCCGTGAGCCAGGAGACGAACTCCTCCCACGGCATGTTCATCATACTCTTATCGAAGCGCAGGGAGATCATCTCGTCGATTCCGAAGAGACGGCGCAGCTCGTGCGCGCGCTCGGACGGAGACGTGATGAGCGGCACCTTCACGCCCGTCACGAGCTCGTCGGGATGCGTGTCGAACGTCATCACGGCGGGCGACGCTCCGAGCTCGGCGGCTCGCTGCTTGGCTCGCTCCATGAGCGTCGCGTGGCCGCGGTGCAGACCGTCGAAAAATCCCAGCGCAATTATCCTTTTGACCATTTTATCAGACCTCGAAAAAGCTTTTTACTGTTTTGAGCGCGCCGCGGTAGACCTCGGCGAGCATGAGGAATTCTCCGGTCACGCCGTATACGCGCACCCGACCGCGCTCTTCGCCTCCATACGGCACATCGGCCCCGCAGCGGCATTTCTTCTCGCCCGCGGCGTCTATATCGACGCGCGGCAGGCCGGCGAACATGCTGTCGACGGGGAGCAGCAGCGCAGAGGGATCCTCCGCGGAGAGGAGCGCGTCCATGGAGACGCAGTTTTCGACCTTATAGGATCCGAAGCGCGTCCTGCGAAGGGCCGACATCGTCCCGCCGCAGCCGATCGCGGCGCCTATCTCGTCGCAGAGGACGCGGATATACGTCCCCTTCGAGCACTCGACGCGGAGCACGAAGTCCTCCCCGTCGCGCCCGAGGAGTTCGAGCGCGCTTATCGTTATCTCAGCGGCGGGGCGCTCGACCTCTTTGCCCGCGCGGGCGTATTCATAGAGCTTCTTCCCGGCGAATTTCTTCGCCGAGTACATGGGAGGAGTCTGCTCGCGGCGGCCGGTAAAGCCCGGGAGCGCGGCGCGAAGCTCGTCCTCCCCTATATCGCAGGGCTTCGTCTCGAGCAACGTGCCGGTAGTGTCCATGGTGTCGGTCCTCACTCCGAGGCGGAGCGAGGCGACGTACTCCTTGTCGGCCCGCTCGATGAACTCCACCGCGCGCGTCGCGCGGCCGATGAAAAGCGGCAGTACGCCCGTCGCCATCGGGTCGAGCGTGCCGCCGTGGCCTATGCGCTTTTCCCCGAAGACGCGGCGCGCCTTCGCGACGGCGTCGTGGCTCGTCCAGCCCTCCGGCTTATCGAGCAGGAGTATGCCCGTCATTCCTGCTTCCAGACCTTGTCGGCGGCCTTGCGCATGAGATCGACGGCCTCCTCCATGCCGCAGTCGAGCTGGCAGCCGGCGGCCATGCCGTGCCCTCCGCCGCCGTACTGGACGCAGACGGCGTCGGCGTTGGCATATTTAACGGTCCGGACGGAGACCTTGCAGCCTCCCTCGTCGAGCTCGCGTATGGTTATGCTCATCTCCACGCCCTCGACCTGCCCGGCGATAACGGCGATGTCCTCCATGTCCTCCTCGTCGGCGCCGGCGGCTCTTATCATCTCGAGGGTCAGCGGCGCGATGACGAGTTCGTCGTCATTGAAAAACCGCAGCGAGGCGATTATCTCGCTCTCGATTATCAGGCGGCTCTTGCGCTTGGTCATGAAAAAGAGTTTGGTGAGATCGCCGTTCGGTATGCCGTAGGAGACGAGCTCCGCGCCGGCGGCGAGCGTCTCGGCGGTCGTATTCTTATATCGGAAGCAGCCGCTGTCGGTGGTGAGCGCTATGTAGAGCAGCGTCGCGGTCTCGACGTCGGGCGTGACGCCGAGTTCCTTGGCAAGCAGGAGCACGACCTCCCCGCAGGAGGCCTTATGCGGCATGACGAGCGTCTGCTCGCAGTAGCCCTTATTCGAGAGATGGTGGTCTATGGCGATATCCGCGCGGCCGACGTATTCCTCCGCGCCGAACTGGATTATCCCCTCGTCGGCGAGGTCCACGGTCACGACGGTCTTAGGCTCATAGCCCTCCGGCGCGCAATAGGCGTCGACGAAGGGGAGGTATTTTTCTATCGTCTGCGGATTATTGAGCGTATAGGCCGTCTTTCCGATCGCACGCAGGACGCGGCAGAGTGCGGCGGAGCTCCCGAGAGCGTCGCCGTCGGGCCTGCGGTGGGAAATGATGATAAAGTCGTCGCGGCCCCGCAGCAGAGCGGCCGCGGAGGCAAGGTCAAGCGTCTTCATTCGTCTCTCCGTCCCCGTCGGGCTTCTCTCCGACGTCGAGCTCGCTCAGGAGCTTGGCGATGTGCGCGCCGTGGGCGATGGAGTCGTCCGTCTCGAATATGAGCTCGGGCGTATAGCGCAGGGTCAGCGAATGGCTCAGCTCGCGCCTGAGCCACGGCGCGGCGCTCTTGAGCCCGCGCTTGAGCTGCTTGAGATCCGCCTCGCCGAGCACGCTGACGAACACCTTGCACCAGCGCAGGTCGCCCGTCGTGTCGACGCGGGTGATGCTGAGCATCCCCTGATTGACGCGCGGGTCCTTCACGCGCGGCAGGAGCTCTGCGAGCACGGCGCGGATATCCTCGTTTATCCTGTTGATCCTGTTAGTTGACATAATTATTCATTCCTGTCTATTCGGCGGCGCCGAACCGGCGCTGTCTGCCGTTGAAGAACTCTATCGCCTTATCGAGCTCGGCGGGCCCGAAATCGGGCCACAGCGTATCCGTAAAATACATTTCCGTATAAGCGAGCTGCCAAAGCAGGAAGTTCGAGATGCGCTTTTCCCCTCCCGTGCGGATGAGGAGCTCCGGCTCGGGGAGGCCCGCCGTATACATGTAGCCGGAGAAGCTCTCCTCTGTCAGTTCGGGAGCAGAGTGGTTAACATAATCTTCCGCATACCGCTTCGCGGCGCGAAGTATCTCCGCCCTGCCGCCGTAGTTTACGCAGACGTTGGCCGTAAAGCCCTCGACGTGCTCGGCGACGTCCCTCGCTCTGTCCATGAGAGAGCGCAGGCGCGGAGAAAGCGCGCTCTCGTCGCCGTAAATGACGAGGCGCATCCCGTCGCGCTCCATCTTCTCGATGCTCTCGAGCAGATACTTTTCGAGCAGCGACATTATCCAGGATATCTCGTCGGCGGAACGCTTCCAGTTCTCCGTCGAGAACGCGTAGACCGTCAGCCACTTGACGCCGATGGCCTTGCAGTAGTTCGCGATGGTCCGGAACGCCTCCGCGCCGGCGGAATGGCCCGCGCTCCGCGGCAGGCCGCGGCTTTTCGCCCATCGGCCGTTTCCGTCCATTATTATGGCAATATGGCGGGGCGGAGCTATGGGGCCCCGTCCCGCCTCGATGTCTTTCTTCGCCGGAGACATTATATCTCGTAGAGCTCCTTTTCCTTGGCTTCGACGAGCTTCTCTATGTTCTTGATGCAGTCGTCGGTGAGCTTCTGCATATCCTTCTCGACGTTCTTCATGTCGTCCTCGGTGATCTCGGAGCGCTTCTTCTGCGCCTTGAAGGCCTCCATGGCATCGCGCCTGATATTGCGGATGGCGACCTTGCTCTCCTCGCCGTACTTATGGACCTGCTTGGCGAGGTCCTTGCGGCGCTCCTCGGTAAGCTGCGGGAACACGAGGCGGATGACGCGGCCGTCGTTCTGCGGATTGATGCCGAGGTCGCTTGCCTGGATGGCGCGCTCGATGTTCTTGAGCACGGAGGAATCCCACGGCTGGATGAGGAGCGTCCTCGGATCGGGCACGGAAATGGACGCGATCTGGTTTATCGGAGTGGCGACTCCGAAATAGTCGACCTCGATCTGATTGAGCACGGCGGCGTTTGCCCTTCCGGCACGGACGGCGTCGAACTCGGTCAGCATGACCTCGACCGTCTTTTCCATTTTGTCGGTATAAGCTTTGTAATCGGATTTATTCATATCATCAGTCCTCCCTTGCGTTCGTTCTTCAGTAGACCGTCGTGCCTATCTTTTCGCCCTGCACGACGCGGACTATGTTCATCGGATCCTCCAGAGCGAAGAGGATTATGGGTATCTCGTTATCCATCGAGAGCGAGGTCGCCGTCGAATCCATGACGCCGAGCCTCTTGGCGAGGACCTCGTCGTAGCTTATGGAATCGAACTTGTGCGCGTCCGGGAATTTGACCGGGTCGGCGTCGTATACTCCGTCGACGTTCTTGGCAAGCAGGATGGCGTCGGCATGTATCTCCGCGGCGCGGAGCACGGCCGCCGTGTCGGTCGAAAAATAGGGGCTCCCCGTCCCGCAGCCGAAGATGACTATGCGGCCCTTCTCGAGGTGGGATACGGCCTTGAGCCTTATGTAGGGCTCCGCGACCGGGGCCATCTCTATGGCCGTCTGCACCCTGACGGGCACGCCCATCTGCTCAAGCACGTCGGCGACGGCGAGGCAGTTGATGACCGTCGCCATCATGCCCATCTGGTCGGCGCGCGCGCGCTCCATCTTGCCGCTCCCGTCCTTGACTCCGCGCCAGATGTTGCCGCCGCCGATGACGACGCCCATCTGCACGCCGAGCTCATTGCAGGTCTTCAGTGCGTCGCAGACGCTTCGGATGACGCCGAAATCGAGCCCTCTCTTCTGCTGTCCGGCGAGCGCCTCTCCGCTTATCTTGAGAAGCACTCTCTTATATTTGAGTTCAGGCATATCGGTCCTTCCCTCCTGTTGTTTTTCTCATTTTAATACATTCGCGGCAAATTGAAAAGGGGTACCGCGCGTTTTTTTCATTTTTCGGCTCCCGCCGCGCTCCCGCCCGGAATATACCTCCCGGGCGGCGAAAATATACGAAAAAAGCGAAAAAATATGGTTGACAAAGGCGCTGCGCTCTGTTAATATCATCAAGTGACAATAAAGCAGGGGTCTTCCCGCCCCTCACCCGTCGTTTTTAAATGCCGCGGTCAACATCGATCTGAGACATCCTCCGGATGTTTCTGTGTGTGTTGCGCGGCAGGTCCGCGCTTTTTTTATTCTGGGAGGTGCATTCGTATCAGCAATATGTCTCATCAGGTCAATGAGGAGATCCGCGACAAGGAAGTCCGTCTCATAGGCGAGGACGGGGCCCAGCTCGGCATCATGTCCGCCGACGAAGCTCTCAAGATCGCCGAGGAGCACGACCTCGACCTCGTCAAGATCTCTCCGAACGCGACCCCGCCCGTCTGCAAGATCATGGACTACGGCAAATACCGCTTCGAACAGGCCAAGCGTGAGAAGGAAGCCAAGAAGAATCAGCACGTCATCGAGATCAAGGAGATCCGCATGTCGCCGAGCATCAGCGACAACGACTTCAACGTCAAGCTCCGCAATGCGATCAAATTTCTCGAGGAAGGCGACAGAGTCAAGGTCGCCGTGCGTTTCCGCGGTCGTGAGATGACTCACACCGAGATCGGCGAGCAGCTTCTGCTCCGTTTTGCCGACGAGGCAAAGGACGTGTCCACGGTCAACAATCCCCCGAAGCTCGACGGACGGCATATGACCATGTTTCTGTTTCCGAAGGCTCCCGGCAAGTAAGCCCATCCCGCCGCGATGCGGCGTTCACCAAGTAGTAAAGAATACGGAAGGAGTACCACCATGCCTAAGCTCAAGACCCACAGCGGAGCGAAAAAAAGATTCAATCTTACCAAGAACGGTAAGGTCAAGCGCGCTCACGCCTTCAAAAGCCATATACTCAACAAGAAGAACACCAAGCGCAAGAGGGGCCTTCGTCACGGCACCTACGCCGACGTCACCAACGCGCCCGCTGTCAAGCGCATGATCCCCTACAAATAAACTACTCTCAACTCATTATATAGGAGGCAACCGTAATGGCAAGAATTAAGGGCGCAATGATGACGCGCAAAAGAAGAAATAAGATCCTCGGCTATGCCAAGGGTTATTGGGGTTCCAAATCCAAGCATTTCAAGATGGCCAATCAGGCCGTCATGAAGTCCCTCACCTACGCTTATATCGGCCGCAAGCACAGAAAAAGAGATTTCCGCCGCCTGTGGATCACCCGCATAAGCGCCGGCTGCAAAGCCAACGGCACGAACTATTCCACCTTCATGCACGGCCTCAAGCTCGCCGGAATCGACATGAACCGCAAGATGCTCTCCGAGATCGCCATCCACGATCCCGCCGCTTTCACCGAACTCACCGAAAAGGCGAAGGCCGCGCTCTGAGCTTTAGACGAAATAAACGCCCGGAAGTTCCATCACTTCCGGGCGTTTTTCTTTTCTTATCTATTCTTCGCCAGCTCGTTTATCATATTGCCGAGGGCATGGACCTCTTCGATGGCTCTGTCGTCCTCGCAGGCGAGCAGCGAATCCGTCTTCAGGCTCGTCACGAGAGCTTTGGAGGGCGCTCCCATGTGCCGCAGGAACATCTTGGCGGAGCTCTCCGCCTTCGCGCTGCTCCCGTCGCCGCCGCCGGTCAGGATGACGGCTCCGAAGCGGCCCATAGGCATGAGCCTCACGCCGAGGAAACGAAGCGCCGCATAGAAGTTCTGCAGGCGGCTGAAAATGCTCAGCAGCGGCGGGGTCAGCTCGCAGTTATATACCGGCGACGCG
This sequence comes from Oscillospiraceae bacterium, assembly GCA_017550645.1. Classification (GTDB taxonomy): domain Bacteria; phylum Bacillota; class Clostridia; order Oscillospirales; family Oscillospiraceae; genus RGIG7949. The sequence goes on from JAFZOI010000024.1 coordinate 63,530, forward strand.
ATGACGATGGCGTCCGCCGAGAAGATATGGCCGTATATCTCGTCCATGCCGTCGTGGATGGCGCAGCCGTGAGACTCCCAGCACTCGCGGCAGTCGATGCACGGCGATACGTTGGCCGTGAAAGCGTTGACGACGACCGTCTCGCCCTCGAGCATGGCGCGGAGTTCATCGACAAGGAACGCCGTGTTCCCTTCCGGTCTGGGAGACCCGTTAAATATGAGAGTTTTCATTCGGCTCTCTCCCTCTGCGGTGCGAGGCCCGCGCCGCCTTTTTTTATCATTATAACCCCTTATTCGCCGCGGCGCAATCTCTCTTGTGCGATCGGGGCAAAAGATATATAATATTTTTAATGAACCGCGAAAGGAGGAACGCTTATGCCCGACTCAAAGCTCAATCCTGAGCAGCTCGAAGCCGTCGTCTCGACGGAGGGCTTCGTGCGCGTCGTCGCGGGCGCGGGCTCGGGCAAGACGCGGGCCCTCTCTCAGCGCTTCGCCTATCTCGTAAACGAGCTGGGCATACTGCCCGGCAACATCCTCTGCGTTACGTTCACCAACAAGGCCGCGAACGAGATGCGTCAGCGCATACACAACCTCACCGGAGACAACGATACGGGCTATATCAACACGTTTCACGGCTTCTGCGTATCCGTCCTTCAGGAGGACAGCCACGCAGTCTCGTACCCGAAGAGCTTTCTCGTCCTCGACAATTCCGATATTGACGACATGCTCCGCGTCATATACGAAGAGCGCGGGCTGACCCTGCGCGATATGACGTTTTCCGCCGCGCGCGACATGATAGAGATACAAAAGCTCTTCAAAAAGCCGGAATACTATCTCGACATGATAGAGATGTCTCCGGAGAAGCTGCACGAAAAATACATGAGCGCCGTCTCGACGCAGGACAAAATATTCTACGGCTATCTGTATCAGGAGAAAAAGTGCTTCGGCCTCGACTACAACGACCTCATCAAGTTCTCGCTTTATATCTTCGAGCAGAACGGGGATATACGCCTCAAATGGCAGCAGAGGCTCGAATACATCATGATAGACGAGTTCCAGGACATAGACCAGCTGCAGTATCAGCTGATGGAGGTGCTCTGCGGCTACCACAAGAACCTCTTCATCGTCGGCGATCCGGATCAGACGATATACACGTGGCGCGGGGCGAACGTCAAATACCTGCTCGATTTCGACAGGCACTTCCCCGACGTCAGGACGATCATGATGATGCGAAACTACCGCTCGACGCCGCAGATAATCGCGGCGGCCAATTCCATGATCTCCAAAAACGTCTCGCGCATAAAAAAGGACCTCATCCCCACGCTACCGGACGGAGGCTCCGTCCTCTGCCGCCACGCGAAGACGGCCGAGGCGGAGGCCTGCTGGATAGCCGACAGGATGAGCGAGCTGCACGACGCGGGCGTGCCCTTTAAGGACATGACGGTCCTCTACCGCGCGCACTACGTCTCGCGCTCGGTCGAGGACGTCCTTCGCAGGCGCGAGATACCCTACACGATATACAGCGGCGTGCCGTTTTTCGGCCGCGCCGAGATAAAGGATGCGCTGAGCTATCTGCGCATGATGGTATACAGGGACGACCTCTCCTTCCGGCGAGTCGTCAACGTCCCCAAGCGCAATATCGGCTTGCGGAGGATGAAGTTCCTCGAGGAATACGCCGAAGCGCACGGCTGCACGCTCTATTCGGCGCTCAAGAGCACGCTCGACGACGATATCTTCCACGGGACAAAGGCGGCGTCCTTCGTCAAGCTCGTCGAGTCCTTCTCCGGAGATCAGAGCTCGAGACCCGTATCGGAATTCCTCTCAGACGTGCTCGACCGCAGCCGCTATGAGGAGATGCTCCGCACGGAGGGCAGCCAGGAGCGGCTCGACAACCTCGCCGAGCTCAGGCAGTCTATCTTCGAGTACGAGACCTCCTGCGGCGAGGAGGCATCTCCCGAGCACTATCTGGCCCATGTCGCGCTCTTTACCAACAGCGACGCGGAGGGCGCGGCGGACAAGGTCAAGCTCATGACCGTCCACGCGGCGAAGGGGCTGGAATTCCCGTACGTTTTTCTCTGCGGCATGAACGAGGGCGTCTTCCCCTCGCGCAAGACGGCGACGCTCCCCGCCATGGAGGAGGAACGGCGGCTCGCCTTCGTCGCGATGACTAGAGCGGAAAAGCGGCTCTTTATCTCGGAGGCGGAGGGCCGCGCTCTCGACGGATCGCCGCGCTATCCCTCGCGCTTTATCCTCGATATCGACCCGCGCCTCATAGAATATGAGGAGCCGCCCCGCGAGGAGCTTATAAAGGACGCGCGCGAATACATCGACATGAGCTCCAAGTACCTGCCGGAGAGCGCGTTCGAGCCCTTCGAGGAGGGGACGCGCGTCAGCCATACGGTGCTCGGGCCGGGCACGGTCGTCGGCGCGGATATGACGAAAAAGGCGCACATCGTCAAATTTGACTCCCTGCCGACGCTGCGGGCGATCTCCTTCAAGGTCCCGCTCGACGTCATTCAATAAGAAAAAGCCTTGCGGAAATCTCCGCGAGGCTTTTATTTGTCATTCTGTTTTCTCTACGTCGAGCTTTTCGGCGCGCTTGCGGAAGTAATCCGGCACGTCGGCCCCGTAGGCCTCGAGCGCCTCGACGTAGGACTTGCTGGAGAGGCGGTCGAGCGACTCGGCGAGGTCCTTCGAGAGCGTCCCGCTCCGGCCATCGAAATGGTCGATTATTCGCTTTTCGGCGCTGCTTCTGCGCAGATACTTGATTATCTCGAGCACGAGCAGCACGATGAAGAAGACCGCCAGCGCCGCAAAGATGATGCCGGGTATGAGCCCGCTCGAATTGACGCCGCGCATGTACGCGCGCAGGTATACGACCGCGCCGACCGTGGGGATGACGGCGTATATGAGCTTTGCGTAGTTGAAGCTCTTTTCCTTCTCCTTGAAGGCTGCGATTGCGGGTTCCTCGACGGACTCGTCGTAAAACAGTCTGCCGCAGTTCGGGCACGGACAAAACGGCGCGCCTGTCAGCTTCCCCGTCACGGATTTGTTGCGCTTTATGGCCTCGCCGCAGCGCGGACATTTTATCTCATTTGTAAGAAAGCCCATCGTCTTCCCGTCCTTTCTTATGAAAAGATTACCACATCCGCGCCGACAAATCAATCTCGGCTTGCGCCGTCAGTGAAATCTTCGGGCTTCGCCCTCAGGTGAGATCACGGCATGGGCCGCGGTGAGATCGTTCGGCTTCGCCTCACGGTGAATTCAAATCCACCCGTCCGCCGTCGAGGCGGATATCACCGCGCAGCGATCTCACCCAGGCAGAGCGAGGATCTGTCCCGCCCGCAAGGGCGGATTTAGTTGAAAAAGGCGTCTGCAAAAGCAGACGCCTTTTTCATGGCACGCCTGAAGGGACTTGAACCCCTGACCTACTGGTTCGTAGCCAGTCACTCTATCCAGCTGAGCTACAGGCGCATACGCTCTCATCGAGCTTATGCATATTAGCACAGTTATCTTCAAAATGCAAGAGGTTTTTTGAGCGTCTTCGGTTTTTTCCGCGGAGCTTTCGCAAAAATGCAGATTTGCCGCCTCAATACTGCATTTTATTCTTGACTTTTGCGATTTATCTAATTAAAATAAGCTATCATTGAAATTTAAGCGGCCGTCTGTTTCATAGACCCGCATTTTCCGGCCGCAACTTTTTTATGAAAGGAAGCTCATTTCATGAACGCTTATATCGAAAGAGTCCTCGAAACAGTAAAGGCCCGCAACAAGGCCATGCCCGAGTTCATCCAGGCCGTCGAGGAGGTCCTCTACTCTCTGGAGAGCGTCATCGAGGCGCATCCCGAATATGAGGAGAACGCCATCCTCGAGAGGATGGTCGAGCCCGACAGGCTAATCGAGTTCCGCGTGCCCTGGGTCGACGACGAAGGCAAGCCGCACATCAACCGCGGCTTCCGCGTGCAGTTTAACGGCGCGATCGGCCCCTACAAGGGCGGCCTCCGCTTCCACCCCGCCGTCACCACCGGCACGATCAAGTTTCTCGGCTTTGAGCAGGTCCTCAAGAATTCCCTCACGACGCTGCCCATGGGCGGCGCGAAGGGCGGCAGCGACTTCGACCCGAAGGGCAGGTCCGACGCCGAGATCATGCGCTTTTGCCAGTCCTTCATGACGGAGCTTTATAAATACGTCGGGCCCGACATGGACGTCCCCGCGGGCGACATCGGCGTCGGCGGGCGCGAGGTCGGCTTCCTCTACGGACAGTACCGCCGCCTGACCAGCACGTTCAACAACGGCGTCATCACCGGCAAGGGCATCCCCTACGGCGGCTCCCTCATCCGTCCCGAGGCGACGGGCTACGGCGCGGTATACTACCTCGTCGAGGCTCTCAAGCACGACGGGCTCTCCGTCGCGGGAAAGACCGTCGCGGTCTCCGGCTACGGCAACGTCTCCTGGGGCGCGGTCAAGAAGATCGCCGAGCTCGGCGGCAAGGCCGTCACCCTCTCCGGCCGCGCGGGCTACGTCTATGATCCCGCCGGCATCACGACCGAGGAGAAGTTCGACTTCATGCTCGATATGCGCGAATCCGGCCGCGCCGACGCGCTCGAAGCCTACGCCGCGAAGTTCGGCGCGGAGTTCCATCCCGGCGAGAAGCCGTGGGGCGTCAAGGCCGACATCATCATGCCCTGCGCGACCCAGAACGAGGTCGACGTCGAGGACGCGAAGAAGATCATCGCCAACGGCGTCAAGTACTATATGGAAGTCTCCAACATGCCGACCACGAACGAGGCCATGAAGCTCCTCATGGACAGCGGCGTCATCCTCGCCCCCTCCAAGGCGGTCAACGCCGGCGGCGTCGCCGTCTCCGGTCTGGAGATGTGCCAGAACTCCGCGCGTCTCTCGTGGACGGCCGAGGAGGTCGACGCGAAGCTCAAGAGCATCATGAAGAACATCTACGAGAGCTCCGTCGCCGCCGCCGAGCGCAACGGCCTCGGCTACAACCTCGCCGCCGGCGCGAACATAGCCGGCTTCGAGAAGGTCGCCGCCGCCATGATGGCGCAGGGCCTCATCTGATCGCATAAGTCAAAATCGAATAGCAAGACCGGGCCTCGTCGACGGGGCCCGGTCTTTTCATTTATTTACGCCGCCCTCCAGCGCATCGCGGAGCTTCTCCAGCGCGCGCTTTTCGATGCGGGAAACGTAGCTGCGCGATATGCCGCAGAGCTTCGCCGTCTCGCGCTGCGTCATGGGTGCGGCTCCGCCGAGCCCGTAGCGCAGCATCACGATCTCGTTTTCCCGCTCGGAAAGCGTCCCGGCCATGACGCCGCGCAGTCTGCGGCAGTTTTCCTTGAGGCTCAGCGCCTCGAACATGTCGTCCTCGACGCAGACGACGTCCATCAGCGAAAGGCTGCCGCTGTCCTCCTCGGTGTCGAGCGTCTCGGAAAGCGGCAGGTCCCCCGCAGTCTTGCGCTGTCTGCGGAAATACATGAGTATCTCGTTTTCGATGCAGCGGCTGGCGTATGTCGCAAGGCGCACGCCCTTGCCTGCGTTGAAGCTCGAAATGCCCTTGATGAGGCCTATCGTCCCGATGGAGATGAGATCGTCCTGATCGCAGGAGGCGGTATAGTATTTCTTGATGATGTGCGCGACGAGGCGGAGATTATGCTCGATGAGCTTGTTGCGCGCGGCCTCGTCGCCCTTCGCGGCGCGCTCGAGACACTCCCTCTCCTCCGCGGCGCTGAGCGGGCGCGGGAAGGAGCCGGTGCTCCCGAGGCGCAGGGCGAAAAACGCGGAGCTTAAAATGAGCAGCAGAGCTGCGGAGACCATGTGCTTCACCTCGCATGGGCGTTTTGATACATCATATTCGACCTGCGCCTCTATCATGCGAAGCATTTTCTTCTTGCGGCGGAGCCCCGCGCCGTGTTATCCTCATATGGTCAGGGAGGTGCGCTTATGGCTTTTTCTCAGGCGACGCTCGATTTCCTCATGGAAAACCGCATCAACGACAGCAGGCTCTGGTTCAACGAGCACAAGGCTGAGTATATCGAATACGTGCGCGATCCGATGCGCAGCTTCGTCGAGGCGCTCGCGCCGTACATGGAGAGGATCGACAGCATGATAGTCTGCGATCCGGTCCGCTCGGTATCGCGCATATGGCGCGACGCGCGCTATTCCAATACGCTCTTTCGCGAGAACCTCTGGTGCGATCTCTCGCGCGACAGGCATATCCATATGCTCCCGAGCTTTTTCTTTGAGATCACGCCCGTCGGATTTTCCTGCGGCTGCGGCTGCTGGGAGACGGGCTCGGACTTCATGGGGGAATTCCGCAGGCTCATCCTCGCGGGCAGCCCGCTCTTTAACGACGCGGTCGAGGCTCTGCGCGGGAGCGGCTTCGCGCTCATGGATTCGCGCTACAAGCGCACGAGGCACCCGGACGCGCCCGAATGGCAGCGCGAGTGGCTCGACCAGCGCAGCCCCTGCGTCTTTTTTGAAAGCGGCGAGCTCGACGTCCTTTTCTCGGAGGACCTGCCGGACCGCATCGGCGCGCGGTTTGCCGAGATCAAGCCGTTTTACGATTTTCTGCTTCTCGTCGCGCACTCCGTCTCCTGAGCTCACGACAAACGAACAACGCCGCGATCGGCCGTTTTTTGTCAAAACGGCCGATCTTTCTGTTTACATACGGGCGGCGCGGTGCTATACTTTCCGGGAAAGTTAGTCATGGTTAACATGGCTTTTCGAGGTCGCAAAATGAGTATGCTCGGTTGGATAATCATCATTACGGCCGTTGCCGGCGTCGGCGGGACGGGGCTCGGCGGCGTCGTGGGGGCGCTGTTCAACAAGGATTCGAGCAAGATAGTGAGCCTGCTGCTGAGCTTCGCCGGCGGCGTCATGCTCGCGGTCGTCTGCTTTGACCTTATAACGGACGCGATAGCCCCGGCGGAGTCCGGCGCGGCGAATCTCTTTATAGTCATCGCCGCGATCATCGCGGGCTATATCGTCGTCTCCCTGCTCAACCTCGCCATCGACCGCGCCGCCAACCACGAGGTCAAGCATATTGACCCCGACCATCCGCGCACGGCCGACGACCTCGACGAGCTCATCCACTCCGACCATCTCGAGGAGCACCGCAGGCGCGGCGGGTCCTATGAGCTCTTCATAGGCGGCATCGTCATGGCCTGCGCCATCGCGCTGCACAATCTGCCCGAGGGCATGGTCATCGGCGCGGCCTATGCCGGGAGCGAGACCTCGGTCCTCGCCTTCGGCGGCGCGCTCGCTATCGCAGTCGTCATCGGCCTGCACAACGTCCCCGAGGGCATGGCGATCTCCGTCCCCCTCATCTCGGGAGGGATGCGCCCCGGGCGCGCGATACTCGTCACGGCGGCCTCCGGCGCGCCGACGATAATCGGCGCCGTCATAGGCTACTACGTCGGAGCGGCGAGCAGGCTCGGCCTCTCGCTCTCGCTCGGCTTCGCCTCCGGCGCGATGCTCTACGTCGTTTTCGGCGAGCTGCTGCCGGAATCCATCCTCATGTGGCGCTCCAAGCTCCCCGCCGTGGCCGTGCTGGGCGGGATAATAGTCGGCCTCGTTATTATCTTCATCTGAGAGCAAAAACTAAAAGAAAAGCGGAAGACTTCGCGTCTTCCGCTTTGTTTTTTGCGTTTTTCAGGTTCTGTCGCGCCTTATGACGGAGCGCATCGCCTCGACCGCGACCTTGACTGCCATCGATGTATCCTCGCTCATGTCCTGATCGAGGCCCGCCTTCTCGCGCTCCTGATTCCAAACGACATGGAAGCACGCCCCGCACCTCGCGCCGAGCGCGGACGCGACGACGAAGAGCGCCGCGGACTCCATCTCGGAGGCCTTCACGCCGAGGCGCTTCCACGCCTCCCACTTCTGCTCGAGCTCATAGGAGACCGGCATGCGGCCGGGGCTGTGCTGGCCGTAAAACGAGTCCTTGCACTGCACGACGCCGGCGTGCGTCCTGTTGCCGAGGGCGAGGGACGCCTCGCGCAGAGCGAGCGCGATGTCGAGGTCGGAGACGGCGGGAAACTCGATCGGCGCGTACTCCTGCGACGTATGCTCATAGCGTATCGCGCCGGTCGCGACGACGATGTCTCCAGAGCGCACGTCGATGTCTATGCCGCCGCAGGTCCCCGTGCGGATGAAGGTGTCCGCGCCGAGCGCATGGAGCTCCTCCATGGCTATGGCCGCGGAAGGGCCGCCTATCCCCGTCGAGCAGGCCGTCGCCTTCTCGCCCTCGAGATACCCCGTCCAGACGTTGAACTCGCGGTTATACGCGACCTGCCTCGCGTCGTCGAAGAGCGCGGCGATGCTCTCTATCCTGCCGGGGTCGCCGGCAAGGATGACGTATCTGCCGACGTCGCCCTCGGAGCATTGGATATGATACTGTTTTTCAAGGCTCTGCATATTCTTCCTCCCCGCGTCAAGCGCGCTTCAAGCTTTTGAGTATGCCGCTGCTGCCGATGCGGTCGGCTCCGGCGGCGATAAACGCCTCAGCCTGCTCGACGGTCCTTATCCCGCCGGCGGCCTTGACCTTCATTGTGTTCGGTATGCTTGCGCGCATTAGTCTTACGTCCTCCACTGTCGCTCCACCCGCTGAAAATCCCGTCGAGGTTTTGACGTAGTCCGCTCCACCTCGGGCCGCGCAGCGGCAGGCGGCGCGCTTTTCTTCGTCCGTCAGCAGACAGCACTCCAAGATGACCTTGAGCACCTTTCCCGCGCAGGCGGCGCGCACTGCGGTCACGTCCGCGGTCACAAGGTCTTCCCTTCCGCTTTTGAGCGCGGCGACGTTCATGACCATGTCTATCTCGTCGGCGCCGCCCGATACGGCGTCGCGCGTCTCGGCGGCCTTGGCGGCGGAGGTCGCGTACCCCTCGGGGAAGCCTATGACCGTGCAGACGGCGACCCTGCCGCGAAGGAGCTCCTTGGCCCGCGCGACGTAGCAGGGCGGGATGCAGACCGAGGCCGCGCCGGCCTCTATCGCCTCGGCGCAGAGCGCGTCTATCTCCTTTTCCGTCGCGTCCTGCCTCAGCAGGGTATGATCGACGCGGCGGGCTATGTCTTCCGGTCTCATAACGGCTCTCCTCCGTCAAATAAAATGCCCGGATACGGGCGGCGCTCCGGTTGCAGCGGGCGGGAAAAAGTGTTATAATGTGCCCGTAAAACTAAAAATACCGGAGGTCAATATGAGTATACCAAAACGAGACGAGCTCGACAAGCGTTATACGTGGGCTATAGAAGATATATTTGCCGACGACGCGGCGTTTTCCGCCGCGCTCGAGGACGCCGAGAGGTTCATCACCGACTGCGAAGCGATGAAGGGGCATCTGACCGACAGCGCGGACAGCCTGCTGAAATACCTTCAGCTCAACGACGAGGCGCGCATAGCCGTCGAAAAGCTCGCGACCTACTGCATGAGAAAGAGCGACGAGGACACCGGCAACTCCTTCTATCAGGGGCTCAAGGGGAGCTTCATGAACTTCTACGTCAGGCTCGACGCCGCGGCCTCCTTCGCCGCGCCGGAGCTTCTCGCTGCGCCGGCGGAGCTCTACGACCGCTTCTTCGCTGAGAGGCCGGAGCTCACACATTACCGCCTCTATATAGACCGCATCCTCGCCAGGAAGGCGCACACGCTCTCCCCCGCCGAGGAAAAGCTCCTCGCCTCCGCGGGCGAGATGGCGCAGAGCCCGGACGAGATATTCTCCGTCTTCACCAACGCCGACATGCGATTTCCCGACGCGACAGACGCGGAGGGCAACGCGCATCAGGTCACGCAGGAGACGGCCGTCACCCTCATGCGCAGCCCCGACAGGGTGCTTCGCAAGGCGGCGTTCGAGAGCCTCTACCATACGTTCGGCGGCTTTAAGAATACCATCGCCGCCTGCCTCGACGCGCAGATCGCACAGCTTCGCTTCTTCGCCAAAGCGCGCGGCTTTGCCAACACGATGGAGGCCTCGCTTTTCGATACGGAGGTCCCCGTCTCGGTCTACAAGAACCTCATCGAGGCCGTCCACGAAAACATGGGCTATATGTATAAATACATGGCCCTGCGCAAGAAGCTGCTCGGCGTCGACGAGCTGCACATGTACGACGTCTACGTCCCAATCGTGTCCGAGGCCGCCGCAAAGATAACCTTCGAGGAGGCCAAGGAAAACGTCGCCGAGGCGCTCGCCCCGCTCGGCGAGGAATACGTCGCGGCGCTCCGCAAGGGCTTTGACGAGCGCTGGATCGACGTATATCAGAACGTCGGCAAGCGCAGCGGAGCCTACTCCTCCGGCGGCAGGCCGCACCCCTACGTCCTGCTCAACCACGAGGACGATCTCGAGAGCGAGTTCACCCTCGCGCACGAGATGGGCCACGCGCTGCACACCTACAACTCCATAAAGACCCAGCCGACCGTCTACTCGGACTACGTCATCTTCGTCGCCGAGGTCGCGAGCACCTGCAACGAGGCGCTCCTCACGGCTGATCTTCTCAAAAAGACGACAGACAAGCGCGAGCGCGCTTACATCATCAACCACTTCCTGGAGCAGTTCCGCACGACGCTCTACCGCCAGACGATGTTCGCGGAGTTCGAGATGAAGATAAACGAGATGGCCGAGCAGGGCGTCAAGCTCACGGCGGACGTGCTCTGCAAGCTCTACGGGGAGCTCAACGCCGAGTACTACGGCCCCGACGTCGTCTCCGATCCGGAGATCAGCGTCGAATGGGCGCGCATCCCGCATTTCTTCTATGACTTCTACGTCTTCCAGTACGCGACGGGCTTTTCCGCGGCGATGGCGCTCTCTCAGCGCATCCTGAATGGCGGCGAGGAGGCCGTAAAGCAGTATCTCGGCTTCCTGAGTGCCGGAAACTCGGCCGACCCGATAAGCATTCTCCGCGCCGCAGGCGTCGACATGAACACTACCAAGCCCGTCACCGATGCGCTCAAGGTATTCGGGGAACTCATCGACGAGCTCGACAGTCTGCTTGCGGAATAATAATATACCATAAAAGCAAAAAGGCCCGCGGGAACGCCTCCCGTGGGCCTTTTTGTTTGTAAGTTCATGCCCCGATATCCGTTATCAGCGCGTCGACGTCCTCCTCGCGGGTCGCCCAGCTCGTGCAGAAGCGGGCGGTCGTGTGCTCCGCGTCGGGCTTGCCCCAGACGGAGAACGAATACTTCTTCGAGAGCTTTTCGAGCAGCGCGTCCGGCACGATCGGGAACTGCTGGTTCGTCGGGGAGTCGTACGCGAGCTGGAAGCCCGCGCGCGCGAACGCCGCGCGAAGCTTCATGGCGAGCCTTATCGCGTGCTCCGAGACGCGGAAATACAGCCCGTCCGTCATGAGCGCGTCGAACTGCACTCCGAGCAGCCGCCCCTTGGCGAGCATTCCGCCGTGGCGCTTGATGAAATAGCGGAAATCCCGCTTAAGCGCGTCGCTTGTGATGACGACGGCCTCGCCGAAGAGCGCGCCGACCTTCGTCCCGCCGATATAAAATACGTCCGTCAGCCTCGCCAGGTCGGGCAGAGTCACGTCCGCGCCCGGCGCGGCGAGCCCGTAGCCGAGGCGCGCGCCGTCTAAGAAGAGATACAGCCCGTATCTGCGGCAGACGGCGGAGATCTCCTCGAGCTCCGCGATGGAGTAGAGCGTTCCGTTCTCGGTCGGATGGGAAATGTAGACCAAGCCGGGCTTGACCATATGCTCGAAGGCGGCGTCGTTTGCCTGCGCCTCGACGTACGCCGCGATCTGCGCGGCGCGTATCTTCCCGTCTTCGGACGGCACGGTCAGGACCTTATGCCCCGTCGCCTCGACGGCGCCGGTCTCATGGCAGTTTATGTGCCCTGTCACGGCGCAGAGCGGCCCCTCATGCCCGCGCAGAGCGGCGGAGATGACGGTCGCGTTGGTCTGCGTGCCGCCGACGAGAAAATGCACGGCGGCGTCCGGCGAGGCGCATAGGGCCCTTATCTTCTCCGCTGCGGCGGCGCAGAATTCGTCCTCGCCGTAGCCCGCGGTCTGGAGCATGTTCGTCTGGGCGAGGCGCGCGAGCACCTCGGGGCACGCGCCCTCGGTATAGTCGCACTCGAAATGTATCATAGTCTCACCTTATAAATCATTAAGCGCGGCGGGCGCGTTTCGCGCCCGCCGCAGGATATTCAGCCTTTATCAGAAAAGGAGGATGGGCTTTATGACGCTGCCGTCGTGCGAGGCCTCGAAGGCCTGCTCGAAGTCCTCGAACTTGAAGTACTTGGCGAGCTTCTCGACGGGCAGACGGCCCTCCTTATAGTACCTGACGAGCTCGGGGATGAACACCTTCGGATTCGAGCCGCCCTCGACGATACCGGCGAGCGTCACGCTCGGGCTCATGATCTGGTTCTCGATGAGGACGTTCATCCTCTGGTCGCCCATGACGGAGACGATGACGGCGAGGCCCTCGCGGCGCATGGAATCGAGCATCTGCAGGCCGAGCGCGGGGACTCCGGAGGCCTCGAGCGCGAAGTGCGCGCCCTTGCCGCCGCAGATTCGCCTTATCTCGGCGGGAACGTCGTCGAAGTCCTTGCCGTTGATGACGTGGGTCGCGCCGCACTCGAGCGCGAGCTCGAGCCTCGAGGGGACGATATCGACGCCGATTATCGTCGAGCAGCCGGCTATCTTGCCGGCCATGATCGCCGCGATGCCGACGGCGCCGCAGCCGAAGACGACGAGCGACGTGCCGGGCCTCGGAGCCATGCGGTTGAGCACGGCGCCGGCGCCGGTCTGGATGCCGCAGCCGAGGGAGCAGAGAGCCTTGAGCTCGTCGACGCTCACGTCGACCTTGACGGCGCTGGAGGCGTCGCACACGGCGTAGGTCGCGAAGGAGCCCTGGCCGAACAGAGAGCCTATCTCCGTTCCGTCCGCGCCGGTGATGCGGGTCGTTCCGTCCTTATACTTGCCGTGGAAGAACAGATGGAAGCTGTCCTCGCAGGCGTAGGGATGCCCCTCGCGGCAGTAGTCGCACTCGCCGCAGTAGGGGAAGCTGATGATGACCTTGTCGCCGGGGGCGAGCTCGGTCACGCCCTCGCCGACGGATTCGACTATGCCGACGCCCTCGTGGCCGAGGACCATCGGGAGGATGGCGGGAATGAAGAGGTTTCTTGCGGCGGCGTCGGTGTGGCAGACGCCGCTGGCGACCATTTTGACGAGTATCTCGCCCATTTTGGGCTCAGCGAGCTCGACTTCCTCGATGGCGAGAGCGCCCGCTTCGCGGCAGACTGCGGCTTTGATCTTCATAATTACACGCTCCTATTTGAATTTTCTTATAGTTCGTCTATATCCACGATCCGGTATCCGGTCGCGTTCACGAGGGTTGTGTTGCCGAGCTTCGCGACGGCCTTTTTGTTGACCGGCGAGCCGGAGAGATGCTTGTGGCCGAAAAAGTGCAGGCGCGGCTCATGGTCGGCGTCAAGCGCGCAGAACGCCTCGAAGCCCTTGTGGAAGGGGTCGTCCCCGTCCCCGAAGCCGAGAGGCGCGGCGTGGGATACGAAGATATCCAGCCCTCTCTTTTTCTTTATCTCGCCCTCAAAGCGCTTCGCGCGGCGGGACATCTCCTGCTCCGTGAACTGGAACGGCTCCGGCGAATTCCCGAGGCAGCCGCCGAGGCCGCCGATGCGCAGTCCCCTGTAGCTCACGACGCGGCCGTCTATGTCGACGCAGCCCTCGGGAGGCTTGCGCAGATAGTCCGTATCATGGTTGCCGTGGACGTAAAAGAGCGGAGCAGGGATCATCGAGACGATGAAAGAGAGATACGAGGCCTTGAGGTCGCCGCAGGATATGATGAAATCGATATCCGGAAAGGCGTCCGGGTCGAAGTGATCCCATATGAAATTGCTCTCAACGTCGGATACGGCCAGAATGCGCACTCGGGGATCTCTCCTTTTCTCTGTCTTCATATGATTATACTACTTTCGATTTCCCGCCGCAACCGCTTTTTGTTTTTCGGCGCCGCTCGGCGGGGCGGATTGACGGCGCGGGCGCGAAGTGGTATAATTCGTTTCCGCGGGCCGGCGTGGTGGAACTGGCAGACACCCGGGACTTAAAATCCCGTATCCGCAAGGATGTACGGGTTCGACCCCCGTCGCCGGCACCAAAAAAAGAGAAATCCTATTCGGATTTCTCTTTTTTTGGTGTCTCGCCTTCGGCGAGAATCGATCCGCTTCGCTCAAATGCGAGAGGGGCATACCCTCCCCTCTCGCGCTCTCCCCATGCAGGCCCACGGCCTGATCCGGATTTGTTTCTTTGTAAAAACAGCGGCCTGCCGGAGGGCAAGCCGCTGTTTTCGTATATTTGCCTATTACTTGACGCCCTCGATGAAGCGCATGAGGATGGTCGCAGTCTCGGCGCGGGAGGCCGTATTGCCCGGGAGGAGCGTCGTCGCGGTCGCGCCGTTGATGAGCTTTTCGGCGTTGGCCCACTTCATGGCGCTCACCGCGAAGGAGCTTATCGCCTCGGCGTCTTCATATCCGGAGAGATCGGCGGCCTTGCTCGTATCCCTGCCCTTGAAGCCGGCGTAGCGATAGAGGATGACGGCGAACTGCTCGCGCGTTATCGTGTCGGTCGGACCGAAATTGCCGTCGCCGTAGCCGTTGACTATGCCCTTGGAGCTGGCCCAGATGACGGCGTCAGTATACCACTGCCCTTGCGCGACGTCGGCGAAGGAATTCGCCGCAGTGACGGCGGGCTCGCCCTCAAGGCGGTAGAGTATCGTGACGAGCATTCCGCGCGTCGTTTTGCCTGCCGGGTCGAACTTCCCGTCGCCCACGCCGTTCATGAGGCCCTTGGCCGCGGCGTAGTTTACGTATTCGGCGTACCACGCGTCGGCGGGGACGTCGGTGAACACGGACTCCGAGCCTCCCTCATAGGCCGCGCCTATCTTGACCGTCGAGGCGGGAGCTGCGGGCTGCGCGGGATCGAACACCGTCTCGCCGGGCATCAGCCCTCCGTTGAGCTCGAAGCCGCAGGGGCTGAAGACGCCGCCCTCAGGGGTCAGTATGGCGGCCTTGCCCGCGAGCTTGATGAGCTCGGGCTCGTAAGCCGGGTCGAACTGATATTTGTCAAAGGTCTCGTTCGAGGCGAAGAGGGCTATGCCTTTTTCGGCGGCGAGGGAGACCCCGTAGCGGTAGTCGGAAACGTCTATGGAGATGTCGGGGGCCATGAGGCCGAAGGTGAAATCGCCTTCCGAGGAAGCCGTGTGGACGTCCACGGACGCGTTCTTGACGGAGACGGGCATCGACACGTCGACGCCTATCGCGACGCCCGCCGCGCGCACGTCAACGTCGAGCCTGCATCCCTCTTCGACGACTATCCTTCCGCCCGCATTGAAGCTGTCGGTCGCTATGCCTTCGGCGATCGGGAACGCTTCGGAGTCGAGGCTGACGTTGAGTCTGGCTCCGTCCTCGAGGCTGACGGCGCGGAGCGGGTCGCCGGAGACGCCGCGCGCTCCGCCTATGTAGTCTCTGCCCGCCTTCGGGGCGTCCATGACGACGGTCAGTCTCGTGCCCTTGAGGCTGAGAGTGCCGCAGCAGTACACGCCGTCCATCTGGGCGATGGCGCTGCCGTACGGGATGAAGAGCTCCGGATCGGCATGGACGCTCACGGTCACGTCCGCGTCGCCGCAGGTCATATTGCCCGTCGCGAGGATAGCCTTGGATTCGGTGTTGCCGATGGAGATATGCTGCGGCGTGGCGTCGATGGAGACGGTCGCGCCGTCCTCGATGAAGAGATCGCCTCTGGCGTAGATACCCGGGCCGACGGAGCTGATGTCGACGGTCGCGCCCTCTGATATAAATATGGAGTAGGACACGAGGCCGCGGCAGAAGTTTTTATACAGCGATTCGGTCTTGAGGCTGCCGGCTATCTCGAGGTGAGAGTCAGTATAAATGGAATCGGAGCCGCCCTTGAGGGTCAGGTTCCCGTCTATGATGAGGGTGGGTCTGTTGGGATTGTCGTTCCCGCAGGCGAAGTAACCGTTGAGGACGACGCCGCCGGAATTGATGGATTCGTCAAAGAACTTGTTGTCAACGACGCAGTCGCCGAGGAAGTGCATAAAGTATTCCTGCGAGCTCCACGGTCTGGCGCTGAAGAATATGCCGCCCGTCGGCCCGAGGGAATTGTCCATGCTGACGCCGTCGGAACTGATCTTGACGTTGTCGAAGGTCATGTTCACGCCGTCCGCGTCGTAGGTCACGACGCCGGAGCCGAGCGTGGTCTTCGAGAGGTCGAGCGTGTATCCCGGAACGAGGGCGTAATCGCCGACGTAGAGGACCATCTTCTCTTCAGAGGAGTTATTGATGTGCAGCAGCGCGGGCTTGGAATACGTCCTGTTGCCGTTGATATCGGTTATGACGCAGCTTATCTCGACGTCCGGCGTGTCGCGTTCGGTGGAGTTCAATACGAGCGTGTCGGTCGTCGCGGTCAAGCCGTCGAGCGTGAAGGTCCTCGCGCTGTCGGTCAGGAGCCACTGGTAGGAGGCGACGTTCTCCGGCTTGTCGACGGCGACGTGGAAGCTCGTCCCGGCGGGGTACGCGACGGAGGCGTCGGCAGGCTGCTCGGTTATCGTCAGGCGCTCGGGATCGCCAGTCGCGGGGATATCGAAGACGCGGGTGTCGGTGAATACCATGTCCTCGTATTTGACGGTCGCCGTGCAGCGGACGCTGCCGTCGGTGAGCTCGCTCGCCTCGCTGAGCACCTCGCGGACGATGGCGTCGCCCGTGAGCTCGATGACGAGCTTGTCGTTCTCGCCGTCCTGCTGCCCGTAGTAGCAGAGTATCTCGGCGATAGCGTGCTCGGAGTCGGTCCAGTTCCATTCGCACCAATAGTAGTCATGGCGCTCGATAACGAGGGAGCTCTCGTCGTAGGCGCCTGTCATCATGGCCTCATAGGGGAAATATTCGGTCTTTTTCGACCCGTCGTCGTTAGTCGATATCTTCTTGAGCTTAAAAAGTTCGTCGCCGGGGTTGAAGAAGTATTCGCACGCCTGTATCTCGGCTATCTTGCCGCGGGCGTAATCGACGCAGGCCTGCGTTATCTCGTCCTCGGTGTAGGCTATCATGGAGCCGGGATTGGAGGAGATGATGGCGTACATCTCGGCCATGTAGTGGTCGTACGCGCTCTGCATGTCGATATAGAGCTGATGATGCGCGTAGTCGTCGATCTCGGAGGCCGTCATCGGGACGGTGACGCGCTGCCACGCGACGGAATCGGCCCTCGCGAGGCGGAGAAGGCTGAGCATCATCGTGACGTCCTCCGGGTCGCCAGGGGAGAAGATGGCGGAAGGATCGTAACCACTCGGCCATGCGACGCTCAGCGCGTAGGTCTCCTTGTCAAGATACCACTTCGCCTCTTTGAATCTGGCAAGGTCCTTGACCGCTTCCGCATCGGCGTAGGAAGCGGCATCGGCCTCCGCCGCGCCGGCCGACAGCTTCTCATTGTGGCGGGCTTCGCGCAGATAGTCGCGCAGGGCGCCGGAGTCCATGTCGAAATAGTAATCTCCCGCGGCTGCGACGTTTTGCGAGGTATATACCTCTTTGAGGCTGCCGGCCGCGAACGCCGCCGTCCCGAGAGAGGCCGCCATGAGCAGCGCAAGGAGAAGGCACGCGAGTCTTTTGGTCTTTTTCAAGTCGATCACCTCATCTGTCGGATTTTTACTCCGCTCTCCGCGCCAAGCGCGGAGGCATTTTCTTCTAGTTTAAGTATACCACGGAGCGGGGCTCCGCCGCAACACGAAAAGCGATGGGACGGTCGATTTTTCGCTTCTTTTCGCCGCGTCCGCGGAGCGCGGGGCGGGACCGGTTGCAATCGGCGGGCGACTTTGCTATAATGGGTGGGCTGTGCGGCCCGGACGGGCCCCGCGCGAGTCTGTCGGCGGATATTTCAGGAGACGTCATGGCGATAAAGCGAGAGAAAAATCCGAATACTCTCTGGACGAAGGACTTTACGATCATAACCCTCGGCAGCGTCGTGTCCATGTTCGGAAACGCCATGTCAGGCTTCGCTATGAGCCTGATGGTGCTCGACTATACCCAATCGGCGCTCTACTTCGCCATTTACGTCGCTATTTTCACGCTGCCGCAGATCGTCATGCCCATCTTCTCGGGCGCGATACTCGACAGGTTTTCGCGCAAGAAGACGATATACACGCTCGATTTTATCTCCGCGGGGCTCTACGCGCTCGTCGCCGTGCTGCTCTCGCAGGGGATATTCAACTTCGCGCTCTTCGCCGTCTACGTCTTTATTCTCGGCTCTATCAACAGCATCTACATGGTCGCCTTCGAGAGCTTCTATCCTCTGCTCATAACGGAGGGCAACTACTCCAAGGCGTATTCCATTTCGAGCCTGCTTGAGACGCTCTCGGCGGTCATGGTCCCCGTCTCGACGTACTTCTATAACCTCGTCGGCATAGCGCCGCTGCTCGGCGCGAACGCCGTCTGCTTCTTCATCGCCGCCGTCATGGAGACGCGCATCGGCGCGGAGGAAAAGTACATCGAAAAGCGGCAGCTCGAGGACGATTCCCCGCCCTCCGGCATGCGGCTGCTGCGGGATATAAAAGAGGGCTTTAAGTACCTGCTCGCGGAAAAGGGGCTCCTCGCCGTCGCGGTCTATTTCACGTTCTCCTCCCTCGCGAGCGGCGCCTCGTCCGTCATCACCCTCCCCTTCTTCAAGGGCAGCTTCAATAACGGCGAATATATCTACATGCTCGTATGGGGCATGGCGCTCGTCGGCCGCGCCGTCGGCGGAGCCGCGCACTACAGGATAAAGCTCCCCGTAAAGGCGAAGTTCGCCATCGCGCTCACGGTCTATATAGTCACCTCCCTGCTCGAGGGCTTCTATCTCTATACGACCGTCCCGCTGATGATGATAATGTGCTTCATCACGGGGCTCGGCGGCGTCACGAGCTATACGATACGCATCTCCTCGACGCAGAGCTACGTCCCCGACGAGAAGAAGGGGCGCTTCAACGGCGCCTTCAACATGCTCAACACCACCGGCGCCTTCGCGGGCGAGCTGCTCGCGGGCGCGATGACGACGGTCATCCCCGTGCGCGGCGTGCTGACCTGCTTCATGGTCGTCAACGCCGTCGCCGCCGTCGCAATCATAGGCGGCAGCAGGAAGTCCGTCGCCGCGATATACAACCGCGATCAATGATAAGGGCGGAAAAAGGCCGCTTCCCGAACTTGGGAAGCGGCCTTTGGTTTTATGCAGGGTCATTTGGCGGCGGAGCAATTCCTCCGGGCAATTCGTTCTTGACAGAAAAACCGAACTGTGGTAAGGTGCCATCGATAAACTTGATATTGATGTTAAGCGCTCCCGATTTTAATAGGGAGTTCCCTGGCACAATATCGAGTTTATTGTTTTTGACTGTTCTTTTTTCCGCCGAAAGGCGGGTTTTTTATTTTGCGAGAGCTCTGCCGAGGAGGTAGCCGAAGGTGAGCGCGGTGCCGTGGGAGTTGCCGGGGATCATCAGGGGATAGTCCACGCCGTAGCGCCCGCCGGCGGTATTGCCGAGGGCGTAGAGCCCGGGGACGGGCTTATGCTCCGGGGTCAGGGCGCGGCTCTCCGCATCGACGCGCACGCCGCCGACGACGGCGAGGAGCGCGACGGCTATCTTCTTCGCGTAATAGGGCGGCTTGTCGAGCGGGATGAGGAGCTCCGGGCGCTTGCCGAAATCCTCGTCCTTGCCCGCGGCGCACATGGCGTTATATCTCGTGAACGTCTCGGCGAAGACGGCGGGGTCGACCTCCATCTTCCCGGCGAGCTCCTCGGGCGTATCGGCCGCGAAGGCGTAGCCGCCCTTGAGGCCCTGCTCGAGCTTGGCCTCCTCGCCCGCGAGCTGGAACTCCGTGCTTCTGCCGATGGCGTAGTCGTTGCCCCAGAAGAGGCCGCCGCCGTAGGGCAGCGTCGCGGGGACCTTCTCGCGCCAGTCGGAATCGAATATGCTCCAGCAGTACTTCACGCCTTCCTTGATGACGCCGAGGCTTCGCGCCTGCAGGTAGTTATCCTCGTTCATGTATCTGTGCCCGGAGGGGTTTACGAAGAGGAAGCACCAGCTCGGATGGCGGTAGGCCTGCGGATGGAGCATCGCGGGAAACGGCAGGTCCTCGAAATCGGCGCCCGCCCAGAGCGCGGCTCTGTGCCCGTCGCCGAGGTTGCCGCCCTTCGGCCAGTAGAGCTTCTCGGCGGTCTTGTTGGCTATGGGGCAGAGGTCTGCGCACATCTCGTCGTTGCCGTCGATGCCGCCCGTCGCGAGGACGACTCCTTTGCTCGCCCGGACGGCGATAAGGCCTTCCTCGCCGCGGCCGTACGCGCCGACGACGCGCCCGTCCTCGACGATGAGCTGCTCCATGGGCGTGTTGAAAAGATACTTCACGCCGTATTTTTGCGACTCGACGTACATGCACTCGACGACGTCGGTCATGCCGCCGATCTTGCCCGCGCGTGAGATGGGGCCGTCATAGAAGATGTGCGAGCCGATGAGCTCGCGGTACGTCTCGCCCTTATAAAGGCAGCCCTGCAGCTCGGGGCGCACGCCGTACTCCGGCCTCGTTATGATCTCGAGCAGCCAATCCATCGCCTCGGGGCTGCGCGTCACATACTTGCGGACGACGCGCTCGTCGCAGCGGTTGCCGCAGCGCTTTATCCATTCGCGGGCGACCTCGTCGGGGTCGTTATAATAGCCGCGTTCGCGCATGAGCGAGGAGTTGACGACGCCTATGTTGAAGCCGCGCGCGGCGTAGTACCCGGTCTTCTCGAGGACGGTCACCTTCGCGCCCGCTTCGGCGGCGCTCAGGACGCAGCTCATGCCGGCTATGCCCGCGCCGACGACGAGCACCTCGGTCTCCTCGGTGCGGACTATATCCTCGGGCTTTACGGGCGTGGGCTTACTTGCCCAGTTCCCCCATTTCGGATCGATATTCGTCACGGGATATCCCTCCATATCCTTTTTTTTATTATCTCATATTTTTTCTGCGCGTTCAACGGCAAAATGGGCATAAAAAAGCGGCGGAAGATTCTTCCGCCGCTTTTGGTCATTCTGTTATCCCTGCACGGACTTGGCCGGGTTCTGGCGCATTATGAGCTCGTCGAAGACGAGGGTCAGCTCGAGATACCGGCCGTCCCTGTATACCGTCAGGGTGACGGTGTCGCCCGCGTGATAGGCGGCCTTGGCGACCACGAGGTCGGACTTGTTCAATATATCCTCGTCGCCGAGCTTGGTGATGACGTCGCCCACCTTGAGGCCCGCAGCGGCGGCGCAGCTGTTGTCATCGACGGCGGTCACCTCAGCGCCGGATACGGTGCTGCCGGTCTGCTGACCGTATCCGTAGCCGAAGCCGAAGCCGTAACCGTATCCGTAGCCGCTGCTGCTGCCCGCGGTCGTGACTGTGATGCCGAAGTAGGGCTTGCCGCGCACGAAGCCGTAGGTCACGATGTCGTTGGCTATCTTCATCGCGTCGTCGATGGGGATCGCGAAGCCGAGGCCCTCGACGCCGGTGTCGGAATACTTGGCGGAGGCGATGCCGACGATCTCGCCGCGCGAGTTGATGACCGGGCCGCCGCTGTTTCCGGCGTTGATGGCGACGTTGGTCTGGAACATGTTGATCGAGATGCCGCTCTCGGTGACGATCTCGCGGTCAAGGGCGCTGACGATGCCGTTGGTGAAGGTGTAGGTCAGCTCGCCGAGGGGATTGCCGATGGCGTAGACCGTCTCGCCGACCTTCGTACCCTCGATGCTGCCTATGGTCACGGGAGTGAGCCCCGTCGCGTCTATCTTAAGGAGCGCGACGTCGTTTTCCTCGTCGTAGCCGACGATAACAGCGTCGTACTCGTCGCCGGAGTAGATCGCGACCTTGATGGGATAGTTCATCTCGTTGGCGTCCTTGACGACGTGGTAGTTGGTGAGGATATAGCCGTCCTCGGTGATGATGAAGCCGGAGCCGGATATAGGCGTGCTGACTTCCTGACCGAAGATGTTGGTCTGCGTTATGGGCGTCACGACGCCGACGCAGGAGGGCACGACCTTCTCATATATCTCGGAGCCGGAGAGGACGCCGCTTCCCGTCGAGGTCTGGACCGTCAGCGGCTGGCCGATCGCGGCAACGGTATCGGTCGTCTGAGTCGAGGGCCCGGTCTGGGTCGGCTGAGTGGGCTGATCCGGCTGACTAGGCTGGGTCGGCTGCGAGGGTCTCGTCCCGTTCGGGGCCTGGACGTCGACCTGCGGAGCGTCGGGGGCGGCGGAGGCTTCCTCCTCCGTCTTGGCGGAGAGCTCGGGCAGACCGCCGAGATCCCTGATGACGGACCTCACGCCGAGTCCGGCGAAGCCGCCGACTATGACGCACACGAGCACTATCGCAATGACCTTGAGCGCGACGCCCTTTTTCTTCTTCGGGGTCGGCTGGACGGGCTGCTGCGGGCGCTGCGAGTTATAGGCGGGATAAGTATCGTATTCAACGGAATAATTGCTGTTCTGGTTTTCGTTCATTTTGATCACTCCATTGCGTTTTTTTGCTTTACGATGAGACTATAACGCTCTATTGTGTACGCAAAGTGAACTGTTTTATTCGATTATTTTAATTTTCGCGGAACTTTTTTGTTTCGGAGGCTCATTCCCTTGCGAGGCCGCGCGCCATCAGGACGCCCATGGAGGACGCCATCATGAGCCCGCGCGTCCAGCCGCTCGCGTCTCCGAGGCAGAAAAGGCCCTGGACGCTCGTCTTGAGATCGGGCGCCATCTTGACCTTGTTGCTGTAGAACTTGACCTCGGGCGAATAGAGGAGCGTCTCCTCGCCGGCGAAGCCGGGCACGACGCAGTCCATCGCCTTCATGAAGTTTATGATGTTGGTCATGGTCCTGTACGGCATGGCGAAGGTGATGTCGCCCGCGACGGCGTCGGGCAGGGTCGGCCTGACGTTCGAGGCGGCGAGCTCCTTGCTCCACGTGCGCTTGCCGTCGAGAATGTCGCCGAAGCGCTGGACGAGGATGTGCCCCGCGCCGAGCATGTTCGTCAGCTCGCCGACGCGCTGGGCGTAGGCTATGGGCTGGTTGAAGGGCTCTGAGAAGTTGTGTGAGCATAGGATGGCGACGTTCGTATTCTCGCTCTTGAGGGACTTGTAGGAATGGCCGTTGACGACGGAGAGGCCGTTGTCGTAGTTTTCCTGACTGACGAAGCCGCCGGGATTCTGGCAGAACGTCCTGACCTTGTTCTTGAAGGGCTTGGGATAGCCTATCAGCTTGGATTCGTAGAGGACGTTGTTGACGTGCTCCATGATCTCCGTCCTGCATTCGACGCGCACGCCGATGTCGACTGTGCCGGGCTTATGGTGGATATTATGGATGGCGCACTGGTTTTCAAGCCACTCCGCGCCGCCGCGGCCCGCGGCGACGACGGTATTGCCGGCGCGGAGCTCCATCGTCTTCCCCGTCGCCACGTCGGCGAGGATAGCCCCGAGGCATACGCCGTCCTCGATGATGAGGTCCTGGCAGCGCGTGCCGAAAAGAAGCTCGACGCCGTTATCCGCAAGATACTGCTGGATGTTGCCGTAGAGCTCCTGAGCGCGCTCGGTGCCGAGGTGGCGTATGGGGCAGTCGACGAGCTTCAGGCCCGCCTGGATGGCGCGGCGGCGGATCTCCTTGATCTCCTCTTCGTTGCCGCGGCCCTCGACGTGCTCGTCGGCGCCGAAATCGAGGTATATCGTGTCGGTATAGTCGATGAGCTCCTGCGCAGTATCCGCTCCGATGAGCTCGGGCAGGTCGCCGCCGACCTCGTACGAGAGCGAGAGCTTTCCGTCGGAGAATGCGCCCGCGCCGGAAAAACCGCTCGTTATATGGCAGAAGGGCTTGCAGCCGACGCACTTTTTCGTCTGCTCCTTCGGGCAGCGGCGCTCCGCCATGGGCCTTCCCTGCTCGACGAGGACTATCTTCTTCCTGCAGCCGAGCTTTATGAGCTCTATAGCCGTGAAGATGCCGGCGGGGCCCGCTCCGATTATCGCTATATCAGTGATCATTATTTCTGCTCCGTTTCAAATAGTTCTGTATCAGCCAACAAGAGATTTTATACATTTTTTGTATTCTTGTCAACCGCGGCGGGAGATCGGCCCTTTTCGCATCATACAATAATTTACAAATAGTCAATATAATATTTCACGCAGATATGGACATTCGGCGGTCAGACATGATACCATTTATCTATTCTCGAAAAAACGCGGTGAATCCTATGCTTGAGCTTAAAAACATCGTAAAGACATACAAGACCGGCGACACGGGCGTGACGGCGCTGAACGGAGTCTCGCTCTCGTTTAGGGACAGCGAGTTCGTCTCCGTACTCGGCCCCTCCGGCTGCGGGAAGACCACGCTGCTGAACATCATCGGCGGGCTCGACCGCTATACCTCGGGCGACCTCGTCATAAACGGCCGCTCGACGAAGGAGTTTTCCGACAAGGACTGGGACTCCTACCGCAATCACTCCGTCGGCTTCGTCTTTCAGAGCTATAACCTCATCCCTCACCAGTCCGTCCTCGCGAACGTCGAGCTCGCGCTCACGCTCTCGGGCGTGGCGAAGGAGGAACGGCGCCGGCGCGCGAAGGAGGCTCTCGAGAAGGTCGGCCTCGCGGATCAGATAAAAAAGCGCCCGAACCAGCTCTCCGGCGGACAGATGCAGCGCGTCGCGATAGCGCGCGCCCTCGTCAACGATCCGGATATCCTCCTCGCCGACGAGCCGACCGGCGCGCTCGACTCGGATACGAGCGTACAGATAATGGACCTGCTGCGGGAAATATCCCGCGACAAGCTCATCATCATGGTCACGCACAACGCCGAGCTCGCCGAGCGCTACTCCACGCGCATAGTGCGCCTTCTCGACGGCGAGGTCGTCGGCGATACGCTCCCGCCCGCAGAGGGCGAGGCGGCGCCGGAGCGCCAGGCGCGCTCCGGCAGGACCTCCATGTCCTTCTTCACGGCGCTCTCGCTCTCATTCAATAACCTTCTGACCAAAAAGGGCCGGACGTTCATGACGGCGTTCGCGGGCAGCATAGGCATCATCGGCATCGCGCTCATCCTCGCCATGTCGACGGGCGTGCAGCGCTATATAAACGACGTTCAGGAGGAGACGCTCTCATCCTACCCGATAGTCCTCGAGGCGGAGCAGAACGACCTCGGGACGATGCTCTCGGCCTTCAGCGAGATACGCACGGCCGAGCTCTCGCACGAGCGCGACGCGGTCTACTGCAACTCGCAGATGTACGACATGTTCAACGCCGTGTTCTCCGCGGAGCCGACAGTCAACAATCTTTCGGACTTCAAGACCTACCTTGACGAAAAGCTCGCCTCCGGCGAGGGCATAGGCGAGCTCGTCTCCGACGTGCATTACGGCTACGACGTCGATATAAACGCCTTCGTCAAGGGCGAGGCCGGGAAATACCACCCCTGCGAGCCTGCGATAATCTCCGGCGGCCTCGCCGGCACGGAGGGCGCGGTCGGCTTCGCCTCGATGATGGGCGGGCGCTTCAGCTCCTATGAGCTCTGGAGCGAGATAATGCCCGGCAGAAACGGCGAGCCGGTCTCGGAGATCATATCCTCGCAGTACGAGCTCATTTACGGGCGCTGGCCGACGGAGGCGAGCGACGTCGTCCTCATCGTGGACAAAAATAACGAGATAACCGACATCACGTTCTACGCCCTCGGGCTCATCCCGGAGGAGAATATTGACCGCATCTTCGCCGCCGCGATGACCGGCGAGGAGATAGAGCCCGAAAGCCCGACCGTGAGCTATGAGGACATCTGCAAGACCACCTTCAAGCTCCTGCTCAATGCGGACCTCTACGCCGACAAGAACGGCAGCGGCGTCTGGGAGTATATAGGCGGGGACGCGCAGATGCTCGAGCTCGCCGTCAAAAACGGCTTCGATCTGAATATCGTCGGCATCATAAGACCCGCCGAAGGCGCGCGGGCGGCTTTCCTCTCCGGCTCGTTCGGCTACACGGCCGCGCTGACGCGCCGAATCATCGAGGAGACGGCCGTGAGCGGCCCCGTTCTCGCGCAGAAGGACCCCGCGAACGCCAACGTCGACGTGCTTACGGGTCTCCCCTTCGTCGTGACGGACGACGCGGACCTCTCCGAAGCCGGGAAGGCCGACGCCGCGCTTGAAAAGCTCGCCGCACTCTCCGACGAGGGCAAGGCCGACCTGCTCGCGAAGATATACGCCATTCCGGACGAAGCTAACGTGAACGCCGCCGTCGACGCATATATGGCGCAGTTTCAGACGCGCGACGACATGGTCGCCCTCGCGGCGCAGTCCTACGGGATGGACGCGGAGACGGCGAAGACCTTCCTCGCGGCCTACTCCGACGAGGAGCTCGCCGAGCTCATTCGCGGCGCTGTGCGCGATACGATCCTCGCCGATCTCGACGGCGCTGCGGCTGAGCGCGTAATGGCCGTCATGACCGCGCCGACGGAAGATGAGCTCGCCGCCATAGCTGCCGGGATAACCGCGAGGCTTCCCGACGCGGCGGCGAAAAGCGCGTATCTCGCGGCGAAATGGACCGGCGAGACCGACATCCCCGCCGAGGCCGTCTACGCCTATCTCGCGAAGCTGACGCCCGATGCGCTCGACGCGGCCGTGAACGCCGCCGCGGCGGAGGACGCAGCCAAGCTCTACGCCTCCACGGCGTCCGCCGACGGGCCGCAGGCCTACGCCAAGGCCGCCGCGGCGCTCGACGCTCTCGCAGCCTCGGCCGATACCGCAACGCTCGCCGACTGGTACGACCGCTTCATGCCCTCGGAGGTCTCCGGCAGCTCCTACGCGGAGAACCTGCGCGCGCTCGGCGTGCTCGACCTCGCGGCGCCGTCCTCTATAAGCCTATATGCGGACTCCTTCGAGAAGAAGGACGCGATCTCGGACTATATCTCGGAATACAACGACTCCATGGAAAACGAGGACGACCGCATCGTCTACACGGACTACGTCGCCCTGCTGATGAGCGGCATCACGACGATAATAGACGCGATAAGCTACGGGCTCATCGTCTTCGTCAGCGTCTCGCTCGTCGTGTCCTCCATCATGATAGGCATCATCACCTATGTCTCCGTCCTCGAGAGGACGAAGGAGATAGGCATACTCCGCGCCGTCGGCGCCTCCAAGCGGGATATCTCCCGCGTCTTCAATGCCGAGACGCTCCTCGTCGGCTTTACGGCGGGCATACTCGGCATCATCCTTTCGCTCATACTCTGCATACCGATAAATCTCATCGTCCACGCGCTGGCGAAGATAAACGACATCAACGCCTATCTGCCGCCGGTCGCCTGCGTCATCCTCGTCCTGATCAGCATGGGGCTGACGCTGCTCGCCGGGCTCATCCCCTCTGGCGTCGCCGCGAGGAAGGACCCCGTCGAAGCGCTGAGAACGGAGTAAAGCCTCCTGAATGCGCTGAAATCCGCCGTTTACGAGCTGTAAACGGCGGATTTTTGTTCCTATGCCCTTTTCTTTTTTCGCTCCGCGAGGCCCATGAGGACTATCGCGCCGATGACGAGCGCCATGCCGACTATGCGAAGGGCAGTCGGCATCTCCCCGTAGAATATGCCGACTATGGCGGCGACGACGGGCTCGACCGTCGCCATGACGGACGCCCTGCCCGGCTCGACGCTCTTGAGGCCTTCCGTATAGAGAAGATACGGCAGGATGCAGCAGAGAACCGAGATGCCGAGCGCGCCGAATATGCCCTGGGCCGTCGCGAGGCCGGACCACTCGACCCCGAAGAGGAACGGGACGACGGCGACAGCGCCGAGGATGAAGCTCCAGACGGTGACGGTCTTCGAGCCGTAACGCTTCGTCGCGGCCTTGCCGAAGATGCTGTAAAGCGCGTAGCCGAAGCCGGAACCGAGACCGTAGAGAATGGCCTTCGTCGGGATGGCGGCTTTACTGCCGACGACGCCCGTCACGAGAAGGCAGCCCGCGAACGTCAGCGCGAGAGCTATGAGCTTGACGGGCGTGAGCTTCTCGCGGAAGAATATCGCCGACATTATCATGACGAAGATGGGCGCCGTATAGAGGAGCACCGCGGCTATGCCGAGCCCGCCGCCTTCAATGGACTTGATGCAGCTGAAATAGCACCAGTTGAAGAAGACGAGGCTGCATATGCCCGTCCCGACGAACATCCAGATATCGCGCGGGCGGATGCGGAACGCCTTACGGTCCGTTATGAGCAGGAACGCCGCGTATAAGACGGCCGCGAGGATGACGCGGACGGCGACGGCCTGCATCGTCCCAAGGCCGGCGGCGGTCAGCAGCTTTAAGAATATGCCTATGCAGCCCCAGAGGGCCGCGGCGGCGATTATGCAGATATGAGACTTCATTCGTCGAGCTTGAGCACCGCCATGAACGCCTCCGTCGGCACGGAGACCGTTCCGAGCGAGCGCATCTTCTTTTTGCCTTCCTTCTGCTTTTCGAGCAGCTTCTTCTTGCGCGTGATGTCGCCGCCGTAGCACTTGGCGAGGACGTCCTTGCGCAGGGCCTTTATCGTCTCGCGGGCGATGATCTTGCCGCCGATGGCCGCCTGCACGGGTATCTCGAACATCTGGCGGGGTATGTTCTCCTTGAGCTTCTCGGTTATGCGGCGGGCGCGCGGATAGGCCTTGTCCTTGTGAACGATGAAGGAGAGCGCGTCGACTACGTCGCCGTTAAGCAGGACGTCGAGCTTGACGAGGTCGCTCTTGCGGTACTCCTCGAACTCGTAGTCGAGCGATGCGTAGCCGCGCGTGCGGGACTTGAGCGCGTCGAAGAAATCATAGATTATCTCGTTTAGCGGGAGGCTGTAATGCAGCTCGACGCGGTCCGAGTCGAGATAGACCATGTCGCGGTACTCCCCGCGGCGCTCCTGACAGAGGTCCATGATGTTGCCGACGTACTCCGTCGGGAGCATTATCGAGCCCTTTACGTAGGGCTCGGCGGCCCACTCTATCTGCGAAGGGTCGGGATATTTGAGGGGATTGTCTATCATGACGGTCTCGCCGTTAGTCAGATGCACTTCGTAAATGACGCTCGGCGCGGTCGTTATGAGGTCGAGATTGAATTCGCGCTCGAGGCGCTCGAAGATGACCTCCATATGGAGCATGCCGAGAAAGCCGCACCGGAAGCCGAAACCGAGCGCGGCGGAGGTCTCCGGCTCGAAGGAGAGCGAGGCGTCGTTGAGCTTGAGCTTTTCCAGCGCGTCGCGAAGGTCCGGGTAGCGCGCGCCGTCGGCGGGATAGATGCCGGAAAAGACCATCGGCAGGACGGGCCTGTAGCCGGGAAGGGGCTCGTCGGACGGTCTCTCCGCGTCCGTCACCGTATCGCCGACGCGGGTGTCCGCGACGTTTTTGATGCTGGCCGTGAAGTAGCCGACGTCGCCGGCGCTGAGCTCGGAGCAGGGCTCGAGTCCGAGCGGCCTCATGTGCCCGAGCTCGACGACGCGGTACTCGGCGCCGGAGGCCATCATGCGGGCGGTCATATCGCGCTTCAGGACGCCCTCCTGCACGCGGATATAGACTATTACGCCGCGGAAATTGTCATACTGGCTGTCGAATATGAGCGCGCGGAGCGGAGCGTCCGCGTCGCCCTTCGGCGGCGGGACGTTCTTGACTATGTCCTCGAGGACGGCGTCGATGTTTATCCCGAGCTTGGCTGATATTTCCGGCGCGTCCTCGGCGGGGATGCCGATGATGTCCTCTATCTCCTTTTTGACCTTCGCGGGGTCGGCCCCGGGCAGGTCTATCTTGTTGATGACGGGGAGTATCTCAAGGTTGTGGTCGAGGGCGAGGTAGGTGTTGGCGAGGGTCTGCGCCTCTATCCCCTGCCGCGCGTCCACGACGAGGACGGCTCCCTCGCACGCCGCGAGCGAGCGCGAGACCTCATAATTGAAGTCGACGTGGCCCGGGGTGTCGATGAGGTTGAGGTGATACGTATTCCCATCGTCCGCGGGGTATTCGAGGCTGACGGCGCGGGCCTTTATCGTTATGCCGCGCTCGCGCTCGAGGTCCATGTTGTCGAGGAGCTGGTTTTCCATGTCGCGCGGGGCGACGGCGTTGCACTTTTCGAGCAGCCTGTCGGCGAGCGTGGATTTGCCGTGGTCAATGTGCGCGACGATGGAGAAATTTCTTATCTTATCCTGCATCTGTCACACTCCCGCCGCTTCTTTTATCCTGAGAAGGCCCGGCTCGGCCGCGTCGGCAAACGCAGACGGATCGATATCCACGGCCCCGCTCTTTTTCACGCGCGCGGCTATGCCCGCCTCGTCCATGGAGACGGCGGCGGCGCAGAGAGGCAGTGCCTCGTCCTTTTCGAGCACGCAGCCCTCGCCGTCGCCGAGAAGGCGCGCGAGCTTATAGAGCGTCACGGCGACGGCCTCGGCCGCCTCGTTCGTCAGCGCCTCGTCGCCCTGCTTTTCAAGGCTCGTAAACAGCTCTACCACGCCCCTGCAGCAGGCGGCGGAAAGCGAATCCTCCCCGCCGGGGAATCCGGCGGTCTTCCCGTCCGTCCTGCCGAGCAGGTAATCGGCGGAGACGCCGTAATAGTCGCAGGCTCTGATCAGAAAATCAAGGCCCGGCTCGCGCAGGCCGTTTTCATAGTGAGATAAAAGCGCCTGGGATATCTGCAGCTTCGAGGCTGCCGCGCGCTGGTTGACCCCCTTCTCCCTGCGGAGGAGGGACAGCACGGACGGAAAACCATCTTTCATCGGTCGGACTCCTTTTGCGGCCGTTATCGGGCCGCTTTTGATAACTCTTTGTATACTATAACAAACGCCGCCCCGTTTGTAAATGAAATTTATCTGCGGCGCGAAGATTTTTGCGGCGTTTTCTTCCCGATTTTGCTCTGCGCGCTTGCAAAACGAGGCCCGTTTGAGCTATAATTCTTTTATATGTAAATTGTGGCAGTCTGCGCTGCGGACAGCCAAAAATCTTAACAAGAAAGAAGATGCAGTATTTTGGAAGAATTCAAGGTAACCGTTGAAGGCAGCGGCAAGCACGTCCACGTCTCCCGCGAGACTCTCGACGTCCTTTTCGGCAAGGGCTATGAGCTCACCCCGAAGAAGATGCTCTCCCAGCCCGGACAGTACTCCTGCGAGGAGCGCATCGACGTGATCGGACCGAAGAACACCTTCAAGAGCGTCGTCATCATAGGGCCCTGCCGCAAGGAGGATCAGGTCGAAATGTCCTTCACGGACGCGCGCGCCGTCGGCATCGACGCCCCCATCCGCATGAGCGGCGATCTCGCCGGCACCCCCGGCTGCACACTGGTCGGCCCGAACGGCAGCGTCGAGCTCAAGCAGGGCGTCATCATCGCGCAGCGCCATCTGCACTGCTGCCCTGAGGACGCCGAGCGCTTCGGCATCAAGGACGGCGAGGAAGTCCTCCTCAGGATCGAAGGCCCCCGCTCGCTCTACTTTGACTCCTGCATAGCCCGCGTCGGCCCCACGCACGCCACGTTCATCCACGTCGACTACGACGAGGTCAACGCCGCCGCGCTTTTCGCCGGCAACACCATCGCGACCGTTCTTAAAAAGTCCGACCACTGCAAATAATATCCCGCCGCGGGGAAAACTTATATTAACCGGGGGATAACCGCCGCCATGAACCGTCAGTTGCTTTTCATCAGAAATCCGACCGCGGGCAGCTTCCGCGCACAGAATACGTTTCTCGAAGCCGCAGACGAGGTCTTCCGAAGCAGCTACAACACCTATCTCTATTCGACGAGGTACGGCGGCGACGCGGCGCGCATCGTCGCGGAGACGGGCTCGCGCTACGACCGCATAGTCTGCTTCGGCGGCGACGGCACCCTCAACGAGGTCATAAACGGCCTCATGCTTCTTGAAAAAAAGCCCGAGCTCGGGTATATACCCGCCGGCACGACGAATGATTTCGCTGCCGGGCTCGGGCTTTCCAAGGACCCCGTTCAGGCGGCGCGCGACGCCGTCTCGGGAAAGGCCTTCCCTCTCGACGTCGGCGAGACGGGGACGGGGAAATTCTTCTCCTACGTCGCCTCCTTCGGGAGCTTCACGAGCGCCTCATACTCGGCGCCGCAGGACGTCAAGAACGCGATAGGCTATCCCGCCTATCTGCTCGAGGGCATAAAATCTCTCGCCGACCTGCACAAATACCATGTGCGCGTCGTTTCCGACGAGATAGACGCCGAGGACGATTTCATCTACGGCGGCGTGAGCAACTCCACCTCGCTCGCGGGGCTTATAAAGCTCACGCGCGATCAGGTCGATATGAACGACGGGGTCTTCGAGGTCCTGCTCATCCGCGTGCCCGCAAACGTCGCGGAGTTCGCGGACACCGTCAACGCCATTTTCTCCCGCTCCTTCAAGAGCAAAAACATTCTTTTCTTCAAGACCTCGCACATCAGCTTTGAATGCAGCGTTCCTTTTGCGTGGACGATAGACGGCGAATTCGCCGGCGTCGTCGGCAAGATGGAGCTTTTTAACCGCTTCGGCGCGATAAACATGGTCCGCCCGGGCGCGGAACAGACGGAAAACAGAGGGTAATGCAATGCTTTCGATAAGAGGACTCAACTATGAAGTCGAGACGGAACACGGCACGCTCGGCATCCTCAAAAACATTGATCTCGACATCGAGACTGGGCGCTTCGTCGTCATAACCGGCCCCAACGGCGGCGGTAAGACCTCGCTCGCAAAGGCGATAATGGGCCTCGTGCCCGCGACGGCGGAGTCCATGACGTACAACGGGACGGATATCGCCGGTCTCGACGTCACCGAGCGCGCCAAGCTCGGCATAAGCTACGGCTTCCAACAGCCGCCCCGCTTCAAGGGCATGCTGGTCACGGACCTGCTCTCCATAGCCGCGGGCAGAGAGCTCACCGACGGCGAGTGCTGCGCCTTCCTCACGCAGGTCGGGCTCTGCACGAGCGACTATCAGGGCAGAGAGATAGACGCGGGCCTCTCCGGCGGCGAGCTCAAGCGCATCGAGATAGCCTCGCTCCTTGCGAGGAACGCCTCCCTTATGATATTCGACGAGCCGGAGGCAGGCATAGACCTCTGGAGCTTCGCTCGCCTTACGGAGACCTTCCGCGAGCTGCACGAAAACTCAGAGAGCACGCTCATAATCATCTCTCATCAGGAGCGGATAATACGCCTCTCCGACGAGATAATCCTCATCTCCGGAGGCGAGGTCACGATGAGCGGCCCGACGGAGGAGATATTCCCGAAGATCATGAACGCCACCGTCCCCGGCTGCGCTTTTCTGGAGGACCGCAAATGAACGAAATAGAAAAAAATCTGCTCGCACAGGTCGCAGACCTGCACGAGATACCCATAGGGGCGTACAATATACGCCGCGACGGCGAGGCCGCCGGGCGCAACAGCACGGCCAACATCGAGATAACGAGCAAGACGGACAAGCCCGGCATAGACATCCGCATCAAGCCCGGAACGAAGAACGAGAGCGTCCACATCCCCGTCATCATAACCCAGTCGGGCTACGGCGAGACGGTCTACAACGATTTCTTCGTCGGGAAGGACGCCGACGTCCTCATCGTCGCGGGCTGCGGCATACACAACTCCGGCTGCGACACCTCCCAGCACGACGGCATCCACGCTTTCTATCTGGAAGAGGGCGCGAGGGTCAGATACGTCGAAAAGCACTACGGCGAGGGCGACGGCACCGGCGGGCGCATAATGAACCCCACGACCCTCATATATATGCAGAAAAACTCCTATATCGAGCTCGAAACAGTGCAGATACGCGGCGTGGATTCGACGCTGCGCATCACCCACGTCGAGGCCGACGAGGGCTGCGAAGTCGTCATAACCGAGCGCCTTATGACGCACGGAAAGCAGATAGCCGATTCCGAGATGGAGGTCGACCTCAACGGCGCGGACTCCCGCGCGCGCATCACCTCCCGCTCCGTCGCGCAGGACGAGAGCGTTCAGGTCTTCCGTCCGCGCGTCGTCGGCAACGCAAAGTGCTTCGGGCACGTCCAATGCGACACGATAATCATGGGCAATGCAAAGGTCAGCTCCGTCCCCGAGATAGCGGCCAACAACGTCGAGGCCCAGCTCGTCCACGAGGCCGCAATAGGCCGCATCGCGGGCGATCAGCTCCTCAAACTTATGACGCTCGGCCTTTCCAAAGAGGAGGCCGAGGAGCGCATCATAAGCGGATTTTTGAAATAAACAATTGAAAGGAGTCCCCGCAAATGAAGGTCATACTCGTCAACGGCAGCCCGCACGAGAAGGGCTGCACTTACACAGCGCTTTGCGAGGTCGAAAAAACGCTCCGCGAAGAAGGTATCGATACAGAGATCTTCTGGGTAGGCAAGGAGCCCATCTCCGGCTGTCAGGGCTGCGGAGGATGCTTCCGCGGAGGCGGCTGCGTCATCAAGGACAGAGTCGCCGACTTTGACGCGATAGCCGGTTCCGCCGACGGCTTCATTTTCGGAACGCCCGTGCACTTCGCATCGGCTTCCGGCGCGATCACGTCCTTTATGGACCGCGTCTTTTATTCCTGCGGGCGCAAGCTCACTCTCAAGCCCGGCGCGTGCGTCGTCTCCGCGCGCCGCGCGGGAACGACCGCGACCTTCGATCAGATGATCAAATACATGACCATCTGCCAGATGCCCGTCATCTCGTCGTCCTACTGGAACATGGTCCACGGCCGCACGCCGGAGGACGTCGCGCAGGACCTCGAAGGTCTCGCCGTCATGCGCCAGCTCGGGCGCAACATGGCATGGTTCCTCAAGCTCAGGGAGGCCGGCGAGAAGGCCGGCATAGGCCTCCCGAAGCAGGAGCAGCGCGTCTTCACGAACTTCATCCGCTGACCGGAGATACTTATGTCCTCACTTGACCTCTCCCGCTCGACGGTTCTTGAGTCGGACGGGCTGAAAGTCTGCATATGTCCAAACGGCGGGCGCGC
The DNA here is from genome assembly GCA_017550645.1 of Oscillospiraceae bacterium. Taxonomy (GTDB): domain Bacteria; phylum Bacillota; class Clostridia; order Oscillospirales; family Oscillospiraceae; genus RGIG7949. The sequence continues at coordinate 98,458 of JAFZOI010000024.1, forward strand.
GCTCTACGCCATAGGCGGAGAGCGCGAGGCCCGCTCGCTTTGCTCCGCCCTCGGAGAGGGCGTCTCCCTTGTTTTGATAGACGGTATCGATTGGGAACGCGACCTTTCCCCGTGGCCGGCGCCGCGCGCTTTTAAGAGCGGGAGCGACTTCGGCGGAAAGGCGGACGAACTCATCGAAAAGCTCGGGCGCATCGTCTCCCTCTGCGAGGACGTCACCGGCCCGCAGGAACTGCGCGGCATAGCGGGCTACTCGCTCGGCGGGCTCTTCGCGCTCTACAGCATCTACAAAACGGATATATTCGCCCGCGCCGCCTCCGTCTCCGGCTCGCTCTGGTTCGACGGCTTTACGGACTTCATGGCCGCGAACTCCCCGCACGCCGAGCGGGTCTACCTCTCGCTCGGAGACCGGGAAAAGCACGCCCGCAGCCCGCGCCTCGGCTGCGTAGAGGACAGGACGAGGCTCGCCTGCGAGCTCCTTCGCGCGGCGGGCGTCGAGGTCGTCTTCGAGATGAACTCCGGCGGGCATTTCAACGGGCCCGGCGAGCGGCTCGAAAAGGGCGCGAAGGCTCTCATGGCTCCGTAAATAATCGTTGCCACGGAGCCTTTTTTGCTGTATAATATCTATTTGTAATTGCTCTGCGAAAAAACAAATCTTGATATAAGCGAGGTACCCCAATGTACGAATCCTTATTCACCCCGCTGCGCGTCGGCGGAACGGAGCTGAAAAACCGCGTCGCGATGGTCGCAATGGGCGGCACCGCCCCCATCAACATGCATCAAATGACTTTCATCGAGAAGATCCGTCCCTTCTATCTCGAGCGTTGCAGGGGCAACGTCGGCCTCATCATCCCCGGCGTGACCGGAGTCATCGAGGGGCGCAACCGCGGCGGCTTCAAAGAGGCCGAGGACATCTTCCGCGGGCCGATAGCCAAGCTCATGGATGAAGTCCACTCCTACGGCACGAAGTACTTCATGCAGCTCGGCGCCGGCTTCGGCCGCGCCATGTTCGCCATGCCAGAGCTCGACCCCGAACTCTGGCATCAGATAGCCGTCGCCCCGAGCGACGACATGCCGAACGTATGGGAGCCCGACATGAAGCACAGAGGCCTCACCCTCGACGAGATCGAGGACATCATCGAGGCCTACGGCAGGGCCGCGCTCATCTGCAAGGAGTCCGGCATGGACGGCGTCGAGATACACGCGGTGCACGAGGGATACCTCCTCGACCAGTTCACCGTCGCCAACACCAACCACAGGCTCGACAGATACGGCGGGAGCTTGGAAAACAGGCTCCGCTTCCCCACCGACATCATTAAGGAGATAAAGCGCACCTGCGGCAAGGACTTCACCGTCAGCGTCCGCTACTCCGTCACGAGCAAGATGCGCGGCTTCAATCAGGGCGCGCTGCCCGGCGAGCCGTACGTTGAGTTCGGCCGCTCCATGGAGGAGAGCCCCGCCGTCGCGCGAGCTCTCGTCGCCGCCGGCGCGGACATGCTCAACGCCGACAACGGCTCCTACGACGCCTGGTTCTGGGCTCATCCGCCGATGTACATGCCTCTTGCCTGCAATCTGCCCGAGGTCTCGTTTATAAAGCAGTTCGTCGACGTCCCCGTCTTCTGCGCAGGCCGCATGGAGACGCCGGAGATCGCCGACGAGGCCGTACGCTCCGGCAAGATAGACGGCATAGGCGTCGGCAGGCAGTTCCTCGCCGATCCCCTCTGGCTCAACAAGATACGCGAGGGCAACAAGGCCGACGTGCGTCCCTGTATCGCCTGCCATAACGGCTGCTTCGCCATGGCGCACCGCAGAGGCGTGGACTTCAAGCCCTTCAAGATGGCCCACTGCGCCATCAACCCGGCCTGCAACGAGGAGGAGAGCTATATCCTCAAGCCCGCCGAGACCAAGAAGAACGTCGCCGTCGTAGGCGGCGGCATCGGCGGCATGGAGACGGCCCGTCTGCTCGCCCTGCGCGGGCACAAGGTCACCCTCTTCGAGAAGACCGGCGAGCTCGGCGGCGTGTTCATAGCGGCGGCCGCCCCCTCCTTCAAGGAAAAGGACAAGGAGCTCATCGCCTGGTACATAAAGCAGGTCAAGGACACCGGCGTCGACGTGCGCCTCAATACCGAGGCCGACGCCGAGACGCTCAAGGGCTTCGACGAGGTCGTCATTGCGACCGGCGCCTCCCCGCGTCAGCTCCCCATCCCCGGCTTCAACGGGCCGAAGGTCGTCGAGGCGACGCAGTACCTGCGCGGCCGCGCCGAGGTCGGCGACAGGGTCGTCATCATCGGCGGCGGTCTGACCGGCTGCGAGATCGCCTACGACCTCGCGCTCAAGGGAAAGCACCCCGTCATCGTCGAGATGCTCGACATGCTGCTCAAGGTCCCGGGCCTGAGCGCGGCGAACTACAACATGCTCTTCGAGATAATCCGCTACTATAACATGCCCGTCCACCTCAACACCGCCCTCGCCGCCATCGCCGAGGACGGCACCGTCTCCGTCAAGGGGCCGGACGGCAACATCTTCGAGATACCCGCCGACAACGTCATCCTCTCCGTCGGCTACGTCCCCTCCGCCCCGCTCGCCGAAGCGCTCAAGGCCGCCGGCATGGACGAAAAGAAGATACACGTCATCGGCGACGCGCAGAAGGTCGGCAACCTGCAGAGCGTTATCTACAACGCCTACGACGTGGCTTACGCCATCTGAACCATGGCTCGCGAGATCATAAACGATCTTACAACGGGCAACGTCACCAAGAAGCTCATACGCTTCGCGCTGCCCTTCATGCTATCGACGCTGCTGCAGACGGCGTACGCGATGGTCGACATGATCATCGTCGGACGCGTCGTCGGCGCGCCAGGGCTCTCCGCCGTCGGCATGTCGTCGCAGATATCATGGCTCGCGACGGCGCTGTGCATCGGCTTTTCCAACGGCGGGCAGATAATCATCTCGCAGCTCATAGGCGCGGGAAAGAAAGACGAGCTCAACCGCACGATAGGCACGGTCACGACCCTCGTCTTCATCGCGGCCGTTCTCATCTCCGTGCTCGGCATCGTCTTCAGGAAGCCTCTGCTGACCGTCATGAGCGCGCCGGAGGAGTCCTTCGACCGCGCGGCGACGTATCTGCTCATCGTCTTCGCGGGCATGATCTTCACCTTCGGGTATAACCTCGTCTCCGCGCTCTTCCGCGGCATGGGCGACTCGCGCCATCCGCTCATATTCGTCGCCATAGCGGCCGTGACGAATCTCATCCTCGACTATATCTTCGTCGCGATCTTCAAATGGGACGTCGCGGGCGCCGCCGTCGCCACGATAGCCGGTCAGGCCGTCTCGTTTATATGCTCGGCGGTCTATCTGCTCAGGCACAGGGAGCAGTTCGGCTTTGATTTCAAGGCCGAGAGCTTCCGCATCGACCCTGAGCGCTTCAAGACGCTCGTCAAGCTCGGCATCCCCTTCGCGCTCAATAACGCCGCCGTCACGATCTCAATGCTCTTCGTCAACAAGTTCATCAATCAGTACGGCGTCGTGGCCTCCGCCACGTTCGCGACCGGCACGAAGATAGAGCAGATCCCCTGGATAGTCGGCGCGGGCGTCATGATGGGCTGCACGACGATGATAGGGCAGAATATGGGCGCGGGGAAGGTCGACCGCATGAAGAAGACCGTCCGCGTCGGCGTCGTGCTCTGCGCCATCACGGCGGTCGTGTTCATCGCGCTTTTCAGGCTCTTCCCGCGGCAGATATACCAGCTCTTCATGGCCAAGAGCAGCGATAACTATGAAGAAGTGCTCGATATGGCTCCGCTTTTCCTCAAGGCGCTGTCCTTCGCGCTTCCGGCGACGTGTCTGATGTGTCCGTACCACGCCTTTGCCTCCGGCATAGGAAACGCCACTCTCGTCATGATAACGGCGCTGCTCGACGGCTTCGTCAGCCGCATCGTCATAAGCCTGCTGCTGGCCAAGGTCTTCGGTCTCGGGCTCTACGGGTGGTTCCTCGGCTACGGGCTCGCGGCCTACGTCAACACGATAATCTGCATGATATACTATTACAGTGGGGTTTGGAAAAAGCGCAAAGCTGTCTTCGAATCTTTCTCCAAATAAGAAAAGACCCGGTCCGAGGACCGGGTCTTTTTGTGCCGCAGGTCTTAAGCAAAGAGCTCCGCGGCTTTTTTCAGCTCGTCCGGTACGGCGATATGCTGCGGGCAGACGCTCTCGCAGGCGCCGCATCCGACGCACTCGTCGGCCTTGCCGCCGAGCCGCGTCTCCCATCCGTAATTGCTCTTGGCCGCGGCGAGGTCGCCGTAGGTCATATAGCGGTTGAGCGCCTCGAATATCTGCGGTATCTTTACTCCCATCGGGCAGTCCTTGACGCAGTAGCGGCAGCCCGTGCAGGGCACTCCCCTGCTCTGCGCGAGGATATCGCGCACGCGCTCTATAGCCTCATACTCGGCGTCGGAGAGCGGCTTGAAATCGCGCATGAAGGAGACGTTGTTTTCCATCTGCTCGACGTTCGACATGCCGGAGAGGACGGTTATTATTCCCTCCTGCGAAGCGGCGAAGCGGACGGCCCACGAGGCCTGCGAGGCCTCCGGATCGACAGAGCGAAGTATCTCCGCGGCCTTCTCGGGCAGCTTTGCGAGCAGACCGCCCTTGACGGGTTCCATGACGATGACCTTCTTCCCGTGAGCGCGCGCGACTTCGAGGCAGCGGCGCGACTGCACGGCGTTGTCCTCCCAGTCGGCGTAGTTTATCTGGAGCTGGACGAATTCCGCCTCCGGGTGCTTATTCAGTATCTCGTCGAGCAGGTCGGCGCGATCGTGGAACGAAAAGCCGACGCGCTTGACGAGCCCCTTGTCCTTGAGCTCTTTGGCAAAATCCCAGATTCCGAATCGCTCGAAGGATTCCTCCCTGCCGTCGCCGAGGTTGTGGAGCAGATAGAAGTCGAAATATCCCGCTCCCGTCCTTCGAAGGGACGTCCAGAACATCTCCCTTGCGTCCTCGGCGGTCTTGGCTCCCGCCCATGCGGGAAGCTTCGTCGCAAAATAGAAGCTCTCGCGCGGATAGCGGTCGATGATCGCGATCTTGGCGGCCTCCTCCGACTTTCCCGCGTCGTAGCCGTACGCGGTATCGAAATAGTTGAATCCGTTTTCCATGAAAATATCGACCATGCGCTTGAACTGCTCGACGTCTATCTCCCCGTCGAGCTTCGGAAGGCGCATAAGGCCGAATCCGAGCTTTTTGACGTTCTCCATTCGCTTTCTCCTTCCGTGATCGTATTCCTTCCGCTTAATAAGAGGTGTATTTATGAGATTGTTTGTCGCTTTCGTGTTTACGGACGAGTTCCGCGCCGAGCTCGTCAAGGCCGAGCGCGCGCTGCGCGGGCTCGGCGTGACCGGGGGCTTCACGCGCCCGGAAAACCTGCATCTGACGCTCGCCTTCATAGGCGAGACGAACAGGGTCGACGAGGTCAAGGCGGCGCTCGATACGCTCGAATTAGCGCCCGTCGGACTCGAGCTCGAGGGGATGGGTCGCTTCGGCGACACGATATGGGCCGGCGTCCGCCCGACGCGGGAGCTCCGCGCCGCAGCAGACGCTGTCGCGAAGGCGCTCTTCGCCTCCGGAGCGGGCTTCAAGCTCGAAAAGCGGGACTTCACGCCCCATGTCACGCTCGTGCGGCGCGCAAAGCCCGCGGACACGCCGCCATATTGGCCAGAGCCCGTCTCGATGACGGCGGAGCGCGTCTATCTTCTGAGCTCTGCTGTTGAAAACGGGCGCCGCGTATATACGGAGATACATGCGCGGCGCCTCGGATAACGTTTTTTACTTGGTCGGACGGAGCATTTTCTGCATCAGCAGCTGATCGTGGAACGCGCCGTGCTTCCAGCCCATCTCGCGGAAAACGCCGACCTTCTCGAATCCGAAGGACTCATGGAAGGCCTCGCTCGCGTCGTTCGGCAGCGAGAGGAGCGCGACGGCGGTGTGGTAGCCGCGCTTGACGAGCTCGTCGAGCAAGACGGCGTACATGGCGCGCGCGGCGCCGAGGCGGCGTTTGTCCTGACGGACGTAGACCGACATGGAGACGCTGTATTCGTATGCGGCGCGCTCCCCGGCGCGGGAGGCGTAGGCGTAGCCTATGACCTCGCCCTCATCCTCGCAGACGACGTAGGGGTATCTCTCCGTCGTCTTTTTTATGCGCTCGGCAAACTGCTCCGGAGTCGGCGGAACGGTCTCGTAGGTTATGTCCGTGTCGAGGACGTAGGGCCTGTATATCTCGCTGATAGCGGCGGCGTCCTCAAGCCTTACTTCGCGTACGGTCATGGTCAGTCGATGACGAGTTCGCCGTAATACGCGGCGCTCTCGAGGGATCTGAACGACGGCGCGTCGAAGAGGCATGAATAGAAATACATGGCAGAATTCTCGTCTATGTAGACCATGTTGCCGACGAGGAAGCTGAACTCGCAGCCGTAGAACGTTACCTCGCTGTTCCAGGCCTCGAACATGTCGTACTCGCCGCAGGCGGTAAACTCCGTCCCGGAGCAGACGACGTCGGAGCCAGACGCGATGAGGCAGCCGTATGTGCAGTCGTGCACCTTCCCGCCTATGAGCCAGACGTTCGTGGAATCTACAGCTTCAAGAGCGTAGGCGCCGCAGCCGTAGAGGTCGCAGTCCTTGATGTCGACGCCGCTGCAGTCGATCAGGTCGACGACGTTGCCTGCGCAGACGCCGTCCATGAGGGTATGGCCGATAGAGAGGTCAAACAGACCCACCATGTCGCAGTTGACGAAATTGAGCACGGTCGCGTGGCGAGGCTCGCAGACTATCTTCGCGGGGGCGTTGGAATACTTCGAGACGAAGCAGAGGTTGGAGTAACCGAAGATCATCAGCTCGTCGCCCTCGAGCGCGTCGCGGCGGTAGCAGTGGCCGGTCTGGGGATATTCGGGGTAGTACTCGATGCGGTTCTTGCCGAGCCACTCGGTGAGGTTATACTCGCCGGGCAGGAGCACTATCGTCGTATTGTCGGCGATGGCGGCCATGAGTTCGTCGACCGTCCCGACCTCGACGACGTTGTCCGAAAGCATGTAGGGATCGGTCCTCATCTTCGCGGCGGCGCCGGAGCGCGGGTCGATGCGGTAGGTCGCGAGGGTGCTCTCAAAGGTCATCTCGACGGCGTAGTCAACGTACAAGAGCTCGCAGGGCCAGTAATCGTCGACGAGGTAATCGTACTTGGCGATGGTCTCGCCGTACTTATTGACGACCATGAGGTCGGGCCCGAAGTAGCCGCATATGTAGAGATTATCGTCTATATCCAGATCGAAGTTCGCTGACGCGCCGCCGAATTCGGTGTTGCGCCAGAGCTCGCGGCCCGCGTAGCTCCCCTCGACGCCTACGCAGACTATATCGCCGTCGACGAGGAGCAGGTAGCCCGTCTCGATGAGGCCTATCGCCTGCAGGTTGTCGAGCTGGGCGACGTAGACCTTTCCGGTCTCGTAGGTCCAGACCTCGTCCCCCGCCTCGTTGTAAGCGTGCAGGATGCCGATGGCGCTCGCGTCTCTGCCGTCGGCTATTTCCTCGAGCTCGAAGGACACGGCGGTCAGGTCCGGCGCGGGAGTCGCGCTCGGCTCGGGCTCCGGCGTCTTGGTCGGAGCGGCCGTCGGCTTCGCGGTCGGCGCGGGAGCCGCAGTCGGCTCCGCGGTGGGCTCGGCCGTCGGGGCCGGAAGTATATTCGCGCATCCGGCGAGCGAAACGAGCAGGACGGCGGCGATAAGGAAAGCAATGATACGCTTCACGGAAATTACCTCCGTATAAATAATAGTAAAACTATGAGTATTTTACCAAAATTATGCCTGTTCGTCAAGATTCGCGCCCTTTCGCCGCGCGCCGTTTTCCGCTGGACATTTGATAATAAAGCTGTTATTATACTTTAGTCGGGCCGGGCCCGATACCGGCCGGGTGTAGCGCAGTTGGTAGCGCGGGTGCTTTGGGAGCATCAGGCCGTGGGTTCGAATCCCGCCACTCGGACCATCGTCGTCGCGGACTTCATATCGTTCGCGACGACATTTTCTTTTTCAAAGCAAACGCCATCGCTCATTCATTCCGTCGCTCCTCCTCTCAAAATGCGACCCGCTCCGCTGGGCTCACATTTTGTTTTTTGTCCAAGTCCGTCAAGAACACTTGTGCCAAACAACAGGGCGTTCCTTTCATGGCGGCCCGTTATTTCATTCAAGCTACAGCGGACCCACGGCCTGATGTGGCATCCCCGAGCGGTTCCGGCGAATCCGGGAGCGAGTGGGGCCATCCCGCTGTCGGCTTGCCGAACGAAGTCGGCGAGCCGTGGGTTCGAATCCCGCCACTCGGACCATCGTCGTCGCGGACTTCATATCGTTCGCGACGACGTTTTTTACGCAAAAAGAACTCTCGGGCAGACGGGCCGGAGATAATGCATCAGAATTCGTCGTTTTCCCGGTTCAGGCGATTGACCTGCAGCAGGCACATGACAAAGACGCCGACGACGCCGCCCACCATCGCGCCGATGATGAAATAAAGCATTTCCATCACTCCTTCCGAGAGTAATATTCCATGTTTTATCGCGTTTCAAACATAAGATGGGCTTGACATTTTGGTTTATCGGTTGTAAACTCAAATTGGTTTACAGCCGATAAACCTTATTTCGGGAGGCATTCTGATATGAACGATATAAATCTCGGCGCGGTCGAGACCCGCTTTGCCGAGCTTATATGGGCAAACGCGCCCATCCGGAGCGGCGAGCTCGTCGCTCTCTGCCAGAAGGAGCTGGGCTGGAAGAAGCCCACGACCTATACCGTCCTGCGCAGGCTCTGCGAAAAGGGGCTTTTCGTCAACGACGGCGGGACGGTGCGCCCGCTGATGACGAGCGAGGAATTTCGCGCCGCTCGCGGCGAGCGCTTCGTCGAAGAGGCCTACGGCGGCTCGCTGCCTGCCTTTATCGCGGCCTTCACCTCGCGCCATCCTCTCTCGGACGAGGAGGCCGCCGAGCTCCAACGCATGATAGACGCCGCGAGGCGCAAGGGGTGACGGCATGGAAAGCTTATTCGTAAAGCTCGTCGATCAGGGAGTCCCGGCGGGAAGGGCGTTCATACGGCTGCTCAACATGAGCGTATCGGCGGCGGTACTGATAGTCGCCGTGGTGCTCCTGCGCCTTATCTTCCGCAAGGCTCCGAAGTGGACGCGCGCGATACTTTGGGCGATAGTCGCGCTGCGGCTCGTCTGCCCGGTCATGATCTCTTCGCCCGTCTCGGTCTACGGCCTCGTCGCCGACACGCCGGAGGCCGTCGAATACTTCCGCGAGGACGGCGGGACCGAAAAGCCGCTCGTCTCCTTCGACACTTTCGCTTATTCCGCCGTGCCGACGTATTCCGAGCCTGCGGACGTCGCCGATCCCGTGCCCGTCGAGGCGCCGCCTCGGCAGGTCCTTGAGCGCAAGACGCACAGCGTCTACCTCCCGACGGCGGTCGCCGTCTGGCTCGCGGGCGTCTGTGCGATGCTGCTCTACATGCTCGTCAGCTTTCTCATACTGCGGCTGAAGGTCAGGGCGTCCGTCGACGCGGGAAAAGGCGTCCGCGTATCGGACGGGGCCGCCTCGCCGTTCATTCTCGGCGTGTTCCGGCCGCGTATCTACATGCCCTCCGGCATGAGCGAGACGCAGGCGGCGGCCGCCCTCGCGCACGAGCGCGAGCATATCAGGCGGGGCGACCATGTCTGGAAGCTGCTCGCCTTCCTTCTGCTTGCCGTGCACTGGTTCAATCCCTTCGTATGGCTGGCCTACGTGCTTTTCGGGCGCGACGTCGAGCTCATTTGCGACGAGCGCGTCGTTCGCAGCATGGACGCGGAGGGGCGCGCCGACTATTCGCAGGCGCTGCTCGACTGCAGCGCGAGGCGCACTCCCGTCGCGGCGTGTCCGCTCGCCTTCGGCGAGTCGGGCGTCAAGGCACGTATCAAATCCGTTCTGAACTACAAAAAGCCCGCTCTCTGGATCGTCATAGCCGTCATCGTCGTCTGCGCCGCCGTCGCAGTATGCTTTCTGACGAGCCCGGCGGAAAAGGCCTCTCCAAAAGGCGACCCCTTCGGCAAATATTACTGCGTTTCGGATATCGTTTACGAAGCGGGGATATATGATTTTTCCTATACGACGGAGACCGCGCCGAAGTACGGCCTTACGGAGAGCGGAGAACTGCTCGTTCTGGAGGACAAAAACTCCGAAAAATGGCTGAACGCGGGAGTGTTCGAGGAAGTCGAGCTGACCGAAGACAGCTTCGATCGATTTTTCAAGGGAATACGCGGCCCGGCCGCGAGCCTGCGCCGGGATAACGAGCGCGTGTGGCGTCTGATAGTATCCGATCTCCCGGACTCCGTATTCTATTATCTCCTCCTGCAAAAGAGCGGCGAAGTCTATCTCACGTACGGATATTGGGACGCCTCGGAGAAGGACGAGCCAGATTCCGACGACACGAGCATCCGATGGGTGTTCGCGCTGGCCGAGGACGAAGGCTCGGCTTCGACCGACGAACCGAGCGGCACGGGGCGCGATCCATACTCCGATCTGGCGGCGCACCCCGAAGGCTACGTCGTCTCCTCGCGCGAGGAGATACGTCCGAACGACGAGACCGCCGAAGTGCTGTTAGGTGACTGGGAAACGCTGCCCGGGTCTCTGGACGAACTTGCCGGCCGCAGCAACGCCGCAGTCAAAGTCCGCCTGACGGCGAGAGCTGAGCGAGACCCCTCGATGGAGAAGTATGAATTTGCCTTGCTCGAAGATTACTTCGGCACTGCGAATGAGTCGATCGTTCTTTATTCGCGCAGATCTGACTTCTTTGAGCCGGGCGGCGTATACTATCTGTTTTTGACTTATCAGGATCTGGCTGTTTTTCCACACCGATTATACAGTCTTGCAAGCAGTGCTTTTGCCGTCAGGGAATACCGGCTCGAAGGCGGGACCGTCCTTGATTTCAGAGCCGACTTTTCTCTCGGCCTGACTGAGGATACCGACATGGACAAGACTCTGAGGGAACTCGCCGCCGCAATGACCGAAGCGGGTACGATCCCGACGTCTGATCGTAGGAGCATCGACGATATTCTCGAAGCTGCCGGGCTCGTCGAGATCGTGACGGTAACCAACCTTAGGCCGGATGCCGGAGGCCCGGGCGAATACTTTACCTTCGCCGACTTTGTTGTCGATGAGGTGCTTCACGGAAAAACGCTCATTGTTCCGGACGGCGCGCCCGCGATGGTGCCGATAGAGACGCAGGCGGGAGACCGTTTTGTGCTCGTCTTCGGTCCCGGCGCACAATCGCCGAAGCACACGGCCGACTACCGCATCTATGCCATTGATTCCGAGGAGGGTCAGGCCGTCCTCAAATACTTCGGTGCCGAGCTTACAATCCCGCTTCTGACCGTCACGGGCGCGAACGGCAGTTTCGCCGCCGGCGAAACGCCCTTATGGGAGCGGACGTGGATGGACGACGGCTGGCTCTACGCCGACGGGTGGCCGTGGTATTTCGACGTCGCAGAAAAGCCCGAAAAAGCGCCGACCGTCTATATGACGGACAAGATAGAACTAACCCTCGGCGGCGGCGTACGCATGAGCAACCTCGTCGTCTACAGCGAGGACTTCATGCCGCTGCGCGAGGACTGGTACGGCGACACGGCGCTCAACTGGCTCGAGCCCGGCACTTACTACTGCTCGGTTCAGGTCGCAGGGCCGCGCGGGAAGTACGTTCCCTCCGAGGACGCCTATGAGGAGAGCGTCAGTCAATGCTTCTTCCGGCTCGTCGTGACGGAGCAGGGCCCCGCTCCGGCGAAGCCGTCGGAGATACGCAGCGTCACGCTCGCGCGCATGACCTTTTGGGATCATGAGGTCGTCATAAGCGATCCCGCCGTGCTCGCCCGCCTCGAAAGCCTGCTCGGCGGCGCGGAGGACCTCGGCTACGGCGCGGGATGCCCCTTCGGCTCCGTGCTCACGCTGACGCGCGCCGACGGCAGGGAATTCTCCCTCTGCCCCGCCGAGGATTCCTGCGGCGTCTTTTTCGCGGGCGGGGATTACTACAAATATCCCGGCGACAACGAGGAGTTTTGGGCTCTCGTGCAGGACTCCGAGCAGGGCGACCGCGGCGTTATGGCGGCCTCGCAGATATTCAGGGAGCTTCCGTCGAACGTCGAAAACGCCGTTACCGGGACTGTCACGTGGCCGCTCAGCGCGCAGACGTACCGGGCGGGCTACGATCTGAAGCTTTCCGAAGATGAGATACGGGCACTGCTGAATATAGACGAAAGCTCGCCGGAGCGCGTTCTGAACGTCTCGGACCGCTATCTGCGGTTTTACCTTGACAACGTGTACTACGACGCGCTGACGAGCGCATTCCCCTATTCTCCTTTCGTTCTTGACAGCCCGGGCGAGCAGCGATCCGGACACAGCAAGGCCGATTATCCCCCGCGCGACCTCGCCTTCATGCCGATAAGCGAGGCGGCGGCGCAGGTGTATTCGACGCTTGCCGAGATGGGGATAACGGGCTTGGAGCTCGAGCAGGCCTGCGCGCTGGACGCGGAGACTCTGACGAGGGATTTGAAGGTCTACGCCGATCAGGCCGTCGAATACGGCAATTATAACTCCGTGAACGACGACGGCCTGAAGCAGCTGCTCGACGTTAGCTTCGACGAGGGCAACGAGTGCTATTTCTTCTCCTTCCGGCTGAGGATAGGCGAGGACGCGGTCCTGACCGCGCCGGCTTCGGATCAGGAGCTCGATTTCTCCGGCGCGATGGCTTACTGCCTCTACGGGCCCGCCGGAGGGACGGCGGAGCAGCCCGGCCTGATCGGTCTGATCATCCGCAATATGCCGACGGGGCTGAGCGAGCAGGGCGAACAGCCGGTCATCTACCCCGACAAGGCGGCGGATGCCGTCGTCCCGCTCTTGAATGAAGGTCTGAGGGACGCCCGCTTCGTGGCTGCGGAATTCCGCTACTGCTACCATAAGCGCGACGGCAGGCCCGTCTCCGTCCTGCGCCCCACGTGGGTCTTCACGCTCACCTACCCGGTCGATTATCCGTCCGCTGAGTCGCAGATCACGATGATCCGCTACTACGCGGTCGACGCCGTCACGGGCGAAGTGCTGACCAGATCGTAAGCGCCGCGCAAATAACCGAAAAAAGCAGACCGGAAATCCGGTCTGCTTTTTGTCTTATTTTTTGAAGATGCCGCGGAGGCCCTTCGGCTTTTCATTCGGCGCTTCCGCAGAAGCTTTCTCCTTTTTCTTTTTGCGTGTCTTGTCTTCGATGAGGGTATATCTATAAACCTTCTGCGTTTTCTTTTCGTTCAACTCTGCATCTCCTCTATGTGATACACGTAATCGAGGGTCGAGAGCGCCTCGATTATCTCCTTGTGGGTCTTGTACTTCTTGAGCTCGCCGCTGCTGATGCTAATCGCGATCGAATAGACGCTCAGGCCGGAATTAGCGTACGCCGGGTTGAGCTCGATGTCGTCGATGGTGAGGCCGAGTTCGCGGATGGTCGTGACGAAGCTCTGCAGATAGGAGCTGCTCTTGAGCTCAAGGTGAATCTCGAAGTGGTTGGAGCGGTCCTTGAGGTATTTTTCGAGCGTCGGGAAGATGCTGAGGCAGGCTATGACCGCCACGAAGGATATGAGCGTCACGGTATAGTACCCCGCGCCGGAGGTCAGGCCGATTACGCCCGTCGCCCAGAGCGCGACCGAGGTCGTCAGGCCCTTTATCTGGTTGCGCGAGGAAAATAGCACGGAATTTTGCGCGATGACGGCGATGGCGATGACGGCCGCCGCCGAGAAGATGTGCACGCCGCCCGTCGACTCGCCCAGGAACAGCTCCAGCATCATCGCTATCGTCGAGGCGACGGCGACGAGGATGAACGTCCTCAGGCCGGCGGAATGGCGCTTCGTCGCGCGCTCGGAGCCGATAATGAGCCCGATGACGAGCGACAGGATTATCCTCAGGATCACCGACGCCCACGTGAGCTGCGCCGACCACTCCCCGAGGAGCCTTGCGAGCGGGTCTCTGATCTCAGTTAACATAATATTATCTTCTCCTGTTCCTTGCGAATGCGCGAGGGCTGTTCATGGCCTCGTAGTGCTCCTGCGCGGCGTTCGTGAACGCCTGCTCGTTCTCGTCGATCTCGCGCTCCGGCATCTCCTCCTGAATGCGCCGTATGCGCTCGATGAGCATCTCGAGCTCGGACTTGGGCTCGCCGCCGGGCTTTTCCGGCTCGACGGGGACGAGCTCCTCTATATTCTCCGAATACGAGCCGGACAGGCGCAGCGCGAGCTTGCCGCACGCGGGGCCTATGAGCTCGTAGAGCACGCTGGAGGCGATGATTATCGTATGCAGGGCGCTGCCCATCTCGCCGCCGAGCGTCCTTGCGCCGAGCTCGGCGAGGCCGATCGCTATGCCGGCCGCCGGGATGAGGGCGAGGCCGAGATGGTTGCGTACCTTCGGGGGCTTCCCTGTTATGCTGCAGCCCGCGAAAGCGCCGAGGTACTTGCCCGCGATCCTGACGACGAAATAGAGTATGCCGACGAGAAGCAGCGGCGTCGCGCCTATGGCGCCGGAGGGGTTTAAGAGCGCGCCGAGGTCGAACGACGTCCCGGAGCGCACGAAAAAGAGCAGCAGTATCGGCGGGCTGAAGTAGTTGACCTGCTTAAATAGCTTGTCGTCCTCCGCGAGATTGCGGTACATCGTCCCCATGGCCATGCAGCCGAGAAGCGGCGAGACGTCAAGCGCGGCGCATATCCCGCAAAACGCGAAAAGCAGCGCGATTACGATGATGAGGCGGTTGTCCGTAGTGCGCTTTTTATGTATGAGCGCCTTCATGAGAAGGCCGAAGACTCCGCCGAGGACGAGCATGCCGAGCGTCTTTACTATGGGCATGACGATACTGCCTGCGTTCGGCGCGCCGCCGGAGAGCGAGGCGAGCGCGACGGAGATGGCCGCCGAGTAGAGCAGCAGCCCGAGCACGTTGTCGAGCGCGACGACCTGCAGCAGCGTATCGACGAAGTCGCCCTTCGAGCCGGTCTGTCGTATGGTCATGACCGTCGAGGCCGGCGCCGTCGCCGCGGCGAGCGCCGCGAGGACCACGCTGAAGACGAAGCTCAGCCGCAGGACGAAATAGAGCACGCAGAAGACGATAACGGAGGCCGCCAGCGCCTCGAGCAGCGTTATAACGACGACCTTAGGGCCGTTCTTTTTCAGCGAATCGAGCCGCAGATACTCGCCCGTGCTGAACGCGATGAAGGCGAGCGCGATGTCCGAGAGAAACTGCGTTCCCTGCCGGACCGTCTCCGGGACGAGGTCGAGACAGAAAGGGCCGATGATGATGCCGGCGACGACGTAGGCCGTCACGTTCGGCAATCGCAGCAGCTTCGTTATGCGCGTCATGAGAAAGCCCGCGATGAGCATAATGGCGACGGAGATGATGATGGGGATCGGTCCGCTCGCCGGGAGCACGCTTGCGTAGAGCCCGCGGAGCATCGAGACCGCCTCCTTTCCCGCCGCCCGCGATGCGGGCCCGGCTCTTTAATGATTTACTATAATATCACCCAAGCTCGCCGCATGCAACCTCTTTTTTTACAGATAGGAGAGGCTTTCGGAGCCAAAAAGCTTGCGGACGGCTCCGCGAGGGGTGTAAAATACGAAATATGTTCAGTCAGAAGTCAGTTAAGGAGTGATCGTCCACGCAGCGGTCGAAGGTCGCCGTCGCAATTTGCGGCGGATATGAAAGCGAAAAGGTCTACCGCGCCGTCTCCGGCGCGATCGCCGCGCTCGGCGGCATAGAGAGCTTCGTCTCCCCCTCCGAGCGCATTCTCGTAAAGCCCAATCTCCTCTACCCCTCCGAGTCGGAGCGCTCGATAACGACGCATCCGGCCGTCATAATCGCCGTGCTCCGCCTGCTGAGCGAAGCGGGCTGCGGCAGCGTCGCCGTCGGGGACTCGCCCGCGAACGGCAACTGCGTCGGCGCGATGCATAAGCTCGGGCTGACGGAGGACAAGCTCTTCGGCGCGCACATAGCCGACATGAGCCACGAGGTATCGGTCGATTATCCCGAGGGGAAGACGGCAAAGCATTTTTACTTTACCCGCGAGGTCACGGAGTCCGACGCGATAATAGGCGTGTGCAAGATGAAGACGCACATGCTCGAGCGCGTCACGGGCGCGCTGAAGAATATGTACGGCCTCGTCTGCGGCTTCCGCAAGGCCGTCGGACACACGACGTATAATAACGCCGCGGTCTTCGCGCGCATGCTCTGCGATCTATACAAGGCGACGCCGCAGAGGCTCCACGTCATGGACGGCGTCGTAGCCATGGAGGGCAACGGCCCCGCCTCGGGAGATCCCGTGCAGATGGGCGTCATTCTTGCCTCCTCCGACCCGATAGCGCTCGATTCCGTCTTCTGCAGGCTCGTCTATCTCTCGCCCAAGCTCGTCCCGACCAACGTCTACGGCGCGCTCGCGGGCATAGGGACCTTTGAGGAGAGCGAGATAGACGTCGTCCTCATCGATGAGGACGGGAGCGAGAAGCCCGTAGCGATGAGCGAGCTCGTCGAGCGCTGCGGCGACCCGGATTTCGACGTCCTGCGCGAGGGCGAGAGGCTCAACGTGCTGACTCTTCTGGCGCGCATCACGGGCGGAAAGCGCAAGCCCGTCATCGACGCCTCCCTCTGCGCAAGATGCGGCGTCTGCGTCGACCACTGCCCCGTCGAGGGCAAGGCGCTCAGCTTCGCCGCGGGCAGGAGCGAGCCGCCCGTCTATAATTACAAGAAGTGCATCCGCTGCTACTGCTGTCAGGAGGTCTGCCCCAAGAAGGCCATCAGCGTCAAATAGTCCGCGTTATCCGGTTTTATCGGCCCGCTTCCCCCTTTTGCGGAGGAGGCGGGCCTTTTTGCGTCACGGCGCCGTCACTCACCGGGGCGAGTTGGGATAATATGTAAGGCGCGGGGCTCTTTTTTTCATAATTTCGGTTGCTTCCGGGCATGAATAATGATACAATCAAAGCGTTATTTCGACAGTATTCGACATTTCGTCAGAAAGGAGGTCTGTCCGTGATCGACGATACCAAGCTTCTTGAAAAGCTCGCCGAGAGCATGCGTGAGACGCTCGGCGCGTCCTTCGCGGCTTCCGAGCTGCTGCGCGACAGGCTTCCCGACGACGATACCTCGCTGAACGAGTCGCTCGCCGTGCTGCGGCACGGGCAGTACCGCCTCAAGCTCATCTCCGAGCAGCTCGGAGACCTCGGCGCGATGCGCGAGGGGGCCGGAAAAGCCGACGTCGCCACCGTCGACGTCGTGAGGCTCTGCGCAGACCTCGCGGACTCCGTATCCGCGCTCGTGAGCTTCACGGGCGTGCGCGTCCGCTTCGAGTGCGACCGCGCCTCCGAGAGCGCCGTCCTCGACCCGGTCAGGATCGAGCGCATGCTGACGGAGCTGCTCTCCAACGCCGTGCGCCACAGCGAGCCCGGCTTCGCGGTGACGCTCGCGCTCTCGATCTCTGGCGAAGCGGTCGAATTTCGCGTCTCCGACAGCGGCGACGGCAGCGCTGGGCTCGTCCCCGGCCTCGGTCTGGCCTCGGTCGAATACGCGGCAAAGCTGCACGGCGGGACGATCGACGTGCAGTCCTCCCCGAGCGGCACGACCGTGACCGTCTCCATCCCTTACGACCGCACGGCGATACTTCATTTTGAAGCTCACCGCGAGGACTATCTCTCCTCCGCGCAAAGCAGACTTCTGACGGGGCTCTCCCCCGTCCTGAACTACAAGTTCTATATGCCGCCCTATCTATAAAACGCAGCATCGCCCGCTCCGCGCCAGACGCGGGGCGGACGCGTCTTTTTTACGGGGCATTTTCAGGAGGAAAAACATGAAACTCTGCAATTTCTTCGTCAACGGCCGCATCCACACCGGCGTCCTCACGGACGGCGGTGTGCGCGATCTCACCGCCGCGGGATACGGCGGGACTCTCGCGGACTTCATCTCGGCGGGAGCGCTCCCGGCCATCCCGGACGGGCCGGACCTCGATCCCGACGGGCTGATGTTCGCCAACGTGACCGAGCCCTCCAAGATAGTCTGCATAGGCCTCAACTACAAAAAGCACGCCGAGGAGACGGGCGGCGAGCCGCCGAAGGAGCCCGTCATATTCTCGAAATTCAACGACGCGCTCTCGCCCGCAGGCGGCGCCGTGAGACTGCCCGCGAACGCCAGATGCTTCGATTACGAGGCCGAGCTCGTCATAGTCGTCGGCCGCTGGGCAGACAGCGTCTCCGTCGAGGAGGCGAAGGACTGTATCTTCGGCTACACCTGCGGCAACGATCTCTCCGCGCGCGACGCGCAGCTTCGCTCGACGCAGTGGCTCATCGGCAAGACCTTCGCCGGTTTCGCTCCCGCCGGGCCCTACGTCGTCACGGCGGACGAATTCGACCCTGACGCGGACCACCGCATCACCTGCCGCCTCAACGGCGAGCTCGTGCAGGACGACTTCACGAGCGGCATGATCTTCCCCTGCGCCGAGCTCGTCAGCTACGTCTCGAAATTCACGCGCCTCGCCCCCGGCGACCTCATCTTCACGGGCACGCCCTCGGGCGTCATCCTCGGCAAAGCCAAGGGTACGCGCGTCTGGATGAAAAAGGGCGACGAGGTCAGCGTCACGATAGACGGGATAGGCACTCTGACCAACGTTCTCGTCTAATTTGCGATTGTGTTTTTCCCTTATATATGGTACAATAGAGAAACGATATGCGACAATAATATCGAAGGTGGGATATAATGAATCAGCTTATTCGCAAAACGCTGGTCATCAACGGAGTCGAGCGTTACGTCGTCTGCGATCCAGAAAAGGATACGCTGGCGGTCGTCATCCGCCGTCTCGGTCTGACCGGCACGAAGGTCGGCTGCGGCATCGGCGTGTGCGGCGCGTGCTCCGTTCTGTTCAACGGGAAGGTCATCCGCTCCTGCACGAAGAAGATGAGCAGCGTCGACGACTACTCCGAGATCACTACCATCGAGGGCGTCGGCTCTCCGCAGCATCTCCATCCCCTGCAGCAGGCGTGGATAACCTACGGCGGCGTGCAGTGCGGCTTCTGCTCGCCCGGCTTCATCATCTCCGCGCTGGGTCTTCTCAATGAGAACCCCTCCCCGACGCGCGAGGAAGTCCGCGAGTGGTTCCGCGTGCACCGCAATCTCTGCCGCTGCACCGGCTATAAGCCCATCGTCGACGCGGTCATGGCCGCCGCCGCCGTCATGCGCGGCGAGAAGACGATGAAGGACATCACCTACGACTTCGAGGGCGAGACGGAGATATACGGCTCCCGTCATCCGCGTCCCTCGGGCGTCGCGAAGGTCACGGGCCTCATGGACTACGGCGACGACGTCGCCCAGAAGATGCCCGACGGGCTCGTCCATCTGGCGGTCGTCCTCTCCGACGCGCTCCACGCGAACATCATCGACATCGACGTCTCCGAGGCGGAAAAGGCCCCCGGCGTCATCAGGGTCTTTACGGCAAAGGACGTCCCCGGCGAGAACAATATGGAGGCTCCCGCCATCGTGCCCCGCCAGAAGGGCAGCGGCATAACGCCGTTCCCGATCATCGCGGGCAAGAAGGTCTGCCGCAAGGGCGACGTCGTCGCTCTTGTCGCGGCCGATACGCGCGAGCACGCCAGAGCCGCCGCGAAGCTCGTCAAGCAGCACCTCGATCCCCTGCCCGTCTACGCGACGCTGCCCGAGGCCGTCGCGCCCAACGCCGTGCAGCTTTTCGAGGACAACCCGAACTTCTATATGGAACAGCCCGTCTTCAAGGGCGAAGACCCCGAGGACCTGCTCTACGACGCGGCCTACGAGGTCGAGGGCAGCTTCCACTCCCAGCATGAGCCGCATCTCCCGCTCGAGCCCGACACCGTCCTCGGCTATATAGGCTCCGACGGCAAGCTCACGATACAGTGCAAGTCGCAGGCCATCATGGAGACGGTCGATCTGCTGGCGATGGCGCTCAATTATCCGAAGGACAACATCCGCGTCATCCTCAATCCCGTCGGCGGCTCGTTCGGCTACTCGATAAGCGGCAACACCTACTGCATCGTCGCTATGGCGGTCCTGCTGCTGCAGCGCCCCTGCTCGCTGACGCTCAGCTACGCGGAGTTCAACCACATCACCGGCAAGCGCTCGGCCACCTACACCAACGGCAAGCTGGCCTGCGACGAAAACGGCATGATAGTCGCCGGCGAATATGACTGCGGCCTCGACCACGGCGCTTACGGCGTCGTCGCCGGCAAGATATTCAACAACCTCGTCTCCGTCGGCTTCCACGGCTACAACATCCCCAACTTCAAGGGGCTCGTCAGAGGCGTCTCCACCAATCAGGCCTTCAACACGGCCTACCGCGGCTTTGGCTCCCCGCAGATATACACGACGACCGAGGCGCTCATTGACATGCTCGCCGAGAAGGCCGGCATCGATCCGTGGGAGTTCCGCTATAAAAACGCCGCGCGCGAGGGCGACAAGACCATCAACAGCATGCCCTACAAGGCCTATCCGTATCCGAAGCTCCTCGAGATGATAAAGCCCTATTACGACGAGTACAAGAAGCTCGCCGAGCAGGGCAAAGCCGAGGGCAGGCATACCGGCGTCGGCATAAGCCTCGGCGGCTTCCTGTGCACGATAGGCATGTTCGACCAGTGCGAGATAGCTCTCGAGCTCAATCCCGACGGCACGATAACCAACTACAACACCTGGGAGGACATGGGCCAGGGCGGCGACGTCGGCGCCATCGTCCACACGGTCAAGGCGCTCGAGCCGATGGGCATCAAGGCCAGCCAGATCCGCCTCGTCCAGAGCGATTGGCCCAAGTGCCCCGACTCCGGTCAGTCCGCCGCTTCCCGCCAGCACTACATGACCGGCAACGCCATCATCGACGGCGCGAACAAGCTCATGGACGCCATGCGCAAGCCCGACGGGACCTACCGCACCTATGACGAGATGGTCGCCGAGGGCATCCCGACCAAGTATATCGGCCACTACGACCAGGCCAACCTCGGCCTGCCGCCGGGACTCGATCCCAACACCGGCATGGGCGACAAGGACGCGGAATACATGTACGGCGTCAACACCTGCCTCGTCGAAGTCGACGTCAACACCGGCAAGGTCCAGGTACTCAAGTATACGACGGCCTGCGACGTCGGCGTCGTGGGCAACATGCTCTCCGTCGAAGGCCAGGCGTTCGGCGGCCTCAGCCACTCGATAGGCTTCGCGCTCAGCGAGAACTACGAGCAGACCCCGAAGTACGACACGATCGTCGGCAGCGGCATCCCCACCATCGACGTCATCCCCGACGATTTCAACGTCCTCTTCCTCGAGACCCCGAGACCCAGAGGCCCGCAGGGCTCCTCCGGCTGCTCGGAGTGCTTCCAGAGCTCCGGCCACATGGCCGTCATCAACGCCATCAACAACGCCTGCGGCGTCCGCGTTTACGCGCTCCCCGCCACGCCAGACAAGGTCAAGGCCGGCTGGGAGAAGCTGCAGAGGGGCGAGGACCTCACGCCCGAGCCCTACTTCCTCGGCTCCGAGCTTGACGACGAGCTCGAGTATATCAAGGCAAATCCCATCTGACGTGATCCGAAGGATATCGGGGGCGGCGCTCAATGCCCGTCCCCGATATCGATATAACGCACTTTTTGAAGGAGAAGACCATGAAGCTTGAAGAGATAACCGCCTATACGGAAAAATGCTTCAACGGCGAGCCCGCGACGTGCTCGCTCGCCTGCCCGTTCCGCATGGACGTCAGACAGCTTCTTTCGAATATCGCCAAAGGCCGCTGGTCGGCCGCCTACAAGACGTACCGCGGGGCCGTGCTCTTTCCCGTCATGGTCAGCAGGCTCTGCCTGCGGCCGTGTCTGGAGCGCTGCCAGCGCCTCGATCTCGGGGACGAGCCCATCGACATGGGCGCGCTCGAGAAAGCATGCGTCGACTACGTCAAAAACCCCCGCCCCGAGCGCTATACGATACCGCCGAAGACGGAGAAGATCGCCGTCGTCGGCGCGGGTCCGGCGGGGCTCGGCTGCGCGCTCAGCCTCGCGCTGAAAAAATACCGCGTCACGCTCTTTGACAAAGAGAGCGGCTGGGGCGGCTCCCTGCGCGCAAGGGACGATTTCGCGGAGATAGAGGCGGATATAGCGTTCCAGTTCTCCGGCGTGGAGGTCGAGCGCGAATTCGGGCGCGAGATCGCATCGCTCGACGAGCTCGCCGATTTCGACGCGGTCTACGTCGCCACCGGGCGAGGCGGGAACGATTTCGGTCTCGCAGACTCGTGGGACGCGGAGCTCCTCTCCACGTCGCGCGACAAGGTCTTCATGGGCGGCGAGGTCTGCCTCGTCGACCCGATACGCGCTCTCGCCGACGGACAGGCCCTCGCGCGCAGGCTCGAGGTCTGGTTCCAGACGGGCAAGCTGACCTCCGACGCGCTCCCGCGCGACTGCGGGCGCGCCGTCGACCACACTGGCGCGGAAAAGGCCGCCCGCGTCGACGTCGTCAGCGAGGAGACCGCCATGGCCGAGGCGGCGCGCTGCCTCCAATGCGACTGCACGGCCTGCATCGACGGCTGCGAGATGCTGACCTACTACCGCAAAAAGCCCCGCAAGCTCGCCGTCGAGGTATACACCGACTCCAAGGCAAATCCGCCCATCGCGACGCACTCCATGACGCGCCAGGCCTACTCCTGCAACGACTGCGGGCAGTGCAGGGCCGTCTGCCCCGTGGGCGTGGACATGGGCTCGCTCTTCCGCCTCTCGCGTCAGCTTAGGACGCAGGACGCGCAGTATCCGCGCGCTCTGCACGATTACTGGCTCGGCGAGATGGCGTTTCATTCCGACGAAGCGGCCTTCGCGTATCTGCCCGAGGGCTGCGAATATATCTTCTTCCCCGGCTGCAGGCTCTCCGCCTCATATCCCGACCACGTCGAAAAGGCGTACGATCTGCTCACTTCGCGCTATAAATGCGGCGTTGTGCTCGGCTGCTGCGGCGCTCCCGCCTTCTGGGCGGGCGAGGAGAAGCTCTTCGGCGAAAATCTAGCAAAGCTGCGCGGCCTCTGGGAGGGCGCGGGAAAGCCGACCTTCGTCTTCGGCTGCGCGACCTGCGAATCGCTGTTCGAGAGGTATCTGCCCGAGGCCGGGAGAGTCTCCCTCTATTCCCTGCTCGGGGCGGACGACGTGAAAGCCAAGCGCGCCGGGAAGGCCGCCGTATTCGATCCCTGCGCCGCGCGGGACGACCCCGAGGTGCGCAGATCGGTGCGCGACCTGGCCTCCGCGGCCGGCATCGAACTTGAGGAACTCAAGAATAAGGGCGGCTGCTGCGGCTACGGCGGGCAGATGCGCGTCGCCAACCGCAAGCTATATAATGAGATAGTCTCCAACCGCGCGGCGGGCTCGGAGCTCCCCTACGTCGTCTACTGCGCCAACTGCCGCGAGGTCTTCGCGGCGAGCGGCAAGGAGGCGGAGCATATTCTCGACCTCGTATTTGACGCAGAGCCGCGTCCCGTCCCCACGATAGAACAAAAGCGCAAAAACTCCCTCGCGCTGAAGGATACCCTTTCCCGCCGCCTGACGGGCGTCGGGTTCGAGGCTCCCGCGAAGGAGTGGGACGGCGTGAAGCTCATTATCTCGCCCGAGATACAGGCGGCGATGGACGACGAGCTGATAAGCGCGGACGACGTGCGCGAGACGATATGGAAGGCCGAGCGCGACGGCTCCGGCTTTGCGAGCGGCGGGCGCTTCCTCGCCTGCCTCGTGACGGATATGCTGACCTATTGGGTCGAGTACGAGCCGGATGGCGACGGCTTCGCCGTGCGCGACGTTTACTCGCACCGCATGAAGTTCAGGCAGGAGGTCTAGTCATGGATGAATGGAAATGCCGCAAGTGCGGCGAGGCGCTCGTCAAGAAAAAGACCGTCTTCGACTATATGGGCCGTACGTTCTCCGAGGAACTCTATAAGTGCCCCAAGTGCGGCCTCGTGCTCATCCCGCCCGACCTCGCGAAAGGCCGCATGGCCGAGGTCGAGGAGATGCTCGAGGACAAATGACGTCCTTCAGCCGCTTCGATCCGGATAAGACGCTCGCATCTCTGCGGGCTCAGCTCCGCCTGCTCGGAGAGCGCGGACGCTTCCGCCAGGAGGTCTACGCCTCCGCGAAGCTCCGCTCCCTCGACGCGCTCGCGGAGCTTCCATTCACATCACCGATTGACATAATACCGCATGGCAAGGACATGCTCTGCGTCTCCCCCCGCGATGTGGCGCGCGTCGTGACGCTCTCGTCGTCGGGGACGTCCGGCGCGGCGAAAAGGCTCTGTTTCTCGCGCGGCGACCTTGAGCGGACGACCGCGTTCTTCGCCGAGGGCATGGGCGTCATATGCCGCTCGGGCGACCTCTGCGCGATCGTAATGCCCGATTCGTCCGAAATGGGGCTGACTTCCCTGCTGAGCGAGGGACTCCGGCGCATAGACGTCGAGGCCGCGGTGGTCCCTCCGCGCGGGTACGCGGAGACGGCGGCGCGGCTGCGCGAGCTCAAGCCCGACGTCATGGTCGGCGCTCCGG
Source organism: Oscillospiraceae bacterium (assembly GCA_017550645.1). Lineage (GTDB taxonomy): Bacteria > Bacillota > Clostridia > Oscillospirales > Oscillospiraceae > RGIG7949. The sequence goes on from JAFZOI010000024.1 coordinate 123,070, forward strand.
TATTCCTTCGGAGGCTCGCGCTTGAATCGGTTGACATAAAGCCGAGAGCCGTGCTTGTTTCCTCGGACTACTGCGCGGACAGCGTCGTCGCGACGTTGGGCCGCGTCTGGGGCGCTGAGGTCTATACGCACTACGGGCTGACCGAGACGGGGCTCGGCTGCGCCGTCCAGTGCCGCGAGCGGGACGGAATGCATATACGCTGTGACGAACTGTATATTGAGATCGTCGACCCCGCGACGGGCACGCCCCTGCCCGACGGGACGCCGGGCGAGATCGTCATTTCGACGCTGCGGCGCGAGGCGATGCCGCTGATACGTTACCGCACGGGCGATATAGGCATAAAGGGGCGCTGCAGGTGCGGCGCGCCGGCTCTGATGAAAGTCCTCGGCCGCGCGGACGAGCTCTCGCGCTCCCCCTCGCTCTACGAGCTCGACGAGCTGCTGCTCGGCTGCGACGGCATACTCGACTACTCCGCCTCGCGCGGGCCGGACGGGCTCGAGGTCACGGTCGACGGCGACGCGGAAGCAGCCGTAAGGCTCCTGCCCGGAGCGAGGATAACCGCCGGCGGGACAGCTCCGCCTTCAGGACGGGAAAAGCGGCGCATGACGCAAAGAGACGCATAAAAGAAAAGCTCCCCGCGAGAACTTCTCGCGGGGAGCTCGTTATCTGTCATGGTATCGCGGGCGGGGGATCATTCCTCGCTGCTCTCGATGAGGCCGTAACCGCCGTCCTTGCGCTTGTAGACGATGGAGAAAGCGCCGTCCTCCGAGTCCTTCTTGAATACGAAGAATTCGTGCTCGAGGAGGTTCATCTGGAGTATGGCCTCCTCGACGGACATGGGCTTGATGGAGAACCTCTTCGTGCGGACGACGTCGAACTCGTTCTCCTCCGGCTCGTCGGTCGGGGCGGAGAGCTCCTGCTCGACGGCGCCCTCGCGCAGGCGCTTGGCGAGGCGGGTCTTGTTCTTCGCGATCTGGCGCTCGATGGCCGACACGGCCGCGTCGACGGAGGCGAACATGTCGGACGTGGACTCGCTGGCCCTGTAGATGAGGCCGTTGTTCCTGACGGTGACTTCCACCTTCTCGATCCCGCGCTGCTTGTTGGAAAAGGTCACATAGGCCGTCGATTCGCCGCGGAAGAGCCTTTCGAGCTTGCCTATCTTCTTTTCCGCATAGGCGTGCAGCTCGGCAGGGACGTCCGCTTTCTTCTCGGTGTAGACGAACTTCATTGGTTTCGCTCCTTTCATTAAGAGAGGTCTTATTTGTATTATAGCGCATCGGGAGCAAAAATGGAATGATAAATTGGCGTCCGGGACGATTTTGTCCGCATTTTTCGTATACCCGGCCCCTTCGCGGCATAGTATCTTTCAGAACGGAGGGACAGCTATGGTATTCGAAGACAGGACAAAGCAGGAAGGGCCGGCTCAGCTCACGCTTGCCGCGCGCTCTAAGCTCACGGTCTCGGGCGTCAAGGACGTCACGGGCTTCGACGACGCCTCGGTCGAGCTCGACACGACGGTCGGCGTGCTTATAATACGCGGGCGCGAGCTGAAGATACAGCGACTGAGCATAGACGGCGGCGACCTCATCGTCACGGGCACGGTCGATTCCCTCGTCTACGAGGAGCCGCGCAAGCCCCGCGGCAAGCTGATCGGAAAGCTCCTCGGCTGATGGAGCTCGATATCGGCGCGCAGGGCACGGCTGCGCTCATCTCCGCCGCGGCGGGCTTCGCGCTCGGGATATTCTACGACATCCTGGGGACGGCCCGCCGCGCCCTGCGTCTGCGATCTCTGACTCCGGTCGCGGACCTTTTATTCTGCCTTGCGGCTGGAACGGTCCTTCTTTTTCTCGGATTATGGCAGGGCGAGGGCTCGCTCAGGCTATACATGCTGCTCTTTCTCATAGCGGGAGCGGCGGTCTGGTTCGTCCTTTTTTCGCCGCTTGCGGGGCACGTTTTCAGGTTTACATATCGCATTCTAGGGCGGATTTGGCTGGTTTTGACATTTCCGAGCAAAAAAACGGCTTTTTTCTTAAAAAAAGTTGCTTTTTTCTGCATTTTCTATTTGAAAAATCTGAAAAAAAGGTTTACAATAAAACATAACCTGGCTAAGCATATTCTATCGACCGGGCCAACGGAGGAACTTCAGGATGAGAATCAAGCGGGCAGGACTTATTACATGCCTCGTCATCTTAATACTGACAGTTTACGCGGCGGTGACGCTTATAGGACTGCGCGTCCGCATAGAGGACGCAAAGGCCAAGACCGTCGAGATCGCGGCTCAGGTCGAGGAACGCGAAAGGGCGAACGAGATACTGCGCTACGAGATAGCGCACAGCGGAGACCCCGAGACTTACGAGACCGTCGCAAGAACTAAGCTCGGCCTCATCAGACCCGGCGAGGAGATATTCTACGACGCGAGCGGCCGCTGATACGCGGCAGGCGCGGTATACATAAGGAGGACTGCTCATCCGATGGATCTGGTCGTGGGTTCCGTCTACGACGGCAAGGTCACAGGCATAACCAAATTCGGCGCTTTCGTCCTGCTGCCGGGCGGCAGATCCGGTCTTGTCCATATCTCCGAGATAGCCTATACATACGTCAGCGACGTCAAGGATCATCTTCAGGAGGGTCAGCAGGTCAAAGTCAAGCTCATCAGCATAGACGACAACGGCCATATCAATCTATCCATCAAGAAGGCCATGGATCCCCCTCCTCCCGTCTCCCGTCCCGCGAGGTCGGCCCCGCAGCAGAGCGCTCCGAAGGACAGCGCCTCTTCAAGCTTCGAGGACAAGCTCAAAAGATTCATGGTAGACTCCGACAGCAAAATGAGCGATCTCCGTCAATACTCCGACAAGAGAAGCTCCGGCTCACGGAGGAGAAAATAAACCGTTCCCGTGATGCCCGACGGCATCACGGGTCTTTTTTCAAAAAAGGACGGCGGACCGGGCTTCGCCCGTCCGCCGCAAAAAAGGGTTATGGGATAAAGATATGGTCGCTCGCTTGCGCTTCGCGCTTCATTGGATAAGCTGTATCTGCATAATAACCGAGCTGGAATAAAATGTCAATAGGAAGTTTTGTCTTCTTTTGTCTTTTCGGAGGAGCCAAATGAAAAACATTTCCTGCGAAGATATCTCCGCGCTCGTCGCGGAGCTCTGCATACGCGCGGCGACGGAGCTGCCTTCCGACGTCGCGGAGCTTTTGAAGAATGCCGCAAAGACCGAGACCTGCCCCGCGGCGGCCGCCGCACTGGGCGATCTCGTCGAAAACTTCTCCTACGCCGCCGAGTCCGGCCTTCCCATCTGTCAGGACACGGGCATGGCCGTCGTCTTCGCCGACGCCGGGCAGGACGTACGCATCACGGGCGGGCTCTTCGAGGACGCGGTCAACGAGGGCGTGCGGCGCGGCTACGAGCGCGGATATCTGCGCAAGAGCGTCGTCGGCGACCCGCTGCGGCGCGTCAACACCGAAGACAACACCCCCGCCGTCATCCATACAAGGCTCGTCGCCGGAGACGGGATAAATATCACCGTCGCGCCTAAGGGCTTCGGAAGCGAGAACATGTCCTCTTTGACTATGCTGCTCCCCTCCGCGTCTGCGGACGCCGTGGCCGAGACCGTCGCGGACGCGGTCGTGCGCGCCGGAGCGAAGCCCTGTCCCCCGCTGATAGTCGGAGTTGGTCTCGGCGGGACGGCGGAGCAGGCCATGCTCGAAGCAAAGCGCGCGCTATTGCGCCCCGGAGATAATCCCGATCCATTTTACGCGGCGCTCGAAGCCGACATCCTTGCGAAGATCAACGAGCGCGGCTGCGGCGCGCAGGGCTTCGGCGGGGATCATACGGCGCTCGCGGTGCGCATCGAGCCGCTCCCCACTCACATCGCCGGCCTTCCCTGCGCGGTCAATATAAGCTGCCACGCGGACAGACACGCGACCGGATCGTTATAACTGAAAAGCAAAGCAAAAAACGGCTTGAACGGATCGTTCAAGCCGTTTTTTTATCACTGCAGCCTTCGTATCGCCCTCTCGTATTCCTCGCGCTCCTCGCCGCTTATTATGCCCCATTCTTCTTTCATCAGGCGCAGGGTCTCGCGGTAGGCGTCTATGGCTCCGGCCTTGTCGCCGCGTATCTCGCAGATGTGGGCGATGCTCACGGCGCTGTCGACGTACTTCGGTGAGGGCTGTATCTCCTGCCCTCTGCGGTACCACTCGATAGCCCTGTCATACTCCTGCCGCTGTGTATAGAAGTCCCCCAGCGTCGTATCGCGGCACCATTCCTGCCCTTCCATGGCCTCGATCGCGCGGAGCTGCTTGTCGCACTCGGCGGCGTCTCCGGCGGCCTGCGCGATGAGATAGCGGTACATGGGCGTGCGGAAGGTGTCGTCTATGGCCGCGAGCTTATCGAGCCATTCGCGGGCCTCGGCAAGCCTTCTGTCGTCGATGAGGTTATCCAGCAGCCACATGAGGGCGGCGCGATTTTCCGGATTGCGGCGGCAGAAGTCCGCGAACCACTCTATGAGAGCGTGGTGATTGCGGACGTTCCAGTCGGGCATATAGCTGCCCCATGCGTTGGCGAGCTCGCTGACGGCCTCGCGGTCGCCTCCGGTCAGCTCGACGGCCTTCCTGCCGTGCTCCGCGGCCAGCAGGCGGTACTGCTCGGCCTGGTGGTTATAGAGCTCCGTCAGCATGAGCTCGGCTTTGCCTTCGAGCGCCTTGACCTCCGCTATGGCGCGGAGCTGCCGCTCGATCTGGCGCTGCTCGGCCTCGTTTATAAGGCCGCTGCCGTAAATATGGTTTTCAAGCCGTTCGAGCTGCTGCTCCGGGGTCATGGCGAAGAGGCGGTCTATCGTCACGCCGAAGAAAATGGCTATCTCCGGCAGGAGCTGCACGTCTGGCACGCTGTTGCCGCACTCCCATTTGCTGACGGTCTGCGCGGTCACGTTCAGCGCGGCGGCGAGCGCCTCCTGCGTTATGCCGCGATCGTTTCTCAGGCGGCGTATCTCTTTTCCCATTTCCATGGCGTTTTCCTCCTTTGTTTCATGGCCTCATCATAGCAGATGCGGCGGCGAAATACCAGCTACCGGCGCGATAGTCGGCTCGCGCGGCGGTTGAGACGCTTTTTTGCTTTTTGCTCTTGAAAGCTTGACCGGAAATGATGTATATTGTATATGAGGAAATTTGGGATTTAATCGCGGAGGATACTCATGACCATATTCAATTTCATCGCCCTGCTGGGCGGTTTGGCGCTGTTTTTATACGGCATGCACGCCATGTCGTCAGGGCTGGAGAAGCTGTCCGGCGGCAGACTTGAAAAAACGATATACCGCATGACCTCCAATCCCCTGACGAGCCTGCTGCTCGGCGCGGGGATAACGATCGCCATCCAGTCCTCCTCGGCGACGACGGTCATGCTCGTCGGTCTCGTAAACTCCGGCGTCATGCAGCTCGAGCAGACTGTCGGCGTCATCATGGGCTCGAATATCGGCACGACGCTCACGGCGTGGATACTCTCGCTCGCCGGCATAGACAGCAGCAGCGTGGCGATAAACCTCCTCAAGCCCGAGAACTTCGCGCCCATCGCCGCTTTCATCGGCATACTGATCGCGATGCTCTCGAAAAAGCGCAAGAGGCAGGACATCGGCTATATCCTCGCGGGATTCGCCGTTTTGATGTACGGCATGGTGCTCATGAGCTCGTCCGTCAGTCCGCTGAAGGACTCCCCGAGCTTTACGAGCATTCTCACGGCTTTCGAAAATCCGTTCCTCGGCATCCTCGTCGGCGCTGTCATCACCGGGATAATCCAGTCCTCCGCGGCGAGCATAGGTATCATGCAGGCCTTCTCGCTGACAGGCGGGATACACTACTCCGTCGCGATGCCGATAATCATGGGCGTCAATATCGGCACGTGCGTCACTTCGCTCATCTCGACGATAGGCGTCAACAAAAACGCGAAGCGCGTCTCGCTGATACACTTCTCCATCAAGATCATCGGCACGGTGATCTGCATGATCCTGTATTATATCGTAAAGCTCGCCCTGCACCCCGCGATCTTCGGCGCGGCGGCGACGCCGTGGGGCATCGCGCTGTGCCATACGATCTTCAATATCCTGACCACGATCATCCTCTATCCCTTCTCGACGCGGCTCGTCAAGCTCTCCCGCCTTATCATCCGCGACAGGAGCGAGGCCGCCGAAACTTACGTCTTTCTTGACGAGCGTCTTGTAAATACGCCGTCGTTCGCCATTTCCGAGTGCCACAACAGGACCTGCGAGATGGCCATCCTCGCGCGCGATACGTTCATCGACTCCATAAAGCTCAATAACAGCTATTCGACCCGATTGGCGGACAGGATCAGGGAAAACGAGGACAGGCTCGACGAATATGAGGACAAGCTCGGCACCTTCCTCGTCAAGATATCCAGCAAGGACCTCTCTGACAGCGACTCGAAGGAGGTCTCCAAGCAGCTCCACACCATAGGCGACTTCGAGCGAATCGGCGACCACGCGATAAATATGGTCCGTACGGCGGACGAGAGATTCGACAAGAGCATCACCTTCTCGGAGGAGGCCACCGGCGAGCTCGCGGTCATCTCCTCCGCGGTCACGGAGATACTGACGATAACCACCAAGGCCTTCGAGGACGGCGACCTCGAGCTGGCCGGCAGGGTCGAGCCGCTCGAGCAGGTCATCGACTCGCTCATTGCCGAGTGCAAATCCAATCACATCCGCCGCCTGCGCAACGGCGCTTGCACCATCGAGCTCGGCTTCGTCCTCTCCGATCTGCTGACGAACTACTCCCGAGTCTCCGACCACTGCTCCAACATCGCCGTCGCGCTCATCGAGGTCGCGCAGAACGCCTTTGACACGCACGAATACCTCGGCGAGATAAAATCCATGGACAACCCCGAATTCAAAAAGCTCTTCGACGAATATCTGGAAAAATACAGGCTCGGCTGAGCACGGCAAAGCCCCGGAACGGTGTTCCGGGGCTTTATTTTTATTTGTACGAGCCCTCGAGCCGAAGGAGGGCCTTCTTCGTCTCTATCCCGCCCGCATAGCCGGTCAGGCTCCCGTCCGAGCCGATAACGCGGTGGCACGGAACGATTATGGAGACGGGGTTGGCGCCGACCGCGCCGCCGACGGCGCGGGGCGAGGCTTTTATCCCCGCGGCGCGGAGCTTTTCCGCTATCGCACCGTAAGAAGTCAGCGAGCCGTACGGTATCTCCCGCAGAAGCTCCCAGACGCGCAGGCGAAACGGCGTCCCCTCCATGCGCAGAGGCGGCGTGAAGTCCGGCTCACGGCCGGAAAAATAGACGTCCAGCCACTTTTCCGTCAGTTCAAAGACGGGCAGCTCCGCGATCTCGCCCGGCACTGGCGCGTTCTTCTCCGTCCACAGTCCCGTCAGCGCCGCGCCGTCGCTAACGAGCGTCAGCGGCCCGACGGGAGACGGCGCGATCTTATACAGCACCCGCATTTATTCCGCGCTCAGCCTGATGATCTCGAGGATGATATTCGCTACCTCGGTCAGCGCGAAGGTCGGGATAAACTCAAAGCGGCTGTGGAAGCCGAAGCCGCCCGTGCAGATGTTCGGGCACGGCAGGCCCATGTAAGATAGGCGCGCCCCGTCCGTCCCGCCGCGGATGGGTATGGTCTTCGGCTCGATGCCGCGGTTTCGCATGGCCTGCTCCGCGATACGGACGACCTCCATATGCGGCTCTATCATCTCGCGCATATTGTAGTAGCTGTCGGCCATGTCGACCTCGAAGCTCCCCGCGCCGTACTTTTCGTTCATGAATGCGGCGGCGTTTTTGAAAAAGAGCTTCTTGTCCTCGAATTTGGCTCTGTCGTGGTCGCGGATGATGTAGTCCACGGTCACGCCGTCGCAGGCGCCGTGTATCTCGTCCGGGTGGTAGAAGCCCTCGTAGCCCTCGGTATACATCGGGTTCTCGCCCGCCGGGAGAAGCGCCTGAAACTCCGCCCACATGAGCAGAGCATTCTTCATCGAGCCCTTGGCGGCGCCGGGATGCGTACTGCGCCCTTTTACCTTCAGCCTCGCGTTGGCCGCGTTGAAGCACTCATACTCGATCCCGCCGAGCCAGCCGCCGTCGACTGTGTAGGCGTAGTCCGCGCCGAACCCCTCGACGTCGAAAAGGTCCGCGCCGTGGCCGACCTCCTCGTCGGGCGTGAAGCCTATGCAGACCTTGCCGTGCTTTATCTCCGGGTCTGAAAGAAGGCGCCGGGCGGCCTCCATTATCTCGGCCACGCCGGCCTTGTCGTCGGCTCCGAGAAGGGTCCTGCCGTCGGAGGTGATGAGCTCCTTGCCGACGAATTGCGACAGCATCGGGCAATCCTCCTGCGTCAGCACGCAGCCCTCGCCTATCTCGAGGTCGCCGCCCTCGTAGACGCGGCGCACGGGCGTCACGCCCGTGGCGGGCACGGCGGGCGAGGTGTCTATATGCGATATGAAGCCCACGGCGGGAACGGGCTTTTCGATATTGGCGGGGATCTCCGCGTACACGTAGGCGTGCTCCGCGTCGAGGCGCGCGTTCGCGCCCATCTCGCGCAGCTCGTTATAAAGGAGCTCGGCAAGGGCGAACTGCTCCTTCGTGCTGGGGATGACGTCCGCCTCGGCCGACTGCGAGTCCATGCTGCAGTATTTTATAAATCTCTCGGCTACATCTTTCATGTGATCATCTCCGGACAGTTTTTCTTTGAGTATATACCTTCGCCGCTTCCTTTTCAACAGCGCCGAAAAAGCAAAAAAACTCTCGCTTTTTTCTGTTAAACGTGATATTATTAATCAAAAGATTTTTTAAGATATAGGAGTTACGATCATGGTCATCACTGTTATCGACATCGGCATGCTCGGCGACATGCTCAACAGAGACGAGCTGCGCAAGATCGGCGAGCTCAGAGAGCTCAATTCCCCCGACGTTATGAAGGTCGGCCCGGTCGAGGCTCTCAAGGACACGGACGTCGTCCTCGGCGGCTTCAGGTTCCTCACGCCCGAGGTAATGGATCAGCTGCCCAACCTCAAGCTCGTCGTCATTCCCGCGACTGGCTTCAACGCCTTCGACATCGAGCACGCGAGAAAGTGCGGCATCTCCGTGGCAAACAACCCCGACTACGGCACCCAGCCCGTCGCGCAGCACGCGATAGCTCTGCTGCTGTATCTGACGAACCAGATCGCCTACTATAACGACGCCATTCGCTCCGGCGACTTCATGAAGACGATGAAGGGCATCATGGGCGACGCTCCGCTCATGGAGCTCTACAATAAGACGATAGGCATCATCGGCTTCGGCAGGATAGGCCGCAACATCGGAAAAATGGCCGCAGGACTGGGCATGAAGGTCCTTGCCTACGACATTTTCGAAAACGACGAGGGCAGAAAGCTCGCCGAGTATACGACGCTCGACGATCTGCTCGCCCGCTCCGACGTCGTCTCGCTCAACTGCCCGAGCACGAAGGAGAATAGGCACATCATCAACGCCGAGACGATAGCGAAGATGAAGGACGGTGCGATACTTATCAACGACGCGCGTGGCGACCTCGTCGACGAGCAGGCGCTCGCGGACGCGCTCCGCTCCGGCAAGATCAGAGGCGCCGGGCTCGACGTCGTCGAGAAGGAGCCCTTCGGTCCCGACAATCCGCTCTATGACGCCCCGAACTGCATCATAACCCCGCATATCGCCTGGTCTCCCGTCGAGAGCCGTCAGAGGATGGCCGACAACATGATAGAGACCGTTCGGGCCTTCGCCAACGGCACTCCCATCAACATCGTAAACTGAACTTAATATGAAAAGACGCGGTACGGAAAATCCGTACCGCGTCTTTTTTTGCGTCTAAAAGAGCGACATCTGCGCCGCCTCCGGCATATCGCCGAATACGCCGAGCTTTTTGAGCGTCTCTATATGCGTCTTGGAGACCTTCGAGCACGCCGCGGCGAATTCCTCAACGGAGATTATGTCGTCGTCCCTGTGGGAGACTATGTCCTGCGCGGCCGCCTCGCCGAGCCCCGCGACGGCGGCGAACGGCGGGATGAGCCGCTTTCCGTCTATGGTGAACTTCATCGCGTCGGAGCGGCGCAGGTCCATCGGCGCGAAATCGAAGCCGCGGGACAGAAATTCGTATACGACCTCGAGGGTCGTGAGTTTGTCCTGATCGAGCTGCGACAGCGGCGAGCGCGAATAAAAATCGTTTATCGCCGCGCGGACCTTGTCTATGCCGGAAGTCATCAGCTCGAGGTCGAAGGCCGGCGCGCGGACCGTGAAGTACGCGCAGTAAAACTCTATGGGCCTGTGGACCTTGAACCACGCGATGCGAAGCGCCATCGTCACGTACGCGACGGCGTGCGCCTTTGGGAAGAGGTACTGTATCTTCTTGCACGAATCAATGTACCACTCGGGGACGTTCAGCTGCCTGAGCTCGTCCTCGATGCCCTCGGGCCAGCTCTTGCCCTTGTGGATGACCCCCTTGCGGACGGCCTCCATAAACTTGAAGGCTTTCTTCGCCTCCATGCCCATGCCGATGAGGTAGAGCATGATGTCGTCGCGGCAGGCGGCCGTCTGCTCGACCGTCGCAGTACCGCTCAGGATGAGGTCCTTGATGTTTCCGGCCCAAACGTCCGTGCCGTGGGAAAAGCCCGAAAGGCGGACGAGCGTCGAGACTTTGTCGGGCTTGGTGTCGACGAGCATCTCGCGGGTGAATCGCGTCCCGAATTCGGGGATGGCGAAGGAACCGACCTTGCCGATGATGGGGTCGTCGTCCGGCAGGCCGAGCTTTTCGGGCGAGACGAAGATGCTCATCGTATCGGGGTCGTTGAGCGGGAGCGAGAGAGCGTCGATCCCGGTGAGCTCGGTCAGCATGTGTATCATGGTCGGGTCATCGTGTCCGAGCATGTCGAGCTTGAGGAGGTTCTCTTCCATGGAGTGATACTCGAAGTGGGTCGTGATGATGTCGCTGTCGGGGTCGTCGGCGGGGTGCTGCACGGGGCAGAAATCATACACTTCGTGGTCCTGCGGGATGACGACGAGTCCGCCGGGATGCTGGCCGGTCGTGCGCTTTACGCCCGCGAAGCCGCGGCTGAGCCTGTCCTCCTCGAGGCGCGACTTGGTCAGTCCGCGCTCCTCGAGGTATTTTTTCACGTAGCCGTAGGCGGTCTTTTCCTTGACGGTGCCTATCGTCCCGGCGCGGAAGACGTGGTCGGCTCCGAAGAGCTCGATGGTGTCTCTGTGCGCCTGCGCCTGATATTCGCCGGAGAAATTGAGGTCTATGTCCGGGACCTTGTCTCCGCCGAAGCCGAGGAACGTCTCGAACGGGATGTCGAAGCCCTCGCGCGCGTACTTTTCGCCGCAGACGGGGCAGTTACCCTCGGGCATGTCCGGCCCGCAGCCGTAGTCCTTGCCCGCCTCGAAGTCGCAGTGGTGGCACTTCGGGCAGCGGTAGTGCGGCGGGAGAGCGTTGACCTCGGTGATGCCCGAGAAGAAGGCAACGACCGAGGAACCGACGCTCCCTCGCGAGCCGACGAGGTAACCCGCGGCGTTGGACTTGGCGACCAGCTTCTGGGCGCTCATGTATATGACGTCGTAGCCGCGCGCGAGGATGTCGTGAAGCTCGGCCTCGACGCGGTCGGTCACGATCGCGGGCGGATTCTCGCCGTACATGGCGTGCAGCTTGCCGTATACGAGGTCCTGCAGGTCCTTGGCGGAGTTCTCTATCATGGGCGGGAAAAGGCCCTTCGGGAGCGGCGCGACGACGTCTATCATATCGGCGACGGCGTTCGGGTCGTCGATGACGACCTTCTTTGCGAGCTCCGGCCCGAGATAGGAGAACTCCTCCAGCATCTCGTCCGTCGTCTTGAAGTATATCGGCAGCGGTCTGTCCGCGTCGGAGAATTTATTGGATATGAGGATGCGGCGGAAGATCTCGTCGTCCGGCTCTAGGAAATGGACGTCGCCCGTCGCGCAGACGGGCTTGCCGAGCTTCTGCGCGAGCTCGACGACACGCACGTTGTAGGCGCGCAGCGCGTCCTCGTCGGCGGCCTTGCCCTCGGCTATCATGAAGGCGTTGTTGCATATAGGCTGTATCTCAAGGAAATCATAAAACGATGCGAGCCTATCGAGCTCGGCGTCGCTCCTGTTGCCCGTTACGGCGCGGAATACCTCGCCGTTTTCGCAGGCGCTGCCGAGGATGAGGCCCTCTCTCTTTTCCATGAGCAGGCTCTTGGGGATGATGGGCTGCTTTCTGAAATATTTCAGATGCGCAAGGGAGACGAGCTCGTAGAGGTTGCGCAGACCCTTCTGCGTTTTGACGAGTATGATGAGATGCCTCGGTTGGCGGTGGAGCTCCTCCGGCCCGCGTATGGAAGCGAGGTAGCCGTTTATGCCGCCGAGCGTCGCTACGCCCGCCTCGCGCAGTTTCCCGAAGAAATTGAGCGCGATGAGTCCGCAGGTCTCCGCGTCCGCGTCGGCGCGGTGGTGGTTGAATTCCGGCAGCGAGAGCGCGCCAGCGACGACGTCGAGCGAGAAGCGCTTGAGCTTCGTCATCAGCGCGCGGGAGAGCGTCAGCGTATCGACGGAGGCGTTATTGCATTCAAGGCCGTATCTGTCGCAGGCGGCGCGGATAAAGCCCATGTCGAACGCCGCGTTGTGCGCCGCGAGCGGCAAATCTCCCGCGAATTCGAGAAAGCGCCTGACGGCCTCCTCCTGACCGGGAGCGCCCGCGACGTCCTCGTCGCTTATGCCCGTGAGGCGGACGACCTCGTCGGGGATGCTCCTGCCCGGATCGACGAACGTGCACATTCTGTCGACGGCCTTGCCGCCGGAAAAGCGCACGGCGCCTATCTCGGTTATGGCGTCCGTGCGGGAGCTGAGGCCCGTCGTCTCAAGGTCGAAGGCTACGAAATCGCCGTCTATGAGCTCGTCCGAGGCGCCTTCGACGGCGACGTGGTCGTCGACGTCGTTTATGTAGTACGCCTCGCAGCCGTAGAGTATCTTCACGCCGTACTTTTTGCCCGCGGAACACATGTTCGGGAAGGCCTGCACGACGCCGTGGTCCGTCACGGCGATGGCCTTATGCCCCCAGCGGGCGGCGGTCTTCACAACTTCGTCTATGTCGGTCAGCGCGTCCAGCGCGGAGAACTTCGTATGCAGATGAAGCTCGACGCGCTTCCCGAGCCCGCATTCGTCCATGCGGACGGGCTTTTCCATTTTGCAGACGCTGACCGGCTCCATGGCGAGGTCGCCGACGTAGGTATTGAACTTTACGAGACCGGCGACGCGCAGGTACATCCCGTCCTCTATGTCCATGAGGACGTTGTCGGCCGGGTCGCGCAGCATCTTGGAGACGCGCAGCGTCCCCGTATGGTCGGTGATGTTGAATTCGACTATGCGCAGTCCGCCTCGGACTGTGCGCTTTTCCGTCCCGAACACGTCGCCCGTGACGGAGACCTTGCCGGAATACTGGTCGAGCTCGCCTATCGTGGTGTCCTTCCCGCGGATGGCGTTTCCCATGAGCTGGCGGCGTCCGTTTTTCTGTTCGGCGCTCTGCGGAGGCGGAGCGGAGGCGGATACGGAAACGGAGGAAAGGCCGAACTCGGCCTTGACGGCGCTTTCGATGCGCGAGACCGTAACGGGAGCGGGTTGACGCGGAAAGAACAGATCGGCCGACAGCGAGCCGGACGCTCTGTCAATGCGGAGCGCCGTCACCGTCGTGCTCTCGAGAAGCTCGCGGAGCTCCGCGTCCTCCCGGCAACACTCGAAAATCTCAAAGAACTTCTTAGCCATCTCTGTCCTCCGAAACGAGCGCGATGAGCGCCCGCGCCAGCTCCGATTCCGGAAGTCTGGCGACTTCCCTGCCCTTTTTGAATATTATGCCCCAGTCCGTGCCGCCGGCGACGCCGTAATCGGCTTCGGCGGCCTCTCCGGGGCCGTTGACGGCGCAGCCCATGACGGCGACGGTCACATTTCTGTCAAGGTCGGCGAGTCCCTCTTCCACCTCGCGGTAGAGGCTGAAGAGGTCTATCTGCGTGCGCCCGCAGGTCGGGCAGGCGACGATGTTCACGCCGCCGCGCAGACCGAGCACGCGCAGGAGCCTGCGCGCCGTCTCGACCTCCTTGACGGGGTCGTCCGTCAGCGAGATGCGGACTGTGTCGCCTATTCCGTCAATGAGCAGCGCCCCGACGGCGGCGGAGGCCTTCATGAGCGCGGAGTCGCCCGCTCCGGCCTCGGTCAGGCCTATATGTATCGGATAATCCGTCAGCGAGGCGGCGAGCCTGTTGGCGGCGACGGTCGTCCTCACGTCGGAGGCCTTGAGCGAGATGCAGATATCCTCAAAGCCGAATCGCCCGAGCATGGCGGCCTGCGCCTGCGCGCTCTCGACCATGGCCTCGGCGGTGACGCCGCCGTATTTTGCGAGCAGGGGCTTTTCAAGGCTGCCCCCGTTTATGCCTATGCGTATGGGTATCCCGGCGGCGCGGCATGCGTCGGCCACGGCGCGGACGTTCTTCTCCCCGCCGATGTTGCCGGGATTTATCCTTATCTTGTCCGCGCCGGCCTCGGCGGCGGCGACGGCAAGCCTGTAATCAAAATGGATATCCGCGACGACGGGGAGCTTTACCGCGTCCTTTATCGCGCGGATGCTTTTCGCCGCCTCGGCGGTGGGCACGGCGACGCGCACGATGTCGCACCCCGCCTGCTCAAGGCGGCGTATCTGCTCCACCGTGGAGGGGACGTCCTCCGTCCTCGTATTCGTCATTGACTGGATGCTCACCGGCGCGCCGCCCCCGACGGGGACGGGGCCGACGTTTATCCTTCGCGTCGCCATATGACTTACCTCAAAACAGCTTTACTATATCGTTGAACATGACATACGCCATCAGCGCGAGCAGCAAAACGAGTCCGGCTCCGTGGATATATCCCTCGACCTTGGGATTGAGCTTGCGGCGTATGATCTTTTCTATGCACCATGATACGAGCATCACGAACACGCGCCCGCCGTCGAGCGCCGGGATCGGCAGCATGTTCATCACGGAGAGGTTGACTGCGATGAACGCGATGAGATACGCGACGCTCCAGAGCGCCGCGCTCGTCGTCGGTGAGCTCTGCCCGACCTCGTTTATCATCGAGACGATGCCGACGGGCCCGGAGAGGTCTTTGATCTTCGCCGCTCCGGTTATGAGGTCGCTAAGGCCCATGCGGACCATCTTCACGAAGTAGATGGAATTGGCCCACGTCTGCCTGATGAGCTCCCCGAAGGAGCTCTCCACGACCTTGAAATAGAGCCCGTACTTGAGCTCGGTCCCGTTTTCGGTCTCGTATTCGCGCAGCTTCAGCGGCAGATCGTCGAGCTTGACGCGCTTTCCGTCCCTGCGGACGACTATGTCCGCGGACTCGCCGTTTCCGCGGCTGAGATAGAGCGTTACCTCCTCGACGAGGCTGACGTGGTGTCCGTCTATGGAGACGATGCGGTCGCCCTCCATGAGGCCGTTCTCGCCCTCGAGGGGGAATCCGTCCATGAAGCCGGTCAGCACGGGCTGGGAATAATAGGCGCGGCCGGAAAAGAGGATAAGGACGATGAGAAAGCCCACGAGGAAGTTCATGAAAGACCCCGCGATGAGCACGACGAGCCTCTTGGGGATGCTCTTATTGACGAAGGCGCGGGGATCCTCGGCCTCGCCGTCCTCCCCCTCCATGGCGCAGAAGCCGCCTATCGGGAGGGCGCGGAGAGAGTACGTCGTCTCCCCTTTTTGCTTGGATATTATCTTCGGCCCCATTCCGATGGCGAACTCGTTGACCTTGATGCCCAGAGACTTCGCGGCGAGAAAATGCCCGAGCTCATGGACGGCCACGAGGACGCCGAAGGCCACTATCGCTATGACTATATACATGAATAAACGAACCTCTCTGCCTCGCGGCCCAGACGAATGACCTCGTCCACGCTCTCCCCCGCCGCTCCGCCGAGCTTTTCCACGGCGGCGGCGACGAGCGGATAGATGCGCCCAAAACCTATTTTGCCTGAAAGGAAGGCGGCTACGGCCGCCTCGTTGGCGCCGTTCATGACGGCGGCGTCCCCTCCGGTGCCGCGGGCCACCTCGCGCGCGAGCCGCAGGCAGGCGAAGGTCTCCGTATCGGGCTCAAGGAACGTAAGCGGCGCGCAGGCCGTCAGGTCCAGCGTCTTTGCGGGACCCGGCACGCGCTCCGGCCACGTCAGCGCGAGCTGGATGGGCAGGCGCATGTCCGGCGCGCCCATCTGGGCGACGACGCTCCCGTCGACGAACTCGACCATGGAGTGGACTATGCTCTGCGGGTGGACGTATACGGATATTCTGTCCTCGGGCAGGTCAAAAAAATACATGGCCTCAATGATCTCAAGGCCCTTGTTCATCATTGTCGCGGAGTCGACCGTGACCTTCGGCCCCATGCTCCAGTTCGGGTGCGCCAGCGCCTGCTCAACGGTCACGTTCTCGAGTTCGCTCGCGGCCTTTCCGCGGAACGGCCCGCCGGACGCGGTCAGGATTATGCGCTTGAGCTCTCCGCCGCCCGCGAGGCACTGGAATATGGCCGAGGGCTCGGAATCGACCGGCAGCATCTCCGCGTCGGTGCGCTCAAGCTCGCGGCGGACTATGCGCCCTCCGCACACCAGCGTCTCCTTATTGGCGAGCGCGAGGCGCTTGCGCTCTCTTATGGCGGTCAGCGAGGGGATGAGCCCGGCCATGCCGGTTATCGCCCCGACGACCGTATCCGTCTCTGCGAGGGCGGCCGCCTCGGCGACTCCCTCCTCCCCGGAGACGACGCGGATATCCGTCCCAGCCAGAGCAAGGCGCACCTCGCGGGCCGCGGCCTCGTCGGACATCGCGACGAGACGCGGAGCGAACTTTCGGGCCTGCTCGGCCATGAGGCGCGCGTTTTTCCCGGCGGCGAGCGCCGTGACGCGCATGCCGAGCCTCTCTATGACCTCGAGGGCGTTCTTGCCGATAGAGCCCGTCGAGCCGAGGACGGATACGTTCTTTTTCATCTTTATGCTCCGAAGGGCGGCCAGATATAAAACAGAGCCGCGACGACCGGCGCGAGAGGCACCATGCTGTCGAAGCGGTCGAGTATGCCGCCGTGCTCCTTCAAAAGTGTCCCGTAGTCCTTTATCCCGCTCTCGCGCTTGAACAGCGAGAAAAACAGGTCTCCGAGCTGCGATACGACGCCGCCGACGAGTCCCATGACGGCAAGACGGCCGAACATGACGTCCATATGCAGCGCGAACCTGAGGATGAGCCCGTATATCAGCGCGAAGCCGACGGAGCAGACGAGCCCGCCTATCGCGCCCTCTACGGTCTTTTTTGGGCTCGTGCGGGGAGCGAGCTTATGCTTTCCCATCGCGCGGCCGATGAAATACGCCCCGCCGTCGCCTATGAACGCGATGACGAACGGGACCAGAGCCCTGCAGACGCCGACGGAGCCTCCGCGGCGCAAATAGACGAGCGCGGCAAAACACGCAGGCACGACTGCGCCGGCCATGATGGCGGCGCCCGTCTGTCCCGGCCCGAAGCCGCGCCCTTTTTCATAATATGCCACGGCGTACGCCGCAAGAAGCAGAGCGTAGACGCCGACTCCGGCCGCGGCGAAAAGAAGCCTCAGCTCCAGATAGACGCAGAGCGTTATCCAAAGAGCGGACAGGCATGCGATGACCGTCATAAAAACGCTCTTTCCGAGGCCGACGCAGCTGAGCAGCTCGTGCGCCGCTATCATGGATATACCGGCGCAGAGTATCGCCGTCCCCCACGGCGGGAGCACCGCCAGCAGGACGAAAACGAGCGGCACGCCGACGGCGGCTACGAGAAGACGCGACTTCATACGGCGATCTGCTCCATGACGTAGGCCTCGATGACGTCGCCTTCCTTGATGTCGTTGAATTTCTCGAACGTGATGCCGCACTCATAGCCGGAGGCGACCTCCTTGACGTCGTCCTTGAATCTCTTGAGCGAGGAGAGCTCGCCCTCGAAGACGACGATGCCGTCGCGCACGATGCGCGCGGAGGCGTTGCGGAGGATCTTACCGTCGGTGACGTAGCAGCCGGCGATGGTGCCGACCTTGGAGGCCTTGAAGGTCTGGCGGACCTCGCAGTGGCCCAGCAGGGCCTCCTTGAATTTCGGAGCCAGCATGCCCTTCATGGCGGCCTCTATCTCGTCGATGCACTCATAGATGACTCGGTACATGCGCATATCGACCTTGTTGCGGGCGGCGCTGTCTCTCGCGGCGGCGTCAGGACGGACGTTGAAGCCGACGATGATGGCGTTGGAGGTGCCGGCGAGCATGACGTCGCTCTCGTTGATGGCGCCGACGCCGCCGTGGATGACTCTCACGCGAACCTCCTCGTTGGAGAGCTTCTCGAGCGAGGACTTGACGGCCTCGACGGAGCCCTGCACGTCGGCCTTGACGATGACGGCCAGCTCCTTTATCTCGCCCTCCTGCAGCTGGGAGAAGAGGTCTTCCAGGGAGACCTTGCGCTGCGGCGCGGCCTCGGCCTTCTGCATCTCCTCGCGGCGCTGCTCGGCGAGCTCGCGGGCCATGCGCTCGTCCTCGACGGCGTTGAATACGTCGCCCGCGTTCGGCGCCTCGGAGAGGCCCGTTATCTCGACGGGGACGCTCGGGCCGGCCTTTTCAAGGCGCGCGCCCTTGTCGTTTATCATGGTGCGGACGCGGCCGACGGCAGTCCCGGCGATGATGACGTCGCCCTGCTTGAGGGTGCCGTTCTGCACGAGCACGGTCGCGATCGGGCCACGGCCCTTGTCGAGGCGGGCTTCGATGACGGTGCCCTTTGCCAGCCTCGCGGGATTGGCCTTCAGCTCGCGCATCTCGGCGGTCAGAACGACCATCTCGAGCAGGTTTTCGATGCCCTCGCCCGTCTTGGAGGAGATCGGGCAGACTATCGTATCGCCGCCCCACTCCTCGGGAAGCAGCTCATGCTCGGTCAGCTGCTGCTTGATGCGCTCGGGGTTGGCGGTGGGTCTGTCCATTTTGCTTATCGCGACGACGATGGGGATGCCGGCGGCCTTGGCGTGGTTTATGGCCTCGACCGTCTGCGGCATGATGCCGTCGTCGGCGGCGATGATGAGTATCGCGATATCCGTGACCATCGCGCCTCTGGCGCGCATGGCCGTAAAGGCCTCGTGGCCCGGGGTGTCGAGGAAGGTTATCGTCTTGCCCTTTACCTCGACCTGATAGGCGCCTATATGCTGGGTGATGCCGCCTGCCTCGCCCTCGACGACGTTGGCGTTGCGTATCTTGTCGAGCAGGGAGGTCTTGCCGTGGTCGACGTGGCCCATGACGACGACGACCGGGCTGCGCGGGAGGAGATCCTCCGGAGCGTCCTCGGAATCGTCGATAAGGCGTTCCTCTATCGTGACGACGACCTCGCGCTCGACCTTGCAGTCGAGCTCCATGGCTACGAGCGCGGCGGTGTCGAAATCGATGACGTCGGACATGGAGGCCATGACGCCGAGCTTGATGAGCTGCTTGACGACCTCGGCGCCCGTCTTCTTCATGCGGGATGCGAGCTCGCCGACGGAGATCGTGTCGGGGATGGTGACCTTGAGCGGCTGCTTCTTGGCTATCTCGAGCTGGAGCTTCTGCATCTGGGCGCGCTGCTCCTGCCTGCGCTTGGCGCCGGCGGCGACGCTGTTGCCGCGGCGTTCGTTATTGTTCTTCTTGGTCCACTTTTCCTTGCCCTGCTTGGCGTTGGCCATCTTCTCGGGCACGAACTTGTCAAGGCGCTCGTCGTACTTGTCGATGTTGACGGTCGCGCCGCGCGTGTCGATGACGCGCTTTTCGGGGACCTTCGTCCTCGTGACGCCGGGCTTGGAGGGCTGCTGCTCGGGCTGCTTGGCCGCGGCGGCGGGAGCGGCGGGCTTCTTTTCCTCCGCGGCGGGCGCGGCGGTAGCCTCGGGAGCGGCGGGCTGCGGCGCGGTCTCTGCGGGCTTCTCCTCGGGCTGAGGAGCGGCCTCGGCGGGCTTTTCCTCGGGCTTGGCGGCCGTCTCGAACACCTTCGCGATAGACTCGATCTGATTGGTCTGCGTGACGTAGTCGAAGATCAGATTGAGCTCCTCCTCCGTGAGGACCTGCATATGGTTTTTAGGCGGAGCGAAAAACTCCGTCACTATCTCGGTTATCTTTTTGGTAGGCAGATCGAAATCCTTTGCCACCTCATGGATCCTGTATTTAATCATGGACCTTCCTCCCTTTCCTGCCGTTCGCGGCCGCGCGGGCGCGCGCCTTCTGCTTTTCCGCTTTTTCAGTCACGGCGGCGGCCGCCTCAGAGTAGCCTTCGTGGGCCGCCGAGAGTTTTTTCATAAAGCTCGCCGCGAGGCCGCCGTCTGTTATCGCCATGACGGCGCAGACCCGCTTGCCGAGCATGTCTCCGAGCACGTCCTTGTCGTACGGGAGCGTTATCAGCGGAGCTCCGCACCACTCGGAGTAGTTCTCGGCGCGCTTTTGCGCCCCGTGCCCCGCGTCGGAGGCCGTCATGAGCAGCACGGCCTTTCCCGAGCGCACGACCGCGCCGCAGGGCTCCTCGCCCGTCTCGAGCGCGCCGGCCTTCTTGCACATGCCGAGCATATTCAGAGCGCTATCCATTCGCGCCTCCTATCCCCGCCTCGAGCGCCTCGTACACTTCGTCCGGAATGGGCGTTTCGAGCGAGCGGGAGAGAGCGTTGGACTTGCGCGCCTTTTTCAGGCATTCCGCGCTGCGGCAGATATAAACCCCGCGGCCGGAGCTCTTGCCCGTCGCGTCCAGACTTATCGCGCCCTCGGGCGAGCGGACGACGCGGATGAGCTCCCGCTTGGGCTTCATCTCGCGGCAGCCGGCGCACTGTCTCATTGGGATCTTTTTCGGCATAGGCGCCTCCGTAAGCTTCGGCTCAGTTTTCCGAGCCTTCCTCGTCCTCCGTGTTCTCGAGGAACGCGGAGAGATCTATCCTCAGCGGGCTCGAGGACATGACCTCGGAGGCCGGCTTGATGTCTATCTTGCAGCCCGTCAGCTTCGCGGCGAGGCGGGCGTTCTTGCCCTCCTTGCCTATGGCGAGGGAGAGCTGAGTGTCGGGCACGATGACGCGGCAGCTCTTGCCGTCGTCGCCGAGAGAGACGCTGTATACCTCGGCGGGGGCCAGAGCGGAGGCGACGAACTTCTCGGGATCGTCGTCATAGAGCACGATGTCTATCTTCTCGCCGCGCAGCTCGTTTACGATGCTGTTGACGCGCGCGCCCTTCGGGCCGACGCAGGCTCCGATGGCGTCGACGTTCGGATCGTTGGAGGCGACGGCGATTTTCGTGCGGCTGCCCGGCTCGCGGGCGATGCTCTTTATCTCGACGACGCCGTCGAATATCTCGGGCACCTCGAGCTCGAACAGACGCTTGACGAGGCCCGGATGAGTGCGGGAGATGATGACCTGCGGCCCGCGCGTGGAGCGGCGCACCTCGACGACGTAGACCTTCATGCGGTCTCCGTCGCGGATTATCTCGCTGCGCACGCGCTCGCTCGGGGTCAGAACGGCCTCGGTATAGTCGGCGTTGCTGGCTATCTTCATATAGACGTTGCCCGTTTTCGGGTCGATGCGGGAGACGACGCCGGTCAGTATCTCGTGCTCCTTGGAGGTGAACTCCTCGAAGACCATGCCGCGCTCGGCCTCGCGGATGCCCTGGATGATGACCTGCTTGGCGGCCTGCGCGGCGATGCGGCCGAACTGCTTGGTCTCGACCTTCTCGCGGACCTTGCCGCCGATCTCGGCGTTTTTGTCGATATGCTTCGCCTGCTCGAGAGTCAGGTCGAGGACGGGGTTCTCGACGGCCTCGGGCTCGACGACGTTATAGTCCACGTATACTTCGATGGTCTTCTTGGCCTCGTCGACCTCGACGACGGCTCCCTCGCCGAGCGCGGGGTCTTCCTTGCGCACGGCGGCGAGCAGCGCCTGAACTATCTTATCGAGCATGTATTCCTTTGGAATGCCCTTCTCCTTTTCGATATCCTCAATGGCGGTGAAAAACTCGGCGTTCATCATTGTCTGTTCTCTCCTGTCAAAAGTCTATCCTCAGTCTTACCGAGGCTATCTCGCTTTTTTTGAATTCCACGGGCTTGCCGCCGACGGCTACGACGACGTCGCCTTCATTATAGCTCTCGAGGGTGCCGACGTGCTCCTTGCGGCCGTTTTTGGCGCTGTAGAGCTTGACGGCCACCTGCGAGCCGATGAACTTCTCGAAGTCCGAGGGGCGGCGCAGCTGGCGCTCCGCTCCGGCGGAGGAGACCTCGAGGATATAGCTCTCATCGATGGGATCGGCCTCGTCCAGCGCCTTGTCGAGCGCGCGCGAGACGAGCTCGCACTGGTCTATGGAGACGCCCTCGTCGTTATCTATATAGACGCGCAGATAGCGCTCCCCGCCCTCTTTGACGAACTCGACGTCCCAGAGGACGCATCCCGCCTCCTCTATGCTCGGAGCGGCAAGCTTTGCCACCAGCTCCAGCAGGGCGGCGTTGGAAAGACGCATGTCATCAGCCCTTCTTCCAAAATTTAGTCGGCCCCGCAAGGCCATAAAAAAGAGTGGGCCGACCCACTCACAACGTTTACCTTACTTCTACTAACGTGCGCAGTATACCACATAAGTCCCCGTTATGCAAGCTTTTTAATCGCAAAACGGCTCCGGCGCGGCTTTTTTTATGCATTTTCGGCGCGCTCGCGCGAAAGTATGCGCGAAGGCGGCCCGGAATAAAACTCCGGACCGCCGCGAGACGCCTTATTTGAGTTCTTTTTCGATGATATAGCGCGGCCTGCGCTTGGACTCCATGTAGGCCTTGCCGGTGTATTCGCCGACGACGCCGAGCCCCGTGAGCACGAGGCCGGCCGCTCCCCACGCGGAGATCGCGGCCACGCCCCAGCCGGGAAAGCTCCCGCCGCACAGCGAGAATATGAGCGCGAAGAGAAGCGCCGCGCAGGCGAGCGCGAAGATGACGAAGCCGAAGACGAGCAGCAGCCGCAGCGGCTTCATGGACATGGACGTTATCCCGTCGGAGGCGAGCGTCAGCATCTTCTTCAGGGTGTACTTCGACTCCCCCGCCGTCCTCGCATGGCGCTCATAAGTCACGATATCGGTCTTGAAGCCGAGCTCCGGGACTATACCGCGCAGAAAGAGGTCCCGCTCGCCGTAGAGCGAGAGGGCGTCGAGCGCGCGGGCGCTCATGAGCCTGTAGTCTGCGTGGTCGTATATGATATCCGCGCCCATGGAACGCATGAGCTTGTAGTAGCCCTGCGCCGTCGTACGCTTGGCGGCCGTGTCGGTCGTTCTCGCGCTGCGCACGCCGAATACGACGTCGCACCCTTCGAGGAACTTGTCCCACATCGCGTCGGCGGCGTCTATGTCGTCCTGAAGGTCGGCGTCCATGCTGATGGCGGCGTCGGCCCTGCCGCGCACGGACATGAGCCCCGCGAGCAGCGCGTTCTGGTGCCCGCGGTTATGCGAGAGCTTCACCCCGAGCACGCGAGGATCTGCCTCGTGCAGGGCCTCTATCATCTCCCACGTCCTGTCCTTCGAGCCGTCGTCGACGTAGAGCACGCCGCTCTCGTCGGAGACTTTGCCGGAGGCGCGGAGCGAATCGAGCTTTTCGGAGATGCGCTGTGCCGCGATGGGAAGCGCCTCCTCCTCGTTATAGCAGGGAACGACGAAATACAGTGTCTTCATGTATCTCCCTCCGCGACGATTATAACACCGCGCCGACTTTTATACAACATGCGGCGGGGAAATCCCGCTTTTTGAACTATTTTTCCCCTAATCGGCTTGTAATACCCTCCAAAAGTGGTAGAATGACCTTAGTAAGCAAAGGGCGCGGAACCCGCTGCCTAAACATTTGGAGAAGCCATGTTCAATATCGTCCTCGTCGAGCCGGAAATACCGCAGAATACGGGAAACATAGCGCGCACCTGCGCCGTCACGGGCGCGGTGCTCCACCTCGTGCGCCCGCTCGGCTTCGACATATCCGAAAAGGCCGTCAAGCGCGCCGGTCTCGACTACTGGCACCTCGTCGACATCCGAGTATACAGAAATATCCGCCATTTCTTCGAGGTGAACGGCGATGAGAACATATGGCTGATGACCACGAAAGCGCCGCGGAAATATACGGACGTGAAATTCACCGACGGCTGCTATCTGCTCTTCGGGCGCGAGACGCGCGGACTTGACGACGATATACGCGAAAAATACGCCGACCGCTGCCTGCGAATCCCGATGCGGGGCGACGCGCGCAGCATGAACCTCGGCAACTCCGTCGCCGTCGCGCTCTACGAGGCGCTTCGGCAGAATGATTTTCCCGACCTCGTCTGCGACCACGCTACGGTGTGGTAAAAAATATAACCAACGGAAACATCTCTGGAGGTAATGAAATGAATTACAACAAGCGTTCCGTGACCGACGTCGACCTGCATGGCAAGCGCGTGCTCCTGCGCTGCGACTTCAACGTTCCCCTCGACCCGGAGACGGGCAGGATCACCAGCGATACGCGCATCCGCGCCACGCTCCCGACCATAGAGTATATCCTTGAGCAGGGCGCTTCCGTCGTCGCCTGCTCGCACCTCGGCAAACCCAAGGGCGTCGTCAAGCCCGAGCTCTCCCTCGAGCCCGTGGCGGTCCGCCTCTCCGCTCTGCTCGAGCGCCCCGTCATCTTTGCCAAGGACGCCGTCGGCCCCGACGCGCAGGCCAAGGCCGCCGCGCTCAAGCCCGGCGAGGTCCTGCTGCTTGAAAACCTCCGCTTCGATATTCGCGAGGAGAAGAACGATCCCGAATTCGCCAGAGAGCTCGCTTACCTCGGCGACGTCTTCGTCGACGACGCCTTCGGCACCGTCCACCGCGCCCACGCCTCGACGGCGGGCGTCGCGGCTTATCTCCCGGCCTACGCGGGACTGCTCCTGGAAAAGGAGCTTTCCGTCATGGGCAAGGCGCTCGACGTGCCCTCCCGCCCGCTCGTCTCCATTCTCGGCGGCGCGAAGATCTCCGACAAGCTCGGCGTCATCAGCAATCTGCTCGACAAGGCCGACACCCTGCTCATAGGCGGCGGCATGGCCTTTACGTTCATCAAGGCTCTCGGCGGCTCCGTCGGCCGCTCCCTCATTGACGAGAGCAAGATAGACTACTGCATGGACATGATAAAGAAGGCTCTGACGAAGGGCACGCGCTTCCTGCTCCCGATCGACGCGGTCGCCGCGAAAGAGATCTCCGCCGACGCGGAATGGAAGATCTTCCCCGCGGACCGCATCCCCGACGACTACATGGGCCTCGACATCGGCCCCGAGACGCGCAGGCTCTTCGCCGAGGCCGTCTCCGGCGCGGGCACGGTCATATGGAACGGGCCCATGGGCGTCTTCGAGTATCCCGCCTTTGCCGAGGGCACGGCGGCCGTGGCCAAGGCCATGGTCGAGACGGAAGCCGTCACGATAGTCGGCGGCGGCGACAGCGCCTCCGCGCTCGAGCATCTCGGCTTCGCCTCCAGAGTCACCCACGTCTCCACGGGCGGCGGCGCCTCCCTTGAATTCATGGAGGGCAAGGAGCTGCCCGGCATAGCCTGCCTGCTCGACAGATAAAGCCTAAGGAGGAGCCCATGAAAAAGAAAAGCCGCAGGCCCATCGTCGCGGGAAACTGGAAGATGAACCTGCTCCCGTCGCAGGTCAGGCCCTTCGGGGAGGAGCTCATGGCCCTCGCCGCGGGCTTTCACAGGCAGGAGGCCGTCGTCTGCGTCCCATTCGTGATGCTGCCCGCCGCGCTCAAGGTCTTTGAGGGCAGCGACATATCCGTCGGCGCGCAGAACGTCAGCGAGAATCCGCGCGGGGCGTTCACGGGCGAGGTCTGCGCCGATCAGCTGCGCGATCTCGGCGTCAAGTACGTCATCATCGGCCACAGCGAGCGCCGCACCCTCTTCGACGAGGACGACATCCGCATAAATACGAAGGTGCGCCTCGCGCTCGACGCCGGGCTGCACGTCATCATATGCGTCGGCGAAACGGCCGAGCAGCGCAATATGGACGTCACGTTCGAGGTCATAATGCTGCAGGTCAAGTCCGCGCTCTACGGTCTCGACGGGGACGCGCTCAAGCGCGTCGTATTCGCCTACGAGCCGGTATGGGCGATAGGCACGGGCGTCACGGCCACGTCCGATCAGGCCGAGGAGGTCTGCTCCTTTATCCGCGGGGTCGTGCGCGCCAAGTTCGGCGCCCGCGTCGCGAACGGCCTGCGCATACTCTACGGCGGCTCCGTAACGCCGGAAAACGCCGACGATTTCTTTCTCATGCCGGATATAGACGGCGCGCTCATAGGCGGCGCGTCCCTCGATCCGCACAAGTTCTTCAGCATTCTCGAAGAATCCGAAAACAACGAGGACTGATTTATGAAAACACCGACGGTACTCCTTATCCTCGACGGCTACGGCCTCGCGCCCGCGGGGCCGGGCAACGCCATCTCCCTCGCTTCTAAAATGAATATCAACACTCTGCTCTTCTCCTGCCCGAGCTGTCTGCTCGAGGCCTCGGGAGAGGACGTCGGGCTGCCCGCGGGGACTATGGGCAACAGCGAGGTCGGGCATACGAACATAGGCGCGGGCCGCGTCGTATACCAGAGCCTGCTGCGCATAAATAACGCCATCGCCGACGGCACCTACTTCTCCAATCCCGTCTACGTCGAGGCGGCGGAAGCTCTCGCGGGGACGAACGCCGCGGCGCATCTGCTGATCCTGCTCTCTGACGAGGGCGTGCACAGCAGCCTTTCGCACCTCTGGGCGATGCTCAGACTGCTCAGGGACAAGGGCGTCAAAAACGTCTATCTGCACTGCTTCATGGACGGGCGCGACAGCCCGCCGACCTCCGGCGAGGGCTTTATCGCGCAGACGCTCGACAAGCTGCGCGAGCTCGGAGTCGGAAAGATAGCGACGCTCGGCGGGCGCTTTTACGGCATGGACCGCGACAAGCGCTGGGAGCGCGTCAAGACGCACTACGACGCGATGGTGCTCGGCGAGGCGCCGTTCGACCCCGATCCGCTGCACGCGGTGCGCGAGTCCTACGCCGCAGGCAAGACGGACGAATTCATCGTCCCCGTCGTGTGCGACAGGGACGGGCTCGTCAAGCCGGGCGACACTGTATTTTTCATAAACTTCCGCCCCGACAGGGCGCGCGAGCTCACGAGAGCCTTCGCCGAGCCCGATTTTGACGGCTTCGCGCACGAATACTTCCCCGTCAATTTCGTCTGCGCGACGGAGTACGACGCGGACATCAAGAACGTCACGGTCGCCTTCCCGCCCGAGGTCGTCAAGAACACGCTCGGAGAATACGTTTCCTCCCTCGGCATGACGCAGATGCACATAGCCGAGACGGAGAAATACGCCCACGTCACGTTCTTCCTCAACGGCGGGCGCGAGGAGCCCTTCGCGGGCGAAAAGCGCATCCTCATCCCCTCCCCGCGCGAGTTCCCGACCTATGACCTCGTGCCGGAGATGAGCGCGCGCAAGGTCACGGCAGCGGCCTGCGACTCGATAGCCTCCGGCGCGTTCGACCTCATCGTCGTCAATCTCGCAAACTGCGACATGGTCGGGCATACGGGCGTCATCCCCGCCGTCGTCGAGGCGGTCGAGGTCGTCGACGAGTGCGTCGGCTCAATAGCGCGCGCGACGGAAAACGCCGGCGGCATATGCATCGTTACGGCAGACCACGGCAACGCCGACGAGATGCTCGACTCTAACGGCAAGCCGCACACGGCGCATACCACGAACCCCGTCCCGTTCATCATCTCTGGGGCCGACGTCAAGCTCCATAACGGCCGCCTCGCGGACATAGCCCCGACGATACTCGACCTGCTCGGGCTCGAAAAACCCGCCGAGATGACAGGTCAGTCGCTGATAGACCGTTGAAACTGAAGACCGCTGAGAAAAAAGAAAAAAAAGCAGCATGGCGCTTGCCATGCTGCTTTTATTATGCCTTGGGGTCTTACTTCACCATCGCGGCGACTTCTTCGGCAAGGTTGGACTCTTTCTTCTCGATGCCCTCGCCCTTCTCGAAGCGGGTATAGCCCTTGACGGTGATCGCGGCGCCGACGGCCTTGGCGACGGCGGCGACGTGCTGCTCGACGGAGACCTTGTCGTCCTTGACGTAGGGCTGCTGGAGCAGGCAGATCTCCTTATAGAACTTGTTCAGGCCGCCCATGATGATCTTCTCGATGATCTCGTCGGGCTTGTTGGCGTTCTTCGGATCTTCCTTGGCCTGGACGAGGCGGATCTTCTTCTCGTTGTCGATGAACTCCTGGGAGACCTCGCTCTTGTCGAGGAAGGTCGGATTGAGGGCCGCGACCTGCATGGCAACGTCCTTGCCGAGCTCGATGACTTCGGCGTTGTTCTCGGCGCCGGCGGCGACTTCCATATTGACGATGACGCCGATCTTGCCGCCCATGTGGACGTAGGCGACGTTCAGGCCCGTGTCATAGCGGGCGAAGCGGCGGACCTTGATATTCTCGCCGATGACGAGAACGCGGTCGTTCTGCATCTCGAGGACGGTCTTGTCGGAGCCGGGATACTGCTCGGCGTAGAGAGCGTCCAGATCGGCGGGGTTCTTCTTCGCGACGACCTCGGCGATGTTCTTGACATAGTCGACGAAAAGCTCGTTCTTGGCGACGAAGTCGCTCTCGGCGTTGACCTCGACGACTACGCCTATACCGTCGATAACGGCGGCGTAAGCCATGCCCTCGGCGGCGATGCGGCCGGCCTTCTTCTGGGCGGCGGCGAGGCCCTTCTCGCGCAGATACTCGACGGCCTTGTCCATATCGCCGTCGGAGGCCTCGAGGGCCTTCTTGCAATCCATCATACCCACGCCGGTCATTTCGCGCAGGTTCTTAACGTCAGCTGCTGTATAAGCCATCTATATAACTTCCTTTCTTATTCTTTTGTAGCGCGTCTTACTCGGCGTCGGCGGCGGGCTCTTCGGCCGCGGGGGCTTCCTCGGCGCCCTCGTCGACTCCCTGACGGCCTTCCTGAACGGCGTTGGCCATGGTCGCGGAGATGAGGCGGATGGCGCGGATGGCGTCGTCGTTGCCGGGGATCACATAGTCGACCTCGTCGGGATCGCAGTTGGTGTCAACGATGGCGACGATGGGGATATGGAGCTTGCGGGCCTCGGCGATGGCGTTGCGCTCCTTGCGCGGGTCGATGATGAACAGAGCGCCGGGAAGACGCTTCATCTCCTTGACGCCGCCGAGGTACTTCTCGAGCTTGTCGATCTCGCCGGTGAGCTTGATGACTTCCTTCTTGGGGAGCATATCAAAGGTGCCGTCCTCCTGCATCTTGCGCAGCTGGGCGAGCCTGTCGATACGGGTGCGCATGGTCTTGAAGTTGGTGAGCATGCCGCCGAGCCAGCGGGCGTTGACGTAGTACATGCCGACGCGCTCAGCCTCTTCCTTGACGGCGTCCTGAGCCTGCTTCTTCGTTCCGACGAAGAGGATGGTCTGGCCGTTCTCGGCGAGCTCGCGGACGAAGGCATAGGCCTCTTCCAGCTTCTTGACCGTCTTCTGAAGGTCGATGATATAGATGCCGTTGCGCTCCATATAGATATACGGAGCCATTTTGGGGTTCCAGCGGCGGGTCTGGTGACCGAAGTGGACGCCCGCCTCGAGAAGCTGCTTCATAGATACTACTGCCATGGGATATTCCTCCTTTTTTTGTTATTACCCTCCACGCCCGTCACTCGCCTTTCCACCCTTTCGGGCACTCGGTCCGGCGTCAGGGGTGTGTGTAATGCCGAAATATAGTAGCATACGAAAGCCAAAAAAGCAAGGGGATTTTCCGCTTATTTTGCCCTTTTTAAAAGCTTTTTTGCCTTTTCAGCCGCTGATATTCGCCCTTGACCTCAACGAGGATTATATCATTGCCCATTCTCGTTATGCTCTCCCACGGAAGCACGTAATCCTCCTCCCTGCCGACGACGCCGAGGAGCTTTGCCCTCCCCTGCACGGTGATGGCGAGGACGCGCCCGTCGTGCACGTCGAGAAGCACGTCGTCGACGAAGCCGAGCCGCCTCCCGTCGGCGACGTTTATGACCTCCCTGCACCGCAGATCGCCTATCCTGCACGGCTGCATGAGCCGTCACCTCCTTTACGATATGTAAAAGTCTATGGCGCGCGCGGCCGTCTATTCCACTTTTTTCTTGCAACGCATGCGATAAAGGTTGTATAATTATGATTTGTAAAACGATCTCGGCCCTTTTTTCGGAGGATCACCATGCCCGAATACATACTCGATTCCCTGCTCGACGTTCTGAAGCTGCTGCCGTATCTCTTCCTCACCTATCTCGTGCTCGAGATAATCGAGCACAAGGCGATGGACAAGGCCGCGGCGCTCGTGCAGAAGGCGGGGCGCTTCGGCCCCGTCATAGGCGGCCTGCTCGGTCTGCTCCCGCAGTGCGGCTTTTCGACCGTCGTTTCAAATCTATACGCGGACAGGCTCGTCACGGGAGGCACGCTGCTGGCGATATTCCTCGCGACGTCGGACGAGATGCTCCCCATACTCATATCCGAGTCCGTTCCCGCGGGGGTCATCTTCAAGATACTCGGCGTCAAGCTCGTCTCCGGCCTCTTCGTCGGTCTGCTCTTCGACCTCGTGCGGCGCGCGATGAAGGTCCGCGAGGGCGACGTCAACCTCCACGCCGTCTGCGAGACGACGCACTGCGGCTGCGAGGAGGAGGGCGGCGTCCTCAAGGGCACGCTCAAGCACACCTTCTCGATCGCGCTCTTCATCCTCGTCATCACGCTCGCGCTCAACACGGCGATACATTTCATCGGCGAGGATGTCCTGCGCGGGCTCATACTCAATAAGCCCGTCGTCGGGCCGCTCATTGCCGGTATCGTCGGCCTCATCCCGAACTGCGCGGCCTCCGTCATCATTACCGAGCTCTTCCTCGAGGGCGCGATGACGACGGGAGCCATGCTCGCGGGCCTGCTCGCGGGCTCCGGCGTCGGCCTGCTGGTCCTCTTCCGCGTAAACAGACCCATGAAAGACAACTTCGTCCTGCTCGCGTCGCTCTACGCCGCGGCGATAGTCATCGGCATAGTCCTCGACCTCGTCGGCTTCGTCATAACCGTATAAACGGCAATAACAATGCCGCCCGAAGGACGTTCCTTCGGGCGGCTTTTTGTTTTCTTTTTTACCGCATTCTGCGGTATTCCCCCTGCGAGAAGAGCTTTTTGAAGCCGAGCGAGACGTAGAGGCGGTTGCTGTAAGGGTTTTTCTTATCTACGTTCAGCGTCGCGACGCGGCCGGAGGCGAGTATCTCGTTTTTGATATTGTTCACGACGAGGCGGGCAAGGCCCTTCCCGCGGTGCTCCGGGCGCGTATAGACGTCGCTCAGGCGGTCGGAATCCCCGGTCGAGGAGACGCGCTTGGCCATGCTCACGATGAGCCCGCCGCGGCGCAGGACGCGGAAACGGTCGAGCGTCCGCTCCGTCCCCTCTCTGTCGACAGTGTCTAGCAGGCCGCAGTCGGCGATGAAGCGCTCGATGAGAGCGCATATCTCGTCGAGGTCTGCTGCGGACGGGATCTCCACTTCGTCCGAGGACGGCTCCGTTACCTCCGTCGCCTCCATGAAATCCATGGCGAGGCTCTCTTCGAATACTATGCCGTACTTCTCCGTGAGAAACGCCGCCGCGGCGTCCCCGACGTCCTCGCCGCCCATGTACTTGTCGAGCCGGAAGCCGCCTTCGACGATATGGGCGAATAGCTCCGGGGTGAGCTCGGGCGAGCCGAAGAGCACCGTGCCGAAAGGCTCGGCCCTTACGGCGAGCAGGGCCTTGTCCCCTTCCTCGGCGCGCAGGGCGTAGTTCTCGCGGTCGGCGCTCTTGATGAGGTCCGCGTCACCATAGAAGAACACGGAGCGGTATTTGTCTGTATCGAGAAGAGGCCTGTTCTCAGCGAGAAAGGCCTCTCCGTTTCGGTATTCTTTGATCATTTAGGTTTCCTATTCTTCCTCGTCCGCCTCGAACATGCTCATCTGAGGCGCGGTCGTTCCCCCGCTCTTGCGGGCCTCCCACTCCTCGCGCGTAATGAGCAGCGGACGGGGCTTGGAGCCCTCGAACGGGCCGACTATGCCGCGCTCCTCCATCTGATCGACGATGCGCGCGGCGCGCGAATAGCCGAGCTTGAGCCTGCGCTGGAGCATGGAGACGGAGGCCATGCCGCTCTCGAGGACGACATTCACGGCGTCGTCGAGCATCTCGTCGGCGTCGTCGTCGGGCGCGGAGTTCGCCTCGTCCATCTCGGCGACGGTCTTGGCGCCCTTTTCCTTGCCCTGCGCGTTGCGCTCGATCTCCTGATTGATGCTCTCGTCGTACTCCGCCGGGCAGGCGTTCTTGACGAATTCGATGACGTCCTCACGCTCGCGGTCGGTCACGAACGTGCCCTGTACGCGCATGGGCTTGCCGGCCCCGAGCGGGAAATAGAGCATGTCGCCCTTGCCGACGAGCTTTTCCGCGCCGGTCTGGTCGAGGATGATGCGGGAGTTGAGCGAGCTGTCGACGGCGAAGGCTATCCTTGAGGGGATGTTCGCCTTCATGAGGCCGGTTATGACGTCGGCCGACGGCCTCTGCGTCGCGATGACGAGGTGGATGCCGGAGGCTCGTCCCATCTGGGCGACGCGGCAGATGCTCTCCTCGACGTCCTTGGCGGCGACGAGCATGAGGTCGGCCAGCTCGTCTATGAGCACCACGATGCGCGGGAGCTTCTTGCCCTCGGCGGTCATGGACACGGTCTCGTTATAGCTTTGCAGGTCGCGCGCGCCGGACTCGGAGAAGAGCTTATAGCGCTTGAGCATCTCCATGACGGCCCACTGGAGCGCGCCGGCGGCCTTCTTCGGGTCGGTCACGACGGGGATGAGCATGTGGGGGATGCCGTTGTAGACGCCGAGCTCTATCATCTTCGGGTCCACCATGATGAGACGCACGTCCTCGGGCGAGGACTTATAGAGCAGGGAGATTATGAGCGAGTTCATGCAGACGGACTTGCCGGAGCCCGTCGTGCCGGCGATGAGCATGTGCGGCAGCTTGGAGATGTCCCCGACGACGGGCGCGTCGCCAATGTCCTTGCCGATGGCGAAGGAGAGCGGCGAGGAGGCCTGACGGAACTTGTCCGAGCCTATTATCTCGCGCAGGGTGACGATGTTCGTCAGCTTGTTCGGCACCTCGATGCCGACGATGCTTATCTTGTCGGGCACGGGAGCGATGCGCACGCCCGTGGCTCCGAGCGAGAGGGCGATGTCGTCGGCAAGGCCGGTCAGCTTATTGAGCTTGACGCCCTGCTCGAGCTCTACCTCGTAGCGCGTGACCGACGGGCCGCGCGTCACGTTGCATATCTCGGCGCTGATGCCGAAGCTCCGGAGCGCTCCGTCGAGCCGTTGGGCGTTCAGGCGCGTCTCCTCGGCCCCGTCGAGCGCGCCGTAGGGCGAGCCCTCGGTCAGCAGGCTGAGCGGCGGGAATATGTAGACCGGGCGCTCGGGCTCCTCGAGATTCTTTTCTATGTCTGCGGCGACCTCCGCCTCGGCC
This sequence comes from Oscillospiraceae bacterium, assembly GCA_017550645.1. Taxonomy (GTDB): domain Bacteria; phylum Bacillota; class Clostridia; order Oscillospirales; family Oscillospiraceae; genus RGIG7949. Next base: position 156,650 of record JAFZOI010000024.1, read on the forward strand.
TCGGCCGCATCCTCCTTGCTGAGCTTCGCGGGCTTGGGCTCCGGAGCCGGCGCGGGAACGGGCGTCGGCGCAGGGGCAGGCGTTGGAGCGGGCGCCGGAGTCGGCGCGGGAATGGGTTCGGGCTCGGTCGTCTCGGCGAGTGGCTCGGGAGGCTTGACGCTTCCCTTTTTGCCCTTGACGATCTGATCGGGCGTCGCAACGGTGGGATTGGGATCGAACCACGAGCCGGTCCCTTTGGACGGCCTGATGGGCCCGTCCACGGGCAGGTCTATGCCCGCCCCCGTCTTCCCCGTCAGCGGGGCGGCCTTGAGCTCGTCCGCGTTTTCCGCGTCGAAGACCTTGCGCTTATTTTTCACGCCGGGCTTTACGATGGAGGGAAGAGGCTTCTCGGGCTCAGGCTCGGGAGTATATTCGAGGTGCGGGCGGTTCTTGACGGATTCGGCTATTTTGCTGATCGTCAGGTTGAACGCTGTCAGAACGAAGAATATGAGCAGGACGATGAAGACGATCGCGGCGCCGGCCTTGCTGAAGAGGGACCTGAAGAGCACAGCGAGATAACCCGTTATGACGCCGCTCTGCATGGCGTTTTCCTTCCAGCCGGAATACATGTCGGCAAAGCCGGGGGCTTCCCATGCTCCGGCCTTCGAGGAGAACAGATAGCAGAGGACGCCGAACACTATCGGAACGAGCAGCGTGCAGACCAGGCGCAGGCGCACCGGCCTCCCCCTATGGAAGGCGAGGATGATGGCCGCGCCGAAGAGGGCGAACGGGAGGAGATAATATCCCGCTCCGATGAGGCCCATCATGAAATGCTTGAAAACGCCGAGGAACCAGCCGTCGTTCGCGAACTTGAACAGGCTAAGCAGCGAGAACACGCCGAGCACGGCGCAGACCACGGCGCCTATCTCGCGCCGCTTGGGCTGCGCGGCCTTGGACGGAGTCTTCGTCCTCCTCGAGGTCGAAGAGCTCTTCGCCGCGGCGGTCGAGCGTTTTTTCTTTTTTGTCGCCAATCAAATCACCCCTGTGGTCGTGTGTGGATATCTCAAATAAAGAAGGATGCGGTGAGGACCGCCGCGCCGACTGTCCAGCAGTAGTACGCGAAGCGGCCGAACCTCTCTTTTTCCGTCAGATAGCGGATGAGCTTTATCGCCAGGCAGCCGACTGAGGCCGCGACCGCGACGCCCGCGAGGTACACGGGCAGAAGCGACGCGTCTATGCCCTCCTTGAGGGCTTTTATAAGGCTCAGGACGTTCGCTCCGAGCACGGCGGGAACGGAGAGGATGAAAGAGAAGCGGACGGCGAAGCTTCTGTCGAAGCCGCGCAGCAGCCCGCAGGAGATCGTCATGCCCGAGCGGGAGATGCCCGGCGCCGTCGCGACGGCCTGCAGGCAGCCGACGAGCAGCGCATCGACGAGGGTCGCGGAGTTTTCGTTCTTCTTTCCTTTTTTGATCCTGTCGGAGATAAAGAGCACAAGGCCCGTCACTATGAGAGCCGCGCCCACGAAGGTCAGGCTCCCGTAGAGGCTCTCTATGTAGTCTTTGACGGGAAGGACGATAAGCAGCGGGAGCGTCGCGACTATGACCAGAAGGATGAACCGCGCCGAGCCGCGCTCTCGCTGAGTCCGCGAGGCGGCGTCCGGCCCACGGCGGCGGAAAAAGCCGATAAAGGCCTTTATCATATCCCATATGTCGCGGCGGTACATGATGACGACGGAGATGAGCGTCCCGAAATGGAGCATCACGTCGAACAGCACATCGACTTCGCCGACCTTTTCCACGCCGAAAAGGTTTTGAAGGATGGAGAGGTGGCCCGAGCTGGACACGGGCAGAAATTCCGTCAGCGCCTGAATGAGCCCCAGAAGCAGGGCGAATGCCAAAGACATTTTCACGCCTCCAGAGACGGCGCTCCGCGCCGTCCTTTTATTTTAACACAGCTTTACATAATATGCAAACGCTTTGTCAAATATTACGGACGGCGCGGAGCAAAAATGACGGTTTCAGGGGTTTTTCGGGCCCGGAATACCGGATATCAGCCGCAGAGAGCCTTGCGGCCGTATTTATAGACCGCTTCGGTGAAGCCGGGGACCGGGAACATGTTGGAGAAAAAGACCGGCTTTTCGTCGAAACCCGGAGCGTACTTATCGACGAGAGCTTTCGCGGCGGCTTCCACATCCTCGGGGCTCGAATCCCTCGGGAGCTCGGGCCCGTATACGGCGAACATGAGCTTGTCGCCGTACTTGTCGCGCAGCATGTCGACGTCGTTCATGCGCTGCGGAGCCCACATGTCGACCCCGGCCTCTATCATGGCGGGGACGAGCATCTCGTTCTTGCCGCAGCAGTGATGCTGGAACCAGAGGCCCTTGGAGTGGCAGAAGTCGGCGACCTTCTTCAGATACGGTACAATCATCTCCATGCAGGTGTCGAGCGAGAAGAACGGAGCGCGCTGGGAGCCCCAGTCGTCGTGGAATACGAGGCCGTCGAGGTTCGGGAACTGCTCGATGAAGTGCTCCATGATCTCTATGTACATGTCGGCAAGATGGTCGAACAGCGAGTGGACGGCGTCCTGCTGGTCCTCGTCGATGAGGGACATGGCCGCGCCCTCGAAGTCCATGAAGGAGATAAGGCGCTCATAAAGGCCGTTGAGTATCGTCACGGAGAAGGAGCGCGTCGTCTCGTTGAGCTTGGCGTTTACCTTGCCGCACTCGTCCCACGCGAACGTGGAGACGTCGGGGAACTTTATGGCCTCGGGCCAGTCGTTGGCGTCCTCGAGCGTCGGGGCGCCGGGCTTGACCATAGAGCCGCCGACGACGGGGACGTAGACCCATTCGATGCCGAACATGTCCTTGCCGCCCTTTTCCTCGTCCGTCAGCTGCGGTCCGCAGTCGAAGCAGAAAGCGCGGGCGACGTTATCGATGATGACGCGCGGGCCCATCGTCGCAAAGTCGGAGCTCTGCGGGATCCAGAAAGCGCCCTCTCGCTTCCACGCGAGCCGGACGTTCTCCCTGCTCGTCACGGGGGTGTTGTACCTCGGCGGGACCGGCATCCTGCCCTGAGTCGCTACGGGATGAGTGCCGATGACCTTCATCTCATCTTCGGAAAACGGTATCCTGTTCATTTGATTCCTTCCCTTCCTGTTTGCTTTTTTCCTGTATCCATTTTATCACCCGCGCCGTCGTTATGCAATTATCTCCGCGTTTTTTATTTTTCGGATATGACAAGCCGTGTTTTTGATAAAATGCGCCCCCTCCGCGCATTTGCGGAGGGGGCGCAGCGTCGTTTTACTCGCAGTCGTAGAGGGCTCGCATGCCCTTATAGGTCATATATGCGTCGGCCTTGGCGATTATCTCGAAGGGAGCGTGCATGCTTATCACGGGCACGCCCGCGTCTATCGTATCGATGTTGCGCACGGCCGTGAACATGGCGACCGTCCCGCCGCCGCCGGCGTCGACCTTGCCGAGCTCGGCGAGCTGCCAGACAACGCCCGCCTTGGCGAACATCGTCCGCACGCGCGATACGACCTCGGCGGAGGCGTCGGACGCGCCGGCCTTGCCGCGCGAGCCCGTGAACTTGACGATGCCGAGCCCGTGGTTGAGCTGGGCGGCGTTGCGCTTTTCGGATACTGAGGCGTAATTCGGGTCAAATGCGTTGCAGACGTCGGCCGAGAGGCAGAAGGACTTCGCGTAGCAGTCATAAAGCCGCGTCCCGCCGCAGAGGGAATCCATGAAGCGGTCGAAGGCCTCCGACTGCATGCCCGTCACGCCCGTGCTGCCGACCTCCTCCTTGTCCACGAGCAGGCAGACGGCGGTCTTTACCGGCCTCTCGAGCTCGAGTATGGCGGCGAGCTCGGCATAGGCGCAGACTCTGTCGTCATGGCCGTAGCCGCCGATGAGCGAGCGGTCGAAGCCGATGTCCACGACGTCGAACGCCGGGACGGCCATGAGCTCGGCGGAGAGGAAGTCCTCCTCGACGATGCCGTACTTCTCGTTGAGGAGCTTCATGATGGCGAATTTGACTCTGTCCTCGCCCTTTTCGGGGTCGGGGCGGGTGCCGATGATGATGTTGAGGTCCTCGCCGGTAAAGCCGTCGGCGAGGGACTTTTTCATCTGCTCGGCGGCGAGGTGCGGCAGCAGGTCGGAGATGCAGAAGCGCGGCTCTCCCGGCTCGCGGCCTATGCAGACGTCGACGAAGGAGCCGTCGGCGCGGCAGACGCGGCCGTGCAGCTCGAGGGGTATCGTCACCCAGTGGAATTTCTTTATCCCGCCGTAGTAGTGCGTCTTGAACATCGCAACGCCGGAGTCCTCATAGAGCGGGATCTGCTTGAGGTCTATTCTCGGGGAGTCGATGTGCGCCGCGGCGAGGTTTATCCCCTCACCTGCGGGGCGCTCGCCGATGACGGCGAGGAAGAGGGACTTGCCGCGGTTATCGAAATATATCTTGTCGCCCGGAGCGTACTTCGCGCCCTCCTCGAAGGGCTTGAAGCCGCGCGCCTCGGCGAGCCTTACCGCCTCGCGGACGGCCTCGCGCTCGATGCGGGAATTGGAGAGGAACCTCTTGTAGCCCTCGGCGTACTCATAGCAGCGGGCGCGCTCGGCGTCGTCCATGACGTCGTATACGTTTTTGGATGAATAGAAAAGCTCTTCGCGGTCTGCCATTTTGTTTTTCTCCTTTACAGACAGTCTTTCAGCGAGGCCTCGACTATCTCGAGGCCGGTCTTGAGTTCCTCGCGCGATATGGTCAGCGCGGGCATTATCTTCAGCACGCAGTCGTCGCGCCCGGCGCGCTCCATGACGAGACCGCGCTCGAAGCAGAGGTCGACGACCTTTTCGGAGAGGTCGGGGCGGCCGAGCCCGTCGACGTCTATGCCGTTTATCATGCCCCTGCCGCGGGTGACGAGGCGCTCGTCCATGGGCAGGATGCGCTCCCGGATGAATTCCTGCACGAATTTTTCGTCGTCGGCGGTCTTCGCGCCGAGATCGACCTGCTCGCGGTACTCGAGCGCGGCCTTCGCGCCGACGAAGGCGAGCTGGTTGCCGCGGAAGGTGCCGTTGTGCTCGCCGGGGGTGAACACGTCGAGCTCGGGCTTGATGAGGACCAGTGACATGGGCAGCCCATAGCCGCTGATGGACTTCGACAGGCACACGAAGTCGGGCTTTACGCCGAACGGCGTGAAGGATAGGAACGGGCCCGTCCTGCCGCAGCCGACCTGGATATCGTCGATGATGAGCGCGACGTCCTCGTGCGCGCAGAGCTCGGCGAGGCCGCGGAGGAATTCGCCCTCCACGGGGACGATGCCGCCCTCGGACTGGACCGTCTCGAGGATGATCGCGGCAGGCTTTTCGACGCCGGAATACTCGTCCGTCATCAGATACTCTATATATGAGAGCGCGTCGCCGGAAAACCTCGCCGGGTGTGGGACGAAGGTCACGTCGGGAAGACCGGTGTGCGCGCCCTTTCTGATGCTGCGGCTGCTCGTCACGGCCATGGAGCCGAGCGTCATGCCGTGAAAGCCCCCCGCGAAGGAGAAGACGCCGCGGCGATGCTTTGCCTTGCGCGCCATCTTCAGCGCGGCCTCGACGGCGTTCGTCCCCGTCGGGGCGCAGGACAGGAGCTTGTACTCCAGGCCCGCGGGCTGCATGACGTACTTCTCGAACGCCTCGAAGAATTCGCCCTTGGCCTCGGTGAACATGTCGAGACCGTGGGTTATCCCGTCGCCGAGGAGGTAGTCGGCTATGCGCGCGCGGATGAAATCGTTGTTGTGGCCGTAGTTGAGCGCGCCGGCGCCGTTGAAGAAGTCGAGGTACTCTTTGCCGTCGGCGGAGTACATCTTCGACATTTTGGCCTTCGTGAAGACGGCCGGGAAATGCCTGCTGTAAGATCGGACGTTAGATTCGAGTCTTTCAAAAATCGCTTGATCCATGTTTCTCATCCTATCTGCTCCGCCGAAAGCAGAGCCTCAAATTCGGAGCGGCACAGGGCGCGGAACGTCTCCTCGTCCGCGTCGTTTCTGAGCGTTATGTCCGTATGTCTTGAAAACCACCGCGCGGGCTTCTGCGCGGCGATGCGGCTGCGCGCATATTCCTCGGAGATGCCCTCGCGCTTCATAAGGCGGCGAACCCGCCTTCTCAGGGGAGCGACGATCGCGCACGTCGCGTCGCATTTGGCTCCGAGCCCGCTCTCTATGAGGGCTATCGCGTCGATGGCGACGGCGCGCGCGCCCTTTGCGCGCGATTCTTCGATTATCCGCGCCACCTCGCGGTCGACGTATTTATGAGTTATGGCGTTGAGCTTTTCGAGCCTCTCGGGCGAGGCAAAAACTATGGAGCCGAGCTTTTTGCGGTCGAACGCGCCCGTCTCGAAGGCCTCCGGGAACTCCGCCCGGAGCTCCGCGAGCATGTCTTCGGAGTTTTCGAGCAGGTCGTGGTAGACCGCGTCGCAGTCTATTATGACGGCTCCGAGCTCCTCGAGGACGCGGAGCGCCGTCGTTTTTCCGGCTCCGGTCGGGCCGGTCAAGCCAATTATCTTCATCATCATACCTCGACGACTCTGTGCGCGGCTGCCTTGCCGAGCCTGTTGACGACCGCGAGCCCCACGCCGTCCGGCTTCGGGCAGCGGGCGAAAACGAAGTCGATATCCTCGCTGTCGACGGAGCGCAGAGCGTTGAAGACCCTCTCGGCCTGCGCGTCGTAGTCCTCCTGCGCGCCTATCTCGACGACGACGGCGGCGCGGTAGAGCTCCCGCTCTCCGTCAAAGCAGAGGACAGCCGTTCTCTCGGGGGCGGGTCGGGAGTTTATATACTCCGCGGCGGAGGCGGCTTCGCCCTTGACGAGCGTGACCTCGCCGCGCGGGGCATAGTGCCTGTATTTCATGCCGGGTGCTCGGGGCCTCTCGTCCGGGCCGAGAAGTCTGTAGACCGCGGGATCGAGCTCGAGCGGGCCGGACTCCATGAGCTGCGCCGGCGTTATGCCGCCGGGGCGCAGGAGCTTGGGCGGGTCGCAGGAGAGGTCTATTATCGTCGATTCCACGCCGACGCGGCAGGGTCCTCCGTCGAGCACGGCGGCTATCTTCCCGCCCATGTCGGCCATGACGTGCGCGGCCTCCGTCGTGCTGGGGCGGCCGGAGATGTTGGCCGACGGGGCGGCTATCGGCGCGCCGAGCCGCGCTATGACTTCAAGCGTCAGCGGGCTGTCGGGGCATCTTACGGCTATCGTATCGAGCCCTGCGGTCACCTCGCGAGGGACGTTTCCTTTGCTCGGCAGGACTATCGTCAGCGGGCCGGGCCAGAAGCGCTCCGCGAGCTCAAGAGCCCGCGGCGGGACCTCGGCGCAATATTCAAAGAGGGCTTCGGGGCCCGTCACGTGGATTATCAAGGGGTTGTCGCCGGGGCGGCCCTTGGCGGCGAATATTTTTTCGACGGCGGATGCGTCGAGCGCGTTGGCCCCGAGGCCGTAGACCGTCTCGGTCGGGATGCCGACGAGCTCGCCCGCCTTTAGGAGCTCGACCGCGCGGGCGACGGAGCGCTCGCGCTCGGCCTGCGTCGCGCAGGAGAGAAGTTCCGTCTTCACGCCTCGTCGCCTTCCATTCCCGAGGCCTTCAGGCGCTCCGCCTGATCGGCCGTGCGAAGGGCCTCGATGAGCTCGTCGAGGTCGCCGTTCATTATCGCGTCGATCTTATACAGCGTCAGACCGATGCGGTGATCCGTGACGCGGCCCTGCGGGAAGTTGTAGGTCCTGATGCGCTCGTTGCGCATGCCCGTCCCGACCTGGCTGCGCCGCTCGGCGGCGATGGCGGCGTTCTGCTTTTCAAGCTCCGCGTCGTAGAGCTTGGCGCGCAGGATCTTCATGGCGCGCTCGCGGTTCTTATGCTGGCTGCGCTCGTCCTGGCACTCGACGACGACGCCCGTCGGGATATGCGTTATGCGGATGGCGCTCTCGGTCTTGTTGACGTGCTGGCCTCCGGCTCCGCTGGAGCGGAACGTATCTATCTGGAGGTCGGCGGGGTTTATCTCGAATTCCACCTCTTCGGCCTCGGGCATGACGGCGACGGTCACCGTCGAGGTATGGATGCGGCCTGAAGCCTCCGTGTCCGGCACGCGCTGGACGCGGTGGACGCCGCTCTCGAATTTCATATAGGAGTACGCCCCGTCCCCCTCGAGGATGAAGCATATCTCCTTGATGCCGCCGAGCTCGGTCTCGTTGATGTTCGTGACCTCGCATTTCCAGCGGCAGCGCTCGGCGTACATGGAGTACATACGGAATAGATCGGCGGCAAAAAGGGCGGATTCGTCCCCACCGACGCCGCCGCGGATCTCGACGATGACGTTCTTGGAGTCGTTCGGATCGCGCGGGAGGAGCAGCACCTTGAGCTCATGCTCGGTCTCCTCCATGAGGCGGGCGGCGGAGGCCATCTCCTCCTCGGCCATCTCCTTCATCTCCGGGTCGGAGAGGAGCGCGCGAGCCTGCTCGAGGTCGTCGGAATGCTTGACGTAGCGGCGGTAAGCCTCGACGACGGGGGCGAGCTCCTTCTGCTCGCGCGAAAGCTTCGCCACCGCCGCGGGGTCGTTGTAGACCTCCGGCGTGGCCATCTTTTCCTCTATTTTGCGGAAGCGTTCCTCAACGTCCCGAAGTTTATCCAGCATCTGCTCGTTCTCCAAAAACCAATGAGAGGATAATAAGAGATTTTAACACAACGCGGGGCAAATATCAACTCGAAACGGACTCCCACGCGACACCGAAGGCCTCGCGGATAAAGTAGTTCATGCGCAGAACGGGAAGCGTCGTTTTCGCGGCGACGCCGGCGCAGTTATTAACGCCGAGCTTTCTTGCCTGCATCTTCGCGCGCAGGAGATGATACTCGCTCGAAACTATCGCGACGGCGTCGGGATATGCGCCGCCCTCGCGCCCGGCAATGATGTCGAAGGAATATTTAAGGTTCTCGCGCGTGTTGGTCGCGTTGGGCTCCATGACGATGCGCTCGGGGGCGACTCCCCTTGCCTCGAGCCAGCGGCGCATGCACTCGGCCTCGCTTATGAGCTCGCCGGAGCCCTGCCCGCCGCTGACTATGGCGACGGCGTCGGGCGACCTTTCAAGAAATCCGAGCGCGGCGGTGAGCCGGTTATACAGCGAGAGGGACGGCTCCGTCCCGTTCACGCCCGCGCCGAGAACTATGACGTAGTCCATGTCATAGGCGCTCTCGTCGGTCTTCGCGTTCTTTATGACGGCGCCCTCGGCGACGGCGAATATCACGACGCCGACGGCGAGCAGGCACGCGATGACGATCGCCGCGGTCTTCGCTTTTTTCGAGCCCTTCTTGGCGAAGCGGACGAGCAGGTGCATGACGATCAGCACGGCCGCCGCCGCGACAAAGATATAGGCCAGAAAAGAATAGCCTACGAGGGCGAATTTGAGCACCAGCGCGGCGATAACGAGCGCCAGCGCGGCGAAAGGCGCGGTGAGGTTGCGCTTCATTGTTCTTCCTCCGAGAGCTCGGACCACTCCTCATAGAGCGCCTCGAGCCCGGTCTCGGCCTCGGTCTTGGCGGCGAAAAGCTCCTGAAGCTTTTCGTAGTCGGTCGAATTGGCCTCTATGTCCGCGTCGAGCGCGGCTATCTTCTCCTCGGCGGCCGCGATGCGCTTTTCCAGCGTCGCCATGCGCTTTTCGCGCGACGGGACGGCGGCCTTTTTCGCCTCGCGGCGCTTTTCCGTCTTTATGACCTGCTCGACGCGCGTCATGCGCTCCTTGCGCTCGCGGTACTCCTCGAAGCCGCAGGGCCAGTCGGTCAGCTTCCCGTCCTCCAGCTCCCAGATGCGCGTGGCGAACCGGTTTATGAAATATCTGTCGTGCGAGACGAAGAGTAGCGCCTCTCCGTATTCCGAGAGAGCCTCCTCCATCCATTCGCGCGAATCTATGTCGAGATGGTTGGTCGGCTCGTCGAGCACGAGCAGGTTGATATCGTCCTTCATAAGTATGCAGAGCCGCAGTCTGCTCTGTTCGCCGCCGGACAGCGCCGAAACGGGCTTGAAAACGTCATCGCCCGAGAATTTGAACGCGCCGAGCCTGTTGCGCGCGGTCTGCGCGGTCCATTTGGCCTCGGTCATGGCAGTATCGAGCACGCTGAGGTGCGGGTCGGCAAAGCGCACTATCTGCGGCAGGTACGCCGCCTTAACGGCGGGGCCTAGCTTTACGAAGCCGTCGTCAGCCTCGGTCAGGCCGAGCAGGCAGCCGATGAGAGTCGATTTCCCCGTTCCGTTGTCCCCGATGACGGCGATGCGCTCGCCGCCCTTTACGAGGAGCTCCACGCCGGAAAAGAGCGTGCGCTCGCCGTAGGCCTTGGTCAGTCCGCGAACGACCATCAGCTCGTCCGCGCGAAACTCCTTCTGCCCTATCGTGCCGCGTATCTTCTTTTCCCGGTCCGGCCTTTCGACCGTCCTGACGCGCTCGGCGCGGGTCTTGATGGCGAAGGATTTTTTCATGAGCATCTCGTTGCCCGTGCCCCACTGGTACAGGCGGGCGGCGGCGTCCTCGAGGCGCTTGACCTCCTTGGATTCCTGCTCCCATTTTTTGAGCTGCTCTTCATAGCGGGCCTGCTTCTCGACGGCGTAGAAGCTGTAATTGCCGCCGTAGAACTCGGCCCTGCCCGCGTTTATCTCGACGATGCGGCTTACGACGCGGTCGAGGAAATAGCGGTCGTGCGAGATGGTCAGCACCGTCCCGCGGAAATGCTCGAGGTAGTCCTCGAGCCATAAGGTCGCCTTCATGTCGAGGTGGTTGGTCGGCTCGTCGAGCAGCAGGATATCCGTATTCTCGAGAATGAGCCGAGCGAGGTTGACGCGCGTCTTCTCTCCGCCGGAAAGGGACGAAAAGAGCTGGGCGCGCATCGCGGGCGGGATATCGAGGCCGTTGGCGACCTTGTTGCGCTCGACCTCCTCGTTCCAGCCGTCGAGCGCCTCGAACTCGGCCGAGAGCGCGTCGTAAAGACCCATGTCCGTTTTCTCCCCGGCGGCCATGGCCTCGCGCATCTTATCGAGCTTCGCGGAGAGCTCGAATATGCGCGCATGGGCCGAGAGCAGCACATCCTCGGTCGTGTAGTTTGCGGGGTAGACGGGTATCTGGGAGATGAGCCCTATGCGCCTGCCCGTGCCGATAACGATCTCGCCCTCGTCGGGCTCCAGCTCGCCCACGATGAGGCGAAAGAGCGTCGTCTTGCCGGCTCCGTTTTTTCCGAGCAGACCGACGCGCTCTCCGGAGTTTACCTCGAAGGAGAGTCCGTCAAGTATTTTCTTGTCGATCTCAAAGGCTTTCGTGACGCCTTTGACGGCAATGTCTATCATGAAAGGTCCCGTATCCGTCGTTCGGGCTTCCCCCGCGGCCCGCGAGAGCGGGAAGCGAGAGAAGCCCGTCGTTAGTTTCGTTTATTTCGTGCCGAATATCCTGTCGCCGGCGTCGCCGAGGCCGGGGACTATGTATCCGTGATCGTTGAGGTGGGAGTCGACCGCCGCGACGAAAACGTCGATGTCGGGGTGATCCTCGGAGATACGCTTGACGCCCTCGGGGGCGGCGATGATGCACATGAGCTTTATATGCTTGCAGCCGTAGTTTTTAAGGAAGCTGACGGCCGCCGTCGCGCTGCCGCCGGTGGCGAGCATGGGATCGAGGACATACACCTCGCGCTCGGCTATGTCCTTGGGCATCTTGCAGTAATACTCGACGGGCTCGAGCGTCTCGGGGTTCCTGTATAGGCCGATGTGGCCGACCTTCGCGCTCGGCACGAGCTGAAGGATGCCGTCCACCATGCCGAGGCCGGCGCGGAGGATGGGCACTATCGCCATCTTCTTGCCGGCGAGGCGCTTGACCTTCGCCATTCCGACGGGGGTCTCGATCTCTATCTCCTCCGTGGGCATATCTCTGGTCGCCTCAAAGCACATGAGGCTCGCTATCTCGCTGACGAGCTCGCGGAATTCCTTGACGCTCGTATTCTTGTCCCTGAGGACAGAGAGCTTATGCTGGATAAGAGGATGGTCCATTACGTGAACGCTGCCTGCCATAGTCACACACTCCTGTATATATGAAATTGGATATTTGATCAGCTGTTTTGCGACGCAAGACGCGCCTCGCGCTCCCGCTCGGCCTGCGACTTGCGCAGATAGTTCGGGACGGGCTCGAAGCGCTTGGCTTCGTCCGCGGCGGCGAGAGCGACGCCGTACGCGCTCTGCATGAGGTAAGGCGCGGGGGCGAGCTCAAGCTTGTCCGCGGCGGACTTTAAGGTATTATAGCACAGTTTTGCGCCGTCTCCAACAATTATTACCCTTTTTTCGGTCTTTTTAAGCTCTTGCCCGAGCTCCTCGAGCGAAAGGGCTCTGTCCGGCGCGAGGCGGACGAGCGCGCCGCCCTCGACGGAAAAGAGCGCGTTATAGACCTGCGAGCGCCGCGCGTCCATCACGCAGCATATGACGGCACCCTCCTCGAAGGCGAGCGGCATGGCCATGGCCTCCAGCGTGGAAACGCCGCAGCAGGGCTTCTCTGCGCCCCAGGCAAGCCCGCGCGCGGCGGCGACGCCTATGCGTATGCCCGTAAAGGAGCCCGGGCCGCGCGCGACGGCGATGAGGTCGACGTCGGCGACAGAGAGGCCGCAGCCGGCGAGCATGTCGGCGCACATGGGCATGAGCGTCGTGCTGTGCGTTAGGCCCGCGGACTGGAAGACCGAGGCGGTCAGCTCCCCGTCTGTCAGCAGCGCCGCGCTCGCGGCGACCGCGGAGGATTCAAGGGCAAGTATCCTCATTCGTCCTCCCCCTCTATCGTGATGAGCCGCTCGCGCGGACCGGTTTTCTCTATCTTGACCGTCACCGCGCCCTCCATGGCGCCGGGGACGAGCTCGCTCCACTCGCAGACGATAATCGCGTTTCGCGCGAGGTAGTCGTCCCAGCCGAGCTCATATAGCTCGTCCTCGCCGGAGAGGCGGTACATATCGAAGTGGATGAGCTCCGGCGAGCCGGGATACTCGTTGACGATGGCGAAGGTCGGGCTCGTGACGCGCGCCTTTATGCCGAGGCCGGCGGCCATGCCGCGCACGAATACCGTCTTTCCCGCGCCGAGATCGCCGCGCAGGGCGACCACTCTGCCCGGAGCGAGACCGGAGGCGAGCTCCGCGCCCGCGCGCTCGGTATCCTCCTCGCTGAGCGAAACTATACGCCGCATTTTCCGGCCTCCTTCCTTCCGCCGTTTGCTTTCTCCGAACACTATAACACCTCGCGCGCCCGAATTCAAATATTTGTGTTTACTCGGAGGCGGCAAAATGTTATTATATCTCTGTCCGGGAGGATGTCCTTATGAAAAGAGTCTTTATCGCCGTCCGCGATTTCTTCAAGACGGCGGATTCGGTCCTGCTGGCTCTGTGCCTGATCGCGTGCGCCTACGGCCTCGTGCTCATATACAGCGCCACGCTGACTTACGAGACAAATCAATACATGATAATCCAGGCCGTTTCCGTAGTTCTGGGGATCGGTCTTTTCATCGTGCTCAGCATCATAGACATCGATCTTATCGCCGAGCACTGGCTCATCATACTCATTTTTGACGTGCTCTTCATCGCGACGCTCTTCAAGTTCGGCGTCGAGGGCGGCACGGGCAACAAAAGCTGGCTCCGCTTCGGCCGCGTCGGGATACAGCCCGCGGAGGTCGTCAAGGTCACGTTCGTCGTGCTCTACGCAAAGCAGCTCGCGTGGCTGCGCGATACGAAAAACGGCGTCGGCTCCATAGGCTCCGTTCTCCTGCTCGCGGCGCACTTCGCGGTCATGTTCGGTCTTATACTGCTGACGAGCCGCGACCTCGGCTCGGCGCTGGTCTACTTCGTCATCTTTCTCGCCATGACCTTCGCCGCCGGCGTCGGCCTGCACTGGTTTCTCATCGGAGGGGCGCTCATCGTCGCGGCCTCGCCGTTTATATGGAACCACCTGCTAAACGGCAACCAGCGATCGCGAATACTCGCCCCGTATTTTCCCGACGCGGTCGACCCGACCGGCCTCGGGGTGACGTGGCACGCCTCGCAGAGCAAGCTCGCGCTCGCCTCGGGACAGCTCACGGGGCAGGGCCTCACGCACGGGACGCAGTCGCAGTCCTCAATGCTCCCGTTTAAGCACACGGACTTCATATTCGCCGTCACGGGCGAGGAGCTCGGCATGATAGGCTGCGTGGCGGTCATAGTCCTGCTTGTGCTCATCATCATCCGCGTCATATACGTCGGCATACGCTCCAACAGCTATATGCACATGCTCATATGCGTCGGCTACGCGGCGATGCTGACCTTCCAGACCTTTGAAAATATCGGGATGTGCCTCGGTCTGACCCCCGTCATCGGCCTTACGCTCCCGCTCTTCAGCTACGGCGGCTCTTCCGTCGTCACTACGTTTGCCGCGATGGGCATAGTATCCGGCATACGCATGCGGCCGAGCGACGAGCTCCGGCGGCACTACTCCTGATCCACCGGAGGAAACAAATGGATGTAAAGGAATTCTTTGACCGTCTCGCCGAGCACTGGGACGACGACTACGTCCCCGCCGCCCCGGAGCGCATTGCGGCCGCGTTTTTCGCGCAGGTCGCGGGCGCGCGAGTCCTCGACGTGGCGTGCGGCACGGGCGCAATGTTCCCGGAGCTCCTCGCGGCAGGCGCGGCGGAGATAACGGGCGTCGACATCTCGACGGAAATGGCCAAGCGCGCTGCGCAAAAATACGCCGCCGACAGCAGGATAAAGGTCCTCTGCGGCGACGTGACGAAGCTCCCGCTGAGCGGCTTCGACTCCGCTCTCATCTATAACGCATACCCGCATTTCATGCGCAAGGAGCTGCTGATAGACGCGATGGCGCGCGCCCTCAAGCCCGGCGGGAGGCTCACCCTCGCGCACGGGGCCGGGCGGGATATCATCAACAACCACCACTCCGGCGTCCCCCATTCCGTAAAGACGCCCCTCCGCGCGGCCTCGGTCGAGGCCGAGGTCTGGAAGGGGCTCTTCGAGGTCGACGCCATAGTCGACACTCCGTTTTTTTATCTCATATCCGGGACTAGGCTCTAAGCCATATAGGGCGAGGTGAGCCAATCCTCCCCCGCAATGCGCGCTTCGGGCGCGGGCCTGCCGAGGCTCCGCAGGTCGGAGGCGCGTACGTCGAGCAGAAACTCCCGCAGCGCCGCTCCCTCGAGCTTTTTCGCGCTCGCCGCCTTCGTAATGAGAGGAAGGCGGCGGGTCTTTTTTTTCAAAACGGCGCGGCCCTTTTCGTTCGCCGCGAGTACGCGGATATACCCCGGCGCCGCGGCGCGGCTCTCCGCCGTAACGCCGAGCAGGGCGCACATGGCTGCGCGCCTGATGCGCGACATGGCGAGCCGCCTCGTCTTCGTCAGCTCATAGAGCTCCTCGAGCGTCCTCGCCTTCGAGGCGGCCTTGAGCATGCGCTCGGCGAGCCCGTCGCCCGCGTCGGGCAGGGCGAGAAAGTCGGATAGCTCCATGCGGCGCAGCACGGCGAGCGCGGCCGTCTCGAGCGCCTCCGGCGAGACCGGCTCGCGCCCGGAGGCGACCTCGGCTTTGATTATCTCGGCGCAGGCGGGCGGGGTCATGCCGTCGACGCTCTCCCCTCTCCGCAGGCGGGCGCGCAGGACGGACGCGGAGGGAAATACGGCGTCGTCCGCGTCGTGCGCGCCCTCGCGCAGGAGGGCGAGAGGCTCCATGGAGCTGCCGAGGCGGCGCATGGCCTTTATATATTCAATGCCGAGTATGTCGTTCGGCCTCGCGAGGGCGGGGAGCTTTTTCCCCGCGAGCTTTTCTGCGGCGCGCTGCCTCGCGGCGGCGTAGGACGCCCCGCGCGAGAGCTCGTCCCTTATGAGCGCGTCTATCGCCGGGTCGAGCAGGACGGCTGCGGTCTCCACGAGCTCCGCAGCGTCGCCGGACTCGCTGCCGAAGCTCATCATATCGACGCAGCCGAGCGCGTCGAGCACGGACACGGCTCCGAAGGCGAAGCGCTCCGCCGACGCGAGGGCGAAGTCCGCCGGCAGCTCGAGCACGAGGTCGGCTCCGCCCGCGACGGCGGCTTTTGCGCGCGCGACCTTCCCCACGCAGGCGGGCTCGCCGCGCTGGGTAAAGCTGCCGGACATGACGCTCACGACGGCGCAGTCCTCCCCCGCGGCGAGGCGCGTCCGGCGTACATGGTCGGCGTGGCCGTTCGTGAACGGGTCGTATTCAGCCGCAATTCCGATGATCTTGATCGCAATCACCTTTTCCGCTCGTTTTTTTCAAAAATATGTTGTCCTTTTCGGAAAAAAGGTATACTATTTTTGTATTATGATTTTACAATCGTTCCCTGCGTTATGCAAGAGCGTTTTCCGAGCCGCGGGGAATGAGAAAGGATCGCATCACATGAAGATTTTGGTCATCAACGCGGGGAGCTCCTCCCTGAAGTATCAGCTTTTCGACATGGAAACCGAGACCGTCATCGCCAAGGGCGTCTGCGAGCGCATAGGCGCGGACGGGAGCGTCCTCACGCATAAGGCGTGCGGCGAGAGCTTCGTCTACGAGGAGCCCATGAAGAACCATGTCGACGCCATCGCCCTCGTTTTCAAGGCCCTCACGGCCGACAAGGGCGGCGTCATAAAGGATATGAACGAGATCGACGCCGTCGGCCACAGAGTCCTCCACGGCGGCGAGAAGCTCTTCGACTCCATGCTCGTCACCCCCGAGGTCGAGGCCGCCATCGAGGCGAACATCCCCCTCGGCCCGCTGCACAATCCCGCCAACCTCGCGGGCATCCGCGCCTGCCGCGACATGATGCCCGGCAAGCCGCAGGTCGCCGTCTTCGACACGGGCTTCCACCACACGATGCCCCCGAAGGCCTATATCTACGCCCTGCCCTACGAGTACTATACCAAGCACGCCGCGCGCCGCTACGGCTTCCACGGCACCTCGCACAGATACGTCTCCGCCGAGGCCGCGAAGCTCCTCGGCCGCGAAAACGACCCGGAGCTCCGCATAGTGACCTGCCACCTCGGCAACGGCTCCTCCTTCGCGGCCGTCAAGGGCGGCAAGTGCGTCGATACCTCGATGGGCATCACGCCTCTCGAGGGCATCCCGATGGGCACGCGCTCCGGCTCGATAGACCCCGCGCTGCTCGAGTACATCATGGGGCTTGAAAATCTCGACATCCACCAGATGCTCAACGTCCTCAACAAGAAGTCCGGCATGCTCGGCGTCTCCGGCGTCTCGAGCGACTTCCGCGACCTCTGGGCGGCAAAGGATCAGGGCAACGAGAGGGCGGCGCTCGCGCTCGATATATTCTGCTATGACGGAGCCAAGCTCGTCGCCTCCTACGCCGCCGCGATGGGCGGATGCGACGCCATAGTCTTCACGGCGGGCGTCGGCGAGAACGACAACCGCGCCCGCGCGGGCATCTGCTCCTACCTCGAGTTCATGGGCATCAAGCTCGACGCGGAGAAGAACAACACCCGCGGGACGGTCGACCTCTCGGCTCCCGACAGCAAGGTCAAGATCCTCTGCATCCCGACCAACGAGGAGCTCGTCATCGCGCGCGACACCAAGGCGCTCATCTGACTCACACCGCAAACGGGCAGGTCCGCGGAAGACCGCGGGCCCGCTTTTTATGCCCGCAGGAGGCTTTCACTTTATATATAATAAAAAGCAAGAATATGTGTTGACAAGGGAAAAAGCGGATGCTATAATGTCAAGGCCGCTTTGAAAGGGTCAATGAAAGAAGGCTCCGGCCTCACCCGGGATAGCGAGACTGAAAAAGGAAGGTGCACACATTGCTGCACGCAATCATCGAGACCGGCGGTAAGCAGTACCGCGTCGGAGAGGGCGACATCCTCTTCATCGAAAAGCTCAACGTCAACGACGGCGACGAGGTCGTTTTTGACAAGGTCCTGGCTGTTATCGGCGACGAGAGCTCCAGGTTCGGCACGCCCGTAGTTGACGGCGCCTCCGTCAAGGCCAAGGTCATAAAGAACGGCAAGGGCAAGAAGATCCACGTTTTCCACTACAAGGCCAAGAAGAACGAGCGTACCCGTCAGGGCCACAGACAGCCCTACACGCAGGTCCAGATCGACTCCATAGTCGGCTGACCGGGCGCTGATAACGAAATCGGAGGTGTAACACCATGGCACATAAAAAAGGAATGGGCTCCACCAAGAACGGCCGTGAGAGCAAGTCCAAGCGTCTCGGCGCCAAGCGCGCGGACGGCCAGTTCGTACTCGCGGGCAATATCCTCTACACGCAGCGCGGGACCAAGATCCACCCCGGCACCAACGTCGGCCGCGCCAGCAACGATTTCCTTTTCGCTCTCAAGGACGGCGTAGTCCGTTACGAGCGTCTCGGAAAGGACCGCAAGCAGGTTTCCGTTTACGAAACGGACGCGGAGTAAAGACAAAAGCCCGACTCAGGTCGGGCTTTTACTTTTGTTGAGAGGTACCACCTATGTTTGTCGATAAGGCAACTATAACCGTCGTCGCCGGAAACGGCGGGAACGGCGCCGTCGCTTTTCACAGGGAAAAGTATATCGCGGCGGGCGGCCCCGACGGCGGGGACGGCGGGCGCGGCGGCAATATAGTCCTGCAGGCTGACAGCAACATGTCGACGCTGATGGACTTTCGCTACAAGCGCAAGTATACCGCCGCCAACGGCATGGACGGGCAGGGCGCGCTCAAATACGGCAAGGACGGGGCCGACCTCGTCATCCGCGTGCCGCTCGGCACGGTCGTGCGCGACCCGGCGACGGGCGGCGTCATCAAGGATATTTCCGACACCGAGCCCTTCATCCTGGCCAAGGGCGGCCGCGGCGGCTGGGGCAACAAGCACTTCGCCACGCCGACGAGGCAGGCGCCGCGCTTTGCCAAGCCCGGCGCGCCCGGGCAGAGGCGCGAGGTCGTCCTCGAGCTCAAGCTGCTCGCGGACGTGGGGCTCGCTGGCTTTCCGAACGTCGGCAAGTCGACACTGCTCTCGGTCATGACGCGCGCGAGGCCGAAGATAGCCAACTACCACTTCACGACGCTCTACCCCAATCTCGGCGTCGTCTACGCGGGCGAGGGCTCCTCCTTCGTCATGGCGGACATCCCCGGCCTCATCGAAGGCGCGGGAGAGGGCGCGGGCCTCGGCTTCGACTTCCTGCGGCACATCGAGCGCTGCAGGCTCATCGTCCACGTCATCGACGCCTCCGGCAGCGAGGGGCGCGATCCCATTGCGGACTTCGACACGATAAACGCGGAGCTCCGCAGCTACGACGAGCGTCTCGCGGAGAGGCCGCAGATCGTCGCCGCGAACAAGTGCGACATCGTCGAAGACCATGCGCAGGTCGAGAGGCTCCGCGAATACGTCGAGGCGAAGGGCTGCCGCTTCTTCGAGATATCGGCCGCGGCGCACACGGGACTGAACGAACTTAAAAACGCCATCGTCGAGGAGCTCTCGAAGCTCCCGCCGGTCGCCGTCTTCGAGGCCGACTACGTCGAGCCCGAGCCCGTCCTCGACACGGCGGGCGAGCTCACGATAGAGCACGAGGACGACTACTGGTACGTCGAGGGGCCGTGGCTCGATAGGCTCGCCTCCCGCGTCAACTTCGGCGACACGGAGTCGCGCCTCTACTTCGAGCGCACGCTGCGCGATGCGGGCGTCTTCGACAGGCTCGAGGAGCTCGGCATCGCCGAGGGCGATACGGTCGGCCTCTGCGGGCTGGAATTCGAATACCGCAGATAGCCTCTTCCCTTTTCAAAATGCATTTAAGCCCGGTACGGACGCGCCGTACCGGGTTTTTTTCGCGAAAAAACAAAAAACTGCCGACTTGCGGCAGTTCCCCGTTTCCGTTAATAAAATGGCGTAGCCTCCGGCCTGTATGTATGCGGGAGCGGTGCGGCGCCGCTCCCGCATAGCAAAAGGCTGAAGCTTGATCGGACAGTATGGCGCGAGCTCTTTTAGTCGACGAGCTCGATGACCGCCATTTCCGCGGCGTCTCCGCGGCGGGCGCCGAGGCGCATGATGCGGCAGTAGCCGCCGTTGCGATCGGCATATTTCGGAGCGAGCTCCGAGAACACCTTCGTCACGACGTCCTCGTCGGTGATGAAGGCCAGCGCCTGACGGCGCGAGGCAAGAGTGTTCTTCTTGCCGAGAGTTATCATTTTCTCAGCGAGGGGGCGGACTTCCTTGGCGCGTGTAACGGTCGTCTCAAGTCTGCCGCCGGCGAGGAGCGCGGTGACCTGCTGCCTGAGCATGGCCATGCGCTGATCGGTCGTCCTGCCGAGTTTACGAGTTCCGGGCATTGGCGTTTCCTCCTATGCGGATTAGTTGTTGTCGTCGCTCTTGAGCGACAGACCCATCATGGTGAGCTTGTGGATGACTTCCTCGAGGGACTTGCGGCCGAGGTTGCGGACCTTGATCATCTCGTCCTCGGTCTTGTTGGTGAGGTCTTCCACGGTGTTGATGTTCGCCCTCTTGAGGCAGTTGAAGCTGCGGACCGAGAGGTCGAGCTCCTCTATCGTCATCTCAAGGGTCTTGTCCCTCGTCCCCTCGGCCTTCTCCACGACGGTGGATTTCGTGCCGATGGTGTCGGAGAGGTCGGTGAAGAGCGTGAAGTGGTCGCAAAGGATCTTCGCTCCCAGACTCAGCGCGTCTCTCGCCGATATGGTCCTGTCCGTCCAGACCTCGATCGTCAGCTTGTCATAGTCCGTCATGGATCCGACGCGGTCGTTCTCGACGGTGTAGTTGACCTTGAGAACGGGCGTGTATATCGAATCGATGGGGATGACTCCGATGATCGCCTGAGCGGGCTTGTTGCGTTCGGCCGGAACATAGCCGCGGCCGTGGCTGAGCGTAAGCTCCATGGAAAGCGTCGCATCGGGGCCGAGGGTCGCGATGTGGAGATCCGGATTGAGGATCTCGACCTCGCCGTCGGCCTTTATGTCGCCGGCCTTGACCTCGCACTCGCCCGAAGCCTCGATGTACACCGTCTTTGTCCCCTCGCTGAAGAGGCGCGCGATGACGCCCTTGAGGTTGAGGACTATCTCGGTGACGTCTTCCTTGACGCCGGGGATGGTGGAGAATTCATGGGCTATTCCGGCTATTTTAACGGAGGTTATCGCAGTCCCGGGAAGAGAAGAGAGCAGGATGCGGCGAAGGGAATTGCCCAGCGTCGTCCCGTAGCCTCTCTCGAGGGGTCTGATGATATATTTCCCATAGGACTCGTCGCCCGGGTTTTCAATGCATTCGATGCTCGGCTTTTCGATTTCTATCATATATACCCTCCTTCAAATTGCACAATGTGCCAGATTTTCCAGCTTACCAAATGAGGGCTTAGATTACTTGGAATAGAACTCGACGATGAGGTGCTCCTCGATGGGAAGGTCGATGTCCTCTTTCGTGGGGACGCCGACTACCTTGGCAACCAGATTGTTGCGGTCAAAGTCGAGCCACTTCGGCGGCTGGCGGAAGCTGTTGGCTTCGATGCTGGACTTGATCTTCTCGATGCTCTTGCTGGTCTCCTTGAGGGAAATGACCATGCCGGGCTTTACGAGGAAGGAGGGGATGTCGGTCTTGTGGCCGTTGACGGTAAAGTGGCCGTGACGGACAAGCTGCCTCGCCTCCGGGCGGGACATCGCAAAGCCGAGTCTGTACACCGTATTGTCGAGGCGGCTCTCGAGAAGGCTCAGCAGGTTCTCGCCCGTCTGGCCCTTCTTCTTGGCGGCCATCTCAAAATAGGTGTGGAACTGGTTTTCGAGGATGCCGTAGTAGCGCTTCGCCTTCTGCTTCTCGCGGAGCTGGAGGCCATACTCGGAGTTCTTCGTTCTGCCCTGGCCGTGCTGGCCGGGAGCATAGGCGCGGCGCTCGATGGCGCACTTCTCGGTATAGCATCTGTCTCCCTTGAGAAAGAGCTTCTGGCCCTCTCTGCGGCACAGACGGCAGACGGCATCTGTATATCTTGCCATGTTTGTTTTCCTCCTTTTCCGGATCAGACGCGGCGCCTTTTCGGCGGGCGGCATCCGTTATGCGGGATGGGCGTGACGTCCTTGATCATCTCGACTTCCAGACCGGCGGTCTGGAGAGCGCGGATGGCGGCCTCTCTGCCGGAGCCGGGGCCCTTGACGTACACTTCGACGGTCTTGAGGCCATGCTCCATGGCGGCCTTGGCGGCCGTCTCAGCCGCGGTCTGCGCGGCGAACGGAGTCGACTTCCTGCTTCCGCGGAAGCCCATGCCGCCGGCGGAGGCCCAGGATATCGCGTTGCCCTGGAGGTCCGTGATGGTTACCATCGTGTTGTTGAAGCTGGAGCGGATATGCACCGCGCCCTTTTCAATGTTCTTACGCTCGCGGCGCTTTGCGCGCACTCTGGTCTTAGCGTTAGTCTTGGCTGCCATTTACATATCCCTCCCTTACTTTTTCTTGCCCGCGATGGTCCTCTTCGGACCCTTGCGAGTGCGGGCGTTGGTCTTGCTGCGCTGGCCGCGGACGGGAAGGCCCTTCCTGTGGCGCAGGCCGCGGTAGCTGCCTATCTCGGTAAGGCGCTTGATGTCCATCGCAACGCTTCTGCGAAGGTCGCCTTCGACGAGGTAGTGCTTGTCGATATAATCGCGAATGGCAGCTTCATCGGCTTCCGTGAGATCCTTCACGCGGGTATCCGGATTGATGCCGGTCTCGCGGAGAATGTCGGAAGCGGTCTTTCTGCCAATGCCGTAAACGTAAGTGAGACCAATCTCAACTCTTTTTTCCTTCGGCAGGTCTACGCCGGCAATACGTGCCATACTTGTCAATCAATCCTTTCGTCAATGTGACCGGCGGGGAGTTCTTCGCTCTCCGCCTGACCGCGGGAACGCGGTCGGAATTTAGCTTCAGCCCTGTCTCTGTTTATGCTTGGGGTTTTCGCAGATAACCATAACTTTGCCCTTGCGCTTGATCACCTTGCACTTTTCGCACATGGGCTTAACAGAAGGTCTAACTTTCATCTGAAAATCCTCCTAATCTTATTTGCTGCGCCAGGTTATCCTGCCGCGCGACAGATCGTAAGGCGACATCTGTACCGTCACCTTGTCTCCGGGCAGGATCTTGATGAAGTTCATTCTGAGCTTGCCCGAAATATGGGCGAGAATGACGTGTCCGTTGCCTATGTCCACTTTGAACATCGTGTTGGGCAGCGATTCCACTACTCTGCCCTCGAGCTCTATCATATCTTCTTTTGCCAAACTTCTGTCCCTCCTTGTCAAATGCGGCCGGCTTTGTATGCGGCCAACGCCCTGATGATCTTCCTATCTGTCAATTCTTCGCCGAGCTCTGAGGCCGCCCGCCCGAATTCCTCGGGAGGCAGGAGCTCGAAATGGCGAGGATTTTTCTTTTTCGGCGCGGCGAGCTTTCTGTGCCTGCCGTCGACCAGCAGGGCCCTCCCCTCCTCGTGACCGAGGATGAAGAACACTCCGCCGGCCTCGCGGCCCGCTTTGACCGCCGCCAGACCTACCGGTCTCATACGAAACCGTCTCCTTCTATGGGAGTAAGGATCTGGGGATCGCCGTCTGTTATCAGGATAGTATTCTCATAATGAGCGCTGAGCTTGCCGTCGGCGGTAACGACCGTCCAATCGTCGGACAGGATACGCACCTCGGGCCCGCCCATGTTGACCATGGGTTCTATCGCCAATGTCATTCCCGGCGTCAATCTGACGCCGTGCCCATGTTCGTTTGAGACGAAGTTTGGTACCTCGGGCGGCTCATGCATCTTTGACCCGACGCCGTGCCCCACGAACTCGCGGACCAGCGAATAGCCGGCTGCCTCCGCGTGCTCCTGGACAGCGCGGGAGATATCGGAGATCCGATACCCCACCCGGGCGAATTTCAGCGCCTCAAAAAAGCTCTCTCTCGTGACCTTGATGAGGCGGAGCGCCTCCGGCGAGCAGTCGCCCACCGCGTACGTCGCCGCGCAGTCCCCGTGGAAGCCGTCTATATAGGCGCCCACGTCTATGCTGACGATGTCGCCGTCCCGTATTATGCGGCCGCCCGGTATCCCGTGGATGACCGTCTCGTTTATCGAGACGCACACGCTGGCCGGATAGCCGTTATAATGCAGGAAGGAAGGTTTGCCCCCGTTTTGCACGATGAATTCACGCACAGCCCTGTCGATCGATCTGGTCGATATGCCGGGTTTAACCATTGCCCCTGCCAAGGCACGGGCAGCCGCGGTAAGTTTCCCCGCTTTGCGCATCGCTTCGATCTCACGACCGGTCTTGAGCTGGATCCGGTCGGCACTCATTTAAGGGTCTCCAGAGCTTCTTCAAGCTTTTTGGTGATCTCCTCGACGGAGAGCGTGCCGTCTACCCTGCGCAGGATGCCGCGCTCGGCGTAGAAGGCGATAATGGGCTCGGTCTGCTCGTGATACACCGCAAGGCGCTCACGCACCGTCTCGGGACGGTCGTCGTCGCGGATGACGACCTTCTCGCCGCACTTGTCGCACACGCCCTCTTTCTTGGGCGGGTTGACGGTCAGCGAATAGGTCGCGCCGCAGTTGAGGCAGACGCGGCGGGAGGACATGCGCGCCTCGATCTCCTCATCGGAGATATCCAGCGCGAGGGCCCCGCTTATGCCGACGCCCATCTTCTCCAGCATCTCGGCCTGATTGACCGTCCTGGGCATACCGTCCAGAATGACGCCGGAGGCGAATTCTTCGCGGGCCAGGTAGTCCCTGACGACGCCGATTATGACGTCGTCCGGGACCAGCTTGCCCGAATCCATATACTTTTTGGCTTCAAGGCCGACGGGAAGGCCTTCCTTGATGGCGGCGCGGAGAATATTCCCCGTGGAAAGAGTCGGGATATCGAGGCGCTGCGCCAGAAGCGCGGCCTGAGTGCCCTTTCCCGCGCCCGGGGGGCCGAGCATGACTATCTTCATACCGTCTCCTCCTTACTCAAGGAATCCCTTGTAGTGTCTCATGAGCATCTGCGTCTCGAGCGCCTGAACGATCTCGAGGGCGACGCCGACGACTATTATGATCGAGGTGCCGCCGAGCGCTATGCCCGTCATCTTGGTCACGCTGCTGAATATCAGCGGCAGGATGGCCACGATGCCGAGGTAGATCGCGCCGAAGAGCGTTATCTTATTGAGCACCTTGCGGATAAAGTCGCTGGTCGGTCTGCCCGGACGGAAGCCGGGGATAAATCCGCCGTTCTTCTTGAGGTTGTTGGCGACCTCGATGGGGTTGAACTGGATCGTCGCATAGAAGTAGCTGAATCCGAGTATCAACAGGAAGTACAGCACGATATAGATGACCGAAGAGGTATCGATCGCCTTGAGGAAACCGGCCCAGAACGTCCCCTCTGCAGGCTCTCTGCAGAAGGAAGCGATCGTCGCGGGAAGAGAGGCGATGGCCTGCGCGAAGATGATGGGCATGACGCCGGACATGTTGACCTTCATGGGAAGGTGCGTGCTCTGGCCGCCGTACATCTTGCGCCCCACGACGCGCTTGGCGTACTGGACGGGGATCCTGCGCTCGGCGTTGGACACGTACACTATCAGGATGATGATGGCGAGCGCGCCGACGATGATGCCGATGAAGCCGAGCCAGTGCAGCGAACCGGCCGCCAGGTTGGTGACCATGTTGTATACGCCGCTGGGCAGACGGGACACGATGCTCGCAAAGAGGATGATCGAGATACCGTTGCCGATGCCGAACTCGGTTATCTGTTCGCCGAGCCACATCAGGAGCGCGGAGCCGGCGCAGAACGTGACGATGATGACTACCGCTTCCCAAACGCCGGAAGAAGCAAGAAGCTGGTTGCGGCTGATGAGGAAGTAGTATCCGAAGCCCTGGAGAAGGCCGATCACGACTGTGGCGTAGCGCGTGATGGAGGCGATCTTCTTGCGGCCCTCCTCGCCGCCCTCCTTGGACATGCGTTCAAGGGCGGGGATGGCGATGGTGAGCAGCTGGATGATTATCGAGGCGTTGATGTACGGCTGTATCGACAGAGCGAAGATCGTCGCGCTGGAGAACGCGTTGCCGCTCATGACGTTATACAGGCCGAGCACCGTATTCTGCAGTCTTCCGAAATACTCCTGAAGAGCCGGAACATTGACATAAGGAACGGGTACGGCGTTGCCGATTCTGTAAAGAAGGATGATGAAGAGCGTGAAGAGGATCTTCTTGCGTAGCTCGTCTATCTTCCAAGCATTGCGAAATACCTGAAACACTTATATCACCTCCGCCTTTCCGCCAGCCGCTTCAATCTTTTCTTTCGCAGCCTCGGAAAAAGCGGATGCGCGCACCGTCAGGTTCTTGGACAGGTCGCCCTGACCGAGGATCTTGACGCCGTACGGGCATTTGGAGATCACGCCGGAATTGACAAGCAGCTCGGCGTCCACGACCGTGCCGTCCTCGAAGCGGTTGAGGGCGGAAACGTTCAGGGAGGTAAGCGGCTTGGCAAAGATATTGTTGAAGCCTCTCTTGGGGATGCGCCTGGCGAGGGGCATCTGGCCGCCTTCGAAGCCGACCCTGACGCCGCCGCCGGAACGGGCCTTCTGACCCTTGTGTCCGCGGCCGCCGGTCTTGCCGTTGCCGGAGCCTATGCCTCTGCCCTTGCGCTTGGTCTCCTTAACGGAGCCGGGGGCGGGAGAAAGTTCGCTCAGTTTCATTACTGCGCCTCCACTTCCGTGACCTTGACGAGGTAGCCTATCTGGGCTATCTTTCCTCTGGTCTGTTCGTTATCGGGCTGGATGGTGACGCAGCCGATCTTCCTCAGACCGAGGGACTCGGCGGTCGCCACGTGCTTTTTGAGTCTTCCGTTCAGGCTCTTGACGAGCTCGATTTTCAGGTTAGCCATTTCCGAACCTCCTAACCCAGTATCTCGGCGGGAGATTTGCCCCTGATCTTGGCGACCTGCTCGACGTTGCGCAGGGAGCGAAGGCCCTGCATCGTCGCGGCGACCACGTTATTGGGGTTGTTGGAGCGCAGGCACTTGGTCCTGATGTCCTTGATGCCGGCAGCCTCGGCCACGGCGCGGACTGCGCCGCCGGCGATAACGCCGGTGCCTTCGGGGGCGGGCTTCATCAGAACGCGGCCGGCGCCGAACTCGCCGATGACCTCGTGGGGGATCGTCGTCCCGGAGAGGGTGATGGTGACGATGTTCTTCTTGGCGTCCTCAAGGCCCTTGCGGATGGCTTCGGAGACCTCGTTGGCCTTGCCGAGACCGTATCCTACGCGGCCCTTGCCGTCGCCCACGACGCAAAGCGCCGAGAACTTCATGACGCGGCCGCCCTTGACCGTCTTGGAAACACGGTTGAGAGAGACTACCTTCTCGCTGAACTCGGAGGGCTCCTCTTCACGGCGTCTGTTGTTTCTGTCGTTGTTGTATGCCATTTTTCTGCCTCCTCCGATCAAAACTGCAGTCCGGCTTCGCGGGCGCCGTCGGCCAGAGCCTTGACTCTGCCCTGATAGACATAGCCGCCGCGGTCGAAGACCACGTTGGTGATGCCCTTATCGAGCGCGCGCTTGGCAACGGTCTCGCCGACCTTCTTGGCCGCGTCGCAGTTGCCGCCGAAATCCGTGAATTCCTTCTCGACGGTGGAGGCGGAGACGAGCGTCGTCCCGTTCACGTCGTCGATGATCTGAGCGTAGATGTGGTTGAGGCTGCGGTAGACGTTGAGCCTCGGTCTCTCGGGCGTACCCGAGATCTTGCCCCTTACTCGGGCGTGGCGCCTGCGGCGCGCTTCCTCTGTCTTGGGTCTGTTTATCATTGTGGGTACACCTCCTTTTACTTACTGCCGGTCTTGCCTTCCTTGTGGCGGACGACTTCATCGGCGTATCTGATTCCCTTGCCCTTGTAAGGCTCGGGCGGTCTCTTGTTGCGGACGTCGGCGGCAAACTGGCCGACCTTCTGCTTGTCGATGCCGTTGATGACGACTTTGTTGGGGTCGGGCACGTCGATCGTTATGCCGGGGACCTCCTCGACGTTGACGAGGTGGGAGAATCCGAGGACCATGACGAGCTTGTTGCCCTCTTTGCTGGCCCTGTAGCCGACGCCGTTGATCTGGAGCTCCTTGGAGAAGCCCTGAGTCACGCCGACGACCATGTCGTTGATGAGCGAGCGGGTCAGGCCGTGCAGGCTGCGCTGCTCCTTGGTGTCGTTCTCGCGGGTAACGTGAAGGACGCCGTTGTCATTCTCGACGCTGATGCAGTCGGGGATCGTGCGCTCAAGCTCGCCCTTGGGGCCCTTGACGAAGATGTGCTTGCCGTCGATCTTGACTTCGACCTTCTCGGGAACGGTAATGGGGGCTCTTCCTATTCTGGACATCTCATTACCTCCCCTTACCACACGAACGCAAGGACTTCGCCGCCGATATGGAGCTCTCTGGCTTTCTTATCGGTCATGATGCCCTTGGACGTACTCACGATGGCGATACCCAGGCCCTTGAGGACCTTCGGAAGCTCGTCGGCTCCGGCGTAGACGCGCAGGCCGGGCTTCGAAACGCGGCGGAGACCGGAGATGACCTGCTCCTTGCCGGCGTTGTACTTGAGAGCGACGCGGATGACGCCCTGAGTACCGTTGTCGATGATCTGATAGTTCTTGATATAGCCCTCTTCCAGCAGGATCTCGGCAATGGCCTTCTTCATGTTGGAGGCGGGAATATCCACGGAGTCATGCTTGGCTGAATTTGCGTTGCGGATCCTGGTGAGCATATCCGCAATGGGATCGGTGATCTGCATGTTGGATTTCCTCCTTATTAGAGTTACCGCTTTCGCGGTTGACGCGGCGAGGTTCCGTCCCGCGGGGCGAGACGGCCTTTCGCCATCGTGCCGTGGATGTTATCGTGAAGCTCGGCCCTTTCGGGCTTCGCCTTACCAGGACGCCTTCTTGACGCCGGGGATCTGGCCCTTGTAGGCCAGCTCGCGGAAGCAGATACGGCAGATGCCGTAGTCACGCAGATAGGCGTGGGGGCGGCCGCAGAGGCTGCAGCGGTTGTAGCGGCGCGAAGAGAACTTCGCGGGGCGCTGCTGCTTGAGGATCATAGATTTCTTAGCCATTTGTTCCGTCCTCCTACATCTGAGTGAAGGGAGCGCCCATGAGGGTCAGAAGCTCCCTGGCTTCCTCGTCGGTCTTCGCGGTCGTGCATATGACGATGTCCATACCGCGGATCTTGTCGATCTTGTCGTAGTCGATCTCGGGGAATATGAGCTGCTCGCGCACGCCCATCGCGTAGTTGCCGCGCCCGTCGAACGAGTTGGGGTTGATGCCTCTGAAGTCACGCACGCGCGGGAGCGCGATGTTTATGAACCTGTCGAGGAACTCCCACATCTTGTCCTGCCTGAGCGTGACCTTGACGCCGACGTTCATGCCCTCGCGGACCTTGAAGTTCGCGACGGACTTCTTCGCCTTGGTGACGACGGCCTTCTGGCCGGAGATCGCGGAGATCTCGTTGACGATGGTCTCGAGGCCCTTGGCGTTGTCCTTGACATCGCCGCAGCCGACGTTGATGACGATCTTCTCGAGACGGGGGATCTGCATCGGGCTCTTATACTCGAACTTCTTCATAAGAGCGGGAGCGACTTCATTGATATACTTGTCTTTAAGTCTGGGCATATCCTTGATCCTCCCTTATATCGTCTCGCCGCACTTCTTGCAGACGCGGACCTTGGATCCGTCTTCAAGAACCTTGACGGCGTGCCTCGTGGGCTTGGAGCACTTCGGGCAGACGCGCATTACCTTGCTGGCATAGATGGGGGTCTCCATCTTGATTATGCCGCCCTGCTCGCCCTGCTTGCGGGGCTTCTTGTGCTTCTTGGCGACGTTGACGCCCTCGACAATGACCTTGCCCTCGGCGGGCATGGCGCGGAGCACCTTGCCCTGCTTGCCCTTGTCCTTACCGGAAAGGACGATAACGGTATCATCACTTCTAACGTTCATTCTCTTGCCCTCCCCTATATGACTTCGGGAGCCAGAGACAGGATCTTCATATAATCCTTGTCGCGGAGCTCACGCGCAACGGGCCCGAAGATGCGGGTCCCGCGGGGGTTCTTGTCTTCCTTGATGAGGACGGCCGCGTTCTCATCGAAACGGACGTAGGTGCCGTCGGCGCGGCGGACGCCCTTGGCGGTGCGGACTATGACCGCGCGGACGACGTCGCCCTTCTTGACGGTACCGCCGGGAGCGGCCTTGCGCACGGACGCCACGACCACGTCGCCGATGTTGCCGTACTTGCGGCGGGAGCCGCCGAGCACGCGTATCGTCTTGAGTTCCTTGGCGCCGGTATTGTCGGCGACCTTCAGATAAGTTTCTTCCTGTATCATTTCGGCGCCTCCTTACTTTGCCTTTTCAATTATCTCGACCAGACGCCATCTCTTATCCTTGGAGAGAGGACGGGTCTCCATCACGCGAACGGTATCGCCTACGCCGCACTCGTTGTTCTCGTCGTGGGCCTTGAGCTTATAGGTTCTGCGGATGATCTTCTTGTAGAGCGGGTGAGCGACGTGTTCTGCGACGGCGACGACTATCGTCTTGTCCATCTTGTCGGAAACGACCTTGCCGACTCTGGTTTTTCTGGATGTGTTCCTGACTTCGTTCATCAGTCGTTACCTCCAAGCTCTTTCTCGCGCAGGACGGTCTTGACGCGGGCTATGTTGCGCTTGACCTCGGTTATCTTGACCGGGTTGTCGAGCTGGTTCGTCGCATGCTGCATCCTGAGGAAGAAGAGATCCTTCTTGAGCTCGCCGAGCTTCGTATTGAGCTCGTCTTTGGTCAGGGAGCGAACTTCACTTGCCTTCATCATTCTTCACCGCCTGTCTCGGTCTCGCGCGCGATCACCTTTGTCTTGCAGGGCAGCTTGTGGCTGGCAAGACGCATGGCCTCGTGCGCGGCATCGGAGCCGACGCCCGCGATCTCGAAGAGGACGCGGCCGGGCTTTACCACGGCGACCCAGTACTCGGGGGAGCCTTTACCGGAGCCCATACGGGTCTCGGCGGGCTTCTGAGTTACGGGCTTGTCCGGGAATATCTTTATCCAGACCTGACCGCCGCGCTTGGTGTATCTCGTCATGGCGATACGGGCGGCCTCGATCTGATTGCTGGTGATCCACGCGGGCTCCAGCGCCACAAGCCCGAATTCGCCGTAGGTGACCTTGTTGCCTCTGGTGGCGACGCCAGTCATGCGGCCTCTCTGCTGCTTGCGGTATTTAACTCTTTTCGGCAGAAGCATCAGTTAGCTCCTCCTTCCCTGGGGGCAGTTCCGCCCTGGGGCCTCGGGGGCCTTGCGCCGCCCTGGGGTCTCGGGCCGTTGTTGTAGCCGCCCTGCGGACGCTGTCCGTATCCGCCGCGGTTGTTGGTGCCGTTGTTGCCGCTGAACCTGCGGTCGCCGCCGCCCTGACGGTTGCCGTCTCTGCGGTTGCCGTTGCGGTTTCTGCGGTCGTTGTTCCTGCGGTCGTTGGCTCTGTTCATATCCATGACTCTCGGAGTGGAGCGGAGAGTCTGGCTGAGGACCTCGCCCTTGTATATCCAGACCTTGACGCCGATACGGCCGTAGGTCGTGGCGGCCTCCGCGAAGCCGTACTCGATGTCGGCGCGGAGGGTCTGGAGGGGGATGGTGCCCTCGTGGTAGTGCTCGCTGCGGGCAATCTCGGCGCCGCCCAGACGGCCGGACACGTTGACCTTGATGCCGCGCACGCCCATGCGCATGGCGCGCTGCATCGCGTTCTTCATCGCGCGGCGGAAGCTGATGCGCTTCTCGAGCTGCTGGGCGATGTTCTCGGCGACGAGCTGAGCGTTGGTGTCGGGGGTCTTTATCTCGACGATGGAGAGGGCGACCGGCTTGCCGATCATCTTCTCAAGCGTCAGGCGGAGCTTCTCGATCTCCTGGCCGCCCTTGCCGATGACGACGCCGGGGCGGGAGCAGTGGATATAGATGCGGACCTTCGCGCTGTCGCGCTCGATCTCGATCTTGGGAACGCCCGCGCTGTAAAGGGTCTTCTTGAGATATTCGCGAATCTTGAAATCCTCGGCGATAAGAGCGCCGACTTTTTCGTTTCTGGCGTACCAGCGGGAATCCCAGTCCTTGATGACGCCGACTCGCAGGCCGTGAGGATTAACTTTCTGTCCCATACCTTACTCCTTCTCAGCAACGACGATGGTGATGTGCGAGGTCCTCTTGAGTATCCTCGAGCTGCTGCCTCTGGCTCTGGCTCTGCCTCTCTTGAGGATCGGGCCGGGGTTGGCGAAGCATTCGCTGACGTAGAGGTTCTCGGGATCCATCTCGTTATTGTTCTCGGCGTTGGCGACCGCGCTCTTGAGCAGCTTGAGCATGAGCTCGCAGCCGGCCTTCGGAGTGGCCTGCATGAGCGCCTCGGCAGTACGGGTGTCCTTGCCGCGGATGAGGTCGCAGACTATCTTGACCTTGCGCGGAGAGATGCGCGCATATCTGAGGTGTGCTTTCGCTTCCATGTGACTGCCTCCTTACTTACCGGTCTTGCTTCCGGCGTGACCTCTGAAGGTGCGCGTGGGAGCAAACTCGCCCAGTTTGTGGCCGACCATATCCTCGGTCACATAGACGGGGACGTGACGGCGGCCGTCGTGAACGGCTATCGTGTGGCCGACAAAGGACGGGAATATCGTGGACGCGCGGGACCAGGTCTTGACGACCGTCTTGTTGCCGGTCTTATTCATCTCGTCGACGCGCTTCAAAAGCTCGGGAGCCGCGAACGGGCCCTTCTTGATACTTCTGCTCATCAGATTTTCCCTCCTTACTTAGCGTTGCGGCGCTTGACTATGAACTTGTCGTTGCGGTTCTTAGTCTTGCGGGTCTTGTAGCCCAGAGCCGGCTTGCCCCAAGGGGTCACGGGGCCGGGACGGCCGACGGGGGACTTGCCTTCGCCGCCGCCGTGGGGGTGGTCCACCGGGTTCATGACGGAGCCGCGGACCGTCGGGCGGATGCCCATGTGGCGCTTGCGGCCGGCCTTGCCGATGGAGATGT
Organism: Oscillospiraceae bacterium; assembly: GCA_017550645.1. Classification (GTDB taxonomy): domain Bacteria; phylum Bacillota; class Clostridia; order Oscillospirales; family Oscillospiraceae; genus RGIG7949. Next base: position 189,604 of record JAFZOI010000024.1, read on the forward strand.
TCTCGTGATCGAGGTTGCCGATCTGGCCTATCGTGGCCAGGCAGTTCATGCGGACGTAGCGGACTTCGCCGGAGGGAAGCCTCACCTGGGCCATCTTGCCCTCTTTCGCCATGAGCTGGGCCGAGCCGCCCGCGCTGCGGACGAGCTGGCCGCCCTTGCCCGGATACAGCTCGATGTTGTGGATGAGCGTACCGACGGGGATGGCGGAGATGGGGAGCGTGTTGCCCGGCTTTATGTCGGCCTTCTCGGAGGAGATGACCGTGTCGCCGGCGGCAACGCCCACGGGGGCGAGGATGTAGCGCTTCTCGCCGTCGGCATACTCGACGAGGGCGATGAACGCGCTTCTGTTGGGGTCGTACTCTATGCGCTGGACGGTACCCTCGACGTCAAACTTGTCGCGCTTGAAGTCGATGATCCTGTACTTGCGCCTGTTGCCGCCGCCGCGGTGGCGGACGGTGATCCTGCCGTAGCTGTTGCGGCCCGAGTTCTTCTTGAGAATCTCAACAAGGCTCTTTTCCGGCTGGGCCTTCTTATCCACGCCGTCAAAGCCGGAGACGGTCATGTGTCTTCTGGCAGGAGTGATGGGTTTGTAGGTCTTAACGGACATTATTCATCACACCATCCCTTCAAAGAACTCTATGGTCTTGCTGTCGTTCGTAAGCTTGACGACGGCCTTTTTCCAGTCGGCAGTCTTGCCTTCGGGATAACGGCCCTGGCGCTTGGTCTTGCCGGGGACGTTGGTCGTGGTGACCTTCTCGACTTTGACGCCGAAGATCTCCTCGACGGCCTTCTTTATCTCGGTCTTATTGGCTCTCTTGTCGACCTTGAAGGCGTACTTCTTGAGGTCCACCGCCTCCATCGACTGCTCGGAGATGATGGGCTTTATAATGATGTCATACGATGTCTTCATCAGGCATAAACCTCCTCGATCTCGCGGAGCGCGGCCTCGTCGACGATGAACCAGCCGGCGTTGAGGATGTCATAGGGCGAGAGGACTCCGGAGATGGTCGTCTGCACGCCGGGGATGTTGCGCGCGCTCTTGACGACGTTCTCGCGGACCTCGGGGGTCACGACGAGGGACTTGCCGCTCGCGCTGACCGCGTCGAGGAACTTCACGAAATCCTTGGTCTTGATGGCGTCCATGGAGAGATCCTCCACGACGATGACGGCGTTGTCGGCCGCCTTGGCGCTCAGCGCGCTGCACATGGCGAGGCGCTTGACCTTCTTATTGAGCGAGTAGCGGTAGCTGCGGGGCTTCGGAGCGAACGCGATGCCGCCGTGCGTCCAGTTGGGGGCGCGGGTGCTGCCGGTACGGGCGCGGCCGGTGCCCTTCTGACGCCAGGGCTTCCTGCCGCCTCCGGAGACCTCGCCGCGGGTCAGGGCGCTCTGCGTGCCCTGGCGCTGATTGGCCAGATAATTCTTTACGCTCTCATGCAGGACGGCCTCGTTGGGCTCTATCCCGAACACGGCCTCGGAAAGCTCGATCTCGCGGAGCTCCTCGCCGGCCATGTTGAAAACTTTGGCTTTAGGCATTGTCAGTCTCCTCCCTTACGCTCTCTTGGCCGATTTCTTCTGCGGGTTGGTGCTTACGGTCTGAACGCCGGGCTTCTTGGTGATGTTCTTCACCGTGTTCTTGATGTACACGATGCCGCCCTTCGGGCCGGGGATCGCGCCGCGAACGGCGATGAGATTGAGCTCGGGGTCTACCTTGACGACGTCAAGGTTCTGGACCGTGACCTGCTCGACGCCCATGTGACCGGCGCCGATCTTGCCCGGGAATATCCTGGAGGGATCGGTGCTCGAGCCCATGGAGCCCGCGTGCCTGTGGACCGGGCCGCCGCCGTGGCTGGTCGGGGTCCTCTGGGCGCCCCAGCGCTTGATGACGCCGGCGTAGCCCTTACCTCTGCTGATACCTGTCACGTCGACCTTGTCGCCGGCGGCGAAGATGTCCGCCTTGACGACGTCGCCGACGTCGAGTCCGTCGCAGTTCTCGAGGCGGAATTCCTTCAGGTGCTTGGAAAGGGCGACTCCGGCCTTCTCGAGATGGCCCTTCTCCGGCTTGGAGAGCTTCTTGGCTTCGATCTCCTCAAAGCCGAGCTGGACCGCCGTGTAGCCTTCCTTGTCGGGAGACTTCTTCTGTACCACCGGGCAGGGGCCGGCCTCGATGACCGTTACCGGGATGACCTTGCCCGTCTCATCGAATATCTGGGTCATGCCGACCTTTTTTCCGATGATGGCCTTTTTCATCTTCATTATGAGTATATCCTCCTTTGGTTATTGGTCGGATCGCATGGCTCGCATTCGGCCGGAGGCTTCCGACTTGACCCCGTCCGCTCTCGCAAGCAGCGGACGACAGGCGTTTTTAATAATGTCGCGCGCGTCGCGCGCAGGGGACGTCAGAGCTTTATCTCGATCTCGACGCCGGCGGGAAGCTCGAGGGACATGAGGGCCTCGATCGTCTTCTGGGTCGGGTTGAGGATGTCGATAAGTCTCTTGTGGGTGCGGCGCTCGAACTGCTCGCGGCTGTCCTTATACTTATGGACGGCGCGGAGGATCGTCACGACCTCCTTCTTGGTGGGGAGAGGGATGGGGCCGGAAACTTTCGCGTCCGTGCGCTTGGCGGTCTCGACTATCCTCTCGGCGCTCTGGTCGATGAGCTGATGGTCGTAGGCCTTGAGTCTGATGCGGATCATTTTCTTTGCGGTAGCCACTGGGGTTTTCCTCCTTCGTATGGTGAGTGTTCATACGTGCGAAATTTTCAATCAACGAAGCCGTGCGTATCACTCCGCCCCAGAAGTATCGACCGGCATGGCCGGTCGCTCCTGAGCGCGGCGATATACTTCCCGGGGGTTCGGGTGGGCATATCGCTGCCTGAAGATCTCAGTCGCCCGATCAACGGACATACTCTGCGGAAGTTACCTCGGGCACTGACCGAGCAATCTCCCGCTTCATCGCACATCGGGGGCATATTTCCCCCTTCGCCCTGAAAGGCGCTCTAGCAGAATAACAGACGGCTTCGATAATGTCAATACTTTTTTCGGGCTTTTTCAGATTTTTTCTATGCCGTAGAACCTTTTGCCGTTTTCGAGCGTTATCTTCGCCGCTTCAGCCTCGGAAACGCCCATGAAACGCGCCGCCGCCTCACATATATATTTAATGTAAGACGAGTCGTTGCGCCTGCCGCGGAAAGGCGTCGGCGCCATGTAGGGGCTGTCGGTCTCTATCATGATGCGCTCGCGCGGTATCGCGGCGACGATTTCCGGAGCCTTTCGGGCATTTTTGAAGGTTATCGAGCCCGTAAAGGAGATATGCCAGCCGAGGGCAAGCAGCTCCCTCGCCGTCTCCAGCGAGCCGGAATAGCAGTGGAACACGCCTTTCACTCCCGGAAAGGCGCGGACGGCGCGCAGACTGTCCTCGTGCGCCTCGCGGTCATGGAATATGACGGGCAGGCCGAGTTCTCCCGCGAGCTCGAGCTGCGCGTAGAGCGCCTTCTGCTGGACTTCGCGCGGGGCGGCGTCCTCATAGTGGTAGTCGAGGCCTATCTCCCCCACCGCGACGACCTTGCCGCCGCGGCAGAGAGCTTTTATCTCCGCGAGGGCGTCGGGAGTGAACTCGGCGGCGCTTTCGGGGTGTATGCCAGCGGCGGCGTAGACGAAACCGTGCTTTTCCGCTATCTCGGCGGCGAGGCGGGAGCTCCGCACGTCGGAGCCCGGGTCGACGACGAGCTCGACGCCCGCGTCCGCGAGCGCGGCGAGCACCTCTTCCCTGTCCGCGTCGAACTGCGGATCGTCATAATGGGCGTGAGTGTCAAAATACATATCGTTCACCGTATCTCTACATTATATTTAATACCGATATGCGGCGGGCAGATCCTGATCCGCACAAAACCGCATTATAAGCTTACTACAAGGCCGCGCGCTTTTCCAGCTTTTTCGGCGGGGCGCAAAAAAGCGGGCCTCCGCCCTCTCTTCCGATTGAAATTGTATCGCGGATATGATATTATTTTTATTCATAGCAGGGAGGCGAATATATGTTCGGAAAAACTCACCGCAGCGGCTCTCCGGTCTGGATAGTCGCATTTCTGGGCAACCCCGGGCGGGAATACGCGCAAACCAGGCATAACGCGGGCTGGCTCGCGGCGGAAGCCCTTTGCGCGAAAAAGAACGTCCGGATAGACCGCGCGCGCTTCAAGGCCCTGACGGGGGCCTGCGAGCTCGGCGGGGAGCGCGTCTTCCTGATGAAGCCGCAGACCTTCATGAACCTCTCGGGCGACGCGGTCGCTCCGGCGGCGGCGTTTTACAAGATACCGCGCTCGAATATCATCGTCATACACGACGACATAGCCCTGCCGCCCGGGAGGCTGCGCATAAAGCGCGGCGGCTCCGACGGCGGGCATAACGGCATAAAAAGCCTCATCGCGAGGCTCGGCGGGAGCGATTTCATCCGCGTCAAGATAGGCGTCGGCGAGCCACCGCACCCCGACTACGACCGCATCGACTGGGTCATAGGCAAGCTCACGGACTCCGAGGCGGAACTGCTGCGCAAGGCGGCGGGGATCGCCGTCGAGGCGGCGGAGGAAATAATCAAAAGCGGCGTGGACGCCGCGATGAATAAATATAACGGAACGGCCGGTGAAGTAAAATGATCAAATACTCTCCCAAGGGAACATATCTCATAAACGGAGCGCCCTCCCCCGCGGGCGGCGCGGACCCCGCAAAGGCCCGCGAGGGCACGATGGCCTATAAGATACTCCGCGCGCACGACAGGGGCGGCGCGAAGGACAGGCTCAGCATCCGCTTCGACGCGCTCATGAGCCACGACATCACCTACGTCGGCATAATCCAAACCGCGCGCGCCTCCGGCATGGAGAAATTCCCCATGCCCTACGTCCTCACCAACTGTCACAACAGCCTCGCGGCCGTCGGCGGCACGATAAACGAGGACGACCACGTCTTCGGCCTGACCGCGGCGCGCAAATACGGCGGGATATACGTCCCCGCCAATCAGGCGGTATGCCATCAGTTCATGCGCGAGCGGCTCTCCCGCTGCGGCGGCATGATACTCGGCTCGGACAGCCACACGCGCTACGGCTGCTACGGCACCATGGGCGTCGGCGAGGGCGGCGGCGAGCTCGCCAAGCAGCTCCTTATGAATACGTGGGACATCGACGCGCCCGAGGTCGTTCTCGTCTGGGTACACGGCGAGGTGCCGCACGGCGTCGGCCCGCACGACGTCGCGATATCCCTTTGCGGGGAAGTGTTCCCGAAGGGGCTCGTCAAAAACAAGATACTCGAATTCGCGGGGCCCGGCGTCGCCGCGCTGCCGATGGATTTCCGCATCGGCATAGACGTTATGACGACGGAGACTTCCTGCCTTTCCTCGATATGGATAACGGACGACGAGACGAAAAAGTATTTCGACGCGGTCGGAAGGCCCGAGGCCTTTGCCGAGCTGAGGCCGGACGAGGGCGCATGGTACGACGCGGTCGTGGATATGGACCTCTCGACGCAGGAATGCATGATAGCTCTCCCCTTCCACCCCTCCAACGCCGTCAGCATACGCGAGCTCAACGCCGATCCCTACGGCATACTTTCCAAGTGTCAGGAGGACTGCAACCGCTCCCTCGAGGGCGTGAAGCTCGACCTCACCTCGAAGATAGTCGACGGGCGCGTCACGGCGCAGCAGGGCATCATCGTCGGCTGCTCGGGCGGTCTCTATGACGATATTGTCGAAGCGGCCGCCATACTCGACGGCGGCATGGTCGGAAACGGCGAATTCAACCTCTCCGTCTACCCCGCGAGCACGCCAACGGCGCTCGCGCTGACGCGCGGCGGGACGATAGAAAAGCTCCTGCGCGCGGGCGCGGTCATAAAGCCGAGCTTCTGCGGCCCCTGCTTCGGCGCGGGCGACACCCCGGCGGACGGCGCGCTCTCTATCCGCCACGCGACGCGCAACTTCATGTCACGCGAGGGCTCGAAGCCCGGCGAGGGGCAGATAGCCTCCGTCGCGCTCATGGACGCGCGCTCCATCGCCGCGACGGCGAGAAACGGCGGCGTCATCACGGCCGCGAGCGACATAGACTATGAGTTCGAGCGCTCCGAGTTCGTATTCGACCCGGCCATCTACGACGGGCGCATATACGACGGCTACGGGCTGCCCAAGCCCGAAGAGGCGCTGCGCCTCGGGCCGAACATCACCGACTGGCCCAAGATGTTCCCGCTGGGCGATAACCTGCTGCTGCGCATCTGCGCGGCGATATACGACGACGTCACGACGACGGACGAGCTCATCCCGAGCGGCGAGACCTCCTCGCTGCGCTCCAACCCCGTCCGCCTATCGGATTTCGCGCTCTCGCGCCGCGCCCCGGACTACGTCCCGCAGGCGAAGAAGGTGCGTCAGGCCGATCTGCGCCGCCGCGAGGGCGACGTCCCCGCCGAGATAACGGAAGCGCTCGCGGCCGTCTCCGTGGAGCCCGAAAAGCTCGCGGCGAAGTGCGATTACGCCTCGTGCGTCTTCGCCAAAAAGCCCGGCGACGGGAGCGCGCGCGAGCAGGCCGCCTCCTGCCAGAAGGTCCTCGGCGGCGGGGCGAACATCTGCTTCGAGTACGCGACCAAGCGCTATCGCAGCAACCTCATAAACTGGGGCGTCGTGCCCTTTACGGCTTCGGAGCTTCCCGAGCTGCGAGACGGCGACGCGGTATACGTCCCGGATATACGCGATGTCGTGGCCTCCGCGCCGTGTCAGGTCAAGGCGTTCCTCATACGCGGCGGCAAGGCCGAGCCTCTCGCGCTGAAGCTCGACGCGATGACGGAAAACGAGAAAGAAATTCTGCTGGACGGCTGCCTCATAAACTGGTACGGCCGCGGGAGGAAATAACGTGGAAAAGATTAAAATGAACGTTCCCGTCGTCGAGATGGACGGGGACGAGATGACGCGGGTCATCTGGCAATGGATAAAGGACGAGCTCATACTCCCCTTCGTCGACCTCAAGACGGAATACTATGACCTCAGCCTGCCCGAGCGCGACCGCACGGGAGATCAGGTAACGGTCGACGCGGCGAACGCCGCCGTGCGCCTCGGCGTGGCGGTCAAGTGCGCGACGATCACGCCCAACGCCGACCGCGTCAAAGAGTATGACCTGCACGAGATGTGGAAGAGCCCGAACGCGACGATACGCGGCATCATGGACGGGACTGTCTTTCGCACGCCTATACTCATCGACTCCGTAAAGCCCATCGTGCGCGGATGGAAAAAGCCCATCACTATAGCGCGCCACGCCTACGGCGATATATACAAGGCCGTCGAGCTGCGCACGGACGAGGGCGGCACGGCCGAGCTCGTCTTCACGGGCAAGTCCGGCAAGGTCGAGCGCCGCGAGGTCGCCGCGCTCAAGGGCCCGGGCGTCCTTCTCGGGATGCACAACCGCGCAGACTCCATCGAGAGCTTCGCCCGCTCCTGTTTCAACTTCGCGCTGGCTACGAAGCAGAGCCTCTGGTTCTCCGCCAAGGACACGATCTCCAAGGTCTACGACGGCGCGTTCCGCGACATATTCGCGCGCGTCTTCGAGGAATACCGCGCCCGCTTCGAGGAGGCCGGGATAGAATACTTCTATACGCTCGTCGACGACGCGGTCGCGCGCGTCGTGCGCAGCGAGGGCGGCTTCATCTGGGCCTGCAAGAACTACGACGGCGACGTCATGAGCGACATGATATCGACGGCGTTCGGCTCGCTCGCGATGATGACGAGCGTCCTCGTATCCCCCGACGGCAAATACGAATTCGAGGCCGCGCACGGCACCGTCACGCGCCACTATTACAGATACCGTAACGGCGAGGAGACCTCGACCAACCCCGTCGCGACCATATTCGCGTGGAGCGGCGCGCTCAGAAAGCGCGGTGAGTTCGACTCTCTGCCCGAGCTCGTCAGATTCGCGGACGCGCTCGAGGCCGCGACGCTCGGCACGCTGAACGACGGCCTCATGCCGAAGGAGCTCGCGGCGCTCGCCGACGGGCCCGCGGAGGCTGTCAATACCCGCCGTTTCCTCGCGGAGACTGCCTCCCGCCTCGCCGCGAAGCTCGGATAAAGGAGCCCCGATGATCGACAGATACACTCTCAAATTCGCCGCGCGGCGCAGGATGGCGTACGCGCGCCCCTCGCCCTACGGGGTGACGTTCGTCTTCCTCGTCATCAACTTCATAGTCCAGCTCATAAGCGAGCGGCTGGTGCTCAAGCTGCAGGAATGGAGCGAATATTTCACCTACCTGCTCTACGGGCGCATGACCAGTGGGGACGAGGAGACCTACGCCCTTTTCAGGGAGCTCTGGGGAAAGAGCGGGCTCATCATGGAAAGGCCCGTCTACGACAAGTCGATATGGCTGCCCATCGTCCTCTCGCTCGCGCTCGCGCTGCTCGTCAGGTGCGTCTGGGTCGGCTATAACTCCTACTGCCTGAAGGTCAGCCGCGGCGAGGATGCGAAGTACGGCGAGCTCAAGGTCGGCTTCCGCTTCGTGACCAAGACTTTTCTCGTCTGCGTGCTCGAGGGCGTCATAGTCGCCGTGCTGACGTGCTTTCTCATCGTTCCGGGCGTCATCGCCGCCTACGGCTACCGCATGACGTTTTTCATCATGCTCGACCATCCCGACTGGGGCCCCGTGCGCTGCATGCGCGAGAGCCGGCACATGATGCGCGGGCACAAGGCGCAGCTTTTCATGCTCGATCTGAGCTTTCTCGGGTGGTACATCCTCTGTGCGGTCACGATGGGGATCATGTATATCTGGAAGCTGCCGCATTTCACGACGACCTACGCGCTCTTTTACGGCGAGCTCTGCGGCCGCAGCAGCTGGGACTTCGAGGACCCGCAACCGGACGTCGCGATATAATCGGAAACGGAGTGTTTTGACATGACAGACGTCGAACGCAGAGCCGCCGCAAAGCAATTTGCCGCCGATTGGAAGGGGCGCGGCGACGAAAAGCAGGAAACTCAGCTTTTCTGGATATCGCTGCTCTCCAAAGTCTTCGGCGTAGCCGAGCCGGACAAGTTAATAGAGTTCGAACTGCCCGTCAAGCTCGACCATACGAGCTTTATAGACGGCTATATCGGCGCGACCCGCGTCCTGATAGAGCAAAAGGGCTCGGATATCGACCTGCGCAGGGGCTACAGGCAGTCCGACGGCGCCATGCTGACGCCTTTTCAGCAGGCGCGGCGCTATGCGGGCAATCTGCCGCATAATCAGAACCCGCGCTGGATCGTCGTCTGCAATTTCCAAGAGTTCGACATACACGACATGAACCGCCCGAACGACGCGCCGGAGATAGTCAAGCTCGCAGAGCTTGAAAAGGACTATCCGCGCCTCAATTTCCTCGTCGATACGGGCGACGAGAACATCCGCAAGGAGATGGAGATATCCTTCAAGGCCGGGCGGCTCGTCGGCGTGATATATGACGCGCTCAAAAAGCAGTACGCCGACCCTAATTCGGAGGCGGCGAGCAAGAGCCTCAATAAGCTCTGCGTCAGGCTCGTATTCTGCCTTTACGCGGAGGACGCGGGCATTTTCGGCGCGCGCAACATGTTCCACGACTATATGCAGGCGCACCGCTCCGAGGACAGGCGCGCGCTGATAAACCTTTTCCGCGTCCTCGACCAAGAGACCGATAAGCGCGACCCATATCTCGACGCGGACCTCGCGGCCTTCCCCTACGTAAACGGCGGCCTCTTTGCCGACGAGGACATCGAGATACCCCGCCTCGGCGACGAAGTCATCGACCTGATTATAAAGAACGCGAGCGCGGACTTCGATTGGTCCTCCATAAGCCCGACCATATTCGGTGCGCTTTTCGAGAGCACGCTCAATCCCGACACCCGACGCGCCGGCGGTATGCACTATACGAGCATCGAGAACATACACAAGGTCATCGACCCGCTGTTTCTCGACGATCTGAAGGCCGAATTCGAGCAGATAAAGAATATCGCCGTCATCAAGACGCGCGACCAGAAGCTCCGCGATTTTCAGATAAAACTCTCAAAGCTCAAATTCCTCGACCCCGCCTGCGGCTCCGGCAACTTCCTGACGGAGACGTATCTTTCCCTGCGTAAAATGGAAAACGAGATAATCGCGCTTCTCAACCGCGACCAGATCGCCATGGACCTCGGCGGCCTCATCAAAGTCTCGATAAGTCAATTCTACGGGATAGAGATAAACGACTTCGCCGTCGCCGTCGCAAAGACGGCGCTCTGGATAGCCGAGAGCCAAATGATGAAGCAGACCGAGGATATCGTCCACAAGGATTTTGACTTCTTCCCGCTCAAAACGAACGCGAACATCGTCGAGGGCAACGCGCTCCGCCTCGATTGGGAAACGGTCGTCGCGAAAACCGAGCTGAACTACATTATGGGCAATCCGCCGTTTGTGGGCGGCATGATGGCAACGAAAAGCCAAAAAGAGGATATGGCATATGTATTTCAAGGGGAAAAGGGAATCGGCGAATTGGATTATGTCTCATCTTGGTATAGAAAAGCCATAACCTATATACAGGCAACACGTATCGCTTGCGCATTTGTTTCAACGAATTCGATTTGTCAAGGGGAACAGGCTGTTATCCTTTGGAAAGCTCTATTTGAAATGGGAGCCCGTATCAACTTTGCATATCGGACTTTTAGGTGGGACAGCGAAGCTAAGATTAAGGCTCACGTTCACTGCGTTATTGTTGGGTTTTCTTTGCAAGAAGCAAAAAACAAAACTATATATGATTCTAATAAGGCTATCAAAGCGAACAACATAAACTCTTATCTGATCGACGCTCCTAACATTTTTGTTGAAAGCATTTCTTCTCCCCTGTGTGAAGTCCCAGCTATGCGATTTGGGAGCATGCCTAGAGATGGCGGAGGATTTGTTTTCTCCGATGATGAAAGAGAATCGTTGCTAGCTTCTGAGCCTGCCGCAGAGCAGTGGTTAAGGCCATATATAGGCTCTAGCGAATTCATCAACAACAAATCTCGGTGGTGTCTGTGGCTTGTTGGAGCAAGTCCGGCAGAACTCAGAAAATGTCCGACTGTGATGGCAAGAGTTGAGCAGGTCCGTCAATTTAGATTGAATAGCGTTGCTGCTGCAACAAGAAGGTTTGCAGAAACGCCAACACTTTTTTGTCAAATTGCGCAACCTGATTCCGATTATATATTCATTCCGAGTGTTTCATCGGAACGTCGGCGCTATATTCCTATGGGTTTTATGAGTCACGAAGTCATTACAAGCAACTTAGCATTTTTAGTGCCAAACGCTACACTGTTCCATTTTGGCATGCTTACCTCCAATGTTCACATGGCATGGATGCGCGTGGTTTGCGGGCGACTGAAAAGCGACTACCGCTATTCAAAGGATATCGTCTATAACAATTTCCCGTGGCCTTCCCCGACCGAGGCGCAAAAGGAAAAAATCGAGCAGACAGCGCAGGGCATTCTCGACGCTCGGGCGCTCTATCCGGACAGCAGTCTTGCCGATCTCTACGACGAGGCAACGATGCCGCCGGAGCTTCGCAAGGCGCATCAGCAAAATGACCGCGCCGTCATGGAAGCTTACGGCTTCGACGTCAAGACCACGACGGAGGCAAGCTGCGTCGCGGAGCTTATGAAGATGTATCAGGAACTAACAGAAAGGCAGCGGTAATGTCTGAAGATACGGTACAAAGTGTGATAAGAGAATGTTTTATCTCCATCATTAATCAGAAAAAAAAAGAAGGTTTGTCAGAAGAAGAGATTGAAAAGAAACTCTCTCAAGATAGAATCAATGAAGCTGTTAAAGAGCTAATTGCAACAATGTCGACCGACAGTGTAAATTATCTAAAAAGCAACATGTACGAAATAGTGATTGATGAACGAGCCAGAGCTGAAGAGTTCATAGCACGAAATGAACAAATATGGGCTAAAGGCTTTGTTGCATCAGAGGCGATGTATTTAATCGTCTTGGATTGTGCGAAAGAGTACAATTCGTTTGTAAGAAAAAACGCTCAAGACAGATTAGCTGATTATCAATATCGATTCTATGCATTAACATATCTACATGGGCGAGCGCTCCAGCAGTATCTTGAAATAGTTTATTTATTAAAAGCCGGATTCGCGGACGGGGCATATGCTCGATGGCGTTCTATATATGAGATAAGCGTGATTTCTCAGTTTATCGGCGAACAGGAAAGTGAAGAGTTAGCAAAGTCCTACATTGATTCCGCAAACACAGATTCACATAATTATAAATGGGCAAAAAAAGCGCCTTGCTTTTCAAATAGCCGGAAGAAAAACATTACTTTTAAGGATATTCAGGATAAATGCAATGAGGAATCCGGTTGGATTGAACTATATCGCCTTTCAAGCAAACTTGTTCATGCCTCTGCTCAAGGCACGTTTGGGCGTTTTGGCCAACCCTCACAAGATGAGAATCTCATTCCTGTAGGACATAGCGATTTCGGATTGGCCCTTCCTGCTGAAAATGCTGCTATATCATTGGCTCTAACATCTGTTGTTTATTTTGGACTGATACCTTATGGCGAAAGCGATGTATTCATGCTTATAATCCTCAAATGGGTTGATTATATTCTTGAATGCTATCATACTATTAAAACAGAATCGTTTTCAGACGATTTGAGCGAGAATTAGAATACGCGGCGCAGTCTTTGCGGAGACTGCGCCGTTTTTTTGCGGCGCGATGAAGGCATCGCGCCCTACGCGCAACCCGGAAGCGCGGCAAAAAAAGTCCCCTTTTGCGAAAGGGGGATACAGGGGGATCGGATACTATCCGTCGGAGACTCCTTTTATCTATGTGAGACAAGAGAAAACAATTAAGATTAGATCCGATCCCTCAGTCGCGGCTTCGCCGTGACAGCTCCCTTTCCAAAGGGAGCCTTTGGGTCTTTTCGTTTTGCCTATTCCTATTTCGGAGGAAATGCGGTATACTGTTAAGTCAGAAAGAAAAAACGAGGGAGGGACGAGAATGCTGCGAGAATGCGCCCTTGAAAGCCCGAGCTTTTCCCGGCTGCTGGACGTCTGGCGCAACAGAGCGCGCGGCGCGGAGGAATTCCGCGCGGCGGGCGGCCGCGTCGTGGGCTGTCTGGGAGAGGACGTGCCGGAGGAATACATCATCGCGGGCGGCATGCTGCCCGTGCGCATCCCGCCGGACCCGGAAAGCGACCTCGCCGGGGCCGACCGCTGGCTCGAAGCCTGCTTCGATCCGCTCGTCCGCAGCCAGTTCGACCGCATAGTCCGCGGCGAGACGGCGCGCCTCTGCGACTATATCGCCGTTTCCAATTCGACGGACGTGCTCGTGCGCATCTACCTCTATCTTCGCGAGCTGCGCCGGACGGAGCCGGAATGCCCCGTCCCGCCGACGGCGTTCATCGACTGGCTCTTTACGCGCTCGCGCAAGTTCCAGCTCGCCAACGAGCGCACGGCGGCGATCTTCCGCGCGCAGGCGGAGACTTGGGCCGGGCGGCCCATCTCGGACGGCGACGTCGCCGCGGCGATAGGCATATTGAATGAAAACCGCGCGGCGCTGCGGGAAATTTCCGCGCTGCGCCTCGCTCCCGAGCCGCGCGTCTCCGGCGCGGAGGCCCTCGTCATTACGGGCGCGGGCTTTTACATGGAAAGAGCCGCGCATACGGCGCTCGTCCGTGACGTCGCCCGCGAGGCGGAGAGCTGGCCCGCGCTGACGGGCCCGCGCGTCTTTCTCAGCGGCACGGGGCAATACGATACGGGCATATACGACATGATAGAGGACGGCGGCGCAGTCGTCGTCGCGGAGGACCACGACTGCGGCATGCGGTGGTACGAGGGCGACACGGACCCGGCGCTCCCTCCGGAGCGCGCCGTCGCCGCGAGATACATGCTGCGCTCCCCCTCGCCGAAGAAGGCGACCGTGGAGGCCCGCGTCGAGGCGCTATGCCGCGCCGTGAAGGCGGCGGACGCGCGGGGCGTCGCGGTCTGCATGGACCGCTTCGAGGAGGCCGCGAGCTGGGATTTCCCGGAGCAGCGCAGGGCGCTCGCGGAGATGGGCGTGACAGCGCGCGAATTTTTCCATCTCCCCTACCCGGCCGCCGGCGATCCCGGCCTGAAGGCGGATATGGCGGACTTCGTCCGCGCGCTGGGAGGTGGACAAAATGGCTGACACTAACGCGCCGCGCGCCGTCAAGACCCTCAAGGCGGCGGAGGAATCCGGCGCTTATCAGAAGCAGTGGTTCCGCTCGCTCCACGGGCGCGTCGCGGCCGGCGAGGACTTCGCCTTTCTCAACGCCGACGTGCCGATGGAGATTTTCCGGGCCATGGATATCCCCTTCGTCGTCAATCAGTGGTGGGCGGCGATATGCTCGGCAAAGCGCATGACGCCGCGCTATACCAAGCTCCTCGGCGAGGCGGGCTACCGGGACGATCTCTGCTCCTACTGCAGCGCCGTCCTCGGCGAGAGCCTCGACCCGGAGGACGCGGAGGTCGGCCCGTGGGGCGGCCTGCCGAAGCCTACCATCGCCATAACGCGCCTGACCTGCGACTGTCAGGGCAAGATATTCGGCCTGCTGGCCAAAAACTACGGCGCGGACCTCTACCTCATGGAGAATACGCAGCCTCGCACCGTCCCTGAAAACTGGTGGGACCTCGCGGCGGACCGCTGGGAGGAGCTCTACGACTCCGACCGGCTGGACCTCGCGGTCGAGGAGCTCAAAGCCCTCATCGCCTTTCTCGAGCGCAAGACCGGGCGCATGTTCGACAATAACAGGCTCGTCGAGGTCATGCGGCTCGTCAACGAGCAGGAGAGCTGGTACCGGCGCACGCGCGACCTCATCGCGGAGGCCCCGAAGGCTCCCGTCACGGTCGTGGACACGATAAACGCGACGATGCAGGCGCAGTGGCAGCGCGGCACCGAATGGGCCGCGGGGCACGCAAAGCGCATGTACGAGGAGATACGCGGCCTCGCCGAGGCGGGGCACGCCGCCGTCCCCAACGAGAAATACAGGCTCATGTGGCTCGGCCGAGGCATCTGGCACGACTTCGCGTTTTATCAGAATTTCGAGAGCAAATACGGCGCGGCCTTCGTCTGGAGCATGTACCTCGCCATGGGCGCCGACGCATACATACGCAACAATTTCGAGCGCGATCCCCTGCGCGCGCTGGCGGCGCGGTATATCGGCATGGAGGACTTTCTGCACATGCCGCCGTGGAACAGCGGCTGGTTCGTGCGCGAAGCTAAGCGCAACCGCATAGACGGCGTCGTATACATGGCGCCGGCAAACTGCATGCAGGCGGTCGAGGGCTCGGCTTTCATCGTCAAGGCGCTGGAGAAGGCGGGCATACCGGTATTGCTCTTCCGCGCAGACCCCGTGGACGACAGAAAATGGAACCGGGACAACATGACCGCGCTCGTGAGCGGCTTTATAGAAGACAGGATCATCGGAGGGAATGAAAAATGACGGGAACGGGGCCGCTGAGCGGCTATAAGATACTCGACATGACGCAGTTTGAGGCGGGCACCGTCTGCACGGAGACGCTGGCGTGGATGGGCGCGGAGGTCTGGAAGGTGGAGCGCCCAGTAACCGGCGAGCAGGGCCGTTACAGCATGGTCGAGCCGGACAAGGACAGCTTCGGCTTTATCATACTGAACATGAACAAGGAGTCGATAACCTGCAACGCGAAAAAGCCCGAAGGCCTCGAGCTCATGAAAAAGCTCGCCGCCGAGGCGGACGTCTTCGTGGAAAACATGGGCCCCGGCTCCGTCGAGCGGCTCGGTCTGGGCTACGACGTGCTCAGGGAGATAAATCCCCGCATCGTCTATACGCAGCTCAAGGGCTTCGGCATGGACGGCCCATTCGCGGACTATCCGGCCTTCGCCCCCATAGGGCAGGCGACAGGCGGCGTCCCCGCCATGACGGGCTTTGAGGACAGTCCGCCCTGCCAGCCCGGCGTGAACGTCGGCGATTCGGGGCTCGGCTATATGGCCGCGATGAGCATCATCGCCGCCCTGCTGCAGCGCGAGCACACCGGCAAGGGGCAGTATATCGAGGTCGACATGCAGGACACCTGCGTCTGCTTCGGGCGCGCCAACTGGGAGCCTTATTACATTAACGGCAGGCAGATACCCCGCCGCGTCGGCAACGGCATGCCGATGGAAAACGTCGCCCCGGCGGGCATGTACCCCTGCAAGCCCTTCGGATATAACGACTACGTGCATATCTACTGCTCCCGTCACCCCGGCAGCAGTCAGTTCGAGCGGCTGTGCAAAATAATCGGGCATGAGGAGCTGCTCTCCGATCCCCGCATGGCAACGCCGCAGTCGCGCTATCTCGTCAGAGACGAGCTGGACGCGATAATCTCTGAGTGGACGAGCAGGCACACAAAGCAGGAGGCCATGGATATACTCTGCAAGGCGGATATCCCCGGCGGAGCCGTGCTCGACATGGAGGATCTGACGAATGACGAATACCTCCGCGGACGCGGCACGATGACCGAGATAGAGCACCCCGAGCGCGGCAGGCTCGTCGTCCCCGGCTTTGCTCCGAAGATGAGCGGGAACGACCTGCATTATGAGTCCTCTCCGGCGCTCGGCGAGCACAACCGCAAGGTCTATCACGATCTGCTCGGGCTCTCCGACGCGGAGATGGACGAGCTGAAGGCCAAGGGCGTTATCTGAATAAACAAAAAACGAGACGCGGGCAGGCTGCCCGCGTCTCGCTTTATTATCCGTTATCTTCTTTTCTTCTTTGTGAGGCCGACGGCCCATGCGTAGAGCGTTACGAGCCCCGCGCTGATGATGACGCCGCCTATTATGTCCGTGAGCCAATGTACGCCGGAGATGAGCCTGCCTATGACCATGAACGCGGCGAACGCGCCGAGCAGGATGAGGACGACGGAGCGCGCCGTGCCGCTTTTCATGCGGTCGCCGAGCTGCATCATCGCCGTCGGGACGACGCAGAGGACGAGCATCGTCGTCGAGGAGGGGTACGACGGCTCAAGCACGCCCTCGATGAGGACGGGCCTCCGGTTTACGACAACGAACTCAAAGAGAATGTAGACTATCGCGACGACGATATAATACGCGCCGAGGATGAGGATGCTCGCGTCGACCCTGAGAAGGCTCCGCCTTCTGATGAGCTGGAAAAGCCCGAGGATCGCAAACGCGAAGACGAATATGAACGGCACGACGCCGAGCCAGTCGGTCAGCTTGTAAAGCCCCATATGTTCGCCGGTCAGCTTATGGAAAGGCCCGTTTATCGCGGCGAAGCCGACGGACGAGCCCTCCGGCCCGATCGCGCGCACGTCGACGCAGACGACGAGTGCCGTCCAGAGCACGAACAGCGCGACGAGCAGAAGACCAATGTATAGTTTTTTCGTGTTGTTTTTCATCTTTATTTCTCCGAAGAATATTTGATAAGGTCGAGCACGACCGCGCCCGCCGCCATGAGGCCGGCTGCCGGCGGCACCCACGACACGCTGCCGGGGACGCTGCGCCGCCCGGGAGGCGGCTCCTCCCCGCCATCGGGCTTGATGGGCTCCTCGGGGCTGAAAACGACCTTGAGGTGATTTATCCCGCGGTACCTGAGCTCCTTGCGCATGACGCGCGCGAGGGGGCAGTTTTCCGTCTTGGATATGTCGGTCACGCGCAGCTGCGAGGGATCGAGCTTGTTGCCCGTCCCGAGCGAAGAAATGATCGGAACGCCGCGCGAGAGCGCCGTCTGGATGAGGTCGAGCTTGCAGGAGACGAGGTCGATCGCATCGAGGATATAGTCGAATTCGTCGAAGGCGAAGCTGTCCCTCGTCTCGGCCGAGTATCGCCGCATGACGGGGATGGCGCGGATATCGGGATTGATGTCCCTCGCGCGCGCCGCCTCGACCTCCGCCTTGCTCTGCCCGACGGTCGAGGTCGCGGCTCCGGCCTGTCTGTTTATGTTGCTCTCGGAATAGACGTCCTCGTCGACGAGCGTCAGCGTCCCCACTCCCGCTCTGGCGAGAGCCTCCGCGGCGCTGCCGCCGACGCCCCCGAGCCCGAATACGGCGACGTGCTTTTTTGCCAGAAGCTCGACGGCGTCCTCGCCGAGGAGCATGGCCTCTCTTGAAAATCGCATCGTGATCCCCCGCTTTTTAAGCGAGGCCGCCTTGAGCATTGCCCAAAGCGGCCCCAAAGCGCTTACGTATTTTACTTTTTGCGGACAAAGTTGAAGCCGAAGCCCGTCGTTACCGGGTAGGCGGCCTCGTTTTCGGCGCGCCACTGCTCGGCCCAGTCGTTCTCCAGCGCGGTGCGCGCGACGCTTCTGTCGTAGCGCTCGCCCTCCTTGACGAAGTAGAGCAGGTAGTAGCCGGTGTTGCTGTCGTCGCTGATGTAGATGATTTCGGTGTCGCCCTCGACGCGGGCGTCGTCGAACAGCCACTTGTCAAGGCTCGGATCAAGGTAGCCCATGGTCACGTTGCTGTAAAGTCCGCCGTCGGAGCTCGAGCGCGTGTCTTCGCTCTTGGAGCTCGCCAGAGAGGCGAAGTTGTCCTCGGTCGGATCCTCGAGCCACTGGGAATAGATCTGGTCCATCTCCGTTTTGGCGGCGGCTATCGTATCGGCCGTGACGGTACCGAGATCCTGATCGGTGTCGGCGTTTATGAGAATGATGCGGAACGTCCTCATCGTGTACTCGTTCTCGTTGCGGTCCACGTAGAGGTAGACGGTGTAGCTGCTCGTGCCCTTGATGACGGTCGTATCGCCGTACTGTCTGGCGGTATCGGTCAGCCAGTCCTTTTCGTCTCCGCTGAAGGCGGTGGGCGGAGTGTTCTCATGCCTGCAGGCGTCGGGATCGTTGTACAGGCTCTGCTCCTCTTCGGGGGCATACCTCTTGACGAGCTCGGCGAACGCCTCCTCGGTATTGGCGGCGGCGATGGCGGAGGCCGTGTCGTAGGCCCTGTTCATGGCGGTATCCTCGTCGATGTTGTTCTCATCGTCGGCGGCGCCGGAGACCGTGTAGGAATAATAAGTGATGAGGTTGTAGGTCGGGGCGATCTCGTCATACTTTGCGTCGAGCTGCTCGTCTGTAAAGCTCAGCCTCCGGAGCTGATCCACGGCGTAGTACTTGGCGACGACCTCCTTCTCCAGAAGGTCGCGGAAGGTCTCCTCGGAGAGGTACTTGCCGTAATAGGAGGCAAGGTACGTCTTGAGGGGATAGCCGACGCTGGCGGCGCCCTGCTTGATCTGCGCGACGGAGTCCTCTATCTCCTGCTTGGCCTCGTCCGGAAGCTGCCAGCCCTCGGCTGCGGCGGCGTCATTGAGCATTGCGAGCTGCTGCATGCGGTCGAGCGTCCCCTCGCGGAGGTAGTCGTTCCAGGTCTGCTCGTCGGAGTAATACTGATCGTCAAGGGACTTGTTCAGGTCGAGCAGCAGATACGAATAATCGCCGTAGGTGTTGTAAATATTCTGGTAAGCGCTGTAGAGCCTGGTATTGTAGAAGTAGTTATACTCCGTGGCGTTGAACTTCCAATTCCCGACCTTGACGGCGTTCACGCCGACGTGAAACAGCGCGGAATTCCACACTATGGCGAACGCGACGGCGATAATGACCACTATCACGACTATCGTGATGATGGTCTTTTTCACCTTCTTGTTCGTCTTTTCCTTCTTCTTGGCCTTGGCAGCCTCGGGAGTCTCAACTTTGAGCTCTCTGCGCTTTTTCTTTTCCTGAGATGCACTCATGGCGATCAATCCTCGCTCTTATTCATCTTCGCGCGCACATGCGCGAGCTTTCATGTATTTTGAGATTATATATTAAAAAGAGTATTCTTTCAAGCCCATCGTAAAAAATTAACGAATGGAGTCGAAAAAGGCCTTGAGCCTGCCGCGGAAATCCGGCGCCTCGTCGTACACGGCGTGGCCGTAGCCCTCGTACATGTATATCCCGCAGCCGAGCCCTTCGGCGAGGGCGCGCATGGCCTCCGGGGCGATCAGCGCGTCGCACTCGGAGCCCAAAACGAAGGCGGGGCATGTTATCTTGCCGAGCTCGGGGGCTGCGTCGAAGCCCGCTCCGGCGCGCGCGAGCCGGGCTATACGGCTTATGTCGTCGGGCTCGCCCATGGTCTCGAGAAAGCCGAAGGCCTCCCTGTTTGCGGAGACGAATTCCGGGGAATAGATGAACTTTATCATCTCGCGGCAGAGAGCGGTCCCGTCGCCCGAGTCGGCGAGCTCGGCCCACTTCGCCGTCTCCGCCCGGCCGTGTCCGTCCATTCCGGCGCACGTCGAGCAGAGGGCCAGCGAGCCCACGAGGTCCGGTCTGGCGAGCGCCAGACGCAGGGCTATCATGCCGCCGAGCGAGACGGCGAACACGTTCGCTCTGCGAAGGCCGAGCCCGTCCATGGCTTCGGCGACGTCTTCTGCGAGCGTCTCTATGGTGCAGTCCTCGCGCACCTTCCTGCCTCGTCCGAACACATAGACGGTATAGTCCTCCGCAAAAGCCGCGAACGCGTCGGCTATGGCCTCGGCAGAGTGCGAGATGGGCTTGATGCTCATGCCCGGTATAATGGCGAGGATGCGCTCCCCGCCGCCGAAGCGAAACCAGTCCGTCGCGCCGCCGCCGTATGTTATCTTTGCCTTTGCCCGCATCGCGTTTTCCTCCGTTGCCTTCAGGGTCGAGCTGTATTATCCCACACTCGGGCCGTCTTGTAAAGCACAAAACGGAATAAACTTCCGCCCGGCGGAGGGCGCGCCGCTATTGCATTTTCGGCGGCCTTGAATTAAAATAAAAGCAGAAAGGAACGGAGGCATGACCTATGAGCGATGATTTCGGAAGCACCTTTGTCACGATATCCGACGACGACGGCAATCAGTACGAGCTCGAGCATCTCGACACGATCGAATACGGCGACGATCTTTACATGGCCTTTCTGCCGACAGAACTCGACGAGAACGGCAATCAGCCGACCGAGATGGTCATTCTCAAGGTCGTCGAGGAAAACGGCGAGGAGATATTCGAGACCATTGACGACGACGAGCTTATGGAAAAGGTCTATGAGGCCTTCATGGAGCAGCTCTTTAACGACGACGGAGACTTCGACGACGAATAGGCCCGCTTTTTGGCAGACGGTCGGCCTTGTAATCCGGCCCCGGACGTGATATATTAATAATGTCCCTGCGGTGTTCGTGACGGACCCTTTTAAACCCACATCTATTATAAGGGACGCCTATCTCTTGGCGCGGATTGCAGGCCTCCCCGCTCAGGCGGGACGTTGGAAGCAGCTAAACGGCAAGGCGGCGACCCACCTGCATATGCGTGCAGGTTCTAATCGGGTTCGGCACGGCACATGCGGGGCGAAACGAAAACAAGGCCCCCGGTGGAAGCTATCCATCGGGGGCGTCTTTTGCTATGAGCCGAGGTCCTCGAGCAGGCGCAGGAGCGCCTCCCTTCCGGCGACCTCCATGCCGGCCTCCAGGAGCGCCCTGTCCGCGGCGGGAAGATCCTCGACGCTTATCTCCGTCACGATCGCGGGCTGAACGTCGAAGCCCTCGCGGAAAACGCATACCGTCCCGCCGTGCTCGCGCACGATGAAGCGGAGCTCTTCGGGCGTCTCCTCCGCCGGCTCCGCTACGGCTATGGCCGGCTCCGCGGGCTGCTCGGCCTGACCCGCGCCGCCCGCAGCGAGCGTCACGACGAGCGCCGCCGCGAATATGCCCGCCGCGATATATCTTTTGTCTGTCATGTCGTCATCTCCGTCCGAAAGATACTTTTTCTGCCTTTATTATTGACTTCCGGGCAAAAATTCATACCCTTGTGACATATCATTTGACAGACCGTGTTATAATTTCATTAATGTTCATTAATGCCTCGACCCGGAAAGGAGGGCGGAAATGGAACCGAAAACAAAAAAAGCTCTCAAGACGGCCGTGAAAGTGACGGAGACCGGCTTTCGCGGCGTCGGCGGGCTGCTTCTCTTCATCTTGCGGACAATAGCGACCGTCCTGCTCGTCGTGATAACAACGGGCGTCCTCTTCACCTGCATTTTCGCCGTCTACGTCAAGACGAGCCTTTATAAAGAGCTCGACGTCGACCTCAACGATTTTACGCTCAACCAGTCGAGCGTCATATACGCCTATGACTCGCGCACGAACGACTACACCGTCCTCGCCACGCTCTACAGCAAGCAGAACCGCGTCTGGGTCGACTATAAGGAGATCCCCGAATACGCCGAGCACGCGGCCGTCGCCATAGAGGACAAGCGCTTTTACAAGCATCAGGGCGTCGACTGGTACCGCACGGCGGGCGCCGTCGCGACGATGTTCCTGACGATGAAGAACGATTTCGGCGGCTCGACGATAACCCAGCAGCTCATCAAGAACGTCACACAGTACGACGAGGCGACCGTCAAGCGCAAGCTCGTCGAGATATTCCGCGCCATCGACGTCGAAAAGCATTACAGCAAGTCCGAGATAATGGAGGATTATCTCAACACCGTCAACTTCGGCGGCGACGTCTACGGCATCGGCGCGGCCGCCAAGCACTACTTCGCCAAGGAGGCCTCCGAGCTGACGCTCGCCGAGTGCGCCTGTATCATCGGCATCACGAACAACCCCTCGGCATACAATCCCTATATAAGCGCCGATACGCGCGAAAACAACCGCAAGCGCCAGCTCCTCATCCTCAGCGAGATGCTCGATCAGGGCTATATCACCGAGGACGAGTATAACGAGGCCGTCGCGCAGAAGATGGTGTTCAAGCGCGGCGACGCGACCTCCTCGACGGGCGTCGAGCCGTACAGCTGGTTCGTCGAGGCCGTCATTGACGACGTGACCGAGGACCTGATGCGCGAAAAAGGCATCTCCGAGAAGGCCGCGAGCATCCTGCTCTTCAGCGCGGGCTACAATATCTATACGACGATGGATCCCTCCATTCAGGAGATAGTCGACGAGATATATACCGACAGGAGCAATATCCCCTCCGGCTATAAGCAGAGCGAGACGCAGGAGCTAAACAGCGCCATCGTCATCATAGACCCGCACACGGGCGACCTCGTCGCTCTGGCGGGGAGCATCGGCGAGAAGACGGACAGCCTTGTATTCAACTACGCCACCGACATGCTGCGCTCTCCGGGCTCGACCGTAAAGCCGCTGGCCTCCTACGGGCCGGCGATAGAGCTCGGCTACGTCATGCCGTATACGACGTTTGACGACGGCAAGGACGTCAAGCTCTCCGGCACGACCTGGTACCCGAACAACGACAACTATTCCTACGCCGGCCTCGTCACGCTGCGCTACGCCCTGCAGCGCTCGATAAACACCGTCGCCGCCCAGCTCGTCGACATGGTGACGCCGCAGGTCAGCTACTCGTTCCTGACAGAGCGCTTCGGCATAACGAGCCTCGACCCCGTCAACGACGTGGCTTACGCTCCGATGGCGCTGGGGCAGTTCACGTGGGGCATCTCCCCGCGCGAGCTCGCCGACGCCTACTCGGCCTACGCCAACAACGGCGTATATAACTCCTCGCGGACGTATTCGCGGATAACGGACTCCGAGGACAATCTCGTCTTCGAAAACGTGCCGACTTCCATCGCCGCCGTCTCGGAGACGACCGCCTACTATATCACCGATCTGATGACGAACGTCGTCAACGCGGGCACGGGCTATCAGGCAAGGCTTTCCAACATGCCCGTTGCGGGCAAGACGGGCGCCTCCTCCAACTGGTGCGACCGCTGGTTCGTCGGCTATACGCCCTATTATGTCGGCGTGGTCTGGACGGGCTACAACCTGCCCGAGTACATGGGCAGCTCCAACCCCTCGACTGGTCTCTGGAAGCAGGTCATGGAGCGCGTCCACGAAAACCTCGAATACACGGAATTCCCCGTCCCCGACGACATGGTCTGGACGACGGTCTGCATCGATTCCGGCATGCTGGCGACCGAGGCCTGCAAGAAGGATATCCGCGGCGACCACACGATGACCCTGCGCATGAAACGCAGCGAAGTCCCCCGCAGCCGCTGCGACTGCCACGTCCTCGTCGACGTTTGCGGCGAATCCCACGGGCTGCCCTGCCCCGACTGCCCCGAGGAGGAGATCATCAGCGCCGGCTTCCTCCATCTCGAGGATATCGACTACCCGGTCCTGACGCCGGAATTCCTCGACAGCGACAAGAATCCCGTCATCTTCATCGATACCGACCTCGAGGTCTGCACGATACACAACATCGACCCCGTCTCCGGCTGGTATATCGATCCGAAGTACGGCATGCTGATATGCCCCGACAACGGCTACTACTACAACATGTACAACATGAAGATCTATAACCCCGGCAACGGGTGGGAGATCGAGCCGCACACGGGGATGCTGATCGATCCCGAGACCGGAAAGCTCTATGACTTCAACATGAACGAGTATACGGGCGAAGTCGATCCCTGGGGGCCCGTCATATTGCCGCTGCCTCCCGGCTTCGTCGTGCCGGAGCCGGACGAGCCGCGACCTGCGGACGAACCGGAGCCGACAGACGAGCCCGAGCCCACCGACGAGCCGGAGCCGACAGACGAGCCCGAGCCGACCGACGCCATCCCGCAGCCGGAGGACGACCCGGACTACGTCCCGCCCGAGGTCACGCCTACTCCCGACGTCTATGTCCCCGAGGACTGACGCGATACCGACGATAAAGACCCGTCCGCGAAAATGCGGACGGGTCATCTTTTCGTCAAAAAGTGTCAAATATGAACAAACTGTTGCCAAACGCGGCAAAAAGGATTAGAATACGAGAAGTATGAACAACGTATGAACAAATCCGCCCGAAAAGAGGGATAACGATATGGCAGACGTCAAGCGCCGGCGCGGAGACAGAAGAGACGGCGTCCTTCTGCGAGATATAGACTCCCTGCACTATATCACCCCGTACCTCTACCCCAACCGCGCGGACAACGAGGCGTTCATCAGCGAGCGCATCGACCTTACGGCGGTAAACGAGTACCTCGAGAAAAAGGCCGCCGAGACCGGCGAGAAATGGACGCTGTTCCACGTCATTCTGGCCGCCGTCATGAAGACGATGCAGCTCAGGCCGCATCTGAACAGATTCATTCAGGGCAAGAGGCTCTATCAGCGAAACGAGTTCACGGCGGCCTTCGTCGTCAAAAAGACCTTCGACGACGAATCGCACGAGGCGCTCGCCTATCTGAAATTCCATCCCGAGGACACTATAGACGACGTCCACGCGCGCCTTATGAAGGAGATAACGACCCGGCGCGGCGAGGAGCTCGACAACTCCACCTCAGCGATGGACATGATGATGCGCATGCCGCGCTTTCTCTGCTCTTTCCTGATGGCGCTCTTCCGCAAGCTCGACTACTACGGGAAGGTGCCCAAGTCCCTCGTCGCGAGCGACCCCTACTACGCGAGCGCGATGTTTTCAAACCTCGGCTCGATAAAGCTCCGCTCCGGCTATCATCATCTGACCAACTGGGGCACGAACTCGCTCTTCGTCATCATCGGCGAGAAAAAGATCGTCCCGATCTTTGCGCCGGACGGCTCTTATGAGATGAAAGAGGTCGTCGACATAGGCATCACCGTCGACGAGCGCATAGCCGACGGATATTACTACGCCAAGTCCGTCGCCCTCGTGAAAAAGCTTTTGAGCGACCCCAAGCTGCTCGAGCAGCCCGCTTCTCAGGAGGTAGAGATATGACCGAGACCAAGACCCCGTGGCTGAGTAACTACGGCGACGTGCCCTTCCATCTGGAATACAATCAGGGCTCGATGTTCGACGCCGTCAGGGAGACTGCCGCAAAGTACCCCGACTACATAGCCTACGACTTCATGGGCAAGTCCACGACCTACAAGAAATTCGTCTCGCAGGTCGAGCTCTGCGCCCGCTCGCTCAAGTCCATAGGCGTGCGCGAGGGCGACCGCATCACGATAGCCATGCCCAACTGCCCGCAGGCCGTCCAGATGTTCTACGCGATAAATCTCGTCGGCGCGATAGCCAACATGGTCCACCCGCTCTCGAGCGAGAACGAGATAGAATTCTTCATCAAGGAGTCGCAGAGCTTATACGTCATCACGCTCGACCAGTTCTACGGCAAATTTGAGGCCATACGCAAAAACGTCAACGTCGCGAACATCATCATCGCGAGCATCCGCGACGCGCTCTCTCCTCCCGTCAAGGCCGGGTACATGCTCGTCGAGGGCCGCAAGATAGCGCCCATACCCAAGGACGCGCCCGTCATCCGCTGGAAGGAGTTCCTGCGCCGCGGCAACAGCTACCACTGGACCTACGAGGTCGAGAAAAAGGGGCCCGACCCCGCCGTCATCCTCTATTCAGGCGGCACGACCGGCACGACGAAGGGCATTTTGCTCACTAACCTCAATTTTAACGCCCTCTCGGCGCAGATCGTCACGACCAACCCGATGTTCCGCCCGGGCGACAAGATGCTCGCCGTCATGCCGATATTCCACGGCTTCGGCCTCGGCGTCTGCATCCACTCGATGCTCGCCAGCGGCGGCCGCTGCATCCTCGTCCCGCGCTTTACGGCGACGAGCTACGCAAAGCTCATCGTCAAGTACCGCTGCAACTTCATCGCCGGCGTCCCGACGCTTTACGAAGCTCTGCTGCGCCTGCCGAGCATGGACAAGGCGGACCTCTCCTGCCTCAAGGGCGTCTTTTCCGGCGGCGACTCCCTCTCCGTCGAGCTCAAAAAGCGCTTCGACAAGTTCCTTTACGACCACCACGCGACCATTCAGGTCCGCGAGGGGTACGGGACGACCGAGTGCGTCACCGCGAGCTGCCTGACCCCGACCCACGTCCAGAAGGAGGGCTCCATCGGGCAGCCCTTCCCCGACACGTACTACAAGATCGTCAAGGTCGGAACGACCGAGGAGCAGCCCTACGGCGAGGAGGGGGAGATATGCATCTCCGGCCCGACCGTCATGGTCGAGTACATTAACCACCCCGAGGAGACGGCGAACACGCTGAAGGTCCACGACGACGGGCGCACGTGGCTTCACACGGGCGACCTCGGCATCATGGACGACGAGGGCTTCATCTACTTCCGCCAGCGCATCAAGCGAATGATCGTCACCAGCGGCTACAACGTCTATCCCTCGCAGCTCGAGAACATACTCGACGCGCACGAATTCGTCCATATGAGCTGCGTCATCGGCATCCCCGACCCATACAAGATGCAGAAGGTCAAGGCCTTCGTCATGCTAAAGCCGGGCTACGCTCCGAGCGACGAGACGAAGGAGATACTCCTCGCCTATTGCCGCAAGAACATCGCCAAGTACGCGATGCCCTACGACATAGAGTTCCGCGAGACGCTCCCGACGACGCTCGTCGGCAAGGTCGCCTACCGCGAGCTCGAAGCCGAGGAGGAGGCCAAGCTCAAGGCAGCCGAGAGCGCCGAGGGCTGAAAAAAGCAATAAGAAAAGCCGGCAGGAACGTTTCCTGCCGGCTTTCGTTTACCTCGATTACGGTCTGAGGGAATAGTATTTTTTGATATTGAAGTTTCCGCAGGGGCGGGCGTAGGCGCCGAAGCTCCTGTAATGCACGCCGTCCTTGCGGCCGACGCCGTAGAAGAAGCCGCAGTCGTGCATGGTCCTCGTATTGAAGACGAGCACGCCGAGGCTGCCGCCGCAGCCCTCCTCGACCCAGCTGAACATGTACGTATCGTCGCGGAGCTTGCCGTAGAGGCAGACGGAGCTCCACATCATGCCGCCGTCGCCGTTGGGGAGGAATATCGTCCAGGAATAGGAGTTCGGGCTGGAATAGACGTGGATGGAGCTCATCGCGTCGCTGTAGTTCCAGGCGAAAGACTTGCCGACGAGCTCGTCGGTCGGATGATGGCGGACGTACTTGGGCGGATTGTGGCCCTCGCCCTCTATGACGCCGAAGATCATCTTCTCATTGACCTCGTTGGCGGCGAACTCGTTGCCGAAGTCGGCGTGCAGGCAGGTCGTCAGGTCGTTGGAGAAGTCGAGCGCGATGGAGTTGGAGGAGGCGGGAGTCTCCCACTGGAGAAGATGCCCGAAGAGGGCCATGTTCTCGGCGACCTCAAAGCACTCATAGGGCTCCTCGTGCCACTCGGCCTCGCCCTCGGCGCGGACCTTGAGGTTGCGCCCGTCGATGAACTCATACTCCCAGCATGGGCCCTCGTCGTATCTGACGGTCAGCTTCTTGCCCGCGAGCATATCCGAGAGCGGCAGCTTCTTCGAGCCCTCGCTGTTCGTGCCGCCCATTACGGACGCCTTCGCGCCGAAGGGCTCGGTGTGCTCCTTCGCGGCGGCGACGACCTCCTCCTCGGTCATGGGCGGGAAGAGGGACATCGGGCGGTAGACGGCGCGCCAGCCCTTGGCCTTGCCGTCGTTGGCGACGAGCGAGCCCGCGCGGACTATCTTCTCGCCGTTGTCGTTGAAGGGGGCGAAGGAGGCGAGCTGGCCGGTTATCCTGCCCTCGGCCTCGAACATCTCATAGTGGAAGGCGTCGTCCTCGTCGAAGCCGAGACGGAAGCCGACGGACTTGACGTTGAAAACGTCGACGAGCTTGAGGGTCATCATGCCGTTGAATTCGGCCTCGACCTTGGCATAGAGGAACATGTCCTCGCTTATCTTGATGTAGTCGGTCGGGGCGCAGTAGGTCATGCCCTGATACTTCCCGTAGAGCAGGACGGTCGAGGAGTACATGACGGCGGGATAGAACTCGAGCCACTCGCGGTCGGAGTCGTCCTTCCAGAAGAAGCCCTTGCCCTCGAAGCGGTTGGTCAGCGTGTGGAGCTTCGCGGGGGCGCCCTTGCCCTCGTCTACGTAGCCGAAATAATACTCGCGCTGGACCTCGCGGGCCATTTTGACCTCGCCGGCGAAGAACATGTCGTACACGGTCGCGAGCCCGCTTCCGAAGTCTACCGCGACGGCGAAGACGCGCAGCGTCCCGGGGATGGCGAAGGTGAAGAGCGTCACGCCGTGGATGGTCTTGGCGGCGTACGCGCAGCGGACGGCGGGCGCGCCGTTCTCGCTGACGGAGAGCTCGGCCTTGTCGAAGAACTCGAGGTCGAGCGTGCAGTCGGACGAGGTCGAGATCTTGAACTTCCTTCCGGCCAGACAGCCGCACGTCGGGCTCTTGGAGGTCGGGGCCTTCGCGGCCGCGAGGGCTGCGCCTATCTGCTCGGGGGTGAGATTGGTATACTCGATTCGATGCATAGCGTATCTCCTTTTCCGGGGCCCGCGGGCCCCCTTATTTTCGTTTAGTATATTTTATCATATCCGTCAGACGATTGAAAGCGCCGCGCCGTTTTTTGTGCGTTTTTTTATTCGTGCATGAAAAAGCCCCGCGGGAGGGCTTCCCGCGGGGACTTTTCAGGTGCGTTTATTCTTTCTCCGCCTCGGGCGCTTCCGCGCTCATCTTTTTCTTGCACTTTTTCATGATGAGCTGGAGGGCGATGGTGATTGCGGCGGTGACGGCGCCCATGACGAAGGTCGTATAGTAGGTGCCGGTGGCCTTCACGAGAGCGTTGGAGAGCGCGTTGAAGACTATGGAGCTGACGCCGAGGCTCAGCATGGCGACGCCGTAGTTCGTGCCCGTATACTTGGCGCCGAAGAAGTCGGTGGTGGTAGCGGGGTTTATCGCGCTGGGGCCGCCGAAGGCGAAGGCCGTTATCAGCACGACCACGAGGTAGACGCCGTTGCCCACGAACATGAGGAGCAGCGCGCATACGATGGTGATGCAGCAGAGCAGGACGTTCGTCTCCACGCGGCCGAGCTTATCCGACAGGGCGGACATGCTGAAGCGGCCGGCGGCGTTGAACGCGCCCGTGAGGGCCACGCAGGTCGTCGCGAGTGCGGTGCTGAGTCCCCTGTCCTCACCCAGAGGCTTGATGATGGGGTTTAGCATATTCCACGTCGCGTTATAGAAGAAGATGGTCAGCAGGATGCACCAGAAGGGTATGGTGCGTATAGCTTCCTTGAGGGGCACTTCCCGCGTGTTCACGATGGCGTTCTTCTTCGCGGCCGGCTTGGGGAGGGCCGCCAGATACTCCTCGGAGGGGAGCTTTATGAAGCAGCAGGCGATAAGGCCGACCACGAGGAACACGATGGACAGTATCCGCAGGGTGGCGCTGACGGTCATGGTCTTGAGCATGGCGCCGATGATGGGACTGAACGCCACGGTGCCGAGGCCGAAGGCTGCGGTGGCGATGCCGGTGGCAAAGCCGCGCTTATGGGGGAACCATTTCTGCACGCAGGACAACAGCGCGCCGTAGGCGACGCCGACGCCGATGCCGCCGATGACGGAATAGGTCAGATAGAACAGCCATATGGAGCAGCCCTGCTTCAGCAGGGAGGCGAGGAAGACGCCCACGCCGAAAATAATAACACCCAAGAAGCTGATCTTTTTCGGGCCGAACCTGTCGTTGAGAGCGCCGCCGCCGAAGTTGCCCACGCAGAAGGCGAACAGCATGATGGAGGCTATCAGCCTGACGCTGCCGGGGTCCCAGCCGTAATAGGCCTCGGTGGCGCTTTTGAGCACGCTCCAGAGATAGATGACGCCCACGCAGAGCATCGCCACGAGGGCTGCTATGATGGGCACGACCGGGGATTGTCTCTTTGTTTTGACGGTATCCATTGCGTTTCCCTGCTTTCGGAATCGATTTAATTACCTGATAACTTTATCATGCCGCCTAATGACTGTCAATCGTCATCTTGCTCACGCTGCCCCTTCTGCGCCCGGTTTTTTCGGCGGTTTGCAAAAACTTTCTCCAAGAAGGGCAAAATATATGATTGACAAGGCGGTCTCTTTATGATAATATCCATTTCACGGCACTGAAGAGTGCGATCCATGCCGCTATGGCCGAAAGGAATGCTCGTCATGAAACTGGCGCTTACGATAATCCAGCTTATTTGTTGTTTGGCGGTCGTCGCCGTCGTCCTTCTGCAGTCCGGCAAGAGCGCCGGGCTCTCCGGAGCCATATCCGGCGTGGCCGACACCTTCCTCGCGAAGAACAAGTCCCGCACCATCGACGCGAAGCTCGCGCGCGCTACCAAGTGGCTCGCCATCGTGTTCGTCGTGCTGACTCTCCTGCTCAACATCCTCGCGTAAGCATATCGAAAAGCCGACCGGCTGCGTCATGCAGCCGGTCTTTTTTATTGCCAGTCAAGTATCTTGTCGCCCTTGACGAGGAAAGCCTTTCTCGCTATGCGCGCCATGGGCTCGTCGGAATGAGAATCAGAGTAGAACTCCCCTATCTCGACGTCGGGATCGATCTCGCGGAGGCGGCGCACCTTCTCCTTGCCGTGGCAGTTGAGGCCGTCGTAGCCGCCCGTCTGCGGGTCGACCCGCGAGGCTATCAGCAGCCCGACGCCGAGGTCGGCGCAGATATCGCGGAGCAGAAACTCCGGCGAGGCGGAGATCACTATATCGTCCCCGCGCCGCTTTTCCAGATAGAAGTCCTTGACGCGCGGGGCGTTCTTCTTCCAGAACTCCGCCACGAGCGCGTCCATGTCGTCGACGCGGGCAAAGACGGAATATATCTTCTGTTTCATGCGGGTCTTGTCCGTCAGGCGCAGGGCGTACTTCGCCGCGGCGGCCGCCCATACGAAGACGTACCTCGCCAGCGCCGGTCGCCTGCGGAGCAAAAAGGCGAGAAAGCGCGCCGTCGAATCGCCGCGGAATATGGTGTTGTCGAAATCGTATGCGTTGACTTCACGCGACGCCAAGTATCTTCCCCCCGTAGAGCACGGCCGCAATGATGACCGCGAAGAGCACGACGAGCACGAGCATGACCTTGTCCCCTATGAGCACGTCGACGGGGTCGGCCCAGTCGCTCCGCTCTATCGTCAGGCTGTATTTCATGCAGATTATGAGAGCCAGCGGCGTCGTCCATACGAGATGGGTGCCCCCGCCCGGCCGCCCGAGGACGGTCCAGAGCGAGTAGAACACGAGCGCGGCGCACATGCACATATACATGTTCTTGTCGAGAAACTCCGGCGTATAGAACTTCAGCACGCCTCGCACGTCCTCGGCCTTGTCGCCGAGACGGCGAAGCTCGTTGCGGCGCTTGCCGAGGCCGACGAAAAACGAGAGCGCCATGACCGTCAGATACAGCCACGGCGAGACGGGCTGGTCGATGACCGCGCCGCCGCAGAGGAGCCTGATGAGAAAGCCAGCCGCGAGCACGCACACGTCCACGAGCGGGATGCGCTTGAGCACGAGGCTGTAGAGCACGTTCATCGCAATATAGGCGGCGAGCAGGATGGTCAGTATCGGGCTCTTCACCGCGAAGAGCGCGACCGCGAGCAGCGCCGCCGTCAGCACGCCGAAGACGGCCCACGCCGCGCCGGGCTTTATACGCCCCGAGGCGATCGGGCGGTCCTTTTTGACCTCGTGCAGAGCGTCAGCGGGAGCGTCGCAGATGTCGTTGAAGATGTATACCGCCGAGCTCGCCGCACAGAAGAGCAGCGCCGCCCACAGGCAGCGCAGGACCGCCGCGCCCTCCGTCAGTCTTCCGCCGAAGACGAGCGCCGCGAATACGAGCAGATTTTTGATCCAATGCTTGGGTCTGGCGAGCTTTATCCAGTCCATTCCTCATGTCCTCCCGGGAGGTCGCGAGCGGCGGCGGAGCCGCAAAGCTTGAAAAGCAAGTTTTTCTGCGGTTATTATACCAAAAAAAACTCCGAGTGGCAACCTGCCTCTCGCCTCCGCGCGGCGCGGAGCGAAAAAAACTTGGCAAAAACACGCAATTAGTATGTTTACGGCGCGCGGGAAATAATATATAATAATGAGGTAAAGGACTTTTTTCCCGGCTAAACATGCAGAAGACGGCTCCCTCCGGAGGCTCTAAATGGAATTCAACCAGAAAAACATAAAGACGGTCCTGCTGATAATCCTCTTCGCGGTCGTCATATTCACCCTGGCAAGGAACGTCACCGTCATACTGTCTCTGCTGGTCAAGCTCAGCCACGTGCTCGCGACGGTGACGGCGGGCTTCTGCATCGCTTTTATCCTCAACGTCCCGCTCAATTTCTTCGAGAAAAAGGTCTTCAAGTTCCTCGACAAGGCAAAGCACAAGTTCTTCCGCAATATGAAGCGCGCCGTCAGCCTCATCGCGACGATGGTCGTCGCGCTGGGCATAGTCGTCGGCGTCGTGCTCGTCGTACTGCCGAAGCTCGGGACGACGATAACCGGCCTCGCCGAGGCGCTCCCCGGCTACGTGAACAGCGCTATGGACTGGGTCGAGGGCTTCCTCGAGCGCTTCAACATCGAGCGCATGCCCAAGTGGAGCATCGATTGGGACGGCGTATTCGACAATCTCTACGACTACGTGCTCGGCGGCAACGGGAATATAATCGGCTCGGCCGCGAACGTCACGACCTCGCTCGCCTCCGGCGTCATCAGCGGGGTATTCGCGATCGTCATAGGCGTCTACATCCTCGCTCAAAAGGAGCGCGTCGGCCGCTGGGCGAAGGGCATAGTCGTCGCCTTCCTGCCGGACAAGGCCTCCACCCGCGTGCTGAACATCGCGCGGCTGTCTAACGAGGTCTTCGCCAACTTCATTACCGGCCAGCTCATCGAGGCGATAATCCTCGGCATCCTCTGCTATATAGGCATGCTGATATTCCGCTTCCCCTACCCCGAGATCATCGCCGTCGTCATCGGCACGACCTCGCTCGTTCCGATGGTCGGCTCCTTCATAGGCGAGCTCATAGGCGCGTTCCTCATCCTGCTCATAAGCCCGCTCAAGGCGCTCTTTTTCGTCATCTTCATCCTCTGCCTCCAGCAGCTCGAGGGCTCGCTCATATATCCGCGCGTCGTGGGCAAGTCCGTCGGTCTGCCCGGCGTGCTCGTCCTCATATCGGTCATCATAGGCAGCAACCTCGGCGGCGTCGCGGGCGCGCTGCTGGGCGTCCCGGTCTGCGCGGTGCTCTTTATCATCATCCGCGAGGCCGTCCGGGAGCGTACGCTCAAAAAGGCCGCGGCCGACGGCGGCGCGGGCATAATGGACAACCTTGCCGACTCGATCGCAGGCGAGAGGAAGAGCAAAAAATAATAATTTGGACGCAAAAAGAGCCGGGAAGCTTCCCGGCTCTTTCGTTTTGCCCGTATAATGCCCGATCTCATGCGTCTATGGTCGAGATGGTCAGCGTCGTCTCCTCGAGCACGTCGAGAAGGACCCTGACCGTATCGAGTGAGGTGAAGATGGTGACGTCGTTTTCTATCGCGGTGCGGCGAATGACCTGCCCGTCCTCGTAGTGCACGCCGGACATGACGGCGCGAGTATTGATGACGTAGCTGACGTGGCCGGCGCGCATGGCGTCGAGTATCTGCGTACTGCCCTCGCTTATCTTTTTGAGCGTTCTCGTCTTTATGCCGTGCTCGCGCATGACCTTGGCGGTCAGATCCGTCGCCTCGATATTGAAGCCGAGGTCGTAGAAGCGCCGCACGAGCGGGACGGCCTCCTCCTTGTCCTCGTCGGCGAGGGTCACGATGACCGTCCCGAAGTTCTGAAGCTTCGTTCCGGCGGCGATGAGCGCCTTATACATGGCTCGCGGTAGGGTCTTGTCGTAGCCTATGGCCTCGCCGGTACTCTTCATCTCCGGGCTGAGGTAGGCGTCGAGCCCCTTTATCTTGCGGAACGAGAAGACGGGGACCTTGACGTAAAACTTGCTCTTTTCCTCGGGATAGAGGCAGAATATGCCCTGCTCCTTAAGGCTCCTGCCGAGGATGGCCTCCGTCGCTATGTCGGCGAGGCTGTACCCCGTCGCCTTGGAGAGGAACGGCACCGTCCTCGACGAGCGCGGATTTACCTCGATGATATAGACAGAGTCGTCCGGGGCGACGATGAACTGGATGTTATAGAGCCCGACGATGCCGATTGCGAGGCCGAGCTTTTTGGCGTACTGCAGTATCGTCCCTCTGACCTTGTCGCTTATCGAAAACGGCGGGTAGACGCTGATGCTGTCGCCGGAGTGCACGCCCGTGCGCTCGACGAGCTCCATGATGCCGGGCACGAAGACGTCCATCCCGTCGCATATGGCGTCGACCTCGACCTCTCTGCCCCTGATGTATCTGTCCACGAGCACGGGCTCCTCCTCGTTTACGGCGACGGCATTTTTCAGATAGTGCCGGAGGTCGGCCTCCTTGTTGACTATCTCCATGGCGCGCCCGCCGAGCACGAAGCTCGGCCGCACGAGGACGGGATAGCCTATCTCGGCGGCGGCCTTCACGCCCTCCTCGACGGAGGTCACGGCGCGGCCCTCCGGCTGAGGGATGCCGAGCCCGCGCAGGACAGCGTTGAAGGCGTCTCTGTTCTCGGCGCGGTCGATGGCCTCGCAGTCCGTGCCGATGATCTTCACGCCCCTGTCCATGAGCGGGCGGGCGAGGTTGATCGCCGTCTGGCCGCCGAGCGTCGCGATGACGCCCTCGGGCTTTTCGAAATCGACGACGTTCATGACGTCCTCGGGCGTGAGCGGCTCGAAATAAAGCTTGTCGGCGGCGGTGTAGTCCGTCGAGACGGTCTCGGGGTTATTGTTGATGATTATGGCCTCGTAGCCCGCGCGCCTGATGGTCTGCACGGCGTGGACGGTCGAATAGTCGAACTCCACGCCCTGTCCTATGCGTATCGGCCCGGCGCCGAGCACGACTATCTTCTTTTTGTCCGTGCGGACGGACTCGTTTTCATGCTCGTAGGTCGAATAGAAGTACGGGACGTAGCTCTCGAACTCGGAGGCGCAGGTGTCTATCATCTTGAAGACGGGAACTATCCCGGCTCCCTTGCGCATCTCGGCGATCTCCGCCTCCGTCATGCCCCAGACGGACGCGACGGCTCTGTCGGAAAAGCCCATGCGCTTGGCCGCGCAGAGTACCTCCGTATCGCCGCGGGCGGCGCGGAGCTTGCTCTCCATGGCGACGATATTGCGTATCTTGCGCAGGAAAATGGGGTCTATGGCCGTCAGGCGGTTGACGTCGTTGACGCTGCCGCCCTTTCTGATGAGCTCCGCGATCGCGAATATCCTGTCGTCCGTGCCGCGCGAGATATATTCCGCGAGCTCGGCGGGCTCCATGGCCGCGAAGCGCGCGCTCGAAAGATGGTACGCGCCGACCTCGAGCGAGCGAACGGCCTTGAGGAGGCTCTCCTCCATCGTCCGGCCGACGCTCATGACCTCGCCCGTCGCCTTCATCTGCGTCCCGAGGCTGTTCGACGCGCTCGCGAACTTATCGAACGGAAAGCGCGGCATCTTCGTCACGACGTAGTCGAGCGCGGGCTCGAAGGAGGCGAGAGTGTTCGCGAGAGGTATTTCGTCCAGCCGCATGCCGACGCCTATCTTCGCGCTGATGC
Organism: Oscillospiraceae bacterium; assembly: GCA_017550645.1. Lineage (GTDB taxonomy): Bacteria > Bacillota > Clostridia > Oscillospirales > Oscillospiraceae > RGIG7949. The sequence goes on from JAFZOI010000024.1 coordinate 225,881, forward strand.
GCGCGATGGGATAGCCCGAGGCCTTCGAGGCGAGCGCGGACGAGCGCGAGACCCTCGGATTGACCTCGATGATGTAGTATTGCGAGGACTTGGTATCGAGCGCGAACTGCACGTTGCACCCGCCCTCGACCTTCAGCGCGCGGATGAGGCGCAGGGCGCTGTCGCGCAGCATCTGATACTCCTTGTTAGTCAGCGTCTGCGACGGGCAGACGACGATGCTGTCGCCCGTGTGGATGCCGACGGGGTCGAGATTTTCCATGTTGCAGACGGTGATGGCGGTGTCGTTTGCGTCGCGAATGACCTCATATTCTATCTCCTTGAAGCCCTTGACGGACTTCTCGATGAGCACCTCGTGGACGGGGCTGAGGCGGAAGGCGCTCCGCCCTATCTCCTCGAGCTCGGCCTCGGTGTCGGCAAATCCGCCGCCCTCGCCCCCGAGCGTGAAGGCCGGGCGCAGGACGACCGGGTAGCCTATCTCGGCGGCGGCCGCCCTCGCCTCCTCGAGGCTGTAGGTTATCTTCGAGGGGATGACGGGCTCGCCTATGCTCTCGCAGAGCTCCTTGAAAAGCTCTCTGTCCTCGGCGCGCTCGATGCTCTCCGACGACGTGCCGAGCAGCTCGACGCCGCACTCGCGCAGCACGCCCTTGCGCTCGAGCTGGACGGCGAGGTTAAGGCCCGTCTGGCCGCCTATGCCGGGCAAAATGGCGTCCGGGCGCTCCTTGCGGATTATCTTCGCGACGTATTCGAGCGTCAGCGGCTCCATATAGACCTTGTCCGCGATGGCGGGGTCGGTCATGATGGTCGCGGGGTTGGAGTTGCAGAGGATGACCTCGTAGCCTTCCTCGCGCAGAGCGAGGACGGCCTGCGTGCCGGCGTAGTCGAACTCGGCCGCTTGCCCTATGACGATGGGACCGGAGCCGATGACCATGATCCTCTTGATGTCCGTCCTTTTAGGCACGGCTCTTCACCTCCTCCATAAGCGCGGCGAAGCGGTCGAAGAGATGGCCGCTGTCCTGCGGGCCGGGCGCGCTCTCGGGGTGGTACTGCACGCCGAAGGCGCGGTCCCGCGCGCACTCGACGCCCTCTATCGTCCCGTCGAGCAGGTTTATATGCGTCGCCTCGAGCGGCGTGCCCTTCAGGCTCTCCGCGTCGACGGCGTAGGAGTGGTTCTGCGAGGTTATCTCTATCTTGTCGGTCGCGAGCTCCTTGACGGGGTGGTTGCCGCCCCTATGGCCGAATTTGAGCTTATAGGTCCTCGCGCCGTAGGACAGGGCGAGTATCTGATGGCCGAGGCATATCCCGAATACCGGCAGCCTGCCGCGCAGCTTCCCGACCGTCTCGATGACCTCGGGAACGTCCTGCGGGTCGCCGGGGCCGTTGCTGACGAATACGCCGTCCGGCGCGAGCGCGACGATCTCCTCGGCGGTCGTGTTCCAAGGCACGACCGTCACGCCGCAGCCTCTTTTCACCAGCGAGCGCAGGATATTCTCCTTCATCCCGCAGTCGATGGCGACGACGTGAAAGCGCCCGCCGCCCTCGCAGCGCTCGGCAGCCTTGCGGCTGACGCGGCTGACGGCGTCTCTCGGGAGAGCGTGCTCACGCAGACGCACGGCGGCCTCCTCGGCGTCGGTCCCCGCGCCTGTCAGCATGGCGCGGCATGATCCGTAGTCCCGGATATGGCGTACGAGCATCCTCGTATCGACCTCGCTTATCCCGGCCACGCCGAAGCGGAGCATTGCGGCCTCAAGGTCCATGACGCTCCTGTAATTGGACGGCTCGGGATTGTATTCGCGGACTATCATCGCGGCGATGCTCGGCGTCTTCGACTCGAAATCATCCTCGGCTATGCCGTAGTTTCCTATGAGCGGATACGCCATCACGACGCCCTGATCGGTATAGGACGGGTCGGACAGTATCTCCTGATAGCCGACGGGCGAAGTGTTGAACACCAGCTCGAAGACGCGCTCCCCGCCGCAGCCGAAGCCCCTTCCGAAAACGGACGTACCGTCCTCGAGGACGAGCTTTCTGTCATATCCACGCGGTATCATTTACGCACCAGCTTTCCGATCCTGCCCGCGAGGCGGGCATGGAAAAAGGCAGAGACCCCTCGTTATCCAAGACGTCTTTGCCTTATTGCGGCTATTTTACTCCGTGCGGAACGATTTGTCAATCGGTCCGTGCGGAGCTTTTTTCACGGCGCGCCGCTCGCGGGAATAGCATGGGGTACGAATATCTCATGGCAGGTGCAGTATGGAAAGACAGATCAAGATGTGCTCGCTTCGGCCGGGCGAGCGGGCGGAGGTCGTCTCCGTCGAAGCGGAGGCCCGTATGCAGCGGCGCTTTCTCGATCTCGGCCTCGCGGAGGGCACGGAGATAGAGTGCGTCGGCAGGAGCCCCGCGGGCGATCCCTCGGCGTATCTGATACGCGGCGCGGTCATTGCGATACGCGCCAGCGACGCGGCGGGCGTCGCCGTGCGCGTCCGCGAGGGCGGGAAATGGGCCTGACGAGCTCATCCACCGGCGCCGGAGCGGCGCTTTCCTCCCTTGCGCGCGGAGAAGGTCCGCTCGTCGCTCTGGCGGGCAACCCCAACGTCGGCAAGAGCACTCTCTTCAACTCGCTGACCGGCATGCGCCAGCATACGGGCAACTGGGCGGGAAAGACCGTCGTCTGCGCGGGCGGGAAATGCAGGGACGGGCTGACTGCGCTCGTCGACCTACCCGGCACCTACTCGCTCATGGCGCGCTCGGCCGAGGAGGAGGCGGCGCGCGACTTCATATGCTTCGGCGAGCCGGATACGGTCGTCGTGGTATGCGACGCGACGTGCCTCGAGCGCGGCATGAACCTCGTTTTGCAGACCGTCGAGACTGGCGCGCGCGTCGTCGTCTCCGTCAACCTCATGGACGAGGCCGAGCGCAAGGGCATTTCGATAGACCTCCCGCTCCTCTCCGAGAGGCTCGGCCTCCCCGTCGTCGGCACGGCGGCGAACAAAAAGCGCGGTAGGGCCGAGCTGCTGGAGGCGATAGCGGCGGGAGGTTCGTCCGGCGGGATGCGCGTTCGCTATCCGGATGCGGTCGAGAAAGCCGCCGCGCGCGTCGAGGCCGTTCTCGAAAAGCGCGTAAACGGCAGGATGGACGCGCGCTGGCTCGCCCTGCGACTGCTCGATCCCGATCCGTCTCTCACGGCCTCGGCGGAGCGCTTTCTCGGCTTTTCCTTTTTTGCGGACGAGAAGCTGCGCACGACTCTCGCCGAGGCAAGACTCGGCCTCCTTCGGGAGGGGCTCGATCCGGCGAGGCTGCGCGAGGCGGTCGTATCCGCGATACTCGCGGCGGCGGACGGGGTCTGCGCCGGCGCAGTAAGCTTCAAAAAAGAGCGCGGCTCCGCGCTCGACCGCCGCCTCGACCACCTCTTTACCGGAAAGCTGACCGCCTATCCCCTGATGCTTCTGCTGCTCGCGGGCATACTCTGGCTCACCGTCACGGGCGCGAACTACCCTTCCGAGCTGCTCGTCAAGGGCTTTGAGCGGCTGGAGAGGCTGCTGGACTCGGCGCTCTCGGGCGCGCCGTGGTGGCTGCGCGGCGCGCTCGTCGACGGGGTGTTCCGCGTCGTGGCGTGGGTCGTCTCCGTCATGCTGCCGCCCATGGCGATCTTTTTCCCGCTCTTTACCATCCTCGAGGACGCGGGCTATCTCCCGCGCGCGGCGTACGTGCTCGACGCGCCGTTTCGCAGGTGCCGCGCCTGCGGCAAGCAGGCGCTGACGATGTGTATGGGCTTCGGCTGCAACGCCGCGGGCGTCGTGGGCTGCCGCATCATCGACTCCCCGCGCGAGCGCCTGCTCGCCATGCTGACGAACAGCTTCGTGCCATGCAACGGGCGTTTTCCCACGCTTATCGCGATGATAACGATGTTCTGCGCGGCGGGCAGAGCCGCGTCGGCCGCGTCCGCGCTGATGCTGACGGGGGTCATGGTCCTCGGCGTCGCGGCCACTTTCGCCGCGACGAAGCTGCTGAGCGCGACAGTACTGCGCGGGACGCCTTCGTCGTTCACGCTGGAGCTGCCGCCCTACCGCGTACCGCAGTTCGGGCGCGTCATAGTGCGCTCCGTGCTCGACAGGACGGTCTTCGTCCTCGGGCGCTCCGTCGCGGCGGCGGCCCCGGCGGGGCTGATAATATGGCTGGCGGCCAACGTCACGCTCGGCGGCGAGACGGTGCTGACGCACTGCGCGCGGTTTCTCGACCCGGCGGCGAGGCTCATGGGCCTCGACGGGGTCATACTCCTCGCGTTCATCCTCGGTCTGCCGGCAAACGAGATCGTCCTCCCCATCGCCGTCATGGCCTACACCTCGCAGGGGTCGCTTTTCGGGCTCGGCGGGCTCGCGGAGCTGCGCTCGCTGCTCGCGGCGCAGGGCTGGACGTGGACGACGGCGGTCAGCGTGATGCTCTTTTCGCTCATGCACTGGCCCTGCGCGACGACGCTGCTGACGCTGCGCCGCGAATCGGGAAGCCCGGGCATGACGGCGCTCGCGGCGGCGCTCCCGACGGTCTTCGGCGCGGCGGCGTGCATCCTCTTCAACCTTGCCGTAAGGCTGCTCGGATAGCCCTTGAAATCGGCGCGGCGTGTTTGTATAATAAAAGCAGAAAAAAAGCGGCGCGCGTCGCCGCGGATACGACGAAACGGAGGAACACGCAATGAGCAAATACGAGCAGTACGCCAAGCAGCTTCCGATCACGGGCAGGAACGGGAACATCAAACTCGGCGCCGTCATGGACGGCGAGTGGTTCGGATGGGATTGCATCTCCCTCCGCTACGGCCTCGTCGACGGCCCCGGCATCATTCCCGAAGAGACGGACAAGATGCACACGCACGACTACGACCAGATGATCATGTTCATAAGCTCCGACCCCGATCACATGCTCGACCTCGGCGCCGAGCTCGAGATCGACCTCGGACCGAACGGCATCGTCCATAAGATAGCGACCCCGCACGTCATCACGATACCCAAGGGAACGCCGCACTTCTCCCCCGTCGTCAAGTCGGTCACGAAGCCCTTCTACTTCGTCGCGGTAAGCGGCACGGCCGCCTTCAAGGCCGACGTTTTCGACGAGAACGCCGTCCCCGGCGAGGGGCCGCTGAGCAAGTTCTTCGGCGAGTTCATGCGCAACGTCAAGGTCCTCGGCTGCACCTCGACCGACCCCTACCACTACGGCTCCGAGCGCGCCCAGCCGACAGGCGGCGTATCGCACCACGTCGGGCCCTCGACGCTCGGCATGGAGTTCACGATGAGCTGGTCGACCATACGCCTGCCGAACGAGTTCGGCCCGTGGAAGGACGACGGCCTGCATCACCCGCACGCCCACCAGAACTACGAGGAGACGCTCATGTTCTTCAGCCTCGATCAGGACAATCTGACCGACCTGCACGGCGTCGCCGACATGTGCATGGGCGAAGAGGGCGAGGATCAGGAGCATCTGCTGCTGACGAAGGCGACCGCGACCATCATGCACAAGGGCGTGTCGCACCTGCCCCTCGTTTTCAAGGAAGTCGACTACAATACCCCGATGGTATTCATCACTCTCTCGAGAAGCTCGGGATTTTAAGGTCTGATAACAAATGAAAAGATACGGAAAGCTTATCGTTTTGCTGCTCGCGGCGGCGCTGCTGCTGACGCTCTGCGCGTGCGGGCATATCAGCGTCGACCCGACGCCGGAACCGACCCCCGACGTGACGCCCTCGCCGGCGACGCCGGAACCTACGCCGGAGCCCACGCCTGAGCCCACGCCCGAGCCTACTCCGGAGCCTACGCCCGAGCCCACGCCGGAACCGACCCCGGAACCTACGCCCGAGCCCACGCCGGAACCCACATCCGGGCCTCAGCTCCGCGGCGCATATGAGGGGCAGTTTAAGTCCGATACGGGGACTGCGCTCAACCTCGTCGTCAAATGGGTCGCCGACCGCGGCTCGGACGGCAATTATTCCGTCACGCTCCGCTTCTATCTCGAATGCTACACGCTCGACGTCGGCAGCCGCGAGGACAACACGCTCAAGATCGTCACGCCCTACGCGACGACGGACTACCGCTTCGCGACCGACGCCGTCGAGAGGACCGAGGACGGCAAAGGTACCGTCAAGGTCGGCGAGATGAAGATACGCCTGACGGCCGACGAGCTCGTCGCCGGCGCGCAGGCCGAGGCCGTCTGGAAGTTCCGCGGGTCGTACTCGAAGACCGACCTCCCCACCGTCACCGCGACGGGCGTCATCAAGGCGGATTGAAATCCGCGCGCCCCAAACTGCACAACATAAAAAAGCAATGCCCCGTCCGGTCGGACGGGGCATTCTTTATTTGATAGTCGCTGTTGAAAAACGGATCAATCGTTAAAATCCGCGGTGCAGTACGCCTTCATCATCTCCGCGACCGCGTCCGCGGCGCCGGAAATGATAACGCGGCAGATGCCGCCGTCCCAGCCGTAATTGAACCTTATGTCCGTGAGCTCTTTGATCTTGTCGCAGAAAAACGCCGAGATCTCATTGCCTTTCTTCACGGAGGCCGGAATGTCGAGGATCATGCAGAAGCGTTCTTCCTTCTTGCGTCTGTCCGCCATGAAGTCGAAGACCACGCTGCTGCGCTTGATACGCAGACCTTCCTTCACAAAAGGTTCGCTGAAGAAGCGGTCTATATCCTCGGCGGAAAACTGCCAGACGCCGTTCGTCTTTTCCCCGGTCAGAAGGCACTGCGTCAGATAGTTGCGGAGCGTCCGGGTGGTAAAACCGGTCATCAGAGCCAGATCGTTCAGAGTGTATTTTTCATCCATTGTGTCGCATCTCCTTTTCGTTTTCTGATCAAAGGATAACAAACGCGGCGCAGAGAATCAATTTGAAATGCGGGGACTTTTTCATAGGGGGCAGTACGGAGCTTGCGACAAACGCTTCCCCGTCCTGACCCATAGCGCAAACCAGCAAAGCGTTTGCGCTATGGAGAGGAGGAGCAGCGGAGCGAGCAAGCTCTCGCGCTTACGCGGGAGCGCGCGATACGGAGCTTGCGACGACGAGACGGAGGGATTCGCTTTTGAGCGGAAAAGCCACGGCGGTTGCGGCGTGCCACCGGCACGCCGCCAAGAGCCGCCTTTCGAATCCCTCCTGACTGCAGATGCAAAAAGGCTTCCCCGCCCATTCGGACGGGGAAGCCTTTTTGGTGGAGACGGAGGGATTCGAACCCTTGACCTTACGGATGCGAACCGTACGCTCTCCCAACTGAGCTACGCCCCCGGATCATGCGCCGCCGGAAACGGCGCTTAATGCGCCGATAAAACGGCGCTTAATCAGTATAACATGGATTCTCGTTTTGTAAAGCTTTTTTTCGAATTTGACATGAAAAGTCTTCCTTGAGCGCGCGCGGCGCATAAAACCCGCTCATCGCGCAATAATAGCAGCGTCGTAATCAGCGAAAGGAATGAAGCTCGATATGAGAAAAACGATCGCGTCGGTGCTCGCGGCGCTTTTCGCGGCGGCAATGCTCACGGGCTGCACGGCCAAGCCCGAGCCCTCGCCCACGCCCACGGCTACGCCGACGGCAAAGGTCACGTCGTCCCCGGTCTTGACGCCGAACGTCACGACCTCGCCGACGATGGAACCGACCCCGACCATGCCCGGCGGCACCGCGGTGCCCACCGACGTCCCGACGCCCGCGGGGACCGACACTCTCCCCGGCTGACGGCGAAAAAAATCTCCGAAACGAGCTCGTTTCGGAGATTTTGCTTTGTCTCGGATGCGGTCAGATGACCTTCGCAAGAGCGAGCGCGAACAGCACGCAGCTCACGAGCAGGACGACGCCGAGGATATAGATGCCGATGCTGAGCTTGCCCTTCTTCGCGGCCGCGGCGCCGTCGGACGGCAGGAGGTTGGACTTTCTGAGCGCCATGGAGATGGGCTTGTAGATAAGGAGCGTCAGCGCCATGTTGAGGCCGCCCTTGATGGCGTTGAACGGCAGGAAGACCGGCACGAGCATCTTCGCGACGACGGCGCGCGGCGCGCCCTGCCAGATGGGCGTCACGATGTAGTTCCAGAGGAGCATCACTGCGACCTGCACGACGACGCCGATGAGCAGCGCCACGACCGCGCCGTACTTATTGTGCATGCGCTTATAGACGAACGAGGCCGTGCACGCGAAGGCGCAGGTCGACAGGACGTTCATCAGCAGACCGATGGGGCCCGTCGTGCTGACGGTCAGCATCTCGATGAGCGACACGACGACGCTGATGCAGAACGCCGGCAGAGGCCCGAGCATGAAGCCCGCCATGACGATGATCGTGTCCTTGAGGTCGAGCTTGAGCGGCGGCTGCTCGACGATGGGCGGCATGACGAAGTGGCATATGACCACGACGACGAACGCTATCGCGGCCATCATGGCCATGACCGTCAGCTGTCTTGTTCCGAATTTCTTTTTCTGCATTTGCTTCTTCCCTTCCCCGGGCACGAAAAAACGCCCGGACCATAATATGATCTCGGGCGGAGGCGCCGCGCAATGATACACGCGGCCCGTCTTCTTCCATCCAGACTTTAACTGTCGGTACCGGAGTCGCACCGGTTCGGTCGCGCAGAGCGCGAGTCGCGGACTATACCGCCGGTGGGGATTTTCACCCCGCCCTGAAGACACTATAAAAATAGCATAAGGGCATGACTTTGTCAAGCTTTCGAGCTCCATGCGTTTTTTTCGACTTTTTCCGTTTTTTTCTGTTGCATACCCCGCGGCGTTTTGATACTATAAAATAGCAACGCGCCGGGGGCGGCAGTTCGTCCGCCGCCGGCATCAAGTTGACATAATGTGTTGGGGGCCCATGTTTTGACCCGTAAGAACGTTCTCGCGCGGCTCGTTCCGGCCGTGTTTCTCATAATCATATTCCTGCTGAGCGGCTGGTTTTTCTCCAGCCGAGTGCAGGCCGCTCCCGAGGACGTCGTCACGCCGGAGCCCCCGCCGACCGCGGCGCCCGAGCCTCTCATGACCCCGACGCCCACGCCTCCCCCGACGCCTACTCCGACTCCCACGCCGACCCCGGAGCCGACCCCGGAACCGACTCCGACGCCCACGCCGGAACCCGAATATGACTATGTGACCGGGCTCGGAGAGCCTCTGCTCGACTATGCCTGCGGTCAGCCCGTCCCCGAGAGCGAGGCCGTCGAGGACGAATTCTTCTCCGATACCGTCTTCATCGGCAATTCGCGCACGCAGGGCTTCCAGATATACAGCGGCCTGAAAACGGCGAAGATACTCGCCGGGCGCTCCATAAGCGTCTCAAATATTTACTCGGAAAAGGTCATCTCCAACGGGAACGACGAATACGTCACGATCATGGACGCGCTCAGGTGGAGGCAGTACGACAAGGTTTACATAATGCTCGGCATCAACGAGATCGGCATCCCCTACGACAACTATTACGACGCTTACGGTCAGGTCGTCGACTCGGTCCGCATGCGCCAGCCCAACGCGGAGATATACGTTCAGGCGATAATGCCCGTCACGAAGGCTAAAAACGACGACGAGAGCGTCTTCGCCAACTACCGCATCCGCGCCTTCAACGAGAAGCTGATGCAGATATGCGAGGAAAAGGGCTGCCACTATATCAACACATATGAGGCCGTCGCGGACGCTAACGGCAACCTGCCGGACGACGCCGCTTCCGACGGCGTGCATTTCGGCAAGTACTACGTCGGGCTGTGGCTCGACTACCTCAAGACGCACACGGTCGTTCCACGTCCCGCCGAGACCGAATAAATCAAGGAGGCGACTCACATGAAAAGAACGTTTGCTCTCATAGCGGCCCTCGTGCTGCTCGTATCGCTCTTCTCCGCCTGCGGAAAAAGTGAACCGAAGGACATCGACCTCGACTCCCTCGACGCGGCGCTTGCGGAAAAATCGCCGTTTCTCGAGGCGCTCGAGCCCGTCGATGCGGATATCGGCTGCATGATACTGACCGTCGACGAGGCTGACTGCGAGAAAGCCGTCATGCGCTTTTCCAGCGGCGCGACGGCCGAGGAATACGCGCTCATCAAGGCCAAGGACCCCGCCGCGCTCGGCAGGATAGAAAAGGCACTCAAGGAGCACATCGCCTTCCAGAAGACGAGCTTCGCGGGCTACGTCCCCTCCGAGGTGCCGAAGATCGAGGCTGCCATACTTTCGACCAAGGGCAATTACATCATCTACTGCGTCGCGGATGACGCGAAGGCCGCGCAGGACATCATCGACCTCTATCTCAGATAATCGGGAAAAAACGAGAGCCGGAACGATGCGTTCCGGCTCTTTTGTTATGCTTTTTATTCGTGGAGACGGGCGCTGCGCGCCTCGTGACGCTTGCGTCCGGCCTCCCACTCGGCCTTTTCCTCGTCGGTCTGAGGCTCGAACGGCGGGACGGGGCAGGCTTTGCCGTCCTTATTGAGTGCCACCTCGACGAGATGGGCGACGTTGATGAGCGTCCGCTCCCCGTCGAGCGTCTCGCAGTAGGTCTTGACGGTGACCTCCATGGAGGTCCTGCCGACGTAGGTTATGGCGGCGTTGAGGACTATCGTCTCGTTGAGGTACGCCCCGGCGAGAAAGTCCAGATTGTCGATGCAGGCGGTCGTGATGTTCTTGCCGGAATAGCGCCTCGCGGTAACGCCGGCGATATCGTCTATCCACATCAGCAGCTGCCCGCCGAAGAGGCGGCCGCCGCCGTTGATGTGCTCGTTGCGCACTATATAGCTCTGCTCGCAGCTGCATGAAGCGTTCATAGTCGTTCCTCCCGGGTCTTACTTGGTATAAAACAGCACGCCAATCGTGCGCGGGCCGCAGTGATTGGAGACGGTGCAGCCGGCGCGCGTGACGAGTATCTCCTCAAACGGCGCGATGGACGCGACGAGCTTCTTCGAATCCTCGATTATCTCGTCCTCGATGCCGGAGTGGGTTATGAAGATGCGGCGCAGATCGAGGTCGTCCCTGCCTCTGAGCTTATCCTCCATGTACTTGCGGATGCAGACCTCGGATTTGCCGCGGTACTTCTTGCCGACGACCATGCCGCCGTCCTTGACCTGGATGCAGGGCTTGAGGCCGAGTATGTTCGCCCCGAGCGCGGCGACGCCGGAGCAGCGCCCGCCGAGGTGCAGATACTTGAGCGTGTCAAGGATGAAGCTGACGTCGAGCTTCGGCGCCATCTCGTTGAGCTTGGCGGCGATGTCCTTCGCCTCCATGCCCTGCGCGGCCATGATCGCGCCGTCGATGGCGAGGTGGCCCGTGCCGGTCGAGAGGTTGAGAGAATTTACCGCGAAGACGTTGTCCAGCTCCTCGCAGGCCAGCGTCGCATTCTGGAAACAGGTCGAAAAGCCGCTGCTGATATTGATATGGACGAGGCCGTCGTAGCCCTTCTTCTGCTCCGTGAAAAACTCGATGTATTCCTCGACGTTGATGGCGGCCGTGGTCGTCATGGCTCCGCCCGCTTCGACGTGCGCGTAGATGTCGTCGGGGGTGATGTCCACGCCGTCGGCGCGGGTCACGCCGTCCATTATGACGTGAAGGGGCAGGACCCCAATGTCATACTTTTCTACGAGCTCCGGAGAGAGATCGGCCGTGCTGTCGCAAGTTATCCTTACCTTCATTTTTTTACCTGCCTTATTCAGTGATCTTATTTAATATCGCGGACACAGCCGCGTCGTATTCTCCGCTGTCGAGCGCCGAGGCGTAGACGCTCGGATATCTGCCGTCCGGGAGCCAGACGAGCTCCTTCTCGCCGCCCCACGCCTCGTATACGAGTTTCGTCAGCTCACCGCCGACGACCTTTTCGTCGGCCGCGACAAACACCGCCGGGACGTCCGTCAAGACGGCGCGCGCCCTTATATCGACCTCTGTCGTGACGATGCCGAAAGCGCGGCGGACGAGCGTGTCGAGCATCTCGCCGACGAACAGATTGCCGAGGTTGAATTCGTGCCTGAGGCAATGCAGCTCATACGTTTTCAGGTCGGAATAGACCGTCTCGACGACGAGCATGTCTATCCCTCCGCCGCCGAGGTCCTTATTCTCCGCGAGCAGCAGCGCCGCGTCGCCGCCTATGCTGCGCCCGCAGACTATGAGCGTCTTGTCCGGGTCGTCGAGCTTTTCCGCGCAGATGAGATCATACAGATCTAGGCTCTCCCAGACGCCGAAGGTCGTCGCCTCCATCTCCTCGCCGCGGTGCCCGCGGAGCTCGGGGATGACGACGTTGAAGCCCCTGTCCCACCAGTAGGGGGCGAATATCTCCGACTCCTCCGTGCTCTCGTCGTATCCGTGGAGGATGACGACGGTTGTGTCGGAGCCCTGATCGTAGACGTCGTAGGCGATCTCAAGCAGCGGAGCGCCCTCGACGGCCGTCGAGGCGGTCACGGCGCTGAACGCGCGCTTCTCGCCGCCCGCTCCGGCCTTCCATTCGGCCGCCTCGGAGAGAAGCTCGGCGCGCCGCACGGCCTCCTCCTCGGTCATCTGCCAGTCGGCGTCGTCGTCTCTGATCTTCTGCAGGTCGTAGCGCAGACAGGCCGCGTCGAAGACGTGCATCGCGCCGTTATGCTGGCCCCAGAAGAGCAGTATCGCGCCGACGATGACGACGGCGACGGCGAATATGACGAAAAAGCGTTTCTCTTTTTTGGTCTCGCCTCTGTCAAGCATCTTTATCCTCCGCGGAGACGACGGATTTGGCGTAGTCGAACTCCGAGCGGTCCTTCGTCGCGTCGTATATGGTCGCGCTGCCGCGTTCGAGAGCGATCATGCCCGTCCTCGCCATCTCGAGGATGCCGAAATCCTTCAGCAGGGCGAGCATCGCGCCGTTTTTCGCCTCGTCGCCCGTGATGGCTATCATCAGGGACGTCCGGCATATATCCACGATGGAGGCGCGGAAGACGTTAACGATGGAGATTATCTCATCGCGGCTGTCCTTGTCCTCGGCGCGGACCTTGACGAGCATGAACTCCCTGTGGATGGAGAGCGATTCGTCGAGCTCGCATACGCTGATGACGGGCAGGAGCTTGCCGAGCTGAGCCTGCACCTGCCTTATCCTCTGATCGGAGCCCTCGACCATGACGGTTATGCGCGAGACCGAGGGGTCCTGCGTCTCGCCGACGGCGAGAGAGTCGATGTTCCAGTTCTTGCGGGAAAACAGCCGCGTCACCTGACTGAGCACGCCGGCGCTGTTTTCGACGAGTATGGAGAGCGTCCTTTTCATATTATACCTCCGTTAAGGCTGGGGGAGCCTTATCCCGCTGTTATCTCTTCGTCCTCGCCGACGCGGCAATCTATTATACCGCCCTTGCCGGCGAGCTCCTTTACGGCCTCATATAGCTCCTCCGCGTCCGTCACGCGCCTGCCCTCGAGCCCGTAGGCCGAGGCGAGAAGCATGAGATCGGGGCCGCGGTCGAGCTTCGTCTGCCAGAAATGCGAATGCATGAACTGCCTCTGGTTCTGCCGGACCATGCCGAGCGAGCCGTTATTGAATACGACGGTCACGACTGGCAGGCCGTATTTTACCTCTGTCGAGAGCTCGGTCAGGTTCATGCGGAAGCTCCCGTCGCCCGTGATGTGCACGACCGTGCGGGAGGGGTCGCCCGTGCGCGCCCCTATCGCCGCGCCGAGGCCGAAGCCCATCGCCCCGAAACCGCCGCTCGTTATGAGCTCGCCCGGGCGCTCGAAGCCGAAATACCGGCACGTCCAGAGCTGGTGCTGGCCGACGTCGGTGACGACGACGGCGTCGCTGCCGACGGCGCGCCTTACGGCCCGGACGTACTCCGCCGGAGCGCCGGGAACACGCTCCTTCGTCTGCGCGAGGCTATCCCGCCACGCGGCGTGGGAGAGCTTTTTTACCTTCCCCGCGAGAGACGAGAGCACGCTGCCCGCATCGCCGACGATGTGCAGGTCGGTCAGGACGTTCTTGTCTATCTCGGAGCGGTCTATATCGATATGGACGAGCTTCGCCTTGGGAGCGAACGTCTCGACCGGGCCGGTCACGCGGTCAGAAAACCGCACGCCGACTGCGAGAAGGAGATCGCATTCATCTACGGCGCGCCTCGCGCGCGCGTCGCCGTATACCCCGGCCATGCCGAGGCAGAGCTCATGGGCGGAGCTTATCGCGCCGAGGCCCATCATGGTCGTGCAGACGGGCGTGTCCGTCTTCTCCGCGAGAGCGAGCAGAGCCTCCGACGCTCCGGAGCGTATGACGCCGCCTCCCGCCATGATGAGCGGCCTCTCGGCCTCCGCCAGCGCCTTCGCTACCGCGGCGACGCCCTCCTCGTCCGTCCTGACGGGGGCGAGCAGCCTCGCGGCGCGGCGCGCCGTCACGGCGTGGCCGGCCGAGGGCTCGTATTCCGCCGTCTCTACGACGGCGTTGCCCATGATGTCTATGAGCACGGGGCCCGGCCTTCCCGAGGATGCGAGCGCGAAGGCCTCGCGCATGGTGTCGGCTATCTCGCCCGCCGAGCGGACCAGATAGCAGCACTTGGTTATGGGCATGGCTATGCCCGTTATATCGACTTCCTGGAAGGCGTCGCGCCCGAGCTGCGACTCGGGGACGTTGCAGGTTATGAACACGACGGGAGAGGAATCCATGAACGCGGCGGCTATACCCGTCACGAGATTCGTCGCGCCGGGGCCGGAGGTCGCGATGCAGACGCCGGTGCGGCGCGTGGCGCGCGCGTACCCGTCGGCAGCGTGGGCCGCGCCCTGCTCGTGAGACGTGAGGATATGGCGGATGCTGCGCCTGTTTTTATAAAGCTCGTCGTATATCTTGAGCACGCTGACGCCGGGATACCCGAAGACGGTATCCACGCCCTGCTCGATAAGACACGCGACCGCAATGGCGGCTCCGCTTTTCTTCACGCTCTTTCCTCCTTCCGCCGATCGCCGTTATTCAAATTAATATATCATATCTATACCGCATTGGCAACCGTCTGCGCCGCGTTATCACATCTTTTTATCAATATACTGCATTAAATAATTATAGTTCTATTGCTACGATTGTATAGCTTGTATATGGACATCAATCCGGCAATGTGCTATTCTAAAAAGTAAAGCACATACTTTTATCCCGATAGGAGGAGATAGATTTGACTCACGGATTCCGGGGCGGAGTCCACCCCGCCGGCGGCAAGGAGCTGACCTCCGGGCGGGCGGTCGAGCCGCTTCCCGCCCCCGCTATGGTCACGATCCCCGTCTCCATGCACGTCGGAGCCCCCTGTTCGCCGCTGGTCGCGGTCGGGGACCACGTCTGCATGGGGCAGGTCATCGCCGATACGGACGCTCCCCTCTCCGCGCCGATCCATTCGAGCGTCTCCGGCACGGTCAAGAAGATAGAGCCCATGCTCCATCCGAACGGAACGCACGTCATGACCGTCGTCATCGAAAACGACGGGCTGGATACTCCGGCCGATACGATAAAGCCCCATACCGACGAGATCGCGGAAGACCCCGCGAAGTTGGTTGACATAATGCACGACGCAGGCATAGTCGGCGCGGGCGGCGCGGCCTTCCCCGCTTTCTTCAAGCTGCAGGGCGCGATGGGCAAGGCCGACACGATCATCATCAACGCCTCCGAATGCGAGCCCTTCATCACCTGCGACCACCGCCTCCTTCTCGAGGACGGCGGGCACGTCGTCGCGGGGGCGAAGCTGCTGCGCGACGCGCTCGGGCTCGACAAGGTCTATATAGGCACCGAGGCCAACAAAAAGACCGCGATCTCTCATCTGCGCGAGATAATAGCGGGAGAGCCCGGAGTCGAACTCATCGTCTTCAGGACGCGCTATCCGCAGGGCGCTGAAAAGCAGCTCATCAGGGCCGTCACGGGCCGCGAGGTCCCTCCCGGAGGGCTGCCCGCCGACGTCGGCTGCGCGGTCTTCAACGCCTATACGGCCTGGGGCGTATGGCGCGCCGTCGAGCAGGGCGTCCCTGCGATAGACCGCATCGTGACCGTCTCCGGCCCCGGCGTCAACGAGCCCGGCAATTTCCGCGTCCGCGTGGGAACTCCCATCCGCGAGCTCATTGACGCGGCAGGCGGGATAAAGGACGGATACTTCAAGGTCGTCATGGGCGGGCCCATGATGGGAAACGCCGTATTCGACATCGACGTTCCCGTCCTCAAGGCGACGGGCTCCGTGCTCGTCCTCGGCGAAGCGCCGGCGGCCAAGAATCCCACATGCATCCGCTGCGGCAGATGCGTCGGCGTCTGCCCGATGCACCTCAGCCCGCTCTACCTCTACATGTACGAGCGCAAGAGCGATCTCGATATGCTCACGAAGCTCAACGTCAGAGACTGCATGGAGTGCGGCAGCTGCGCCTATATCTGTCCGGGCAGGCTGCCTCTGGTACAGTCGATACGCTCGGCAAAGCAGAAGCTCAACGCCGCGGGAAAGAAGTGAAGCGATATGGATGAAACGAAACTGAGAGTTACTTCCTCGCCCCATCTGAGGGCGCCCGACGACACGCGGAGCATAATGCTCGACGTCATCATCGCCATGATCCCCGCGCTCATCGCCGGATGCTACATGTTCGGCTCCCGCGCGCTGCTTCTGACGATCATCAGCGTCGCCGCCTGCGTGCTCTTTGAGTTCCTCTACTGCAAAATAATGAAAAAAGACAGCCCCGTCGGCGACCTCTCGGCCGTCGTTACGGGCATGCTGCTGGCCTTCACGCTGCCTCCGACGGCCCCGTGGTGGATACCCGTTATAGGCGCGTTTTTCGCCATAGTCATCGTCAAACAGCTCTTCGGCGGCCTAGGCAAGAATTTCGTCAACCCCGCGCTCGCGGGGCGCGCGTTCCTCTTTTCGTGGCCCGTGCTGATGACGACGTGGATGGCTCCGCAGTCGTATGAAAGCTTCTTCAAGATAAGCGCGGACGCCGTCACGACGGCGACCCCGCTCGCCTCGCTGCACACCTCCGCCATCCCCGAGAGCATCGACCTGCTGAGCGCCTTTTTCGGACGCATCGGCGGCTGCATAGGTGAAGTCAGCGCCGTCGCGCTGCTGCTCGGCGGGATATACCTGCTAATCCGCAAGGTCATCTCCCTGCGCATCCCGCTCGCATTCATCCTCACCGTCGCCGTGCTTACCTTCATATTCCCGCGCGGCAACGACAGGCTGAC
The DNA here is from genome assembly GCA_017550645.1 of Oscillospiraceae bacterium. Lineage (GTDB taxonomy): Bacteria > Bacillota > Clostridia > Oscillospirales > Oscillospiraceae > RGIG7949. Next base: position 242,993 of record JAFZOI010000024.1, read on the forward strand.
GTGGATGGCCTGGAACCTCTGCTCCGGCGGTCTGATGCTCGGCGCGATATTCATGGCGACGGACTACACGACCTCCCCCGTCGGGAGCGTCGCGCAGGTCGTCTTCGGCATAGGGTGCGGCCTTATAACCGTCTTCATCCGCTACTTCGGCTCCTACGTCGAGGGCGTCAGCTACGCGATACTCGTCATGAACGTCTGCGCGTGGCTGCTCGACAAGGCGTTCCGCGGCCGCCGCTTCGGCGTGACGCGCGAATACAGACGCAAACTCAAAGCGGAAAAGGAGGCCAAGTGATGGATAAGGCAAAGAAAAAGCCCGCTTCCATAGGCGTCCTGATACTGACGCTGTTTCTCGTGACGGCGGTGATGTCGGGCCTGCTGGGCCTCGTCAACTACGTCACGAAAGACCGCATCGCCGCCTTCAAGGCCGAGAGCATGGACGCGGCCATGCGCGAAGTCCTCCCCGCCGACAGCTACAGTGAAGTCGAGTACGGCGGAGACGACGCGCTCGTCGCCGGCGTATGGGAGGCCGCGGGCGGATACGTCGTCGAGGTGACGCCCTCCGGCTTCGGCGGAGAGGTCGATATGATGGTCGGCGTCGGCGCCGACGGCAAGGTAACGGGAGTCTCCATAGTCTCCATGAGCGAGACTTCCGGCCTCGGGAGCAACGCCTCCAAGCCGGAATTCCGCGCGCAGTACTTCGGAAAGGCCGAGGCGGCCCTCAAAAAGGACGGCGGAGACATCGACGCGCTCACCGGCGCGACGGTCACCTCCCGCGCAGTCACACGCGGAGTCAACGCCGCGCTCGCGGCCGTCGAATACATGAGAGGAGGCGCCGGCAAATGAGCGTTAAAAAGCTATTTACGGATGGCGTCATAAGGCAGAACCCCGTCCTCGTCCAGCTGCTGGGCATGTGCTCGTGCATGGCGATAACGACGTCTCTTTTCAACGGCGTCGGCATGGGCCTTTCGGTCATGATCATTCTGACCTGCTGCAACATCGTCATCTCGATACTGCGCAAGGTCATCCCCCCGAATATCCGCATCGCGGTCTTCGTCGTCGTCATAGCGGCGTTCGTTACGATAGTCGATCTGCTGCTGCAGGCGTATATCCCGGCGCTTAGCAAGTCGCTTGGCGTCTTCATCCCGCTCATCGTCGTAAACTGCATCATCATCGGCAGAGCCGAATCCTTCGCCTCGAAAAACGGCGTCGGCGCCTCCGCGCTCGACGGCATATTCCAGGGCCTCGGCTATACGCTCGTGCTGATAGTGATGTGCGTCATC
>JAFZOI010000025.1 GCA_017550645.1 Oscillospiraceae bacterium
CGTCATCGCCGCTTCCGACGGCCCCATGGCCCAGACCCGCGAGCACCTTCTGCTTGCCCGTCAGGTCAACGTGCCCTATGTCCTCGTCTTCCTGAACAAGGTCGACCAGGTCGACGACCCCGAGCTCCTCGAGCTCGTCGAGATGGAAGTCCGCGAGCTGCTCAGCAAGTATGACTTCCCGGGCGACGACACCCCGATCATCAAGGGTTCCGCTCTGAAGGTCCTCGAGTCCACCTCCACCGATCCTCATGCCCCCGAGTATGAGTGCATCTGGGAGCTCATGGACGCTGTCGACACTTGGATCGCCACCCCCGAGCGCAAGTCCGATCTGCCCTTCCTCATGCCCATCGAGGACGTCTTCACCATCACCGGCCGCGGCACCGTCACCACGGGCCGTGTCGAGCGTGGCCGCGTCAAGGTCGGCGACGAAGTTGAGATCGTCGGCATCAAGGAGACCCGCAAGACCGTCGTCACCGGTACCGAGATGTTCCACAAGACCCTCGAGTACGCCGAGGCCGGCGACAACGTCGGTACGCTTCTCCGCGGCGTCGCCAAGAACGAGGTCGAAAGAGGTCAGGTCCTTGCCAAGCCCGGCTCCATCAAGCCTCTGACCCACTTCAAGGGCCAGGTCTACGTCCTGACCAAGGAAGAGGGCGGCCGTCACACCCCGTTCTTCAACAACTATCGTCCGCAGTTCTACTTCCGTACCACCGACGTTACCGGCGTCATCTCGCTGCCCGAGGGCGTTGAGATGTGCATGCCGGGCGACAACGTCGTCATGGAAGTCAAGCTCATCACCCCGATCGCCATCGAGGAGGGACTCCGCTTCGCTATCCGCGAGGGCGGCCGTACCGTCGGCTCCGGCGTCGTCATCGAGTGCTTCGACGACTGATCGGCCCAAAGCGATCAATAAGCTTAAAAGACTGCCCGGCAGCGCCGCTGCCGGGCGGTTTTTCTTTCCCGCGAAAGACGCGCAAAAAAGTATGTACAACCGCGCATGAACGTGCTATAATACGTCCAGAGGCAAAGGAGTCTCCGTTTCGGAGGCTCCTTTGCCCTTTTTTACGCCCGGCGCAGGCCCGGGCGGAAGGGAGGACGGCCATGGCCGCATTTGACAGAGTATCGTCCGGCATCCCGGAGATGGACGAGAGAATAGACAACATCCGCCTCGGCGACAACGTCGTCTGGCGCGTCGACCGCCTCGAAGACTTCAGGCTCTTCGTGACGCCCTACGTCGAGCAGGCGATAAAGGACGGGCGCAACCTCATTTACATCCGGTTTGCCTCCCACGATCCGTTTTTCGAGGAGCGGGGGGGCCTCAAGATCGTAAACGTCGAGCTCTCGCACCGCTTCGAGACCTTCACCGTCGACATCCATGAGATCATAAGGCGCGAGGGCTACGACGCGTTTTACGTCTTCGACTGCCTCTCCGAGCTGCAGACGGCGTGGGCGACGGACCTGATGATGGGCAACTTCTTTCAGGTGACCTGCCCTTATCTCTTCTCGCTCGATACTGTCGCGTTTTTCCCGCTCATACGCGGCAAGCACTCTTTCCGCGCCGTCGCGAAGATACGCGACACGACGCAGCTCTTTCTCGACGTCTACTCGGACAGAACGAGCGTTTACGTGCGCCCGGATAAGGTCTGGAACCGCTATTCCGAGACGATGTTCCTCCCGCACAGTTACGATCCCGAGACGGGAGCCTTCCGCCCCGTGCTCGACGGTGTCGCCGCGAGCCGCTTTTACCAGCTTCTCGACAGCGGCGCTTCAGGCGACCTCGGAAACATGGACAGCTGGGACCGGTTTTTCAACATGACCGAGACCATGCGGCAGAGCGGCATGGACGTGACCGAGCAGTGCGGCCGCATGTGCGACATCATGATGACGAGGGACGAGCGCCTGCGCAAGCTCATTAAGGAGAACTTCCGCGCCGAGGACTATCTCGGCATCAAAAAGCGAATGCTCGGGACGGGCATGATAGGCGGCAAAGCGACGGGCATGCTCCTCGCGCGCAAGATAATCGAAAACCGCCGCCCTGACATCTTCGCGAACTTCGAGCCGCACGATTCCTTTTTCATCGGCTCGGACGTCTTTTATACGTTCATAGTCGAAAACCGCTTCTGGGACCTCAGGATACGACAGAGGTCGAGCGAGGAGTTTTTCACCCTCGCCGACGAGTTCGCCGACCGCCTGAGAAGCGGCAAATTCTCCCGCGACATGGAGGAGGAATTCGAAAAGCTCCTCGAATACTACGGGCAGGACCCGATAATCGTCCGATCAAGCTCGATACTCGAGGACGGCTTCGGCAACGCCTTCGCAGGCAAGTACGAGTCCGTGTTCTGCCCCAACTGCGGCGATATGGAGCGGCGCCTGCGCGAATTCGAGGACGCGATACGGACAGTCTACGCGAGCACCATGAGCAAGTCCGCTCTCGATTACAGGAGCAGGCGAGGCCTTCAGGCGCGGGACGAGCAGATGGCTCTTCTCGTCCAGCGCGTCTCCGGCTCGTATTACGGGGACTACTATATGCCCTGCGCCGCCGGCGTCGGATATTCATACAGCCCCTACCGCTTCCTCGAGAGCCTTGACCCCTCCGCCGGCATGCTGCGCCTCGTCATGGGGCTCGGCACCTCCGCCGTGGACAGGACGGAGGGCTCCTATCCGCGTCTCGTGAGCCTCGACAAGCCGAAGATAACCGCCGCGCGCGACAGCTCCGAGCGCCGCAGATACTCCCAGCGCAATCTCGAGGTCATAAACCGGAGCGCGGGAAAGCTCGAGCAGATAACGCTCGAGGACATCATGCCCCTCATGCCGAACTACCTCAAGCGCCTGCTCCTCGAGCACGACACGGAGGCGGAGCGCCGCCGCCGCGACCGCGGACAGTACAGCGATATTCAGTTCATTTCCTGCAAGGGCATAGTAGAGAAGGACGTCATCATGAGCCAGATACGCGACGTCCTTGCCACTATACAGGAGGAGTACGAATACCCGGTAGACACTGAGTTCACGATCAACCTTTCGGAAAACGGCGACTACGTCATAAACATCCTCCAGTGCCGACCGCTGCAGGTATATCAGGATTCCGAGGAGACGAAGATGCCCGAAAACGTCGACCGCGAGCGCATCGTATTCGAGTGCCTCCATTCCTCTATGGGCCTCTCGCGCACGCTCAAGCTCGACACGATAGTCTACGTCGACCCCGCGAAGTATTACGACATGCCCTACAGGGACAAGCCGCGCGTCGCGCAGGCGGTGGGCTCGGTAAACTGGAGCGTGCGCGGGCAGGGGAAGAAGATGCTCCTTCTGTCGCCGGGAAGGATATGCACGACCTCGCCAGAGCTCGGCGTTCCGGCCTCTTTTTACGACATAAGCGAGTTTTCCGCCATCTGCGAGATAGCCGTCTCCGAGGCGGGGTACAATCCCGAACTGTCATACGGCAGCCATTTCTTCCAGGACCTCGTCGAGTCCGGCATACTCTACAACGCGATTTTCGAAAACGAAAAGACGCTGTCGTATCATCCCGAGCGTCTCGAAGGAGCGAGGAACGCTTTCGACGAGCTCGTGAAAAACGGCTCTGGCCTCGAAGATATCGTGAAGGTCTGGGACGTGTCGGAGCTCGACGTCCGCCTTTGCAGCGACCTGAAGACGGAGCGCGTCCTCTGCTGGTTCGGCGAAAAGGAATGAAATGCCGCGATCCCCGGGAAAAAAACTGAATATAGCGGAATAAAAAGCTCCGGCGGCGACCGCCGGAGCTTTGCGTTTTTCCCGATACTGTGCGGTTTTCGCGGGGAATAAGGCCGATTTGGGGTTGATAAAACGGGTAAACGTGTGTATAATAAAAACGTAGAAATATGCATTTTGGATTTATGAAGGATCCGCGCGTGAATTTGGAAGGAAGTTGTCAATGTTTTCCGTGGGAGATCACATCGTGCACCCGATGCACGGGGCAGGTATCATCGAGAGCATCGAAGAAAAGAAAGTCAACGGCACGCTCAGAAAATACTATATCTTCAAGATGCCGGTCGGCAGCATGCTCGTTATGATCCCGACGGACTCCTGCGAGGAGATAGGCGTGAGGCCCATCATCTCCTCCGACGAGGCGGACAGACTGCTCGAGGAGTTCTCCTCCATCGAGTGCGATATGGACCCGAATTGGAACAGACGTTACCGCGAGAACATGATGCGCATAAAGAGCGGAGACCTGCTTGAGGTCGCCCGCGTGGTCAAGGGCCTCATGGCCAGAGACTGCGAGAAGGGCCTGTCTACCGGCGAGCGCAAGATGCTCCGCAGCGCAAAGCAGATACTCATCTCCGAATTCGCGCTTTCGCAGCACTCCAATTACGAGGACGTGGAAAACAGGATAAACACTGCGCTCGCATGAGAGGTGACAGACCTTGCGACTGTTTGAAAAATTCCGCAAGACCTTCGCGTCGTGCGTGATAGTTGCGGCGGGCTCCTCGGAACGTATGAACGGCGTCGACAAGCTGTTTGCTCCGCTCGGAGGGAAGCCCGTCCTTGCATATTCTCTCGAGGCCTGCGAGGCCTGCCCGGACGTGTCTGAGATCATAGTCGTGACAAGAGAGGACAAGATAGCCGAGGTCACGGAGCTCTGCGGCAAGTTCGCGCCGACGAAGACGGCTTCGGTCGTCTGCGGCGGGGCGACCCGCGCCGAGTCAGCGCTTAAAGGGGCGCTCGCGGCTTCCAAGGAGGCCGCCGTCATCGCCGTCCACGACGGGGCGCGCCCGCTCGTGACGCCGGAGCTCATCTCCCGCGTCGTGAAGCTCGCAAAGCAGAAAGGGGCCGCCATCCCCGCCGTCCCCGTGACGGATACGATAAAGAAAGTCGAAAAAGGCGTCGTTTCCAAGACCCCGAAGAGGGACACTCTGGTCTCCGCACAGACGCCGCAAGCCTTCGACGCGGCGCTCATAAGGGCCGCGCTCACGGAGGCCGTCGAAAAGGGCGTCACGGACGACAGTCAGGCCGTCGAGCTGCTCGGCATGAAGGTCTCCGTGGCCGAGGGCGACCCGGACAACTTCAAGCTTACGCTGCAGCGCGACTTCGCCGCGGCGGAGAACGTCCTCGCGAGGAGGGCCGCAGGATGAGAATAGGCCACGGATACGACGTCCACAGACTTATAAACGACCCCGACCGCAGGCTCGTCCTCGGCGGAGTCGAGCTCCCGTCCGAGCTCGCGCTGGAGGGGCACTCCGACGCGGACGTGCTCACGCACGCCGTCATGGACGCGCTGCTCGGCGCGCTCGCGCTCGGCGATATAGGAAAGCATTTCCCCGACACGGACGACCGCTATCTCGGCATCAGCAGCATGCTCCTGCTCGAAAAAGTCATGGAGCTCGTGCGCGCGGCGGGCGCCTCCGTCTCCAATATCGACGCGACGGTCATCGCCCAGCGCCCGCGCCTTGCCGGATATATAGACGATATGAGAGCGAGCCTCGCCGCGGCTCTCGGCGTGGACATCTCGCGCGTCAGCGTAAAGGCGACGACGGAGGAAAAGCTCGGCTTTACCGGCCGCGGGGAAGGCATAGCCGCGCACGCGGTCGTGCTGCTCGAAGAATGACCTTATGAACTACAACAACGTTAAATTCGTCCGCTCCGCAGCCGCGGAAAAGGACTTCATAGACGACGGACGCAAGCAGATCGTCTTCGCCGGGCGCTCGAACGTCGGCAAATCGTCCGTCATAAACCGCCTGCTCGGCAGGAAAAACTTTGCCCGCGCCAGCGCGACGCCGGGCAAGACAGCGCACATAAACTATTTCCTTATCGACGATCAGGTCTACCTTGCCGATCTCCCCGGCTACGGGTACGCGAAGGTGCCGGACGCGGAAAAGCTCCGCTGGGCGAAGCTCATGGAGAGCTATTTCGAGCGCACGGACCTTATCAGCGCGGGCGTGCTCATCGTCGACCTGCGCCATAAGCCCACCGCCGACGACGTCACCATGGCGCAGTGGTTTAAGAGCGTCGGCTGCCCGCTCGTCGTGCTCGCCAACAAGTCGGACAAATGCAAAAAAGGCGAGATATCTGCCAACGCCGCGCTCATCCGCGAGACGCTCGGCCTCGGGGAACGCGACGAGCTCATAATCTTCTCCGCCGAGAAGGGCGAGGGGCGGGACAGACTCGCCGCCGCGCTTGAAGCTCTTATCTGACGATATGCTCTCATTCGGACAAGTCATAAAAAACCTCGATTGGTCATATCTCGTCAAGCTTCTGCTCTCGATAATCCCGGCGATCGTCTGCATAAGCTTCCATGAGATGTGCCACGGGCTCGCGGCCTACGCCCTCGGCGACAAGACGGCCAAGACGCAGGGGCGGATATCCATGAATCCGCTCCGGCACATAGACCCCATAGGCCTGCTGATGCTCGTCATATTCAAGTTCGGCTGGGCGCGTCCCGTGAGCGTGGACATGCGCCATTTCCGCCACCCCAAGCGCGGCATGGCCTTGACGGCTCTCGCAGGTCCCGTTTCGAACTTCGTTCTGGCCGTATTCGTGCTCTTCATCCGCGGCGTCGTGACGTTCTGGCTCTATGACAAGTCATGGGGAAAGACGATTATCGAGCTTTTGGACATGACGGCGTACCTGAGCGTATGCCTCGGCATTTTCAACTTCATCCCCATCCCGCCGCTCGACGGGTCGAAGGTGCTCTTTTCGCTCCTGCCCGACAGCGCGTACATGAAGCTCATGCGCTACGAGCGGTATGGGATGATACTTCTGATAGTCTTGATGCTCGCGGGCGTGATATCCCGTCCGCTCGCGGCTGCGTCGGAGTTCGTTTTTGAAGTTCTATTCAATTTCGCGCGTTGGGGATATAAGCTCATCGCGGCGATAGCTGGGAGGTGACGCACATTCCCGATCTGACTTTCCGGCTCGAGGGAGTTGTGCGCTCCCGCGGGGACATGGAGGATTTCGAGGGGCCGCTCGCCCTTATCCTCCAGCTTCTGAGCAAAAACAAAATAGAGATAGTCGACGTCAAGATATCGCTGATCCTCGACCAGTATCTTGCGTGGATGGACCAGATGCGCTCCATGGACCTCGAGATCACGAGCGAGTTCATGGAGATGGCGTCCCACCTGATGTATATCAAGGCGCGCACGCTTCTGACGGGCGACGAGGAGCCGAGCGAGCTGGAAACGCTCCGCAGTTCCCTCATGAGCCTGAAAAACCGCGAGTACTACGCGCTTATCAAAGAGCAGCTCGAGTGGTTCGAGCGCCGCGCGAGGACGGGCTTCACGACCTTCGCCAGGCAGCCTATCGAGCTCAAGGGCTCCGGGACCTACAGATACGTCCACGAGCCGTCGGAGCTTTCCGCCGCGATGGCGCGGCTTGCCGACCGCGCGGACGGGAGCGGAGCTCCGGCTCCGGGCATCGTCGTGCCGACGCGCGTGACGTACCCGCTCGGAAAAAAGACGGAGGAGCTGCTGACGAGCCTGCGCGACAGGGGCAAGATGACCCTGCGCGAGGTCTTCGAGGCCTGCGGCGACAGGTCCGAGCTCGTCGCTTCGTTCATTGCCGTGCTCGAGATTTGCAGGAGCGGCGCGGCGGAGCTGACCGAGACCGAAAACGGATGGGAGATGGCGTTCGTGCCGCCCGTTCCGGGGAGTGAAGAAACAAATGAAAATGGATAACATGCTTGAAGCCGTGCTCTTTGCCTGCGGCGATCCCGTGCCCGTGGAGCGGCTCTGCGCGCTTCTGGGCGCGGACGAGAGCGAGATAGAGGACGCGGCGACCCGCCTTACGGATCAGTACGCCTTTGAAGAGCGCGGCATGCGTGTCATCAGACTCGAAAAGTCCTACCAGATGGTGACCGCGCCGGAGGCGTACGAGGTCGTGCGCCTCGCGCTCGAGACGCGGCGCCCGCCGAGGCTGACGCAGGCGGCGCTCGAGGTCCTCGCCATAATAGCCTACTACCAGCCCGTGACGCGGACCTATATCGAGCAGGTCCGCGGCGTGGACAGCTCGTATACCGTCGGCGTGCTGACCGACCGCGGGCTCATCGAGCCCTGCGGGAGGCTTGACGTGCCGGGCCGTCCGATGCAGTTCAAGACGACGGATACGTTCCTGCGCTCCTTCGGGCTGAAGAGCCTCGAGGAGCTCCCGCCCATAGGCGAGATAAAGCCCGACGACGAGCAGCTCTCCATCGAGAGCGCCATCGAGGCCCTCACGCAGCAGGCCGGGGCTCCCGCGGAGGGCGAAGCTCCGTCCGAGGGTGAGACCCCGTGAAAACGGCGATAATAATCGCCGCGATAGCCGCCTTCATCGCGATACTGCTCCTCCTGCGGGCCGGAGCGAAGGTCCTGATAGCCGACGGCGGAGTCACGGCGTACGTGAAATACGGCCCTTTCCGGTTTCGAATAATGCCGGCGAAGCAGGGGAAAAAGAAAAAAGAGAAGAAGAAAAAGAAGGAGCCGGAGGAGAGCAAGCCCAAAAAGGGCGCGTCCGCGGGCAGAGTGCTCGAGATCGTGCGCCTCGCGTCCGACGCGCTCGGAAGGCTCCGCCGCAAGCTCACGATAGACGACCTCGAGCTCGCCGTCGTCTACGGGAGCGACGACGCGGCGGGGACGGCGATCGCCTACGGGGCGGCCTCCGCCGTCGCGGGGACGCTGCTGCCCCTCATCGAGAACTCCTTCAAGCTCAAAAAGCGCGATATCAGCCTCACTCCCGTATTTGACCGCAAGACGCTCGAGGTGACGCTCCGCGCGGAGATTTCCGCCGCGCTCGGCAGCCTCTTATGGATAGGCCTCGTCATGCTCGTGAAGCTGGCGGGCGCCAAAAGCGCCAAATGAAGTATGAACGAAAGAAACGGAGGATATAATATGGACAAGCATCCGATAGGCAGTCTGATGGAGACGACCATGTCCAAGCTTCGCGACATGGTGGACGTCAATACGATAATAGGGAGCCCCGTGACCACGCCCGACGGCGTCACGCTCATTCCCGTGTCCAAGGTCAGCTTCGGCTTCGCCTCCGGCGGCTCGGATTTCGCTTCCAAGAACCAGAAGGAAAGCGGAGACAACGCCTTCGGAGGAGGCGGCGGCGCTGGCGTGACCATCACGCCGACCGTGTTCGTCATTATCAAGGACGGCAACGTGCGCCTGCTCTCCGTCGAGGGCAGCACGCCCGACCCCGTGACGAAGGTCATCGACTCCATCCCGACCGTCATCGACAAGGTCAAGGAGCTCATTCCCGACAAGAAGGAAGACTGACAAATAGCCAAACGAGCCACATATCCGCTCAGATTAGCCGCACATATCGCCGCGGCCGCGCTCCTGCTCGCGCTCATTCCCGCCCCCGCGCGGGCCGAAGCGCCGGAGAACGGCGCGGCGAGCGCGTTCCTGTACGAGACGAACACGGGGACGGTGCTCTATGAGAAAAACGCCGACGAGAAGCGCCTCATAGCGTCGCTGACGAAGATCATGACGGCGCTCGTCGTCCTCGAGAGGACGGACCCGGACGAGAAAGTCCTCGTGCGCGCGGAATGGACGGACGTGGAGGGCTCGAAGATGGGTCTCGTCCCCGGCGAGACGCTCACCGTGCGCGACCTGCTGTACGGGCTGCTGCTCGCCTCCGGCAACGACGCCGCGGTCGCGCTCGCGTGCCACGCGGCGGGGAGCGTAGAGGCCTTCGCAGAACTGATGAACGAAAAGGCCGCGGAGCTCGGCCTGCGCTCGACGAGCTTTGAAAACCCCCACGGGCTCGACGGCCCCGCGCAGTATTCGACCGCACGCGACATGGCGGCGCTCGCCGCCGCGGCGATGTCGAACGCGGAATTCGCCGCCATAGCCGGGACGCGAGCCGCGCAGGTCGCCGGCAGGACGCTCGTAAACCACAATAAGCTGCTCGATACGCTCGATGGCGCCGTCGGCGTCAAGACCGGCTATACTGACGCCGCGGGGAGGACGCTCGTTTCCTGCGTCGAGCGGGAGGGCATGCGCCTTATCTGCGTGACGCTCCGCGACGCGGACGACTGGAACGACCACGCCGCGCTCTGCGCCTGGGCGCTCGGGACTTACGCCGTTTCCGACCCGCTCGCGGGCGCGTCGTACGCCGAGCCCGTCATATCCGGCGAGGCCGCGAGCGTTGCGCTCGTGCCCGCGCGGAAAAGCCCCGTCCTCGCGCCGAAGGGCGCGGAGATCGAGGTCAGAGTTGAGAAAGAGAAATTCATCTACGCGCCGGTATCCCGCGGCGAGCCCGCCGGGAGGGCGCGCGTCTTCGTCGACGGCGTCGAGACGGACTGCGTCGAGCTCGTCTGCGCGTCGGACGTCGCGCTCGACCGAGCCGTGCCGCTGACGGCGTGGGAGAAGATAAAATGGGCGTGGTACTTCGCCAACAAACACGCCGCGCCATACGTATTTCCTTTGATGTGAGGTAGGACCTTGGAGAGAGTTCAAAAGCTCCTGAGTCAATATGGGGTCTGCTCGCGCAGGGAGGCCGAAAAGCTCATCCTCGCAGGCAGAGTCACCGTCGCCGGCAAGCCCGCCGAGCTCGGACAGAAGGCCGAGCCGGGGGACGTCCGCGTCGACGGACGCCCGCTCCGCGCAAGCGGCGAGCGGGTTTACATAATGCTGAACAAGCCGCGCGGCTACGTCACGACCGTCAAGGACGAGGCGGGCCGCAAGAGCGTCGCCGACCTCGTCGCTTCCTGCGGCGCGCGGGTGTACCCCGTGGGCCGTCTCGACATGGCGTCCGAGGGCCTGCTGCTCATGACCAACGACGGCGACGTGACCAACAAGCTGACCCACCCGCGCTACGGCATGACGAAGGTCTACCACGTCCGCGTGGAGGGGGAGGACCCCTTCGGCGCGTGCTCGGAGATGGGGCGCGGCATGACGGTCGAGGGCGTGACGTACAGCCCCGCGAAGGCGTCGGTGCTCGAGCGGGAGGGATCGCGCGCGCTGCTCGAGGTGACCGTGACGGAGGGGAAGAACCGCGAGGTGCGCCGCATGTGCGAGGCCTGCGGGCTGTCCGTGCGCCGTCTCGTGCGCGTCGAGGAGGGGAAGCTCTCGCTCGGCAAGCTCGCGAGCGGCAAGTGGCGCTACCTGACCTCGGACGAGATCGACTACCTCAAAAGCCTCTGAATGAAAGAAAAACGGCATATATGAAGACAAAATGCAAGAAAACAGAGTTTTTCTTGCATTTTTGCTTGCAGTTTTCACTTTTTGGATATAAAATACATAGGCTTCGCCCAATAACGAAGGAAAACCTTGAAAGGGAGCCCGCGGGCTCTGTAATGAAAGATGGATAAGGACATTCTGTCGCTCATCGAGGCCTCGAAGAGCGGCTTTTCAAAGGGACAGCTCAGGATAGCGTCCTTCATCGAGCAGAATTTCGACAAGGCCGCGTTCATGACCGCCTCCAAGCTCGGCGAGACGACCGGCGTCAGCGAGTCGACCGTCGTGCGCTTCGCGTCCGAGCTCGGCTTCGAGGGGTACCCCGAGATGCGCCTCGCGCTGCAGGAGATGATACGCAACCGCCTCACCTCCGTCCAGCGTATGGAGGTCGCCAAGAACGTCATGGGGACGCGCGACGTCCTGACCGCGACGTTCCAGGCCGACATGGAGAAGATACGCCTCACGCTCGAGAGCGTCGACAAGGACAGCTTCGCCGCCGCCGTCGCCAAGATAGTCGGCGCCAAGCACATCTACATACTCGGCACGCGCACCTCCGCCGCGCTCTCGATGTTCATGGGGTATTACTTCAACCTCATGTTCGAGAACGTCCGCGTGCTCTATGAGAGCTCCAATTCCGAGATATTCGAGCAGATACTGCGCATCTCGTCCGACGACGTGCTCATCGGCATCAGCTTCCCGCGCTACTCGCGCAGGACCATAAGGGCCGTGCGCTACGCCAAGTCCTCCGGCGCGGCCGTCGTCGGCATCACCGACGCCGCGACGTCGCCGCTCGCCAAGCTCGCGGACATATCCCTGCTCGCCAAGAGCGACATGGTCTCGTTCGTCGACTCGCTCGTGGCGCCGCTCAGCCTTATTAACGCGCTCGTCGCCGCCGTCGGCGACGAGGCCCACGACCAGCTCTTCAACACGTTCGGCAATCTCGAGCGCGTCTGGGAGGAGTACGAGGTGTATGAAAAGATCGAGGAGTGACGTCTGCGTCATAGGCGGCGGCGCGGCGGGCATGATGGCCGCGATAACGGCCGCGAACGCCGGCGCGGAGACCGTCCTTCTCGAACGCGGCGACCGCCTCGGTGCGAAGCTCCGCATAACGGGCAAGGGCCGCTGCAACGTCACCAACGACTGCTCTCCCGCCGAGGTCCTCGAGAACGTGACGGGCGGCGCGAAGTTCCTGAATGCCGCCGTGCGCGGCTTCCCGCCCGCGAGCGTCATGGACATGTTCGAGCAGGCGGGCGTGCCGCTCAAGACCGAGCGGGGGAACAGAGTCTTCCCGCAGTCGGACAAGGCCTCCGATATAGCCGAGTGCCTCGAGCGCATGCTGCGCGAGGCGGGCGTGCGCGTTGTGAAGACCCGCGCAACGGGCGTGACGCTGACGGAAGGCGCCGTGACCGCCGTGGAGACGGCGTCCGGGCCCGTGGAGTGCTCCGCCGCGATAGTTTGCACGGGCGGCCTGTCCTACCCGAAGACCGGATCGACCGGCGACGGGTACGACATCGCGCGCTCCGTCGGGCATACGATAGTCCCGACCCGTGCCTCGCTCGTGCCGCTTGAGTGCGGCGGCGAGTACTGCGCGCGCATGCAGGGGCTGTCGCTGAAAAACGTCTCGATCTCGCTGACGGGCTCGAAGAGCGGAAAGCTCTATGAAGAGCTTGGCGAAGCGCAGTTTACCCATTTCGGCATGACGGGGCCTCTCATCCTCTCGGCCTCCGCGCACATGCGCGACGAGAGCGAGCGCTACGTTCTCCACATAGACTTCAAGCCCGGCCTCGACGCCGAGCAGCTCGACGCGCGTATCCTGCGTGACTTCGGCAAAAACCTCAACCGCGAGTTCAAAAACTCCCTTGACGAGCTCGCGCCGCGCCTGCTGATCCCGGTGCTCGTCGAGCGCTCCGGCATCCCGCCCGAGACGCGCGTCAACTCCGTTACCCGCGCTCAGCGAAGGCGGCTCGTCGAGCTGATGAAGGACTATACGGTTGACATAATATCAAAAAGACCCATAGATGAAGCCGTCGTCACGGCGGGCGGCGTGGCGCTCGGGGAGGTGGACCCCTCGACGATGTGCTCGAAGCTCGTCAAGGGCCTTTACTTCGCGGGCGAGGTCCTCGACCTCGACGCCTATACGGGCGGCTTCAATCTCCAGATAGCCTGGTCGACGGGGCGTCTCGCCGGCCTCAAGGCGGCAAAAATCATCATCGAAGGACGTGCTGGCATTGGATAAGAAGATAAGCATCGCAATAGACGGACCGGGCGGAGCGGGGAAGAGCACGCTCGCGAAGCGCCTCGCCGAGCGACTCGGCTGCGTCTACGTCGATACCGGAGCCATATACAGGACCGTCGGGCTCTACGTCCGGCGAAACGACGTCTCCCCGTCGGACGCGGAGGCCGTTGAGAAGCTTCTCCCGACGCTGGATATATCTCTCGAATACGTCGACGGGAAGCAGCGCATGTTCGCCAACGGCGAGGACGTGACTGACTATCTCCGCACGCCGGAGATGTCGATGTACGCCTCCGCCGTATCGGCGCTGCCGTGCGTGCGCGCCTTCCTGCTGGAGAGCCAGCGCTCGCTCGCCGAGCGCTACAGTGTCATCATGGACGGGCGCGACATAGGGACTGTCGTCCTGCCGGACGCGGACGTCAAGATATTCCTGACCGCCGACGAGCGCGAGAGGGCCCGCCGCCGCTGGCTGGAGCTTCTCGACAGGGGAGAGGACGCGAAGTACGCGACCGTCCTTCACGAGCTGCAGCAGCGTGACGCCGCCGATTCGAGCCGCGCCATAGCGCCGCTCGCCGCCGCCGAAGACGCCGTCACGCTCGACACGACTGCGCTCGACCTCGACCAGAGCTTAGAAGCGATGCTCGCCATCATCAAAGAGAAGACAGGCGGCGCGAAATGATCCTTACTGCCGCGAGCGCGGGCTTCTGCTACGGAGTATCCCGCGCGGTAAAGCTTGCCGAGGACGCCGCCCGCGAGGGCCCGTGCGTCACGCTGTGCGAACTTATCCACAATAAGCGCGAGGTCGCGCGTCTGGAAGCGCTCGGAGTATCCTGCGCCTCCTCGGTAGACGATATACCGGACGGCTCGCGCGTCGTCATACGCTCCCATGGGGCTTCTCCCGAGGAATATGCGAGGCTGGAGGCGAAGGGCTGTACGGTCGTGGACGCGACCTGCCCGGACGTTGCCAAGACGCACGAATATGCCGCAGAGCTCTCCCGTGAGGGCCGCCGCGTCATAATAATCGGGACGGCGGATCACCCCGAGGTGCGCGTCACCTGCGCCTGGTGCTCCGACCCCGTCGTCGTGTTCGACGAGGAGGAGGCCGCGCGGCGCCTTCCCGAGCTCATACCGGACCCGGATACGCCCGTCGGAGTCATCTGCCAGACGACCGGGATGGAAGAGCGTGTTAAAAAATGCGAAGAATTCATAAAAAAACAGTATACAAACGTTAAATTATTTGATACAATATGCAAAGCTACGTCAAGACGTCAGGAAGAAGCAGAGAGGCTGGCAAAGAGCTCTGACGTGATGATCGTGATCGGCGGGAAAAACAGCGCGAACACGCTCGAACTCACGAACATCTGCAAAAAGCACTGCCCGAGGGTCTACCTCGTGGAGAGCGCGGAGGAGCTTCCTTTGTCGGAATTGAGGAAGAACGATGTCATCGGCGTCACAGCGGGCGCATCAGCTCCCGCCTGGATCATTAAGGAGGTCAGAGACAAAATGAACGATGAAATGAAAGAGATGGAGACCATGACGCCGGAGGCCGCGCCCGTCGCGGAAGAGCCCGCGCCCGTCGCGGAAGAGCCCGTCCCCGTCGCGGAAGAGACCGCGCCCGCCGCGGAGCCCGCGCCCGTTGAGGATGAGTCCGCGCTCACGTTCGACCAGCTTCTTGAGCAGAATCTCAAGACCCTGCATAACGGCGATAAAGTTACCGGCATTGTGCAGTCCATCAGCACCACGGAAGTCTCCGTGGATCTGGGAACGAAGCATTCCGGATACATACCCATCTCCGAGCTCACCGACGAGCCCGACGTGAAGCCCGAGGACATAGTCCAGATCGGCGGCACGATCGAGACTTACGTCGTCCGCGTCAACGACGTGGAGGGGACGGTAATGCTGTCCAAGAAGAGGCTCGACACCGTCAAGAACTGGGAGATGATCGAGCAGGCCCGCGAAGACCGCAGCGTCGTCGAGGGCGTCGTGACCGAGGTCAACAAGGGCGGCGTCGTCGTGTCCGTCAAGGGCATCCGCGTGTTCGTCCCCGCGTCCCAGAGCGGCATGCCGAAGGACGCCGATCTCAATGAGATGCTCAAGACCCGTCAGAAGCTCCGTATCACCGAGGTCAACCACAGCCGCCGCCGCGTCGTGGGTTCCATCCGCGCCGTGCAGTATGATCTTCGCCGCGCTGCCGCCGAGCAGACCTGGGCCGAGATCGAGGTCGGCAAGAAGTACACCGGCACCGTCAAGTCCCTCACGAGCTACGGCGCATTCATCGACATCGGCGGCGTGGACGGCATGGCCCACGTTTCCGAGCTGAGCTGGAAGCGCATCAGGCACCCCTCCGAGGTGCTCGCCGTCGGCGATCAGGTCGAGGTCTACGTCATCAACTTCGATAAGGAGACCAAGAAGATATCCCTCGGCGTCAGAAAGCCCGAGGACAACCCCTGGGTCAAGTTCACCTCCGCTCACCAGATCGGCGACGTGATCAACGTCAAGATAGTCAAGCTCATGCAGTTCGGCGCTTTCGCCGAGATACTGCCCGGCGTTGACGGTCTTATCCACGTCTCCCAGATCACGTCCGAGCGCCGCATCGGCAAGCCCGACGAGGTCCTTTCCGAGGGTCAGGAAGTCGACGTCAAGATAACGAACATCGACTATGACAAGAAGAAGGTCTCCCTTTCCATCCGCGCCCTCGAGGCCGCTCCCGCGCCCGTCGAGGAGAAGGAAGCCGAGGACGAGGTCGTCTACGACACCGAGACGGACAAGCCCGAGCCCGAAGAGGCCGAGGCTCCCGCCGAGGAGTAATTCCCAAAACGAAATACCGCTCCGGTCAATTTGGCCGGAGCGGTTTTTTGCGTTTATCACTGGTTTGCCTCTATCCCGTCCTTCGGGAGCTTTCGCCAGACTGTGAACGTCATCGTCAGAAAGCAGGCGAGCCCGCCGACAACGTCCGAGACCGGCTCCGCCGCGAAGACGCCCATGACTCCGAGCCCGAATAGCCTCGGTAGCAGGAATATGAGCGGGATGACGAGAACGGCCTTGCGCAGCAGCGAGAAGCATATCGCCTGCTTGGCCTTCCCGAGCGAAGTGAAGACGTTCTGCCCCGCGTTCTGGAAGGCCATGCAGAAGACCATCGCAAAGTAGACGCGGATGCAGGGGACGCCCTTTTCAATGAGCTCCGGGTCGCTGTTGAAGATGCGGATGAAGACCGCGGGAAAGAGGAGCAGCACGGCCCATACCGCAAGAGCGTAGACGAGGATGTAGACCGTGACGAGGCCTATGCCCTCGCGCACGCGCCCGTACGCTTTCGCCCCGTAATTATATCCGAGGACTGGCTGCGTGCCGCTGTTGAGGCCCATCATCGGCATCAAAAGCAGCTCGCGCATGGAGTTTATGACCGTCATAATGCTGACGTAGATGCTGCCGCCGAGCTCGTGGAGCATGGCGTTGTTGACCATGCCGACGGCGCTGTTCGTGACCGCCATCGTGAAGCCGGAGACGCCGAGCGCGACGACCCTGCCTATTATCTCGGGCCTTACGCGCATGTTCTTCAGCCTGAGCTTCAAAATGGCGCGCTTTCCCGTCAGAAACCTCAGGACCCACGCCGCCGAGCAGGCCTGCGCAATGACCGTCGCGAGCGCCGCCCCGCGCACGCCCATATCAAAAACGAAGATAAAGAGCGGGTCGAGCGCGATATTGACGACCGCCCCGACGAGAACGGTAAGCATGCCGAACTTCGCGAAGCCCTGCGAGTTTATAAAGTTGTTCATGCCGAGCCCCGTCATGACGAGGACCGTCCCGCAGACGTAGATGGAGAGATAGTCGTTCGCGTAGCCGAAGGTCACGTCGTCTGCCCCGACGAGGCGCAGGACGGGCGCCTTGACCGCGAAGCAGACCGCCGTCAGCGCGGCGCCGGTCATGAGCAGCATCGCGTAGCAGTTTCCCATGATGAGCTCGGCCTTCTCGACGTTGCCCTCGCCGCGCGCTATTGAGCAGAGCGGCGCGCCTCCGGAGGAAAAGAGGCTCTGAAACGCGCTTATGACCGCGATTATCGGGAAAGCGAGCCCTATGCCCGCGAGCGCGTAGGTGCCGCCGTCCGGCATGTGGCCTATGTATATGCGGTCTACGATGCTGTAGAGGACGTTTATCAGCAGGGCAAGCGTCATCGGCGCGGCCATCCGGAGGATGTTCGCGCTCATCTTTCCCTTTGTAAAGTCGTTTTTCGCCATCATATCACCGCATGCAGTCCGTTTTCCGGCGGGGGAAGCGCTCCGCCTTGAAAATAAGTATAATTCGCTATGAAGCTAATGTAAATCGTAAAATAAAAATTGCAATAATTGGTCCGGCCTTGTATAATGACCGTATAACAATCTGCATGAAGGCAGGTAAAAGCGATGACGCATAACGACAAAGACGATTACTTCCGCGTGATAAACGGCGAGATGCCGGAGTACCTCCCGAGGACGGCCTGGGCGCTGGTCTGCCCGTCCGTCCTGCGCCAGAACAGGCAGGGGATGGGCGCGGGCTTCGACTGCTTCGGCGTCGAGTACGTTATAAGCGAGTCCGCGATGAACGGCGCCATACCAAAGCCCGGCCAGTTCATGATAGACGACATCACCAAGTGGCGCGACATAGTCAAGCTGCCCGATCTCAGCGGCGTCGACTGGGAGATGATGGCCAAGAAGGACCTCGAGAAGGTCGACCGTTCCCAGAAGGTCGTCATGTCCGACAACATAACCGGCTTCTTCCAGGGCCTTATAAACTTTATGGGCTTCACCGAGGGCCTCTGCGCCTGCTTCGAGGAGCCCGAGGAGGTCAAGGCCATGATGCAGTGGTTCCTCGACTTCCATATGGAAGTGGGAAAGAAGTACATCAAGTATTATAAGCCGGACGCGATGTGGATGCCCGACGACGTCTGCACCGAGCGCAGCCCGTTCGTCTCGCCCGAGATGTTCCGCGAGCTGTTCAAGCCCTATTGGAAGCAGTATGTCGAGCTCTTCCGCAACGCCGGGCTCCCCGCACAGCTTCACTGCTGCGGGCAGTGCATGCCCATAATCGACGACTTCGTAGACTGCGGCTTCACCGCGTGGGATCCCGCCCAGCGCATGAACGACCTCAAGGCCATCAAGGCCAAGTACGGCCGCAAGCTCGCCTTCGTCGGCGGCTTCGAGACGCGCGGCTTCGTCTCCGACCAGGCCACGACCGAGGAGGAGGTCCGCGCCTATACCCGCGAGGTCATAGACGAGCTCGCCCCGGGCGGCGGCTTCGTCTTCAGCGCGATGGTCGCCTCCAGCTCCGCCGTGCCCGACGCGAGGGAGCGCTCCCGCTGGATAAACGAGGAGTACGAGTCCTACGGCCGCAACTACTATAAAACTCACTGAAAAGGGGAAGTAAAAAAATGGACGTTATCAAGTCTCTCGCGCCCGAGACCGGCGTCATGGGCCCGCCCATGATGGACGTGACCGGCGTCAAGCGCAAATTCCTCGACATACCCTATGGCTACGAATCGCCCAATCAGAAGCTCGATATCTATATCCCCGACGAGGGGGAGGGCCCGTTCCCGACGGTCATATGGGCCCACGGCGGCGCCTTCATCGGCGGCAACAAGCGCGACATGCAGCTCATTTACGTCATCGACGGCATACGCAGGGGCTACGCGGTCGTCTCCGTGGAGTACCGCTTTTCCTCCGAGGCCAAGTTCCCGAACGCCGTGTTCGACTTCAAGCTCGCCCTGCGCTTTCTGCGCGCGAACGCCGCGAAGTACTGCCTTGACGGCGACAGGTTCTTCACCGGCGGCGACAGCGCCGGCGCGTACCTCTCCGCTTTTTGCGCCGTGACGCAGGACGATCCCGCCTTCGAGGGCAAGGACAGAGGCTACGCCGAGTATTCGAGCTCCGTCCGCGGCGCAATCGGCCTCTTCGGTTGCTATGATCTCTATCTCCAGTCGCTCTTTTCCGCCGCTCACCCCATGGCGAGCACGGGAAAGACCGTCATGTTCACGGACATGTTCGTCGGCGCGGACACGCTCAAGACCCCCGAGGTTCTCTATTTCTCCAACCCGATGAATTTCATCACGCGCGCCTGCCCGCCCATGTTCGTCCAGTGCGGCGACAAGGATCAGGTCGTGCCTTACGAGGGGTCGATACAGCTCGCCGAGAAGATCAACTCCGTCTGCGGCGCGGGCCGCGCGGAGCTGACCGTCTTCCACGACGCGCTTCACGGCGATCCACAGTACGAAACGCCCGAGAACATCGACCGCATTTTCCGCTTCCTCGACGCGAATAAATAAAAAAGCCGCGCGGCTCCGACCTCGAAGCCGCGCGCTCGCTTTATAAATCAAAAAAGGGAGGACTTCTCCATGTTCTGTCCCAACTGCGGATTCAAAAACGAAGACGGCGTCAAGTTCTGCGCCGGCTGCGGACAAAAGCTTGCCGAGAGCGCGCCGCCCGCGCCCGCATACGCCGCGCCTCAGCCCGCGCCCGTATACGCTCCGCCGCCTCAGACGGCCCCGCCCGCAAAGGCGAAAGGCCCGTCCAAGGGCGGGCAGATACTTAAAAGGCTCGTCTTCGCGCTCATATCGACGGCGCTGATGGTCGTGCTCGCGCTCATGCTCCCGAAGCTCGTGCCGTATCCGGCCGCTTTGAAGACTCCGGGAACGCCGGTCGGACAGATGATATCGAGGCTGCAGACGAGCCTACTGCTCACAGCCGTGCCGATCATCGCAGCGGCGCCTCTCGCCGCCCTGCTCGGCAGCGCGAAGAGCTCGGCCGCAAGGCAGGTCTTCGCCGTTATATCTGTCATTCTCATCGCGATAGCCTTCCCGCTGCCGTTCCTGCTCTACAAGGCAAATCTCATCCCGGTCGGTCCGGGTTCGACGGGCTATGCGCTCGCCGTCGTGTTCATCTTCGCGCTCGGCCTGCTGCTCCGCCCGGCCGTCATGCCGCGGGATAAAAAAGGCTTCGGCGGCGCGTTCGGAGCCGTCCTCGCCGCTCTCGGGACGGGAGCGGGCGTCGCCTTTATCGCAGGCTTCGCCGCCGTACTCGAATATGCCATGAGCATTCCCGGAGCGGGCTTTCTGATGTTCCGCTCGATCGCGATGCTCGACGTGGCCACGCTCAGCACGCTGCTCGTTATAGTGTTTGTTCTTATCGGTCTGTTCCGCGCGATCTTCGATATAATTGCGGCCGCGTGCGGCTTCGGCTTCGAGCGCGAGCGCTTTGCCGGAACGCCGAAGGGGAAGGGCAGGGGCCGCCGCGTCTTCATCGTCATCTTCGCGGCGATATTCGTCCTCGTGCTTATCTTCTCGTTCATCTCGCCGCTGCTCGCCGTAGAAGAGCCGAACGTCGTGGCGCCCGCAGACAGCCTGCTCGCTCCCGGCGAGAAGGGCCACGTCCTCGGCACGGATATGTTGGGCGGCGACCTGTTTGCGCAGATGTCCTACGCCATGCGGCGCACGCTCATCTACGCGATAGGCTCGTTCGTTATAGCCGCCGT
This sequence comes from Oscillospiraceae bacterium, assembly GCA_017550645.1. Classification (GTDB taxonomy): domain Bacteria; phylum Bacillota; class Clostridia; order Oscillospirales; family Oscillospiraceae; genus RGIG7949. Next base: position 20,854 of record JAFZOI010000025.1, read on the forward strand.
CGTCGGCATAGCCATAGGCATAGCCGCCGGCTTCACGCGTAAGGCGGGGCGCACCGTCATGGAGGGCGTCATCTACGTCCTCGGCCTTATGCCGGTCTTTATCCTGCTGATCCTCGGCTTCGTAAAATACCCGATCGTTCTGGCGATGGCGCTGTTCTGGGGCATGATAGCCGAAAAGACGGCCATGCTCGTCGTGAGCAAGCGTGAGGACAAAGGCATGAGCTTCGGCCGCGCCGCCGCGCCGCTCGCGGAGGAGCTCGTCCACACCTTCGGCAGGATATTCTTCCTTACGACGCTCTGGACGTTTACCGGCCTGTTCGTGATGATGCCGAAGGCGACGCTCGGAACGCTTATCAGCACGGGCCTTCAGTATATGCGGACGGTCCCGCTGCAGGCGACGCTGCCGCTCGTGATATTCTTCGTATTCCTGCTCGCGGCGGGGCTTTTCGGCGCGACGCTGCAGGGCTCCCTGCGCGACCGCGACGGCAGATAAAACAGCCGGCATTTGCATGCATTATCCGATCACGCCTTCCGCTAGGCCGATAAGAAAAATGAAAAAGAGGACCTTACCATCCCTGTTGATCGCATTTTTGACGGCCGCGATCATGTTTGCCGGCTGCAATTCGGAGACGGTCTACGAAAAAGCCGGCTTTGACACGGACATCACGCCGGATTCTCTGAAAAGCTCCGAGCTTTTCGACGAGGCGCTAGATGCGCTGCTTGACCGCAGGCTGGAAGAATATGCTCAGGCCAATGATGCTGCATTGGAACGCAGCCTCACGCTGCCCGTCATGGAGCTCAGGCGGGAGGACGATACCATAACGCTCCGTCCCGTCGGCCTCCTTATGTCCCTGTGCGCGGACGAGGAAGGGGAAACGGTCCAATGCGTATTCGCGGGAGCTCTCAAGGGCGACATTCAAGCGGGTCACGGCGGCGACCGGAAACGCTACGGTCTTGAGATCAAGTGGGCCGAGGACGCGGGTCTGAGCCCGCTGGCCTATGTCGATCTGGGAGTTTCAAGCTTTGTCCCCGTGCTTCTCGTGCAGGACGGTCAGGAGGTAAAAGTCCTGTGGTACCCCGACCGCGGCGCGCTGCAATACGGCGGCGACGGGGCCGAAACGGGGTACCGGAGCGGCGTGACGGAGGATACCGAATGGAGCCTTGAGAGCCTCGAGATGCTCATGGAGGGTCATGAGCGATATCTGGAAATGTGCAGGCTCCACCCGAACAATTATCTGGGACTTAAGTGGCTTTCCCCGGAAGAATACCAGATGGGGGCAAGCAAATAGGCAAAAAGCCGACGGCCCGCCTCCGGATGGAGACGGGCCGCTTACGTTCTTGTGCAGTTATTCGATCTTGAAGAGCTTTATCAGCACGCCGCCCTCGCGGGGGTGCCCCTCGCCGCGGAAGAAGCCCGCGCAGAGGATGGGGGAGAGCGCCTCGCTGTCTGTCAGAAAGGTCGGGACGGTCTTGAACGGAAAGCTCGCCGTGCCGCCGGAAAACCAGCCGTTATTCTCTATGAACACGCGGCATTTTGCGCCGGTGAAGTCCTCGCCCTCGAGCATGTAGCGCGCGCACATGTGCCGCACGCCGCTCGCGTCGACGGTCTGCACGTCGGCTCCGCCGGGCAGAACGCGCCCGTTGAAGACTTCGCCCGAGACGGTCCCTCCGAAGGGGAGTATAGCGGCCTCGCCGTGCTGGGCCTTGAGCATGGATATATCCTTGCGGTCCATCTCGACCGCGACCTCGAATAAAAGCCTGTCAGCCATTTTCTTATACCTCCGTTCAGCCGAGTTCGTCGAGCCTGCGGCGTATTTCTTTCAGATCGAGGAAGGTCTCCGGGCGCTTGCCCGGGTCGCGCAGCAGCGCGGCGGGGTGGTATATGGCCATGATCTGCCTTCCTCCGACGTCGAACCACTGCCCGTGCTCGCGCGTTATCTTGAAATCGGAGCGTATCAGCCGCATCGCGGAGATGCGTCCGAGACACACGATGAGCTTCGGGTCGATGATCTCAATCTGCCGCTCGAGCCACGGGAAGCATGCGCCCTGCTCGTCGGGCAGGGGATCGCGGTTTTGCGGCGGGCGGCACTTGACCATGTTGGCTATGTAGACCTTGCTCCTGTCGAGGTCAATGATGTCGAGCATCGCGTCGAGAAGCTTGCCCGCGCGCCCGACGAAGGGCTCGCCCTGCAGGTCCTCGTCGCGCCCCGGGCCCTCGCCAACGAACATGAGCTTAGTGCCGGGATCGCCGACGCCGAAGACAAGGTTGGTGCGCGTTTTGCCGAGGCCGCATTTTTCGCAGCCGCCGCATTCTGTCCTGAGTTCGTCGAGACTTGCCATGGGCTTTTTCCTCCGGCTTCGAGATGAAATAAATATGTACGGGAAAAGGGGCTTATTTGCGATAATTGTAGCACGGAAGTGTCTGTTTTGCAATTTTTCATAGTGATATTGACCAAAGAAGCTATCATTTTTTCTAAATATCTCTTGTAAAGCACAAAACCTTGTGCTATAATACGCCTATAAAAATACGCCTATCAACTCAAAGGAGTGCAACCAGGATGAAATTTTTAGAGAGTAAGACCAAGGGCTTTTTGTACACCATTCTTGTCAGTATCGTTGTTTTCTTTGAGATGACGACTTTGTCCGGCTTCCGCAGCGTCGTCCCCGGAAGCGGCAAGGATAAGGGTCTCGGGCTGTCCGTAGAAAAGGTCAGTACGCTCAAGCTCGTCGGCAAAAACGTCGGATGGCAGTTCGTCGTAGTTTCTATCATCATCATCCTTGCGATCCTCTTGTTCGCATTCCTGTTCGGATACAACAGAAACGCCGGCGGACTTATCGCTCTCGTCGTTGTGCAGGTCATTCCGTTCATCGGTCTTATCAGCACCAAGATATTCAATTTCTTCTTCGGCTACCTGACCTCGACCCTTCTTCCCACGATGGCCATCTTCGGCCTGCAGGCCGCTGACAAGAGGGTGGGGCAGATAATCTTCATGATCGTCGTCATCGCGCTGACAGTAGCCGCGTGGCTTGTAGGCAAGGCCGTCCGCGCCTCCTATGCCGCCAAGTATGAGTTCGATTGATCCCAGTCTTAAATAATTCGTCCCCCGGCGCCGAATGACGCCGGGGGATCTTATTTGCTCGGAAAAGCGCGGAAGGGGAGCGGGAGAGCGCCCCTTTTGCCCGTCTTCGGAATGATTTGCGTTTGACATTTAAATGAATAAGGTTTAGAATGAATAAAATCGCGGACGCCCGCTGAATACAGACCGAACGGGCGCAAAAAGAAGCGTAAGCATGGAGGTACAGATCATGAATTCTCCCGCTGAAGTGGCGAAAAATTACGTCGCCATCGGAAAAGGCAAAACGACCAATACGGTATTCAAGCTCCTCATCCTCGGCATCCTCGCCGGAGCGTTCATCGCGCTCGCCGGCGTCGGAGCGACGACGGCGGCCGTGACGATCCAGAGCAAGGCCGTCGCCAAGCTCGTCGGCGCGTGCGTCTTCCCGGCCGGGCTTGCCATGGTGCTTGTCGCAGGCAGCGAGCTCTTTACGGGCAACTGCCTCATAATCATTCCCGTCCTTGAGGGCGAAGCCACCGTCGGCGGCATGCTCAAGAATTGGATCGTCGTCTACATAGGCAACCTCATCGGCGGCATCATCGTCGCCGCCATCGCCGTATACGGCCATACCGCCGACCTCTTCGGCGGAGCCGAGGGCGGTCTTGCCGCAGCGATAGTCTCTACGGCCAACGGCAAGGTCTCCATGACCTTCGGGGACGCGTTCCTCCGCGGCCTCGCCTGCAACTTCCTCGTCTGCATCGCTGTCTGGATCTCCTTCGCCGCCAAGACCGTATCCGGCAAGATCATAGGCATTTTCTTCCCGATCATGCTCTTCGTCCTTTGCGGCTTCGAGCACAGCGTCGCCAATATGTACTACATTTCCGCCGGTCTCTTCGCCAAGGCGGAGTACGGCATCAGCGCCGACAAGCTGACCTGGGGCGCCTTCTTCGTCAAGAACCTCATCCCCGTCACGCTCGGCAATATCGTCGGCGGAGCCGGCCTCGTCGGCCTGCCGTACTGGGCCGTTTATCTTCGCCAGAAGAAGTCCAAGTAAACCATTTTACGGCTTTAATGCGATCATAAATCCGTCCAGAGCGGGGCACTGCAGGTCTCCCGCGATGACGGTCTGACCGTAAACGATCATGTCCGCGACGACCTCCTCGTCGCCGTCCCAGTTCGTGACGCGGTAAGTATAGCGGGTGGCTTCCATCCCGCCGTAATCCTCAAGCGGAAATCCCTGTTCGCGCTGGAGAGCAATATAGTCGGCATATACCCCGCCGAATGTCCGCGGGATGACGACGGTACGGCTCTCCAGCGGTTCTTCATCGACCTCCCGGCCGAGAGACCGCAGCCATGCGACCCTCTCCGAGTTCTTGCTCATGTCCGGCGCGCCGGCGGCTTTGCTGTCTGCGCTCAGAGCGACTGCGAGGATCACCGCGACCGTGACGGCCGCCAAGGCAATTGCCGCCGCGACGATCTTTTTCCGGGAGAATTTTGCTGTATAAACGAACATAACGACACCTCCGTTTTTTTATAACTTATTCGCTAAGGAGGCGGCCTATGCCGGTATTCAGACTTGAAAGATTCATGACTTCGTCGGGCTCGGCCACGCGCTCGCAGGCGAGAGGGCTCATCCGCACCGGGCGCGTGCTCATCAACGGCGCTCCCGCCAAGATCGGCATGCGCGTCGATACGGAAAAGGACCTCGTGACGCTCGACGGCGAGCCGCTCAACTTCGTCAGCCGCGTCGTCTATATGATGAACAAGCCCAAGGGCGTCGTCACCGCTACCGAGGACGAGAAGGAAAAGACCGTGCTAGACCTGATGGACGATTATGCCAAAAAGCGCGGCGTCGCGCCGGCAGGTCGTCTGGACAAGGACACGGAGGGTCTCCTTATCCTGACCGACGACGGAGAACTGGCGCATTCCATCATCGCGCCGGTCAAGGGGGTCGTCAAGACCTACGAGGCGGAGGTCTCCGTCGTGCCCGCGCCCGACGCCGAGGAGCGTATCGCCGCCGGCCTTACGCTCTGGGACGGGACGCAGTTTCTCCCCGCGAAGATGGAGCGCCTCGGGGAATATCAGGTGCGCGTCTTTCTCTCGGAAGGGAAGTACCATGAGGTAAAGCGCATGCTGGCCGCCGTGGGAGCTCCCGTCGCCAAACTCAAGCGCGTCGCCATAGGCAGACTGAGGCTCGATCCCGCACTTGAGCCCGGCGCATCCAGACTTCTGTCCGATTCGGAAGTCGCGCTGATGTTCGAAGATATTTAGAAGATTTGTAAAAGTCAACAAAAATAAGCGGCAACGTTTGTATGTTCGGTTAATATACAATTTTAAGCGTTTATGTTACAATAACGGCAGTAATAAATAAAAAACTAAAAGCAAAATATTATTTATTCGGAGGTAGAATATGTCCAGCGTAACTATGAAGGGGATTTACAAGAAATACGCGGGCGGCGTCACGGCGGTCTCCGACTTCAACCTTGACGTTGAGGATAAGGAATTTATAATCCTTGTCGGTCCTTCCGGCTGCGGCAAGTCCACGACCCTGCGCATGATCGCCGGTCTTGAAGAGATCACTGCCGGCGAGCTCTACATCGACGGCAAGCTCGTCAATGACGTTCCCCCCAAAGAGAGAGATATAGCGATGGTCTTCCAGAACTACGCGCTGTATCCGCATATGACCGTTTTCGAGAACATGTCCTTCGGTCTGAAGATCCGCAAGATGCCCAAGGATGAGATCAAGCGCCGCGTTGACGAGGCCGCCCAGATCCTCGAGATAGAGCACCTGCTCGACAGAAAGCCTGCCGCGCTCTCCGGCGGCCAGAGGCAGCGTGTCGCGCTCGGCCGCGCCATTGTCCGCAACCCGAAGGTCTTCCTCCTCGACGAGCCTCTGTCCAACCTCGACGCAAAGCTCCGTACCGCGATGCGTTCCGAGCTCGCCAAGCTGCACAAGAAGCTCGCCACCACGTTCATCTACGTTACCCATGACCAGACCGAGGCTATGACGATGGGTACCCGCATCGTCGTTATGAAGGACGGCTTTATCCAGCAGATCGCCGCTCCGCAGTATCTGTATGAGAATCCGGCCAACCTCTTCGTCGCGACCTTTATCGGCACTCCGCAGATGAACACCTGCGAGGGCGAGCTCATCGACGAGGGCGGCGTGACCTACCTCCGCTTCGGCGAAAACGCGAAGGTCGCTCTTCCCGATAACAAGGGCCGCAAGCCCGAAGTCCTCGCCTATGCCGGCAAGAAAGTCATCTTCGGTATCCGCCCGAACCACATCTATGCCGACGAAGCTTTCATGAACGCCCATCCCGATTCCATCGTCGACGTCAAGGTCGAGATGACCGAGCTGCTCGGCGCCGATACGAACCTCTATCTGTCCGAGGGCGACATCCAGTTCACTGCCGTCGTTCCGACCGGTTCCACCAACTGCAAGATGGACGACGACATCAAGGTCTGCTTCGACGCTTCGAAGATCCACCTCTTCGACTACGAGACCGAGAAGACCATCACCAACTGACAATAAACTCTCCGAATTACATAAAGCCTGCCGTTCGAAAGGACGGCAGGCTTTTTTTCGTCATTTTTGCGTATTCATATGAAAAAATGCCCCTGCGACAAAAATGTTCACAAAAAAAACAACGAAAAAATGGAATTTGCGTCTTGAAAAATGACAAAGAAAAGGGTATAGTGTGTAAGAATAATCCATTATGTCAACGGCGTGTATCCGATTTGTAATTTATGTCGGCCTTTGGGCCGCAGAACGTCTGCGCCGAAACGGCGCGGGAAAGGGTGGACTCAAATGTCGGGCAGGATCTTCCAGAGCGTTATCGTTCAGATGAAAGAGGCGACGGACAGGGTCATCGGCGTCATGGACGACGAGGGCAACGTCACCGCCTGCAACGAGCTGTCAATGGTCGGAACGCGCCTCGGCAGGGCGGCCGGCGTCATAGGCGAATCCTCCGATTCGCTCATTCGCTACGACGGGAGGACTTTCAAGGTCCTCGGCGGCTATAACGCCGACTTCGATTATGCCGTTTTCGTCGAGGGAACGGACGACGAGGCGAGCTGCGTCTGCGTTCTCGCCGCCATCGCCTTCAATGAGGCGAAGATATATTACGAGGAAAAGTACGACAAGACCGCGTTTATAAAAAATATCATCTCCGACAATACGCTCATGGTCGACATGTACGTCCGCGCCAAGGAGCTGCACTTCGACATGACCGTGCCTAGGGCCGTCATCCTCGTCCGCCAGATGGACAAGGTCGAGCCCGCGACGATGGAGGTCATGCAGGGCATGTTCCCGGACAAGCAGCGCGATTTCATCTTCTCCGTCAGCGAGACGGACATTGTGCTGATAAAGGAGCTCATGCCCGGGATGGGGAGCGCGGATCTCGGCAAGATAGCCGATCAGGTCAGCAGCACGCTCTCGTCCGAGCTCTATGTCAAGACGGTCATCGGCGTCGGCAGCGTCGCAAATCACCTGCGGGAGCTCGCCGAGCGCTATAAAGAGGCGCAGGTCGCCATCGAGGTCGGCAAGGTGTTCGACAACGAAAAGAGCGTCATGTACTATGACAATCTCGGTATAGGCCGCCTGATATACCAGCTCCCGACGACCCTCTGCGAGATGTTCATCTCCGAGGTCTTCAAGAAAAATCCCATAGACGCGCTCGATCAGGAGACGCTCTATACGATAAACAAGTTCTTTGAAAACAATCTGAACGTATCCGAGACCTCGCGCAAGCTGTTCGTCCACAGGAACACGCTCGTATACAGGCTCGAAAAGATAAAGAAGCTCACCGGGCTCGATCTGCGCGAATTCGACCACGCCATCGTATTCAAGGTCGCGCTCATGGTCAAGAAATACCTCAACTCTCAAAATCACATCTGACTGCAGCGCCGGCTCCGGCCGGCGACGGAGGAAAAATGATAAAGTTCAAGGAAGTATACAAGACTTACGAAAACGGCACCAAGGCGATACGGGGCATCAACCTCGATATCGACGATGGCGAATTCGTATTTCTCGTAGGCCCGTCCGGCAGCGGCAAATCGACGCTCGTCAAGCTCATAACGGGCGAGATATGCGCGACGAGCGGCGTCGTCGAGGTCAACGGCTACGACATGACGAGGATCAAGCGCCGCCAGATGCCCAAGCTCAGAAGGACGCTCGGCGTCGTATTCCAGGATTTCCGCCTCATAGACAAGAAGACGATATTCGAAAACATCGCCTTCGCCATGCGTATCGTCGGCGCGCCGACAAAGGAGATAAGGCCCCGCGTGGAGTACGTTCTCGACCTTGTCGGCCTGCCCGGCTGCGCCGACAGCTACCCGCTCGAGCTCTCCGGCGGCGAGCAGCAGCGCATCGCCATCGCCCGCGCTCTCGTCAACAATCCGTCCGTGATCATAGCCGACGAGCCGACCGGCAACATAGACCCGGCCCGCAGCCTTGAGATCATGAGGCTCCTCGAGCAGATAAACGAGCTCGGGACGACGGTGCTCGTAGTTACACACGAAAAGGAACTTGTCAACCGTTTTGCCAAGCGCGTCGTCGTCATAGACAGCGGCCGCCTCGTCGGCGACGGAGTCAGCGGGTATTACAGCTATGAAGAGTAACAACTTTTTTTATTTCATAAAGGAGGGCGTGACGAGCGTCTTCAACCACGGCTTCATGTCCGTGGCGACGATAGCCATCATGATGGCGTGCCTGTTCATGATGGGAGGCTTTACGCTCCTGTCGGCGAATATCCAGGAAATGATCTCGACCCTCGAGTCGCAAAACCAGATCGTCGCCTTCGTTGACGACAGCCTGACCGACGACGAGGCCCGCGGCCTCTCCGTAAAGCTCGAGGCGATAGAAAACGTCGCGACGGTCGAGTTCGTCTCCCGCGATCAGGCCATGGACAAGTTCCTGCGCAAGTATCAGGACAACACGCTTTTCAGCGACATCGACTCGTCCGTATTCAGACACCGCTACGTCATCACCATGGACGACATCGAGGGCATGGAAAAGCTCCAGAACGACCTTTACAGAGTCCCGGGCATCGCGGCGGTAAACGCGCATCTCGAGATATCGCGCGGCTTCGTGACGGTGCGCAACATCGTATACATCGTCTCTCTCGCGCTGACGGCCGTCCTTCTGGTGATATCCGTATTCATAATGGCCAACACGATAAAGCTGACGACGTTCAGCCGCCGCGAGGAGATAGGCGTCATGAAGATGGTCGGCGCGACGAACTCGTTTATTCGCTGGCCTTTCGTCATCGAGGGCCTTTTCCTCGGCATCATCGGCTCCGCGCTGGCGTATCTCCTGACGTGGGGCGTGTATGAGATCCTTTATACCCGCGCGCAGAATTCCGCGACATTCGCCTTTGTCAATCTGGTAAGATTCTCGAGGTACGCGATCCCGATGCTGATAGCCTACGGCGTGATCGGCGTTCTCGTCGGCGTCATCTCCAGCTCGACCGCCATCAAGAATTACCTGAAGATATGACCCGGACCCCTGAGGGAGGGACAGAGATATGAACAAGAGAAGAAAGCTCATAACGGCCGTTCTGGCCATAGTGCTGTGCATCCTTATCATACTGCCGCTCATGGCGGTCGTGTTCCGCGCGCACGCCGTGACCCAGCAGGAGATAAACGAGCTCAAGGAAAAGGCGAGCGAGCTTGCCGACCGCCAGAAGGAGATAACCGAGAAGCTCAACGCCATCTCCGACGAGAAGGACGCCGTGCAGGCGAGGCAGGCGCTGCTCGACGAGCGCATCAACACGACCTACGAGCAGATCGAGATATATAACGCTCAGGCGGTCGCGCTCGATTCCCGCATTGCCTATCAGGAACGCGAGCTTGAAAAGCGCGAGGAGGAAGAGGCCGTCCAGATGGAGCTCTTCCGCCGCCGCGTGCGCGCCATCGAGGAGGCCGGGACGATATCCTATTTCTCCATCCTCTTCGACGCGGCGAGCTTTGCGGACCTTCTCTCCCGTATTGACGACATCAACGAGATAATGTCCTATAACGAGTACGTCGTCAAGGGCCTCAAGGACGCTCAGGCCGCGACGCAGGCTGCCCGCGAGGAGCTTGCCGCGACGAGGGCCGAGGTGGACGAGGCCAGAGCGCAGGAGGAAGAGAAAAAACACGAGCTCGATATCCAGCTTGCCGAGATGCAGGTGCTCATGGTGACCCTTGAAGAGCAGCGCGAGCAGTACGAGCTCACCTATGAAGAGAACGAAAAGCTCGAAGAAGAGCTCACCGAGAAGATAACCGAGCTCCAGAAGGAATATGACAGACAGCTCGAGGAGGAGCGCAAGCGCCGCGAGGAGGAAGAACGCCGTAAGCAGCAGCAGGGCGGCTCCGGCAGCGGGAGCGGGAGCAACTCTGGCAGCGGGATAGTCTCGACCGGGACGTATATGTGGCCCGTCAATGACAGCAGACGTTGCGTGACTTCGCCCTTTGGCTGGCGCGTCCATCCCATCCTCGGCACAAGACGCTTCCATAACGGCATAGACATCGGCTCCTGGTACGGCTGCGCCATATTCGCCGCCGACTCCGGGACGGTCACGACCTCCGAGTGGAGCGATTCTTACGGCAACTATGTCATGATAGCTCACGGCAACGGCCGCTATACGCTCTACGCACACATGAGCTCGCGCGCCTGCTCCGTCGGGCAGACGGTCTCCAAGGGCGACGTCATCGGCTACGTCGGCAGCACGGGACTCTCCAACGGCAACCACTGCCACTTCGAGACGTGGGTCAACGGTTCGCGCGTCGATCCGCTCGGCTACTTCTCCACCTACTGGAGATATTGGGACTGATAAGAACGAACCCGACTGAGGTCAGTATATGAAAGAGAAAGTACCGGTATGGGCCGCGATACTCATCGCCCTGTGCCTGACTGCGGCCGCGGTCGTCGCAATAAGGACCGTGAGCTCCATCCCGTCTCTCAAGCCGCCCGAAGAGGTCAAGGAATACTCCGCCTCGGATAAGCTCAACGAGGCGCTGAACGTCATCGAAAAGTACTTCGTCGGCGATTGGGAGGAGGACAAGGCGGCCGACGGCGCCGTAGCGGGCGTCGTCGAATCGCTGGGCGACCGCTGGTCCTACTACATCTCCGCCGACGAGATGCAGGCCTACCTGAACGATTCCGAGAACAAATACGACGGGATAGGCATCGTGATCCGCAAGCGCGAAGAGGGCGGCATCCTCATTTCCTCCGTTTACGGCGTTTCGCCCGCGGCGGACGCGGGAGTCCAGCCTCAGAGCGTCATTTACGCCGTTGACGGCACGGACATTACGGATTATACTCTTGAAGAGGCAAAAACTCTCATCGCCGAGGGCATAGCCCGCGGCAGAGTCGAGCTCACCGTCACCGAGCCCGACGGCACGGAACGAATCTTCTCCCTCGTCCCGGGCAAGGTCGAGGTCATTCCCGTCGAGTATTCTATGCTTGAGGACGGGATAGGCTATATCCGCATAGAAAACTTCAAGGCCCGTTCGGGAAATCTCGCCATCGAAGCGGTCGAAAAGCTCCGCGCGGACGGCGCAAAAGCGCTTATCTTCGACGTCAGGAACGATCCGGGCGGCAATCTCAACGAACTGCTCAAGATACTCGATTATCTCCTCCCCGAGGGGACGCTCTTCATTTCGCAGAGCAAGGGCGGGGAGCAGGTGCGCCAGTATTCCAAGCCCGACTGCGTCGAGATGCCCATGGCCGTGCTCATTAATTCCGAGAGTTACAGCGCCGCGGAATTCTTCTCGGCCGCGCTCAGCGAGTACGGCTGGGCGACGCTCGTCGGCGAAAAGACGACGGGGAAGGGCTATGCGCAGACGACGATAGGTCTCTCGGACGGCAGCGCCATCCATATATCGATAGAGGAATATTTCACTCCGAACGGAGTGTCCCTCGCGGGAACGGGCGTTACGCCCGATATTGAGATCCCGCTGACAGACGAAGAATTCGAGCTTTTATATTATGATCTTCTTCCGCCGGAGGACGATGCGCAGCTCAAGGCCGCCGCGCTGCTGCTGGCAGGAGAAATAACGCCTTGAAAGGAAATGTTGAAATGGCAAAGTTTCGAATGAGCGAAGAGCGCTACAAGGCGCTTAAGGACGAGCTGAATTATCTGCAGACCGTAAGAGAAAAAGAAGTCTCCGAGCTCATCAAGGAGGCCCGCAGCTTCGGCGATCTGTCCGAAAACAGCGAGTACGACGAGGCGAAGACGGAGCAGGGCATGCTCTATTCCAAGATCGCCGAGATAAAGAACCTCATCGAGAACGCCGAGATCATCGAGCACAGCAAGGAGACGGGAAAGGTCGGCCTCGGCACCGTCGTGACCGTCATCGACCTCGAGACGAACGAGGAAGAGGAGTACCATATCGTCAGCTCTCAGGAAGCCGACCCCCTCAACTACAAAGTCTCCGAGGAATCTCCCTTCGGCGCGTCGCTCATCGGCCATAAGGACGGCGACACCATCACCGTTCACGCTCCCGCAGGCGATATCAAGTACAAGATAAAGAAGATAGCCAGAGCCCGCTGAAAAGCCGGGACGGAGGACATATGACAGACGAGACGATCAGGACGGAGGACCTCTCCGAGATCCTGCAGATAAGGCGCGACAAGCTCGCGAAGCTGCAGCAGGAGGGGAAGGATCCCTTCGCTCTAACGCGCTTTGAGCGCACGGCGCACTCCGCCGGAATAAAGGACAACTTCGAGGCCATGGAAAACGCGACCGTTTCCATGGCCGGCCGCATCATGTCCAAGCGCGACATGGGCAAGGCCTTTTTCTGCGACCTGCAGGACGATACCGGCCGCATCCAGCTCTACGTGCGCGTCGACGACCTCGGCCCGGACGCCTTCGCCGAGTTCAAAAAGTGGGACATCGGCGATATCGTCGGCGTCGAGGGCTTCGTTTTCCGAACGCGCCGCGGCGAGATATCCGTCCACGCGCAGAAGATGCTGTTGCTCTCCAAGTCTCTGCGCCCGCTGCCCGAGAAGTTCCACGGCCTGACCGACGTCGAGACGCGCTACAGACAGCGCTACGTCGACCTCATCGTCAATCCCGAGGTGCGCCGCGCCTTCGAGATTCGCAGCGGCTTTATAAGCCATATCAGGAGCTTCCTCGACGCGAGGGGCTTTCTCGAGGTCGAGACGCCAGTCCTCAGCGCCATATCCGGCGGCGCGACGGCGCGCCCCTTCATAACGCACCATAACGCCCTCAATATAGACATGTACCTGCGCATCGCGACGGAGCTCCACCTCAAGCGCCTCATCGTGGGCGGCATGGAGCGCGTCTACGAGATAGGCCGCATCTTCCGCAACGAGGGCATGGACACCCGCCACAACCCCGAATTCACGAGCGTCGAGCTCTATCAGGCTTACGCCGATTTCAACGACATGATGGACCTCTTCGAGGAACTGCTATCCTCGGCCGCCCTGAAGCTCCTCGGAACGACGAAGGTGACCTGGCAGGGCGAGGAGGTCGACCTCGCGCCCGGCTGGCCGCGCCTTACGATGGCCGAGGCTGTCAAGCAGTACCTCGGGCTCGACTTCATGGCGATCGAGACCGACGAAGAGGCCGCCGCGCTGGCCAAAAAGGTCGGCATCGAGCTCGACGGGAAAAACGGCCACGAGCCGACGTGGGGCAATCTGCTCTATGAGTGCTTCGACCGTCTCGTCGAGGAAAAGCTCGTCCAGCCGACGTTTATAACAATGCACCCCGTGGACGTGTCCCCGCTTGCCAAGCGTAGCCCGTCCGACCCGCGCCTTACCGAGCGCTTCGAACTCTTTATATGCCGCAGCGAGATGGGCAACGCCTTCTCAGAGCTCAACGACCCCATCGACCAGAAGCAGCGCTTCCAGAAGCAGGTCGATCTGCGCAAGGCGGGCGACGACGAGGCCGGCATGATGGACGAGGACTATATTAACGCGCTCGAATACGGCATGCCGCCGACGGGCGGCCTCGGCATCGGGGTCGACCGCTGCGTCATGCTCCTGACCGGCAGCGATTCCATCCGCGACGTCATCCTATTCCCGACAATGAAACCCGAGGGCCTCGGCAAAAAGGACGTCGAGAGCGCTCCCGCGGAGACCGCCGCGGTCGAGGAGAAGATAGACTTCTCCAACGTCGTCATAGAGCCGCTATTCGAGGACGCGGTCGATTTTGAGACGTTCTCCAAATCCGATTTCCGCGCCGTCAAGGTGCTCGAATGCGAGGCCGTCCCAAAGTCCAAGAAGCTGCTTCGCTTCACGCTCGACGACGGGAGCGGGACGCCGCGCACCATCCTCTCCGGCATCCGCGCGTTCTACGAGCCCGAGCAGCTCGTCGGGAAGACCTGTATCGCCATCACGAACCTCCCGCCGCGCGCCATGATGGGCATAGAATCCTGCGGAATGCTCATCTCCGCCGTCCATAAGGAAGGCGAGGAGGAGAAGCTCCATCTTCTGATGGTCGATCCCCATATCCCCGCCGGCGCAAAGCTCTACTGAGATACTCCATTTATATCTGAAAGAGAGATCCCGCTTTGCCAAGCGAAAACAATTGATGACAAAAAGAAAGAGCAGCATAGCGCTGCTCTTTCTTTTTATATGGCTCTATGTCCCGTACGTTCGGGGCGGATCGATCAGCACTCGAAACCGCCGTCGACCTTGATGACCTGGCCGTCGATGAAGGAAGAATCATCGGAGGCGAGGAACAGGGCGACCGTCGCGATGTCTTCGGGCTGTCCGACTCTCTTCATCGGGCATCCGTCGATCATTCCCTGAAGTACGGACGGTCCGCCGATGCTGTCCACCATTGCCGTGTGGATAGCGCCGGGAGCGATGGCGTTGACTCTGATCTCCGGTCCGAGCTCCCAAGCCATGGACTTGGAAAGTCCGGCGAACGCGTGCTTGGAGGAAATATAGGCGGCAAAGCCGTGATGCGCCGCAAAGGAAGCTACGGAAGCGACGTTGACTATAACGCCCTTGCCCTTTGCCTTCATAATGGGAGCGGTAAGCTGGCAGAGCCTGAGAGCGGAGTCGACGTTGACTCTGAACACTCTGTCCCATTCCTCAATGGAAACGTCCTGAAGCGTGGACATGCTCAGCATTCCCGCGTTGTTAACAAGGATATCGACCGTTCCGTAGGTCTCGACGGTCTTCTTGACTATCTCGTCGCAGAAACCCAGATCCGAAGCGTCCCCGAGGACGTAAATAGCTTCGTTTCCTTCTGCTTTGATCCTGTCAACGACTGCCTTTGCGCGCTCTTCGTTGCGTCCGACAACGACGACTTTCGCGCCTTCCTGGGCAAACAGCACCGCAGTTGCTCTGCCCATTCCCGATGTTGCGCCGGTTACGATGGCGACTTTGTCTTTGAGTTTCATTTTTGCTCCTTTCTGATATAACGTGCACAATAGTGCAAAATGCTTTTTTAAAAAAACGGTTCCCTCGGATACTGTTCTCTTCAAGACCATACCTGAATAAAGGCGTTTATCCGAAGCGTCCGTCCGGAAGCGCCTCAAAATCTTTGGCGATTTTCAGCCCTGAGGGATTATAATCTAAAAGTGCCTGAAAAACAAGCTGTTTTTTTCTTCCAGGAGCAATTGCGGAGCCTCGCCGGTCTATCGTCGTATGAGGCTTCGCCGACATGCTGAAAACCGTCGGGGCTTTTTTCTTCCTCGCCGTGATTATTCATCTTCCGGAATACGGCCATTTCACCGAGAGGCACTTGATTTTGAGCCCGTTTTTTTATAAATTTATTATATAAAGATCTCAAAGGCAGAGTGCCGGAAATCGTTTGAACTGACTGAAAAGTCGGAAAGGAGCTTCCATGAAAGACAGAAAGAAATCGAGCATCATCAGATTCATAGTCTGCGCCGTGATACTCGCCATCCTCATCGCGGTGGGATTCGGCGCCAAGCTCATAAACCTTGACGGACTGAAGAACGTCAGCTTCAGCGTCGATAAGCTGATCAGGCTGCTCGTGATGATCGTCGGAGTTCTGTGCGCCGAGGCTCTCATCTCGTTCATCCTCGGTCTGCCCAAGCCGAAAAACCATCGAGCCCGCTCCGTCCTTTCGATAGTGTCGAGCATCCTCAAGTACGTCGCGGCGATTGTGATACTCTGCTGGGGCCTTTCGATCCTCGGCGTGAACGTCTCGACCATCGTTGCGAGCGTCGGGATATTGGCTCTCATTCTCGGCTTTTCGGCCGAGAGTCTCATCTCCGACATGGTGACGGGCGCCTTCATGATATTTGAAAACCAGTACAACGTCGGCGACATCGTTGAGGTCGACGGCTACAGAGGCACCGTCACGTCCATCGGCCTGCGCACGACCTGTATCACCGATCCCGGCGGGAACGTGAAGATAGTCAACAATTCCGCCATGAAGAACATCCTCAACAGGTCTGACAGACCCTCGAGGAGCATCAGCCTCATTTCTGTGCCCTACGGCACCGATTTCGAAGCGCTTGAAAGCGAGATACCCGCGCTCATGACCGAGATCAAAGACGCGCATCCCGACGTTTTCAAAACGGAGCCGGAATATCTCGGAGTCGAGCAGCTGGCCGACAGCGCCGTAGTGCTCAAGTTCGTCGCCGAGGTCGACGAGCAGAATATCTTTACTGGCAGCAGATTGCTCAATCACGACCTGCTTCTCGGCTTCAAGAAGCTCGGCGTCGAGTGCCCGTTCCCGCAGGTCGACGTCCACAACGTCTGATGACGTTCCGTCCGTTTAAGGAAAGGGGGGATGTCTGTTGAGAACCGGATCCTATGACAAGACCGAGCTTCCCGCCGTTGATCCCGACGCCCGTATGCCCGCGGACGAGAAGATGCCCGTCGAGGAGACGCTCCCGGTTGAGGAGAAATACTCGTTTGACGAGTTCAACGAGAAAAGCGCGCCGCGGCGGGAGAGCGAGGAACGGCACGGGAGGCTTAAAAAGCTCTTCTTAAAGCCAGTCGCCGCGCTGATACTGGTCGGCGCCGTAGTCGTCGCGTCTCTGGGGATCGACCCGCTCGCCATGACGGCCGACGAGACCCCGCCGCCCGAGCAGACCGCGCCTGCCCCCGTCGAACCGGACGGCCCGGGAAAGGACGTTGAGCCGACCCCGCAGCCCGACGGATCCGACGAGCCGGAGCCCGAGCCGACCCCGTCGGCCGAGCCGGACGAGCCGGACGAACCCGATGAGACGCCGCCGCCCGAGGAAGAGGAGGATGTTTTCCCGACGCTGTCCAACCTTGACCCTGATTTCGACGGAGATTACGCATGGAGCGAAGAGGGCTCGGAGGAGTACGTAAGGATATACTCCGGCGGCGAAAGCTATACGTATCTGCAAAAGGGTGCGGCATGGGCGTACTACGACGCGGAGGGAGAGGTCAAAAATCCCGCCTCCGGCGCATGGTACGACAAGTCCGCGAACGTCCTGCACCTGACCGGCTTCGACGCCGAGGTGCTCGACGTCAACCTCATGGGCAACGGCTTTACCATCGAGCTTAACGGAGACAACCACGTCGGCAGCATATCCATTTGGGGCGCCATGTACGCCGGCAGCGTCACGTTCACGGGCAGCGGCTCTCTGACCGTCGACGGCGGACTGTACCTCAACTGCGAGGCCAGCGAGAGCTGCATCATAGTCAAGAAGGGCGTCACGCTCGACATATCCGGCGACCCCGCCGTTGTCGTCGCCGACACGACGCTTGAAGGCGGCATTTATATGAGCAAATATCTCAGGCTGATCGGCGGAGAGATCGTGCAGCTCGGCGACGAAGACGATGAGTATGACGGGCAGAGGCTGTATCTCTATACAGTTATGACAGAGGACGGCGAGCCCGCCGCGCACGTCCGCATCGAGCCCGCCGACTGAGCGGAAGCTTGCCGGTTTCCGAAGGCTGGAGCCTTGCTGAGGTACGCCGCAGCTTGTGATTTGAACACGCCGGTTTTCCGGTAAATATCAACGCCCCGACGCGGTCTCATCCGCGTCGGGGCGTTTTGTCCGCCGCCGCCTTATTTGTCAAAGAACATGCGCAGCAGTTGCTCAACGTATTCGTCGTTTTCGTATTTTCTCATCAGATTTCTCGCGTTATTGTGCGTGGTTATGTACGAGGGATCGTTTGAGACCAGAAAACCGGTGAGCTGGGATATGGGGTTATAGCCTTTCTCATTCAGAGCGTCGTACACGCAGCGAAGCACTTCCTGAGGGGTCTTGACGTCGTCAGCCATTATGAAAACTCCTTTCAGTTTGCGGACCCGGCGCGGGTATCCCGGATACGGCGCATGCCGCATTCCGATTTTTTTGGATTATACCACGTAGGAGCGCGCTGCGCAACAGCAGGAAGAGCGAAGTATTTTGACGGAAGAAACGAAATCAGCGCCGGAAATGTCCGCGGGAAGATAATGATATCCAAAAAAATAAAAAGAGGCCTGTATGTCGCCGACGCCGACAAGAGCGTATATATTGGCACAAAAGTACAGATAAATGCAACATATGGATGTATTTGAATAAAAACAGCGAAAAAAGTGCCGTGAAATGGACTTTTTTAAACGGAAATGAAGAAAAAGTTGTTGTATTATGTCAAGGTATATAGTATAATGCCTTAATAGATTAAATATTAAAAACGAAAGTCTACCCTGATGGATAAAACTTCCGTTTTCCTTGGCAGAATAAGGTCAAGATCCGATGTTTCCTCTGCTGATTTTATACTATATCGATCGCCGCGTTATCGCGGCATGGAGTAGACATGAAAACGAAAAACACGGTTATGGAAGAGATCGATCTGCTGGAGCTTGCGAAAGCGCTTGTGCGCCGCTGGTGGGCGCTGGTGCTTGCCGTCGTCATATTCGGCATGGCGGCCTTCGGCTACACATATTTCCTGATAGACCCGCTGTATAAGTCCAGCGCGCTGCTGTACGTCAACAACTCGGATATTTCTCTCGGCAGCACAAGCTTTTCCATTTCCAGCGCGGACCTGACGGCCGCTCAGAAGCTGGTCAACACATATATCGTCATCCTCAAGTCGCGCACCGCGCTCAACGAGGTCAAGTCGCGCGCCAATCTGGACTATTCCTATGAGGAACTGAAGGGAATGATCTCCGCTGCGCCGGTGAACTCCACCGAGGTCTTCGAAGTGGTCGTCACCAGCAAGGACCCCGCGGAAGCGGAGAGGATAGCCAACACCATCGCCAGCATCCTGCCGGATAAGATATCCGACATCGTGTCCGGAAGCGACGTGCGCATCGTCGACTACGCCGTTATTGCTTCCCACCGCTCTTCTCCCAGCTATACGCGCAATACCGCCATCGGAATGATAATAGGCCTGATAATAAGCGCGATAGTGATCATCATCGCTTATCTGATGGACGACAACATCCGCTCCGAGGATTATCTGACCCAGACATATCCGGATATCCCGCTTCTCGCTGTCATCCCCGACATGGTCGGCAGCAAGCACTCCGGAGGCTATTACGGCTACAGATACGGCGGCTACGGATACGGCGACTACGAATATCAAAGGCCGTCCAAGAAGCCGAAAGAAGAGACCGCGAAGAAGGAAGAAATATCGGCTCAGGTCGACAAATCGCTGCCGAAGCAGAGTCAGAATAAGAGGGCGTAAGAAATGGAGTATAAAGCATTCAAACGCAAAAACAAAAATAATGCTGTGACAGACTCCAATTTCGAGCGGAAGCATATGATCGCCTCCAATATGAATTTCGCGGCGTCGGAGGCATATAAGCTTTTAAGAACGAACATCCTGTTTTCGTTCTCCGGCAAGGAGGGCTGCCGCGTCATCGGCATGACCAGCTCCTTCAGAGGCGAAGGAAAGAGCCTGACCAGCATCAATCTGGCATATACTCTTGCCGTTTCCGGCAAAAGCGTGCTCTTGATAGAGGGCGATATGCGCCTTCCGACCATGGCCAAGCGCCTCGGGATCTCCGCGAGCCCGGGTCTTTCCAATATCCTCGTGGGCGTCAGCGCAGATTCCATCCCGTCCTTCGGCGTGAGCTCCGAAGAGGGAGTAAATGCTTCCGTCGACGTTCTGGTGTCGGGCGACGTGCCTCCGAATCCTTCGGAGCTTCTCGGATCCGAGCACATGCAGGCGCTTATAAAAACACTTCGCAAGCACTATGAGTATATCATTCTCGACCTGCCTCCCGTGACCGCCGTAACGGACGCGCTGGTGGCCTGCAAGCTGGTAGACGGCATGGTCGTGGTCGTGAGGAACAATCACGCCGTACGCCGCGCTCTGACGGAAACCATCCGTCAGCTCAGGCTGGTCGACGCGCATATCCTCGGCTTCGTATTCAACGGCGCTTCGGGCTCCGGCAGCGGCTATTACAGAGGCAAGAAGTACTATCGCAGCAGTGACTATGAATACAAGAAGCAATGATCGACTTTCATTCCCATGTGCTTCCCGGCATTGACGACGGCAGCGACAGCGTTTCCACATCTCTGACGATGCTTGAGATGTGGCGCGAGCAGGGAATACCCCGGGTCTGCGCGACGCCTCATTTCGTTGCCGAGCGCACCACTCCCGCCCGATTCCTTCAGAAACGCGACGAGGCGTTCAATGAACTGCGGGCGGCGGCAGGGGACGGAGGCCCAGAGCTCCTCTTGGGAGCTGAGGTCCGCTTCTTCGACGGGATAAGCGCCGCAGATGAGCTCCCGATGCTCTGCCTTGAAGGAACACAGCTTCTTCTAATTGAAATGCCGTTTACCCGTTGGACGGAGCGGATGCTCGGAGAGATCACCGAGATATGCAGGCGCGGGTTGATCCCCGTCGCCGCGCATCTGGAGCGGTACTTATCCTTTAACCCGAAAAAGATCATCCGCCGTTTCATGGATATGGATATCCTGATCCAGTGCAACGCCGAGTTCTTTCTGGAACGGCGAACGGAGCGCAAGGCTCTGGCCCTGATGCGGGAGGGGCGGATCCACTTTCTGGGCTCCGACGCACACAATCTCACTTCCCGCGCCCCGAATCTCGGCCCTGCGCTGGCGCTAATCGAAAAAAAGCTGGGCCGCGAAGCCGTTGAGCGGCTGCTTCGGGTGGAAGAAAAGGCCGGCTTCGGAAGGGAGAGCGTGCCGCAATGAAAAGACGAACCATTTATGCCATATGCGGCGCGGTCTTTCTGGCGATAGCGATCTTCTGCGGAGTAATGGCGATCCGGGGCCTGCGAGCTCCGAAGCCCACTCAAGCCGAACTGCTCGCGCCGACTTCGACGCCCGAGCCGACTCCCGATGCGACGCCTGCGCCCACTCCGACGCCGACACAAACGGCGGAACCGACTCCGACTCCGACGCCGGAGCCCACTCCCGAGCCGACTCCCACGCCGATCCCGTATGTAAGCCCTATAGATTTCCAGAGCCTTATGGAAGTCAATCCGGACATATACGGATGGCTGCAGATCGACGGGACGAATGTGAATTTTCCGGTAGTGCAGAGCGCGACTGACGATTCCTTCTATCTCGATCACGACAGCGACGGAAAGTACTCCGAAAACGGAGCTGTCTTTTCCGAGCACAGATACAATCACAGAGATTTCAACGATCCGGTTACGATCCTGTACGGGCATCACAAGTGGTCCGGCGCGATATTCGGCAATCTGCAGCAGTACTATACCGACAGCAAGTTCTTTGCCGAGGACAACAAGCTGAAAATCTATACCCCCACGGGGCTGCTTGAATACGGCGTATTCGCCGCCGTTCCCTACGGCAGAGACCATATCCTGTATTATAATGATTTTTCCGATGACGAGGTCTTTGAGACCTTCTTCAGCGGTATCCTCAATACGCGGGACCTCAGCGCCCGTTTCAATGAGGAATACGCGCCGAAGGCGGGGGACAAGGTACTGATCCTGTCCACCTGCTTTGCGGGCAACAATACCCGTCGCTTCCTGGTCATGGGCACCTTGCTCGACTGACCAAATCACATAGAAGCGAAATAAGAGAGGAAGGAGGTGATTCCGATGAAAAAACTACTCTCCATCGCGGTTGTGCTCATCCTGATCCTGTCGTTCACGGTTCCCGCCCTCGCGGCTACGGTGAATTATCCCAGTGTCTCCAATGGTGATATTGAGGTAACGGCGGAAGGCGATGTACGCGTCGTCGTCGAATACGCCGGTTCCAGTTCTATAGACGAGAACAGCATGCTGGCTGCTGCAAAGGGCACCGGTAAGGTGGAAGGCGACGATTTCAACGTCGATATGTTTGAAATCCATGCGGTTGACGCTGCCGGCAATAAGGTCGCGCAGAACGACCCCATCACGTTCTCTTTTAATTATGAGAACGCGGATCTGCTTGTCGCTATCCTGATCCAGAACGCCGACGGAAGCTGGTCTGAGGTCAGCTTCAGCGTTTCCGGCTCGACGGTCACGATCAACGCTCCCCACCTGACGCCGTTCGCTCTGATAGTCAGACCGAGGAGCACTACTCCCACCGAGCCCGGCGAAACTCCCAGTGAAGGTGAAGGAGGCTCCCATTATTCTCCGTTTACCGGCGATTATACTGTGATTTGGGCTGCTGTGGCAGTCGCGATGGTCCTTTGCGCCGGCGCTTTCTTGATGAGTGCCCGCAAGAGAACTGCGGAGTAATTCTTCGCAAGGGGGATGGGTATCCGGCGCTCCGTCGGATACCCGTTTCCGCTTGAAAGGGATTGGTTGGAAAAATGAGCCGTCGAAAAAAGAAACTCCTCCTGATCATCGGAATCGTAGTGATAATCGCCCTGGCCGTTGTCGCTTTCGTGCTGGCGTCGCGTTATGAGCGCTCGCGCGATATCGCCCCGGAGGGCGCAGGGTCCGCTCCGAACAGAGTGAATCTGTCGGGCGAGCCTATGTCGCCGGACGGAGAAGATCAGCATGCCGCGTCGATCTTCTATAACGGTCAGGAATACATATATAACGAAAACCTGTCCGCGCTTCTTATCCTCGGAATAGACGACGCCGCGCTCGTGGAGACGGATTCGTCAAGAAATAAGAGCCAGGCGGATATGATCCTTCTGGCGGTCTTTGATCCGGACCGGGAACGCTGCACTCTACTGCAGATAAACAGAGATACAATGAGCGAAGTTCCTGTGCTGGACAGCTTCGGTAAGTTCGTGCGCTATAAGGTCGAGCAGCTTGCTCTGGCGCACACCTATGGAAACGGCTTGGAAAAAAGCTGCGAAAACACCGTGGATGCGATATCCCGCTTCCTGTACGGTGTTCAGATCGAAAACTATTTCGCGTTCACCATGGACGCGATCCCTATATTGAACGACCTCTTCGGAGGCGTCACGGTCACGATAGAGGACGATTTCTCCAACGTAGATCCCACTCTGGTCAAGGGGACCACTGTAACGCTCACGTCGGAAAACGTTGAAAACTATGTTCGAGCTCGTATGAACATGACGGAGGATCCGACGAACATAAACCGCATGAAGCGCCAACGCGCTTACCTCACGGGCTTGGGGGAGGCCATGAAGAAAGCCTTTGCCGAGGATCCTTCCTACGTGTTCGATAACTATTCCGCGCTATCCGGATCTCTCGTCACCGACTGCTCGGTCAACCAGATGTCAGATTATGCGGATCGTTTTTCTGGCTATACGATCTCAGCTATCGTCACGCCCGAGGGCGAGTCGGTTCCGGGCGAGAAGTTTATGGAATTCTATGTCGATGAGGAAGCTCTCCAGCAACTCGTGATCGATACATTTTATGTTCCGGTAGATGGTTGATGATCAATGACAGTTGATCGACCTTATTATCAACCGGGACGAGCAAGGCTTGATTTGTTCAACGGTATCAGCGTGTCTATGTCGATCCATATATTGTTTTTTTCCGGAAATGGGGGATAGTTGGAGCCTATGGTGGTCAGGATCGATTCTTGGACACTGGCCCGCATCCATGAGCGGGAACAATCAATATGCAGGAAAGACTTAGCCCACACGCACAATAACATGCGGTGGGCTAAACGTTGTTTTTAATTGCGTGATGTCAGTAATACTGCTGGATACGCAAAGATATAGACTGTGAGAGTAAGCTTGAATACGATTTGACAAATATGTCTGCGCCGGAGCGTTCTTGTCCCAAAGAAATGGCATAATAAAAAAACGAATCAGTAAAGAAAAGAGGGATCATATGCAGAAGCTGACTGGGATGAAGAAAGATCTCATCATGAGAGGTCTTAAGCTCTTGCATTCTCTGTTCACAGTTGGCCTCTTCTGCCTCTGCTGGTATATGTTCTACAGGACCACAGGCGATAAGCCAGCCTATGTTCGATACAATCCTTTGATGGTTGGCGCATATATAGTCATTCACATTTGCATGTATCACATCTATCAGGGGTACGTAGTCGGTTATAACAGGAAAACGGAGATCGTTTTTTCTCAGTTTCTTGCTGATCTGATCGCGTGCGCAATAGTTTGGGCTCTGGACATGCTCGCGTGGTTAAAGTGGATCAATCCTCTGTATTTTATTGGCCTTGTCGCCGCTCAACTCATTCACAATATCATTTGGGCGATAATAGCCAATATAGTTTATTTCAGAGTTCACCTTCCGAAGAAAACGATACTTATTTACAGAAATAAAAATGACCTTGCCAGATTGGCGGAGGCGTACAGATTCCCGGAAAAGTTTACCGTAGAAAGGACGCTTGAAAACCCTTCCTCTTTTGAGGAGATACAGAAAGAAGTGGAGGGATTTGGCGCAGTTTTCGTGGCGGGAATCCCGGCCTCTCTCCAAAACGGACTTGCTAAGTACTGTACTGAAAACGACATTCAGGGCTACTTTGCTCCGCATATCGGCGATATCATAATGATGGGAGCACATCATGTAAGACAGTTCAGTATTCCGATCCTAAATGTCAGAAGAGCCAAACCTGCCCCCGAATATCTGTTTATGAAGCGTATTTTTGACATTGTTGTTTCGGGTTTAGCAATCATCATCCTCAGTCCTGTGATGCTGCTGGTTTCAATCGGAGTGAAGGCATGCGATGGAGGTCCGATCCTGTATAAGCAAGTCCGGCTGACAAAGGATGGAAAGACATTTAAGATATGGAAATTCCGCAGTATGAGGGTCGACGCCGAGAAAGACGGCGTGGCAAGACTTAGTTCCGGCGATAAAGATAATCGGATTACACCGATAGGAAAGCTGATAAGAGCTTGCCGCCTTGACGAATTGCCTCAACTGTTCAATATTTTCGGAGGATCGATGACGATCGTCGGACCGCGGCCAGAGAGACCGGAGATAGCTGCGCAGTACGAGGAGCTGATGCCCTTCAGCCTGAGGCTGCAGGTAAAGGCAGGGCTGACGGGATACGCGCAGATATATGGGAAGTACAATACAAATCCATATGATAAACTGCAGATGGATCTGCTTTATATAAACAGAATGGGAGTGTTCGAGGATATCAAGCTGATGTTCGCAACAGTAGCGATCCTTTTCAAGAAGGAGAGCACTGAAGGCGTGGCTTCAGGTAATGTGACGGCAGTAAGGAGTTCGGCAGAGAACGTGGACATACCCGAAGAGGATAAGGTGAATAATTGAATCCTCTTCTTGCCTGAAAGCGCCAAGGGGACTTCCGTCGAACTGACCGTTGCATTGATACAAAGCGAAGAGCTTGGAGCAAGCGGACGAAAAGACGGATCTGCTTGTTAAAAAGGACAAGCCTGTGCCGCAGTCTGCAAAGTGTTTCTCATCATATGTGTTAAGACACCTATCAACGAAAAGGCGGTTCAATTTCGGCGCCTCACGTTGGAGATCCTCCGGAGAGAGGCCTTTGCCGGAGTTGACAGAACGATCTTGTTGGAGGATAAGCAGTTTGGATCATAAAGCCGCACTTGAAAATTGTAGGACAATCTGGATCATTAACCAGTATGCATCCCATCTGGTCACGCGCCATGAGGAACTGGCCAAAACTTTTGCACAAAAAGGATATCGGGTTGCCGTTATCACATCATCTTTCCACCACGGAAGACGAGAGTATATTTTTGACGAGCCCGTTGTGTTTAGGCAGCTGTGTGAAGGCGTCACTTATGTTTATCTTCATTCCGGTCCCTCGTATCGGGACAACGGCGCGCGACGGATTTTCAACATGATGGATTTTTGCCGCATGGTCAATGCCAATAAAACGGACATTGTCAAAAAAATCGGCCTCCCCTCATTTGTCATCGCTTCTTCTGCTCCGCCGTTCGTATGGGAGGTCGGTTACGGAATAGCCAAAAAATTTAAAGCTAAATTCATTGCCGAATTCCGGGACATCTGGCCGTTGTCCCTTGTGGAGATACAGGGGGTCAGTCCGAAGCACCCTCTCGTGAAGCTGTTCGGAATGATCGAAAAACGCGCCTATAAACGATCGGATGCCGTCGTGTCGACGATGCCGTACGCGTGGCAACATGTCGTGGAAGTTGCACGTGTGCCGAAAGAGAAAGTTCACTGGATGGCAAATGGCATCAGCGTCAGCGAGGTAAGCAAATGCCTGATGGATGACGGCAGGCTACCTGAAGAGCTGGAGGATTACTTAAGCAATCATCGCTGCTGCATTTACATAGGAAGCATCGTAAAAAGCGAATTCGTAGACTTCCTAATCCGGGGGTTTAATAAAGTAAGAAATCCCGACATTTATTTTGCCGTCATCGGGGAAGGCCATGACAAAGAAAAAATGCAGGCTTTGGCGGCGGAACTCAACGTCCGGAATATCCGGTTCTTTCCGGCTATTGACAAAAGCCTGATCCCAAAAGCGTTGTCTTTGGTAGAAGCCTGCGTTTCCGCGCATGGGAGCTTCCCGATTTATAGGTTCGGCCTGAGTATGTACAAGCTTAACGATTATCTTGCTTCGGGAAAACCGACCGTATTTGCATGCGACGCAAATAACATCGTGAAGGATGCCGGTCATTTTGGCATTCCGATGGGCGATGAAGAAGAATTTGCACGAACAATCGAGCATGTATTTGATCTGACCGAAGAGGAAAGGAACGCGCTTAAAGAAAAGGCAATCGAACTGATAGCAAAGGAATATGATTACCCCGTGATCGGACAGAGATATCTGGAAATGATGGAATCTCTTTAAAACGCGTGATTCAGGGAGATCGTTCCGATCGCGTTCGTATTAGATTATTCATTTACCAATAATGGCAGGAGTATACAAATATGAATTATGCATTGATAGGCTGCGGAAGGATCGCCGTTAACCATATAAAGGCTGTTGTAAACAATGGATTGAATATGGTCGCGGTCTGCGATATCGAACCGGAGAAAATAGACGATCTGTTCGAGAAAACAGGATACGACAAGCCGGTCGAAAAATACAGGGACTTCCGGCAAATGGTAGACGGGCATCCCGAGTTAGAGTTGGTATCCATTGCAACAAGCAGCGGCGTTCATGCCGAGATCGCCCTGTACTGTATTGACAAGGGTATCAATGTTATTATCGAGAAGCCGATCGCCATGAGTCTTTCCGACGCGGACGAGATAATTCGCAGATCGGAGGAAAAGAAAGTTAAAGTTTCCGCCTGCCATCAGAACCGTTTCAACATCGCGGTTCGGGAAATGAGGCATGCCGTCGAGACCGGAAGATTCGGAAAGCTCTCGCACGGGTCGATTCATGTAAGATGGAACAGAAACAAGGCCTATTATGAACAGGCTCCGTGGCGTGGGAAATGGGCTTCCGACGGCGGCGCGCTTATGAATCAGTGCATCCATGGAATCGACCTTCTGCGCTGGATGATGGGGGACGAAGTCGAAGAGGTCTACGGCGTTACTCGTCAGCAGTATCACGATTATCTCGAGTGTGAAGATATCGGAATGGCTGTCGTTCAGTTCAAAAATGGCGCCGTCGGGACGATAGAAGGCACGGTGAACGTTTATCCGAAAAATCTGGAAGAAACGCTGTATCTGTTTGGAGAAACAGGTACGGTTAAGCTTGGTGGAACGTCCTGCAACAATATCGACGTTTGGGAGTTTGCGGAGGTCGAAGAAGAGGATCAGAACAGGGTCAGTCTTCAAGAGGCGACAAGCAACGTATATGGGAACGGCCATACAAGTTTGTTCGCCGATATGATTGACGCTATCCAATCGAACAGAAAGCCCTATGTCGACGCCGTGGCGGGAAGAAACGCGCTGGAAGTTGTGCTTGCCATTTATAAGAGCCAGTTGACGGGACAGCCCGTAAAGCTTCCACTAAAGGATTTTGCTTCCACCGAGATGACAGGCATGTTCGGCGAGGGCAGTTTATAAAAAAGGAGTAGCAGCGACATGAAGATTTCTCTCATGAATGTTCAGCGGCAGCATGAAATGCATGCGGCCGAATATGAGGAGGCTGCGCTGAAGATCCTTCGCAGCGGCGGATACATCGGCGGTGAGGAAGTAACGGCTTTTGAAGAAGAGTTCGCGGCTTATGAAGGCGCAAAATACGGCATATCCTGCGGAAACGGTACTGACGCCATCGTTCTTGCGCTCCGCGCGCTCGGCATTGGGAAAGGCGACGAAGTCATCACTGTTTCATGGACCTTCTTTGCGACGGCGGAAAGCATTGCCGCGGTCGGGGCAACCCCGGTTTTCGTAGATGTGCTCCCGGATACATACTGCATGAACCCGCACCTTGCGGAAGCCGCAATCACCGAACGCACCAAGGCGATCCTTCCGGTTCATTTCTACGGACAGAGCTGCGATATGGACTCATTGAGATCGATCTGCAGAGCGCATGGCCTTTATCTTATCGCCGACTGTGCGCAATCGGCCGGTACTACATATAAAGGAGAACGAAGGAATACGCTTGGCGATGTTTCATGCTTTTCTTTCTTCCCCACGAAGAATCTGGGCGGAGACGGAGACGGCGGAATGGTGCTGACCGACGATGAAGCGATCGCCGGATATTGCCGCGCTCTCAAGGTGCACGGCTCAGGCAGAGACGGTCTGCTTGCCTTAAAGCGTGATTATCGGATGAAAGGTATTCCGTTCCCTGATAATATCCCGGTCGGCGAAAGCAAGTACTACAACTATCTTATTGGTTACAATTCACGTCTTGATGCCATTCAGGCGGCCATTCTTCGCAGAAAGCTCACGCATATGGGCGAATTTGTGGAGGGCAGAAGGAAGAACGCATCGCTGTATAATGCGGCTTTGTCTGACACGGCGTATATAACTCCCTTTGAAGCGCCGGACAGCGCTCATTCCTATTACATTTATGCTTTGAAGCATCCCGATGCGCAGACGATCATGGAAAAGCTGCAGGCAGTCGGCGTGCCGTGCGGAACGTATTATCCCGTACCGCTTCATCTTCAGGGTGTATTTGCTCAGCTCGGATACAAGGAAGGAGATCTGCCCATTACGGAAGATCTGAGCCGGACGACGTTCGCGATCCCGGTTTTCCCGGAACTGTTCGATGAGGAAAGAGACTATATCGTGCATGCGCTCAAGGAGGCGCTCAATGGCTGAGAGATTCATTCATCCGACGGCGATCGTCGATGAGGGTTCCGTCGTCGGAGAGGGGACACGAATATGGCACTGGTGCCATATCATGACGGGCGTCAAGATCGGCACAAACTGCAATATCGGCGAAAACGCCTTTATCGAGACCGGCGTTGTGCTCGGAAACAACGTCAAGGTCAAAAACAATGTGGCGCTTTATACGGGAATAGTCTGCGAGGACGATGTTTTTTTAGGACCGAACTGTGTTTTTACAAATGTCTCCAATCCCAGAAGCTTTATAGAGCGGAAGAACGAATTCAAAAAGACGATCATAAAAAAAGGCGCGACGATAGGTGCGAATGCGACGATTGTTTGTGGACATGATGTAGAAGAGTATGCATTTGTCGGAGCGGGCAGCGTCGTCACGAGAACGGTCCCTCCATATACCATGGTCGTCGGCAATCCAGCGACATTCTATTCGTACGTATGTCGGTGCGGAGTGAAGCTGGACGAGAATCTCACATGCCCGGCTTGTGGCGCAAAATACAAAAAAACCGGCGGAACCATAGAGCCGGAGCTTTAACTTCCCACAGAGAACGCAACGGAGAAAACGGCGCACGGCGGTTTAGTCTGAAAAGACTATCACGCCTCGGCGAAAGGCCTTTTCGAATCCTTTGTTCTCCAAGTTTATTTCGATCCGGAGCTGACATCATGAAATTGAACCGTCTGTGCAGCAGGCTCGTTCGGGGCTTGTGGTATTTCCCGAAAACCCTCTATTTGAATTTTAAAGTCCTCCCCGTAAAGAAAGCCGTTAAGCTCCCCTTTGTCGTAATGGGCCGCTGCTGTTTGCGCGGCGTAAATTCAAAGAGTGTCAAGCTTGAAGGACCGGTCCACCGCTTCATGATCCATTTCGGCACGCAGAAGACAGCAAAACGCGGCCTTCCTGTCAATAGGACGACCTATGTGCTGATCGACAGCGGCGGCACGATCATATTCAAAGGCGGCGCCACCTTTGCGAAAGGCAGTTCGATCTGCGCAAGCGGCGGCACCATCGTTTTCGGCGACCGCTTCTCCTGCAACGTTAACTGTTTCTTTTATTGCAAGAAGCACATTGAGTTCGGAACGGACGACCTGCTCGGATGGGATATAAAAATACGCGACAACGACGGGCATCCAATGTACGACCGCGAGCATGTCCGGATCAATCCGGATGCGGACATCGTCTTCGGCGACCACGTTTGGGTCGGCTCATATGCGGATATCCTCAAAGGCGTGAGCATAGCGGACGGAACGGTTATCGCAACGAGAAGCCTTGTGACGAAATCCAACTGCGAGGAAAACGCAGTGATCGCCGGTGTACCCGCTAAGGTCGTCAAGAGAGACGTATTTTGGGAACACGACGTATAATACGCCGTTGCTTTTTTCGGGAGCGGATCATAGCTCTTTCCAGAAAGAATATTTACGGATATATGCAATGCCGTTGACCCGAATCGAGAATACGCCGCCGTTAAAGACGCGGCGATGCATAGTGAAGGAGACCAGACAATGAAACGAGTGATCACTTACGGGACCTTCGATCTTCTTCATTACGGACATATCAATCTTCTCCGCCGTGCCAAAATGCTTGGAGACTATTTGATCGTGGTCGTTTCCTCTGACGAATTCAACTGGAATGAAAAGCATAAGAAATGCTATTTCACATATGAGCAGAGAAAGATGTTGGTTGAATCTATCCGTTATGTCGATCTAGTTATCCCCGAGGAGAGTTGGAATCAGAAGCGATCCGATATGCATGAATACCACATCGATACTTTTGTAATGGGAGACGACTGGAAAGGAAAATTCGATTTCCTGAAAGAAGAAGGCGTGGAAGTTGTTTATCTTTCCCGTACGCCCGAGATCAGCAGCTCTCAGATCAAGCATGATCTGTATGATGCCATGAGTGTGGAAGACAGTAAAACCAGCCATGAGGACGTCGAAACAGATCCGGCATAAAAATAACAAGACAGAGGCCATCAAAGCAGTTATCTGACGAAAACCGCTGCAAGGTATTTGCTTTGAAAGACGGACGCTGCCGGAAATGAAGCAGAAGCCCGGATAAAAACGCCCTGATAAGAAAGAAACATTTACTGATATGAATATCTTACAGATCAACTGCAATTATATTCTCTCGGCGCTTCATCGAAATATGATCGCGCATCTTGATAACGACGAGATCAAAACCACGGTTTTCATGCCCTTGTGGCAGCAAAACCTGAAGGATACTTATAAAGCAAACGACCACGAGATCGTCCGCGTTTGTTTTCATAAATGGGACCGTCTGCTTTTCTTCCGAAAGCAGAGAAAGATTCTCAAAGCGCTGAAAGAATCGTGCGGCGACATTTCCGGATTTGATTGTATCCATGCCTTGACGCTGTTTACAGACGGCAACGCCGCGTATACTCTGTCCAAGCAATACAAGATTCCTTATTTTGTGGCGATCCGTGATACGGACGTCAACACATTCTTCAAAATCAAGCCCTATCTTCGGCCGCGCGGAGTTAAGATCATGCGCGGCGCTTCTGCGGTGTTTTTCCTTTCGGAAACATACAAAAATGACGTTTTGGGTCGGTTCGTTCCGAAAAGATACCGCGCCGAGATTGAAGCAAAATCCCACGTCGTTCCCAACGGCATAGACGACTTTTGGCTCCAAAACAAATACCTTGAACGGGATCCGTCCGTCATAGAGGAAAAACTCCGCAGCAGATCCCTTTCCGTCGTCTGCGTCGGAAGGATCAACAAGCGCAAAAACATCCCGACCGTGCAGAAGGCCATGGAGATTCTGCGCAGCCGCGGCTGGAATACGCAGCTTGACGTGATAGGCAAGGTCGAGGATCCAGCGGAGCTTGAGATAATACGCTCCGATCGATTTACGACATATTATCCTCCAACCGATATGAAAGGTCTTATCGACTTCTACCGCAGAGCGGATATTTTTGTACTCGCATCTCATTATGAGACTTTCGGCCTCGTATATGCCGAAGCTATGAGTCAGGGTCTGCCTGTGATCTATACGCGCGGGCAGGGCTTTGATGGCCAGTTCCCTGACGGCGAAGTCGGATATGCCGTGAACGATCGGGATCCCGCCGATATTGCCGATAAGATTGAAGAAGCCCTCGCGAATTATTCCGCAATCACGGAAAAGGCCGTCTCCTGTGTCGATCGTTTCGATTGGTCTGTTATTTGCCGTCTGTACAGATCGATGTATTTTGCACTGTCGCATTGACCCGCGCCTTCCCTGATCACAGGGGATTTGATCAGTTTTGAAAGGAATCTCAGATGGATTCGAACCGCAGAATAAAGCTTACGATATCGAAAAAAGGCCTGCAGAAGGATTTGATATTGATTAGATTTGTTTGCGCTTATCTGGTCATGAATGCGATCAACTCCATGGTTCAGGTCACTTTCGGCGTATCAGGTTCATTGTTTACGATCATCCGATGGAGTATTTATTTAATCCTCTTCGTGATGATCGCCCTCGGCGTACTGACCTTTACCAAAACGGAGATCAGACGCTTTTTCTTACTGGAAGCGCTGGTGACGATTGTCTATATACTCAGCTTCCTGATAAACGGTTCCAATGACGCACTGAAATGGTTGATTGATTCCATCGGTATTTATATTCCGCTTGCATTCTTTTCCATGACGGTCGAGGATAAGGAGTTGTTCTACCGGAGCTTTTTGAAAACGTCATGGGTTCTGTTGGTCATTTCTTTGATTTACAGTGTTGGCATCACAGGCTACAATATGCATTTCAGCTACACGATTCTTCTCATCATCCTGCTACACCTAAATGAGGCGATGAACGGGAAAAAATGGTATTACATTCCTACCGCTGTAGAGATTATTTTGTTGCTGAGACTGGGATCCAGAGGCGCGATCGTCAGCATAGTCGTTTTTGTAGTCATCAAGATACTTGCAAACGGAACAGGCAAAAAAAAATATATTCAAGCAGCGCTGGTTGCTATTTTTGCAGGTCTTGTATTCTGGGTCATCGATCGTTATGGTATTCAGATATATCGGTCTATTGCTAATGCAGGAAGGCAAAGCCGTTCTTTGTATCTTCTTTTTTCAGGTCAGATTTTCAGCCATGACTCCGGAAGAATCGCGCTTTGGGAAATGTCAATCCGTGCCATTCAGGAGAAGCCGGTGCTTGGTTGGGGCATTAACGGCGCACTTAGCGAATTGAGCGGGCATCCGTATCCTCACCAGTTGTTTTTGGATCTTATGCTGACGTTCGGTATACCTATAGGCTTGATACTGTCATGCATTGTTCTCGTTTCGGCGATCAGGTCATTGTTTAAGCCTGCATCCGTTCAAAAAGAACTGATGTCCATTTTCTTCTGCATCGGCTTTGTCTCTTTGATGTTCTCAGGCACGATATTTACAAACTATTACTTTTTTATCTTCTTGGGCCTTATAAAAGTTTTCCGTGAAGATGAAAGAAAACAGCTGATCGAAGACCGCGTTTGACAGATGCGGAGCGCCGTTTGCGGTGATACGTGCATTCTGCTTTCATGTTTTAGCACGGATTGAAAAGGTTTCAACATGAACAAAATAAAAGCGCTGTTAAAAAACCCGTATATGTTTTCCGTCGTTTCCAAGGTCATGATCGTTCTGCTGGGCTTTGGATATACGGTATGCCAATCTCGCTTCCTCGGTGCATCGATTAAAGGCGATATCTCGTATATCGACAGCGTGACGAAAGTGGCGTTTATCGTTCTCGGTTTCGGGATACATCAGGCCTATCCATACTTTAAAAAGAAGACCGGAGAAAATGTCGCCCCATTTTTCCTGCGCCTGATCTGCATCCTGACGCTGATCTATTTGATCATCGCCATCGGTCTTTCGATCATCTTCCATAGCGATATCAAGCTTTTGGCCATTTTTATGCTTACGCCTTGCCTCGTCTATAACCGTGTTGTTTCCTATATCAACATGGTCGAGACGCCAAACAAGAAAAACGCCACGGAGCTCATCGTCAACGTTTTCGAGCTGCTCGCCGTCGTTATCATCTGGCTCTTTTTTCCGCCGTCCGTCGGCTGGGGCGTTTTCCTGCTTTTGTTCAAGGATCTGCTCCTCGGCGTCATTTACACAATCCGGCTGAGAAAACAATTCACGATACCCGTTAAGTTTACAATCAGCGGCGCGGCGGAGATACTCAGATACGGCCTTTTTCCGATGCTGTGTCTTCTGATGACGACGCTCAATTACCGTGTTGATATCATCATGCTCAAGCAGCATGTTTCCAGCGCCGAGGTCGGCGTCTATTCTGTCGGCGTCATGCTGGCAGAAAGAGTCTGGATGATACCGGACGCATTGAAAGAAGTTATGATCTCAAATCTGACGAAGGGAAAGGACTATCAAGAGGTCGGATTTGTCATTCGCATCTGCAATACGGTCTGCATCTTTGTCGTTTTGGCGATCGTTCTTCTCGGACAGCCGTTCATCAATCTCTTCTTCGGCGAGGAGTATTCAGAAGCCTATATCGTTACGGTGATAATATTGATAGGCGTCGTGTTTATGATCTATTATAAAATGATCGGCTCCTACAATATAGTTCACGGAAAGCAAAAGGAAAACTTTATATATCTGCTGATCAGCGTAATCACGAACGTGATCGCCAATATGATCCTTATACCCAGATTCGGCAACAACGGCGCCGCAATAGCGAGCATCCTGTCCTACGGCATGGCCGCAGCGCTTTATACGCAGCATTTTTGCAGAAATACGGGCATGAAGCTGACACAGATGTTGATCGTCAACAAAAGAGATGTAGAAAGGATCAAATCCATTCTCATTCGAAAGAAACAGCGGTAAGTTTATTTGCAAATCGGCGCTCTTTATTTTGATCGGCGCGGAGGTGTCATATGAAAACCAAGATCATGAGATTTTTGCTGAGGCTTTTCTGGATCTTTCCGATAAAGGAAGATCGTGTCGTAGCCTGTTCGTTTAATGGCCGGCTTTTCTCCTGCAACCCGAAGTATCTGGCTATCGGCATCGCGAAAGCCGGCAAGCATCATGTATATTTTGCCATGCGCAAGGGCATGAAAGCGGAACTGCCTGAAGGAATAGAACGGGTGGATTATCAGTCGCTGAAGCATTTTTTCCTGCTCATGACGGCTAAATGCATCATTGTAAACAGCACAGGCTTTACGGCGCAGCTTCCGTACAGAAGAAGGCAGATACTGATCAATACGTGGCACGGCGCAGGCATGTTCAAGGTATCCGGCGGGGAGATATTCAAATCTAAGAAAGCCGCGTATATCCGCACGCTGTTCAGCAAAAACACGACTTATTTTCTCTCCTCCTCCGCGCAGTATTCCGAGCGGCAGAGCAGCGCTTTCGGCGTGGATATAAAGAAGTTTGTTCCGACCGGCCTTCCGCGGGATGATATTTTCTTTGAGGATCATCCGGAGATCATTCGGAAGGTCAAGGATTATTATCAAATCAGCTGCGAAAAAAAGCTCATTCTTTACGCCCCTACATATAGGGACGGTCCTGTAACCAGTCTGAAGGATTACGGCTTCCCACTGATGGATATTGACCGTGTCATCGAGGCGTGTCAGAAACGCTTCGGCGGAGAGTTCGTATTCGTATTCCGCGCGCATCATGACACGATCCCGGAGAATATTGCGGATAATTGCGTCAACGCTTCGGATTATCCGGATGTTCAGGAACTGCTGTATGCCTCTGATGTGCTTATTTCCGACTACTCTTCGCTCCAATGGGATTTTGCCCTGCAGTACAAACCGGGATTCCTGTATTCGCCGGATCTAAAACAGTATGAGAGCGTTCATCCGTTTGCTTCCGATCCGGAGGAATGGCCGTTTGAGACCGCCGCTGACAATGACGAACTGGAAAAAATGATCATCGGGTATGATACGGACGCAGGGAAAAAACGTATAGACGATTATTTTGCGAATCTTGGGTCTTTTGAAAAGGGAAATGCGACCGAGCAGACGATGGAAATCGCATTTTACTCCGACAAAAAGCATTGACAGCGTATTTTAATTGGGAGGTCGCATAATCAGTCATGGAAAAAATCAATTACGGACTGAATGATTTGCATGCCGTACAGCTCGATATGCTGAAAAAACTTATTGCCGTATGTGAGGCGAATGACCTCGGTTATTTCCTTGCTTTCGGCTCCCTGCTTGGCGCGTCAAGAGATCATAGGATCATACCGTGGGACGATTCCATTGACGTCGTCATGCCCTATGCTGATTATGAAAAGCTTACGAATCTTCCGCAGGGTGTGTGGGGCGAAAACCTGTTTATACAGACGTATTACACGGATCCGCAGTATCCGAAGTGTTACGCAAAGTTGCGCAACAGCAGCACGACGCTCATCAAGGCGGAATACGCCGATCTTGATATCAATCAAGGGATCTATATCAACATCATGCCCATTGTCGCTCTCGCCGATGACGCAGGTCGGCGTAACAGACAGATGAAGGATGCAAAACTTTACAAGGCCATTGCAGGGCGGAGTCCTCTGCCATCGGATGACGGCATTCTCCGGCTTTATTCATCTTTCTTGCTGAATGTGCTCCCGGATCACAGCAGACGGAAGATGCGCGAAAAGCTGAAGCAGAAGGTCATCCGGTATTCGGGAGAAAAGACAAAGGAATGCTTTGCCCTTGCCGGCGAAGTATCACTGTCGCTTCCGCTGTCGTCTTCATGGTTCGCTTCTGCGGTAAAAATGGATTTCGAAGGGATGAGCGTAAACGTACCCGCCGGATGGCATGAATGGCTCGTTCTGCGCTACGGGGATTATACGGTCGCCCCGATCTCCGAGCTGCAGGGAGACAAAACTTCGACATTTGTGACATTGAACACCCAGCGCCCGTACACCGATTACAAGGGGAAAACTTACTGCGTATAGCGGTACAGGACGGAAAAGTCAATGAAGAACAAAAAGCGAAAAGCATTAAGTGCTGTAGAATACATATGGCTGCTTATCGTCGTGATAGCGGTCTGGCAGATCGCCTCCAATTTGGGTTTGCTGAACCCGCTTACTCTGCCGTCACCCGCCATGATCCTTAACACATTCATCTCCTTGATCAAGAAAGGTACGTTACAGAAAAACCTGTTGATCAGCTCGCGGCGAGTTCTGACTGGTTATGCGATCGCTGCCGCTTCGGCTATCGTGCTCGGCATCCTGATGGGTCTTTCCACGCATTTCAAGAGAATGACGGATCTGATCATACAGATCTTGAAGCCGATCCCGCCGATCTCATGGATCCCGCTGGTCATTCTGTGGTTCGGCATCGGAGAAAAAGGCAAGGTTTTTCTTATCTTTATAGGTTGCTTCTTCACTATCCTTGTGAACGTCGTGGACGGTATCCGGCGCATCGACGTCAAGCTTATCGAGCTGTCGAACTCAATGGTGATCCCGAAGCTCAAGTATGTGTTCAAAGTCGTGATCCCATATGCAGCTCCGAACATCTTTACGGGTCTGCGCGTCGGGCTCGGACAGAGCTGGATGTGCGTTGTCGCGGCGGAGCTCGTGGCGTCGTCGACCGGTCTTGGTTATATGATCATGTATGCAAGACAGTTCGGACAAACCGACGTAGTTATCGTAGGCATGCTGATGATCGGCATCATCGGAAAGGTTATGGACAGCATACTGATGCTTATCGAGAAAAGAGTTATAAGATGGAAATGATGGCTAACGACTATATTGCGGTGGACAACGTCAGCAGGACATTTACCGGAGATAATACGTTCACTGCGATACAGGACATCAGCTTTACGATGGAAAAGGGAGAATTCCTTTGCATTGTCGGCCAAAGCGGGTGCGGCAAAAGCACGCTGCTGCGGATCATGTCAGGTATTGATCCGGTACATGAAGGAACCGTGACAATCAATGGGAATCTGGTGACGAAGCCGGATAAAACTCGCGGTATGGTGTTCCAGGAGGCCAGGCTTCTGGATTGGATGAACGTGAGTAACAATGTAGGTTTCCCGCTTCAAGGGATCCCCAAGGAAGAGAAAACAAAGCTGATCGAGGAATATATATCCCTTGTCGGTCTGACGGATTTTAAAAAATCTTACCCCAGAGAACTGTCCGGCGGCATGGCGCAGCGTGTCAGTATTGCCAGAGCGCTTGTAAACCGCCCGGAGGTCATGTTTATGGACGAGCCTTTCGGAGCGCTCGACTACATGACGAAGATAAACATGCAAAACGAGCTTTTGAAGATCAGGGAAAAAAGTCAGATGACGGTCATATTCGTCACGCACGATATCGACGAAGCTGTTTATCTTTCCAACAGGATACTGGTCATGTCCAAGAACCCGGGAAAGGTAAAAGAGATCATCGTCAACACTCTTCCGTTTCCCAGAGACAGAAACAGCGAGGAATTCATGAATATAAGAAAGCAGGTATACGACTGCTTCTTTATAAATTGACAACAAGAATAAACAAAGGAGCATCCATTGTTTATATAAAAAAACGTATCCCTTAAACTGAAAGGAGGCATTTAAATTGAAAAATGCAAAAAAGATCCTGGCTCTTGTTTTAGCGCTCACTACGCTTGCGGTCTGCCTGGCTGGATGTGCAACTGTGGGCTCCTCCGATTCCGGTAAAAAGACGGACAGCGGTTCCGGGGCAAGAGAGATCCATCTGGCGATCCAGCCTTCTGCGGCTTTCGTTCCTCTGGTAATTGCTCGTGAGAGCGGATGGATCGACGAAGCCATGAAGGAGATCGGTGTTACGGTAGTATGGACGGATTTCGAGTCTGGCCCTCCGATGAACGAATCCTTTGCCGCGGGGCAGCAGGATATCGGCGTCATCGGTGACGTTCCGGCAGTTTCCGCCGTAGCGGCAGGACAGGACAACGTCTACATCGCGGCGGCAGAAGGCGGCCCGTCATACGGAATGCTCGTCGCGGATGACAGCGGCATTAACGGCATCGAAGATCTTAAAGGCAAGAAGATCGGCCTTACTATCGGCTCCACGGCGCAGAATCTGACCGAAAAACTGCTTTCGAGCGTCGGTCTCGATTACAACAATGACGTGGAAGTAATCAACATTTCCACTGGCGAAGCGCAGATCGTTCTGATGAACCACGACGTGGACGCGGTCGTTATCTGGGAGCCCAACGTCAGCCGTCTGGACGCGCTTGATGGGATTCATCTGCTCGCCGACGGCGGCGACGTCGGTTTTCCCGGCATGAACGTCGTTTTCGCGAGAAAGGCATATGTCGATGCGAATCCGGATGTAGTGAAGGTCTATCTGGCGCAATATTGGAGAGCGACAAAGGCTTATGCGGAAAATCCCGACGCCTATGCTGAGATGCTGTCCGGTTATTTCAATCTTGATCCCGATCTGATCGCGCAGGCGGCAAGCAAGTATGCTTATGTCCTTCAGTTCTCTGAGGACGATATTGCGGGTCTTCAGGACACCGTGTCGTTCTTGATTAGAATTGGCAGCATAACGAATGAGATATCGGTGAAGGATCACGTAGCTGATGGTATCGCCAAAGAGGTAATCGCTGCAAATCCTTAACTTGAGGCAATGCAGCGCGATAAAGGTTCTGTCGGGGAGCAGAAGGTCAAGCTGTTCCCCGCAGAACCTGTTTGCAATATTCGTTTTTGGGGGAAAGAACCATGAATGTCGCCATTATTCTCGCGGGAGGGAAAGGCGTCCGGCTTGGGCTGAATGTACCAAAGCAGTTTGCAGAGGTTCTTGGAAAGCCTGTTATTGCCTACACGTTGGACATTTTTCAGCAGCATCCCGAGATCGACGCCATCGAAGTCGTCTGCGTCAAAGGCTATTTTGACGAGATGTGGGGGATCTGTCGGAAATACGGTCTGACAAAGGTAAAGTGGATCGTCGAAGGCGGAGCCTCGTTCTCGGAGTCTGTCCAAAAGGGCGTTTTTGGGCTGGAAGACATATGCGCAGACGATGACATCGTAACGATACACACAGGCGTAGCTCCGTTCCTAGAGCCTGATTTTATTACGGACAACCTGCGCGTCTGCCGCGAGAAAGGAAACGCCATCACATCTTTTCCGCTGTACTCTCTGGCGGGAAAAAGAAACGAACAGGATCCGGAAATGACGAACGAATGGTTTGACAGAGATTCCATCGTCTGTCTTAAAAACCCTCATTCCGTCCGATATGCCCTTATCAGAGATATGTATAAGGAAGCGGTCAAGACCGGTCTTATCGACAGGGTAAAGCCATATACGACGACGTTGATGTTCCATATGAATATTCCGATCTATCTTTCTCAGGGAAGCCAGATGAACATCAAGATCACAAAAAAAGAGGATCTGGAGCTTTTTGAAGCCTTTGTGCTGATGAAACAAAAGCAGAGAGAAAAAAATGGAAATGAAGCGTGAGCTGATCGCCGCGATCGACGCAGGGACGACAGGGACCCGGTGCTGTGTCTTTGACGGTTTGGGGAAAACCGTGGCAAGCGGATATTGCCCGATGAAAACGATTTATCCGGGTCCGGGTCTTGTAGAAGAGGATCCGGATCTAGTCATCGACCTAACTTTCAAGGCCGTGCAAGCCGCCGTCGAAAGCGTCGATCCGAGCCGAATCATCGGCCTGTGCGTCACCGTTCAGCGAAACTGCTTTGTGCCGCTGGACGCTGAAGGGGATTATCTGACCAATATAATCACATGGCAAGATCAGAGAGGCGAAGAAGCGCATTCATGGATGATCGACTGCCTGCGCAGGAATGGGATGAGTTGGGATGACGTATACCGCATCAACGGTCAGCCTTTCGGTTCGTTTCAGTTTGGCTTCAAGGCGCTGTGGTACAGACATTTCAAAGAAGAAATGTACCGGAAAACATGGAAATTAGTTACGCCCCTGGCCATTTTGACACGTGCTTTCGGCGCCGAGGGCTATCATGAAGAAAACAACAATCTGAGCTTCTGGCTGATGGCCGACGCCGACAAACAGAGGATCGACGAAAGTCTTTGCCGGATCTTTGATTTTCGTCCGGATATTTTTCCCGAAGCTCTGACGCCAGGAACGCAGGTCGGCGTCATTTCAAAAGAAGCTTCATCGCGCTGCGGTCTACTTGCGGGGACGCCAATCTATCTCGGATCGGGAGATCAGAACTGCGGCGCGTTGGGTGCCGGAAACTATGGGACGTCGGATATCACCTCCGTCTGCATGGGTACCGCCGGCCTTTGCATTTCCTACTCCGCAAAGCCGGTCCGACATCCGAGGGGTCTATGTCAGATCCAGGGACATCCTGCGGGCGGGTATCTTATGGAGACCCATTCATCCTCCTGTATGTCTTCCCATCGCTGGGCAGAAAATCTGTTTTATACTGTGGATCAGAAGGAAAAACATATGTTGACGGAGGATGCGAAGGAAGCCCCCGTCGGCTCCAACGGCGTTCTTTTCCTGCCGTGGCTGCAGGGTGCCGCTTGTCCGCATTATGATGACAGCGCGCGAGGCGCCTACATCGGAATGTCTCTGATCCATCAGAAAAGCGATATGTCAAGAGCCACGATGGAAGGTATCTGCTTTGAAAACCGTGAAATGTTGGAAACCCTTTGGGAAGCGGATCTGCCAAAAGCAAAGAGTCTCCGTATAGTCGGCGGAGCGTCAAACAACGATTTCTGGAATCAGATGCAGGCCGATATCTATGGCCTGCCTGTTGAAACGATCGAGGCGAAGGAATCCACGGCGCTTGGAGCGGGTATCATCTGCGCGGTCGCTTCCGGATTGTACGGAAGCTATAAGGAAGCGTCGGATCATATGACGCACGTTATGAAGGCGTATGAACCGAGCTTCGAAAACAATAGCAAATATGATGAAGTATATGATTTGTGGCATGAATGCTATCGAGGGCTTAGTAATGGCGCATTTCAGAAGATTTATGCGTATCAGACACGTATGAAGTAAAAGGAGTTTATTGACATATTCTTTTTATACGCCGATATTTGTACTCATTTCCGCTTACAGTTATTAATGAGAAGAATTACTGAGTTTTGTATTCGGAACTAAAAACGCGATCCTTACCTTTGTATTCACATGACATTTTCTAGAACAGAGAAAGGGCCGGGGCATCGAAAACCGGAAAGCTTTCGGCTTGTCCGGGAAATGTACGGAAGAAACTAATAACAATTCGGCCGTGGAAGACCGCGGCATTATGATCAGAAAGGAAACAAAACAGATGAAGATCACGGTTGCAGGAGTCGGATACGTAGGGTTGAGCCTTGCCGTATTGCTGGCACAGAATCATGAGGTGACGGCCATCACAACTACGGAAGCGAAAGCT
Organism: Oscillospiraceae bacterium; assembly: GCA_017550645.1. Lineage (GTDB taxonomy): Bacteria > Bacillota > Clostridia > Oscillospirales > Oscillospiraceae > RGIG7949. The sequence goes on from JAFZOI010000025.1 coordinate 63,559, forward strand.
GAGAAGCTGAACAAGTTTATCAGTCCAATCCAGGACGATGAGATCGAACGGTTTTTTGATGAAGCAAAAAAAGGAACGCGTACTCTGAACCTACATACGACCACGGACAAGGCGGCGGCTTACAGCTCTGCTGATCTAGTGATTATCGCTACTCCGACCAACTATGATGATGTAAATCATTTCTTCGATACAAGCGCTGTTGAGGACGCTATTGAGCAGACGCTGGCTGTGAATCCCAACGTTCTTATGGTCATTAAGTCTACGATACCTGTAGGCTACACGGAATCTGTCAGAGCGAAGTATGGTGTGAAGAATATCATCTTCAGCCCTGAATTCCTGAGAGAGTCGAAAGCACTATACGATAATCTGCATCCAAGCCGTATTGTGGTTGGCGCATCTGATGATCAGAAAGAAGAAGCGGAAATGTTTGCGAACCTTCTTCTGGGGGCTGCCCGGACAGAAGAACGGAGAGCGGGCACTCCCAAACAGGACATTCCGGTGCTCATTGCACATTTGACCGAAGCGGAAGCAATAAAGCTCTTTGCCAACACTTATCTTGCCGTTCGAGTGTCGTATTTTAACGAGCTTGATACTTATGCTCAGACCAAGGGACTGGACACACAGATGATCATTGACGGCGTGTGCATGGATCCGCGTATCGGGGGTCATTATAACAACCCGTCCTTTGGTTACGGAGGTTATTGCTTGCCAAAGGATACCAAACAGCTTCTTGCAAACTACAAGGACGTTCCGCAAACTATGATCGAAGCGGTGGTTAAAAGCAACACCGTTCGAAAGGACTTCATTGCTGATCAGATCATTGCGCGCGATCCGAAAACCGTTGGGGTGTATCGCCTGACGATGAAGAGCAACAGCGATAACTTCCGCGCCTCAGCCATTCAAGGCGTCATGAAGAGGATAAAGGCCAAAGGTATTCCCGTGATCATCTATGAGCCGACGCTTGAAGATGGCAGCACTTTCTTCAACAGTGTTGTTGTCAACGATTTAGAAAAGTTCAAAACACAGAGCGATATAATCATCGCCAACCGTTTCGACGCTGACGTTCTCGGAGATGTGGAGGAAAAGGTTTATACTAGAGACTTGTTCAAGAGAGACTGACTATCAGCGATGCGGCTCCTTGCGATGTCTCGGCAGCTGACTCGTATAAATATTTGTCGAATTATTATGTTTATTCAGAAGTAGCGGCTAAAAAGAAAAGAAGCTTTTTAGGAAAAACCGCAGAAGATCCTTGATTACATCTAAAGGAGACCCTTCTTTATGAATATTATTGTTACAGGTGGGGCGGGATACATCGGCTCCCATACCATAATCGAACTAATCAAAAACGGTCACAGTGTTTCAGTAATAGACAATTTATCGAACAGTTCTCCTGTTGCGATCAAGCGAGTTGAGAGCATTACGGGCTGCAGTATCCCATTTTATAAGACGGACATTCGCAATCGGGAGTCGCTTGAAAGTATATGCTCAAAGAACAGATTTGATGCCTGTATTCATTTCGCGGGCCTTAAAGCTGTAGGGGAGTCCGTGGCTCGTCCCTGGGAGTATTACGAGAATAACATTAACGGAACATTGGTCTTGTTGGATGCTTTGAGGAAAAACGATTGCAAGAACTTTATTTTTTCGTCATCTGCGACTGTATATGGCACCCCTGAGTCCGTTCCCATTACAGAGTCCTCTCCAAAGGGTACCTGTACTAATCCATATGGCTGGACAAAGTGGATGATCGAACAGATCCTGACGGATATGCATACTGCGGACCCAAGCTGGAACGTCGTATTATTACGGTACTTCAATCCGATCGGGGCGCATCCCTCAGGGCTGATCGGAGAGAATCCAAACGGCATTCCAAACAATCTGATGCCCTACATTACCCAGGTTGCAGTCGGCAAGCTTGAGAAGCTACATGTGTTCGGTAATGATTATGATACGCCGGACGGGACCGGCGTCAGGGACTATATCCACGTTGTCGATCTGGCGAGAGGACACGTTAATGCGCTCAAAGCGATAGAAAACAACTGTGGTGTTGAAACGTATAATCTGGGCACAGGCAAAGGGTATAGTGTGATGGAGATCATCACTGCATTTGAGGAAACAAACGGTATCAAGATACCTTATGTGATCGATCCTCGGCGCCCAGGAGATATTGGGACATGCTATTCATCACCGAGCAAAGCCCTTGCGGAACTCGGATGGAAAGCAGAATACGGCATCAGGGAAATGTGCCGCGACAGTTGGAACTGGCAGAAAAACAATCCGGACGGATATGTGTAAGCACAGCGTTTTCAAGTGACATATGCCGAAAACTGAACGACCCTTCGGATCTGCGTTTTAAGGCATTCTGAACTGCAGACGTTATGCATATTTATTAGTTAAGTTACGCCATATCGTCAAGATGGGTATTGCATTGGACAATATAAAAGGCTCCGAGGCGAGCAGAGCGCTGACCGCGGAGACCGGAAGGGAGGATACAAGATGACGAAGACGATCATGATCGGCGGCATGGCCTGCGCAGAATGCGCCGAGAAGGTGAAGGCCGCGCTCGAAGCGGTGCCCGGAGTGGCGAGCGTGTTCGCGGAGCAGTCCGCGGGCATAGCCGTCGCCGAGACCGACGGCTCCGTGGACGACGCTGCGCTGCTCTCCGCCGTGGAAGGCGCCGGCTACAGCGTATTCAGCATCAGCTGAGTTCCCGCGAGGGAAAGAGGGCCCGCCGCGTCTTGCGGCGGGTCTCCGTTTATGCTCACGCAAAGGAAAACTTGCTTATCCCGCTCGTATGTGCTACTCTTGATAAGGATTATTTTTCCATCATCTGCAAGGCCGCTCTGGGCGTTTCGGCTCCGGGGCGTCCGCGTAAAGGGACTCATCCCAAAGGAGGCTAATCATGTTCAGAAAACATCGTTTTATATGTCTGCTGCTCGCGCTCCTTATGATCGCAACTCTCGCGGCGTGCGCAAACGGAAACGGGACGCCGGCCGGGACGGCGCAGCCGTCCGGTCAGGAGCAGACGCCGGACGCCGCGTCTCAGTCCGGAGACGGCGGCGGCGCCAGCGGGAGCCAGACCGCCTCGCCCGCGAAGCTCACGGGCAAGCTCGACTTCATCGATCTCGACGACAGAGACGCATCCGTGCTCTGCGGCGTTTCCGTTCACGGCAACCAGGCGGGCAGCGCGGAGTTCAACGCCAAGGATCCCGCTGCCGAGGGCGTCCGCTGCGTTTTCGAGCTGGGCGAGTGGATCGAATTCTACCCCGACGCCGACGCGGAGTACTATCTGCGCGTCTGGATCCTCAGGCACCGCGACGATCAGAAGAATTACAAAGACTGCAAGTTCTCCGACCTCATGCCCGGCTTCGCCTCGTACTGCGATCTGCACTATCCCGAGGATGCGGAAGATCCCGGCAGCTGGTATTGGGGCAGTTTCTTCCTCCCTCCCGAAGAGTGCGAGACCGGTTACTACGATTTTGTCTTCACCTACGAGGGCAAAGCGATAGCCGTGCTTCAGACCCGTTTCTATAACGAGAATGAGCTCGCGAGCAAGTCCGACGCCGAGCTCGAAGCGCTCATGCGCGAATGACGGACGCCATGAACGAAGAAAGATTCATCTCACTCGTCGAGGATAACAGCGGCTTCGAGTATTATCAGGCTTACCGCGGCGACGTCGACCATGTGCTCGGCGGCAAGGACGGCACGTACTGGTACGTCATAATGAAAAACGGCAAGGTCAGGGAGTCCTGGATAGGGAAGTCCCTCGGCGGCGCGTGGGAGGACGTATACGTCAAGGGCGCCGGCGCGGCGGCGAAGGAGAAGGCCATGCCCGCCGGCTCCACCATAAAGCGCATCGCCGAAAAGGCGTATTTGATGCAAAACGAAGCGTGGGTCGCGCGGCGTACGCCGAAGCCCGTCGAGGACGCGCATCCGCACTATCACTATGTATACGGCTTCGGCGACAAAGCGCTCGATGTGTCCGTCAAGTACGGCGTGACCATCGGATTCAACGACGTAAAGGACGAGGCCTCGGCGTTTCATATGAGATACCTCTATACCGGCAAGGACGTCAGTCTTTCGTGACGATTAATAAACGCATACGCGCCGCAGGGATTCCGGCGGCGCGTTTTTTCGTTCCCGGAGCAGTCTTTTTCTCGGAAAACTCTTCCAAAACGGGCGAAAATGCGGTATTATAGTCGATAAGCGCCGGGACCGACGTCCGGCGCGCTATCCTTTTATGCAGCGGAGGGCTCCGATGGCGGGACCGCAGACGGACAACAGAAAACAGGCCGCGCAGGATAAGCTTGGGACCATGCCCATCGGCAGGCTGCTCGTAACGATGAGCGTGCCGATGATGATCTCCATGTTCATTCAGGCGCTCTATAACGCCGTCGACAGCATGTTCGTCGCGCGTCTGAGCGAGGATGCGCTGACCGCGGTGTCGCTCGCGATGCCGATGCAGAACGTTATGATCGCGCTCGCGGTCGGAACGGGCGTCGGCGTGAACGCGCTCGTCTCGCGCTCGCTTGGCGAGGGCAACCGCCGCCGCGCGGAGAAGGCCGCCAATGTGCAGGTCTTCCTCGACGCGGTCTACGCCGTCATATGCATAGTCATAGGTCTGGTCTTTGCCCGCCGCTTTTTCCAAAGCCAGACCGACGTCGAGACCATCGTGGACTACGGCTCGCAGTACCTCTCGATAGTCATGATCTTCTCGTTCGGCCTCTTTGAGGCGCAGGGCCTCGAAAAGCTCCTCATCGCGACGGGCAACGCGACGCCCTCAATGATAAGTCAGGCGCTCGGCGCTATACTCAATATCATCCTCGACCCGATATTCATCTTCGTCTTCGGGCTCGGCGTGCGCGGCGCCGCCATCGCGACGGTCATCGGGCAGTTCGCCGCGGCGATCTGCGCGCTCATTTTCAACCTCAAGCGCAACTCCGCCACGAGCTTCCACATAAAGCAGATGCTGCCCGACTTTAAGATACTCAAATTCATCTATGCCGTCGGCTTCCCCTCGATGATAACCGTCGGTCTGACGGCGATATCGGGCTATCTGCTCAACGGCATCTATCTGTCGTTTTCCACGACGGCGGCGGCGCTCTACGGCGTCTGGTTAAAGCTGCAGAGCTTCGGCTTTATGCCCGTATTCGGCATGAACAACGGCACCCTTGCCATCTATTCTTATAACTACGGTGCGAGAAAGCTCGACCGCCTGTTCAAAACGCTGCGCCTGAGTCTCATTGTCGGCGCGCTCATAACGCTCGCGATAACCGTACTCTATGAGGTCATCCCCATTCCGCTGCTGCGCCTCTTCAACGCGTCGGACCACATGCTCGAGATAGGCGTTCCGGCGCTGCGGCTCTGCTCGCTGTCGATGGTTTTCGGCGCGCTCACGGTCATCATGACGTCGTCGTTCCAGGCGCTCGGCCGCTCGAGATACGCGCTTATCATCAGCATCCTGCGGCAGGTCGTAATTCAGGTCGCCGCCGCGTGGGCGCTCAGCCGCTTCGGAAAGCTCGGGCCCGTATGGTTCTCGCCGCTCATCTCCGAGGCGCTGACGCTGTGCATCGCATCGATCGTCTGCACGAAGGTCCTCAAAAAGGTCCGCGCAGAGGGCGGGTCGGAGCGCCTCGCACAGCAATAGAGCCAATTATAATAACTGCGGCGCCTTCCGCTGAAAATGCGGAGGGCGCCGTTTCGTGCTTTCTCCCGGCATAAGAAGAAAAATACCTCGACAGTCCCGAAAAGGTTGACGCGGCGTGCGTATCGGACTAGTATATTTTTATTCGCCCGGGCTCCGACGGCAGACCGCGGCGCGGAAAAGAGGTCTTCAAACTTGTTCAAGAAGAAAAAAGAGGACTCGCTCGAGATATTCGCGAGCGCGCCGATCCCAAAAGCGGTACTTGCCAACGGCATCCCCGCGATGATAGCCATGCTCATGGTGCTCATATACAACGTGGCGGATACGTTTTTCGTAGGGCAGACGCACAACGCGCTCATGGTTGCGGCGGTATCCGTCGCAACGCCGGTCTTTCTGCTCTTCATGGGCGTAGGCAACATCTTCGGCATAGGCGGTACCTCCGTCATATCCCGCGCGCTCGGCGAGGGGAGGAAAGACTACGCAAAGAAGGTCTGCTCCTTCTGCATGTGGGGCTGCGTAGTCGTCGGGATAGTCCTCGCGGTACTTCTCATCGCGTTCATGGACCCGGTGCTGAGGCTCATCGGAGCGAGCGAGGATACGTGGAAATACACGAAGGATTATCTGACGATAGTATCGTTTGCCGGGCCTTTCGTACTTGTTTCGCACTGCTTTTCAAACGTCATCCGCACGGAGGGCCGCGCTCAGACGGCTATGGCCGGTCAGATCATAGGCAACCTTCTAAACGTCGTGCTCGACCCCATCATGATCCTCGCCATGAGGATGGGGACGGCCGGCGCCGCGTGGGCCACGGCCATATCCAACGTCGTCGGCGCGCTTTTCTACGTCGCTTTTCTCGTCGGCAAAAAGAGCATACTCAGCATCAGACCGAGGGACTTTTCCATGTCCGGAGGCATTTTCACGGGCGTCATGGCTATAGGCGTTCCAGCCTCTCTCGGGCAGATACTCATGAGCGTCTCGCACATACTCGCCAACGGCAGGCTCGCTTCCTATAACGACGACATGGCGCTCGCCGGATACGGCGTCGCGATGAAGATAATGATGTTCACGGGCATCCTCTGCGTCGGCTTCGGTCAGGGAGTCCAGCCCCTGCTCGGGTACTGTGTCGGGGCGAAGAACTTTCCGCGCTTTCGCAAGTCGCTGAGGATGTCGGTCCTGTTCGGCGCAGCCATCAGCACGCTGATGATGGTGCTGTGCTACGTGTTCGTGAAGCTCCTGTCAGGTCTGTTCCTGACGGATCAGGCCGCTCTGGACTACTCCGTATGGTTCTCGCGGGTCATGCTGTCGACGAGCTTCCTGTTCGGCCTTTTCTTCGTGCTCGCCAACGCCCTGCAGGCGATGGGCGAGGCGGGAAACGCCCTTATCGTCAATCTGAGCAGGCAGGGAATCGTGTATATCCCGGCGCTTCTCATCCTCAACAGCCTCTGGGGCATGAGCGGGCTTATCTGGGCTCAGCCCATAGCGGACGTGCTGTCCACGATCCTCGTCGTTTTCCTCTATTTCATATCGATCAGAAAGCTGGAGCGCAAAGCGGCCGAGACGTCCGACTTGCCGGATGAGAATATCGCTGCGGAGGGACTGTAAGACATGATAGATCATCACGACATAACGAGAAATGCGTTCATGCTGCACGGGCCGCTCGCTCACCGCGGCTACGACTGGTGGTGGCATTCCTTTACCGCGCAGGACGCCGAGACCGGCGAGGACAAGCCCTTTTTCATAGAGTTTTTCATCATCAATCCCGCTCTCGCGGAGAATGAGCCCGTATTCGGACAGCTTCCCGAAAACAGAGCTGCGGGGAAGCGCCCTTCCTATCTCATGGTCAAGGCCGGATGCTGGGGAGAGGGACGCTGTCAGCTCCACCGTTTCTTCTCTCTGCGCTCCGTCAGGATCCACGGCGCCGCGCCCTACGAGGTCGAGGCGGAGGACTGCTTTGCCTCGGAGACACGGCTGAAGGGGAGCGTTTCAATTTCTGCGGAGGACGCCGCGGCTCATCCGGAGTGGATGTGCGATCCGGGCGAGATGTCATGGGACCTCGAGCTCGACAAGCAGATCGCCTTCAACGTCGGCTACGGGGCGAGCAGACCACTGCGCGACGCGGAGGCCTTCGCCATGTACTGGCACGCCGAGGGCATGAAGACCGCTTTTGGCGGCTCCGTGACCTGCAACGGGCGCAGATATGTCGTAACGCCGGAAAAAAGCTTCGGCTACGCGGACAAAAACTGGGGCCGCGATTTCACTTCGCCGTGGGTGTGGCTCGCTTCAAGCTGCCTCAAGAGCAAGCTGACGGGCAAAACGCTTGAACACAGCGCCTTCGATATAGGCGGCGGCAGGCCGAAGATCTACTTCGTCCCGCTCGACAGACGCCTGCTCGGCGCGTTCTGCTACGAGGGGAAAGAATACGATTTCAATTTCTCCCACGTCTGGCTGAACGTCAGGACCGAATTCGCCTTCGAGGAGCGGGAGGACGAGGTCTTCTGGCGCGTCCGGCAGGAAAACAAATTCGCCGCGATGGAGACGGAAGTCTTCTGCCAAAAGGCCGACATGCTGCTCGTCAATTACGAGGCTCCTGACGGCTCGAAAAAACATAACCGTCTCTGGAACGGCGGAAACGGCCGGGGCACGGTCAGGCTCTATGACAGAGTCGACGGAGAGCTCCGCCTGACGGACGAGATCGAGGCTTCCCATATCGGCTGCGAGTACGGCGAGTACTGCGATCCTGACCCCGCCGCGGAAGAACAGTAAATGCTAAAAAAGCCCGATGTAATATGCATCGGGCTTTTTGCATGCGCCATGCTCAAAAAAAGAGAAGACAAACCTTTTTGTATCTGATATACTATATAGAAACAGAAATAAGAAAACCACGGGAGGCATCTCGATGGATATCGAAAGCATCATCGACCTGATGATGGTCGAGGAGAAGGCGGCCCTTGTTTCCGGCACGGATTTCATGTATACAAATCCCATCCCGCGCTTCGGCATCCCGAGCCTCTGCATGTCGGACGGCCCGCACGGCCTTCGCCATCAGAAGTCATCGGGCGAATTCGGCGTGACGCAGTCCGAGCCCGCGACGGCCTTCCCGACGGCGGCCTGCACGGCCTCCGGCTGGGACCCGGAAAACCTCCGGAGGATGGGCGCCGCGATAGCCGAGGAGTGCCGCCACTACGGCGTGCATACGCTGCTCGGCCCGGGCGTCAACATCAAGCGCAATCCGCTCTGCGGGCGCAACTTCGAGTATTTCTCCGAGGACCCGCTTCTCGCCGGGACGCTCGCCGCGGCAATGGTCGAGGGCGTTCAGTCCGGCGGCGTCGGCGTGTCGGTCAAGCATTTCGCCATGAACAACACCGAGAACAACCGCTTCATGGGCAATTCCGTCGCCTCCGAAAAGACGATGCGCGAGATATATCTCAAGCCGTTCGAGCAGGTAGTCCGTCAGGCCAAGCCCGCGACAATGATGTGCGCTTATAATAAAATAAACGACACGTACTGCTCGGAAAACAGATGGCTCCTGACCGACGTATTGCGGGACGAATGGGGCTTCGACGGCGTCGTCATGAGCGACTGGGGAGCGGTCCACGACCGCGTCGACGGTCTCGAGGCCGGCCTCGATCTGGAGATGCCGGGCGACACCGCCATATGCCGCCGCCGCATCCTCGACGCGGTCGCCGACGGGAGCCTTCCTCTTGAAGTGCTTAACGAGGCATGCCGCAGGATACTGCGCTGGATAGACAAATACGTCCGGCCCGCGAGCAGCGAGCCCTTAGACTGGGAAGCTCATCACGCGCTGGCGGGCGAGATCGCCGCCGACTGCGCCGTGCTCATGAAAAACGACGGTGTGCTTCCCCTTAAGGGCACGGAAAAGCTCTTCATCACGGGGCCTCTTTTCGAGACGATGCGCTATCAGGGCGCGGGAAGCTCCATGATAAATCCGACGAAGGTCACGACGCCGAAGGACGCTTTCGACGCGCGCGGCATCGCCTCCGTGCCTCTCGATGAGAGCGACGTCGTCCTCGTCTTCGCCGGCCTTACGGACGGGTATGAGACGGAGGGGCGCGACCGCGCGGATATGCGCCTTCCGGAAGATCAGCTCCGGCTCATCGACGACCTCTGCTACGCCGGGAAAAAGATAGTCGTGGTCCTCTTCGGCGGCTCGCCCGTCGAGCTCCCGTTTTGCGACAGCGTATGCGCCATTTTGAATATGTACCTGCCCGGCCAGAACGGCGGCGAGGCGGTCTGCAATCTGCTTTTCGGGGAAAAGAATCCCTCCGGCAAGCTCGCCGAGACCTGGCCGATGTATTATGAGGACGTGCCCGGCGCCGCCTCGTTCGGCAAGCAGCCTCTTGAGGTATACGCCGAGGGCTGCGAGGTCGGCTACCGCTATTATAACAGGCATAACGTCCCCGTCCGTTTCCCGTTCGGCTTCGGCCTGAGCTATACGACCTTTGAGAGCGGGGAATGGGTCAGAGACGGCGACACCTACACAAAGACCGTGACCAACACCGGCGACCGCGCTGGCGCGGAGGTCGCACAGCTCTATATAGACGGCGAGCTCGCGGGCTTTGAGAAAGTGTTTCTCGCCCCTGGCGAGACGAAGACCGTCTCCGTCACGGTCGAGCCCGAACCGGAGCGCGGCTGGTCCGACGAATATGAGGTCCCCGGCGAAGCGCCGCGCCTTCCCATAACGCTGGAATCCCGCTTTACGGACCTCAAGCTGACGTTCTTCGGGCGCAAGCTATATAACTCCGTGGTCAAAAAGGCCGAGAAGCAGGCCAGACAGGCCGAAAAGCTTCCCGACGGTCCGGAAAAGGAGGGCAAGCGCAAGGCCGCCCGCTTCATGCGCAGCATAATAGAGAGCAGCTCGCTCCGCTCGATGACGATGTCGGCCGGCAAGACCATGCCGTACAACTACGCCGAGGCGTTCGTCGAGATAGCCAACGGCCATCTCTTCAAGGGCCTGCGCCGCTTCCTGACGAAGGTCGAAGCGCCGACTCTCCCGAAGGACAAATAAAAGGAGGAGATCATCATGCCGCTCAATGTTGAACGCATCGGCGAGATGGAGAGCATCATGAACGAGTGCTCGCGCGCGATAGGCGAGCTCGGAGAGCAGCTGGACAGGCTCGAGGCTCTGCGCGATAAGATGTCCGCGCTCTTCGGGTACTACGGCAGCGAGGCATGGTATGAGGACAGAGAGGCTTGGGACTCGGCATATCCGGAGAACATACCCGAGGGCGTGACCGCCGGGGTCCTCTCCGAAGACCTCGTATATGACGAGATCGCCGAGTTCAGGGAGCTTGCGTTCCGCATGATAGAATCGGGGACAGACGTCCTCAAAAACAGGCTTTGACGCGCCGCAAGGCAGGAGGAACGGAGCATGGATCGCGATATCATCCCCGTCGGGGTAAAGGACTTTCAGATCGACCTTTTCGAGGGGCAGTACGCCGTCCCGAAGGGGATGGCCTATAATTCCTATCTCATAAAGGACGAAAAGACGGCCGTAGTCGATACGGTCGAGCGCGGCTTTGCCGGCGAATGGCTGACAAACGTCGAGCGCGCGCTCGGCGGCGCGAAGCCGGATTATCTCATAGTCCAGCACATGGAGCCCGACCACAGCGGGAGCATAGCCGCGTTCGCGGAGCGCTGGCCGGAGGCGACCGTCGTCTCCTCGGCGAAGGCGTTTTCCATGATGAAGGCGTTTTACGGCGACGAATACGCCGAGCGGCGCCTCGTCGTCAAGGAGGGCGACGTCCTCGCTCTCGGCAATCACTCTCTGCGCTTCATCGGCGCGCCTATGGTCCACTGGCCGGAGGTGCTCTTTTCGCTAGACGAAACGACGGGGACGCTCTTTTCCGCCGACGCATTCGGCAGGTTCGGCGCAGATGCGGAGACCTCCGGCCCTGACGTCATGGCCGAGGCGAAGCGCTATTACTTCGGCATCGTCGGCAAGTACGGGACGCAGGTCAAGGCCGTTCTCAAAAAGCTCGAGGGCGCCGCGGTCAATACTATATGCCCGACTCACGGGAACGTCATAGAGGACGGCCTCGATAAATGGCTCGAAGCCTATTCAAAGTGGGCGGATTACGCCCCCGACTGCGACGGCGCGCTCATAGCGTACACGTCCGTCTACGGCAATACGAAGGCCGCCGCGGAGCTCCTCGCGGAGCTTATGCGCGAAAGAGGCTGCCCGCAGGTCAGCGTCATGGACCTCGCGCGGAGCGACGTCTCGGAGGCAGTCGCCGCCGCCTTCAGCTTCGGAACGCTCGTGCTTGCCTCGACGACGTACAATAACGAGGTGTTTCCCGCCATGCGCCGCTTCATCTCGGAGCTGACGGAGCGCAATTTCCAAAAGCGCACAGTCGGCATAATCGAAAACGGCTCGTGGGCCCCGCAGGCCGCGAAGGTCATGAAAGCCATGCTCGAAAAGAGCAAGGATATAGTTTTCGCCGAGCCGACGGTCACGATAGCTTCGTCGCTCGGCGATGCTAGCAGGGCGCAGCTCACCGCTCTCACGGACGCGCTCTGCGCCAAATGAAACACGCAAATTAAAAGAAAGAGAGGCAGATAAAATGCTCAAGGTAGGAACGAAAGCCCCCGCATTCTCCCTCCCGGATCAAAACGGAGACGTCCGCAGCCTTAAGGACTATAAGGGCAAGAAGGTCCTGCTCTATTTCTATCCGAAGGACAACACCGGCGGCTGCACCAAGCAGGCGGTGGCATATTCCGCAAACAAGGAGAAGTTCGAGGCAAAAGGGATAACCGTCATCGGCGTCAGCAAGGACAGCGTCGCCTCGCATAAAAACTTCGAGACGAAGCAGGGCCTGACGATAATGCTCCTTTCCGACGTCGAGAAGAAGGCCATCGAGGCCTACGACGTATGGAAGGAAAAGAAGAACTACGGCAAGACGACCTTCGGCGTCGTGCGCACGACGTATATCATCGACGAAAAGGGCGTCATCGTCTTCGCCAACGACAAGGTCAAGGCTGCCGAGGACGCGGAGAAGATGCTCGCGCTTTGATCCGCGTTTTCCGCAGGGTATTTTTGAGTATACTACGTCCGGCGAAAGCCGGCATCACAAAAGATAAAGGGAGGATAAGATATGGCTGAACTTACGATAACCGCGTCAAATTTCGAGGAGGAGGTCCTCAAGTCCGAGGTGCCCGTCCTGCTCGATTTCTGGGCTTCATGGTGCGGCCCGTGCAGGATGCTCGCGCCCATCATAGCCGAGATCGCGGAGGAGCAGGTCGGGAAGATCAAGGTCGGCAAGATAAACGTCGACGAGGAACCCGTGCTCGCCAATGCATTTCAAGTCTCAAGCATACCGACCGTAGTGGTCATGAAGGACGGAAAGGTCACGAACACCTCTATTGGCTTCAGACCGAAGGCCGATATCGAAGCACTGCTTATCTGAAAGGAGAAAACATGAAAAAGTACGTATGCGACGTCTGCGGCTGGGAGTACGTCGAGGCTCTCGGCGATCCCGAGCACGGCATAGCCCCCGGAACGAAGTTTGAGGACCTGCCCGCCGATTTCGAATGCCCGCTCTGCGGCGTGGGGAAGGACTCGTTCTCCGAAGTATAAGAGAACAAAAAAGCTCCGCCTTCAATGAAAGGCGGAGCTTTTTTTATGTACGTTATCCTGCCTGAGGTATGTCCGACGCTGCCGGGATGCCGTACGCGCTCTGCGCGTGCTCCACGGCTCGGATTATTGCCTCGCTCATGATCTCTGCCGCGAGAGTGCCGACCACGTCGAGATCGGCCTTGACCTTCCCGCAGGAGACGGCGTAGATGCTGTCGCCGTCGAAAGATGTGTGCACTGGGCGGATCGAGCGGGCGTAGCCGTCGTGCCCCATTGCGGCGACCTTGCAGAGCGCGGCCTTGTCGAGATCAGCGTTCGTGATGATGACGCCGAGCGTGGTGTTTTCCACAAACGGGCTCTTGACGGCCTTTATGCTCTCGGCTATGGCCTCGGGCGAGCTCCTGAAAGCCTTGCGGTCAGCTGTGAGCAGACCGGCTATCTGCCTTCCGGTCTTCCAGTCGAAAATGTCGCCGAGGGCGTTGAGCGCAACGACAGCGCCGAGCCTGAGCCCGTCGAGCTCGACGGCGTAGCTTCCCATGCCCGTTTTCAAGCAAGTCTCCATGCCGGCTATCTTGCCGACGGTCGCGCCGCAGCCCGCGCCGAAGTTCCCGTCGCGGTAGTTCGGCGCCTCTAAAGCGAGCCTCGCCGCCTCGCGGCCCATTGCTGCGTCCGGCCTCACGGAGCCGTCGCCGACGGTCAGATCGAAAAGAGAGGACTGCGCCACGAGCGGGACCTTCGTTACCCCGACGTCAAAGCCTATGCCGCGCTCCTCAAGGAGACGCATGACGCCGTCCGCGGCCGCGAGCCCGAAGGCGCTCCCTCCAGAGAGGATGACCGCGTGGATGACGCGCGCCGCCGTGAGAGGATCGAGCAGCATGCTCTCGCGCGAAGCGGGTCCGCCGCCGCGGACGTCGAGCCCCGCGCGCATGCCCTCGGGGCAGAGGAAAACGGTGCATCCCGTTCCCGCCGCGGCGTTTTCCGCCTGACCTATCCTGACGGGGCCTATATCGTTTACGGATATCTCTTTCATATTTGCCTCCGGGTCAGTCGCTGTTGGTGCGCATCGGATAGCGGAAGACAAGCTCGCCGCCGTCTATCTCGCGGTAGCACCAGCAGTCGTTTTCTATCGAGGATATGAGCCCCGCGCAGATACGCGGGTATTCAAACATATAAGCATACGGATAGTTCAAACTGTCGCGATAACAGATAAGCTCCCCGTCGCGATCAAATAAGGCGTTGCGTCCGGGCCGACCCGGTTTTTCGCGATAGTATCCGTAATAATAGTACGTTCCGGTGACATAGTCCTTGATAGTATCGAGATAGCTGCAGCCCTCTACGACCGGCTGCTCGGGCTCGTCGGCGCCGTACCATGACCAGTCGAATTCCTCCGGCATACCCTCGGGCGGCGCGTCGGAGACGCTCTCCTCGCTTATGTCGAGATAGAGCTGAACGCGCGCTCCCGTACTGAGGCTGTAGGCGTCGGCATAGCCTATCCCGTCTTTTGTCCAGTATATATACGGGCCGCCCTCTTCGCCCCACGTGAAGCTGTCGCCGAACTGCTCGGCGAACAGAGCGCCGTCGAAGACGGCGACGATCTCGCAGGATGCATTGCGGACGATGAGCGTGCCGTCGGCCTTCGCCGTCGTCAAAAGTCCGCTGTCGCACCCGACGTAGAATTCGTCGTCGAGCTCGAGGACCCAGCTCCCATCCGGAGCCGCGACGGTGCGGTCAAACGTGCCCCCGGCAAAGGTGTCGCCGCCGCTGACCCCGTCGGGATCGCCGCGATAGAGCATAAGAAAGTCGTCATAGATATAAATATCCGAGTACACGGGATCGGTGACGAGCTCGCCCTTATCCGTTATGAGTCCGTAAAAAGGCTCGACAGGCTCGACGTACATCTCCATCGTTGCGTACTTGCCTATATAGACGAGCAGAGGTCCGTAATCATCTCTCGCCTGAAGCTCTCCGTCGCCGCAGTAGCCTGCGTGGAACGTGTAGAGCGCCGTGACCGGCTCGTAGGGCTCGAGCTTCGACCAGTCCGTCCAGACGGGAGAGAAAGGCGTCGGCGTGGGCGTCGGCTCGGGCTCCTGCGTCGGCGTCGGAGCAGGCTGCACGGTACAGCCCGCGAGCGTCAGCAGAGCCGCGATAAGAATAAGAGCAAAAAGTTTTTTCAATGCGATCACCTCGGTATGACAGAATGATCGGTCTTAATCTGAATTGGTCCGAATCGGATAGCGGAAAACGAGCTCCCCGCCGTCTATCCTTCGATAGCACCAATAGCTGCCCTCAACGGAGGAGACGAGCCCAGCGCGGATAAAAGGATAGTCGCCGCTGCCGAGAAGTCTGCCCTCGGCATCGTAAACGACCGGGACAGCCTCATCCTGAGGTTTTTCGCGGTAAAAGCCGTAAAAATAGTACTCCCCGGTCACGCCGTCCTTGATGCAACTGCTGAAGCGGAAGCCCGGAACGAAGGGCGGGTCGGGCCAGTCGTCGGATAGCGGCGAGACCGCATAGTGCTCCTCCGTGACCCCTTCGGGCGGCATCTCCGATACGCTGCCGTCATTGAGGTCGAGATAGAGAGTCGTTCGGGCTCCGCTGCTCGGGTCAATCTTCGACGCATAACCGAGGCCGTCTTCGACCCAATGGATAAACGGACCGCCGTTATCGCTGCCCCACATAGTTTCGTCGCCGAACGCTTCCTTGAAGAGAGAGCCGTCAAACCGGGCGGCGATCTCTCCTTCGGCATTGCGGACTATGAGCGTACCGTCGGGCGAGGCCGTAGTAAGCCGTCCGTAACGGGCATCGACGTAGAATTCGTCTTCGAGCTCGATCGCCCAGCTCCCGTCCGGAGCGATGATCGTGCGGGAGTAGGCTCCGAAGACGTCTGGTTCGGCGAGCCCGTACGGGTCGGCGCGGTAGAGAACGATGAAATCATCGAACATGTTCAGGCGGGCGTAAACGGGGTCGGTGACGAGCTCGCCCTTATCGGTCACAAGTCCGTATAAGGACGCAGACGGCAAAACGGATATAGTTATGTCCATAGAGGCGATCTTGCCGGCGTAGACGAGCAGATTTCCGTAATCGTCCCTCGCGCGGAACGGCCCGTCCCCGCAGTAGCCCTCGTGCAGAGAATAGACGGACGTCGCCGCCTCGTAGGGCTCCAGCTTCGACCAGTCCGTCCAGACGGGGGAGAAGGGCTCCTCCGTCGGCGTCGTGGCCGGAGCGGACGTCGGCGTCGGGGCAGGCTGCGGCGAAGCTCCGCAGCCGGAAAGCATCAGCAAAGCCAGCAGCGCTATCGCCGCTATGAGCCTTTTCATCCCACGTCTCTGATGCTGACGTAGCCCTCGTGCGCGACGAGCTTCTGCCCCTCGTCGCTGAGTATCCAGTTATAGAGTATCTTCGCCGGGGCGTTGTCGGGCAGACCGGCCTTTATGACGACATAGGAGTCGTTTATGAACGGATACTCGCGCGAGCGAATCGTCTCCGCGCTCGGCTGAACGCCGTCGACGGCGATTATCTTGAGCCCGTCGGCCATCTTCATGTCGTGCGCGTAGTAGTAGACGGTGTAGCCGATGGCGGCGGCCGAGTCGTTATAGGACGCGACGACCTTGACGAGATCGCCCATCGCGCCGCTGACGTACTCCGCGGGCGCCTCCATGAGCGGGATATCTCCCATGACGAGCTTTCTCATCGCCGTCTGGCTGCCGGCCTCCTCGTTGCGCTGGAAGGGGACTATCTCGACGTCGTCGCCGCCGACCTCCTTCCAGTTGGTTATCTTTCCGCTGTAGATGCCCTGTATCTGCTCGGTCGTGAGGTTATCGATGGGATTTGATTCATTGACGACGAAGACGAGCCCGTCGACCGCGAAGAGGGAGATGTCCCATTCGAAGCCGGCCTCCTCCTTCTCGTCGTATATGCCCTGCGGCGGCGCGCCGGAGATGAGAAGGTCCGCCTGCCCCCACATAAGCTCGCGGTAGGACTGCGTCGTGCGGGAGAAGTTCGTCAGGTCCGCGACCTCCTCGCGCGTCTCGCCGAGCATGACGCTCGCAATGGCCTGCCCGAGCGGGACCATTGCCGTCGAGCCGTTGAGGCGCGGGAAGTTCTCTCGCGTGAAGCGGAACTGCTCCGGAGTCGGGGTCGGCGCGGGCGTCGACGTCGGCTCCGCCGTGGGAGCCGGCGCGGGAGTTTTGGCGCAGCCTGCGAGTCCGAGAAGGAGCAGGGCGGCGAGAGCGAATGCGATGATGCGTTTCATTATGATTTCCTCCTTGAATGGGTTTGGTATATCATGCTCAGAAGCGAGGATAAGAAGTCAGGCGTCGGGGCGCGTGAGTTTTTTTATCCAGCCGTATTTTCTGAAATGTATGAAAGTCGGCAGGCACTTGAATATCTGGTCCGACTGAACGACGATGACGACGAACTCGACCGGCCACTTCCACCAGAAAGCCGCCATGAACGAGAGGGGAGTGACGATGGCCCACGTGCTGATGAGATTCATCTTCATCGTGAACTTCGCGTCGCCGCCGCCCATGATGAGCCCGAAGCTGACCGGCATCTGATACGACATGCCGACCATTACCGCTCCCATTATGGCGATGAGCCGGTCGGAGAGTTCCATCGCGGAGGGCTGCAGGCTGTAAAGGCTCAGCAGCGGCCTGCGCAGCAGCACGAGCGCGACGCCGAGGACGAGCCCTATCTCGACGTCGATGACGGACATCGTCCGCGCCTCGGCCTTGACCTCGGCGAGGTCGCCCTGACCTATGGCCTTGCCTATGAGCGCCGCCGACGTCGAGGAGACGGCCATGACGATGACCTTGAGGTACTGGTAAAACGTCGTCGCGACGGAGTTGGCCGCTATCGCGTCCGCCGAGAGATGGCCGAGTATCGCCGTCTGTATGGGAACGGAAAAGCCCCAGAGGACGGACGCGCACATTATCGGGATATAGATGCGTATATAGTCGCGGAACAAAAGCGGGTTGCGAGCGAACATGCCCCGCCCGAGGAATTTGAGCTTCTTTTCGCGCACCGCGACGTACCAGACGACGATCGCGAGCTCGACCGCGCGGGCAATGAGCGTACCTATCGCGGCGCCAGTTATCCCCATGCGCGGGAAGCCGAGCTTTCCGAAGATGAGGACGTAGTTTATCCCGACGTTGACGACGAGCGAGACGACGGAGATATAAAAAGATATCCTGACCGTCCCGACCGAGCGGAGCGCCGCCATGAGGACCTGCGAGACCATGAAGAGCAGGAAGGTCCAGACGATGATCGCCAGATACTTTTTCCCCTCGGCGATTATCGCCTCCGAGGACGTAAAGAGACTCAGCAGCGGCCCGGGGAGAGCGAGGCAGAGGACGACGAGCACGATCCCGACCGCGGCGGAGAGCTTGAGCGTGACGCCCGTCAGCGTCCTGAGCGGCCCCGCGCGCCGCTCGCCCCAGTACTGCGAGGATATCGCGACGAGGGCGTTTCCGAAGCTGAGCGCGAACTGCTGGACGATGAAGAATATCTGATTGACGGTCGCGGCGCCGGAGAGCGCCTCCTGACTGAAGCGCCCGAGCATGACGTTGTCCGCCATGTTGACGGAGTACGCCACGAGGTTTTGCAGCGCGACCACCGCCATCATGGAGAAAAACGCCTTATAAAAGCTCTTTTCTTTTGAAAAAAACGACGCCTTGTCCATTTCTTCACTCACCGTCGGGATAATGCGGGGCGGATACGCCCTTTGCGTCCATGATAGGTTATCCCTCGGCTCCGTGTCAAGCATATAAAAAAGTACCGCCGGCAGCTCGTGCCGGCGGTACCTGCTGTTGCGGTCAGACTGCGATCAGACGTCGAACTCCTCTTTGAGCTCCATCATGCCGCGGATCTCGGCATGGCCGCCCTCGAGATAGAACAGACCCATCTCCCAGCCGTTCTTGTCGTACATGCCCATGAGGTTGGCGTTCGCGGCGCGGACGGCGGCGAGAAGCCCCTCGTCCTTGACGACGACGGCCTTGCCGTCATAGCGCATGAAGTCCATGCCGTTGACGGCGAGGACCTCGACTCTGGGGTTCGCGACGAGCTGCTTGAACACGTTCTTGAAGGTGCCGCAGCCGAAATAGAGCTTGCCCTCGTAGACGATCTTGAAGCCGAAGGGGCGGCCCCTGGGCTGATCGCCGTCGGTGGTCAGGAAATAGAAGGTCTTGGCCTTGTCGAGGAACTCGACGACTTTTTCGATACCGGTCATTTTATTATCCTCCTGTTTTAATAATCGTTCTGCTTAAATTATATAACGCTCCGGGCCGAAGCGCAAGAGGATAATAACAATATTGACCGCGCCGCAATGCCGCGCGGGAGCAAATCCGGACTTGAATTTGACGGCCGTCCGTAGTATATTATAAAAGTTAAAGAATATACTTTCCGCTTAGGGCGCAAGGCCCTGCCGGATATGACATATACCCGGGAAAAGCACTACTAATGAACTGGGAGGCTCTTTCTATGGTAAAGACGGTATGGCAGGATACGCTGGAAGCGCTGCGCAAGGACCCCAGCTACAGCGGTATGTTCCACATGATGGAGAAGTTCGGCGACGACACCGCCGCCGAGGTCAGCGACAAGAACGACAACGTCGTCAGCAGGAGCTATAAGGAGTACATAGAAATGTCCTACGCGGCCTGCGGCGTCATGGAAAAGAAGATGCCCGGCGACGACGGCGCCGTCGTCGGCCTGATATACGACACCTGCATGGATTGGCCCGTGCTCCTCTGGGGCATACTGATGTCGGGCAAGACCCCTTTGCTTCTGAATCCCGCCTCGAGGCCCGAGCAGCTTTGCTCCATCATGGCCGAGGCCCGCGCGAAGGCCTATGTCTCCGCGCGTCCCGTCGATGGCTGCGGGCTCGAGTTCATAAACGCGGCGGACCTGCTCGCGGGCGGCGAGCCCGGCGAGGAGAAGTGGGCCGAGTACATAGCCCTCTGCACCTCCGGCACGACCGGCAACAGCAGGATATTCCTCTATAACGCTCAGACGATAGCCAACCACATCCTGAGCTTCGACGAGGCCAAGCAGATAAATCCCGATATGCCCTTTATCGAGGGCAAGCCCTGCAAGCTTCTCGCCTTCCTCCCGTTCCACCATGTGTTCGGCTTCTCGGTCGTGTATCTGCTCTATGCCTGCACGGGCAAGGTGCTCGTCTTCTGCCGCGACAAGGCCGTCCAGACCATTCTCGGGACCTGCTCGAGGCACGGCGTGACGCACCTTTACTGCGTGCCCATCTTCTTCAACGCGCTCGCGACCGGTATCAGAAAGAAGCTCGATGGCAAGCAGCTCAATCCGCTCATCAAGTACGTCATCAAGAAGAAGACGCTCGGCACGAAGATACGCTCCATGATAACCGGCGGCGGCCACGTTCCCGCCGAGACCCTTGAGATACTAAACGACATCGGATATCCGCTCTGCAACGGGTTCGGCATGACCGAGACGGGCATCATAGCCGTCGAGAAGTCGCTCGATCCCGAGCAGCGCAAGAAGGGGAGCATTGGCGAGCCCTTCTCCCTGACCGAGTACAGAATAGGCGACGGAACGACCGACGAGGGCGAGCTCTTCATCCGCGGCGGCGCGCTCTACTCCGCCAGCATGATAGACGGCGAGATCGTCCCGAGGGACGAATCCGCGTGGTTCGCGACCGGCGACGTTATAAAGAGGACGCCCGACGGCCTCTTCGTCTGCGGCCGCGTCAAGGACGTCATCATTAACGCCAACGGCGAGAACGTATATCCCGATGAGATAGAGGACCTCTTCGACGAGCTCCCCGGCGTAGCAAAGTCCTGCCTGCTCGGCGTGAAAAACGGCTCCTACGAGGACGTCGCCATCGTCTCTCAGCGCGCGGACGGCTTCGACGAGAAGGAGTACCTCGACGGCATAAGAAAGATAAACGAGACGCTGCCCATTGGCGAGAGGGTCACGAGGGCATACCTCAGCTCGGCCGATCTGCCCATATCCGGGAGCATGAAGGTCATGCGCCAGAAGCTTAGGGACAATCTGGCCGATCTCGAGGAGCTGCCTCTCTCGGGCAAGCTCAGAAAGGCGGAGAAAATGGAAAAGACCGAAAAGATCGCGGCCGCGGAGCCGGAGATGGACGATAAAGAACTCGATGAGATAAAGGCCGCGGTCCGCAGCATAATCGCTGAATCCCTCAACTATTCCGAGGAGGAGAAGAACGCCATATCCGATACCGACGCTTTCGTCGAAGACCTCGGCATGGACAGCCTCGACCTCTCCTGCTGCGTTGCGGAGATAGAGGAAAAGTACGGCGTCGTCATCCTTGACACGGATGCCGCGAAGCTCACAAATACGGAAAAGGCCGCGAAGTACATCTACGCCGTCCTCCACGGGCTCGATACCGGCGCTCCCGCCGAGACCAAGGCCGTTGAGAACACCTCGAGGATAACCGACTTTGCCGAGAGCCGCGAATACAAAGAGATAAAGATAAGAATGGCCGCAACGTTCAGAGACGGCTTCAATCCCTATTTCATCCCGCACGACAGCGTAGTTCGCGACACCTCCATCGTAAACGGCAAGCCCGTCATCAACCTCGGCTCTTATAACTACCTCGGCATGTCAGGCAACCCCGAGACGGAGCAGGCCGCCATCGACGCCATCAAGCAGTACGGCACGTCCGCATCCGGCGCGCGCCTTCTCGCCGGCGAAAAGACGCTCTATCAGGAGCTCGAGAAGGAGATAGCCGCCTGGAAGCACACCGAGGACGCCGTCGTCTGCACGGGCGGCTGGGCGACCAACGTCGCTTTCGTAAGCTGCTTTGCCCGCGAGGGAGATCTCATCGTCTACGACGCGCTCTCTCATAACTCCCTGACCGAGGGCATCAGGCTCTCCAACGCCGACAGCAAGGCCTTCGAGCACAACGATCTCGCCCAGCTCGAGAGCATCCTCAAAAAGGTCGAAGGAAAGTACAATAAGGTCCTCATCATCGTCGAGGGCGTCTACAGCATGGACGGCGACATCGCGCCTATCCCGGAATTCGTAAAGCTCAAGAGGCAGTATAAGTGCTTCCTCATGGTCGACGAGGCGCATTCCGGCGGTGTCATAGGCGAGCATGCCGGCGGCTGCGACGACTATTTCGGCCTCGCGCCAGACGATATCGACATCAAGTACGGGACGATGTCCAAGGCTCTCGGCACCTGCGGCGGCTACGTCGCCGCGAAGAAGGAGATCATCGAGTATCTCAAGTACACGATGAACGGCTTCGTCTTCACGGCCGGCATTGCGCCCCCGCTCGCCGCTGCCTGCAAAAAGGCGATAGAGATAATCCGCCGCGACAACTCCGCCGTCACCAAGCTGCACGAGAACATCGCCTATTTCGTCAAGCGCGCCAAGGAGTGCGGCATGAACACCTGCCTCGCCGGCGAGAGCGCCATCGTGCCCATCATGATAGGCTCCGACGCGGACGCCGCCAAGCTCTCCGCGAAGCTTCTCGAAAAGGGCGTCTTCGTGCCGCCCGCCATGTATCCCGCCGTCCCGATGGGCGAGAGCAGGCTTCGCTTCACCATTTCGTCCACCCACAGCATCGATCAGCTCGAGACGGCCGTCTCCGAGCTGGAAATGCTCATGCGCGAGGAAGGACTCCTCAAGTAAACATTCGGGCTCCCGTCCGCATGCCGTGCGGACGGGAGCTCGCGCTTATTTGCCCATTTCAAGAAAGGAGCACGGACATGTATCAGTTCAGCCCCGTTACGGACCGCATCGCGAGGATGCGCGACAAGGTCAGAGACAGACTCATAATAGCCGATTCGGAAAAGCTCCGCATCAAGGCGGAGGCGACCGCGAAATACCGCAATTTCCCGCCCGTCATCAGAAAGCCGATGGAATCTCTCTACGTCATCTCCAATATGCCGATGGACATCGAGGAGGACGAGTATTTCGTCGGCGACCTCGGCGGGAAAAACTGGGGCGGCTCCAGCGGCAGGATGTGGCTCTCGGTAGATATCGAGCACACGTGGCCCATCGAGGCCGACGGACTGCACCACGCGCCGGACGACGATCCGCTCTATTCGCATCAGAAGCTCGCCGTCTCGCCAGAGGAGCTCAAAAAGCTGCGCGCCATTTCCGCTCAGCAGGCGAACGAGTACGGCGGGATAAGGCCCGAGCAGTGGCTGCCCGACGGGGCGGAGGAGCTATTCAGCCTCGTTGCCTGCACCTACGGCAGGCCGGGCGGCTTTCCCGTGCTTTCCATGCCGGGGCACCTGACTCCGGGCTTCCAGACCATACTCAAAAGAGGCTACGGCGACATCCGCAAGCAGGCCCAGGACTGGCTCGACGAGCGCAAGGGCAACGTCATGGGCGACGATATGGACAAATACCTCTTCTACAAAGCCGCGACAGTCGCATGCGACGGGGCCATCACGCTGACGCGCCGCTATGCGGAGATCGCCGCCGAAAAGGCGAAGACCGCCCCGACGCCGGAGCGCGCGGCCGAGCTGGCGAAGATGGCCGAGAGCCTTGAGTGGATAGCCGAAAAGCCCGCCCGCACGTTCTGGGAGGCTTGCCAGCAGGTCATGCTGTATCATCTGTTCCTCATGGTCGACAACGGGCCCGGCGTGACGAGCATGGGCCGCTTCGACCAGCTCGTCTGGCCGTATCTGAAAAAAGAGCTTGACGAGGGAACGATAACGAAGGAATACGCGCAGGAGCTCGTCGACGCGTTCTTCCTCAAGCTCAATATCTTCTTCGGCGGCGGTTTCGGCAAGGCCGCGCAAACCGCCGGCATAGGCCATATAGGCCAGCATACGACCATAGGCGGCCTCATTCCCGAGACGGGCGAGGACGCGACCAATCCCGTTTCCTTCATGGTCCTTGAATCCATAGCCAGACTGCAGCTGCATGAGCCGACCGTCTCTCTGCGCACGAGCAGCAAGACGGGCGCAGATATATGGGACTGCGCGCTCGCGACCTCGATGCGCGTCGGCGGCCTCCCGCTTCTGCAAAATGACGACGTCATCGTTCCCGGCATCATCCGCGAGCTCGGCTTCTCGCTCGAGGACGCGCGCAACTACGCCTTCATAGGATGCCAGGAGATAACGGGCTCCGGCAACGACTATCCCGCGCCGAACGGCTCGGCCATGGGGCATAACGGCATATACTGGTCCATAGCGATAACAATGGCGATAAATAACGGAATCAATCCCATGAACGGCCGTCAGGCCCCCGAATGCGCGCGCTCGGGTTATCTCTATGAGATGAAGTCCATCGACGACGTGCGCGCCGCGCTCGAAAAGCTCGCGAGATGGATGCTGACTTGGTCGGCGACGCTCAATAACTACGCCGAGCATGAATTCACGCGCCTTTATCCCTATCCGAACCTCTCCATTTCGACAGAGGGCTGCATGGAGAGCGGCAAGGACGTCTCCGCGGGCGGAGCAAAGTACAATTCCTACGGCGGAACGGCGACCGGCCTCGCCACCGTGGCCGACTCCATCACGGCCATCAAGTACATGGTCTTTGATAAAAAGCTCGTCAGCGCGAAGGAATTTCTCGACGCCGTCCTTGCCAATTGGGAGGGCTACGAGGTCCTGCGCCAGCGCGTGCTCAACGAGGTCCCGCATTACGGCAACGCCGACCCCTATGCCGACGAGGAGCTCAAGTGGGTCATGGACCTCTATTACGGCATCACCAGAGCTTTCCACAATAAGCGCTGCAAGGTCTATAAATGCGGCATGTTCGGCGCCGCCGACCACGTCGCGCAGGGCGAGATAACGTGGGCCACGCCCGACGGACGCAAGACCGGCGAGCCCATAGCCGACGCCATGAGCCCCGCGCAGGGGAGGGACCTCAACGGACCGACCTCCGTCTTCACGTCCTCCTGCTGCTTCGACCATTCCCGCTATCTCGACGGCATGGCCGTCAACCTCAAGATCCACCCGACCGCGCTTCGCGGCGACGAGGGCGTCCATAAGCTCAGAGACATGACGAGGACGTATTTTGAAAAGGGCGGCATGGAGTGCCAGTACAACGTCGTCGACGCGAAGACCCTCCGCGCTGCGCAGGAGCACCCGGAGGACTATCATAACCTCGTCGTGCGCATAGCCGGCTATTCGGCCTACTTCGTCGACATGACAGAGGCCATGCAGAACGATATAATCTCCCGCGCCGAGCACACCTTCTGATAACGGAACGAAAACAAGAGCCGGGGCGTCGCTGCCCCGGCTCGCTTTGGATCGTGAGATAAACATGAAAAAAGGCATAAAAGCTTTGTTAACAGCCGTCTGCGCCGTTATTGCAGCCGCGCTCGTTTTGTTCGGAGCATACAAGCTCTGGTTCGACCCTTACCGCGGCACGTTCAGCGGCGGGGAGCCTACGCTTGGCCTCGATACGGTGCTGAGCCGCGAGCAGGCCCGCGAGGACGTCGATCGCGTCATGAAGATGCTCCGCAGCCGCCATCCGGCGTGGCTTGAAAAAGACAACGCCCGCGCCGCGGCGACGGAAGAGCGCTATCTTGCCGAGACGGAGCTTATCGACGCCTCGGAGGACGGCGTGACTGTCCTCGAGGAGTGGCGCGCCGTTTCCCGCATCCTCCACGAGCTCGGCGACGGGCATACTCAGGTGTGGGCAAGCCCCGCGGCGACGCTGTATCTCGACGATTTCGGCCTGCTCAGGCAGTACGGCGTGCCGGTAAAGATAAACGGCGAGCCGACCGAGGACGTATTCGGGCGCTTCTGCGAGCTGTACCAATATGAGACGGAAGAGTACGCCCGCGCGATCTTCGAGGCGAACGTGCTGATCAGCAAGACCTATCTGACGTGGATAGGCGTCGATACGACCGACGGCGTCGTTTTCACCTATGAGGCCGCCTCCGGCGAGCTTGACCGCGAGCATAAGTTCGTCACGCTTAAAAACGTGAGCGGCCGGGCCGCTTCAGGGAGCGGAGAGCCTTGGTCTTACAGGATAGACGCAGATAAAGGCGTCGGCGTTTTTGCGCTCCGCTCCTGCGACTATAACTCGGAGTATCGGGCGGCCGTTGGGGCTTTTTTCAAGCAGACTAACGCGGCCGGCTGCGACAGCATCATAGTCGATCTGCGCAGCAACGGAGGCGGCAGCTCGCTCTGCGCCGACGAATTCATCAGATACCTCGACGCCGACGGCTATTACGGCTGGCCGTCGCACGTGCGCATTGGGAATATCCTGATAAAAAACAAAAAGGGCTTTACACGCAATAAAAAGCTCGGCGCGGGCTTTTCCGGCGATCTGTACGTTCTGACGGATACGAGGACGTTCAGCGCTGCGATGGACTTCGCCATGCTTATAGAGGATAACGGCCTTGGCACGCTGATAGGCGAAGCCCCCGGCAACCTGCCCGATTCTTACGGGGACACTCTGAGCTTTACCGCGCCTAATTCCGGACTGCGCTTTTCCGTGTCGTACAAGCGCTGGTTCCGCATAGACGAGACTAAGGCGGGGCGGCCGATAGAGCCCGACGTGCCGTGCGCTTGCGCTGAAGCAATGGACAAAGCCTACGAACTGATAGAAGCGAAGAGAGCGGCTATTGGTTGACATAATAATACCCTGCCGCGCCTCGGACGGGAGACGCGGCAGGGTACAGAAAGCAAGTTTTTTACAGCGCTCTGAAAACTATCTGCGCGTAGTCGTGGAAGGCGGCTCTCCAGACGCGCCACTCATGGTATCCGGGATAGATCTTCTGGATATAGTTTATGCCCTTTTCCTTGCAGTATTCGCGCTCTTTTTCAAAAAGCGGCAGCGAGACTTCGTGATCGCCTATCGCGCCGAAGAAGGGGTCGACCTCGCGGTTGAACTTCTCCGCGTCGTCGAGCGCCTTGAGCTGCTCGGACTGATCCCTGCTGCTGCCCGCCATGACGGGGTATGTATAGCCCGTAAAGAGCCCCGCCGAGCCGAAGACGTCGTAGTGCGCCATGATCATCTCGCCCGAGAGCAGCGAGCCCATCGAGAGGCCGGCTATCGCGCGGGCCTTCTTGGAGGGGATGGCGCGGTAGGTCTTCTCGATAAACGGGATGCAGTCATGTATGACCATCTCGTTATAGCGCTTGTTGTCGAGCCGCGGCTCGCCGTCGTTGGCCACCTGCATCATGGCGTTATTCATGACGATTATGAACGGGACGGCCTTGCCCTCGGCGAGCAGATTGTCCATGACGAAGTTGCACTTGCCCATGTGCGTCCAGCAGGCCTCGTTCTCGCCGCCGCCGTGCTGCAGATAGAGGACGGGGTATTTCGTCTCGAGGTCGTCGCGGTATTTCGGCGGCGTATAGATGTAGCAGCACTCGTATTCGCCGGTTATCTCGGAGAAGAAGTATTCCTGCGAGACAGTCCCGTGCGGGACATCCTTTATAAGAATAAAGTCCTGATCGAGATCGGGCACCTCGATATAGTTGATGCCGTAGCCCCAGCCGTAGGCTATCGGAGCGAGGGGATTGACCACGCGCACGCCGTCGACGTAGAATATGAGCTGCTTGAGGCCGGGATCGGCGTACTGGATCGTGCCCGTCCACATGCCGTCCTCCTCCAGCGTGAGGGAGACGAGGTTCTCCGGCGGGCCGGCCTTCACCTCTTTCGCCGTCGGGCCGTAGAGGCTCACCCAGACCTTGCCGTCGGCCATGACCTTATAACCGATGTTGGTATCGCCGTGCTTACCGCCGTTGATCATCGAGGGCAACAGTTGGCGGTTGAAGCCTATCGCGCGGGAATCGAAAGTCTGATTTTTCAGGAATTCCTCGGGAATATTCATTATTTTACCCCTTTCCGCGATGCGCCGGGCCTTTCCCGGCATTACTGCCATCGTATTATTCGTCCGGAGATCGGCAGACCTCCGAACGATTACATGATACCAAATCCGGCGCCTCTTTTCAATAGCGCCGGGGCGGCGTGACCTTTTTTTATCAAGCAATGAACGGAGGCCGGACGTGGATCGGAACACGACTTCAAACGACTATGCCAAGAGGCTCGATATAGCGGGGATAGACGGGTGCGTCCGCGGCTTTTCGGGCTTTATAAGCTGCGCCCCGCGCACGCTGGAGGTGCGCAACGAGGAGCATGAGGTGCACACGGCCTGCCGCGCCTGCATAGCCAACTGCGGCGTCATCGCGACGGTCAAAAACGGCCGCGTCGTCGCCCTCAGAGGCGACCCGGTCGACCCGATGAGCAAAGGCAAGCTCTGCGACAAGGGGCTTTCCGGCATAAACGCGCTCTATCACCCGAACCGCAACAAATATCCGCTGCTTCGCGTGGGCGAGCGGGGAAGCGGGGAATGGAAGCGCACGACGTGGGATAACGCCGTGGATATAGTCGCACGGCGGCTCATGGAGATACGCGAAAAGTACGGCGCGGAGTGCGTCTTCGGGAGCACGGGCGGCGGCGGCAATCCCGAGGTCTGGAGCTGCGCGCGCTTCTGCAACATCTTCGGTACGCCCAACTGGTTCGAGCCGGGCAGCGCGCAGTGCTACCTGCCGCGCGTGCTTGCAACGACGATGATGTACGGCGGCATGGATTCGAGCATAGCCGACTCCAACTGCCTTGAATTCTACGATACCGAGAGTACGCCCCTCAAAACGCTCGTCCTTTGGGGGACGGATCCGTCCTATTCCTGCCCGGCGTCGGGCGGCCGCATGGTAAACGAGCTGCGCATGAAGGGCGTGAAGACCGTCGCGGTCGATCCGCGCTTTACTCCCGACGCCGCGAAGGCGGACGTCTGGCTCCCCGTGCGTCCGGGAAGCGACGTCGCCCTTTTGATGGCGTGGATAAGGTACATTCTTGTCAATAAGCTTTACGATGAGGATTTCGTCCTGCGCTGGACGAATCTGCCCTATCTCGTCGACTGCGAAACGCGCTTCGTCATTCACCCCGACGGATCTACCTCGGCCCTCGTCTGGGACAAAAAAACGAACTCCGCAAAGACTCTCTCTTATCCGTGGGACGACGCGCTCGAGCCCGAGCTCTTCGGAGAGCACGTGATAGACGGGAAGCTCTATAAGACCGGCGCGCAGCTCCTTTTTGAGAGAGTGGAGGAATTCACGCTCGAGCGGGCAGCCGAGCTCTGCCTGCTCGACCCCGCGGATATAGAAAAGGCGATACGGCTCTACGCGGAAAATACGCCGAGCTCGCTCTGCCTCGGCGTTGCGACCGATCAGGGCATAAACTCCGAGCAGGCGGCCATGGCCGCCGTGACGCTCGACCTGCTTATGGGCAACGTCGAGAAGCCCGGCGCCGCCATGCAGCGCTTCAGGATAAGCGGCGTGCTCAAAAGCCCGAACTATCCCGTCCCGGTCGCGCTCAAATGTCTGCCGGAGGAGCAGTTTCTAAAGCGCCTCGGCGGCCGCGAGCACAAGGGTCTCTCCATCTGGTACGGCGGCCACGCCGCGAGCATATTAAATGCCATTTTGACCGGAGAGCCCTATCAGCCCCGCGCGTGGATAGACCGCTCCGGCAATAAGTTCGGCGTTCTCGCCGAGGTCGGCAAATGGGAGGAAGCCTGCCGCAAGCTCGACTTCATCGTCCATATCTTCACGTACCCGACCTCGATGACCGCCTACGCCGACGTCGTGCTTCCGACCGAGGAATGGCTCGAGACCGAGATGGTAGTCGAGACGTGCAACATGTGCGTAGCCCGCCAACAGTGCGATCACGTCTTCGAAACGCGCGACGAGGGCGTCATATGGGCCGACATAGCGCGGCGCTGCGGCGAGCTCGGGCATGAGATGTGCCGTAAGGCGTTCGATCCCGGGTTCATGGGCGACGACCTCGCCTATTGGAGCTCCATGGAGGAATTCTTCGATCAGATCACGCCCGCGCAGGGCGTGACGTGGAAGGAATACTGCGCGAAAGCGCCCTTCGAGTTCCTGCCGAAGGACGAGTGGAAGTCCTATTACGTCTATCTCACGCCGGATAAAGACGGCATCCCTCAGGGCTTTCCCACGCCGTCTCGCAAGTGCGAAGTCTATTGCGACGCATATATAAAGCTCGGCAGGACGGGGGAGCCCTTCATGCCCTATCCCATGCCGCCCGCAGACGCAGATTATGAGCCTCTGCCGTATTATGCCGAGCCGACCGAGAGCCCGCTGGATAATGAGCTCGTGGAGAGATTCCCGCTCGTCATGACGGGCGGGAGACTGCCGATGTATCATCATTCGACTCTCCGCAACATGCCCGGCATGCGCGGGACTGCGCCGGTCCCGGAGCTCTGGATATGCCCGGAGGACGCGGAAAAGTACGGCGTGCGGAGCGGGGAATGGGTCTGGGTCGAGTCCGCGCGGGGGAGGACCCGCGCCAGAGCTCTCGTGACGAAGGCGATAAGACCGGGAACGGTCTACATGGAACGCTTCTGGTATCCCGAGACGCTCGACACGCCGACGCACGGCTGGAAGGAGTCCAACGTCAATGTGCTCACGCGCTCCGGGCCGCCTTTCAACGACGTAGTCGGGACGCACGTCCTGCGCGGGTTCCTTGTCAGGGTATATCCCGCGGAGAGTGCGCCGGAGGGGATTTATACCGCCCCGGAGGATTTCTCCGGCTGGCTTGAAAACGGGAAGGGGAGGCGCACATGAAGCAGCTTGCATTTATATTCGACGCCGACCGCTGCATAGGCTGCCGCGCCTGCCGCGCCGCCTGCTCGCTCGCCCACGGCGACCCGCCCGGCGTCTCGAGGATCAAAACATATACGATGGGCCCGGTCGGGACTTTCCCGTGCCTGAGCATGTATTTTCTGACCGTCGTCTGTCAGCAGTGCGCCGACCCCGCCTGCGCGGCGGCCTGCCCGACCGGGGCGTGTTTCAAAAGCGAGGCGGACGGCGTCGTGCGCATCGACGCGTCGAGGTGCGTCGGATGCGGAGCCTGCGCCGGAGCCTGCCCCTACGGCGCGATAGACGTCTGCGGAAGCCGCGCTTTCAAGTGCGACCTCTGCGCCGGAGATAGCCCCGCCTGCGTGAGCGTATGCCCGGGCGAGGCGCTTCGCGTCGCGGACGTATCGGAAGCCGACGAGCATGCCCGCACGCTCCGCGACGACGGGGGCGTCGGCCCGTCCGGACGCTTTATACTGCGCGGCGCGGAGTGGATAGACGAGCTCCCGGCCGAATTCGAAAAAAAGCTGCGGGAGGGAAGATACGATGAATAAAGAGCCCGTCTCGTCGAGAGAGGCGCTTTACCGCTTTCTCGGACACATTTATCTCATGGAGGTCGACGCTGAGCTTCTCGCATCGCTCAAAAAGCTCCGCTTTCCGGCCTTTGAGCCGCAGGATGAAGCGGATCAGGAGCTCCTTGAAGGCTTTTCGCTGATGCAAAAATATATTGACGGCGCTTCGGAGGGCGACCTCGACGACCTTGCTGCGGACTATGCCAAGACGTTCCTCGCCGCCGGAGACGCGACAGGACGCGCCGCGTTCCCGTTTGAGGCGTTTTATACCGGCGGGGGCGGCATAGTCGAAAAAAAGCTGGAGGCCGCGTATCTTTCGCGCGGGCTCGTGCCCGACCCTGCTAAGTACCGCGTGCCGTTCGACCATCTCGGCCTAATGCTCGAATACATGGGCGAGCTCTGCGGCGAATCCGCGCAGACCTGCGACGTCATGCGAAAGGACCTTTTCAACGAACAGCTTGCCTTTTTCGAGGCTCGTCTCTCCGGCTGGACGGAGGAATTCGCCGCCGACGTCCTCCGATGCGCGGGGACGGATTTCTATCGCGGCGCTGCGAAGATCACCGACGCATTCATAAAAAAAGAAGCGGCCTTTCTAAAAGACCTCGCCGGATAAATGCGGAAGCGGCCTTCCCGATCGGGAAGGCCGCTTGACTTATAAGATCATTTTGAGCCCTTGCGGTTGCGGAACATCTCTTCAATAAGCGCCGTGATGAATTTGCGCACCTCCGGCGCCTTGCGGAGGGAGCCCGCGAGCTTGAGCGTACTGCGAAGACGCTGCTCCGTAAGGTCCGTGACGGTCTCCGCGCCGGATCTTCCGAGCACGTCGAAAAGGTCCTCTATGAATGCGCGCCTGTCATCGACGGTCATCTTCTCGACCATGGCGTCTATGCTGTCGTCGAAGACCCTGCTGCCGCGGCTGAGCTTATCGCAGCGCTCGAATCTGGGGCCGAGCACGGCCCAGTTGAAGCCGTCGTGCGCCGCGATGCCGGACTTCACCGAGCGGACTATCTCAAAGTTTTCTTCCTGAGAGAGCAAAGTGCCGACTATGGAGTGCTGCGGGAGGAAGAGCTTTATCTTCGGCCTTATCCTGACGTAGCCCTCC
>JAFZOI010000007.1 GCA_017550645.1 Oscillospiraceae bacterium
ATGCCGCACGCCCTCTTGTCAAGGACTTTTTTCCCGGTCAGGCGCACTTTTAGCGCCCTTCCCTTGGCGGACAGCTTCGCTAATATACCACCTACCTACACCCATGTCAAGTACTTTTTTCATCTTTTTTATCCTTTTTTCCGATCGATCGCAAAATATCGCAAAAAGGCCCTCCCGTGCGGCTTTGCGCAAGGGAGGGCGAGGCTTTTTTCAGGCTTTTCAGACGACTTCCCATCGGTGCTCGGCGGCCAGCTCCGGCGTCTGGACGAACATCGCGCCGGACTTCTGCAGGGCCTCTATCTCCTCCTCGGAATACCCGAGCTCGCGGAGTATCTCGGGGCCGTTCTCGCCGATGTGCGGGCCGCGGGGCACGGCGATCTCCGTCTCGGAGGCGAAGGTGCCGGGCGTGTGGGTTATCTTCAGCTTGTTCCCGCTCTCGCATTCGAGGTCGTAGAAGCAGCCGCTGGCGGAGGCCTGCGGGTCCTCGACGATCTCCTGCCAGCTGTAGCAGCGGGAATACGGGATATCGCCCGCGCGGAGGATATCCTCCCACTCGGCGCAGGTCTTCGCGGCGAAGGTCGCCTCGAGCTCGGTCACGAGCTCGGCGAGAGTGCCCCTTTCGACCATCTCCATCTGCGGGTAATACTTTCCGCTGTCGGCGAGGTCGGCTCTGCCTATGACGCGGCAGAAATGATCGAAGCGCGGATTGTAGTCGGGCATGCAGCACTGGATGATGCGGTCGTCGGAGGTCGTATACGAGCCGTTGAGAGGGTTGGGGTACTCGTGCGCGTCGATGGGATAGCGGCGCGCGTCGCCGTCGTACTGTGCGGCGAGGAGCATGATGCTCATATTGTATACGGCGGTGCCGTAGAGACTGACGGAGACGAGGTCTCCTCTCCCCGAGCGCTGCACGCCGTAGAGCGCCGTGATGATGGCGGCTGCGAGGGCTATGCCGACGTTATTGTCGCCGAGGCCGGCGAGCATGGGCATCGCGGGGCCGCCGGGGCGGCGCAGGTTATGCGTATAGCCGCCGCGCGCGAGGAAAGCGGTCATGTCGTAGCCGGGGAGGTCCTTGTCCGGGCCCTCCATGCCGTAGCCGGTGCACATGCCGTAGACAAGGCGCGGATAGCGCTCCTTGAGCGTCTCGTAGTCGAGGCCGGCGCGCTCGAGCGCCTGCTGGCGCCAGTTCGTGACGAGCACGTCCGCAGTGTCGAGAAGGCGCATGAATGCCTCCTTGCCGGCGGGGTCCTTGAGATTGAGCGCGATGCAGCGCTTGCCGCCGTTGAGGTACTCCCAGGTCGTATTCTCGAGCTGATCCTGCGGCCTGCCCTCCTGAACGGCGGAATAGCGCAGGGGCTCGCCCTTGACCCCCTCTATGATGATGACGTCGGCGCCGCGGTCGGCGAGGTAACGTGTGGCGGCCGGGGCTGCGACGAAATTGGCAAGCTGGATCACCCGGATCCCGGAAAGTGCGCGTTCCATATGATTTCTCCTTATCTATGATCAGTCGAGTCTCTCGCAAAACGCCTCGAGCATCGTCTCCGCCTGGCCGAAATTGACCATCTGGCGGTCGAGCTCGACGGAGAGGAAGGGTATCCCCGCCTCGGCGCAGGCTTTTTTGATGATGACGAGGTCGAATTCCTCGGGGTCGCAGAACTTGGTCAGCAGCAGCAGGAGGCCGGAGGCTCCCGTCCCGCGCACGGTATCGACGAGCATGGCGGCCCTGTGCTTAGAGGGATCGAGCAGCACGGAGCAGTCGCCCATGGCGGCGAATTTCGCGGCGAGAGCGTCGAGCGGGTCGCCCGTCTCGGGCGCGTCGGTCCTGTACTGCCTGCTCTCGGCAGCGACGTCGTCGGCCGCTATGCGCAGGCCGAGCTCGTCGAGCTTACCCAGCAGCGCGGGGCTGTCGGCGAGGATGCCCGTCGTCACGACGGAGGGACCGGAGGCGGGCTCCGTCCCCTCGAGGGCGGCGAGCAGCTCCTTCACGAGCGCGGTGTGCTCCTCCTTGAGCATGAAAAACGCGCTCTTGAAGACCGCGCTGCGGTCGTAGGCCGAAACGGCGGCGTACTTTCCCGCCTCGCGGGCGAAGCGGCGCATGACGGCGTTGTGCTCGTTATAAACTTTCAACGAATTTGCGAGCGCGTCTGTGGAAAACTTCGCGCCGGTCGCGGCCTCGAGGTCGCGTATGACGCGCAGATATCCGGCCTTCGCGAAGGCTCGGCCGGCCTCGTTCGCGCGGTTTTGCGGATAGGTCATCGGGACGAACGGGATGGACGGCACGGCGTACTTCCAGTTCTGCCCGAGCACCTTGAGGCTGTCGCAGAGCGACGGGATAACTATCGCGGACGCCCCGTCGTACGTCCCGCGCATGCCGAGCTCGACTATGGACTGCGCTATCGAGCATATAAACGCCGGGAAATATCGCTTCGAGCGCTCGAGCAGAGTGTCGGCGCCCCAGACCCCCATAGGTACGAGCCCCATGGAGTGGACGATCTCCTCGGGGGTGTATACCGGCGCCGTGAGGACGATCTTTTTCCCCTCGGCGAGGTATCTCTCCTTCATCTTGGCGGGGTCGGCGGCGCGGAATGCTTCAAGTATCTCGCGGAGCTCCATTTCAGGCACCTGCCTTTCTGGATTCCATTATCTCCGTCAGGCCCTGCACGCGCGTATCGTACTGGGCCTCGGAGAAGTTGCGCGGGTCGGCCTGATCGCCGTCGAAGCTGACGACGGGGATATCGCAGGCCTCGCCTATCTGGCGGCTCATCTCGGGCATGAAGCCGCTCCAGAGCTTGCAGGAGCGGTTGGTATGCACGAGCAGACCGTCTACGCCTATTGCGTTACACAGGCGGATGCGCTTGTCGCGCGCCGTCTCGAGATTTATCGCGTTCGGGACCTTGCAGTAGGCCTCGATCATGCCGTCGAAATCGTCGTATATAAAGCCGAAGGCGTCGGCGTATATGGTCGAGACCATGTTTATCCCGCGGGACTTGAGCCCCGTCGACGTGACGCGAAGCCACGGCCAGCAGGCTATGCCCTCGAACATGATGCGGTATTTTTCCTCGGCGCGGAACGTGCTCTCGCCGTTTTCGATGTTCTCGCGGTACTCCTTGGCGAGCAGCTCCATCGCCTCGGCGGCCTCGGGCTTGCCGCGCGCGGTGACCATGACGGCCATGTGGTTGAGAAGGTCGAAGCCGTTGAAGGGCGAGGGGCGAGCGGCGGCCAGCGCAGTCGCCTCCAGCCACGCGCGGGAGGTACGGCAGGAATTGGCCATGACCTCGCGGAAGCGCTCGTCGCTCCACTTCTTCCCCGTTATCTCCTCGAGCTGCCTGACCGCGTCGAGAAACTGCGCCTTGACGTACTCTATCTCGTCGCGGCTGACCTCGTTGTCGGGATTGAACGGGATATCTATCATTATGAGCGGTATGCCCAGCTCCTTGGAGAGGTTTTCATACCACTTTGTCATGCAGCTGCAGATATTGTTGCAGCAGAGCATGAAATCCGGCATGGGCATATTCTGCGCGGGCTCGTCCTTTATCTTCGCGTAGGCGAGGC
Organism: Oscillospiraceae bacterium; assembly: GCA_017550645.1. GTDB lineage: Bacteria > Bacillota > Clostridia > Oscillospirales > Oscillospiraceae > RGIG7949. The sequence goes on from JAFZOI010000007.1 coordinate 3,553, forward strand.
TGATGCGCGCGTAGGCGCAGATGTCGTTGGAATAGCCCTCGTCCTCGGCGATGGAGCAGAGCTTCTCGCCCTGACCGCGCGCGGCAATGCCGGCGGCCTGATTTTCCGGATAGCAGACGGGGATGCCGAGCGTCTCCGGCAGCTCGACGGGGAAATTGCTCGCGCACCAGCCGACCTTCTCGCCGCGCTCCTTGGCGGCCTGCGCGTCGGAATAGGCCTTGGCGGCGATCTGATTGAGCTTGTACTTGGCGCTGTTCGGGTCCTGAGAGGAACCTTTTCTGACTTCCATGTTTTACTCCTTGCTTCGCCTTCCGGCGGCGTATATCGCCGCGCCCATCGCCCCGAAGAGCTGGGCGCGCTCATCGTATAAAACGGGAACGTGCAGATATTCCGAGAGCGCGGCGCGCACGGCGGCGTTTTTCGCCACGCCGCCGCTCATGCAGACGGGGGCCTTCACGTCGAGCCGCCTCGCGAGGCTCCCCACGCGGGTCGCGACGGAGCGGCATATCCCCGCGATCACGTCCTCGACGGCGGCGCCTGCGGCGAGCTGGCTGATGACCTCGCTCTCGGCGAAGACGGTGCAGGTATTGGAGATGGAGGCGGGCGACTTCGAGCGCGCGGCGGCCTCGGCGAAGGAATCCACCGTGCGGTGCAGCAGCGCGGCCATGACGTCGAGAAAGCGCCCCGTCCCGGCGGCGCACTTGTCGTTCATGACGAACTCGGCCATGTTCCCGCCGACGTCTATGGAGATGACCTTCGCGTCCTGCCCGCCGACGTCTATGAGCGTGCGCAGGCCGGGAAAGACGAACACCCCGCCCAGACAGTGGCAAGTCAGCTCGCTCGCGCGAAGGTCGGCGTCCTTCCACATGGCGCGGCCGTACCCCGTCGCGCAGACGCAGTCTATATCCCCGCGGGACATGCCGAGCTCCGTCAGCGCGTCCTCAAACGCGGCCTGCGGCCCGTCCGTCCCGACGCCGGAATCGCGCAGCGTGAGCGCGCGGAACTCGCGTCCGTCCTCGAGCACGGCGCATTTGGCCGTCGTCGAGCCTATGTCGATGCCAAGCGTGAGCATTTCCCGCCCTCCCGAAACAGTTTATCCGTTAAATTATAGCATCTTCCCTGCGCGGGTGTCAATCGCGCGAAGACGCACAAAAAGGAACGCCGCTCCGAAAAGCGGCGTTCCCGTGTGCGGTCATTTCAGGCCGGATCGCCCGGTCATCTCTTCTCGGTGAGCTCGTAATCGAGGATATAGGACCAGACCTTGACGGAATCTATATCGTTATAGGTATATCCCTCCGGAAGCCAGTAGATATACACGCTGAAGTCGAGCGTCTGGTCTGCTTCGAGGCATTCGGTATCGTAGAATTCGTGGGAGCAGATGAGCGCACCGTTCGCGTCATAGTAAGAAATATACGTCTTGTAGGAATAGTGCGCGGTCGCCCATTTTTCATTGTTGTTGTTCAATCCGGCGAGGAAATCGCCGGTGTCGTTGTATATCGTCCCGTTGACGCATCCGGCGGCCTTGTCGTAATAGACGTTCGACAGCGGCATCCTGTGGATGTACTCTTCTTTCATGGGGTTGATCATGATATCGTCGAGCTCGACGGTCATATCCGGAGAGAGGGACGTATAACTGTTTTGGAAACGGCTCGAGCTGACCCATTCGATGAAGGCTCCGTCCTCGCCGGGACGCAGTACCTCGGGATTGCGCCCGTAGCAGGTCGTGTCATAGACAACGGTCCCGTCCTTGTCGCGGATGACGAGATGCAGGTCTCGCAGATATACCGTCTCGCTGCCGGAGTTATATACGGGGATAAGGACCTTCTGGACCACATTGCCGCCGGAGTTTATGGCGTTGAATATCCGCGGCTCGCCGAGCGTATAGTCGCCATCCGGGAGATCGTCGAAGGACGCCTGATACGCCTCGTATTCGGCCTCGGTCATGGTCGTATAGACGCTGATCCAGTCCTTGTACTCATAGGTGAGTATTCGGCGGGAGAAGGAGAAAAGGATCTCTTCCCCGTTATCCAGCCGGAACGCGCCGGCGTACGAGCCGGGAAGCCCCGTCTCCTTGACGTAGTTTATCTCGGCCTCGTCGAAATCCCACGTGAAGTCATGGCGCTCGTCGTCGAAGACGAGCGTGCCCGTCCCGTCGGCGCGGAGAGAGACGGTCGGCTCGGTGGCGGCGATGCGCTCTTCCTCCTTCCGCTGCTCCTCATACACCCACGTCGCGCCCCAATCGTCGCCGCCGAGGCCTATCTGGATGAAGCGGTAATCCCCTATCATGGAGCTGAAAAACTCCTCCTCGGGCGTGAGTTCCGGGGTGTCCGACGGCGCGGGGCCGTTCGAGGGCCCGGACGTGGTCTTAGGCGGCTTTTCCGTCTTGCCGCCGGACTTCGTCGGCTCAGGGTCGGCGGAGGTCCCGGGCCTGTCGGCGGCTTCCTCCGCTTTCTTTATGAGCGAGCCGCAGCCTGCAAGCGAGGCCAGCAGGGCGACGGCGAGCAGGGCGGCGAGCATCCTTTTCAGTTTCATGAGTCGTCTCCTTTCTTTCGGCGGCGTCTTTCAAATGGTCCGCCCGGTCCGCGGAGGGCCGGGCGGAAAAACGTTTGCTCTATCAGATATGCAGAGCGGCCTGGAACGCCTGATTGACGGCGGTGCCTATCGTACCGAGCTTCTTGACGTCGCCCACGAGGCGGACGCTCGTCTCCGGCGCGCTGCGGCGCAGCTCCTCGGCCTTCGCCGTCAGCGGCTTCATGCCGACCGCGAGCAGGACCGTATCGGCCTCGAGCTCTATCTTCTCGCCGGTGACCTGATTGACGCAGATGACCTTGTCGTCGGTGACCTCGGCGAGAGCCGTCTCATAGTAGGACGGGAAGCGGCCGGAGTCGACGATGGTGCGGAACTCGCGGTAGCTCGTGCCGGAGCTGGAGTGGATGTTCCTGAAGCAGGCTTCCTTCTCCTGCATCTCGACGACGGTCACGTCCTTGCCCTGATCGGCGAAATCGAGCGCAGCCTCGAGGCCGACGGCGCCGGCGCCGACGATGACTATCTTGTCGCCGACGGCGACCTTGCCGGTCTCGGCGTCGGGCGCCCAGTGGACGTGCGGCTTGTCGATGCCGGGGACCTTCGGAATGATGGGCTCGGAGCCTACGGCGATGATGATGGCGTCGTATTTCTCCGCGTCGAGGATCTCCTTGGTGACCTCGGTGTTCATTATCTTGCGGGCCGGGCATTTCTCGGCCTGACGGATGAGCCAGTCGAGGTAGTCGCGGCAGTCTATCTTGAACGGAGGCGCGGCCGCGCCGAGGACGTTGCCGCCGAGGTGGTCGCTCTTTTCATAGAGCGTGACGTCGTGGCCCCTGTCGACGAGGGTCGTCATGGCGGTTATGCCCGCGACGCCGCCGCCGACGACGGCGACCTTCTTCTTGACCGGCGCGGGGGGAACGAGCCCGTCCTTGAGCTCGCTCGTGAGCGCGGAGATCGGGTTAACGGCGCAGTAGATGCCCTTGGGGACCATGAGGTGCTTGGTGCAGGTGTCGCAGCGCAGGCAGGGGCGCCTGTCCTCGGGCCTGTCTTCGGCGTACTTTCTCGGCATGTCGGGGTCGGCCATGAGCGGACGGCACATCGCCACGAAGTCGGCCCAGCCGTTGGCGATTATCTCCTCGGCCATGTCGATGCTGACGATGGAGCCGACGGTCGTCACGAGAAGGTCGGGATAGGCCTTCTTGACGTCGCGCGCGTAGTGGACGTTGAAGCCGCGCGGCATCATGTAGTTCTGGCACCAGTTCCTGTAATAGCGCATATCGAAGTCGCTGTGCAGGCCGGCGGAGACGTGGCAGATGTCGATGTGATCCTTGAGGTAGCCGATGAGCTGGAGCGTCTCGTCAAAGTGCATGCCCTCGTCGGCGATCTCGTCGGCGGAGATGCGGAATTCGATGACGAAGTCCTCGCCGCACTTGCGGCGTATCGCGTCGCAGACCTCGATGGCGAAGCGGGCGCGGTTTTCCGTGCTGCCGCCGTATTCGTCGGTGCGCTTGTTGTAGAGCGGGCTGGTGAACTGGCTGATGAGGTTTCCGTGGCCGCCGTGGAGCAGGCAGATGTCGATGCCGGCCTTCTTCATGTGGTAGGCGGCTGTGGCGAACTTGTCGACCGTCTCCTTGATCTTTTCCTTCGTCATCTCGATCGACGGGATGGGATCGCGGCCGAAGCGCTTTGCGCGGGTCATCTCGCTGGCGGTTATGATGGAGGAGGCGCTGAACGGCGCGTGGCCGACCGTCTCGAAGGCGGTGTCCTTGCCGTTGTGGTTTATCTCCAGCGACGCATGGCAGTCGTACTCCTTGGCCATGTCGGCATAGCGCGTCAGCGGGAGGACGCAGCGGTCGTCGTTGAGCTCGAGCTGGAACGCCTCGTCCTTGCTCTCGGTGATGTCGATGGAGGCGTTGCCGACGTACATGATGGCGGCGCCGCCGCGGGCGATCATGCGGAACCAGTCGACGAACTCGGGCGTTATGAGGCCGTCCCTGCCGGAGAGGTTGGTGGAGGGCGGCGCGAGGATGATGCGGTTTTTGAAGTCGATGCCCCTTATTTTGATAGGGGAGAAAACATGAGAATATCTGGATCCCACGGGAAATCTCCTTTCACATATGCATTTGCTTTATTTTAGCATTTCGCGGCGGGGCTTACAACACTTTTTTCCGTTTTCCCGAAAGCCGCGCGGGCTTGACTTATATTTCCCGAAATGGTATGGTATAGCTCACGCCTGCGTGCGCGCTATTTCTTTATTCAGAGGTGCCCCGTGAGATCCTCCCCCAAGCTTTCAGATCACTTTACATTCGGCAAGCTGATGCGCTTTACCCTGCCGACGATGCTCATGATGGTCTTTACGTCCGTATACAGCGTCGTCGACGGGTTCTTCGTGTCCAATTTCGCGGGCGAAACTCCCTTTGCGGCCGTCAACTTCTCGATGCCGCTGCTGATGATCCTCTGGGCGCCGGGCTTCATATTCGGCTCCGGCGGCAGCGCACTCATCTCCAAGACGCTCGGCGAGGGGCAGCCGGAAAAGGCCAACCGGCAGTTTTCTCTCTTCGTGTACTTCACCGCGGCGCTCGGCCTCCTGCTCGGCGTCGCCGCCTTCATATTCATGCGCCCCCTGCTCGTCGTCATCGGCGCCTCCGGCGAGCTTCTCGATTACAGCGTCCTTTACGGCAGGATCATCGCGCTCTCGATCCCGTTCGGAGTGCTTCAGGTCATTTTCCAGAGTTATTTCTCCGCCGCGGAAAAGTCCCGCGTCGGGCTCTGGGTGACGATAGGCTCGGGCGTGGCGAACATGATACTCGACCTTGTCTTCGTCGGGCTCTTCAAATGGGGCATAGTCGGCGCCGCGGCGGCGACGTTCATAAGTCAGGTCGTCGGCGGAGGCGTCCCCATCATATACTTCGCGCGGAAAAATACCAGCCTCCTGCGCCTCGGCAAAACGAGCTGGGACGGGCGCGCTCTCGTGCGCGGCGCGACCAACGGCGCCTCCGAGATGCTCTCGAGCGTCACGTCCTCCCTCGTCGGCATGCTCTATAACTACCAGCTCCTGCGCTACGCGGGCGAGCGCGGCGTCGCGGCCTACGGCGTGCTGATGTACGTCAACTTTATTTTCATCGCCATCTTCCTCGGCTTCACGATGGGCACGACGCCGATAATAGGCTATCACTACGGCGCGCAAAACCATGCCGAGCTCAAGAACATGAAGCGCAAGAGCATCGGCTTCGTTCTCTGCACCGCGGCGGTCATGCTGACGGCGGCGCTGCTCCTCGGCGGGGTCATATCGCGCATCTTCGTCGGCTACGACGCGGAGCTCATGGCCATGTCCAGGCGCGCATTCCTGATCTGCGCCTTCTCCTTCCCCTTCGCGGGCTTCGGCATCTTCGCCTCCGCGTTTTTCACCGCGCTCAATAACGGCCTCATCTCCGGCGTCCTTTCGGGTCTGCGGACGATAGTTTTCCAGGTCGCGGCGATACTCCTGCTCCCGCTCGCGTTCGGGCTCGACGGGATATGGTTTTCCGTAGTGGCGGCGGAGGCGGCCGCCATGCTCGCGAGCGTCGTCGCGCTCATCGTCTTCAAGCGCAGGTACCAGTATTGACCATATGTAAATTTACTGTTAAAACAACGGCCTCTCGATTGATATTTTCCGCTTATCGGCTACAATAGGGTTTGCAAACGAAACTGTGAGGTCCTATTTGATGCGCGACAGGCTGGCAAGATTATTCTACGGGAGAAACGGCATCGACAAGCTCTCCACCTTCCTCTGGTGGGTGGGGCTGGCTCTGCTCATCATTTCGGGCATAGTGCGCCGCTTCGGCGCCGGCGCGGTCGGCTACGCGATATGGGCTCTCGCCGTGCTGAGCATCGTCTTCTCCCTCATTCGCATCTTCTCGCGCAACGTATCCAAGCGCGCCGCAGAGAACGAGCGCTATCTCAGGGCCAAGGACTCCTTCCTCAATTTCTTCCGCGGCAAGAAGGCCCGCTTCGACCAGCGGCGCGACTATAAATTCTTCAAATGCCCCGAATGCAAGAGCATGCTCCGCGTCCCGCGCGGCAAGGGCCGGATATACGTCACCTGCCGCAAGTGCGGCGCCCGCTTCGAGGCGAAAAGCTGAAAACGATACGAAAACGCCCGCGTTCACGATGAACGCGGGCATTATTGTTTTCTCCGGGCCGTATACTGTCCCGAGGTGATATGTCTTGGCGATGGGTATAGTCTGGACGGCGCTCGTGCTCGTCTCGCTCGTCTTCGCGGCGCTCACGGGCCGGCTCGACGATACGGCGAAGGCCGCACTCGACGGCGCGGGCAGCGCGGTGAAGCTCTGCGTCTCTCTCGCGGGCGCAATATGCCTCTGGTCGGGCGTCATGGAGCTCATGCGCAGGAGCGGCCTGCTCGCGGGGCTGACGAAGCTTCTGCGGCCTCTGCTGACGCGGCTTTTCCCGTCCGCGAAAAAAAGCTCCGGGACGGCCGACGCGCTCGCGCTGAATGTCTCGGCGAACCTGCTCGGTCTCGGCAACGCCGCGACCCCCGCGGGCATACGCGCCGCGCGCCTGCTAGCCGACGGCGATACGGCGACGGACGAACTCTGCCGCCTCGTCGTGCTCAATACGGCGTCCATCCAGCTCATCCCGCTGACGGTCTGCGTCCTGCGCGCCGAGGCGGGAGCGGCGCGGCCCTTCGACATCCTCCCCGCAGTGTGGCTGAGCTCAGTCTGCGCGCTCGCGGTCGGGCTCGGGGCCGAGCGGCTCATGCGGAAAAAGCGTCGATGAGCATAGTCGTCCCGCTCATTTTCGCTTTCGTCGGCGTCTTCTCGCTCTGCCGCGGGACGGACGTCTTCTCCGCCCTGACGGACGGGGCGCGGGACGGGCTGAAGGTCGTCCTCGCGATGCTGCCGCCTCTAGTCGCTATCCTCTCGGCGGTCTCGATGCTGCGCGCCTCCGGGGCCATGGAGGCGCTGACTTGTCTCGCCGCTCCCCTGCTCGGCGCGGTCGGCATACCGCCGGAGACGGCGCCGCTCATGCTCGTCCGCCCGCTTTCGGGAAGCGGCGCGCTCGCCGTCGGCTCGGAGATAATAAGCTCGTTCGGGCCCGACAGTGCGGCGGGGCGCGCGGCGGCGGTCATGCTCGGCTCGACCGAGACGACGTTTTACACGGTCGCCGTCTATTTCGGCGCGGCGGGCATCAAGCGCACGCGCCATACGATCCCCGCCGCCCTCTGCGCCGACGCGGCGGGCTTTCTCGCCGCGGCGTTTTTCGCAAGGATTTTATAAAAAAGGAGCAAGCTGACAGCTTGCTCCTTTTGGCTTTTTTGAGCTACATCTTGTCCGGGGCGGTGACGCCGAGGACGCCGAGCGCCGTTTTGAGCACGGCGCGGGTCGTGTCCGCGAGCTTGAGGCGGGCGTCGCGCAGGGCGGGCTCCGCGCCGCGGATGCGGCAGGAATTATAGAATCTGTGGAACCTTGCCGCGAGCTCGACGGCGAACTTATTTATGCGCGAGGGGTCGTAGTCGCGGGCGGCGAGCCTTATCTCCTCCGGCAGGGCGGCGATCTGCTTTATTAGCTCGCGCTCGCAGGGGTCGGAGAGGAGCGAAACGTCTATATCCTTCGCCGCGGGGACCTTCACGCCGTCGGCCGCGAGCGTCTCGACGAGGGTCGCTATCCTCGCGTGGGCGTACTGCACGTAGTATACGGGGTTCTCGCTGTCCTGACGGACGGCGAGGTCCATATCGAAATCGAGGTGGGTGTCGGGGCGCGCGTTGAAGAAGAAGCGGCAGGCGTCGACGGATATCTCGTCAAGCAGGTCCGCAAGTGCGATGGCCTTGCCGGTGCGCTTGGAGACCTTGACGGTCTCGCCGTCGCGCACGAGGCGCACGAACTGCATGAGGATGAAATCGAGCCTGTCCTCCTCGACGCCGAGCGCGGGCAGCGCCTTCTTGAAGCGTATGGCGTGGCCGTGGTGGTCCGCGCCCCAGACGTCGATGACCTTCTCGAAGCCGCGCTCGATGAACTTGTTGCGGTGGTAGGCCATATCGACGGCGAAGTAGGTGTAAAACCCGTTGGAGCGGCGCAGGACCTCGTCCTTCTCGGCGCCGTAGTCGGTCAGGCGCAGCCAGAGCGCGCCGTCCTTTTCATAGCAAAGGCCTTTACTTTCGAGCATGGCGACGGTCTCGGCGACGTAGCCGCTCTCGTGCAGGCTGCTCTCGAGGAACCACTGGTCGTAATTGACGCGATAGCGCGTGAGGTCGCGCCTCATGCGCTCGATGTTCTTTTTAAGGCCGTACTCGACGAGCTTCGCCCTGCGTTCCTCCGCGGGGAGGTCGAGAAGCCCGTCGCCGAACTCGGCGCGGTACTCTGCGGCGAGCTCGCGGATATCCTCGCCGTGGTAGCCCTCCTCGGGGAACTCGACGGCGTCCTCGCCCTTGATGAGCTGGATATAGCGGGCCTCGACGCTGCGGCCGAAGACCTCGACCTGATGGCCCGCGTCGTTTACGTAGAATTCGCGCCAGACGTCGTACCCCGCGCGGGACATGACCTCGGCCATCGTGTCGCCGAGCACGCCGCCGCGGGCGTTGCCTATCGTCATGGGGCCGGTCGGGTTGGCCGAGACGAATTCGAGCATGATCTTCATCCCGTGGCCGACGTCGACGCGGCCGTAATCTTCGCCGAGAGCCTCGACGGCCTCGAGCACGGCGGCGTACCATCTGTCGGACAGACGGAAGTTTATAAAGCCCGCGCCTGCGACCTCGGCGGAGGAAAGCCACGAGCCCTCGAGCTCGAGCCCGTCCGCGAGCGCGTCGGCTATTTTTCTCGGGGGCATGCGCATCGTCTTGGCTGCCGCCATGGCGGCGGAAGAGGCCCAGTCGCCCATGGCGGGGTCGCGCGGGATCTCGACGGCGCCGGCGAGAGCGGCTCCCTCGGGGAGCAGACCGGACGCGGCGGCGCGCTCATAGGACCCGGCAAGAAGCTCGCCTATCTGCGTCTTTACAGATTCGATGGGATTGGTCATCATCTCACGCCTCCCTGACGTTTATCTTGAACGAACTCGTGCCGAGCAGGACGTTGTCGACGTCCACGTCGTACGTAAACTCCATATCGCCGCCATCCTCGCCGAGCACGACGCTGAAATCGTGCGTGTCCACCCCGAGCAGGGTCGAGCCGAAGTCCGTCTCATAGAGGAAAACGTGCTTTCTTCCCTTCTCGAAGGTCATGGTCGCGTTCACCGTCCCCTCGCGCGAGAGCGTGACGAGATCGGGCGCGACGGTGAAGGTCGTGCGCGTCCCCTCCATGCCGGTTATCTCGCTCTCCATATAGGAGAAGACGGTCTTGTCGCGGCTGTAGCAGTACTCCCCGTTGGTGACGAGCTCGACGGGCTCGTCGGCCTCGCCGGGAGCGGTGCCCTTTATCGTGATTATCACGTCTTTCATTTATATATCCTTTCAGTTCAGGCTGACGCGCCGCGTCTCACTTATGACGCCGCCGCCGAGAAAGCGCCCCGCGTTCTCGTTGAAGCTCTCGACGCTGTCGGTGACGCAGCAGCGGCATATCCCCTCGCCCGCCCTGTCGGCCAGCGCGTCTCCGGCTCGGAGCATGGAGGCGACGGTCGCCGCAGCCTCGCCGCCGGTGTCCACGAGGGCGACGCCGGGGCCCATTATCCCGGCGATCACGTCGCGGATGATGGGATAGTGCGTGCAGCCGAGGATTAGCGTATCTATATTCTTCTCGCGCAGGGGCTCGAGGTATTCGCGCGCGACGGTCTCGATGACGACGTCGCCGGGGGCGACGCGCCCGTTTTCCACGAGCGGCACGAACAGCGGACAGGCCTGCGAAAAGACCTCCTTATCCGGCGCGATGCGGGCTATTTCCCGCTCGTAGGCGCCGCTGGCGACGCTGGCGCGCGTCGCTATGAGGCCGATGCGGCCGTTTTTCGTCAGTCCGGCGGCCTTTTTCGCGGCAGGCTCGACGACTCCGACGACGGGCAGCGCGTAGTCCCCCGCCATCTCCGGTAGGGCGACGGTGCTGACCGTGCCGCAGGCGACGACTATCGCCTTTATATCGAAGCCCATCAGGAAAGCGAAATCCTCTCTGGCATACTGCATTATTGTCTCGCGGGAACGCCCGCCGTAGGGGACGCGGCCTGTGTCGCCGAGGTAAACGATATCCTCGCGCGGCAGGACTTCGCGCAGCCTGCGGACGGCCGTGAGACCGCCGAGGCCGGAATCGAATACTCCTATCGCTCTGTTGTCCATTTTCCGCGCCTCCTTCCGGGGTGTCAGTCCTGATGCTTGAGATATTCTTCCGTCATGGCGCGCATCTGGTATTTGAGTATCTTGCCGGCGGCGTTCATCGGGAAGCTGTCGACGAAGACGACGTAGCGCGGGGTCTTGTGCCGCGCCATGTGCGTGCGCACGTAGTCCTTTATCTCGTCTCCGGTGACGTGGCTGCCCTCGCGCCTGATGACGCAGGCCATGATCTCCTCGCCGTAGTCCTTGTCGTCGACGCCGATGACCTGCACGTCGGACACGTCCGGATGCGTATAGATGAAGTCCTCTATCTCCTTGGGGTAGATGTTCTCGCCGCCGCGGATGATCATATCCTTGATGCGACCGGTGATGCGGTAGTTCCCGTCCTCGTCCTTGCGGGCGAGGTCGCCCGTGTGGAGCCAGCCGTCGGCGTCGATGGCCTGAGCCGTCGCCTCGGGCATCTTGTAATACCCCTTCATTATATTATATCCGCGCGCCACAAATTCTCCGTCGACGTTGACGGGGCATTCCTCCCCCGTCTCGGGATCGACGATGCGGCACTCCACGCCGAACATCGCGCCGCCGACGGTATTGACGCGGGTCTCGATGCTGTCGGTCGTCTTGCTCATGGTGCAGCCGGGCGAGGCCTCGGTCTGGCCGTAGGTTATGCATATCTCGGGCATGTGCATCTTCTCGATGACGTCCTGCATGACCTTGACCGGGCAGGGCGAGCCCGCCATGATGCCGGTGCGCATATGGGAAAAGTCCGTCTCGGGGAACTTCTCATTGTTGAGCATGGCGATGAACATCGTCGGCACGCCGTGGAAGCACGTTATCTTCTCTCTGTTGATGCAGTCGAGGCCCTTCGAGGGCGAAAATACCGGGATGGGGCTCATCGTAACGCCGTGGGTGACGCTCGCCGTCATGGCGAGCACCATGCCGAAGCAATGGAACATCGGGACCTGGATCATCATGCGGTCGGCCGTCGAGAGGTCCATGCAGTCGCCTATGGTCTTGCCGTTGTTGACGACGTTGTAGTGCGTGAGCATGACGCCCTTCGGGAAGCCCGTCGTGCCGGAGGTGTACTGCATGTTGCAAAGGTCGTGCTTCTGCACGGCCGCGGCGCGGCGTCTGACCTCCTCAAGGGGCACGCGGCCCGTCTGCGCGAGCGCGTCCTCCCAAGTCAGGCAGCCCTTCTGGCGGGATTCGACCGTTATTATATTGCGCAGGAACGGGAGCCTGCGGATATGAAGCGGCCTGCTCATGTCCGCCGTCTCAAGCTCGGGCGCGAGCTCCTTCATGATGGCGACGTAGTCGGAATCCTTCGTTCCGTCGGTCATGATGAGCGTATGCGTGTCGCTCTGGCGCAGGAGGTACTCGACCTCGTGGATCTTATAGGCCGTGTTTATCGTCACGAGCACGGCGCCTATCGTCACCGTCGCCCAGAAGCTTATATACCACGCGGGCACGTTCGTCGCCCAGACGGCGACGTGGTCGCCCTGCTTTACGCCGAGGGCTATGAGCGCGCGCGCAAATTCCCATACGTCGTCGCGGAACTCCTTATACGTGCGCGTATAGTCCAGCGTCGTATAGCGGAAGGCGTACTGGTCGGGGAACTCGTCGACCATGCGGTCAAGCACCTGCGGGAACGTCAGGTCGATGAGGTGGTTTTTCGGCCAGACGTACTTGCCGGTGTGGGTCGCGTTATTCTGCAGCCTGCCGGAAAAGTCGTCGTCGCCGATGTAGCGCGCCATGAAATTGGCGTACTGCGGGAAGACGATGCCCGCGTCCGTCAGCTCGGGCGAAAAGCCCTTGTACCACTCGAGCGTCAGGCAGCCGCTGTAATTTATTGAGCGCAGCGCCATGATTATCTCGTCGAAGGGCAGGTCGCCCTCGCCCATCATGCGGTACTCGACGCCGCTCTCGGTCATGACGCTGTCCTTAAAATGCGTGTTCTTTATAAATCCGCCGAGGTTGGCGACGGTCTGGCCCGGAGTCTCGCCGAAGAATCTGTACGGATGATGCACGTCCCACAGAGCGCCTATATAGTCGCTCGGTATTTGCTCGAGTAGCGCGGCGAGACGCTTGGTATCCGCGTAGACGCCGCAGGTCTCGACGAGCAGCGTTACGCCGTTTTCCTCGGCGTACGGGATGAGTATCTTCAGCGCGCGCAGGACGGCCTCGTCGTCGACCTCGCCGTCGACCTCGGCCTTCTCGTCGCCGAGGACACGCACGTAGGGCGCGCGCAGCCTCGCGGCCATGTCTATCCTGTCGCAGATATCCGCGACGTTCTCGCGCTGGCGGTCGGAGTATTTCAGCGGCGCGGAGGACGCGACGCAGGATATCCGCAGGCCGCGCTTATCGAGCTCGGCGAGCGTCGCGGCGGAATTTTCCGGCCGGAAGGGCTTGGAGCGCGGGGAAAACAGATTGTCCCCCATGCCGCGGAGCTCTATGCCCGCGTAGCCGAGGTCCTTCGCGGCCGCAACTATATCGCCCCAGGAAAAATCGGGACAGCCGAGCGTTGAAAATGCGAGTTTCATTTTTTACCTCCCGCTCGGGGCAACAAAAAATCGCCCCATGATTCCATGATCAAGAGACGAAAGCATTTGCCTCCGCGGTACCACTCTCATTGGCCGCAGCCCACTCAAGGCGCCGATCAGCGCCGCCTTTTCGTAACGGGGAGGAGACCCCGTCCGCGCCTACTTGCCGGAGCTTTCGGACGGCCGCTCGGGATGGAGAAGAACGACTTGCGCGGCCGCCTCGCACCACCCGGCGGCTCTCTGAACGCGGTTTCGGTCATTCCGGTATCCGTCATAGCGTTTAGTATGTGAGATAATAACACCCGCGCCGCCGCTTGTCAAGCATTTATTGCTTTACGACAGTACATTCCGTCACGCCGTAATACTCAAAGCACTCGACCGCGCGCGCGTCGATGCGCTCCCCGCACATCACGACGGGGACGGCGGGCGGACAGCTTATCGCCGCCGCGGCGAGGACGCGGCCCTCGCTCTCCCACGCGGGGACGGTCTCGGCCTCGGAAAGGGCTGCTTCGCGCGGAGCCATAATGCGCTCCGGGCGGCCGGGAAGCGGGGCTTTTTCGTCTATCGCAGGGCGGCGCGGCACGGCGGCGAGCGCGGCCTCGACGCGCCAGAGGTCGCCTTCGGAATTTTCCGGCGTGAGCATCATGACGAGGTGGTCGGGATCGTGGAATTCGCAGAAAATGCCGTTTTCAATGAGTATCGCCGCGAGCCCGTCGCCCGTGTAGCCGAAGGACTTAGTCGCTATCGTGATGCGAAGCGGGTCGCTTTCGAGAGCGGACCAGCCCGCGCGCGCGGCCGCGGCGCGGAGCCTTTCGACCTTCGGCAGGAACGCCGCGAGGCGCTCCGCATGCCCCTCGAGATAGGGGTTCGCCGCGTCGAGCGACTGAAGTATGAGATACGACGGGCTCGACGTGCCGAATACGGCCATAGCTTCCTTCGCGCGCGCGGCGAAGGGGGAATTATCTTTCATGTGCAGGTACGCCCCGCCCGTCAGCACGGGGAGCGTCTTATGCGCCGAATCGCAGCACATATCCGCGCCGAGCTCCATCGGGTGCTCCCCCGTAAAGCGCAGGTACGCGCCGTGCGCGTTGTCGACGAGGAGCGGCACTCCGGCGGCGCGGCAGACGGCGCTCACGGCGGCGATGTCCGCCGTCCCGCCGAGGTAGTCCGGGCTCGTCAGGAAGACGGCGCAGGGCTTTCTGTCGGCGGCATTGAGCGCGGCGGCGACCTCCTCCGCCGTCACGGCGCAGGAGGGAAACGGCGCGGAGGGCCATATCCAGTCTATATCGAAGCCGAGCAGTACAGCGGCGTTTATAAAGGCCTTATGCGCGTTCCGCGCGGCGACGACGAGCGGCCTCTTCCTCCCCGCGCAGGCGAGAAACAGCATCGCGCGGATGCAGTGGGAGCTCCCCTCGGTCGAGTAGAACGTGCGGCAGCCGAAGATGCGGCTCGCCTCTGCCTCGCTCGCGGCAATGACGCCGCGCGGGAAGCTGAGATCGTCCGCGCCGTCGAATTCGGTAATGTCCAGCTCCTCGAAGCCGAGCGGGCCGCGGCCCTTATGGCCGGGCATGTGCATGCGCACGGCGCCGGAGGCCGCGTATTCGCGCACGAAGTCGCAGATAGGCGTCATCATTCGTCCTCCCCGTCCGCGGCGAGCATGATCGCGCACTCCATGCGCTTGCGGAAGAGCTCGCAGCCGTAGGCGTAGACCCCGTTGACGGAGCCGGTCGCGTGGTAGGCGTTGGCGGCGCAGCCGCCGGAGCAGTAGAATCTCGCCCAGCAGTCGGCGCACTCGGGGCGCGTATAGACGTTGCAGGCGGCGAACTGCGCCTGCGTCTCGGTTGCGGTCACGCCGTGCCAGACGTCGCCGAGGCGGAACGCCTCCTCGCCGACGAACTGATGGCAGGGGTATAGGTCTCCCCACGGGGTGACAGCCATGTATTCCGTGCCCGACCCGCAGCCGGAGATGCGCTTATAGACGCAGGGGCCGCCCTTGAGGTCGAGCATGTAGTGGTAAAAGGTGAAGGGTCTCCCCTCGCGGCGGCGCTCAGCCATGAGCCCGGCGAGCTTTTCATACTGCTCGAGCACGACCGGCATGTCCTCCCTCGTCAGCGCGGAGGGGTCGTCCGGCGCGCAGACGACGGGCTCCATGCTCAGCTCCGTGAAGCCGAGGTCGAGCATGGCGCGGATATCCTCGAGAAAGTCGGGGTTATGGTGCGTGAACGTGCCGCGCATATAGTAGTTTTTCCCGCCGCGGGCCGCGACCAGCTTTTGAAACTTCGGGACGATGACGTCCCAGCTCCCGCGCCCCGCATAGTCTACGCGGAAGTGGTCGTGGACCTCCTTGCGGCCGTCGAGGCTGAGCACGACGTTGCTCATCTCGCGATTGGCAAAATCTATGACGTCGTCGTCGATGAGGACGCCGTTGGTCGTCAGAGTGAAGCGGAAATTCTTGCCCGCGGCCTTCTCGACGGAGCGCGCATACTCCACAAGGCGCTTTACGACCTCGAAATTCATCAGCGGCTCGCCGCCGAAGAAGTCGACCTCGAGGTTGCGGCGCGACCCTGAGTTTTCGATGAGGAAATCGAGCGCGCGTTTTCCGACCTCGAAGCTCATAAGGGCGCGCTCGCCGCGGTATTTGCCCTGACTTGCGAAGCAGTAGGCGCAGTTGAGGTTGCAGGTGTGGGCGACGTGGAGACAGAGGGCCTTGACGACGCCCGCCGAGCGCTCCTTGAGCTCGCCCGCGAGGGGCTCGAACGTGTCGGGCGAAAAGAGCTTGCCCGCGGCGCGCAGCTCGTCTATCTCGGCGAGGAGCTCGCGCGCATCCTCCGGCGAAAGGCCGTGATCGCGCACGAGGGCCGCCGCCGCGTCTTCTTCGGACGCGCCGGAATCGAGCGCGGCTATCGCGTCGTAGGCGGCCTCGTCGACGAGGTGGACCGAGCCGGAGCACACGTCGAGGACAATATTTTTCCCGCCGAGCTTATATTGATGGATCATGGCGAAACTCCCGTTACTATACTAAAAAGCCTCCCCTTGGTGCACCGGGGAGGCTTCGGGGATGTGCGTCATAGCCTTCCCCCTCGGGGGAAGGTGGCCGAGCGCAGCGAGGTCGGATGAGGGGCGCCCGATAACCGAGCGTATCGATGGACGACCACCTCATCAGTCAGCTCTGCTGACAGCTTCCCCTCAAGGGGAAGCCTATGAGAGATTATTTTTTATTCTCGCACTTCTGATTGGCGATACCGCAGCTGGTCTTGCAGGCCGACTGGCAGGAGGTCTGGCACTCGCCGCAGCCGCCCTTTTTGGCGCTCTGGCAGAGATCGCGGGTCTCGACGGTCTTTATATGCTTCATTTTACGTGCCTCCGTAGTTTGATTTACTCAAATATAGCACTCGCGCGTCCGCTTGTCAAGGCGGGGAAAAGCGGGATGATAGGCTCCCCTGCGTAAGGGGAGCTGGCGGCCGCAAGGCCGTCTGAGGGGTCGTCGCAGCAGGTGCCGGGATCGCTCCCCGCAATTGCGCCGGTACGACCCTTCCGACCCCTTCGGGGCCACCTCCCCTTACGCAGGGGAGGCAAAAAAACAGCCCCCGGCCGGAGCCGGGGGCTGAACTTATATTAAGTCAAAGGCTTAAATCAAGTTTTTGGTTTGCATCAACTGCGGCAGAGATCAGCCGACAATGTAGATGACGGCGGCGACGCCGGTGGAGGCCTCGACGATGTCGATCTTCAGGTTGGCGGCGAGGGTGCCGGCTTCACCGGAGTGGCCGGTCCTGACGTCATAGACTTCGCAATCCTTGGCGAAGGAGTAGGTGGTGCCGCCGGCAACGACGAACGCAGCGTCAGCGACCTCAACGGTCTGGTTGGCGATGACGGTCTTCTCGGTGACGGTGTAGCAATCCTTGAGGAGGTCCTTGGTCAGGGTGTAGACCTTGCCCACTACAGGAGCGGTGCCAGCAATGACGCGGGTCTCGCGCTTGCCGTCGATGAAGAAGGTCCACTCGGTACCGTCGGCGACCTCGTCGCCCTTAGCAGCGGCGCGGGCGTAGGTCTCGGTGACGGTGATGACTTCGGGAGCCTGACCGACAGCATAGATGGCGGAGATGGTCTTCGCATCCTTGGCATAGGTCACGAGGATGGTGTTGGCATAGCCGGTCGGAGCATTCTTAAGGTCAGCGGCGACGAGGCCGGTCTGTTCCTTGAGATTATACTTGGTGTCGATGGTGACGAGCTTCATCGTGGAGTTCGTGTAGAGGCTGACGACCTGCTTGGCAGCACCCTTGGTCAGGGCGACGTCGGCGCCGGCGAGCTTAGCATACTTGGCGTCAAGGGCGGCAAGCGTGTAGGAGCCGTCGGAAGCCTCAGTGTAAGCAAACCAGTTCTTGATGTCGGTAGCGGGAAGGGTAGCAATAGCCGTGTCGGCAACAGTGCCGTCAGTGGCGGGCTTGGCATACTTGCCGGCGGTGAGGGTCAGGTTGATGACCTTGTGGGTGCCGTCATTGAAGATGGCTTCGGCCTTGACGACGTTCGACTTGCTCTCGATCATGTCGTTGTCGCCCTTCTGGGCCTGGATCTTCACGATGTACACGAAGTCGGTCTGGGCAATCTCAACGGTGGAGCCGCTGAAGCCGATGATGTAGCCGTTCGGGTTGGCATAGTAAGCGCCGGTGAACGCGCCGAGGGCGGGGATGGCAGCGAGCTTATAATCAGCCTTCTGCTCGGCGCCGTCGATCTTGAAGGTGCGGGCAGTCTCGTTCCTCGCGGTGACCTTCGCGCCGGTCACTTCGGTCGCCTTGACGGCCTTGGTGACGACGGAGCCCTTGAGGACGACGGCCAGCTTATCGCCGACGACGAAGCCGTCGAGAGCGGCCAGGGAGGCCTTATCGGAGTAAACGGTGCCGTCGAGGGTGACCTTACCGGACTCGACCTTCGCGACAGTCTTGAAGGTGTAGTCGGTCACGATGATGGTGCTGATGGTGTTCTTGCCGTCAGCGTTGGGCTTGCCATAGTAGAACTCCATGGTGGCGCCGACATAGCCGGTGCTCTCAAGCTCGGAAACAGACTTGGTCTCGCCATTGACATAGACGGGGGTAGCGGCGTCAATGTCAGCCCAGGTCTTGTTGGCAGCCTTCGCAGCCGCGTAGCCGGCGGCGGTGGTGTAGTCAGCTGCGGCAACGGTCTCGAAGATGACCTTGGTGCTGTCGTTGTAGGCGACATAGCGCTTGGCCGGACGGCCTTCGGCGTCGACGCCGGTGAGGACAGCTTCAGGATTGAAGTTCAGGGGGCTGACATAGAAGGGATTGCCGGCAGACTGGTACGTCTCGAGGAGCTTGACGTACTTGACGGGCTGGATCTTAGCAGCGTTGAAAGCGAGCTGAGCAGCGACCTCGCGGGGCAGAGCCTCGTCGGAGAGGTAGCCCTCGATGCCCTGGAAGAGGCCCAGAGCGAGAGCGTCAGAAGCAACAGAGATCTTCCAATCGTCGCCGACGTAGACGGGGTCTGCACCGTAGCCAAGAGCGGTGAGCAGGAACTTGGCGAACGCATAGCCGGAGAGCTTGTCGTCCTTACCGAAGTTGCCGTCGCCATAACCGTCGGTGATCTTCGCGTTCTTGCAGTAAGCAATGAACGGAGCTTCCCAATCGGTGGTCTTGACATCGTTGAAGGGAGCAGCGGTGGCGGTGAGGTTGTCAGCGCCGGCGCCAAGCTTAAGATAAGTGATTATCTTCATGGCCTGGCCGCGGGTGAGGGTGCCCTGGGGATCAAACACGCCATCCTGATCGCCCTTGAGAATGCCGAGGCCGTTCATAACGCCGCAGGCATCCGCGAACTTCGGGCTGATCTTGTCAGCATCTTTGAACTCCGCGTTCGCGAAGATGCAAAGGCTGAAGACCATCACGATGGCGAGAACCAGAGCAAGGGATTTCTTGAGGTTCTTCATGGTGTTCCTCCTTATAAGATTTGCCCCTTTTAGGGGACTTAAGATATGTACAAACGTTTGCGGCAGCGTAGCTACAGATTCTCCCGCAAGCGATCATACCGAGAGACAGTACGCTAACGTATCGTACGGCTGGATTATACTCACGCGAAAACGCATAGTCAATAGGGCGCGGCGCGATGTAACACAAGTGTAACAATACTCGCGTATAAACGCAGGTTTTTCCCGAAAACAGATAATATGCGGGAAAAAGTCGGCTGTCAATGCATTATAATACAATGTAAAGAAAGCGTAATAATGGGGGCGATGAATTAAGCGGAAGTTTGAATTCGATCCCTCAGTCGGCCCGATGCCGACAGCTCCCTTTCCAAAGGGAGCCCCTTGGGGGGGCCGCAACAAAGCCCCCCTTTGCGAAAGGGGGGCAGGGGGGATCGAGTCCGATCATACCTTGTGAAAACGCGTTTTTCTTATAGGAAATATAGAATTCGATCCCTCAGTCGGCCTTAAGGCCGACAGCTCCCTTTCCAAAGGGAGCCCTTGGGAGTTAACCATTGCAGATATACTATCGTTGCAGCCTCTTCTTTACTTCAATATCTATATACTCGCAAATGCCAGGGAAGTTTTGATTCACTTCAGAATTCGGAATACGGAGGACTTTGACGCCGACTCTCGCAAGGTCTGCGTCACGAACGGAATCTTTTCTCAGACCGTTTTCATCGTAGTGCTGGCTTCCGTCGAGCTCTATTGCGAGCAGAGCCTTCGAGCAATAGAAATCTACGATGTATCGATCGATCGGGCGCTGACGCATAAAGCGTACGGGATAATCCCGCAGGAAATCATACCAAAGACGGCGTTCCTCTTTGGTCATATTCTTTCTCAGGGAACGAGCAAGGTCATAAATGTTGTGATCCATATTCCCCTCCATAGGCTATAAGTATTGTACGCTGTCTCCTGTCTTTTTACAAGGTGGTTATCAGATCCGATCCCTCAGTCGGCCTTAAGGCCGACAGCTCCCTTTCCAAAGGGAGCCCTTGGGGGGACGATATGCAAAGTCAGCGCTTGGGTCGCCGCTCAATTATTCCTTGACGCGGATATTGAAAGTTGCGGCGCGGTATTATATAATGATATAAATGAGCATTTGAGCTTCCTGCGGAGGACGTCATGACCAACGACTACAAGCCGGAAAAACGCAATATCGTCAGCTTCAGCCTCATGGGGCCGGAGAGCGGCGCGCCCTGCCTCGTCGAATCCGACGGAGGCAGGATAACCCGCATCCGCACCTATGAGTACGACCGCGCCCTGCTCGACGCGGACGGCGCGCCCTGGAAGATGTCCGCGCGCGGGAAGACCTTTATCCCGCCCGCACGCGCGACGATAACGCCCTTCGGCCTCGGCTACAAGTCCCGCGTCTACTCCCCCAACCGCGTCCGCTGGCCGCTCAAGCGCGTCGACTGGGACCCGAACGGCGAGCGCAATGTGCAAAACCGCGGCAAGAGCAAGTACGTCCGCATCTCGTGGGACGAGGCAGCGCAGATATGCGCGGACGAGCTGCGCCGCATGAAGGATAAATACGGGCCCGAGGCCGTCCTCTGCGAGGCGGACATGCACGGCGAGGGCAAAAACGTCTCTCCCAGCCACGGCTGCCCGAACAGACTGCTCTCCCTCATGGGCGGATATACCCTCCAGATGCGCAACATGGACTCCTGGGAGGGCTGGTACTGGGGCGCCAAGCACGTCTGGGGCTGCGAGCCCGTCGGTGAGATGGCCCCGACCGCGAACCTCTATCCCGATATCTCCGAGCACGCGGACATGCTCCTTTTCTGGGGCTGCGACCCCGAGACGACCCCGCTCGGCGTCGTCTCCCAGCTCCCGAGCCGACTCTGCTACTGGTTCACGTCGCTCGGGATAAAGAGCGTCTACGTCTGCCCCGACCTCAATTACGGCGCGGCCGTCCACGCGGACAAGTGGATCCCCATCCTGCCAAACACGGACGCGGCGCTCCAGCTCGCGATCGCGTACGTCTGGATAACGGAGGGGACCTTCGAAAAGGAATATATCGACACGCACGCCTACGGCTTCGACAAGTTCCGCGACTACGTCCTCGGAAACGAGGACGGCGTCCCCAAGACGCCGGAATGGGCGAGCGAGAAGTGCGGCGTCGCGGAATGGACGATAAAGGCCCTCGCCCGCGACTGGGCGAAGAAGACCGTCTCGATAATGCACGGCAACGGCGGCTGCCTCATACGCGGCCCCTACTCCACCGAGCCCGCGAGGCTCGAGGTCATGCTGCTCGGCATGCGCGGCCTCGGAAAGCCCGGCGTGCATCAGGTCAAGATGATAGAATGGAACATGTGGGCAAAGGACTATCCCCTCCCCTATCAGGGCGACATAGCCCCCGCCGTCCCGCATATATGCGACGCGCTCCGTCCCATCGACGGCGACCTGCCGGACGAGATAAACATGAAGCGTTTCGTCCTTTCGGACAAGCAGAAGGAGCGCGCCCCAGAGCTCATCGATCTATTCAAGCAGCTCCCCGCCCCCAAGCAGTTCATCCCCCGCTGCCTCGTGCACACCGCCATACTTGACGGGCATGCGGAGTGGTACGGGCTGCACTGCTTCTCCTCGAGCCAGCAGCCCGACGAGAACGGCTACCGCAAGCCGACGAACATATATGAATTCGAAAAGATAGTCTATCCGCGCCCCGGCCTTTCGAAGGTGCACATGATATGGACGGACGCGCCCTGCAATGTCACCTGCTGGAATAACGGCAACCTCCATATCGAGGCGATGCGCTCGCCGGAGATAGAGACGATAGTCGCCCAGCATCCGTGGCTGGAAAACGACTGCTACTTCGCGGACATCATCCTCCCCGTCGCGACAAAGCACGAGATCGCCGACATAGGAAACGACCTCTCGAGCGGCGTGTTCCAGTCGGTATACCTCGAGGAGCCCTGCGTCGAGCCCGTCGGCGAGTCGCTCTCGGACTTCGACGTCTGCGCCAAGGTCGCGGAAAAGCTCGGGCCGGAATACTTCGACGCATATACCGGCAGGCTCACAGAGGCCGAGCGCGTGCGCTTCTTCTACGCGGCGAGCGGGCTCGAGGAGCGCATGAGCTGGGAGGAATTCTCCAAGGAGAAGATTTACGTCCTGCCGCTGCGCAAGGACCTCGACAAGGTCCCCGCGGGGCTGTTCAGGTTCTACGAGGACCCGAAGGGCAACCCGCTCACGACCCCGACGGGGCTGCTTGAATACTCTTCGACGGACATCGAAAAGTACATGCCCGACGATCCGGAGCGCCCGCCCGTCCCGCACTGGATAGAAAAGAGCGAGAGCCACGACGAGCGTCTTTCGAGCGAGCGGGCGAAAAAATACCCGCTGCTCTGCATGTCCAACCACGGGCACTGGCGCATGCACGCGCAGTGCGACGACATCGTCGCCAACCGCGAGGTCGAGACGATGAAGATACGCGCCTTCGACGGGTACCAGTACGAGCCCGTCTGGATGAATCCCGCGGAGGCGGAAAAGCGCGGCATCCGCCACGGCGACGTCGTCAAGGTCTTCAACGAGCGCGGCACCGTCCTCTGCGGCGCTTACGTCACGGAGCGGCTCATACCGAAGGTCGTCTACGTCGACCACGGCTCTCGCCTCGATCCCATAATCCCCGGAAAGCTCGACCGCGGCGGCTGCATCAACTCCATAACGCCGACCTCCATGACCTCGAAAAACAGCACGGGCATGGCCGTCTCGGGCTTCCTCGTCGAGGTGGCGAAGGTCACGGACGAGGAGTGGGCCGAGTGGAAGCGCGACTGGCCGGAGGCGTTCGCGCGCAAGATAGACCACGGCGCGGGCGTCTGCCTCGAGGGCTGGCTCATCGATAAGTAAAAAAAGAGGGGCGCGTTCAGCCGGACGCGTCCCTCTCATTATATATTTATGCTGTTTCAATTTTCATGGCCCGGATAGACCATCTTCGGATGGACCTTGACGGGCTTTTTCACTACCCGCACGGGGATACGGATCGTGTTGTGAGCGTGCTCCTCGTGGTCGTGCCCGCAGGAGCAGGCCTCGCCGTGGTCGTGATGATGATCGTGATCGTGGTGATGGTGATGATGGCTCGGGTCGGTGCAGTTCTCGTCGCCGCAATCCCAGTTGACCTCGATCTCGTTTCCGGCGAGCAGGCCGCGCGCGAGCGCCTCGAGCCGCTGCTCGGCGACGCCGAGCGTCGAGCCGTAGGTTATGGAATCAATGCCGACGTCGAGCTCCGCGCCCTCGCCGGGCGCGCCCTTTGTCTGCACGCCGTAGCCCGTGGTGGAGAGCATGACGGCGTCGTCGCCGCGCTTTATATAGGCCTTGAGGTGCCCTATGATGACGTCGTTGGCCTCCGCCCACTCGCACTCGGCCTCCATGGCCTTCTCGAGCGCGGAGCGCAGCTGCTCATAATCCGCCTCGACCTTGAACTGCGCCGAGACGACGCGCGCCTCGTCGTGAGTGCGGCCTCGCATTTCAAGCTTGATCATTCCAGACGCTCCCTTCCGCTATGCCGCGCCATATCTCGTCGTCCATCGGCCTGTTGCCGACGGTGCGGCGGAGCTCGGCGCGGGGATTTATCGTTTTTATATCCGCCTCGACGGCGGCGATCTGCTCCTCGTCGACGAGGTCGACCTTATTGAGCAGTATCCAATCGGCGCATTCGAGCTGGCACTCGATGAGCTCGCTCATGGCGCGGCGCAGGCGGCGCCACCTCTGCGCGTCGGCGAGGCAGAGCACGCCGACCTTGACCTTGAACACGTGCTCGACGTTCTCCTTTATCTGCAGGGGGTACGCAACGCCCGTCGACTCTATGATGAGCCAGTCGGGGGCGAAATTATCCCTTATGTATGCGATATCGTTTATCAGGTCGGCTCCGCCGCTGCAGCAGGCGCAGCCGGCGAAAAGCTCGCGCACCTGCAGGCCCTGCGACTTGAGTATCTTGTCGTCGACGCCGACCTCGCCTATCTCGTTTTCGATGATCATGACTTTGGCGCCGCCCTCGGATCCGGAGACGAGATACTGCGCCAGACGCAGGAGTATGCTCGTCTTCCCCGAGCCGAGAAAGCCGCCGAGAAGCAGAACTTTCATGGTTTTCGCTCCTTAACTGTTTTACTTATTAAATATTACGCCCCCCGCGGGGCAAAGTCAAGCGAGCGGACGTATTGAATTCGGCGCTCCGTATGCTATAATCGGGGTATAAATGGCAATAAATACATACCGAAAGGAGATCAAATAATGAGTCAGGTCCTTAAGGATAAGGTCGCGCTGGTCACGGGCTCGGGCCAGGGCGTCGGCCGCGCGGTCGCGCTCGGCTTCGCAAAGCTCGGGGCGAAGGTCGTCACGAACAACAGAAAGCCCGGAAGCACCGGCAGCGCCATGCTCACCGACGCGCAGTTCGCCGCGCTCAGCGACGAGCGCAAGGAGTGGTACAAAAAGGCCGTCGCCGAAAACGAGGGTGACGCGGCCACGACCGCGCAGGCGATACGCCTCGCGGGCGGCGAAGCAGTCCACTGCTTCGCGGACATCTCCAAGTTCGAGGACGCGGAGCGCCTCGTCAAGACCGCGATCGATACCTACGGGCGCATCGATATCGTCGTCAACGTCGCGGGAGCTTTCGGCTTTTCCAACATCGACGAGATAAGCGAGGAGCTCTGGGACAAGGTCACGAGCATCAAGCCCAAGGGCTACTTCAACGTCATAAGGTTCGCCGTCCCCTACATGAAGAAGCAGGGCGGCGGGCGCATCATCAACTGCACCTCCCGCGCCTACATGGGCGACATCATCAAGCACGCCGAGTACTGCGCCGCGAACGCGGGCGTCGTCGGCCTGACGAGGGCCGCCGCCATTGAGCTCTGGCCCTTCGGCATAACCTGCAACGCCTTCTCGCCCTTTGCCAAAACGCGCGCGGCCTATGAGATGGACGCTGTCTGTGCCGTCACGGAGGAGCCCATTCTCGCCACGGGGCGCAATATCCCGCCCTCCTATGAGACGACTCCCCTGCCCGACGCCATCGTGCCGTTTCTGGCCTACCTCGCATCCGACGCGGCCTCGGAAGTCTCCGGCAGCGTCTTCGAGCTCGCGGGCAACAAGATACAGCTGCACGCCGAGCCCGTCATCTGCAAGACGCTGCAGAAATACGGGCCCGAGTACTGGACCGTCGAGGAGATCGAGGCCGAGGCGAAGAAGGCTCTGTTTCAGGATTACAAGTCCATCGCTAAGCTGAACTGACGAGGGCTCATTCGAAAGCGGAAAAAAACTTCTCCCTGTCCAGACGGTACGCTCTGTTGAAGCGGCCGAGCTCAAGCGGCTCGGCCGCTCCTCTTTTTATGACGTTGACCCGCTCGACGCAGGTAAAGACCATCCTGTATCCGCGCCCGGCGAGCACGCGCTTCGCCTCCGGGCAGTACGCGCCGAAGGGATAGGCGTAGACGCTCGGCACATAGCCGCAGGCGGCGGCGAGCTTCGCTTCCGCCTTCTCGAGGTCGGCGGTGAGCGCGGCTTCGTAGGCCGCCTCGTCCTCGCCTTTTTTCTTTTTCAGCCCGTATCTCGGCTCGGTCAGATGCATGTCGTACGAGTGGTTGGCGATCTCGACGCGCCCGGAGGCCGCGATCTCCGCGATGCGCGGCCAGCTCATGTAGGCGTAGGCCGGGTCGTCGTCGGGGCTCTCGGTATACTTATCGGCCCAAGCGCAGACGGGGGCCTGCACGGCCTTCATATCATACTTTTCGAGCAGCGGCAGGACGTAATGGGCAAATGATTCGTGGCCGTCGTCAAAGGTTAACATAATTGGTTTGGCAGGGAGCTCGCCCTCCCCGTCGAGCCAGCGCAGGACGTCCTCGACGCCGACTGCGGTATATCCGCGGTCGCGCAGATAGATAAGGTCGCCCTCGAGCATCTCGGGAGTTATGACATAGTCCCCGCACCCGGCCTTGTCGGCAAGGATATGGTGGTACATGACGAGCGGGAGGCGAACCTCCTCTTCCGCAGGCGCGGAGGCGCGGCAGCACCCCGCGAGCAGCAATGACAACGCAAACATAATTATCCTCTTCACGGAAAAAACACCTTTCTCACTTCATGCGCGACCCGCAGATGATAGTTTGAAAAGTGTTTTTTCTTTTATTCTGTCTTTTTCTTACTTTTTGAATTCAACGACCCTGAAGCCGACCCCGTCCTCGCTGAGATAAACGACGCCGGGGAACGGGCCGTCGCCCTGCTTGGCCTCGAGCTTACCGTCGCGGAAGAGCGCCGCGGCCTTTTTGAGCTTTTCGACCGTATCGCGCCCGCACACAGAGGGGCCGTGCGCGCAGAAGAACCTGTCGGCCGGCAGCGCGAGCAGCTTATCCATGCTCGCGATGAAGGCGTCCTCGTTCCTCTCGCCGGCTATGAAGAATATGGGGCTCTGCGAGACCATGTCGCCGGTAAAGACCGCGCCCGCCGCCTCGTCATACAGGCCTATGCTGCCGGGCGTGTGGCCGGGGATATCTACGACCTTGAGCACGCGGCCGCCGAGGTCGAACTCGAAGCCCTCGGACACTCTGTTGACCTTCTGCTCGACGTTCTGGAGCTTTTCCTTCTCGCCGGCGAAGACCTCGTCGAAGTACTTCGCGCCGCCCGTGTGGTCGCCGTGCCCGTGCGTGAGGACGAGGCGGATTGGCTTGTCCGTGACGGTGCGCGCGTTCTCGAGCACGTTCGTCTGTCCCACGCCGGCGTCGATGAGCAGCGCGCTCTCCTCGCCGACGACGAGAAACGCCGCGCTCATGCCCGGATCGACTCTCCATACGCCCTCTTCGAGCTTGACTACGTTATCCATTCCGTCTTCCTCCTTAGTTTACATAATATTCTAATTCTTATCTGCAGACGCCCGTATCGCGCGCCGCCTTCGCCACCGCGGCCGCGACCGCGTCGCCGACGCCGGGATCGAAGGGCTTGGGCAGGAGCTTGTCCGGCCCGCCGTCCGCCGCGAGGTCGGCGAGGGCCCGCGCCGCGGCGAGCTTCATGGCCTCGTTTATCTCCTTCGCGCCCGCGTCGAGAGCGCCTCTGAAGACGCCGGGGAACGCGAGGACGTTGTTTATCTGGTTGGGGTAGTCGCTGCGGCCCGTGCCGACTATGGCGGCGCCGGCGGCTTTCGCCTCCTCCGGCATGATCTCGGGGATGGGGTTGGCCATGGCGAAGACGATGGGGTCTTTTGCCATGGAGCGTATCATATCCTGCGTCAGAAGGCCCGGCGCGGAGACTCCGAGGAAGATGTCCGCCCCGCGGATGACCTCGGCGAGCTTTCCCCTCTCCCCGTTCGGGTTCGTGACCTCGGCGAGAGACGCCTTGGCGGCGTTGAGGCGCGCGTCGCCCTTGGCTATGGCGCCCGTCCTGTCGCAGACGATGACGTTTTTCATGCCCGTCGCGACGAGAAGGCGCGCTATCGCCGTCCCCGCGGCGCCGGCTCCGGAGATGACGGCCTTGACCTCGCCGGGGGTCTTGCCGACGCACCTGAGCGCGTTGGTGATGCCTGCGAGCACGACTATCGCCGTCCCGTGCTGGTCGTCGTGGAAGATGGGAATGTCGCAGCGGGCCTTGAGCTTTTCCTCGATCTCGAAGCAGCGCGGGGCCGAGATGTCCTCGAGGTTTATCCCGCCGAACGTGCAGGCCATCATGGCCACGGCCTCGACGATCTTGTCCGGATCGCGCGTATCGAGGCAGATGGGGACGGCGTCGACGCCTCCGAAGGACTTGAAGAGCACGCACTTGCCCTCCATGACCGGAAGGCCGGCGACCGCGCCAATGTCCCCGAGGCCGAGCACGGCGCTCCCGTCCGTCACGACGGCGACAGTGTTTTTCCTCCACGTCAGCGCGAAGCTCTGCTCATAGTCGTCCCGTATGACCTCGCAGGGCCTTGCGACTCCGGGCGTATAGGCAAGAGAGAGATCGTCCTTGCTCTCTATTTTCATTTTGGGCGTGGTTTCGAGCTTTCCGTTCCATTCGCGGTGCAGCTCGAGCGAGCGTGCGGCATAATCCATAGCGGCGTACCTCCGATAGTTTTCTTATTATATTTTACATCGGAACTCCGCCGTTTTCAACGCTTTTTGAAAGCTCCGCGCCGGGATAGTAGTGCGCGAGTATCTCCGCGCAGGCGAAGCCCTCCTTCGCCAGCTCGTTGGCCCCGTACTGGCTCATGCCGACGCCGTGGCCGTAGCCCTCGGTCACGAAGGTCACGCCCTCCTCCGAGACGCTCCACGTCACGCAGGTGCTGCGCAGGGAGAAGATGCGGCGCAGCTCCGTTCCCGTGACGCGCGCGGAACCGACGCGGACGCTCGCGAGCCTGCCGCTCGGGGTGCGCTCCGCTTCGCAGAGCCAGCCCTCCGACCCGGAGACGAAGAGCGTCCCCGGCAGGGCGGCGAGGACGGTGTTTCGAAATTCGGCCGCCGTAAGAGTCTTCTCCTCGCGGAAATTCGGCACCGTCCCGGCGCTTTCCGGCGTCTCGACGCTGACGAGATATGTCAGTTCCCTTCCCCAGACGGCGGAGCAGTCCTCCGTCCTGCCGGAGGAGGAGGAATGAAACGCCGCGAGAATGGGCTCGCCGCCGCTCGTGAGTATGAGCGAGTCGGTCGCGGCGACCGCGGCGCGTATCTTGGCGATGTTGGCCTCGTATTCCTCACCCCAGCGGGCGCGAAGCTCCTCCTCGGTGCAGTAGGCCTCGCAGCAGGCGGGATCGGCGCAGAGGCCTCCCCCGTGCGCGCCGGAGGCGACCTTATACTCGGCGTAGGTTCGCGCGGCGACGCACTGCGCCTCCAGCGCGGCGGGCTCGAACGAGACCGGCATCTCCGCCGCGAGGACGCCTTCGAGATATTTGTCCATCGTGAGCTCGTCCGCGCTCCCTTCGTGAACGAGCATGACCGTCCTCGCGGCGTCGAGCGGGGCGTACTGCGCCGGGGCCGCGGTCGGAGCGGGCTCAGCTGATATTTCCGGCGCCGCGGGCGGGAGCTCGGCGGGCGGACGGACCACGGCGATCGGGAACAGGACGGCAAACGCGGCCATTGCGAGAGCCGCGGGATATAATAATTTCATGGCGCTCTTCCTTTTTTCGGTCTGATTTGGTATAATATATTGCTCAAGAGGATCCATGATGACTTTTAGGAGGCTTTTCCCTTGAAAAAGAACGCCCTGATCTTGACTATCATCACGGTCGTCGCAGGCGCCGCCGCCTTCATCCTCCGCAGGCGCGAGCTCGCGACAGTATTCCGGGCCGACGGGCTCGCCGTGCGCGGAGCTCCCGTCAGCATCGCCCTGCTCGTCCTCTGCGCGCTCGCCGTCGTCGTACTCATAGTTTTGAGCCTGAAGCTGACCGGCGCAAGTACCGTCGCGGGAGGCTACACGGAGGTCTTTCACGTCGGCGGAATGTTCCCGACGGTCATCTCCGCCCTGCTCGGCGTCGCCATGATAGCCGCGGCCTTCCTCAACTACCGCTCAGCCGCAGTCGGCGGCACGAGAGCCGTCGTCGAAGGCGCGGTCGGCATCCTCGCCGCGCTGGCCGGGATAGGCGCGTTCGCGCTGGCCCTCAACGCGCGCAAAAAAAGCGGGGGCTGCGCTCTCCCCGCCGTTCTCGTCACGCTTTTCGTATGCTTTTTCATCCTCGTGACCTATAAAAAGAAAGCCTCCGACCCCGTCCTGCTCAACTATATGTACGACTTCATCGCGCTCTGCCTCTCCGCGCTGGCGACGCTCTTCATAGCCGGCTTCGCCTTTGAGCGTCCCGCTCCGAAAAAGACGCTCTGGATGAGCTATGTCGCGGCGTTTTTCTGCTTCATCGGGGCGGCGGACGCGATCGGACAATGGACTCTCGTTTTCTACATTTTCCTCATCATATACCTGCTCATGCACGGAGCCATTCTCGCCGCGGCGTTCAAAACGCCCGAAACGGCTGAGGCTGCGCCTGCCGCAGAGGACGAGGAAAAGGCCTACGCCGACGTGCTCGCCGAGTTCGAGGAGCCGGACGAGGCTCCGGCCGACGCCGGGGACGCCCCCTCTCCCGGGGAGGGCGGCGCTACCGAGGAGCCTTGCGCCGAGCGGGCAGACGAGGCCTCCGAAGGACCCGAAGAATAAAAACAGAAAAAGGACCCGTCCTCGATTGGGGACGGGTCTTTTTTCGTCTCTCTTCTTTTTCAGGCCGGATCCGTCTTCGGGCGGAAGCGGAAACTCTTATAAGTCGAGACGGGCTTAAAGCCGCATTTTTCCGCGGCCTGAAAGAGCACGGGCTCGTTGCTCTCGATAAAGAAGAGCACGGTCTTTTTCCCGGCGCGGAAGGCCTCCGCGCACGCTCTCGTTATAAGGCGCGCCTCGATGCCGCGGCCCTTGTGCTTTTCGTCGACGGCGGCTCCGAATATCTCGGCCTCCGTCTTGTCCCACATCGAGGTGAAGACCGAGCCGCATATCTTCCCGCCGTCCATGTAGACGTTGACGTCCCATTTGTCGCGGGCCTCGCGGATGCGGGCGGCGTTCCAGTAATAGTCCGGATACGCCGCGTCGTGGAAGGCGGCGTACTCGGAAAAGCGCTCCTTGCCGAGCTTGTTGACGCCGCCGGACTGCCCCTGCTTGAAATCCGCCTTGGCAAGGCTCATCGAGACGCTGGACTCGAAGGGCTCCGCGCCCGCCGCGAGAGCGGCATCGGCGGCGGCCTTGTTCTCGCCCGGATAGGCGAGGACGGCCTCGTATCCGGCGAAGGCCGAGGCGACATGGCGGCTCAT
This sequence comes from Oscillospiraceae bacterium, assembly GCA_017550645.1. Lineage (GTDB taxonomy): Bacteria > Bacillota > Clostridia > Oscillospirales > Oscillospiraceae > RGIG7949. The sequence continues at coordinate 34,558 of JAFZOI010000007.1, forward strand.
CTCCTCGTATACCTCGGGAGCTCCGCCTGCGGCGCATATGCCGCAGATGGCCTCGCAGTATCTCGTCTCGGTATCGACGTAGAGGCAGAGGACGCCCTTGAGCTCCGCGCCGTCAAAGCAGCCGAGGAGCCTTCCCTCGGGCTTTTTCAGGATATCCTGAAACTTCTCGCGCAGGGCGTTCCTCGAGCGGAATCGCGGGAATGACGAGGTCTCGGGCGACTCCTGCGTGCTCCACGCCAGATCGGCGGCCGCGTCTATCCCGTCTTCTTTAATGGGTCTTATCATATCGTTCCTCCGGGAGCTTTTCGCATTTTTGATCATTCTACCACATATCGGCGCATTTTTCAAACCGCCCTTGCGCTGAAAAAAATTAACATCTCGGTCATGCGATTACCTCTTGTTTTTTCCCGCACGCGCATGTATTATTGATAATAGTATGGAGTATTGTCTTTAGTCCGTATATATAGCTGAAAGGTGTGAAATACATGAGCATTGAATTCAGACCCATCTCCCCCCGCATTCAGGAGATGCGCGAGAGGATACGTCACCGCCTCATCGAGGCCGACTCCGAGCGCGCGCTGATAGTCACGGAAGAGTTCAAAAAGCACATGAACCTCGTTCCGACCATCCAGCGCCCGACCCTCACCAAGGCCGTCGCCGAGAAGATGACGATGCGCGTCGAGGACTTCGACGTCCTCCCCGGCAACCTCGGCAGATACTTCTCCTCCAACGTCGCCTATCCCGAGGCCAACGCGGGTCTGGCTTTCGTCCCCAACGCCATCAAGAACGGCGACTGGTACCTGGGCGACGACGGCTACTACCACAATCCCGATACCGACGACTTCCGCATGCGCTGCTCCGTCGAGAACTATGAGGCCCTCCTCAGCGTCCGCGAGGTCTGGGATCACAGAAGCAACAACTGCTGCGGCGACGGGTGGGCTCCCGAGGGTCTCGACGAGCTCTGCCGCCTCGGCGCGACGAAGCACAACGTCTTCCTCAAGCACCTCGTCAACTGCCGTCCCGGCCATCTCGTCGCCGGCTTCGACAAGATCATCAACGTCGGCTACGGCGCGATCAGGAAGCAGGCGCAGGACTGGCTCGACGAGCACCGCGGCAACATCATGGGCGACGACGTCAAGCGCTACCTCTTCTACTCCTCCGCCGTCATCGCCGCCGACGCCGCCATCACCTACGTCCGCCGCACCGGCGACGCCTGCTTCGAGAAGGCCAAGACCGAGAAGGATCCCGCGAGGAAGGCCGAGCTCGAGAAGTTCGGCGAGAGCCTGCACTGGATCAGCGTCAACCCCGCCCGCACCTTCTGGGAGGCGACGGAGGCCGCGCTGCTCTATCAGTTCCTGCTCCGCCTCGACGGTCTGGGCGCCACCTCCATGGGCCGCTTCGACCAGTATACCTATAAGCAGTTCAAGTCCGACATGGAAAAGGGCACGCTCACGCTCGACGAGGCTCAGGAGATCGTCGACGCGTTCTTCCTGAAGATCAATAACACCTGGCAGGGCACCTCGCAGTACATGTTTGAGATGATAGGCGCCAACACCTACCTGCACACCAACATCGGCGGCGTCGACAGACAGGGCAACGACGCGACCAACGAGATAAGCTACATGGTCCTGCAGTCCATCGCCCGCCTGAAGATCCACGATCCCACGATCTCCCTGCGCATCAACAAGAACACCCCGAAGGAGATATGGGAGCTCGCCATCGAGACGACGAAGATCGTCGGCGGTCTGCCTCTGTTCCAGAACGACGACGTCATAGTCCCCGCCCTCATCCAGGAGATCGGCTACTCGCTAGAGGACGCGCGCGACTACGCGATCATGGGCTGCCAGGAGATAGTCGGCCCCGGCATGGAGTATCCCGCCGCCAACGGCAACACGCCGCCGTATTCCAGCCTGAACTACGGCACCGTCTTCAACATGGCCATCAATGACGGCAAGAACCCCTTTAACGGCGAGCAGTGCTCTGTCCACACCGGCTTCCTCTATGAGATGAACTCCATAGAAGAGGTCCGCGAGGCCATGAGAAAGCTCGTGTTCTACCTCATAAAGCTGCAGGTCAGCATCGACAACTACACCGAGTACCTCCAGCAGTACTGGAACACCGAGAACATCCTCTCGCTGAGCATGGCCGACTGCATGGAGAAGGGCATGGACGCCACCTGGGGCGGCTGCCGCTACAACTCCTACGGCGGCACGGCGACCGGCCTCGCGACCATAGCCGACTGCCTGACCACCATCAAGTACATGTGCTTCGACAAGAAGCTCTGCACGACCCGCGAGCTCTACGACGCCGTCATGGCCAACTGGGAGGGCTACGAGCCGCTGCGCCAGCAGATACTCAACGAGGTCCCGCATTACGGCAACGGCGATCCCTACGCCGACATGGAGATGGTCTGGATGACCGAGTGCTACTACGCTGCCTGCCAGGAGTGCTACTCCATGCGCAGCAAGGTCTATAAGTGCGGCATGTACGGCGCCTCCGACCACGTCACGCAGGGCTACACGACGTGGGCCACCCCGGACGGACGCTTCACCGGCGAGCCCATCGCCGACGCCAGCTCCCCCGCTCAGGGCCGCGACATGAACGGTCCGACCGGCGTCTTCGAGTCCAGCGTAACGTGGAACCACAAGCACTTCATCGACGGCCTCGCCGTCAACCTGAAGATACACCCCAACGCCGTCAACAATCAGGAGGGCGTCGACAAGCTCATCGACATGACGCGCACCTACTTCGACAACGGCGGCATGGAGTGCCAGTACAACATCGTCTCCGCCGACGTCCTGCGCAAGGCTCAGGCCAACCCCGAGGAGTACAAGGACCTTATCGTCCGCATCGCGGGCTATTCCGCCTACTTCATCGAGCTGAGCAGAGACTGCCAGAACGACCTCATCAGGCGCCACGATCACATGGTGTAAGCCCCAATAAGCGAGCGGGCCGCAGAGAGATCTGCGGCCCGCTTTTTTCGTTCCGGTTTAATGTCTTTGTTCGCGGACGCTCATTCGGGCATCCGCTCATTTATTTCATCGAGCAGGTTTATCGTTCTGAATGCTTTATCGCAGCTTCTGCACTTCCAGTCGCAATCGCTCTTCTTTGCTTTCCCGTGAAGCATTTCAAGCTCATTCCCGCAGATCGGGCAGGCCGTCTTTTCCCGACGCCAGAGCTTTTTCAGGAAACCGAGAGCCTCGTTTCTCGAAGCGAAGCCGAGCTCGCTCAGATACGCTCTTTCCATTTCTACGCCTCGTCTTCAGCCCCTGCGGAAGGGGTCGTACTGCGCGGGAAGGTCGCGGAGAGCGGCAAGGCTTATCCTCGCGCGGAGCGCCTCGCCGTGGCCGACGAAAAAATCGCCCTCGGCGCCGGATAGTCCGCGCCGCCGAAGCTCCGCTCCGAGAAGATCGCAGACTGCCTCGATGCGCTCGGTCTGTCTTGAAAACGCGGCTTCGTCGAGCCCGGGCTCGGAGGCGATCTCCGTCAGCAGCGCGGCTACCTCGAAGCCCGGAGCGGGCAGCTCCGCGAGCGCGCGGAAGGCCCATTTATAATAGGGCATATAGCGCCGCGCGAGCAGAAAGCTCAGATGCGCCGCGGCGCGGGAAAAGCGCGCCGTTACTTCGCGCAGGGCCGGCACGTCGCCCCGAAGGGCGCAGCGGCGGTAATTGTACTGCCCCGTCTGCGCCATCTCCATGCAGCACACGGACATGCGCTTGAGCAGGATATCATCGGGATAGTGGCGCTCCAGCTCGCGGCGGACGGCGGAAAACTCCCCCGCCGGGTCGCGGAACACCTCGCCGTTGACGGCCATGGCGAGGTTCTCCTCCGGCACGGCCAGCCACTCGCCGAGCCTCTCCGGCGCGCGCGGGCAGCCGATAAGGCTCTTATAAAAGTCCCCGACGGTCATGACGCCGGGCTCCGCGCCGTATTGGGACAGACTGCGCGCGTACCCCTCCGGCACGAGCGCGAGGACACGGCGCTTCCACTCGGAAAGCGCGGGGATCAGCCCCCTGTCCTCCTCCGGTACCCAGAGGAAGAAGTCGACGCCCCAGTCGTGGTCTCGGGATATTTCGTCGTCATAGCCGAAGCACTCCGAGCCGTTGCCGACGAGGCCTGCCGCAGCTCTCTTGGCCGCCTCCGGAAACTCTTTTTCCAGCATCGGCAGCGCCGTCTCCTCGAAAAAGGCGCGGCTCAGCGCCAGCGCGCCGCCCTCTGCGCTCACTGTCCGGCCTCTCTGCGCCATGCGCGCGCGACGGAATGTTCCGGGCCGAGCAGCCTTTCCGCGATGTCGGCCGCCTCGTCGAGGCACTTTTTCGCCTCGTCGGCGCGTCCGAGCGCCTCGAGCGTGAAGCCGCGGCTTCGCAGAGCGGAGGCGTAGTCTATGTTTTTCCCGTAGAGCGTTTCCGTGCCCTTGAGCGCCGCGTCGAATTCCGTCAGCGCCTCGGCGTAACGCTTCGTATTGTAGAGCACGGCGCCGAGCGTCGCGTGGGCGGCGAAAAGATGCGAGTTCGTCTCCGGCAGGGCGTTGAACATGTCTATCGCCTCGCGGATCATGGCCTCGGCCTTGTCCGCCGCGCCGGAGCGAAGGTGCATGGCGGCGAGGTTATTGAGCGCCGTAGCGACCTCGACCTCGGAGTTTGGCCTCATGCGGACTATCTTCAGCGCCGTCTCGGCGAGGGGGATGGCCTCCCCCGGATCGCCCATGCTCTCGTAGGTCAGGGCGAGATTGTTGAGCAGGCTGACGTAGGCGTAGCTGCCGGCCTGCCCCTGCGCCTCGAGCAGGCGCGCCGCGGCGTTATACTCGCGGACGGCCTCCGGGTACTCGCCCGTCAGGCGCAGGAGGCCCGCGCGGTTTATCATCATCGTCGCGTACTGCGGGCTGGAGGCCCAGCCGAGCTCCTCGAGGACGTCCATGGCTTTCTTCCAGCATTCGCGCGCCTCGCCGTAGCGGGTCACGCCGCGGTAATACGCCGCGAGCTCGTTGAGCACGGTCGCGGCCGCGGGGCTTTTTTCGTCGAGCCCGGCGAGGGTATCCGTCAAAAAGGCCTCGATCGGCGCGGCCTCGCCGCGGGCCATGAGCGCGTCAAGACGCTCGAAAAAGTTTTCAGGCAGCTTATTTTTGTCCATTTTCGGCCTCCTCCAGAGAAGCGTAGCCGTAATAGGCGACGCTCCCGGCAAGTATTTTCTCGGCAAGGGACTCGCCCTTCGCCTCCAGCGCGAGCAGATGCTCCCAGAGAGCCTCCAGCGTCGCGGCGGAATAAGTGTAGAGCTCGCCGCGCTGATACGTCTCGACCGACGTAACTCCCGGCCCGTCCTGCCAGGTATAGAGCGGTCTTCCCGCTCCGCTGACGCGCGGATAGCTCTCATGGAGGACGACGGTCTGAGCTATGATCTTGTCGGTTATCTTATCGGCGAGCTCGACTGCTCGCGGGTCGGACGGCGGGAGCAGACGCTTTAGCTGCTCGTAGTCCCCCGGCGCGGTCGAGCGCATCATGTGGATATATTTCTCCGTCGGCAGGCTCCTCCCCTGCCGGACGGCGTCCTCAAGGTCGCGCAGATAGCTCTCGCAGGTCTTTTCGTCCCACGCCTCGTACTGCCCGCGGCGCATGCCCTCGAAGGTCTGTCTGTCGTTCTGGCAGGAGGCCTTCGGCCCGTCGCCGTTGACGTCGCGGAACATAGGCCATTCTATGTCGATTATCTTCCTTATAGTTTCCTCTTTCGGCTGCACGTAAAACGCCTCCTTCGGTCTGCGGGCGAATCGCGCCCTCTGCTTCCAAGATATTGCATAGCCCCCGATTTGTCAACGGCTATCGCCCGCGAGGCGGCCCGGGAGCGCAAAAAACCGCCCGTCTCGCACTTGAGACGGGCGGCTTCGTCAAGCGTTCACTTGGTATAGTCGTAAAATCCCTTGCCGGCGTTGACCCCGGTCTCGCCGCGGTCGATCTTCTCCTTGAGGAGCTTTCCGATCATATTCTCTATCGTCCCCTCCTGCTGGGCGGCGGGCTTCATCTGGTTGATGTTGTACGCCGTCTCGAGGCCGACGATGTCGAGTATCTTGAACGGGCCCGCGGGCGCGCTCGTCGCCAGCTGCCACGTCAGGTCGATGGTCTCGGGGTCGGAAACGCCCTTGGCCCAGAGCATCTGGGCGGCGCTCAGGAACGGAACGAGCATGGAATTGAGGATGTAGCCGGGCTGTTCCTTGTGCAGCTGCAGAGGCACCATGCCTATCGCGGCCGCGAACGCGACGACTTCCTTGTAGATCTCCGGATCTGTTCCCGGATGACCCATGACCTCGGCGGTGTTGTTCTTCCAGATCGTGTTGGCGAAATGGAGCGCGCAGTACTTCTCCGGGCGGCCGGTATATTCGGCGAACATGCTCGGAAGCAGCGTGGAGGAGTTCGTGCAGAGGATGGTGTCCTTGTCGAGGAGGTCCCTCATGGCCTCGTACATGCCTATCTTGGCCTTCGGTTCCTCGGTCATGGACTCGATGACGATATACGCCCCGGAGAGCGCCTTGGCGAGGTCGAGCTCGATATGGACGTTCTCCTTGACGGCCTTGTCCCAGCCGGCAAGCAGCCCGTCTATCGTCTCGGCGGTCGTGCCCTCCCAGGAGCGGATGAGGCCGCGCGGATAGAGGTAGGAGGCCATCGGATTGCCGACGAGGGTCTTGGCGCCCTTGAGGTCCTCCGCCATGAGGGCCGCATAGCGCTCGATCTTCGGCGTCGTCCTGCCGACGGAGCTCTCGGAGCGGAGCCAGAACGTCGTATCGAAGCCGTGATAGGCGCAGATGAGCCCTATCTGCGTTCCGAGTACGCCGCCGCCGCAGACGACGACCTTTTTCTTCTGCATCTTCTTTTTCCTTCTTTCTTTCATATTATTATCGGTTTCTGCACCGATCTTTTATATTATTACCGGTTTCTGCACCGATTTTCCATTTTTGTAAAAGACTGTTCATGAGATTATAGCAGACCCGCGGCTGGCAGTCAATGCCAATTCTTGATCTCTTCGGCGCAGAACGACGGGGCGCGGCGTCACCTTCCCGGCTTGACACCCGGCGGCGCTGCGATTATTATGGAGGCATAAGAGAAAACATATTTTGCTAAAAAAGAAAGGAATGGACCGCACATGGCCGAAACACTTTAAACTCTCAAAACGAGACGGAGCTGCCGCAACTATAAGCCGGAGCTCATCGAGGAAGAAAAGCTAAACGCCATCCTTGAGGCGGGCACCTACGCCGCGACCGGCATGGGCCGCCAGTCCCCCATCATCATCGCCGTCACCGACAAAGAGGTGCGCGACAAGCTCTCCGAGATAAACGCCGGAATAAGGGGCATTAAAGCCGATCCCTTCTACGGCGCGCCGGAGCTCGTCGTCGTTCTGGCGAACAAGGAGATCCCGACCTATATCTACGACGGGACGCTCGTCATGGGCAACATGATGAACGCGGCGGCCGCGCTCGGCGTCGCGAGCTGCTGGATCCACGGCGCAAAGCCGGAATTCGAGAACGAATACTGCAAGGAGCTCCTCAAGAAGCTCGGCATCGAGGGCGACTACGAGGGCATAGGACACCTCATCCTCGGCTACGCCGCGACCAAGCCGCCGAAGCCCGCTCCCCGCAAGGCCGACTACGTATATAAGATCTGACAACAAAAAAAAGACCCGGACGCATACGACGCGCCCGGGTCTTTTTATCTGCGTTACGCCTCTTTGACGAACACGGCTCTGTCTTTTCTGCCGCGCAGGAAGGCCTGTCCGCTGCCGCTCTCTACGGTCAGCGTCCCGTCCTCCCCGAAATCGAAGCTCATGACGATCCCGCTCGCCGTCTCGATCAGACGAAGCTCCGCCTCGAGCCGCGAATCGGAAGCCCACTTCGCGGACGCGAGCGCGCGGCCTGCGATGCCGGAGACGGTGTTTTCTCTGCGCGAGCCGTCCATGCCCGCGACTATCCTGCGCTCCGTCCCGTCCTTTTCCAGAACGTCGAAGACGGCGCTGTCGGGCGTAAAGGAGATATCCATGCGCGAGGCGTCGTTCGCGTCGCCCCCGGAGGCGAAGAAATCGAACATCTTGAAGGCCGCCTTGCCCTCTCTGAGGACGTACCTCCCCGCGGCGCTCCCGCTGAGCGGGGACATGGGGGAACGCTCCGGCGCGGGCAGGGCGAGCATGCTCATGCGGCGCCTGAGGTGCTCCGCGGCGGCCTCGTCCTCCGGCAGAGCCTTCGTTTCCGGCGCGGGGAGCGAATAATACCACTCCCATACCGTGTCCAGCACCCTCTGCGGTATCTCGCTGCCGGTCCCGCCGGAGGCGTTTTCGGTTATGGCGAGGATCATGTCGTATTTCGGGAAGACTATCGTGAACTGCCCCATCGCGCCGTCGGCTCTGTATACGCCCTCGGGGCGGCACATCCATATCTGGAAGCCGTAGCCGACGAAATTGTCCTCGGCGGGCGGGTTGACGGCCCGCTCGGTCGCGGACTCGTTCTGCAGCGAGACGGCCTGACGGACGTAATCCTCGCTGAGGATGCGCTCGCCCTCCCATACGCCGCCGTCGGCATAGAGCTTGAGAAGGCGCAGGTCGTCCTCCGTCGTGGCGTAGAGCCCGCCGCCGCCTATCTCCATGCCGTCAGGCATGCAGCTGCACCTGAGGTTTGATGCGTCGATGCCTATCCTGTCGAAGAGGCGGGGCTTGAGATAGTCGATGAGGCCGAGGCCCGTCTTTTCGCGGACCATCGCGCCGAGAAGCGTCGAGCCCATCGAATTATACATGAACGCCGTGCCCGGCTCATGGACGACGGGCTCGGCAAGGAATTCGCGTATCCAGTCCATTGTGTTGCCCGGCATCTCGTCCATTCCGCAGGCCATGGAGAGCACGTGGCGCACCTTGAGCTTTTTCAGGTTTTCCGACGGCTCCGCCGGCGCGCGGTCGGGGAAGATGTCGATGACCCTGTCCTCGAGGCTCAAAATGCCCTCTGTCACGGCGATGCCGACTGCCGTCGCGGCGTAGGTCTTCGTATGCGACTGCAGACCGTGGCGTATGCCGGCGGCGTAGGGCGCCCACCAGCCCTCGGCAAAGACCTTGCCGAAGCGCATTATCATCAGGCCGTGGGGTTCGGTCCAGCCCTCCTCCAGCCTGTCGAGCAGCCGCTCGACCGAAGCGGAGGGGATTCCGACCGACTCCGGGCTGACCCTTTCAAATTCCTTTCTGAGCATATCGCCGCCTCCTTGCGAATATTGGGGGGTAAAGTACTTATGTCAACCGCAATCGAGGTCGTAAACGCCCGACGGGACGCGCACCTCGACCGTCTTTTTTTCAAAATCAGCCGTGAGCTCGGCGTAGTCCCCGCCCTTATCCCAGCGCAGGACGAGCTCCGCGGGGCCTCTCCCCTGCCTGACGGAAAATTCCCCGTTAAAGGCCTCCGACGTGTTGCGCAGGCGCATGAGCGCGAAAAGCCTCCTAAGGAACGGCGCCTTCACGCGCTCGGCTATCTCGGCCTCGGTGAAGTTATGGCGGTTTATCTCGCGCCCGCCCTCGCCGCGCTCGAGGCAGGAAAAATCGTTCGTTCCGGCCAGCAGGCCGACGTAGTATATCTGGGGGATGCCGGGCGTGAAGAGCTGGACGGCGCGCGCGAGCAGATACCCGTCCTCGTCCTCGCCCATGTCGGAGAAAAACGTCCCGGGGAGCTGATATATCTTCTGCTTGGCGCCGATATTGATTATCCCGTTAGGAAGCGGGTCCTTTTTCCGGAGCTCCTCCGGGACCTCGGAAAAAGCTCTGTTGTAGCGCTCCATGACGACGCGGGTGATATCGTCGATCTCGTCCTCGGTCATGAGGCCCGCCGCGTCTACGACGCCTATGCCGTCGTGCGTGTCGAGCGTCGTTATCTGGCGGCGCGGGCATATCTCGAGCCAGTGCTTCAGTCTGTCGGTCCTCTTGAACTCTATCGCGTGCAGCAGCAGGAGCGGCAGGGCGAAATCATAGACGTAATGCCCGCGCCCGGCGAGCTTTAGCTGGATGCTGTACTCCTCATGTATCTCCGCGAGCATGTCCGTCCCCGTCTCGTGCAGCGGCTCCGTGCTTATGTCGAGAATGTCCCATATCTGCGGCTCGACGAAGAAGCAGGACGTGCCGGGGACCTTCGAGGTGTAGGCGAAGGCGTCGAAGCGTATCATGGGCACGTGGGAGGCAATCCGGCCGAGATTGCGGCGGTAGTATTCCCGCGTCGCCGCGGCGTAGGGGTCGATATCGACCTGCTCTTCATAAAACGTACACCAGAGCCTGACCTCCGACCCGTCCGCGAGCGTAAACGCGCGGCAGGGGCCGCCGGGCTTGCGGGAATAGAGGACGGCGAGGTCGGCTTCGGTCGGCTCGCCCTGCGGCCAGAACTCCTTCCAGCGGATGAACATGCCGCGGTAGGGCGAGGCTTCGCCCCGGAGCATATAGTCGCGGAATTCCTCCGCGCGGATGGAGATGTGGTTGAGCATGAAGTCCGCGGCGAGGAAGTACTTATCCGCGAGGCGGTCTATGTCCTCCCACGTCCCGAACGCGGGATCGACCTTATCGTAGTTTATGACGGCGAAGCCCCTGTCCCCCGACGAGGGGAAAAAGGGCAGGATATGCACTCCTGCGATCTCGTCTCGAAAGTACGTGTTGAGCACGTGCTCGAGAGCTTTCAGATCGCCGCCCATGCTGTCGGCATAGGTTATGAGCATGCATTTGTTTTCCGTCTTTTTCATGGCTCAGTCTCCCGCAGGAAGGTTGCCCTCCGTCCCGTCTTTCCGTTACAGTCCGAGGCCCTCGTAGGCCAGATCGCGCAGGGCGGGATGGATATCGGAATAGGCCGGCATAAAGTTCAGCACGTGCTGGACGAAGGTGATGCCGACGCGGTTTATCGGGTCGATGAGGACGTATGCGCCGGCGGCGCCGTCCCAGCCGAACTCGCCGACGGGCGGCCTTCCGGGCTCGGCCGCGTTCTTGACGCGCACGCCGAGGCCGTAGGCATAGGGGAACTTGCCGCCCTTTTCGAAATCCTCCTGCGCCTTCCCCGTCGTGACGGAATTCATGAACATGCGCACGGAGGCCTCCGATAGGATGCGCCCGCCGTCCTTCGTCGCGCCGCCGTTGGCCAGCGCCTCGACGACCCTGCTGTAGGCCGAGGCCGTCCCCATAAGGCCGGCGCCTCCGCTTTCATAATTATCCGAAAGGATGAAGATGTTGGTCTCCGAGGTCGGGACTATCTTCTTTTCGCGCATGTCGAACGTATACTGCGCGGTCAGTCTGATCCCCTCCGGCATGACGAAGCCTATCTCCTCCGCACCGGCAGGCCCGAAGACGTATTTTCTCAGATATTCGCCGAAGCGCTCGCCCGACGTGACCTCGACGACGGCCGCGAGCACGTCGTGTCCGAGGGAGTAGAGCCAGCGCGTGCCGGGCTCATAGGCGAGCGGCATCTCCGCCATGGCGGCGACGAGCTCGCGCGTCGAGGCCTTGCCGCCCGTCTCCTTTACGACCCTCTTAATGGCCTCGGAGGAGGTGTCATAGGTCAGGCCGCTCATCATGCTCATCAGGTCGATGATGCGTATCTGCCGCGCGGCGTAGTGGCGCGGCTCGTCCTTTTGCGGCATCTTCGGCGGCCATTCGGCCATGGAAAATTCGCGGTCTATGACGGTCATTACCTCATATTCCGGCAGGTATCTGCACACGGGATCGTACAGATGCAGGCGGCCCTGCTCCATCTCCCGCATGACGGCGGTCATGGTCATGACCTTGGAGGCGGAATAGAAATAATACCCGTCCCTCTCCGAGGCCGGGACGCGGCCCTCCGTATCGGAAAAGCCCGTCAGATGGCGGTATACCGTCTCATGGTCCTTCGTGACGACGATCTCTGTCTGCGGGACGCCGTATCTGTCCTTCAGCCCGTCCAGATAGGCGGTCAGCCTTGTGTAATCCATGTCGCTTCCTCCTAATTATGTAAACCAGCGGTCCATCACGGCCCGCGCCATTTTATATCCTCCGGGATCGTTGGGGTGCACGAAGTCGCCGAGATGCATGCCGTCCTGCATATGCGTTGGGTCGTCCGGGTCGCGCATGACCGCGTCGAGGTCGACGAGGCGCTCCGCGGGGACGTTTTTCCTTATAAGCTCGTTGCAGCCCCGCCTTATGGCGTCGGCTCTGTCTCGCCACGGCATGCCGTCCGCCCCGAAGGGCATTATCGTGCTCATAAGGACTCGGCTGCCCTGCGCCTCGGCCTGCGCGGCGACGGAGCTGAGCGCGGCGAAGATCCCCTCGGGCGTCTCCTCCGGCTCCGTGCCGGAGACCATCCAGTGGGTGCAGTCGTTGACGCCCTCCATGATGAAGACGTCGTCCGGCGCGGCCTCGCCATAGAGGTCGCGGAGGAAGCGGTCCTTTCCCGCGGCGCCGAACTGATGCCCCTCGCCGGGCGATACGGCCACTCGCGGAAAGTCGCGCGCTATCCTGTTGCCGCAGATTCCCGCGTTTATGACGGCGAGGCGGCCGGGGTATTTTTCATACAGCGCGAGGATCAGCGGGTCGGAGAAAAATCCCATGTGCGTCACGGAGTCGCCCATCAGACCCAGCAGGCGCGCGCCGCCGTCCGCGTATACGGAAACGGACGTCACGCCGACGAGGAAGTGGTTCGGGTACGGATCGGCGGCGAGCCCCGGGCATAACTCCTGCTTGACCGTATAGCCGAGCGGGCCGCTTCTATAGTCGCCCCTGAACTGGCTGCACTGCCATACGCCGAGGCGCCACGTCACGACCGCGGAGCGGACGACGGTCTTTTCTTTGATATACAGCGTAAGGATGAAGTCGTCCCGCTCGGTCACGGGGATCTCCAGCTCGTCGCTCAGGCGCTTTTCCCCGGGGGCGAGGACGATCCGCTCTTTCCCGCCCACAGTCAGCGGAAAGTCCGGGCTCCTGCGCCCGGTGACGCGGTCTCGGAGCGCGACGGAAGCGCACTCTATGCGCAGCCCGTCCGGCGAATCCGGGTTCGCGAAGGTCACGCAGAGCTTCGACCCGCGCAGATTGTTGCGTATGACGGCCTTTTGCGTAATATCCTCGAAGCAGCCTATCTCGTAGTGATACTCGACGGGGACCGCCCCGAAGGAAGGTATCCATTTGCCCATGGCGACCTCGCATTCCCGCCTGAAAGGCGGCCTAAATTTGCCTGACGGCGTATTATGCGGCGCCCGGCCTCACATGCCGAAGCGCTCGATGAATTCGTCCTCGGAGATTATGGGCACGCCCAGCTCCTTCGCCTTCGTGTTCTTCGCGGAGGCCGAGGTCAGGTCGTTGTTCACGAGGAAATCCGTCTTTTTCGAGACGCTGCCGGCCACCTTGCCGCCGCTGGCTTCGACGTAGGCCTTGAAGGCGTCGCGGTTGGAAAATTTGTTCACCTCGCCCGTAACGACGAACGTGAGCCCCGCGCAGGCGCCCTTGTTCTCCGTCTTCGGCTCAGCGGCGGGAATAGACATCAGCTCCGTCAACTCGCGGAAGACGCGGCGGTTCTCCTCGTTCCCGTACCAGCCGAGCACGGCGGCGGACCGCTCGGGCCCGAGCCCGTCCACGGCGGCAAAGTCCGTCCCCTTTTCGAGCTCGTCTATGAGGCCGGGCCAGCCGTAGGCCCCGACCAGACGCTTGGCGGCGTCGCCCGCTATCTGCGGGATGCACAGCGCCGTCAGAAAATGCGCGGCGTCCGTGTTCGTCTTCGATCTCTCTATCGCCGCGAGCAGATTCTCGCAGCTTTTGTCCCCGAAGCCCTCCATCTGCCGTATCTCGTCGGCATGGGCGGAGAGGCGGTATATATCCGCGAAGGTGCGCACAAAGCCCAGCCCGACGAGATCGCGCAGGGTCTCGGTCGAGAGGCCGTCTATATCCGCGCCTATCTTGCTCACGAAGCGCTCGAATTTCTTGAGGTTTTTAGCGGGACAGTCGGGATTTGAGCATTTGAGCGTTCTCGCCCCGCTGACGCCGGTAGCCACGCTCACGGGGCCGCCGCAGGACGGACAGCTTTCGGGCAGGGCGTATCTCCCCTTCGCCGACGGGACGCCGACGACCTTGGGGATTATCTTATTGGCCTTGATGACCTCCAGCTCCGTGGCGCCGTTCTCGCCTATGCCGAGGCGGTCCATCTCGCTGAGATTGACGAGCGAAGCGCGCGAGACGGTCGTGCCCTCGAGCTGCACGGGATCGAAGATAGCGACGGGCGTTATCGTCGTGGCCCCGCAGGACCACTCGACCTGCCGCAGGACAGTCCTCGCGGACTCGTCGGACCACTTGAAGGCGAAGCCGGCACGGGTCGCGTGGTGGCCGGTGACGCTGCCCGTGGCGGCGTAGGCCGTGTCGTCGTAGCAGATGACGAGGCCGTCCACGGGGGTCTGCATCGTCCCGTCCTCGACCATGCGCGTCCATCTGGCGACGGCGTCGGGCAGGCCCACCGCGTCGGTCGGCTCTCTGGCGACGGTGGTGAAGCCGAGCTCGTCCAGCCGGTCCATCCTCTTGCCCCAGGAAACTATGTCCTCCTCGGTATATACGAGCGTGAAAGCGTTGAAAAGCACGCCCCTCCGGCGGACTTCGTCGAGCCGCTTCACGTCGAGCCCCAGCGTTCCCGCGGCGAGATTGCGCGGATTGGCGTATCTCTCGGAGGGGTCGTCGATGGCGGCGTTTATGCTCTCGAATTCCGGATAGGAGATCGTCGCCTCGCCGCGCACGACGAGGTGGCCTGAGTAGGCTATCTCTTTCGGGAAGCCGCGCAGGGCGTCCTTCATAAACGTAATGTTCGTGCCGACGGCGCCGTCGCCGCGGGTCAGTATCCTGACGAGCCTGCCAGCGTCGTAGGTGAGGACGAGCGTCAGGCCGTCCAGCTTCCAGCTCAGCCAGACGGGTCTGTCCCCCGCCCACTCGCAAAGCTCTTCGACGCTCTTGGTCTTCGCCAGCGAGAGGGCCGGGAACTCGTGGGGCTCCTTGGCCCCGGCGATGTTGTCCTCCGCCGCGGCGCTGACCTTCTGCGTGGGGCTGTCGGGCAGCACTATCCCCGTCTCGGCCTCGAGGCGGCCGAGCTCGTCGAACATGGCGTCCCACTCGTAGTTGGACATGATCTCGTCCCGGCTGCCATAATAGGCCTCGGAGGCCTCGTTCAGCCGGGAGATCAGCTCTCGCATCCTTATCGTCTTTTCTTCGTTCATAAAAGTCCCTCAGATCACCATGTCCGGCTTGTTTTTGCTCTGATAGGCGTACCACGTGCTGTTCTCGTTGAGGCACTCTCTTGCCAGAAAGAGGAGCAGCTCCTCGCTCTCCCCGTCCCGGAGGATGCTCTCCTCGGCCGTCTCATAGAGCGATATCATCCTTTTATGGTCGTCGATGACGTTGGAAAGGGACATCTTCCCGTAGTAGCTCCCCGTAAACAGCGTTACGGCCGACATCGTCCCCAGCACTATCTTCAGCGCCGCGCGGACCGTATCGGCGCTCTCTCCGCGGCGCAATGCGGTCAGCTCGAATATGAGCGCGGCAGCGTAGGCGGCTATGGTGACGGCGAGGACAGCCTTGGCGATGCGCCCGTCTTTTTTATCCTGCGACAGCGTTTTTTCAAGCGCCCGCTCGTGGTATCTCTTCTGGTCTCTGATCCAGCAGTCGAGCACGGACTTCTTTTCCCCGCTCTCCCGCGCGGGAAGCTCCCTCAGGACTTCCTCTATCCACGGCACGCCTTTGCGTATCGTCCAGGGGAGTATATCCGCGGCGCGCGTTTTTATCCCGGCGAGGAAGAGGAAAAACTGCACGCGGAGGCTCTCGGCCAGCACTCTGTACTGCAGGTATTTCCTGTGACAGTCGAGGCGCAGCGATACGCGGCGAATGAGCACAAGGCAGAGTATCATCACGCCGCAGGCGAGGATGAGCCCGTGCCATTCCGCCTCGTCGTAAAGCAGAAATGCGAGCGTGAGCAGCGTCCCCGCGGCGGAAAGCGCGAGCAGGATGCGGCGGTGCTTTTCCGCGTTTTTGACGCTCAGGACGTCGGCGGCGCCGAAAAGCCCGTCCGTCTCCTGCAGCAGGGGGTCCTCCGCGCCGTCCATTATGTGCGTCGGCGGGACGCGGCACTCCTCCCTGTCGCAGAAAAACGTCTCTTTTTCGTTCATGGTCTTTCGTTTCATGTATTGATCACCGTTCGTCCCGCGCCGCGGTCCCGTCCCGGACCGCGCCGGGAAGCGCCGCGTCGATTATTGCTGCAGGATCATCGTGTACGTCTCGCCGTCCTTGCAGCAGTAGACCTCCATCTCCGTCCGTGACACGGGGTAAAGTATGAGCATCGCGGTATAGTCGTCCGGGTCGCCGGAATACGCCCGCACCTCGCCGTCCCGCACGACGTAGTCGTCCCCGGCTCTGTAATGCGGCAGGCTGAACGTCAGTTTCCCGGCTTCGGTCATTTTCAGATCATAGGTCAGCGCCCGGGTCACCCATCTGCCCGTCAGGTACTCGCGGGTGAACGAATCGGTCAGGATCGTCCTCGCGTCCTCGAACCAGACGAGCTCCAGCAGCGCGTCCATCGCCTCGTCGTCGGACGAGAACCTGCAGTTTCCGAGATACTCGGTCCCCGCCATGGAGTCCCAAGACGTCCCGCTCTCTCTGCGCATCCGGTCATAATACTTGCAGTGTATCAGAGTGAGGTAGCGCTCGGAATCCCTGTGGGAAGAAAGCAGAGCGAAGCGCTCCGCCGCCCCGGCGAGCTCCCCGGCGCGGTATTGGTCCTGCGCCTCGGCGTAGAGGTTCCTTGTGACCGCCGCGGCATACTGCGCGGAATTCCTGCGCCCGTCCAGCTCTTTGAGGACGCCGTAAGCTCCGATAAGGTCGCCCTCGTCCTCGAGCGAATGCGCCCAGAGCCAGAGCGTCTCGTCGGCCATGTCGGCCGAGTCGGCGTGCCTCAGCTCCGCAAGAGCGCTGAACATGGCGTACGCCTCTTCGTAGTTTTTATCCTCCTGCAGCGTGCGCACGGCCTTGCGGTAATGCATGTCGCGCGCGAGCTCGGCGGAATTGCCGTAGTTTTTCTCGGCAAGCTGATCGTAAAGCGCCATTGCCTCATCGAATTCTCCCCGCTCGGCCAGCAGGCTCGCCTGTCTGTAAAGCGCCTCCTGCCTCAGCTCATCCGATCTGCGGTAGCGTCCGAGGCCGGAAAACAGCTCCGCCGCCTCGGCGTACTCCCCTTTTTCGAGCGCCATCCCGGCCCGGACGTAGTCCGGATACTTCCGGTCGACGAGCTTTACGGTCTGCTGCAGCGGGATGAGCTTCCACGCCTCCAAGAACTGGCCTCTCATCGTGAGAGACAGCGAGCGGATATATCCTCCGTATACTATGCCTATCGTGACGACGACGATGGCGATCAGGCAGAGCACCGCCGCGAGCACGGGCCTTCTCACCCGCCGTCTGCGCGACGGCGCGGAGCGGACGGGCTTGCCCGTCGGCAGCCGCCATCCCTGCATCCTGTTAAACGGCATCAGGTCGTAGATGAGCTCCTGCATGGAGCCGTAGCGCCTGTCGGGATCGATGCGCATGCCCTTTTCCGTTATGCGCTTGAGGGACGTGACGGAGTATGCCTCCGCATACGCGTAGGCCGCGGGGATGTTCCCCGCTCCGGCCTCGGCGCGCGTCAGCGCGTCCTCCGGCGCTTTCCCGTCGACGGCGTAGCGCAGAAGGGCGCAGAAGGAGTATACGTCGCTGAGCGCGCCGCAGTCCCCGCCGCCGTATATCTCCGGAGCGGTGAAGCCCGGAGCGAGACCGGCGTCGGCGCCGCCCGTCGGCTCGCGCAGTCTGAGACCGCCGTTTTCGACAATCACGCTGTCCGGAGACAGCTCCAGATGCGCCTTCCCGGCGTCGTGCATGCGCGTCAGTTCGTTCGCGACCGGCATCAGCACGGACACCGCCGCCTCGGGCGTCGCAAAGGGGCCGCGGCTCTCCACGTACTCCCTGAAGGTCACTATATCGTTTTCGGCTTTCGCTCTTTTTCTCATCTCAGCCCTCACAGCCATGCTTTCAGTCAGGCTTCGCGCGGGACCGGTACGGTATCCGCGTATAATTCTTCGAGTATATTATATCCTTTTTGCGCCTCGCAGGCAAGCCGCAAACGCCTTTGAAACGCATTCTTGTTGCGCTTGAGCGCGGTATGTATTAAAATAACAAAAAAGCTTGAAAGGCGGCCGTGACATGAAGACCGTTACACTCGGAAGCACGGGGATAGTTTCCCCGAAAAACGCGTTCGGCGCGCTCCCCATCCAGCGCGTCAGCGAGGAGGAGGCATGCCGTCTGCTGCGCAGGGCGTACGAGGCAGGCATCACCTTTTTCGATACGGCCAACGCCTATACCGACAGCGAAAAGAAGATAGGCATGGCCCTTGCCGACGTGCGCGACAAAATACATATCGCCACCAAGACCGGCGCGAGGAACGTCGAGATGTTTTGGCAGAACCTCGAAAACAGCCTGCGCATGATGAAGACGGACCACATCGACATCTACCAGTTCCATAACCCCGCCGTATGCCCGAGGCCGGGCGACGGCACGGGCCTCTACGAGGCCGCCCTCGAGGCGAAGGCGCAGGGCAAGATACTCCACATCGGCATTACCAACCACCGCCCCGCCGTCGCGCGCGAGGCCGTCGAGTCCGGCCTTTTCGAGACGCTTCAGTTCCCGTTCTGCTATCTGGCCACGGAGACCGACCTCGAGCTCGTGCGCCTCTGCAGAGAGCGAAACGTCGGCTTCATAGCGATGAAGGCGCTCTCGGGCGGGCTCCTCTCCAACGCCGCGGCCTGCTATGCGTGGCTCGACAAATTCGACAACGTCCTGCCCATATGGGGCGTTCAGCGCGAGAGTGAGCTGGAGGAATTCATCTCCTTCATGGCCGACCCGCCGACGATGACAGCGGAGATGGAGTCGCTCATCGAGAAGGACCGCGGAGAGCTCATCGGGAGCTTCTGCCGCTCCTGCGGCTACTGCATGCCCTGCCCGATGGGCATCATGATACCCAACTGCGCGAGGATGTCGCAGCTCATACGCCGCAGCCCGTCCGCGCCGTTTCTGACGCCGATGTGGCGGGAGAACATGGAGAAGATCGAGCAGTGCGTCGGCTGCGGGCAGTGCAAGAAAAAATGCCCCTACGGGCTCGACATCCCCGAGCTCCTCAAGGAGAACCTCGCAGATTACAGGCGCATCGTCTCGGGCGAAGTCAGCCTCTGAAAACAAATAAAAACGCCTCCGGCCCGAATCGAGCCGGAGGCGTTTTGTCGTTTTGCTTATTTGCTCAGCCTATCTTATATGCGCACACGCCGGAGCTGAGCGTCGTGACGAGTATCTCTAGCTTGCCGTCGCCGTCTATATCCGCGACCGCGGGCGTCGCGCGGCTTCCGTTGGCGTAGTAGAGATCGCCCGGACCTGTGTAACCCCAGAAGGACGGGAAGGTCGTCTCCGCGAGCAGCTTGCCCGTGCAGTCGAGGACGATAAGCCTGCCGCGCACGTCCGTCTGATCCCCGGACGTATACGTGGCGAAGATGATCTCCTGCTTCCCGTCGCCGTTGACGTCCGCCGCGACCGGCCTGGAGGCGAAGGACTCCACGGCGGAGCTGCGGCTCGTCACCGCGTAAGGCCAGGCGCCGTGCTCCGTCCCGTCGAGGTCGAAGCAGTGGACCTTGCCGTCATAGGAGCTGAATATTATCTCCTTGTTCCCGTTGCCGTCGAGGTCGGAGACGGTCGGATTGATGCGCGGCGCGGGCAGGGCCGAAGAGCCGAGCGAGAGTATCTCGCCGACGTCCGTCGGGATCTGCGTCCAGTCGTAGCCCTTGGCGGCGTTGGTGTAGCGGGTGCGGTCGGTATTGAGGATAAAGGTCGTAAAGTAGCGGGCGATGCCCTCGTAGCTGTTCACACCGTTGCGCATGGCGAGCGCGCCGTCGATGATCATCGAGGTGAAAACGAGCTCTACGGTGCCGTTGCCGTCGACGTCGGCCGCGACGACGCCGCCGAAAGTGCCGGCGTTGATGTTGCGGTCCTCGCGGTAAGTCCCGAGTATGGAGTCTCCCATTCCGGAGGCGCTGCCGCCGTGATTCCTCGCCCAGTCGACGATCACCATCTCGTGCTCATAGTTCTCGGCCATGGGCAGCCCGCGCCAGCGCAGGCCCGCGTACGGGCCTCCGGCGGCGAGGACGTCGCTGCCGTCGAGCTTGAAGGCCGCGATCTGGTCCTCGTCAAAGAGCATGACGAGCTCCTTCTTGCCGTCGCCGTCCAGATCGACCGCTTCCATGCTGTTGGAATAAAGGCCGAAGCCGCATTTTTTCGGCCAGCCGGGAAGCATGTTCCCGCGCCAGTCGTACACGGCGACCGCCGGATCGCGGCTCTCGCCGACGCCGAAGCCCATGGCGATCTCGATCTTTCCGTCGCCGTCCATATCGTCGGCCTCGACGGCGCGCGCCGCGTGGGCCGTGGTCCAATGCGCCTTGAAGCGCCCCGTGCCGTCATAGACGCCGACATAGGTCTGATCCTTTACATAGTTTGTGAAGAACGTCACTATCTCCGGCTTGCCGTCCCCGTCGCAGTCGAGGACCATAGGCGAGAGCACGGCCGCGCCGAAATACGCGTCGTCGGATGCGTTTTCCGTCACGTCGTGGCCTGAGGGGACGCTCCATTTTATCTTGCCCGTCGAGGCTTCGAGACAGAAGAGCGTGCGGACGGCAAAGATGACCTCGAGCTTCCCGTCGCCGTCCACGTCGGCGCAGATCGGATCGGCGGAGGCGGGCTCCTCCACGGTCCATCTGCTGATGCTGCCGCCGCCGGTATAGACCGTCTTGAGCTGCAGCGGAGCGGTACTTCCTACGGTGAGGTCGTAGCTGGATTTGAACACGCCGTCGTTGGTGAGCTTATCGAAGAGCGTGAGCTTCGAGTCGCGCATATTCAGATACAGCGCGCGGTAGCACATCTCGACCATGCCGGCGCGGAGGAACTTGCCCTCCTTGCTCCAGTCCTCGCTCTGCTTCTGCGTCATCAGGCCCTTCGATACGGCGAAGGAAAGCGCCTGCGCAAAGGTGAAGTCCCCGTTTTTCTCGGAGTACCCGAGCGCGCGCAGGATCATTGCGGCGAACTGCTGCGCGGTTATGTCGTAATTTCCGCCGAAGCGGTCCCCTCCGATGCCGTTGATGCAGCCGGCCTCATAGAGCCACGTTACGTTTGCCGTCGCCCACGACGCGGTGTCGACGAACGGACAGTGCAGCGCGCCGGAATCATACTGAGCCTTCGCCTTGCTCTCGCGCCCCATGAGCCTTATGAGCATGGTCGCGGCCGCGTCGCGCACGGCCTTGTCCTCAAGGCCGAAGTTCGGCGTGCCGTCGGGATTGTCTCCGTATCCCTTGAACAGTCCGAGCTGCCTGAGCGCCTCGGCCATCTGCTCGGCGGTCATGCTGTCGGCAGGGGTCGCCGCAGATGCGGAGAGAGGTACGCTCAGCAGCAGCGCCGCCGCCAGAAGGATGATAAGCAGTCGTTTAAGCTGTTTCATCGATATGTTCCTCACTTCGTTTTATTGCTGACATTATTGATAATATTTTATCTCATTTTCACGCTTTTTTCAAGAGAAAACGGCATTTCGCCCGGGGCCCGGACGAAACGCGAAGAGGTCATCTGAACCATTTAAGATCGTCCAGCCGCAGGAGGACAGGGGCCCTGCCGTAGGCGGTGCCGGAATCTATGTCTATCCACGTGTCGGTAAAGAGCGGCAGGCCGTCGTACTTGTCGCCGTGGATGAAGGTAGGCGTATGGCCCGCCACGACCGTTATATCCTCAAAATAGCTCTCGTCCGGCGACGGACGCGCCCACAAAAGCTCGTCCGGGGCGTACTCGGAGAGCTTTTTGTCCGGGCTGAAATTGCCGAGCCCCGCGTGGACGAGGATGAAGTCGCGCTCCCCCGCGGTCACGGCCTCCCAGAGCGGCGCCTCGCGCAGGAAATCGAGGATATCGCCGCGCTCTTCGTCGGATATCGAGCGGAGGGCGTTCAGCGTGACCTGCCCGCCGTTTTTCAGATAGCGCCGCAGCAGGCGCACCTGCATCTCGTCGAGCGCTTCGATGTTCTCCTCGGTTATCTCGCCGAAGACGAACTCGCACGAGAGCAGCATCGCCTCGTGATTTCCGAGGATGAACTCCGCGTCCGGGGCCTCCATGAGCCAGCGGAGCAGGCCGAGGCCGCCGTCGCCGTTGCGGTCGACGACGTCGCCGAGCACGAAGAGGAAGTCCCCCTCCCCGAAGCCCGCGCGATCGAGCAGGTCCTCCAGCTTTTCTACGGGCAGACCGTGCAGGTCTGATATGCAATAAGTTGACATAAAATTATTTTCTTTCTATTATCGTTAATTTATTTGTCCCCAAGCATGGCCATGAGCAGATCGCCGTTGTCGTCGAGCCATTTGCGGCGCTTTTTGTAGTCCGGGAGGACGCGCGCCACCTCGGCGTAAAAGCGCGCGGAGTGGTTCATCTCCTTGAGATGGCAGAGCTCATGGACGACCACGCCGTCGAGCACCTCGGGCGGCGCCTTCATGAGCAGGCAGTTGAAATTGAGGTTGCCCTTCGCGCTGCAGCTCCCCCAGCGGGAGCGCTGGGTGCGTATCGTTATGCGCCCGTATCTTACCCCGACGAGCGGCGCGAAGAAAGCGCAGCGCTCGGGGATAGTCTTGCGCGCCTCGTCGGCGAGCGCGCGGACCTCCTCCGGCGTCAGCTTCGGTACGGCGGCCTTTTTCTCCTCGCGGGCACGCGCCTTTTCGAGCAGACTCTCGAGGCGGGCCCTGTTGTCGCCGAGGAAGCGCTCGATCGCGCCCTTCGGCGCGAGGTACGGCGCTCTGACGATGAGGCGGCCGTTTCTTATTTCCGCGCCTATCGTGCGGCGGGCGCTTCTGATGAGCTCGTACTCCATGTTGTCCTCCGGCGGTCCTCCCCGTCCGAACGGGAACGTCTTTTCTTATCTTTTTTTAATAATATATACCACAAAATCGGGCCGATTGCGAGAAAAACCGCTGTCATACGGGCCGCGCGCGTGGTAGAATGGGTGCGGACGCCCCGGCGCGGGCAAACGGGAAAGGAGATAAAACCATGAGCATCTTTTCCAAAAAGCAGGATCCGAACGACATTCCGAAGGTGAGCGACACCATGCGCGAGATCTACGACGCCATGAAGACCAAGGGCTACGACCCCGTCAACCAGTTTGTCGGCTACCTGCTCTCGGGCGATCCGATGTATATCCCCGGGGCAGTCAGGCCGAAGATCAGGGCCTTTGACAGAGACGAGATACTCGAGGAACTCGTAAAAAACTATTTTGAGCGCTGACGAAGCGCGCCGCGGGCGATTTAGTAAACTGTAATATCATATTTCCTATATTATGTCTACTTATGCGGGCCAAATAAGACGGTATCCGGCGTTTGCCGGGTACCGTCTTTCTGTTTGTTCTCGTCTTTCTGTTTATTCTAGTTTTTCGGTTTGATTTCGCTTTCGATTTGGTACCGTATTCCGGTCCGTCGGGCGCCGCGCGGCGAGGCGCGCTTAAAGCGCGTGCTCGGCGCGGTATTTTGCGAGAAAGCGCTCCGTGTCGTTTCCGACCGCGGGAGACGGATAGACCTGTATCGTCGGGGTCAGCGAGAGGCGCGGCGCGCCGTGGTTGGTCCTCAGCATGCCGATGCCGGGGTGATACTCGCGCTTGGTGATACCGCGGGCCTTGACGTAGTCCTCCTCGGGCGGCTCGTCCATATAGAAGCGGCAGCGGCGTACGGCGACGCCGGGGACGCCGAGCAGCTTCACCCACGCATCGACGTCGCCCTCGGCGGCGCGCGCCTCAAGGGCGGCGGCCATGGCCTCCGGCTCCTGGGGAAGCCCGGAGAGCAGCGGGACGGCGCGGATTGCAGCCGTATCGCGAGCGACGAGGTAGAACCAGCCGTCGCGGCACTTGAATATGCGGTCGAGCGGGCCGTAGCCCTTCGCGTCGCGTCCGGCGGGCTCGTCCCAGACCTTACCCTCCCAGCCGAGCATGAAGGGCAGCTGAGTCATCGTCGAGCTGCGCGAGAGGCTGGCCTGGACGCGCTGGCCCTCGCCCGTGACGAGCCTCGCGTAGACGGCGAGCATGACGCCGAGGCAGCCCATCTGCCCGGTCATGTGGTCGAGTACCAGCAGGGGCAGCGTCTCGGGCTTTACGGAGTCGCCGTAGCGGCAGGACATGCCCGTCGCGGCCTCGCCGAGGTCCTCGTGGCCGCGCATCTCTTCGCGGCCTCCGCCGAGGGAGTGGATATTTATCTGTGAGAGGATGATGTTCGGGTTTTTCTCGCGGAGCTGCTCCTCCGTCACGCCGAGGTGACGGTAAGCGGCCTGCGCGAAGTTGCAGTGGAAAATGTCCGCCTCGCGGATGAAGCTGTCCATGAGCTTTTTCCCGTCGGGCGATTTGAGGTCGAGCAGGATGCAGGTCTTGCCGTTATTTTGCGTCTCGTGGCCGGCGAGAGCGGTATAGTTATCCGAAAAGCGGGGATTGTTTATTTTCAGCACCTCCGCTCCGTACTCGGCGAGCAGGCGGCCGCAGGTCGGCCCGGCGACGACCTGACACAGGTCGAGCACCTTTATCCCCTTCAGCGCGGGCGCGGCGGGGCCGCAGCTCGCGGGGGCGGGCCGCGGCGGCAGGGTCTCGAGCTCGGCGAGGATCTCCGCGCGGTCGGCGTCCGGCATATGGCGCGGCATGCCGGCGCAGTCGCCCGACTTGAGCATCAGGCTCGGGACGCCGGGCTGCATCGTATGCCCGAGGACGGGATCCTCGACGGGGATGACGCTGCGGCTCTCCAGAGCAGTCGGATCGGCCATCCACTCGGCGCTCGTCTGAGATACGGCAAAGCCCGCTCCGTGCTCGCGCTGGGCGTATTCCTCCCACTCCTGCATGGTGCGCTCGAGCATGAGCTTGCGGACGGTCTCGTCGGCCTCGGGCGGTATCTCCTCGTCTATCCATTTGGCCGGGAAGAGCGCGCGGGCGATGCTCAGCGCGCCTCTGGGCGGCGGCGTGGTCTGGATATATCTCCCGTCCTTGCAGGGGTACTGCGCCATGCGGCGCACGAGGGCGTAGGCGTTCGTCCCGGCGACGGTGCGCGTCGTGCCGGGCGGGAGCATGCTCTGCGGCGGGGTCACGGTGCGCGTGCTGTCGATCTCGAAGCAGGCGTCGTACATGGAGGCCTCTATATACTGCCCGCGGCCGCATTCAGCGCGCACGATGAGCGCGGAGACGATGCTGTGGCAGGCTATGACCGCCGCGAAGTTGGAGGCCAGCGGCAGCGCGTCGAAGCGGATATAGCGGCTGCGCGTTGCCATGTCGGTACAGGCGTAGAGCCCCGCCTCCGCGCCGACTATGCCCTCCCAGCCCGGAAGGCCGCGGCGCTCCGCGTCCGCCGAGGAAAAGCCGGGGATGGAGCAGTAGATGAGCGTCGGGTTTTCCGCCGCGCACGCCTGATAGCCCAGCCCGAGGCGGTCCATGACGCCGGGGCGGAAGTTCTCGATGAGGATATCCGCCGTCGCGGCGAGCTTTTTCGCGGTCGCGAGATCCTCCGGCTTTTTAAGATCGAGGATGATGTTGCGCTTGCCGCGCGAGAGGACGGCGTTGGCGTTATACCCGTCCCAGCGCGGGCCGCCGGGCGGGTCAATGTGTATGACGTCCGCGCCGTAATCCCCCAATATCATGGCGGCGAGCGGCCCCGGGATATACTGCCCGAAGTCCACCACGCGCAGGCCCTTGAGTATGCCCTTCTTCTCCATTTGCTCCGGCCTCCTTGAGAGTTTTTTCATAAATAAATAATACCACGCTCCGGGCGTTATATCAACAAAAGCCGGACGGTCCCGCATAATGGAGCCGCCCGGCTTTTTACTAGTTTTTCAGTTGGACGCTGCGGCGTCTTTTTCCTTTGCTTTGATCTTATTGAGAACGAGCAGTGCCGCAATAAGGAGCACCGCGCATACGGCAAGGGATATCCACGGCGTCAGCGTAAAGCCCGTGATGAGGTAACCCACGGCGCACACCGCGGCGACGAGCGTCGCGTACGGGAGCTGCGTCTCCACGTGGCTGATGTGCTTGCAGTCGGCGCCGGTGGAGGCGAGGATGGTCGTGTCGGATATGGGCGAGCAGTGATCGCCGTAGACGGAGCCGGCCAGCGTCGCTCCGAGGGCCGGGATGAGGAGCTGCCCCGCGCCGTCGGCGGCGCAGATCATGGTCACGATGGGAATGAGCATGCCGAACGTGCCCCACGAGGTGCCCATCGAAAAGCTCATCACAGCCGCGACGATGAAGATGATGAACGGAAGGAAGGATAGCGCCGTCTTTGCTCCGGAGACGAAGCCCGAGATGAATTCTCCCGTCCCGATGAGCTCGCGGCACACTCCGCCGAGGCTCCAAGAGAGCACGAGGATCAGCATCGGCGGGATGATGCTCCCTATGCCGCTGACTATATTGGATATGAAATCCTTCGGCTTCATGAGCTTGCGGGGGATATAGAGCACGAAGGCCGTCAGGAGCCCGGCGAACGCGCCGAGGGTAAGTCCCGCGGCGGGATTTTCGCCTATCGCTTCGGAAAAGCTCACGCCGCTGAAAAAGCCGCCGACGTAGGCCATGCCGAGTATCGCGCAGACTATCAGGACGAGGATGGGCAGCACGAGGTCTATGACCCTGCCCTTGGGAGCGTCGCTCTCCTCCGCGGCCGCGTCCTCCGGCTCCGCCGCGAGAGCTCGCTCTTCGGCCCGCTTCATGGGACCGAAGTCCTTTCCCGCGGCGCAGACGAAGACGACCATGATTATCGTCAGCAGCGCGTAGAGGTTATAGGGAATGGTCGAGAGGAAGACGTGGAAGCCGTCCGTCTGGCTGACCTCGCTCGCCACGGCGACCGCCCAGCTCGACACTGGGGCGATGATGCAGATGGGCGCGGCGGTCGCGTCGATTATGTAGGCGAGCTTTTCGCGCGAGATGTGCAGTCTGTCGGTTATCGGACGCATGACCGTCCCGACGGTCAGGCAGTTGAATCCGTCGTCAATGAAGATCAGCACGCCGAGCAGCGCCGTCGCAAGGCCGGCGGAGCGTCTGCTTCTGAGCTTTTTCCCCGCCCAGCGCCCGTAGGCCTCGCTGCCTCCGGACTTGGACACCAGCACGACGACCGCCCAGAGCAGGGCGAGGAAGATGATCATGTACGCATTGCCGGATATCTTGGAAAACATCATGTCGAAGGCTGTCGACGCGGCTTTGACTATGCCTCCCCCTCCGGCGAAGGCATAGATGAGCACGCCCGAAAACAGGCCTATGAAGAGCGAGGAATAGACCTCCTTCGTTATAAGCGCGAGGACGATGGCTATTATCGGCGGCAGTATCGACCACCAGCCGGTCTGGATCATGGCAAACTCCATTTAGTCTCACCTTCGTTCGATATAAAGCCGCAGGCGCGACTCCCGATTCAGTTATACGCTTATTAAAACACTCAAGCCGGACAATTGTCAATATTTTCAATTGTCCGAAGGTAACCTGAGGCCGCCTCCCGGACGCCGAAGTGAATTGACTTTTTCACGCCGCAAAGCTATAATAAAGTTATAATTAAGCATATAATATTGGATCGGAGGTCGTCCCATGAAACCCGATGTGCATGAAGGTATGTCCGTATACCGTCCTCCGCTCGTCTATGAGCTGACCGGAAAGCGGTTCACGCTCGCGATCGACGACGGATTCGACTACACCCTGTTCTTCAAGGACCGCAAGACCCTGACCTTCGGCAAGGCGGGCGAGGAAAAAGACTTCGCCTACGACTGCCTGAAGATCGCCGACCGCTGCTACTACGTCAATTTCGAGTTCGACATGTCCGCGCGCCCGCGCCTTGCCTACACGCTCGTGCTCGACCTCGAGACAAGCCTCGTGACGATGGCGCTCTCGCGCCTGCACGTCAATCCGAAGATACCCCGTATGCCCTACGTCGATTTCGTATTCGGCGCGATAGTGCGCGAGGACGGCACCGTGCCCTCCGTTCGCCACGGCTACACGTCTGACCTCGTGCGGACGGCCATAGACTGGAACTACGGCGTCTTCGACATAGTCCACGTCTATACCACCGAGCACTATTACCGCGTCTCCTTCACCCCGCGCGGCCTTGCCCGTGTCCGCAGGGGCAATCCCAACCTCATGTCCTCGAGCTCCTCCAAGCCCGAGGAAAAGCCCACTGAGGAACCCGCCGAGAAGCCCGCCGCGCCGGACGTCTATGAGGATCACGCCCTGTTCGTCAAGATACGCGACAACATCTACCTCGTGAACCTGCTCGAATCGCAGCTTGCCATCAGGTCGGGGCACGGCAACAGCCTGCTCGTCCTGATGGACCTCGACGAGATGCACGACGTCGGCCGTTCCTTCGGCACCAGCGGCGAGGGCGGCGAGGAAAACTACACGTTCGCAGCTTTCGGCGTCCGAAACGACGCGAGCGACATGCTCGCCAGAAAGAGCGGCTACTACATCCGATGAGGCGGAGCAGACAGTCAACAAAGCCCCCGGCGGGCGGGTACGCCGCCGCGACGGAGGGCAATAATAAAAGCTGGAGGTCATCCTATGAAACCTGATCAGTTTACCGGCATGCTTTCCGTTTACCGTCCTCCCCTCGTCTACGAGTTGGCCGGGAGGAAATTCACGCTGGTCTTCGACGACGGATACGACCGCACTCTGGTCTTCAAGGACCGCAGGACGATCACATTCGGCCCCGAGGGCAACGAGAAGGACTACCCCTATGAGTGCCTCAAGATAGGCGAGAAATGCTACTTCGTCAGCTTCGAGGACCCCGAGGCGCGCCCGAGAGCCGGAATAGTGCTCGTGCTCGACCTCGTGCAGGACCTCGTCACGATGGCGCTGGCGTACATCGGCACGAACCCGAAGCTTCCGGGGCTTCCCTCCGACGAATACATATTCGGCGCCATTCAGCGCGAGGACGGGACAGTCTCGAACATACGCCACGGCTACACGACCGACCTCTTCGCGACGGCCGTCGACTGGAACTACGGCCACTTCGACATCGCCCACGTCTACGCGACCGAGCACTACTACCGCGTCTCCTTCTCGGCGCGCGGCCTCGCCCGCGCCTACAGGGGCAGGCCGGACCTCCGGCAGGGCAACGCGGGCGAATCCCGCAAGCCGGCCCAGTCGGACGTCTATGAGGACTACTGCACCGTCATCAGGATACGCGACCGCATCTACCTCGTCGGCCTGCTCGAGACGGTCAAGGCAAGGAGAAGCGGCCACGGCAACAGCATACTGGTCCTTATGAATCTCGACGAGATGCACGACGTCGGCCGTTCCTTCGGCTCCAACGCCGAGGGCGGCACCGGCAACAACACGCTCGGCGCGTTCGGCGTCTTCCACGATGCAAGCGAGGTGCTCGCAAAGCCGAGCACGCTCTACACCCGCTGAAAAAGGAAAGGTAATGAGGTGAAAGATATGAAAAACAGTCTTTTTGATTATATCTCCGACGGCGGAAAGAATCTCATTTACGGGCTTCCCGCCACCGAGGAGCTCACCGGCAGGACCGCGAAGCTCCCCTGCGGCTGCGAGCTGGCTTTCGATAAGGAGCTCGCCGTCAAGGCCGACGACGACCTCTTCCTCGCGGAAAAGGACGGCAAGGTCTATCTCATCGAGGAGCTCGCCGACGAGAGCCTCAAAGCCATAGACGCCGCCGAGACCGCCGCAGCGGCCGACGCGCTCCCCGCGGATATCGAGGGCTGGGAGGTCGATCTCGGCCTCGCCTCCGGCGTCGTGCTCACGGCGACCTTCAAGGGCGGCGAGCTCACGCTCAAGCCCTCTCCCGAGCCCGTCGTGAACAACCCCTTCTCCTCCTCCGGCAAGCCGGGCGGCTCCGCTGCGTCTGCCGCGCCCGACGCTCCCCCGGTCACGTTCCCGATAAAGTGCGCCGAGATCGGCGCGAAGCGCTTCGTCTTCCTCTTCACGGAGACGGGCGAGGTCCTCTTCTTCAACGCGCGCCGCTTCCTGCTCTACGCGCTCCTGAACGGCAGCATCGTGACCGGCTTCGTCGAGATCCCCGCGAGATGACCGAAAAAGCAAAAGAGACCCGGAAGCCTTGTGTTTCCGGGTCTCTTGCCGTATTATAGAAAAAACGGCGCGTCGGCGCCGCCGCGGGGCGTCCCGCGGTCTTTCCGATCTTTCATTTCGGGACGGTGCAGCATGTTTATTCGCAACGGGATCAAGTCGAATCTGCGGGAGCGGGGCCGGACGGCGCTGTTCTCGCTTTTGATCGTTTTCCTGACGGTCGCCATGATCCTCTCGCTCAGCGTGCTGCTCTACTGCAATTCCGTCATGAGAGCCTGCGACGCGGCCTACCGCTCCATAGCCCTGATAGAGTACATGGGCGTCGATTACCCCGACGAGGACGAGCCCGACCCCGCCGCGCGCGCGGCGGCCGCGGAGCTGACGGACGAGGCCGTTCTCTCCGTTCCGGGCGTCACGGCATGGACTCGCGGCAACGTCTCCGCCGCGGCCGCCGAGGGATA
This sequence comes from Oscillospiraceae bacterium, assembly GCA_017550645.1. Taxonomy (GTDB): domain Bacteria; phylum Bacillota; class Clostridia; order Oscillospirales; family Oscillospiraceae; genus RGIG7949. The sequence goes on from JAFZOI010000007.1 coordinate 65,110, forward strand.
CGACCGCTACTACGGCGCCTCGCCCTACGCCGGCCGCTCCGTCGTAGTCGTCAGCCGCGTCTCCAGCCCCGTCTACCAGTACGCCGACGTCGACGAAAACGGCGAGTACGTCCTCACGGAGCGCTCGTCGGTCTATAATATCTGCTTTCTGAAGTCCGCGATCTACTCCCGCAACGCGAGGGAGGAGACCCTCATAGACCTGCTCGCGGGCGACGTCGGCTTCGAGCCCGAGCAGGGAAAGAGCTACGTCCTGAACGGCGAGTTTCTGGACGTCTCCGGCAGCGCGATGCGCGTCGGCGCCTACCCGATGAACGGCCTGAAGATCTTCCGCGTCGAGTCCTTCCTCGACTCGGACGAGGCGCCTTTTGCCGAATATACGGACGCGGACTCGATCCCGGAGGTCTTCCTCGAAGCGGCGGACGCCTACCGCGCCATGAACAACTACGTTCGCGTCATCCCCTGCCGCGACGTCAGCGACGTATACCTCTTCCATCAGAACGAGCTGCAGCTGACCTCGGGCGCTATGCCCGATCCCGGGACTCCGGGGGCCTGCGTCGTCAGCTCCGATCTGGCGTCGGACCTCGGGCTTGCCCCGGGCGACGAATTCACGATGGAGGACCTCAACACGAGCGAAAACGACCGCTACGATCTCTCGCGCACCGGCGTAACGCGGACCTATACGCTCAGCGGCGTCGTCTCCGAGTCCTACGACCGCTCCGGCTGCGTCTGGGTCATCGCGGATAACGCCGACGCGCCGCTCTTCGGCTACCTGCTGGGTACGGTATCGCTGCGCAACGAGAGCGCCGAGGAGGCCGTCGAGGCGCTCGAGGCGCTCGTCCCGCAGCAGGTGCGCGTGACGCTGTACGATCAGGGCTACGGCAGCGCCGTGCAGCCCTTCCGCGAGGTCAAAAAGACGGCCGTCAACGTGCTCATCGTATGCTCGGCGGGCGTCGCGGCGGTCCTGCTGCTGTTCGCGTTCCTGTTCGTCGGCAGGCAGAGCGACACCGTGAAGATCATGGTCTCGCTCGGCACGCCGGCCCGCAAGACGGCCCTCTGGTTCCTCTCGGGCGCGCTGCTCATCTGCGGAGCCTCCGCCGTCATCGGAGCCGCGATAGGCGCGGCGCTGCGCCCGGTCGTGCTGCGTAAGATCGCAGAGGCCGTCGCCGCCGCGAGGGCGGGAGACGGCTTCATATGGTACAGCGAGACGTCGCTCGGCGTCGTCAAGCAGACGTCCTTCGACCCGCAGGTCCCGCTCTGGCCGGCGATCCCGGCCGCAGTGGGGATAGTCCTGCTGGCGCTCGCGTTCTGCCTGCTGTTTCTCCGGCTCGCCCGCCGCAGCGGGACGCGCAGGCGCGGCAGGAGCCGCGTCCGCGTGCCGCATGGGGAGACCTCCTCCCGCGGCCGCGGCGGACTGCGTTTCGCGCTTATATCGATACGCCGCGGCGGACTGCGGTCGCTGGTCGTGCCGCTTGTCTCCCTCGTGCTGACCGTGACCGTCCTCTTCCTCGGCGGCGTATACCAGAAATGGCAGAACGAGCTCGACGACGCGCTTGAAACGTCGCGCATCGACGGCATGGTCGTCAGCCTCAACGGGCGCTACTATTCGGGTCTGTCGCTCTCCGTCAGCGCCGTGCGGTCGCTGCTCGAGGTGGAGGGCGTGGAGGACGTGGCCGTGTCCTTCGGCTACCACTACTGGCTGCCGGAGGATGAGCCGGACTTCAATCCTGGCGCGACCGGCCGCGAGCGCCGGCGCGACTGGATCTCCATTCAGCCGGAGATGGTCGCGCTGAACTCGCTGACGGCGGCGAAGGAATTTTACTACTCCGACCCGGACATCACTTGGCTCGACGGCTGGGACGAGAGCATGCTTGCGGACACGCGGTACACCCCGCTGCTCCTGCGCAGCACGTATAACGCGGAGCCTAAGTGCATTCCCGCCGTCCTGAGCACGGCCTTCATGGAGGAGCACGGTCTGGCTCTCGGCGACGTCTTCTCCTGTATGGTGCTCTACGAGAGCATCGACAACTACCCGATGGAGATACCCGTGAACCTCTACGCCGTGGGCAGCTATGTCCAGCGCGAGGGCCGGGCGAACATCTACGTCCCGCTCATATGCCACGCTCCGGCGGAGCTGCTGACGGGCGGCGAAGCGCCTGCGAGCATAGGCGAAAAGCAATTCGAGCGTCTCTCCGCCATGCTCACATTCCGCACTTGTCGGTTCCGTCTGAGCTCCGCGCGGGAGCTCGACGCGGTCCGCGAACGGCTGCGGGAGCAGGGCTTCAGCGCCGTCGGGCGCATGTCCGCCATCCGCACGACCGTCCTGCTGCGGGACGCGGCTTTTCTGAAATTCACCGAGAGCATGGAGCGCAATATCGCCATGGGCAAGGTGCTGTCGACGGCGATCTCGCTGATGATAGTGCTGCTGGGATTTATCATATCCTGGCTCATGACCTTCTCGCGGCGGCGCGAGTTCGCGCTGATGCGCGGCTTCGGCGCGCGGAAAGGGCGGGTCTTCGCCTCGTTCTTCCTCGAGCAGGCCATCCTCAGCCTTGCGGGCTGCCTCGTCGGCTGCCTCGTGCTCTTTTGGCTGTACGCGGGCGGGGCGACCCAGCCTCTGGCCGCGGCGGCGTATCTCGTCTGCTATCTGCTGGGTACGGCCGTGTCTATCCTGACGGTCGGCAAGACCGACCTCATGGAGCTTCTGACCGTCCGCGACTGACGAAGGAGGAAAGAAAATGAGCGCTATCGAACTGCGCGACGTGAAATACGTATACAGATCCCAGTATCAGAGCGTGGAGGCCCTGCGCGGCGTCTCCTGCGCCTTCGAGCCGGGTCGTGTGTACGCCGTCATGGGCCGCTCCGGCAGCGGCAAGACGACCATGCTCTCGCTGATGGCGGGGCTGGACGTGCCGACCGAGGGCAGCGTCCTCTGCGAGGGCGTCTCCACGGCGGACATCGATCTTGAGCGCTACCGCCGCGAGCGCGTGGCCGTCATATATCAGGATTTCCGCCTCTTCCCGCTGCTGACGGCGGCGGAGAACGTCATGTACCCCATGGAGCTGCGCGGGGTAAAGCCCGCCACGGCGAAAAAGCGCGCGGCCGAGCTCATATCGAAGGTCGGCCTGCCCGATACGGCGCGGGACCGCTTCCCCGCCATGCTCTCCGGCGGCGAGCAGCAGCGCGTCGCCATCGCGCGGGCGCTCGGGATGGAAACGAAGGTCCTGCTCGCGGACGAGCCGACGGGCAACCTCGACTCGGAAAACGGCGCGAACATCTTCCGCGTGCTTCAGGCGCTCGCCCACGAGGACGGCTACTGCGTCGTCATAGTGACGCACGACGAGGAGCTCGGCAAGCGCGTCGACGAGACGCTCCGCCTCCACGACGGCATGCTCGTATGAAAAAACGGCCCCGGAAACCTTGAGTTTCCGGGGCCGTCGCAATAAGCTAAAAAAGCATCGGACGTCTCTTGTCGAAAACAAATTGCGACATTGGCTCTTGATAGACCGCCGCACGGGATATATAATTATATAAATCAGTAAGCAATTAAACTCACGCCGCAGAAAGCAGGAACGAAACGGACGTCGTACATCGCGTACGGGAGGGCATGCCGTGAAAGAAGCGGGCGGAAAAAAGATAAACGACAGCTTCATACAGGAGTTCTTCGGCATCGGGGACGGCGAGGCGGGAAAAGCCGAGCTCGAGCAGATCAAAGAAAAGCTCGTCCGTCTCCGCTATGAAAACGGCGACGATATCTGCGTCATTGACGACGAAGCGGACGGCGTTTACTTTCTGGAGTCCGGCACCGCCGTGGTGCTCGATCGGGACGGCGCTCAGGTGAATATCATGCACGAGGGGCAGTACTTCGGAGAGTACGCCGTGATGACGAAGCAGCGGCGCCTCACGACGGTCAGATCCCTCGGGCGCACGGTCGTACTGCGTCTGTCGCCGGAAGATTTCATGGATATCCTGTCCGGACATCCCGACGTCTGGGGCGATCAGATGAAGCGGATATACGGTCAGGTCTCGGGCAAGCACTCCCAGATCCTTGCGCTGTCGGGCATGCGCAAGGGGCTGCTGCAGCATCCCTCCAACGAGGCGCCGATGTCAAAGCGCCGGATGCTCATTCAGTACGGCATTCTGGCGGTCATCTTCATTCTGGCGGCGCTTTTCGTGCCCAAAGGCTCCGCGGCCCCCGTGTTCATCCTGCCGCTGGCGTTCATGCTGGTCTACGTGCTGATCACGAAGAGGACGCTCGAGTCGCTGATACTCTCCTGCATGCTGGCGGCGCTGCTCATTTACCGGAGCGGCATCTCGGCCAGCTTCGTGGACGGGCTGCTGAAGACCATGGAGGCCCCCGACAACGCGTTCACGGTGCTTGTGATGGCGCTGATCGGCGGGGTGATACAGCTTATCGAGGCCTCAGGCGCGGTCACCGCCTTCAAAAAGATGGTCGACAGCCGCGTCAGCAGCAAGAGAGGCGTCCTGCTGGCCTCCTACGGCGTCATGGCCGTCACCAGCATCGACGACGGGCTGAACATGACCTGCGCGGCCAGCGCGACGAACGGAGTATCCAAAGAGCAGTCTCTCCCCCGCGAGAAAACGTCTCTCCTATACAGCATGCTCCCCACGGTCCTGAGCTCCTTCATCCCCATGTCGCTGTGGGGCATCTTCTTCATCGGCACCGTCACCGTGTCCGTAAGCGAAAACTCCGTGGCGCTTTTCTGCCGTTCTATCCCCTTCAATTTCTTCTCTATCATCACGGCCGTCGCCATGCTGCTCTATTGCTTCGGCTGGCTGCCGCTCACAAAAGAGCTGAAAGCGGCCGACCGGCGCGTACGGGAAGGCGGACGCCTCTGGCCCGACGGCTCGGAGAAGTACCTCAGCCTGAACGAGCCGGAGATGTGGGGAAAGATCAAAAACGTCATGCTCCCCATCGCGGTGCTGGCGGTCACGTCGCTCGCGATACGCAGCATTCTGGCGCGGAGCTTCGTCGTGGACAGCGCCGTCGGTCTGACGGCGACGCTGGTCTTCATGTTCCTGCTGTACTGCTGGCAGGGACTGATGACGCCGGAGCAGTTCATGGAGCATCTGATAACGGGCATGGCGAGCACGCTCCTTCCAATCGTGCTGTATCTGCTGTCGATGTGCTTTTCCGGCCTGCTGGAGCAGCTGTCGCTGACGGAAGTCTTCCTCGAGACCGTCTCTCTCCCGGTCAAGGCCGGGGCGCTCTTCCCTGCCGTCATCTTTCTGGCGTCCACGCTGCTGACGATGGCTCTGGGCTCCTCATGGGCGATGTACGCCATCGCTATCCCGATCATCGCGCGCTTCGCTCCGATGCTCGGCGCGGATCTGGCCCTCTGCATCGGGGCCGTCGCCGGAGCGGGCATCGCCGGGGAAAAGAACTGCATGTTCACCGCCGAGGCTCTGAACGTGGGCACTGTCATCGGCTGCAGCCCGGAGGCGGTCCGCCGGGTCCGCATGCGCTACAGTCTCCCCTTTACGGCGATCTGCGTCGTCTTGTATCTGATATTCGGTCTTATTCTGTGACCGCACCTCCGGGGCTTTTGCCGTGATCCCCGGCTCATATGAAATATAAAAACGGAGGCAGGGCCGGAATAATCCGGCGCCTGCCTCTGCTTGCGCTTTTAAGCGGTCTGTCTCACTCCTGACGGCGCTTTCTGACCGGGACCCAGACGGCGCTGTGGTAATCCGGATCGGTCTTCTCGCCGTTCACGCAGTCGTACCACTCTACCGTGGCGTTCCCGCACAGCTCGTATTCCGGATTGCCGGGCAGCCATTCCCGGAATATCTGCGTGTTGACGCGCTGGAGCGTCTCCGGGTTCGGGCCGATGCAGTTGAACACTGCCCATTCGCCCCTCGGGAATTCATAGACGGCCATTCCCTCCGGCACGTCTCCGCCCGTATACTTTCCGGCGATCAGATACCGGAACTTCCCTCCGCCTATATCGTCGATGCAGACGCCGTACTCGCCGATGCAGTTATCGACCAGCGCCTGCTCGTAAGGATTCGCCGGAGCGTTTCCCGCGTAGACGTTTTTGGCGTACTTTTCACATATCTCGTCCCAGTACTCCGGAATTTCCCGATACGAGGTCTCCATGTCGAATATCTTCTGAAAGCCTATCACCTTGAACGGGAACATGGGCGCGATCTTATAGTCCATTTGATAACCTCCTTGAACGGACAGTTTGATCGTCACGGGAAGGAAGCGGGTCACGGCGGCCCCGGCGCGGACCTGGGACGGCGTCGCCCCGTGGAAGCGGGAAAACGCCTTCGTGAAGCTCTCCGGCGTTTCGTATCCGTACCGCAGGGCGATATCGATCACCCTGTCGTCGGAATTTTGAAGCTCGCACGCCGCTAGATACAGTCTGCGGCCCCGGATATATTCGCTCATGCCCATCCCGGTCATCACGGAAAAGCCTCTCTGAAGGAAAAAGGGAGACAGATACACCCGGTCGGCGACTTCCTGCACGCTGAGGTCGTCTGTAAGGTGATGCTCGATGTAATCTATCGCGCCGCGGATACACGTCAGCCACTCCACTGTCCGTTACCTCCTTGCCTTGACGCTACGATAATACCATTCCCTCGCGGGACAGTCCAGTCTTTCTCTGTCCGCTTTTGTCCGTTCGTATCCTTTGCGGGGCCCGTCGGAACAGATCGAAGAGATTTGGCAAAGAAAAAACCCCGGCAACGTTGAATTTCCGGGGTTTTTCGGGTATTCTCGAAGTAGATTATCTCTTCGGAGACCGCCGGACACTTCCGAAAACCCTATCAAAAATGACTGAGATGGTTTTGCGTTTTCCGCTCAGTTTTCCTTGAAAATACGCGGTTTCCGAGAGTTTAGACAAACTAAAAATCGTGTTCCCGGGCATCAATTCAAACCCCTTACGGGAGTGAGGATCTGCTGCATAAGTGCTTCATGCCTACCGCATCCCAGGGCGGCGGACTGCTGCATACTGTGCAGGGATCCTCGCTTTTTTCTCCTCATTATGGCTTTTATATGCAGCAAGAACGAAAAGGAGCACAACAGAAATAGATCTGTTAATACCAAGGATTGGCGCTATGTAAATATCTGTTTGTTTATTCTTTTTTGTCCATCTTTTCGATCAGATCATGGAGACTCTTATCATGCTGTGCCTGAGAGATTGCACCTTTCTCCAGAAACTGATCCAGAAGAGCCTTCTGCTTAAGATACAACTGATGGTTTTTCTCTACATACGAAAGCGAATCCCAATTCTGATTTTCTTTTGAGTAATCCATATGTGAATCCTTTCATCAGAACAATCTGAAGCGGTTTTTCTCAAACTCCAGGAGCCCTTCGTCCCGCATCTTACAAAGCTCGTTTGACATGGCGCTCCTGTCAACAGA
>JAFZOI010000026.1 GCA_017550645.1 Oscillospiraceae bacterium
CAAGAGCCCGGAGCTGGAGTTCGTCATCAACCAGGATATCTACCTCACCCCCGAGACCCGTCACGCGGACGTGATCCTGCCCGCATGCACCAACCTGGAGCGCACGGACATCGGCGAGGTAGGTTCCTCCGGCCTGGGCGGCTACTGCTCTCACTCCGAGTCCGGCAACAGCTGGCAGATGATCGTCTACCAGGATAAGTGCATCGAGCCCCTGTGGGATTCCCGCTCCGACTTCTGGATCTTCTCCCAGGTGGCGGCCCGCCTCGGCTGGGGCGAGCGCTTCACCGAGGGCCGGGACGAGGAAGCCTGGGCCAAGCGCTTCTGGCAGTTCTCCGACCTGCCCAAGCGCATGAACTGGGAGGACTTCAAGAAGAAGGGTTACTACATCATCCCCGTCTCCTTCAAGGAGGAGGACAAGGATCCCAAGACCGGTCTGTTCCAGAACTGGGACCGGCGTCCCGGCTTCAACTGGTTTGCCGAGAACCGGGCCTGCGACACCATGAACCACAAGGTCTTCCAGGAGGAGCATCTGCTGGGTACCTTCTCCGGCAAGTTCGAGTTTGTTTCCGAGTCCCTCACCTACTGGGCTCCGGACGACGAGGCCAGGCGGCCCATCCCCCAGTATCAGGATTCCTGGGAGGGGCACAAGAGCCTCTCGGCGGACAAGTTCCCCTACGGCCTCATCTCCCCCCATCCCCGCTTCGACTACCACACCCATTACAACCAGCACGCCAAGTGGCTGTGGGAGGTGCCGAAGAACCGGGTGCTCATCAACGGGAACCCCTACCTGGTGTGCCACATCAACAAGCACGTGGCGGATCAGAAGGGCATCAAGGACGGGGACGTGGTGCGCCTCTTCAACGACCGGGGCAGCGTGCTCTGCGTGGCCCGGGTCACCTACCGGCTGTGGCCGGAGACCATCCACGCCTACACCTCCTCCGGCATCTACAACCCCATCCGCTACGGCGAGCGGAACAGCTGGGACAAGGGCGGCAGCATCAACCTGCTCACCCCCGGCCGCCTCATCGGCGACTACGTCCCCGCCATGGCCCCCTACAGCTGCAACATCGACGTGGAGAAGTCCGAGCCTGATCCCAACTTCGGCCAGGGCTGGGAGTTCATCCTGGATGAGGTGGACAAGCAGCAGCTGGAGACCGAGCGGCCCATCCGGACTTCCATGGAGGCTGACCTGGTCTTCGGGGAGAAGGAGACCCTGATCCTGAATCTCCTTGCCGCGCGGCAGAAGCAGGAGGTGCTTTAAGATGCTGAAAACGAAGATGAAACGCCCCGGTATCGCCATCAACACCAAGCGCTGCATGGCCTGCTATGCCTGCTTCATGGCCTGCAAGGACGAGCACTGCGGCTGGGACACCAAGCTGAGCAAGGCCCAGCCGGAGCTGGGGCAGTACTGGATGAACATCGTGGAATGGGAACGGGGGGACAACGAGCGGCGGGTCAAGACCGCCACCGTACCCACCCCCTGCGCCCACTGCGCCGACCCCGCCTGCGTGAAGGCCGCCAGGAACGGCGCGGCCTACAAGCGGGAGGACGGCATCGTCATCATCGACCCGGAGAAGGCCGTGGGTCAGAAGCAGATCGCGGACGCCTGCCCCATCCACGCGGTGTACTGGAACACGGAGCTGAACCTGCCCCAGAAGTGCACCCTCTGCGCCGAGCTGCTGGACGATCCCGATTACCCCGGCTTCGAACCCCGCTGCGTGGAAGCCTGCCCCAACCAGGCCCTGGTCTTCGGCGACCTGGACGATCCCGAGAGCAACGTTTCTAAGCTCATCGCCGCCAACAAGGTCACCCCACTGGAGGGGCTTCCCGAAAAGCCCGGCAACGTGGTGCACTTGAACATCCCCAGCGCCTTCCTGGCGGGCACCGTGGCCTATCCCCAGGAGCTGGAGGAGGTTTGCATCGGGGCCAAGGTCACCATCACCTGCGACGAGACCGGGGAGACCCACAGCATGGAGACCAACTGGGCCGGGGACTACGAGTTCGAGGACCTACCCAAGGGGAAGACCTGGACCGTGGACATCACCTTCGACGGCTTCAAGCCCGTCCGGTACACCGGCGAGCGCACGGACCACGACCACTACGTGGGCATCACCTACCTGGAAAAAGCCTGAACCAAATCATGAAATAAAGAAAATCGTTTGGTTTCCGTGCCCCCTGTCCTAAGGGCTTCTCCGCCTAAGGACATCGGGCCTGCGCCATAAGGGGGAATTGAACCCCCTGGCCATGAGCGCACGGGGTCGCCGCCGGAAACGGTCCGGCCTTCCTTATTGAGAAGGAGACGAAATGAAAGAATACATGATCCGAGAGCTCACCGGGGACCCGGATAAGCTCTTTACGCTGCTGGAACGCAGCGGCATGGCCGTGCTGTACCATCAGGGCTGCTTTCTGTACGTCCTGCGGGGGGCGGCGGGCTGGTTCCTCCTGTCCCATCAGCCGGGGCAGAAGGAGTATGTAAAAAAGCTGCTCATACATGATCAGGCGATACGGCAGACCTCCCTGGGGGCGGAGGCCCTGTTCCACGTGGACGGGGTTCTGCAGCACGACCTGTACACCCTGACCGCCGCCCTGGAAAAGGAGATCCTGCGCCACGGCGTGGGTGCCCCCCGACGGGCAGAGAGCGGAATACGCTGAGGGAGGACATCGGCATGAACTACGTGGGTACGGAAAAGCTCTACGCCTGGTACGCGGAAAAGGCGAAGGAGCCCAGAATGTCCAACGCCCAGCTGCTGGAGGAGGTCCATCAGCATTTCGTGGATACCCGGATACCGGAATATGTTCTCCCTGCCGGCAAGACCAGGTCCGGGACAGCAGAGCGCTACTCCTTCCGTGCCGAGAACATCGGGGCCTGCGGCGCGAACACGGGTTTTATGTATTTCTGAACCTTGTGCCTGAACGATTAAGGCCGGTGCATATGACTTGTATGCACCGGCTCCATTTATATCTGCTCAACGAATCTCTCACATATCCAAAAGGCGGCACGTTGCCTTGCTTTTTTGAATATCAGGTATTAAATTATCGGAAAATTGCCAGCGCCATATACCGGCTCACGCCGTAGCTGCTCTCACTGCGGCGGATGACGGTTTCCGGCAGAGCGGGGAGCCATTTTCGGCCAAATGTGGTAGTGCCGAAGTACGCGTCGAAGTTTGCCACCGGCAGCACAACCCAATCGCTGTCCTCCGGCTTGTTCATGCGGTGGAACTGCACCAGTGCTGGCAGTACCGTTTCCGGGACGCCCTTCGGGGTGAAGGCGCGGAGCGCATCCAGTTCACCGGCTGAAAGAGGGACTGGCTCGCCCCGGAGCGGCCCTTCCTCCATGGCGTCGGCCACGATGTCGTCGAAGCGCAGGGGCCAGTCCGCCTTTGTGCTTGGGGAGAAGATCGGCACCTGCATCTGCCGGAGCTTGTCCCGCCACGCCTCGTCAAAGCCCTTTTTCAGCAGGTCACAGCTGGTGACGGCGCTTTTCAGCACCTTGTCCGGATGCTTCCGCACAAAGGCGACCACCTGATGCACATGCCGGCAATACCAGCCCGCACCGTCCTCGTCCACCAGCTCCGGGAACGCCACGTGCAGCGCCCGGTAATCCGTTTCGCTCTGTCCGTCCCGCCTGGGGCGGGCGTTTTTCCTGTCCGGGATGCTGCACCAAGCCCGCAGCGCATCATAGGCTCGGTCTGGATTTTCCTCCCCGTCCTGCCAGAGATAGCCTCGCGCCAGGATGGTCAACACCCGGTTCAGACCCTCGCACTTCACCAGCGTGTCAAAGGTAAAGCGGCCAAGGAAGGCACTGTCGTATTTGGTCTTTGCCGCATACTCCGGGAAGGTCGTGTACGCCCGGAACTCTTCGATCTCATTCAGCATCCCATTCACCGCCTTTTTGCTTTGACCGCGTTGGCCTCGACCCGATCCAGCAGCACGTCGAAGACAAAGCTCCGCTTGCCCAGGGCAACGGCGCACCGGAGCGCCGTGTCCGGGCTGACGCCGCTGCGATTCAGATACTCCCGCACCCGGGAGGCCGTCAGGTCCTGATAGTCCCAGCTCATGCTTTTCTCATATCCGCTCATAATGTGCTTCATCAGGGCGCTGTCCGTCGTGCGATGGATGGCGCCTTTTTTCATTTCCTCCCGCCGGTATCGGTCGTCCATGTCGCAGATGATGTCCCCCAGCACCCGGTAGCCGCCCTTGCGGAAGTCCGCAAAAATGTCCGTGTATTCCGCCTGCTTGTCGTAAGGGATCACACCCAGGAGAAAACGTTCCCGTGCGGACCGGGAAAGCAGCTGCCAGTTCTGCTGCCTCATTTCCTGCCTTATCCGCGCCACATGCTCGGCGCTCAGGTCTTGCAGCACGCCGTACAGCTCGTCCGCCGTATAAGTGTTCTCCTGCCCGCGCATGAACAGGATACGCTCCACGTCCCGGCGGCGCTTCATGTCCTTGCCCTCCAGCCGGCTGATGCGGATGCGGCGCAGGGCGTTTTCGTAATCGGAGATCAGGGAGGCCGTAAAGTCCATGGCGGCCGAGTCCAGCTTCTCTTTCCAGTCCTTTTTCCGGGCGAAAGAGAACAGTTCCTCGTCTCTGGCTGGCTTCACCCGGAGCTTCGGCGTGTTCTCCTTCAGCATTTTGGAGAACCAGGGCAGCTTCTCCACGTTGGAGCTGACTTTCTCCCAATCCACGCTGTCAAAGAATCTGTCCAGCTTGTCCTTCTGCTTGGGCTCGTACCACTCCCGACCATCCTTGTCGCTGACGATGTTTTTGTATTTGAGAAAGGGACTGCGGCTGGCCAGAGCGCGGTTCAAATACTCCGACAGCTCCGGCTTCACGCCGCTTTTGGCCGAGTCGATCTCCAGTCCCGTGAGGATCTCCAGAATTTCCGTCTCTTCCTCCAGCTGCTTTCGTGCCTCCGGATCCAGGCTCTCGTCATAGGCCACGATGCTGCGGTCGAAGGCGGCGTTGCAGATCTGCCCGATACGAGTGTCGAAGGTGCTGCGGACGGTCTCAAACCGGGCCTGCCAGTCATTGGCGTCCCGGATCAGCGGCTCGGCAGCCGGGATTTTCAGTACGGGGATTTGGGCCGAATAGGAATCGTAGATGTCTCCGGCATAGTTCCGCGCAACGCAGGCGTTCATCAGCGGGTCGGCTACGGTGCGGACCGGGTCGCCGTCGAAGTCCGCGCCGCCCAGCCGCTCCGGGATCAGGGTACGTGAATCCACCATCGCCACGTAATGCAGATGGGACAGGTATTTTCGTCGGAAGTACCCGATCTCCTCCGGCGCTCTGGCAACCGCCTCCTCGTTTCGGGCAATATGGGGATTGCGCAGGAGAGTATAGCGGTCGCTCTGCGGGTAGGCCGCACCGGGGGCGTAGACCTCGCCCTCGCCGAGGCACTCCCGCGTCAGCTGCAGTGAGGCGGCGCTGTCGATCTTGTCTCTCACCAGCAGATGCAGGAAACGCAGCAGATCGCCGGAGAGGTAACGGACGTCGCCCAGCGTGGTGAGCCGCCCCAGCGCGTATCGCTTCAGCAGCTTCTCCGCCTTGGCGTCCAGCTCTTTCGTGAACACCGGCTCATACAGAAACAGCGGGTTCTTTGTGAGCACCTTAGCCCAGAGGACGTTCTTGCTCCCGGTGCTCTCCCGTTCCAGCGCGGAGGTGAAGTGCCAGAGACGGTAATCTTTGTCCGCAACCATGTGGTAATATTCCGATTCTGTTGCTTTCGTGATCCATTCCCTCGGATCGTCCTCCGGGGCATGGCCCCAGCCCAAGGGAAGGTCAGCGGGGCGGAACTCCTCCGGGCGGATGGCGGCGGTGGTCAGGAACTGATAGTTCAGCTCCGTGTACTTTGTGGGATTCGCCTGGCCCACCCCGGAGATATACAGGGCGTGGCGGTATTTGCGGCAGCGTTCCAGATACTCCGCCCAGCTCAGGCCCTTGTCCGTCATCCAGCCGAAGCCCTTGAACATGCTTTTGTTCAGAATGAGGTCCACTCTGTCGATGGGATGGACGGTTCCCCAGATATCCGTGACCTCTCCGACGCCCAGCTCCCGGAAGAACGATTTATAGTCCACCTCATGCACAACGCCCTTGATATAGGGCATGCGGATCTGGAAAGAGGAATGAATATGCTTCCCGCAGTAGTATCGGTCAATGAACTCCGCATATTGCGGGGAGATGAGCCCCTCGCCATCGAACTCCGTCACTTCCACGTCGGCCAGCGTTTTTATCCGGTGATAGCGCCGCATGGGGTTCTCCGTGCCGTCGTCCTCCACGGTGATGATGTCTGCGCTGCGCACAAGGGAAACGGGATTGTCCACGACGACGACCCGTGCCGCATCCCAGATGCTCATGTCCTCGATGCGCGTCCCGCTGGTGAGCATGAGGCCGTTGTAGGCGTAGAGCTTGGAGAGCTGACAGAGCCCGATGCTCATGCCCAGCTGGATGCGCTCCCGCACCGGCGCATAAACGTCCTCCCGAATGAAGGAGAGCCGTGAATTGCGGCCCATATTGGCGGAACGCTCAAAGGCCACATAGCGATACCCGCCCCGCCCGAAATCCAGGGTGATCCCCTCCGGGCGGAACATGTCCTCTGCCTGCTTCTGCATATCCCGATACTTCTTCTGTGTGGGCTTGCGGTCAAAGACGCGGGAGAAGTCCAGATAAATTAGAATGTCCGCCAGATCGAGCATGATCCCATGGGGTACGAAATCCTCGCCGCGCAGCACGCACATGATCTGATAGAACAGGGCGCAGTCCTCCTGCGTGTCCGGCGCAGAGGGGGAGATGCAGTTCAGCGTGGCTTCTTCGCTGAGATTGTATGTATAGATCCCGTCTGCGCCCAGCTGTGCGCTGCGCATGACGGCGCGGGCGGAGAGCTCGCGGATCTTATAGCTTGTTTTCAAGTACATCACCTGCCTGAAATTGATTGTATCGCATAGTCCAGCATAATGCAATAATGAACACTGCTCCCACGAATTTGCAAGGGGGGCGGTGTATCTTTCAGCAAAGGAGGCCCTTAATGAAGCTCAGAATTACCCCGGCGCAGGCGGAACGGGTCAACGATCTGATCCGTTCCGCCTGCTGCAACTGCATCAAGGATCGCTGTCTGCTGCTCGGCGGCGGCAGAGACAGCCCCTGTATCCAGTTGCTGTGCGTCACCGGCATCTACTGCCGCTATTTCCGAGAAGCGGTATTGCCGGCTGAAAAAGAACTGTACGAAGAAATCCGAAACCAAAATGAGAGAGGTGAACTGAAATGCGACCGCTGAAAACCATGAACGCGGAGGAGCTCTCCGAGCTTCCGTTCCCGCCGCCTGCCTTCATCGTGAAGGACCTGATCCCCCACGGTCTGAGCGTTCTCGCCGGAGCCAGCAAGACCGGCAAGAGCTGGCTGGTGCTCTGGCTGGCTATGCGCGTCTCCCAGGGGCTCCCCGTGTGGGAGCGTCCCACGCGGCAGTGCGAGGTGCTGTACCTCTGCCTGGAGGACACCTTCCCGCGCATCCAGCGGAGGATGTACCGGTTGAACGAGGATCCGGTGCCGGAGCTGCGCTTCGCCGTGATGTGCGACAAGCTCCACGGCGGACTGGAGGAACAGATCACAGAGCAGCTTCGAAGTCATCCGCAAACGAGGCTTGTCATCATTGATACGCTCCAGAAGATCAGAGATCCGCATGACACGGAGAGCGGCAATATGTACGCCTGCGACTACGACGCCATGGTCAGTCTGAAGCGCATTGCGGACGAGCATGACATCGGCATTCTGCTGGTCCACCACATCCGGAAGACGAAGGACAGCGAGGACCCCTTCAACGAGATCCTCGGTTCCAACGGCGTCATGGGCGGTCTGGATACCGTTCTGCTGCTGAAACGGGAGTATCGCGGCGCGGAGGGCGGCACGCTCCGGGTCACGGGTCGGGACGTGGAGGATCAAACGATCTCCCTGACATTCCATGACTGTATTTGGGAACTGACGGAGCAAGAGGATGATACAGGCGAAGCAACCCCGCCGCCTGACCTGTACCCGCCGTTTCTCTATGCGCTGGTGGAGTTCATGCAAAACCGGAAACAGTGGAAGGGAACGGCGACGGAGCTGCTGGAAGCTGTGGCTGAGACGGAGATCAAGCCGAAGGGCGTGGTCCGCTGCCTCAGCCGCTTCTATTATGAGTTTCTGGAGCCGAGAGGCATCCGCTTCCATTCCCACCGCACCGGGCAAAGCAGACTGATCTATCTGGCCTGCGATGACGCAAATGACGTAAATGACGATAATGACGACAATCCAAGTTAGTACCCCGTCGAGTGGACATCGTCATTATCGTCATTATCGTCACGGGAAACGCGGCTTTGGTGGCAAGTGGCCATTTTGACCACTTGCCAATCCTAAACCTTCGGAATTCGGCCAAATTGACCGAATTTCAGTTTCAAGTGGTCAATTTGACCACTTGAAAACGTAGTGGCACTCAAAAAGGACAGAACCACGCCCCACAAAACGAAGTGTTCAGCGTGAACATTTCGTTTTTGGCCAGGTGGAAAGAGGACAATTTGTCCACTTTCCATTTCGCCCGATCCCATCACCCGGCTAAAGTGGTGGTGGACAAATTGTCCACCACCAAAAACCGCAAACAATGTTGACAGGCGGTCAACATTGTTTTTGCCCAGATCATAAGTCACAGGACAGCAAAAGTGTAAGCTTTCAAGTGTACAAAAAGTCCACTTGAAAACGAGGTAGTCAAAATGAATACCTCGTTTTACAGCGCATATCTGGCTCATCAAAAACAATGTGGACATTTTGTCCACTTTGATTTACGAACACTGCTCCCACACTTTCATGGGCGCAAGTACAAATCAAAGAAGGAGGAAATCAATATGAAAGACATGAACGGCATCAAGATCATCGGCGTGGATCACGGCTATGGCAACATCAAAACGGCCAACTGCTGCTTTCTAAGCGGAGTGGCGGCCTTTGACGAAAAGCCGCCGGTTGGGTACGACCTGCTTCTCTATGACGGGAGGTATTACCTGATCGGGGCCCTGCACAAGACCTACAGCGGCGTCAAGGTCATCGACGGGGACTATTATATCCTCACCCTAGCCGCCATCGCACGGGAGCTGCGGCGGGAGGAGCTGACCAGCGCCAAGGTCTATCTTGCGGTGGGGCTGCCACTTTCCTGGGTCACGACGCAGAACAAGACGTTCCGGGATTACCTGCTGAAAAACGAGAGCGCGGAATTCACCTACCGGGACATCGACTACCACATCGAGTTCGCCGGCTGCGAGGTGTTTCCGCAGGGCTTTGCCGCCGTGGCCGACCGGCTCAGGGACTTTCCCGGTCACCATGTGCTCTGCGACATCGGCAACGGCACCATGAACATCCTGCACATCAAGGACGGCAAGCCGGACGCCACGCGGATGTTCACAGAGGAGTATGGGACCAAGGAATGTTCGCTGGCGATCCGGGAGGCGCTGATGCGGCAGTATCAGGCCAAGGTGGACGAGTCTGTCATCACGGAGGTATTCCGCACCGGCACAGCGGACATCGACGGCGACTACCTTGCCGTCATCACCGCGGAGGCGAAGAAATACGCCGACGGTGTGCTCAAGCGCCTTGCGGAGCGCAGCTATGACCCGAAGCAGATGCGGCTCTATGTGGTGGGCGGCGGAGGCTGCATCCTCCGCAACTTTGGCGCTTACGACGCCTCCCGCACGACCGTCATCGACGATCTGTGTGCAACGGCCAAGGGCTATGAGTTCATGGCGGAGTCCCGCATCCGCAGGCACGGTGGCCTGAAATGAAGCATCCGCGAGCGGAGGCCCGCTTTGTTCTGGAACAGGAGGCAGACCGCCGGGCCTGGGAGTTTCTGCAATCCTCTCCGCTTTCCCGCAGCAGGCTCATCATTGCGGCGCTGAACGCTTATGCGGATGCGCAGGACGAGCAAGCCAGGCAGGACGCCTTTTGTGAGCGAGTGATCGAGACGATCCGCGCAGAGCTCCGCGGCGGCCATGTGGCTGCCATTCCGTTTCCGGCTCAATCCGAAGCACAGGCCGCCAACACAGATGAGGACGCCATAGATGCGTTCCTTGACAGCTTTATGTGACGATCCCGGTAAAAACGAGCGTTTTTGCCGGGATGTTTTTATGTGCGTTGAAGGCACCGGCAATTTCCGGCGTTTTTGCCGGAGCACCGTAAATGCCGCCGGAAAGTGCAGAAATACTCGCGTGGGACACGGCCAGACCGTAGGTGACCCTCCTTCGGAGGCCGTGTCTCATAGTTTAGCAAGCAGGGAGCTTGTATGGCACAAGCTCCGTCACCGCCGCCCCACGGCGGCGTTCATCTTTGGGGAGCACCCCAATCCCCCTGAGAAAGGAGATGAAGCAACATGAAAGAACGAACCCAAAGCATCTATACCCGCACCACACCGGCGGAGAAGCAGCAAATCGAGCGCACGGCGAAGAAGTGCGGCCTGTCGGTCTCGGAGTATGTCCGCCAGCGCTGCCTCGGCTATGCGCCGCGGGAGATCCCGCCCGACACCTATTATGATCTCTATCGGGAGCTGAACGAGGCCCGCAGGCAGGTCGGCGGCGACGCAATCCTATCCCTGCTGGATGACATGCGGAAGGAACTGATCCTGCCGGGGAGTGACAGCTGATGGCGACCACGGCATTCTGGCCCGTAAAGGGCTCGCTGAAAAAGGTCATCGACTATGCCGACAACCCGGACAAGACCACCAACCCGAAGTACCTGGACGACGATCTCGCCCAGGTACTTCGCTATACGGAGAACGACGACAAGACGGATCAGCGGCTCTTCGTCTCCGGCTTGAATTGCAGCGCGGACCGGGCCTATGAGGAAATGAAAGCCGTTCAGACCCGCTTTGGGATGCGGGGTACCAACGTGGCCTATCACGGCTATCAGAGCTTCAAACCAGGAGAGGTGACGCCGGAGGAGGCGCATCAGATCGGCATCGAAACAGCAAAGCGCATGTGGGGGGACAAGTATCAGGTGGTGGTCACGACGCACCTGAACACGGATTCCGTTCACAATCATATGGTGCTGAACGCCGTGTCCTTCCGCGACGGAAAGAAGTTTCAGAATCATATCCGCGACCATATCCGGCTGCGGGAGGTGTCCGATGAGCTTTGCCGGGAACGCGGGCTGTCTGTGCTGGAGGATTCGACCTTCTACAAGACGGAGAGCCGGGGTGCGTATTGGGCACATCGCCGCGGCGTGATGACCCACCGGGACATGCTGAAACAGGACATTGCAGCCTGCCTCCAATACGCCCCCAGCTTTGATCTCTTGATCGGTCAGCTCAAACAGATGGGCTATATCTACGACTGGGAACGCGGCAGCATCAGAGCCCCGGATTGGGAACGGGCCATCCGTCTGGATCGGCTTGGATTCAGCTATGAAGTCATCCATGAGCGGATTGTGTACAACCTGGACACGCCAGGGATCACCGATGATTGGAACGAGTTCCATCTGCGGCCCCCGAAGCAGCTCCCGCTGCTGTCACTGGAGAAGCAGATCGAGAAGCAGTTGGAGCGCTCCGATGATTTGTTGGAGGTCATGATCGACCTGACGTTTCTGATCATCATCGAGCTGCTGCAATGGGCGCAGGCGGAACGGGACGCAGAGGCGCTGGGCCGTCTGCTGTCGCCGTCGCTGCGGGAGGAAATGCGCAATCTGGAAGAGATCAAATCCGATTATGCCCTCCTGACCGATCAGCGTATCCGCACCGTCGATGACCTCTCCATGTTTATGGAGACGAAAACCGCCCAGATCAAGGCACTGGAGGAGGAGCGGCAGCACTGCCGAAACCGGCTCCGTCGGCCTAAGCCCCCGGAGGTAAAAGAGGAACTCAAACAGCGCATCCATGACATTTCAACCCGCTTGAAGCCGATGCGCAAAGACCTGAAGGCAGCCGACCGGATCGCAGAGCGGCATCCGCAATTCGTGAAGCTGCTGGAAACAGAGCGTCAGATGGAAGCCCATGCGCTCCAACTGGCGCGGAACAGAGAACGGAGCAGATAAGCCCGTACAAGAAAACGACAAAAACGAGAAAGTGAGGACTGAAAATGAAAACGATTATGATCCCGGATCAGAAAATCCCTTACGCGATGGAGCGCAGAGAGGCGCCCATATTTGGCCAACAGAAGGACCAGATTTCTTCCTATGACCAGCTCCCTGTGGCGCTGAACGCCAACCAGGTGGCCGCTGTGCTGGGCATCTCCCGCGCCGGTGCCTATAACCTGATGCGCTCTGAGGGCTTCCCGACCCTGTACGTCGGCAAGCGAATGATCGTACCGAAGGACCGACTGCTGGCCTGGATGGACCGGCAGGTAAGCTCCTGATCCGCTGCGCACCTGCGGCTCCCTGCTTTGCCGATCCGGTAAAGGGGGAGCCGCTTATTTTGTGCAAAACCGCAGCCAGAAACAACTTGATTTAAAGTGTTGAAGTGATATAATCAGCATGGAACTTGGATTGACAGGTACAGGTTCAATACTGAGGAAAGAGAGGTAAACTTGTCCAAAAAGAAATCAAGCCGGAACGCAAACGGCAGCGGGACCATCCGTAAACGTTCCGACGGCCGTTGGGAAGGCCGCTATTCCCTCGGGTTTGATCCCAAAACTGGAAAGCAACTGCAGAAATCCGTCTATGGAGCAACGCAAAAGGAAGTCAGGCAAAAACTGACACAAATCGAATCTGAGCTGGACTTAGGGGTTTATATCGAGCCCAATTCGATGACACTCGCTGAATGGCTTAACACATGGCTGAAAGACTATATTGGTAATGTTAAGCCGGCAACTGTGAAATCCTATACCGATCATGTACAGTTGAATATCATTCCTAATATTGGAAGAATACCGCTTTGCAAACTCTCAACTGCAACGGTTCAAGCCATGTATAACAAGCTCCAGCGGGAAAAGGGCCTTTCACCTAAGACGATTAAGAATGTTCATGGTGTTCTACACCGGGCAATGACTCAGGCACAGAAAATGGGTTATATCCGAGACAACCCGCTTAATGCAGTGACGCTTCCCAGAATTGAGCGAACGCAAATTACCCCACTGGATGATGATGATTTGATCCGTTTTCTTCAAGCAATAAAAGGCAACCCCTATGAAAATGTATTCTTTGTCACTGTCTTTACAGGCCTCCGCCAAGGGGAAGTCCTTGGTCTGACTTGGGACTGCGTGAATTTCGAGCAAAACACGCTGTATATCTGCAAACAGCATGGGAAAGTCAAGGGCGGACAAGACTATGTATTCAGCAGTCTGAAAAATGATAAACCTCGACTAATCATGGCTGCAAGCGGCGTTATGAATGTATTGAAGAAACAAAAAGCACTTCAAGAGCATTGGGCCGACATAGCAGGTTCAAGTTGGAACAACGAGAAGAATCTTGTTTTCACGACCGAGATCGGACGCTATTTAAGCAATCAGACCGTATATCTGGCGTTCAAAAAGATTGTGAAATCCTTAGGCTTAGACGCAGTTCGTTTTCATGATCTTCGCCACACTTTTGCAGTAAATAGCTTAAAGGCTGGAGATGATATTAAAACCGTTCAGGAGAACCTGGGTCATCATACGGCCGCCTTTACTCTGGATACCTACGCTCATGTGACAAGCAGGATGAAGCAGGACAGTGCCGACCGTATGGAAAAATACCTTCAAAAAGTTACAGCGTGAACATGCGAAAAGTACACTCTGCAATTCTATTCCGTGTCATTCCAAATCAACGTATTAAGGGTCAGGATAAGGGTCAAGGCCTCAGCGCGGTTCCTGATTTGTAACTATTTTGATGATAAATCGGCTATTTTGCAACAGAAAAGGCCGATTTCATAACGAAATCAGCCTTTTCTGTTGGTGCGCGAGGCGGGACTTGAACCCGCACGTGCGTATTGCACACTAGAACCTGAATCTAGCGAGTCTGCCAATTCCACCACTCGCGCGTGTCATTCATTATAAACGATTTGCACCTTTTGTCAATCCTTTTTTGGAACGGACCGAAAAATCTCCGGAGGTCAGCATGAAGATAGCATTGCTAACAAACCGCGAAAGCATCGAGCGCTTTTCCGACCCCGCCCTCATCCTGCCCGGATGGGAGCTCGTCTTCCTCGGGAACGGCGCGCCCGACCCCGACGCCGTCGCCGCGACGGACGCCGACGTCATCGTCGCCGATTCGATGCTCCCCGTCGGCGCGGACGTCATCTCCCGCATGCCGAGGCTGCGCCTCATCCACGCGCAGGGCGTCGGCTTTGACAAAATTGACCTCGCCGCCGCCGCGAAGGCGGGCGTATACGTCTGCAACTGCGCGGGCTCGAATGCGCGCGCCGTCGCCGAGCAGGCGATGCTGCTCATAATGGCGCTGCTGCGCGGCTTCCGCGCCGGCGAGGAGGCCATGTTTTCCTGCCGTCAGACCGAGGCGAGGACGGCCGGCTTCGCGGACCCCGCGCGCGAGCTCGGCGACTGCTCCGTCGGCATAGTGGGCTTCGGCGCGGTCGGCAGGGCGCTGGGCGAGCTGCTCGCGGCCGCCGGCTCGCGGATATTCTGGTACGGCCCCTCCCGGCGCGAGTATCCGGGCGCGGAGTACCTTCCGCTGGACGAGCTCTATTCCTCCTGCGATATCGTTTCGCTGAACCTGCCCGTCACGCCTGAGACGGTCGGCATGATAAACGACGCCGCCCTCGCGCGCTTCAAGCCCGGCGCGCTGCTCATAAACACCTCGCGCGGCGAGCTCGTGGACAACGAGGCCGTCGTCCGCGCGCTGCGCTCGGGGCGGCTCGGCGGCTTCGGCGCGGATACGATAGCGCCCGAGCCCGTGCGGCCGGACGATCCGTTTCTGACCGCGCCGGACGTGCGCGGGAAGATAGCCCTCTCGCCCCACGTCGGGGGCCTGACCGTCGGCGGCTTCCGCCGCGCCTACGCGACCATCTGGAAAAACGTCGCCGCCGTCGCGAGGGGCGAACGCCCCGTCAATATCGTAAACGGCCTTTGAAAAAAGCAAAAGCCCCGTCGAGACGATCGACGGGGCTTTTTTTATTTGCGCTCAGTTTTTGTGGTAGAGCTTTTTGGTCTGGTATTTCGGCTCGCAGGTGAGGTTCGCGCCGAGCTTGCGGAACGTCCCCTCGTCGACCTGCGAGAGCAGGACGGTCGAGTGTATCTCGACCCCGCGCAGGTTCTGCAGCTGGTCGAGTGCCTTCGCCGCGAGGGGGTTCGTCGTCGCGCTGACGGCGAGGGCGATGAGGACTTCGTCGGTGTGCAGTCTCGGGTTGTTGCCGCCGAGGTGCTGGACCTTGAGTGTCTGTATCGGCTCGATGACGCTCGGCGGGAGAAGGTGTATCTCGTCGGGTATCTCCGCGAGGGTCTTGAGAGCGTTGAGCAGCAGCGCCGAGGACGCGCCGAGAAGCTGCGAGGTCTTGCCCGTAATGACGCGCCCGTCGCAGAGCTCCATGGCGGCGGCGGGCTCGCCCGTCTCCTGCTCCTTCGCGAGCGCCGCGCCGACGCACTTGCGGTTAGACACGCTGAGCCCCGCGTTCATCATGAGCATCTCGTTCTTGCGGACGACCGCCTCGTCGAGATTGCCCTTCCTGTGGGCGCAGAGCGCGTCGTAGTAGCGGCGGACGATCTCGCGGTTTGCCGCGCCGACGACGACCTTGTCGTCCGTTATGCAGAAGCCCGCCATGTTGACGCCCATGTCCGTCGGGGACTTGTAGGGCGACTCGCCGAGAATCTTGTCGAACATCGTCTTGAGGACGGGGAATATCTCGACGTCGCGGTTGTAGTTGACGGCGGTCTCGCCGTAGGCCTCGAGGTGGAAGGGGTCTATCATGTTGACGTCGTCGAGGTCGCTGGTCGCCGCCTCATAGGCGACGTTGACGGCGTGCTTTAGCGGGAGGTTCCAGATGGGGAAGGTCTCATACTTGGCGTAGCCCGCGCGTATGCCGCGCTTATGGTCGTGGTACATCTGGGACAGGCACGTCGCCATCTTGCCGGAGCCGGGGCCCGGCGCCGTCACGACGACGAGCGGGCGGGTCGTCTCTATGTAGTCGTTCTTGCCGAAGCCGTCCTCGCTGAGGATGTTCTGCACGTCGTAGGGGTAGCCGGGGATGGAGTAGTGCCGCCAGACCTTCTCGCCGAGATTTTCGAGCTTGTGGAGGAAGGCCTCGGCGTTCCTGTGCGGCTGGTAGCGGGTCATGACGACGCCGCCGACGTAGAGCCCGTTGGCGCGGAAGGCGTCGATGAGGCGCAGAAGATCGAGGTCGTAGGTTATGCCGAGGTCGCCGCGGACCTTGTTCTTCTCGATGTCGTCGGAATTGATGACCATGATGATCTCGGCGCGGTCGCTGAGCGTCTTGAGCATGCGCACCTTGCTGTCCGGCATGAAGCCGGGCAGGACGCGGGAGGCATGGTTGTCGTCGAAGAGCTTGCCGCCGAATTCGAGGTAGAGCTTGCCGCCGAACAGGTCTATGCGCTCGCGTATGCGCTCGGACTGCAGGCGAAGGTATTTATCGTTGTCAAAACCCAGCTCCATAGCAATTACTCCTTATCTCAATGCTCTTTATCTTTCCGTCTTACTGCGCTCTCTGGCTGAGGTAGGCGTTGATGAATCCGTCTATGTCGCCGTCCATGACGGCGTTGATGTTGCCGTTTTCAAAGCCCGTGCGGGCGTCCTTGACGAGGGTGTAGGGCATGAAGACGTAGCTGCGTATGGCGCTGCCGAAGTCTATCTTCATCTGCACGCCCTTGATGTCGCTTATCTTTTCAAGGTGCTCGCGCTCCTTTATCTCGGCGAGCTTGGCGCGGAGCATGTCCTTGCAGTTTTCAAGGTTCTGGAAGTGGCTGCGCTCGACCTGGCTGGAAACGACTATGCCCGTCGGTATGTGCGTCAGGCGCACGGCCGAGGAGGTCTTGTTGACCTTCTGCCCGCCCGCGCCGGAGGAGCGGTAGACGTCCATCTTTATATCCTCGTCGCGCAGCTCTATCTCGCTCGTGTCCGTTATCTCCGGCATGACCTCGACGGCGGCGAAGCTCGTCTGCCTGCGGCCCGATGCGTCGAAGGGGGAGATGCGCACGAGCCTGTGCACGCCGTTTTCGCTCTTTAAGAAGCCGTATGCGTTGTCGCCGGTAATGGAGATCGTCGCGCTCTTGATGCCCGCGCCGTCCCCGTCGAGCCAGTCGAGCAGCTTTACGGCGTAGCCGTGGCGCTCGCCCCAGCGGGTATACATGCGGTAGAGCATGCTGGCCCAGTCCTGCGCCTCCGTCCCGCCCGCGCCGGGGTGGAACGAGAGTATGGCGTTGCAGGAGTCGTACTCGCCCGAGAGAAGCGCCGTCAGCCTCGCCGTCTCGAGCTTCGTCTCGAAGTCGGCCAGCTCCTCGGTCAGCTCCGGCAGTATGCCGGAGTCGTTTTCCTCGACGGCCATCTCCAGCAGCGTGGAGATGTCGTCGAACTTGCCCTGCAGCTTTTCATAGGTCTCGCAGCGGGCCGTGAGCTTTTTGAGCCGCTGCTGGACGGCCTGCGAGCGGGCGAGGTCGTTCCAGAAGCCCTCCTTGGAGCTCTCGGCCTCGAGCTCGGCTATCTCGGCGCGCGCCTCGTCCGTCTTGAGCGCGCCGCGCACCGTCTCGAGCACGGGCGCGAGCTCGTGCAGGCGGAACTTTATCTCGTCGAATTTGATGACAGAATCCATGTTTTACCTCATTTTCTCAGCTTGGAGCCGCCCTTGTAGTTTTTCAGGATGCCGGTGTCTATCGAGGTGCTCCGCCTCGCTCTGCGGCGCTCGCGCGCGAGAGCGAGCCTGATGAGCTCGTCGAGCAGCTCCGGGTATTTCATGCCGTCCGGCTCGAAGAGATAGAAGGCGAGCGAGCCGGGTATGGTGTTTATCTCGTTGACGAAGACCTCGTCCCCGTCGAGCAGGAAGTCCACGCGCGCCACGCCCTCGCAGCCGAGCGCGGCGAAGGCCGAGACGGCGTAAGCGCGTATCTTTTCGCGCAGCTCCGGAGCTATCGGCGCGGGGATGAGGCGCTTTGCTCCGCTCATGCCCTTGCCGCCCTTGCCTCCGGAGACGTATTTGTCCTCGTAGGAGAGGATGTCGCCGCCGCTGACGGGCTCCTCGCACTCCGAGGCGCGGGCCTCGTCGGCGTTTCCGAGGACGGCGCAGTTTATCTCCCGCGGGTCGACGAGCGCCTTTTCGACGAGCGCCGCGTCGGAGAAGAGGAAGGCTTCGTCCAGCGCCGCGCGCAGGGCGCCTTCTTCGCGCGCTATCGTTATGCCGACGCTGCTGCCGAGGTCGACGGGCTTGACGATGACGGGCATAGGAAGCTTTTCCGCCGCCTCCGCGAGGACGGCGTCGGGGTCGGCGCGCCACGCGGCCTCGGAGACCCTTATCGCGTCGAGGACGGGGAGTCCAGCCGCGCAAAACAGCGTCTTCATGACGGCTTTATCCATGCCCGCCGCGCTCGCGAGGACGTCGCACCCCGCGAAGGGTATCCCGAGCGTCCTGAAATAGCCCTGCAGCGCCCCGTCCTCGACGTTCGTGCCGTGTACGACCGGGAGCGCGGCGTCTATCGTCGCGTATATCTTTTTGCCGAGCACCTTCGGCGGGTAGTATACGAGATCGGCGCGCCCGTTTGCCGGGACGGGGAGGACGCGCTCGCACTTTTTCAGCAGCGCCGGCAGGTCGGCGTATTCCTCGATGCGCGAGGCTGCCTCGCCCGCGTAGAACTCGCCCGCGCGCGTCATGTAGACGGCGACGGCGTCGTATTTGTCCTTGTTGAGATTATTCAGCGCCTGCAGGCCCGAGATGACGCTCACCTCGTGCTCGACGCTGTTGCCTCCGAAAAACACTCCGATAACGGGCTTCACGGCGCACTTCCTTTCAATGAAAAGCGATCAATAGTTGTCGGGCAGGTCGTTTTCGAGCAGTATGACCCTCGCGCGGCCCCCCGTGTCGTACGCGTCGGCGGCCGCGACGGCCTCCTCCAGCGTCGCGCAGACCTTTATCCTGTCCTGCGGCATGCCCGCCGCGAGCAGTCCGTCGAATATGGGGCGGGTCTGCTTTTCGCCCACGAGCGCGACGAAGTCGGCCGCCTTCGCGGCCTGCTCGCCGAAGGCGCGGTTGAGCTCATACTGCTTCGAGCCGAGCTCGACCATGCCGGGCGTTACGAGTATCCTCGCCGCGTCGAAGCCGGCCAGCGCCTCGAGCGCCGCCGCCGCTCCGGCGGGATTGGAATTATAAGCGTCGTCTATGACGAAGCGGCCGCCCCCTCCGAGCAGCTGCAGCCTGTGCGGGACGGGCTCGAGCCTCGCCGCCGCCGCGGCTATGTCCTTGACGGGCACGCCGAGCAGGTACGCCGCCGCGGCCGCGCCTGTGATGTTCAAAACGTTGTGGCGGCCTATGAGCCGCGTGCGGAGCCTCGCGGAGACGCCGTCCGGGCCCGTGAGCGTGAATTCGCTGCCGGTCGGGCCGGTCTTTATGTCGCTCGCGCGCCACTCGCCCGCGTCTATGCCGTACCCGACGGCGCCCTCGCGCCCGGCAAGATATTCGCAGTCGGCGTTTACGAGCAGGAGCCCGCCCTCGGGCAGGGCGTCCGCGAGCTCGAGCTTCGTTTTCAGGACGTTTTCGACCGTCTTGAAGCTCTCCAGATGCTGCGGGCCGACGGAGGTTATGATCCCGACGGTCGGGTGGACGATGTCGCATATCTCCTTAATATCGCCGGGATTGCGCGCGCCCATCTCGCAGACGAAGACCTCGTCCGTCGGGCGCATGCGCTCGCGTATGGTCCTGACGACGCCGAGGGTGGTGTTGTAGCTGTCGGGGGTGGGGAGAACGCCGAAGCGCTCGGCGAGCATGGCTGAGAGTATCATCTTCATGCTCGTCTTGCCGTAGCTTCCCGTCACGCCGACGACGCGCAGAGAGGGCATCCCGGCGAGGCGCTTTTTCGCGTCGTTTATATAATGACGGTTTATGAGCTTCTCCAGAGGGGAGTTTATCGCGTTGGCAAGCAGGACGAGGTACGGCGCCGCGAGCGCGGCGAACGCGCCGAGCACCATGACGTCGGGCCTGTGGCGCCTGTCGAAGTAAGCGAGGACGAGCACCGCGAGGCAGATAACGGCGAGCGTCGTGAAAAGGCGCTTTACACGCGCCGTCGCGACGAGGGGCTTTTTCGCCTTTTTCGGGAGGTTGAGAAAGCCGACGACGAGGTATATCGCCGCGGATATGAGCATGCCGACGCTGCCCCATTCCAGCAGGGCGGGGACCGTCAGCGCTGCCCACACCGTCCTGATGAGGATGTCGAATATGTTTTCCGCCACCCATTTGCGCTGGACGTAGGGCTTATAGGAATTGAGCTGGAACATGTGCACCGCGCGGTACAGGAGCATCGCCATGCTGAACAGCCAGCATATCGCGAGCACGCCGAAGCAGATATCGTCCGTCATTTCCCGACCTCCAGAAAGCTTTCCAGCACGCGGCCGAAGAGCTCCGGCGCGTCGAGGAAGGAGTAGTGCCCCGCGCCGGGGGCCGTCACGAGCCCCGCGTCCGGGAAGAGCTTTTCCATCGTCTGCGCGTCGGAAAGCGGCGTCGCGGTGTCCGCCGTCCCCCAGAAGAGGAGCGTCGGTATCTTTATGAGCGGCATCAGCGGCCGCAGATCCTCGTTTACGAGCTTTACGAGCGTCGCGCGCATGACGGGGGAGGCGGAGCGGTAGTCCGCGCTGCCGCGCTTGGCGCGCATCTCGTCGAGCTTGCCGGGGAAGAGCTTTTTGCCCGCCTCGGTCTCGAGAAGGGCCCGCGCGGATTTATATCCCGCGAGGGATATTTTGCTCTTGAGGCTCTTTTTCGGAACTATGCCCGCGCTGTCGCAGAGAAGAAGGCGCGGCGCGTCGAAGGGATCGTCCCCCGCGAGCAGCCGCATGGCGATGCGGCCGCCGTTGGAGTGGCCCATGATATAGGCGGAGCTTATTCCGAGCTCGGCCAGAAAGCGCCGGATAAAGCGCGCGTAGTCCTCCGAGCCCCAGGGCTCCTCCGGCTCGGGCGTCTCCCCGAAGCCGGGCATGTCGGGGATGACGACGCGCATCTTCCCCTCGAGCCTTTTCACGACGGAGGCATAGACGTCCGCGGGCGCGGCCCAGCCCTGAAGGACGAGCAGCGTCCGGCCCTCGCCGGAGTCTATATAGCGGACCTTGCGTCCGTCAACGGTGAGCTCCATGTCGCCTCCGAATACTATTGCTTCAAATAATCATTATACTCCGCGCGCCGCCGTCTTTCAAGCTCAGCCGTCGACGACGGTGACGTGTATGACGGCCTCGGCGTCGGGATTGCCGTGGCCTCTTGTATAGTATATATTGACGTTCGTCTCGCCGGCTTCTTCCGCCGATATGAGGATGGGGATGGTGTGCTTGCTCTCAAAATCGCCCCAGACGCAGAGGACGACGCCGAGATCGTCGGTGCTGAAGCTCAGAGAGACGGACGAGGGGCAGTCGAACGTGACGAGCACGCGCCTGGTCTCGCCGACCTTGAGCGTTATATCGGATTCGGCGACGGAGATGGTCGAGGCGAGCTTTTTGGCCTGCTCGATCTCGTATATCTCCGCGGGCGTCAGGGGCGAAGCGAAGAACGACGATCCCGTCGCGAAGTTGACGGGCACGGCGAGATAGAGGCCGTTGCCGCCCGGGTAGTAGGCCATGACGACTCCCGCCGCCTCGCCGTGGCAGGTGATGAGCGGGCCGCCGCTGCTGCCGGAGGAGATGTCGGAGGTAAACTGCACGACGGGGTAGTCGGGGTCGGCCATGTCAAGGCGCCCCTGCGATGAGATTATGCCCTCGGAAAGGCTGTAATAAAGGGCAAGGGGATTGGAGACCGTGTATACGCGCAGGCCGGGGCTCAGCGCGTCGGAATCCCCGACGGGGATGTAGGGGAAGGCGCGGACGGTCCGCCCGTCGAGGCAGGTCTTGGATAATTTTATAACCGCGAGGTCGCGCAGACTGTCGTACCAGAGCACGGCGTCGACGGAGTATTCGCGCCCGTCGGCCGCCTTTGCGCGGACGATGCGGCAGTCTTCGATCTGGTGGTAGCAGATGAGGGCCGTCCCCTCGGAGTCGATAAAGAAGCCCGTGCTCGTGCCGTAGGGGGTCTCGTCGGCCAGAGCCTTTTCGTCCTCATAGCTCGTTATGCACAGCACGGCCGCCGAGCAGCGCTCGAATATCTCCTCGGCCGTATAGACGGGCTTGAGGCAGTCGGCGTAGGCGGCGAGCGGGGTCCCCAGAATGGCCTCGCGCGTTATCGCGCCCGAGGCGCAGAGCCGCTCTATGAGCTTGGGCCCGGAGACGGTGCGCGTCAGCAGCGCGGCGTAGAGGAGCTGGGCCGCGTCGGCGCGGGTAAAGGCCGCGATATCGCCCTCGCCTATGCCGAGGGAGGCCGCGAAGGCGGGCGCCGCCGACCAGCTGAAGTCGCCGCGGCGGTCGTCGTATCCGAGCATGCGAAGAAGCATCGTGCAGAAGTCCCTGCAGCTCACCGCGCGGGAGCCGGCGAAGGTCCCGTCCGGCTGCCCGGCGCATATGCCGAGCGCCGCCGCCGTCGCGACGAAGCCCTTGGCGGCGTCCGAGACGTCCCCGAACTTGCAGGCCGAGGCGGGGAGCGCCGCGGCTCCGGAGGCCTTTACGAGCATGACGGCCGCGTCCTCGCGGGTCAGCGCGCCCGCGGAGAGCCATTCTTCCGCACTGCCGGAGATGATGCCGAGGTCGGAGAGCGTCCCCGCGGCGGTCTCGTCGAACGTGATCGCCGCTCCGGCGAAGGGCGCGGCCGCGAACAGTATCGCGACGGCGAGGAGCAGCGCGAGATGTTTTTTGAAGCAGGAGCGCATGTGGCGTCCCTCCCGTTGAGCTGATTTTGCCATTGCTATCTCAATATATTACCATCTTTTGCGCCATAACTCAATATGTAGAGGCGCGCGAGCCGGATTTATTTTGCGTTTTCCCCTCCGGCGCAGGCGTTGACTTTTCCCCGCCGCGGGCATATACTCGCGGTATGAGCAAGGTATTCAAGTGGATAAAAGAGAATATCAAATGCGTATGCCTCGCGCTTTACGTGCCGCTCTATCTGATCATGTTCTTCATCCTCGAGGGCGCGATAACGGAGGGGTACTGGGTCTCGTGGTGCCCGCTGGACGATGTGATACCGTTCTGCGAGTACTTCGTCGTGTTCTATGTGATGTGGTTCCCCGTCATAGGCCTGACGGGGATCTATCTGCTCATTTTCGATCAGGAGACCTATAAGCGCTATATGTGGTTCATCGCGGCGGGCTTCTCCATAGGCACGATGATATGCGCGCTCTTCCCGAGCGGGCAGGACCTGCGCCCCGTCCTGACGGGGGAGAATTTCTTCCAGCGCCTCGTCATGAGCCTTTATAGGAGCGACACGAACACGAACGTCATCCCGTCGATCCACGTCGTCGCGGCGATAAACGTCGCCTTTGCGGCGTTTTCGAGCAAAAAGCTCGCCAAGCCCTGGATACGCATTATTGCCGTCGCGCTCGCCGTGCTCATAAGCGCGTCGACCGTCTTCATAAAGCAGCATTCCATCCTCGATATCTACGCCGCGATCGCGCTCTGCGCGATACTCTGGCCGTTCATATATCTCAAGAAGAGGGACAAAAGCCATGACGGAGAAAAAGTTCGCTGAGTTCGCGGTCGAAAAGGCCGTCGCGCTCCTCGCCATAGACAGCCCCACCGGCTATACCGCCCGCGCCGCGGAATGGGTCAAAAACGAATTCGCCTCGCTCGGCTTCGCCGCCGAAACGACGAAGAAGGGCGGCGTGCTCATCGACCTCGGCGGGGAGGACGCGGAGGACGCGCTCCTGCTGGAAGCCCACGCCGACACGCTCGGGGCGATGGTCGCGGAGATCAAGAGCTCCGGCCGCCTGCGCGTGACGAATCTCGGCGGCATGCGCGCGGAAAACGGCGAGGCCGAGAACGTCCGCGTCTATACGCGCGGGGGCAAGGTCTGCGAGGGGACGCTGCAGCTTTGCAACGCGTCGGTGCATGTCAACGGCGAGTACGGCGACACCAAGCGCAGCTTCGACACCACCGAGGTCGTCCTCGACGAGGACGTCTCCGACGAGAAGGCCGTCCGCGCGCTCGGGATCGAGGTCGGCGACCTCGTCTGCTTCGATCCGCGCACGCGCGTCACCCCGTCGGGCTATATAAAGAGCCGGTTTCTCGACGACAAGCTCTCCGTCGGCATCCTGCTCGGGCTTGCCAAGTACATGGCCGAGGCGGGCGCGAAACCGGCGCGGCGCGTCTTCGCGCACGTGACCGTCTATGAGGAGGTCGGCCACGGCGGCGCGGGCTCCGTCCCCGCGGGCGTGACCGAGGCCATCAGCGTGGACATGGGATGCGTCGGCGAGGGCCTTACCTGCACCGAGCGCAAGGTCTCCATCTGCGCCAAGGATTCCGGCGGGCCCTATTCCTACGAGGTCGTCGGCAAGCTCATCGACGCGGCCAAGCGCGAGGGCGCTGACTACGCCGTCGACGTCTACCCGCACTACGGGTCCGACGTCGAGGCGACGCTCTCCGCCGGCTCGGACGTGCGCCACGGGCTCATCGGCGCGGGCGTCTACGCCAGCCACGGCTACGAGCGCAGCCATATCGACGGCGTCGCGAACACCCTCGCCGTCCTGAAAGGCTATCTGGGCATATAAAGATCAAAGAGCAAAAGGCCGCGCCGCTTGGGCGCTCTCACACAAGGAGACGACAGGTTTTGAGCGGCCCTTTTCCGCCCATGCTTCAAGGAAAGACCCCGGAAATGCAGTCAAGCATTCCCGGGGTCTTCATTTTCGCCTGAACGAAAGATCGCTCGCTCAAAACTGCTTTGCACGCAAAAAG
>JAFZOI010000008.1 GCA_017550645.1 Oscillospiraceae bacterium
CCCGACTTTCCACGTTCGCCACTCTTTCCAACTTTTTTCACGCGGATAATTTCCAAAAGGAGCCAGATCGCGGAAGTTTCGGCGCACTACCGCCGCAAAAAGCCGTGTAGTGAAGACCTGCCCCCTTGGAAGGCCGCGTCGGATATGAGATAATACCGACATGTTTCTTCGAGCCACAAAGAGATTCAAGGACGGCAAGGTCCACCGCTACTGGAGCATGGTGGAGAACGTGCGCGTCGGACGTCGCGTGTTCCAGCGCAGGGCGCTCTACCTCGGCGAGCTGAACGACTCGCAGCGCGCGGAATGGCAGCGGGCGGTGGAGGCGCTGGACGACGACGGGACAGTCCGGCAGCTGAAGCTCTTCCCAGAGGATGTCGCGCCCGACACGGACGACGGGCAGGTGCTGCG
Source organism: Oscillospiraceae bacterium (assembly GCA_017550645.1). Classification (GTDB taxonomy): domain Bacteria; phylum Bacillota; class Clostridia; order Oscillospirales; family Oscillospiraceae; genus RGIG7949. The sequence goes on from JAFZOI010000008.1 coordinate 409, forward strand.
CATACGCATGGACCGCCTGGCCGTGCGCAACACGCGCAACTGGGGCGAGGTCTGGCTGGGGACCGTGCTGTGGGACATGCTCGGACTCGACGGCTTCTGGCGGGCGCGGCTTCCCCCGAGCCGCAAGGGGACGGACTGGCTGGCGATCCTGAAGGCCATCGTCATGTACCGGCTCACCGATCCGGGGAGCGAGCTTGCGATGCACTCGGGCTGGCTCGCGAACACCGCCGTCGAGGAGCTTGTCGGTCCCGGCGCCCTGACGGGGCTCTCGACGCTCTACGGCTGCCTCGACCGCGTCATGTGGCCGTCGGAGGAGTGGAGGAAGCCCCGCCCGGAGCGTCGGCCCGAGGCCTCGTTCAAGGACGACCTGTTCTACTTCCTGCGCGAGCGCTGGGCGGGGCTGTTCGGCTCGACGTGCGACGTGGTGCTCTTCGACCTGACGAGCACCTACTTCGAGGTGGACGGCACGAAGGCCCTCGACAGCGACCTGCAGCGCTACGGCTACAGCCGCGACAAGCGCGGCGACTGCCTCCAGGTCGTGATCGCGCTCGTCCTCACGCCGGACGGGTTCCCGCTCGCCTACGAGGTGCTGCCGGGGAACGCGCACGACAAGGGCGCGCAGATGCAGTTCATCCGGAAGCTCGAGGCCAAGTACGGGAAGATCGGCAACCTCTGGCTGATGGACAGGGGCGTGCCCACGGACGAAACGCTGAAGCAGATGCGCGAAAGCGGGTACAGGTACCTCGTCGGCGCGCAGCGCGGCCACCTCAAGGCAGTCGGGGACAGGCTCGACAAGGCAGAATGGGAGGAGGCGCAGAAAGGCATCTCCGTCAAGGCCGCGCGCGCGGACGGCGAGGGCGGGATGCCGGGCGACACGTTCGTCCTGACGCGCAGCGAGGCGAGGTCGCTCAAGGAGACGTCCATGCGCGTGAAGAAGATACGCGGCGCGATGAAGGCGCTCTTCGCCATCGACGCGCGCATCGGCAGGGCGAAGTGGAAAGCCGCCGGGCCGTCGAAGAGGAAGCTGGGGCGCGACGAGCTGATCTCGCGCCTCGCGGTCGCGAGGACGAAGGCCGGGCGGGCGTGGAAGCTGATCTCCGTCAAGCTCCCGAAGGCGAGCGAGGAGGTGACGCCGAAGACGTTCTCCTGGCATCTGGACTGGGACGGCATCCGGGAGGCGAGGGCGAAGGACGAGGGGACGTACCTCCTGCGCACGAACCTCGAGGACTGCGACCCGAAGACCCTCTGGAGGAAGTACATGATACAGGGCGAGATCGAGTACGCCTTCCGCGAGCTGAAGGGCGACCTCGGGCTGAGGCCGGTGTACCACCAGCTCGAGGACCGCATCGAGGCGCACATATTCACGAGCTTCATGGCGCTCTGCCTCCTGACGACCCTCAGGGCGATCGCCCGCGGGCACGCGCCGGGGCTCACCCCGCGCCAGGTCATCGACAAGATGAAGACGGTGAAGATGGTGGACGTGGTCATGCCGACGACCGACGGCAGGGTCGTCACGCTGCCGCGCTACGTCGAGCCGAAGGAGGACGTCGCCCTGATGCTCGGGGCGCTCGGCTTCACGCTCCCGGCCCAGCCGCCGCCGAAGATATCAGGCCGCGCCCTTTCGAATGAAACGGCGATGTAGTGAAGACCTTGGACCCAATTCCAAGGAAATTCCGGGGGTTTTGTCGCGAACGTGGAAAGTCGGGTTA
>JAFZOI010000027.1 GCA_017550645.1 Oscillospiraceae bacterium
AGATCTGAAAAGCTTTGCAAACAGCAGACCCAGGAACAAGACGCCGATGCCGTTGGCTATCGTGTACCACCAGCCGGAGAGGCCGTAGAGGAAGCCGTATTCGGAGACGCCGGTCGTGGCGGTGCCGCCGAGCCATTCGCCCGTGGATGCGCAGACGATGGCGAAGGTGCTCAGCGCGACGCCCGTGAAGGCGGCGGCGCTCTTGGTCTTGCGGCTGGACATGAGTCCGATGAAGACCGTTACCGCGAAGTAGACAACGATGATTATCGTTATCAGTATCTGATTTCTGTCCATTTGGATCAACACACTCTTTTACTTCTAATTTATTCGGCCCGCCCGCCGCTCAAAGGCGGCGGGACGGACTTTTTTATTCAGAAGGACATGACCTTGACGTTGTCGGGGATGATGAGCTTCGCGCCGGTCTTGGCGACGACTTCCTCGACGGTCGTGTTCTCGGCGATCTCCTCGAGGACGGGGCCCTCGGGAGTGATGTGGATGACGGCCAGCTCGGTGACGACGTAATCGACGACCTTCCAGCCGGTCAGGGGCATATCGGTCTTCTGGACTATCTTGGGATTGCCCTTCTTATCGCAGTGCATGGTCATGACGATGGTGATCTTGGAGCCGCTGACAAGGTCCATGGCTCCGCCCATGCCGGCGGCGGCCTTGCCCGGGATCATCCAGTTGGCGAGGCTGCCCTCTCCGTCGACCTCGTAGGCGCCGAGGACGGTGATGTCCACGTGGCCGCCGCGGATATAGCCGAAGGAGGTGAAGCTGTCGAAGCAGCAGCCGCCCACGCGCAGCTTGGAGGGGTTGCCGCCCGCGTCGACGATGTCGACGGGGAACTCGTCGCCCTCGCCGGGAGCTCCGGCAAGGCCGATGGCGCCGTTCTCGGTGTCGACCCAGACGTCGACGCCGTCGGGCAGGAAGTCGAGGCACTGAGTCGGCATGCCGATGCCGAGGTTGACTATGTTGCCGTCCTGGAAGAACTGAGCCGTACGGCAGGCGATCATTTCTCTCTCGTTAGTCGGTTTTCTCATGTGTCAGTCCTCCATTCTCGCCTGGACGACCAGATCGACGAGGGCGCCCGGAGTCATGATCTCGTCGGGATCGAGCTCGCCTATCTCGACGATGTGCTCGGCCTCGACGATGACGAAGTCGGCGGCCGTCGCGAAGGTCTGGTTGAAGTTGCGGGCGGTGCGGTGATAGACGACGTTGCCCATCTTGTCGGCCTTATAGGCGTGGACGAAGCAGACGTCGGCGTGCAGCGGGGTCTCGAGGATGTAGCGCGCGCCGTTCTGGGGCTCGTCGGGCTCGACGAACTTATATTTGCCGGCAGCCGCGTCCCACTCGAGGAGCTGCTTGCCGTCCTGCATCGGGGTGTGCACGCCCGTCGGAGTGAGGATGCCGCCGATGCCGGCGCCGCCGGCGCGGACCTTCTCGCACAGGGAGCCCTGCGGGACGAACGTGATGTTGATCTCGCCCGCGACGACCTTGGCGCAGGTCTCTTCGTTGTTGCCGATGTGCGAGCAGGTGATGTGCTTGATGCGGTCGTCATGGACGAGCTTGCCTATGCCCTTGCCCTTGACGCTGGTGTTGTTGGAGATGATGTTGAGGTCCTTGATCCCCGCTTCCATGAGGCCCTCGATAAGGGTCTGCGAGACGCCGCAGTTGACGAAGCCGGGCAGCATGATGGTCATGCCGTCGTGGCAGTGCGTCATAGCCTCGGCGAGGGAGACGACCTTTGACTTAGCCATATGAGATGATTCCTTTCTTTTCCGCCGCTCCGGGCGGCGAGGGCCGCCCGGAACGGTATTTTAGCTCTTACTGCTTGAAGGTGACCGGATAGGTCTTCTCGTCGCGCAGGCAGTTCCTCGTGATGCCGAGGATCTCCCTGGCGTCCTGAGCGGTCGCGATCTCGCGGCCCGCGAGCTTCGAGAGCTCGACGGCGCGCTGCACGAGGCGCAGGTTGGTCGCGATGTCCTTGGTGCCGTCGGGGTTCTTGCCGTACATGACGTTGTCCTCGAGGCCGACGCGCAGGCCGTCGCAGCCGAGCGCGAGACCGGCGAGCATCATGGGCATATGGGCCTTGCCTATGCCGGAGACGGACCACGTCGCGCCCTTGGGCAGCTTGCCGACGAAGAACGCGAGGTTCTCGGCGGTGCCGGGCATGGAGCCGCCGACGCCCATGATGAACTGGATGTGGGGCGGCTGCGGGATGTTCCACTTATTGACGTAGTACATGACGGAGTCGATGTGACCGGTGTCGAAGACCTCGAACTCGGGCTTGACGTCGTACTTGACGACTTCCTGGCTCAGCAGGTTGAGGAAGCGCGGGCTGTTCTCGAAGATATAGCTGTTGGCCCAGTTGATGGTGTTCGGGTCGAACGAGCACATCTCGGGGCGCAGAGCGCCGAGGTGCTGGAGGCGCTTGTAGTCGTCGTACTCGCCGCCGGAGGTGGTGAGGTTGATGATGATGTCCACGCCGGCCGCCTTGCACTTTTCACGGGTGACCTCGACGGCCTCGGTGAACTTCTGGAGGCTCATGGACTTGTAGCCGATCTGCATGACGCCGTCGACCAGCTTGTCCTCGCGGACGTGGATATGGGCGATGGAGGCGCCGGCCTTGGCGCACTCGACGATCTGGTCGGCGAGCTCCTCGGCGGTGTAGGGGACGGTGGGCGCCTGATCCTTCTTCGTGCCTGCTCCGCAGAGGCAGACCTGGATCATTATCTTGTTGGTTTTAGACATAATTGAAAATTCCTTTCAGTATTGACGGCTCACACGGGGTCGTCCATGAACTTCTTCGTGAGCTTGAAGACCTCGAAGAGATATTTGTCGCGCTTGGCCTTGACGGCCTCGATGTCCTTGCCGGTAAAGTCGTAAAAGCCCTTGCCGGTCTTGATGCCGAGGTCGCCGGCGTCTATCTTGTCCTGCAGGATCTGCGGGATGTGATCCCACTGCGGCGCGGCGTAGCTCTTGTTCTTGAAGTTGTTGTACGTCATGTCGACGCCGCCGAAGTCGATGCGCTTCATGATGCCGAGCACGCACGCCCTGGGGATAAAGGAGGCCTGGCAGGCGAGGTCGATGGCCTGAGCGTCGCAGTAGCCGTTGTCGATGAGATAGAATATCTCCTGGTTGAGGCACTGCTGGAGGCGGTTGGCGATGTAGCCGCGGATGAACTTCTTCATCAGGACGGCCGTCTTGCCGCACTTTTTGAGCAGCGCGACGGCGACGTCGGCCATCTCCTGCGGGGCCTGCTCGCTCTTGACGACCTCGACGAGGGGGATGACGTGGGGCGGCGCGTACCAATGGCAGATGATCTGCTGCGGCAGGAGCTTTTCGGGGACGATCTCGAAGATGTTGAGCGCGGAGGTGTTGGAGGCAATGATGACGTCGGCGGGGACTATCCCGGCGAGCTTTTCATAGAGCTCTTTCTTCGCGTCGGCCTTCTCGACTATCGTCTCCTGTATCATGTCGGCGCCCGCGACGCACTCCTCGACGGTCAGCGCGAAGCTGATGCGCCCGAAGATCACGTCCTTCGGCTCGGCGAGCAGGTCTTCGGCCTCAAATGTGTCGAGCTGAGCCTTGAGCGACTCGATGGCCTTCTCGCGGGTCGACTCGCTGCGGGTCCACATGGTGACCTGGTAGCCGCCCATGGCGTAGGTCTGGGCTATGCCCGGGCCCATGGTGCCGGCGCCGAGCACGGCGATCTTTTTGATATCGGACAATGTTTTCATTTTATTCCGTCCTTACGGTCAATTATTAGAAGGAGCCCTCTTCCCAGGCGACGAGACGGACCATGCCGCCGTCGGCAGCTTCGCAGCGGAACGGGAAGGCGCAGAGGATCATGCGCTTGCCGGTGACCTGATCGATGTCGCCGCCGGCGTTCTCGATGGCCATGAGGCCGTGCTGCGCGAAGAGGCGGTGGCAGGGCTCATAGTCGGGATAATCGACGTCGATGTCGCGGCCGGTGGCGAGCTTGTAGTTGGTCCAGAGCCACGGCATCTGCTCCTTGCACGGGCAGTGCCAGACGCAGGAGTCGGAGGCGCCGTAGGTGCCCGCGATGGCCTTTATCTTCTTGTCGAACATGAGCCACTTGGCGAGCTCGGGGCCGTTGCCTGCATAATAGTTGAAGTACTTGTCGTTGTTCTTTCTCCAATATCTGTGGAAGCCGGTGTTGAGGACGACGAAGTCGTTCGGGCGGATCTCAAGGCCGTCCTTGTCCAGAGCCTTCTGGACGTCCTCGGGGGTGATGATGTGCCAGATGGCGCCCTTCTTGCCCGGGACCTCGGCAAACTCGCCCATCTTGGCGGGGTCGCCGCCGGCAGCGTTGAAGGCCTTCTCGAACTCGTCGTACATCCAGGTCAGGTCGACGATGACGCCGGTGCCGATGGCGTGCTCAAGGCGCAGCTCGGAGAGCGTGTAGCCGTAGCGCTCGCGGTCGACTTCTTCCTCGTGGAGGGTGTGGTTGGGGGCGTCGCAGTGGGTCGCGGCGTGGAGGGTGCCGGTGTAGGTGCAGGTGCGCTTATGGAAGCGCTCGAGATACTGGCCGCGCGGGAAAGTCAGGTCGCTGCGGGCACCGGGGAAGGGCCACAGGGGGGTGTCCCAGCCCCAGGGCTGGCTGAGGTCCCAGATCTTGGTCATTTTTTCGGTCTCGAGATAGAATTCGTCCTTGTTAAGCGGCATGTAAGCCATGGTTTTTCCCTCTCTTTCATAAATTCAAAGCGTTGTTTGTTTCCCTTTCGGGAAATTGTTTTTGATTTTCCCGCCGCGATAACGTATAATGGCGGAAGGAACGCGGGACTTGCGAAAAGGAGGCGCTCATGCAGTACAAAATAGGAGACGTCGCGAGGATACTCGGCATTTCGACCGATCTGCTTCGCTACTATGAGAAGAAGGGCGTCGTCACGCCCACGAAGGACAAGCTCAACGACTATCGCTATTACGACGCATGGGATATAAACTTTCTCATCGACTGCCTCTGGTACAAGAGCTTCGGCTTCGGCATACCGCAGATAGCGTACATGGTCGCGGACTGCTATCACGGCGATCTCGTCTCCGTCCTTGAGGAAAAGCGCGGCGAGCTGATGGACTCGATCCATCATCAGGAGCTGCTGCTGCGCCGGATAAACCAGCACTGCGAGCAGGTCGTCCGCGTCAAGGACATGATAGGGACCTGCGCCGTCGCGCCCTGCCCGGAGGTCGTCTGCTATCTAAACAGATACGATACGGCCTACGACAACAGCGCCGAGATGCAGCGGCTGTCAAAGCAGTGGCTGAAGTATATGCCCTTCACCCAGCGCTATTTCGAGATGCCCCTCGAGCCGGGCGACGATGTCGCTCACAGATACGCATGGGGCTTCTCGCTTGAGCCGGAATACGTCGAGGAGTTCTCCGTCCCCGTCAGGCCGCCGGTCATGAGGCGTCCCTCCGTCGAATGCATACACAGCGCGTTCAAGAGCTCGGGCAAAAACGCCTTCTCCCCCGAACACATCGACTATCTTCTCGACTACGCCGAGAAAAACGGCTACGCCGTCTCCGGCGACGCGAGGGGAAATCTCGTATGCAGCATTCTCGAGGACGGGGTCAACACGGGGTACTTCGAGGTCTGGCTCCCTGTCAAAAAGCGCTGACGACAAGAAAGCTTTTTCGCGGCTCCGACCGTATTCGCGGTCGGAGCCGCGGTGTTTTTTATCAGCCGATAGCGGTCAGGCCGCCGTCGGGATAGAGGATGTTGCCGGTGAGGAAGTCGGAAGCGGGAGCGGCGAGGAAGAGGGCGGTGCCGACGCAGTCCTCGGGGTCGGACATCCTGCGCAGGGGCAGGCCGGCGGCCTGGTTCTCGAGGTACTTCTCGACGGTCACGCCCGCCTCGGCGGCGCGCATCTCGAATATCTTGTTCATCATGGGGGTCTTCATGATGTTGGGGCCGAAGCCGTTGACGGTGATGCCGTAGGGGCCGAACTCGGCGGCGAGCTGCTTGGTCAGCATGTCGAGCGCGCCCTTGCTGGCGCAGTAGGCGGCGTTGCCGGGGCCTCTGGTCGCGATCTTGCCGCGGACGGAGGTGACGTTGACGATCTTGCCGTACTTCTGCTCCATCATGTACTTGCCGAAGTGCTTGCAGGTCAGCATGATGGAGGTGACGTTTGCGTTCATGGTCTGCTCGAATTCCTCGACGGGGAACTCGGTGACGGGGTGCTTCTTATTGATGCCCTGGGAGTTGACGAGGATATCGACCCTGCCGAAATCCTTGACGAACGCCGCGGCGGTAGCCTCGACCTCGGCCTCCTTGGTCGCGTCGCAGACATAGTACTTGAACTCCTTGCCGGTCTCGGCCTTGAGCTCTTCGCAGGCGGCCTTCAGCTTGGACTCGGTGCGGGAGGCGATGGCGACGTCGGCGCCGGCCTCGGCGTACGCGCGGGCGACGAGCTGGCCGAGTCCGCCGGCTCCGCCGATGATTATTGCTTTCTTTCCGGTCAGATCAAAATAGTTTGCCATGATTTTGCGCTCCTTTCAGCATATCATTAAATATAATTATAAACCTTTCGGGGTATCGCGCTAAATTAGTCGCACATCTCGACGACTGTCGCCTCGCCCATGCCGCCCGCGATCGGCGCGATGCGCCGACGTTTATGTCCCCACTCGCTCCCGGCTTCGCCGGAACCGCTCGGGGATGACACGTGCATCTCGGGCGTCGGTTCCCGTCAGTCGAATAATCCGTGCGATCAGTCGCA
>JAFZOI010000028.1 GCA_017550645.1 Oscillospiraceae bacterium
CCTGTTCACCTACTTCGCCCACCCGGACCTCATAAACTTCCCCGGGCAGGACGACGTCTACGAGCGCGAGATACGCAAGCTCTGCCGCGCCGCGCGCGAGACGGAGACTCCGCTGGAGATAAACCTGCTCGGCCTGCGCGAGGGGCGCAACTACCCCGACGAGCGCTTCTGGCGCATCGCGGGCGAGGAGGGCAACGTCGCCATACTCGGCTGCGACGCGCACAAGCCGCAGTACCTCTCCGTCCCCGAGACGGTCGAGCGCGCCCGCGAGCTCGCCGCGCGCTTCGGCGTTCCCCTGCTCGAGACGGCGCCGATACGGTATCTGACCGAAGACTGACGCAAAAATATAAGCCCCTGCGCCGCGGCGCAGGGGCTTTGTTTTGTCCGGAGCTTATTCGATATGGCCGATGCAGCAGTGGATGTCCGAGACGGCGGAGGACGCGCCCATCAGGCGCATGAAGGTCAGGCGGTTGCGCACGTAGGGCGCCCAGCGCAGGATGCGCCCCTCAAGGTCGGGGTCTATGCCGAGCTCCTCGAGCGTCGTCGGCGCGCCGACGGCCTTGAGCATCTTTTCGACGGCGGCCGCCTGCGGCAGCAGCGAGAGCCGCGCCTTGACGGCGGTCCAGCGCTCCTTTACGGCGGCGGGCGTGACGGCCCTGAGGCAGTCTTGCGCGTTTTCTGCGATGACGGCGTCCGCCGCGGGACCGAACTCGCCCCTCAGCATATCCTCAGAGGGCTGGCGCCATGCCTGCATCGCGCGCACGAGCGCGTCTGACTGCTGGACGCGCCAGCGGAAGTAGGCGCGAAGGCTCAGCACCGTGCCCACGCCGACCTTCTCCCCGTGCAGGGCGTCGACGGGGGGCAGCCACGGCACGCCCGTCTCCGTCAGGTGGGAGATGTGGTGCTCCGCGCCGGAGGCCGGGCGCGAAGAGCCGGCGAGCTGCATCGCGATGCCGGAGAGCACGAGCGCGCGCATGAGCTTTTCGCAGGCTCCCTCCTCCCCGGCGGCTATGCCGGGGGCGGACGCGGCCGTCTCTTCAAGGGCCGTCTGCTCCAGCTCGGCTACGCCGCTGCACCAGTATTCCCCGGTCAGTATGCGCGCGACGTCCCAGTCCGCGAGGGAGACGTATTTGCCGATCGCGTCGCCGAAGCCCGAGGCCGTGAGGCGGCGCGGGGCGCGCGCGAAGACCTCCGTATCCGCGAAGACGAGGCGCGGCGGGACGGCGGGGATCGTTTTCTTGAAGCCGCCGAAGGTCATGCACGCCATGCCGGAGGAGAAGGCGTCGACGCTCGCGGCGGTCGGCACGCTTACAAAGGGCAGGCCGCGCTTGGCGGCTATATACCGCGTAATGTCGTGCACCGTGCCCGAGCCGGCGGCGACGAGGACGCTCTCGTCCCCGAGCTTATCCTCCGCGGCGGCGACCCCGCGCTCGTCGGCGTGGAGCCCCTTCGGGTCGAGCACGATCTCGCGGTGCGCTCCGCGTATCCTGCCGCCGAGCGCGTCGCGCGTGTTCTCGTCGTAAATGACGGCGAAGTCTGCGTTCAGCCCGCTCCCGCCCATGGCGTCGGGCATGGCGTCGGCGGCGCCGCGCTCTATGAATATCTTTTCCGTAAGAAGCGAATGCTCTCTCCCGCAGGCGCAGGAGGGCGTGAGTTCCTCTCTCGCGATCATCATAAGGGCTCCCCCGCTTTCGTCAAACTCTTTTTTTCAATACTACGCCGCAGCGCCGCGCTTGTCAAACGTCATTGACACCGTGCCGCGCGCGTTTTATTATTTATATGTGAAAAACTATATGTGAAAAACCGTCCGCCCCGAAGGGGCGGTGCAAGGAGGCGGAGGCTTGAAAGCGAAGCTTTTTGCCGACGGGCGCGACCCGGTCGGCGAGATAGACAGGCGGCTTTTCGGCTCGTTCATCGAGCACCTCGGCAGGGCCGTCTACGGCGGCGTCTACGAGCCGGGACACCCGACCGCGGACGATATGGGCTTTCGCGGCGACGTGCTCGGCATGGTAAAGGAGCTCGGCGTCCCCATCGTGCGCTATCCGGGCGGCAACTTCGTCTCCGGCTACGACTGGGAGGACGGGACCGGCCCGCGTCAGCTGCGCCCGAGGCGGCTCGACCTCGCATGGAGCTCGATAGAGACCAACGAGGTCGGCATAGACGAATTTCAGGAATGGGCGCGCCGCTCCGGAGCGGAGGTCATGCTCGCCGTCAATCTAGGCACGCGCGGCGTCTCCGAGGCGCGCGACCTCATCGAATACTGCAACTTCCCCGGCGGCACGAAGCTCAGCGACCGCCGCCGCGCCAACGGCTTCGAGAAGCCCTTCGGCATCAAATACTGGTGCCTCGGGAATGAGATGGACGGCCCCTGGCAGATCGGCGCGAAGACCGCCGAGGAGTACGGCCGCCTCGCCGCCGAGACGGCGAAGGTCCTCAAGGCCGTCGACCCGACCGTCGAGCTGACGGTCTGCGGGAGCTCGCATTCCGGCATGCCGACCTTCGGGAAGTGGGAGGAGACGGTCCTCGAGCACACGTACGGCCTCGTCGACTACATCTCCCTGCACAGCTACTACGGCAACAGAAACGGCGACACCGCCGAATACCTCGCCTGCTCGAAGGACATGGACGGCTTCATCGCGACCGTCGCGGACATTTGCGACAAGGTCAAGGCCCGCCTCGGCTCGGAGAAGACGATGAAGCTCTCCTTCGACGAGTGGAACGTCTGGTTCCACTCCAACGAGCAGGACAAGAAGACGGAAAAATGGCAGGTCGCGCCGCCGCTCCTGGAGGACGTATATACCTTCGAGGACGCGCTCGTCGTCGGCTGCCTGCTGATAACGCTCCTGCGCCACGCGGACAGAGTCAAGATGGCGTGCCTTGCCCAGCTCGTGAACGTCATAGCCCCGATAATGACGGAGACGGGCGGGCGCTGCTGGGCGCAGACGATATTCTACCCGATGCTGCACGCCTCGCGCTTCGCACGCGGAGAAAGCCTGCGCGCCGCGGTCGAGTGCCCGGAGCTGGAGGCCGGAAAGTACGGCTCCGTCCCCGCGCTGGAGGCGGCGGTCGCCTTCGACGAAGCTTCCGGCGAGGCGACCGTCCTCGCCGTCAACCGCTCGCTCAGCGAGGACATGGAGCTCGAATGCGGCCTGCGCGGCTGCGGGGGGCTGACGCTCGCGGAGCACACCGTTCTTTACAGCGGCGATCTCAAGGCCGTCAACACCGCCGACGCGCCGGACGCGGTAAAGCCCTCTTCCCTGCCCGTCGCGGGCGGCGCGCCGATACTTCCGAAGCACAGCTGGAACGTCCTGCGCTACAAGAAAACGGAGGGCTGATATGTCAACGAACGAAAGGTTTCTCGGCGTGGAGTTCGGCTCCACGCGCATAAAGGCCGTCGCCATAGACGGCGGCAGGCTCCCCGTCGCGTCAGGGGACTATATATGGGCCGCGAGGCACGAAAACGGCCTCTGGACCTACCCGCTCGAACAGGTCTGGGAGGGGCTGAGGACGGCGCTCGCCGCCGTCGAGGGCCGCGAAAAGATAACGGCGATGGGCGTCTCGGCCATGATGCACGGCTACCTCGCCTTCGATAAGGACTGGAACCTGCTCGTCCCCTTCAGGACGTGGCAGAATACCGTCACGGGTCAGGCGGCGGCCCTGCTCAGCGACATGTTCGATTTCAACATCCCGCAGCGATGGAGCATAGCGCATCTCTGTCAGGCGGTCTTAAACGGCGAGGAGCACGTCTCCCGAATAGCGCACATCACGACCCTCGCGGGCTACGTCCACTATATGCTGACGGGCGTCAACGCCGTCGGCGTGGGCGAGGCCTCCGGCATAATGCCGCTCGGGGCCGACCTCGGCTACGATAAAGAGATGATCGCCAAATTCGACGTTTTCGCCTCCATGATGGGCGCGCCGTGGAGCGTCGAGGACCTGCTGCCGGGCATACTCCCCGCGGGCGAAAACGCGGGGTATCTGACCGAGAGCGGCTCGAAGCTGCTCGGCGGCCTGCTTGCCCCGGGCGTGGCCTTCGCGCCGTGCGAGGGCGACGCGGGGACCGGCATGGTCGCGACGAACGCCGTCGCGCCGAGGACGGGCAACGTCTCGGCGGGCACCTCCATATTCTCGATGATAGTCCTCGAGAAGCCGCTTAAGCGCGTATACCCCGAGGTCGGCGTCGTAGCCACGCCGTCGGGAAGCCCCGTGGCGATGGTCCACTGCTCCAACTGCACGTCGGACATAAACGGCTGGGCCGCGCTGCTCGGCGAGGCCGCCGAGCTCTTCGGCGGCGACGCGGAGGAGCTTTACACGAAGCTCTTTCTCAAGAGCCTCGAGGGCGATCCCGACTGCGGCGGCCTGCTCTTTTATAACTACCTGACCGGCGAGAGCGTCACGCATTTCGACGAGGGGCGCCCGCTCTTCCTGCGCGCGCCGGACGCGAAGTTCAGCCTCGCGAACTTCATGCGCGCCATGCTCTATTCCTCGATGGCGACGCTCCGGACGGGCATGGAGCTTCTCGCGGAGGAGGGCGTCGCCATAGACTCGCTGACGGGCCACGGCGGGCTCTTCAAGACCCCCGGCGTAGCCCAGCGCTTTCTCGCGGCGGCGTGCCGCGCGCCCGTCACGTTCCTCGAGACGGCGGGCGAGGGCGGCCCCTACGGCATGGCGCTGCTCGTCGCGTACATGATGCAGAGATCGCCCGGCGAGACGCTGGAAGACTTCCTCAATAAGCACTTCGCGTCCGCCAAATCCGTCACGCTCGCGCCGGATGAAACCGACGCCGCGGGCTTCGACGCATATCTTGAGAAATTCAAAAAAGGCCTCGCGGTGGAGCGCTCCGCCGTCGAGAACCTGTGAGGAGGATAATATGAAATTCTGGTTTGTGGTCGGCTCGCAGGACCTCTACGGGCCCGAAGTTCTCGCGACGGTCGCCTCCCGCGCGGCGGAGATGGCCGCCGAGATGAGCAAGTCGCTCCCCTACGAGCTTCTTTACAAGGTCACCGCCCGCTCCGACGCGGAGGTCTGCGCCATCGTGCGCGAGGCTAATTACGATACCGACTGCGCGGGCGTAGTCACGTGGTGCCATACGTTTTCCCCGAGCAAGATGTGGCTGAACGGGCTCGACGCGCTGACGAAGCCGTGGTGCCACCTCGCCACGCAGTATAACGTCGAGATACCCAACGACGAGATCGACATGGACTTCATGAACCTCAATCAGGCCGCGCACGGCGACCGCGAGCACGGCTTCGCGGGGGCGCGCCTGCGCAAGCCGCGCAAGATCATCGCCGGCCACTGGCGCGACGGGAAGGTCCTCGCCCGCCTCGGCGAGTGGATGAGGACGGCCGCGGCCGCCGCGCTCTCGCGCGAGCTGCGCGTCATGCGCTTCGGGGACAACATGCGCGAGGTCGCCGTCACGGAGGGCGACAAGATAGAGGCTCAGCTCCGCCTCGGCTGGCGCGTGAACACGTGGGCCGTCGGCGATCTCGTCGCCGCTATGGGAGCCGTCACCGAGGGCGATATAGACGAGCTCATGGACGAGTACCGCGCCGCCTACGACTTCGCTACCGACGATATCGCCGCCGTCCGCTATCAGGCGCGCGAGGAGCTCGCCATCCGCTCCATGCTGGACGCCGAGGGCTGCCGCGCCTTCACGAACACCTTCCAGGACCTCTACGGCATGGATCAGCTCCCCGGCCTCGCCACGCAGCACCTCATGGCGCAGGGCTTCGGCTTCGGCGCCGAGGGCGACTGGAAGACAGCGGCGCTCACCGCCGTCATGAAGGCCATGGGCCCGCAGGGCGCCTCCGGCTTCATGGAGGACTACACCTACCACCTCGTCAAGGGCAGGGAATACAGCCTCGGCGCGCACATGCTCGAGGTGTGCCCGAGCCTCGCCGCGGGAAAGCCCCGCATCGAGACGCACCCGCTCGGGATAGGCATGAACCGCGACGACCCCGCCCGCCTCGTCTTCGAAGGGAAGGCCGGAAAGGCGCTCGTCGCGAGCATCATAGACGTCGGCGGAAGGCTCCGCCTCATCGTGCAGGATATAGAGTGCGTCAAGCCCATCATGGAGATGCCCAACCTCCCCGTCGCGCGCGTCATGTGGCGCGCCGAGCCCGATCTCACGACGGGCGTGGAGTGCTGGGTGACGGCGGGCGGAGCGCATCACACCGTCCTGAGCTACGACGTCACGCCGACCCAGCTGCGCGACTTCGCGCGCATCATGGGCATAGAATTCGTCCACATAACCGCCGAGACCTCGCCCGAAAAGCTCGAGGACGAGCTCTTCCTGCGCGATCTGGCGTGGAAGCTGAGGTAGCGCCATGCTCGAAGAATTAAAGCGGAAGGTCCTCGAGGCCAATCTCATGCTCCCGAAGTTCGGGCTCGTCACGTTCACGTGGGGAAACGTCTCCGGCATAGACAGGGAGCGCGGCCTCGTCGCGATAAAGCCCTCCGGCGTCGAGTACGACACGATGACGGCGGAGGACATCGTCATAGTCGACCTTCAGGGCAGCGTCGTCGAGGGGAAGCTCCGCCCCTCGTCCGACACGCCGACCCACCTCGCGCTCTACCGCGCCTATCCCGCCCTCGGCGGCGTCGTGCACACGCATTCGCGCTGGGCGACGAGCTTCGCGCAGGCGGGCCTCCCCGTCCCCGCGCTCGGGACGACGCACGCGGACTACTTTTACGGCGACGTGCCCTGCACGCGCGCGCTGAGCGAAGCCGAGATAAACGGCGAATACGAGCTCGAGACGGGAAACGTCATCATCGAGACCTTTAAGGGCAAGGATCCCGCGCAGATACCCGCCGTCCTCGTCCGCTCGCACGGGCCGTTTGCTTGGGGCAAGGACGCGGCCGAGGCCGTCCACAACGCGGTCGTGCTCGAGGAGGCGGCCTTCATGGCCTACCACGCGCTGACGCTCGCCCCGGAGACCGCGCCCGTCCCGCAGGCGCTGCTCGACCGCCACTATCTGCGCAAGCACGGCAAGAACGCCTATTACGGGCAAAAAAATTGACACCGCCCCATGTGCGATGCTATAATTATTAAGTTATTCTGACTTTAAGGGAAAAGCGAGGTGAACGCCATGGAAACGGCAGGCCGAAGTAGTCGATCACACATAACAGGAGGTATGCAACATGGCGGAATCTTCGCTCTCCCTCCTCACGGCGATCGACGCGCTTCTTGAGAAAAAGCGCTATCCCGCGCTGAGGGACATACTCATAAGCATGAACGCCGTCGACCTGGCGGCGCTGTTCAACGAGGTCGAGGACAAGGCGCTCCCCTTCCTGTTCCGTCTGCTCCCGAAGGAGCTGGCGGCGGAGACGTTCGTCGAGATGGATTCGGACGCGCAGGAGCTTCTGATCCGCTCCTTCTCCGATACGGAGCTCAAGGACGTCGTCGACGAGCTCTACGTAGACGACGCGGTCGACCTCATCGAGGAGATGCCGGCGAACGTCGTCCGGCGCATACTGCGCCAGGCCGACCCCGACACCCGCAAGATAATAAACGAGCTCCTCAAGTACCCGGAGGACTCGGCGGGCAGCATAATGACGACCGAGTTCGTCACCCTGCGCCCGAAGATGACCGTCGAGGACGCGATAAAGCGCATCCGAAGGACGGGCTTCGACAAGGAGACGGTCAATAACTGCTACATAACCGACGACGAGCGGCACCTGCTCGGCGCGATATCCCTGCGGACGATAATCCTCGCCGACGAGGACGCGCTCATAAGCGACCTCATGGCGCACAACGTCATCAGCGCGAACACGCTGGAGGACCAGGAGACCGTCGCGCAGACGCTCGCCAAATACGACCTCACGGCCCTGCCCGTCACGGACACAGAAAACAGGCTCGTCGGCATCGTCACCATCGACGACGCTATGGACGTCCTGCAGGAAGAGGTCACGGAGGACATCTCGAAGATGGCCGCCGTCACGCCGTCGGACAAGCCCTATCTCAAGACGGGCACGTTCGAGATATGGAAAAACCGCGTCCCGTGGCTGCTGCTGCTGATGGTCTCGGCGACGTTCACCGGCATGATCATCACCCGCTTCGAGACCGCGCTCGCGACCCACGCCGTCCTGACGGCGTTCATCCCGATGCTGATGGACACGGGCGGCAACTCAGGCTCGCAGGCCTCGGTCACGGTCATCCGCGCGCTCTCGCTGGGCGAAGTGCAGTTCCGCGAGCTGCCCCGCGTCATATGGAAGGAATTCCGCGTGGCGCTGCTGTGCGGGCTCTCCCTTGCGCTCGTCGGCTTCGCGAAGATAATGCTCGTCGACAAGCTGATGATGGGAAACGAGTCGATAACCCTCGCCGTCACGCTCATCGTCTGCGCGACGCTCGCGGTCACGGTGCTGGTCGCCAAGCTCGTCGGCTGCTCGCTGCCGATCCTCGCCAAGCTCGTCGGCTTCGACCCGGCCGTCATGGCGAGCCCCTTCATCACGACGATAGTCGACGCGCTCGCCCTGCTCATCTATTTCCGGTTCACGAGCGTCCTCTTCGTCTCGGGGGCGTAGCGCCTTCAAATCCGACAAAAAAAGGAACGCACCGCGAGGTGCGTTCCTTTTTTATTCTTTCCGCAGGGCGAAGCCTTGATGAGAGTCCTTCCTTCCGTTGCCCGCCGCGGAACGTCGTCTTTTCTCAGTCGATCTTGACTATCCAGCCGAAGGGATCCTCGATGCGGCCCCACTGGATGCCGGTCAGGTAGTCGTAGAGCTTCTGGGTGAGGGGGCCTATCGCGCCGCCGTTGACGTCGACGTCCTTATCGCCCCACTCTATCCTGCCTATGGGCGAGATGACGGCGGCGGTGCCGCAGCCCCACGCCTCCTCGAGGGTGCCGTTCTCGGCGGCGGCGAAGAGCTCCTCGGCGCTGAAGACGCGCTCGGAGACGTTCTCGCCCCAGCTCTTGAGGATATGCACGCAGGAGTCGCGCGTGATGCCCGGGAGGATGGAGCCGCCGAGCGCGGGGGTGATGCACTCGCCGTTGACCTTGAACCAGACGTTCATGCTGCCGACTTCCTCGATGTACTTGCGCTCGACGCCGTCGAGCCAGAGGACCTGCGAGAAGCCGAGCTCGGCCGCGACCTCGCCGGCGCGCAGGGAGGCGGCGTAGTTGCCGCCGGTCTTGGCATAGCCCATGCCGCCCTTGACGGCGCGGACGTCGCGGCTCTCGACGTAGATCTTGACGGGGGCCATGCCCTCGGGATAATATGCGCCGACGGGGCCGGTGATGATGCAGAATATATAGCTCTTCGAGGCGTGCACGCCGACGTGCGGCTCGGTCGCTATGATGAACGGGCGGATATAAAGCGACGTGTCCGGCGCGGAGGGGACCCAGTCCTCATCGAGCTTGACGAGGGTCTTGATCGCCTTGAGATAGAAGTCGGGGTCTATCGTCGGGATGCACAGACGCTCGCAGGACGTGTTCATGCGGGCGATGTTCGCCGTCGGGCGGAAAAGCTGGATGCCGCCGTCGGCGCGCCTGTACGCCTTGAGGCCCTCGAAGACCTCCTGCGCGTAATGGAAGACCATGGCGGAGGGCTCGAGGGAGATGTTGCCGTAGGGCACGATGCGCGGATCGTGCCAGCCCTGCCCGGCGTCGTAGTCCATGAGGAACATGTGGTCGGAGAAATACCTGCCGAAGCCGAGCTTATCCGGCTCGGGTCTGAAGCGCGGCGTCGTGGTCTTGGTTATCTTTATCTCCTGCATTTTATTAACTTCCTTTCTTTGCGGGACTTCAGCCTTTTATAATGATGCAGTATAGCACAAGTTTTTTGCAAATAAAAGCCCCTTTTTCGATTTATATTCAAATCCCTTTGCTTGACAAATCCCCCGTCTGCGCTTATTCTTGTTTTATGGCGATATATCGGCTTTTTTGCCGTTAAGAAAGAATAAAGGACGGTTCTCAGCTCATGGATGCGGAAACTATATTTCACACCGGCAACACCTTCCCCAAGCTCGGTCTGATCGTTACCGAGGGCGCAAAAGAGCTCGGCTCGAAGATAGACGGCTGGCTCACAAAATGGGCCGCCAACGGCCCCGAGGCGAGGGACACCTTCATCGTCAAGTCCAGCTGCCCGCGCTTCGCCTCCGGCGACGGGAAGGGCGTCATTGCCGAGTCCGTGCGCGGGATGGACCTCTTCTTCCTCGTCGACGTCGGCAACTACAACATGAAGTATACGATCATCGGGCACGAAAACTCCATGAGCCCCGACGACCACTTTCAGGACCTCAAGCGCCTCATCCAGGCGACCAGCGGCAAGGCTCGCCGCATCACCGTCATCATGCCGATGCTCTTCGGCTCGCGCCAGCACAGGCGCAACGCCCGCGAGAGCCTTGACTGCGCCTGCGCCCTGCAGGAGCTGGAGGCCATGGGCGTCGACGACATCGTCACGTTCGACGCGCACGACCCCCGCGTCCAGAACGCGATCCCGATGATGGGCTTTGATAACTGCATGCCCACCTATCAGGTCCTCAAGACCCTCATCCGCAACTATCCCGACATCAAGCTCGACGCGGATCACTTCATGTGCATCGCCCCCGACGAGGGCGCCATGAACCGCAACATGTACTATTCCTCCGTCCTCGGAGTGAATCTCGGCATGTTCTATAAGCGCCGCGACTACTCCCGCATCATAAACGGGCGCAACCCCATCGTCGCCCACGAGTATCTGGGCGAGTCCGTCGAGGGCAAGACCGTCTTCATCGCAGACGACCTCATAAGCTCCGGCGAGTCCATGCTCGACATCGCCTACAACCTCAAGGAGCGCAAGGCCGAGCGCATCTTCGCCTGCGTGACCTACGCCCTCTTCACCAACGGGCTCGACGCCTTTGACAAGGCCTACGACGACGGCGTCATCGACGGCGTCTTCGGCACGAACCTGACCTACCGCACCCACGAGCTCCTCTCCCGCCGCTGGTTCATGGAGGTCGACTGCAGCAAGTACATCTCCTACATCATCGCCGCCATCAACCACGACGCGAGCATAAGCGACCTGCTCGATCCGCACGAGAAGATCACGGCCCTGCTCGCCGGCAGAGAAGATATCTGACAATATAGCGCTGCGCCCGGACGGTTTCCCGTCCGGGCGTTTTTTTGCGCTCTTTCGGCGCCCGCGCGGGGCGCGGCGCCGCATGCTCTCCTTCCCATATGCAGCTTTTTCAAAAAGCTTTACAAGGCTGCCGCAGTTTGGTAAAATAAAAGTAGAGCGAGACTGCAGGGAGGAATGACGATGAAAAAGAAGCATCTGATCGCCGCGCTCGTTTCCTGCGCCGCAGTCGTCACAGCCGCCGCCGTCCTTCTCGGCATCCTGCTTCCCGCCCGCGAGCCGCCGACGGCGGAGGAATTCTACCGCCGCATCTACGGCGAGTCCATCTGCGGACAGTACTTCGACAGGGTCTATTACGATTACGATGGCCTGATGCGGAATGCGGATATCATCGCAATAGTGACGCCGCTGGACGATCTGACGGCAGAGGCAAGCTACGCCGGGGCAAGATACCTCGGCCCGGATAGGCAGATCGTCACCTTTGATAAAATACACAGCTTCGTCCATTCCGACAGGAAGATCAAGGTCATAAAGTATTTCAAGGATGAAAAAGGCCTTGGGGACGTATTTACGCTGTGCGAGGAATGCGCCCTGAGCAACGAGGGAGTTCTCGTAACGGGAGAAAACTACTATCCCATGCTGAAGGGCTGCACCTATCTTGTGGCGCTGGGCAATCAAGGCCTTGGGAAGCCCGCAGTGCTGTTTTACGAAAACAGGATAGACCTGACGCATCTGTCCTTCAACGCGGACAGACGTCACACCGCGGAGGTGCTCGAAGGGCTGGGGCTTGCGCAGTACCCGGACGAAAGCACCCTGACGACCGAATATACGAAGCGTCGGTACAGACTGACGCTCGGCTGAGCTTGACGCCCCGGCGCTGCCGGGGCGTTTTTTATTTTTCTGGTCGGCTGCGGGGGTGCCCGTAGGGGAGGGGCTTGCCCCTCCCGTCGACTCTGCGGCGGATCTCGGGAGGGGCAAGCCCCTCCCCTACGTTTTATTCCTGCCGTATTTGATGGTTTCCCGCGGTTGGGATCATGCCTCACCTGCGGGGCGCGCGCGCAGGGCGCGATGCCCTCATCGCGCCGTTTGATCCCCGCCTTTTTGCGCGCGGAAAAAGTTTACAAAGCCGCGGGCGTTTGGTAAAATAGAGACAGAAAACAAATAATTATCCGAAAGGACGGTCATTATGCTTCAGAGCACCTATTTCATCGACCTTCTGCACGCCCCGCTGTCGCGCAGGGGCGGCTATCTCGCCCTCGCAAACCGCAACGGGGGCGTCTCCCAGTTCGGCAAGACGACGCTTTACCTCTCGGCGATCAAGTCCGGCGGCTCGATGGGCAACCTCAATTCGCAGAGCACCTGCCGTCAGGTCGCGCTGGAGCTGATGAGCGGCCCGACCGCGCTGCCCACCTGCGTCTCGACGACGCCCTTCGAGGCGATACTTCAGTCCGAGAAGGGCTCGGCGCGCTTCTGCATAGCGGAAAGGCGGCTCCTCATGGGCCGCGGGACGGACGGGCTCACGCTCCGCATCTCCCCGCCCCCGGCGATGGGCCCCTTCGCGGGAAAGCCGATGCTGCTCCCTAACGGGACCTGGAAATTCCCCTTCTCCGACGACAACGGCCTGCTCATAGCCTTACGCGGGACGATCACCGCCCTGCCGACGGGCGCGTTCCTGCTCGCGCCGGACGCCGAGGGCGTCTTCGAGTTCGGCATAGAGGAATACGCCGAGGACCCCGGCGACAGGCCGCTCGAGAGCTACCCCTCCTACGACGCCGCGCTCGCCGCGCTCGAAAAGGAGTTCGACGACTTCTGCGCCGCGACCTACCCCTCCCTGCCGGCAGAGTTCGAGCCGATGCGCCGTCAGGCGCTGATGACGACGTGGAGCCTGATGGTCGACCCGGACGGGTACGCCTCCTACGGGCACACGATGGTCAAGATGATGCGCTTCCTCTTTGAGAGCGCGTTCGGCTGGCAGCAGGCCATGCAGGCCATATGGCTCAGCCGCGACATCAAGCTCGCATGGAGCATCCTGCAGTCCTGCTTCGATCATCAGGACCGTAACGGCCGCATCGCCGACGCCATCTCCTATACCTCCGGCCTCGGCAAGAGCATGAAGCCGCCCTTCCAGGGCGTCGCGCTCGACTGGCTGCTCGATAACCGCGACCTCAGCTCCATCCCGCTCGAGGACAAGAAGTACGTCTACGAGCGCATGGCGAAATGGACGGAGTTCTTCTTCAAGTTCCGCGACCTCGACGGCGACGGCGTCTGGGAAAATCAGGGCGCCATCGAGACCGGCTGGGAGGACGCCGCCTATTTCTACGTCGGCTTCCCGCTCGCCTCGCCCGACATGAACGCCTACACCGTCCGCATGATGGACGCGCTCGCCAAGCTCGGCAGGACGATAGGCGTCCCCGAAGCCGAGTGCGCGGCGTGGACCAAGCGCGCCGACGAGCTGACTCAGAAGATCATCGACAAGCTCTGGACGGGCGAGCGCTGGGTCGCGAAGAACGTCCGCACGGGTCAGGCTGCGGATTCGCTCAGCCTGCCGATGTTCGCCGCGCTCATCCTCGGAAAGCGCCTGCCGCAGGACATCATCGACAAGACCGTCGACTTCATATGGAATAACGGCTTCGTCACGCCCTACGGCTTCGCCTCCGAGAGCCCGAAGAGCCCCTACTTCAAGCACGGCTTCACGGGCGGCAGCATCATCGTCCCGGCGCAGCTGATCATGTGCCTCGCGCTCGAGGCCGTCGGCCGCGAGGACCTCGCCAAGGAGATGGGCCTTCGCTATGCGCGCACGCTGCGGGATAACGGCATGTTCCATATCCACAACGCGCTGACCGGCGCGGGAGAGCGCGGCCTCGTCGCCTTCGGCGAGAAGGAACTCTTCTGGTCGTCCTGGGCCTCCTCGTGCTACCTCTTCATGGCCGAGCGCTACGGGAAGTAAAAAAGCGCATAATAATATCGGGAGCGGAGAATACCCGCTCCCGATGCTTTTTTATTTATTTGATCCCGCCGAAGCCGTCCGCGGCGCGCGCGTTGTTCTCCGGGTCGTGGAAGCTGCCGATGAGGTCGGCTACGGCGCCGAACAGCTCCGCGCGGCGGCCTCTGTGCCAGACGGCGACCATCTCTATCTCCGGCACGTCGGACAGAGGGACGACCCTGACGTTCGAGGTCTTCGGGATGGAGATATCCGAATCCGACCAGCCGACGCCGACGTCGTTGGCGACGTACATGATAAGGCTCTCCATGCGCCGGGTGCGGCGCACGACGCGCGGGGAAAAGCCCGCCGCCGAGCAGGCGGAGCGGAAATTCCTGTTATATCCGGGGGCCTCGCTCTGCTCCATGATGATGAAGTCCGCGTCGCGCAGCTCCTTCATCGTGACGGTCTCCCGCTTTGCGAGAGCGTTGTCCTCGCTGACGAGGATGGCGGGCCGCATCGAATAGAGCGTCCGGGTCTCGACTCCGGGGCTCACCTGCGTCAGCTCATAGGACTTCGTCACGGCGACGTCGAAGACCGAGCTCTCGAAGCCGGCGCGGAGCTGGCGGAAATCGGAGTATTCCAGCTCGAAATCCGATTCGGGGAAGGTGCTGACGAGCTCCCTGTATATCTGCGAGAGCACGAGATTGAACGAGCTGCTCTTGAGCACGCCTATGCGTATGAGGTCGGTCTCGTCGCGCTCGAGTATCTTCGCCTGCGCGCAGGCCTCGTTTATCTGCTCGGGCACGTTGCGCAGCCGGTCATAAAGATACTGCCCCGCGTTCGTCAGGACGACGCTCTTGTTCGTGCGTCGGAAAAGCCTTATATTCAGCTCGTTTTCGAGCAGGCCTATCTGCTTGCTCAGGTTCGACTGGGAGGTATAGAGCTGGCGGGCGGCCTCGGAGAAGCTGCCGCAGCGCGCGACCTCGATGAAATAATGAAGCTTGGTAAGGTTCATTTTTTCTCCTCAGTAGACTCGCACGAGCGCCCGCAGGCGGCCCTTGCGCGTCTCTCTTTCTATGCCGTCGTATATGAATCTGCCCCGCCCGCGGACGCTCACCACGTCGCCTTCGGACGGCGCTGCGGAGGCCTCGAGGGTCTCTCTGCCGTTGACGAACACCCTGCCCTCCTCGCAGAGAGCCTTGCTCTCCGAGCGCGGGACTCGATAGACCGCGCTGATGAGCGCGTCGAGCCTCTCGGAGGAGACGACCACGCCGCTCTGCTCGGGCGGCGTATTCGCGCTCTCGGGCGGATCGCACCGCTCGACCGCGACGCTCTCGCGCCCGACTCTCGTCAGCTCCGAGACGATGAAATCCGCGACCTGCTCGAGGCAGAAGACGAAGCAGCGGCCCTCCCCGACGATGATGTCCCCGAGGACCTCGCGCCTTATGCCGAGGGCCATGAGGGAGCCGAGGCAGTCCCTGTGGGTCAGGGGCGCGGCAAACTTCGAGGGCGTTACGGAAAGGCAGCATATGGGTGCCTCTCCCCCGCTCCCGCCGTCGAACACGGCGACGCGCCGCTCGGCATTCAGGCACCCTCCCTCGAAGAAGACGGGAACGGGCAGCCGCATGCTCATGAGCTCGCTCTGCGCGTCGAGCGGCAGGAACTCGGAGAACACGCGTATCCCCCTCGACCACGCCCGCTCGGCAAGCTCCCCGAAGCGTTTTTTCTCCTCGGTCAAGTCTTCTCCCTCCGTTTATTATGCGCTTAACATTATTTTATCTGTTGAAATCCCCGCCGTCAAGGGATATTCTAAACTTGAACTGCGGAAACGGATGTGTTTTTTATGCGGAAACTTTCTCTCGCGCTCGCCTCGCTTTTGCTCGCCGCGCTCCTGCTCGGCGGCTGCGCCCCGAAGCGGTACGGCACGACCGAGGTGACGGCCGTCTTCGACACGGTCGTGACGATAACGGGATACGAGCGCAGCCGCGCGCGCTTCGAGGAGATCAGCGGGCGCATAAAGTCCGAGCTCGGGGAGTATCACAAGCTCTTCGACATATATAACGAATACGACGGGATAGCTAACCTCAGGACGGTCAACCTCGCGGCGGGCGGGGAGCCCGTCGAGGTCGACGCGCGCATAATTGAACTTCTCGAGTTCGCCAAAGAGGCCTGCGCCCTAACGGGCGGGCGCGTCAATATCGCGATGGGCAGCGTCCTCGCGCTCTGGCACGAGGCGCGCGAAAATACTCTCGTTCCCCCCTCGGAGGAGGCGCTCGCCGAGGCGGCGAAGCACACGAACATCGACGATATGATAATCGACGGCAATACCGTCCGGCTCGCCGATCCGGACATGAGCCTCGACGTCGGCGCGATAGCCAAGGGCTTCGCCGTCGAGGCCGTCTGCGCGAAGCTCGAGGCCGAGGGCGTTACGGGCTGGCTCGTTTCCGTCGGCGGCAACGTCCGCACCCTCGGCGCGAGAGGCGACGGGAAGCCGTGGCAGATAGCCGTCTCGGAGCTTTCCGGGACGGAATACGAGAACGTCCGCATCCCGCTCGAGGGGCTCTCAGCCGTCACGAGCGGCGCCGATCAGAGATACTTCGAATACGAAGGCAGACGCTACAACCACATCATAGACCCCGAAACGCTCTTTCCGAGCGAGCGCTACGTCTCCGTGACGGTCGTGACGCGCGACTCCGGCCTCGCGGACGCGCTCAGCACGGGGCTGTTCAACATGCCGCTCGAGGAGGGGCGCGCGCTCGTGGCCTCCCTTGAGGGGACGGAGGCGCTGTGGTACCTTCCCGACGGGAGCGTCGCCGTCTCGGACGGGCTCGGAGGGCTGCTCGGATGAAGAAAAAGCGCATTCTTGCCGATATACTGCTCGTCGCGGGCGTGCTCGCGGCGGCACTGATAGTCTTCCTGCTCATCCCGCGCGGCGGCGGCTCGACCGTCGTCGTGACCGTCGACGGGAAGGAGTACGCCTCTCTGCCGCTGGACGAGGACGCGGAGCTCCTCATCGAGAGCGAGGGCGGGACGAATCTGCTTATAATATCGGGCGGGAAGGCCTCCGTCGTCGAGGCCGACTGCCCGAATCAGGTCTGCGTCGAGACCGGCGCGATATCCTCGGAGGGGCAGCTCATCGTCTGCCTCCCGCACAAGGTCGTGATCGAGATTGTCGATTAGCCGCAGGGTCGCCGTGCTCGGCGTGATGGCCGCGCTGGCGCTCGTATTAGGGTACGTTGAGTCGCTCATCCCCACCGGAATTCCGGGCGTGAAGCTGGGGCTGGGCAATCTTGTCGTGCTCGCGGCCATGTACGCGATCTCGGTGCGCGGCGCGGCGGCGGTCGCTGCGGTCAAGATAGTCCTCGGCGGGCTGCTCTTCGGCAGCTTCGCGGGGCTTTTATACTCCCTCGCGGGCGGCGCCGCGAGCTTTCTCGTCATGCTGCTGCTGAAAAAGTCCGAGCGCTTCGGCCTCGTCGGCGTGAGCGCGGCGGGCGGTGTCGTGCATAATATCGCCCAGCTCGCGGTCGCCTGCGCCGTCCTCGGCGGGATAAAGCTCGCCTACATGCTCCCACTCCTGCTCGTATCGGGCGTCGCGGCGGGCCTCATAGTCGGCGCGGCGGCGATACCCTGCGTAAAGCTCGCGGAAAAGATCGCGGGAAAGGGCGAAAAATGAGGCTGGAGCACGTCGTGACTGCCGCAGAAAGCGGCAGACAGATAAAGACCATACTGCGCGGGGCCATGAAGGTCTCCGCCGCGCTCATGCGCCGCGCCAAGACCGGGGGGCGCATCAGCCTCAACGGCGCGGACGTCTTCGTCACGGCCCCCGCCGCGGAGGGCGATATACTCGTCCTCGAGGTCCCGGAGGAGCCCTGCTCCGTCGCGCCCGAGGCGGACGAGGCCGAGATAGTTTATTCCGACGAATGGTTTTTCGCTCTCAATAAGCCCGCGGGGCAGTTCACGCATCCGACCGGCCGCGTCAACACGGGGACGCTATTAAACCTCGCGCTCTCGATAGACCCCGCCGCGCGGGCCGTCAACCGCCTCGACCGCGACACCTCCGGCGTCGTGCTGTTCGCGCGCGGCGCGTGGGCGGCGGCGCTCGGGGCGAAGCTCGATTTTGAAAAAGAGTACCGCGCGCTCGTCTTCGGCGTACCGCAAGAGGGCGAGATCAGCCTCCCCATAGCGCGGGAGGCCCCGCACGCCCTGCGCCGCATCGTCAGCCCGAACGGCGCACCGAGCCTGACGCGGATATCCGTCCTCGAGACGGACGGGCGCGCCTCTCTCGTCGCCCTGCGGCCCGTCACGGGGCGCACGCACCAGCTCCGCGTACACTGCCTCGCGGTCGGCTGCCCCATCCTCGGCGACGGGCTCTATAAGACGCCCGAATCCGCGGCGCTCTCGCGCGAGCTCGGCATAACGACGCAGGCCCTCCACGCGCGTAGCCTCGCCTTCACCCATCCCGTGACGGGCGGGCGCGTCCTGATAAGCGCGGAGCCGGAGCGCGAATTTTTCAAAAAGTATAAATTATAGCTTGACACGCCCCGCATTAGATTGTATAATCACAAGGCTTTCAAGCCGCACCTGTAGCTCAGTAGGCAGAGCGCATCCTTGGTAAGGATGAGGTCTCCAGTTCGAATCTGGATAGGTGCTCCAAATAAAAAAGACGCCTGACGGCGTCTTTTTTATTTGGAGCACAGGATGCTGCGCATCCTCCGCCTTCGGCGGCTTTATCACACGTGAGGGACACCCTTCCTGGGTTTCCCTCACAAACCCTTCCTTCCCATCGTCTCAGCCCTCCTCTCAAAACGCGACCCGCTCCGCCGGGCTCGCGTTTTGGTTTTAAGACGAGATAAACCGAGACGCCGGAAGGAGGCACTTCGTAAGGAAGTGCCTCCTTCCCTTTAAAAGTAGGGTAATTGACCACGCGGGTCAGCAATGGTACAATGAATAAAACAAATCGGGATTTGTTGAGGATTTAACTATGGGAAAAGAACTGTCGGAAATGTCATTGGAAGAATTGTGGGATTTATTCCCCATCTTCCTTGTTCAGCACGATGATCGATGGAACGAATATTACAAAGAGATAGAAGCCACGATCACCGACCTTTTGACAGATTATCCTGTTAAAAGAATCAGTCATATTGGAAGTACAGCGATACAGGGTATATGGGCCAAGAACATTGTTGATATGATGGTTGAGATCTCCGAAAAAGCCGATATGGAAGAAGTAAGTCACATTTTGGAGCGGAATGGGTTTATCAGAATGTCCGATGAAAAAAGACGGATTTCTCTCAATAGGGGGTACACCAAAGACGGATTTGCGGAGAAGGTTTATCACATTCATCTCAGATACGCAGGAGATAATGATGAACTGTATTTTCGAGATTATCTGAATGAGCATCCTCATATTGCAAAGGAATATGAAGCACTAAAGATGGAATTATGGAAGAGATATGAACATAACAGAAATGCATATACCGATGCCAAAACTGATTTCATTCGCAAGTGGACAGCGGAAGCCCGTGCGGTGTATGGCAAAAGGTATTGACTAATTCCTGTTTGCCGAATAGATCTTCTATTGTCCACAGTTAGAACGAGCATCGGATTTTGCCCCACAAAATCCGAGAGACAAAATAGGCGTGACCGCAATGGTCACGCCTATTTCATATCCTTTTAGGTGGTTATACCCTGGCTCAACAACTATTTTTCTGAGAAGCACGCTATTGTTGTGAGGAGCGAAGCAACATGGCAATCCGTTGACCACCTCATCAGTCAGCCTTGCGGCTGACAGCTTCCCCTCAAGGGGAAGCCGTTGGTTGGCGCGCTCCTCAAGCCTTCCCCTTGAGGGGAAGGTGGCCGAGCGAAGCGAGGTCGGATGAGGTGTAGACGAGAGCAAGCAAATCATCGGGGCGCCTTCCTTACGGAGGGCGGCCTTAAGGCGTCTTTTTTATTTGGAGCGCAGGCTGCAAAGCCTCCTTCCGCATATCCCGCCTTGCCGAGGCGGGATTTTTGTCGCTTTTTTTCTGTGTATGTGGTATACTTTTCAGTAAGCCAAATGACTTTTCGGAAGGTCGGACCTATGGAGATAACCGCCAACACTATATACAGAGCCCTGCGCGACGTCGCGGCCGTCAAGCCGGACGCGCCCGCGCTGAGCGACGCCGCGGGGACGCTCACGTTCTCGCAGCTCATGACCGCCATCGACGCCTGCGCCGGCGAGCTGCGCGGGCTCGGCGTGCGCCGCGGCGACCACGTCGCGCTCTGGAGCGCCAACTGCGCCAACTGGTACGTCGCATGGTGCGCGATCATGCACGCGGGCGCGATCGCCGTCCTGCTCAACTACAACCTCCCGCTCGAGGAGCTCGCCGACCTCATGAAGCGGACGGACGTGAGCTTTCTCGTCTGGGGCGACACGAAGCAGGTCGACCGCGAGGGGCCGCAGGCCGCCTCCCGGCTCGCCTCGCTCGCGGACGTCGCGCCGGAGCGCACGTTCGACCTGCGCGGCCGCGACTACAGGACCGTCCCCGCGCGCCCCGCGCCGGAGGACGACGAGGAGCTGCCCGACCGCCTCTCCTTCATCATCTTCACGAGCGGCACGACGGCTCTTCCGAAGCCCGTCATGATCTCGCAGTACTGCTACCTCTGCGACGCGCGCGGCTTCAAGACGGCCTCCGAGCTCGACGTCGCGGATACGACGCTGTGCCTCTGCGCGCCGATGTTCCACTGCCTCGGCTCCCAGTGCGCGACGAAGTACATCCTCTACGGCTCGCACATCGTCCTGCCGCCGCGCTTTAAGCCCGACGCCGTCGCGGAGTACATTGAGCGCTACAGGGCCGACGCGCTCGCCGCCGTGGGCACCGTCTTCACCTCGCTGATGGAGGTCGAGGGCTTCAAGGACCGCGTCGCGCCGTTTATAAAGACGGGCTTCGTCGCGGGCAGCGTCATCACGCAGACCCAGCTCATGCGCTATGAAACCGCGTTTGAAAACGCGACCTTCCTCAACGCCTACGGCCAGACCGAGGCTGCCGTCGACATCGCCAATCCGAGCGTCAACGACCCCGTCGTCAAGCGCGCCTCGACGGTCGGCAGGCCCTTCCCGGGCAAGGACGTCCGCATCTTCGACGAGGGCAAGGGCTTCCTCCCCATCGGCGAGATAGGCGAGATCGTCGTCCGCGACAACGGGCGCGTCATGCTAGGGTACTACAAGATGCCCGAGGAGAACGCGAAAACGCTCGTCGACGGCTGGCTGCACACGGGCGACCTCGGCTACATCGACGTGGACGGGTACGTCCACCTGAGCGGCCGCATCAAGGAGATAATCATCAAGGGCGGGGAGAACATCTCGCCCATGGAGATAGAAAAGGAGCTGCTGAAGCTCGACAGCGTCGCCGAGGCCGAGGTCATCGGCGCGCCGCACCCCGTCTACGGCGAGACGGTCGTCGCCTGCGTCGTCATGCGCCAGGGCATGCCCTTCGACGAGGAGGCCATCCTCGCGGAGCTGCGAAAGAGCCTCGCCTCGTTCAAGGTGCCCTCGCGCGTCTTCCGCTTCGACGAATTCCCGCACACCGACAGCGGCAAGATCGACTCCCGCCTGCTGACGGCGGAGGCGCTGACCCGCCTGCGCGACGGCCGCATAAAGGACCGCCTGAGCGAGGGGCTGAGCGTCCTGCGCTTCACGATGAAGAACACGAGCTACAACATCATGCCCGTCGCGTCGCTCGTCGAGTCCGTCGCCGAGCGCGTGGGCTTCTCCGCGGAGCGGCGCGCGGATATCCGCTTCGCGGCGGAGACGTTCCTGTCCGAGCGCATCGCGCACGCCTACGGCAGCGTCGGCGACATCGAGCTCGATATCCGGCTCATGCCCGCATGGATGCGCCTGAGCTTTTCCGACGACGGCCTCCCCTATGATATAAAGCGCGACGGGAAGACCTCCCGCGCGGCGCGCGAGATACTCGCTAAGGTAGACTCCTTCAGCGTCCCGGAGCTCGGCGGCAAGCGCAGCTACTGCCTCGATTTCTTCTACGACTCCTCCTTCGACCTGCAAAAATACATGGAAGAACACGAAAAACGGGAATAAAAACCCACACTCAAAGGCTTCCCCCATCGGGGTAGCGAAGCGGCGCTGCGGTAGTGAATGACGTGCCGGTGGCACGTCAGAGCCGCGGCGTGACCGAGCCGAAGCGAGACAGCTGTCGCGGCAAAGCCGTGACTGATGAGGGGCATTCAGCCCTGCACACTTCCCGCATCATCCCGACAACAATTCGCAAAGGGGACCATCTACAAACCATAGTAAGAGAGGGAACGGCGATTGCCGTTCCCTCTCTCTTTGCTTTCAGGTCAATCCTTGCGATACTTTTCGACCGTGGCTGCGGTGTGCAGGCGCGTCGCCTCGTCGGGGACGTCGACCCTGGGCTCGGGCTTGTCGCCAAACCACATGGCGTTGGGCTCGTCGACGGTGAGGGGCTTCCATTCGGGCATCTTCTCCCCTATGTCGCCCGCGCCGAAGTACGTCGAGAACTCGGCGCCGTTCGGGTCGCCGGAGCGGATGAAGTTGGCCCAGTAATTGCACATATTGCGCGCGAGGTCGTAGTGCTTGCCGGTGAAGGGGCGCCAGCACTTGGCGAGCGACTCGAAATAGAACCAGAGGTCGCTGGAGTGGAACGTGCCGGGGTTATCCCAGCCGGGTATCTCGGGATCAAACACGCCGTAATAGACGGGCTCGGTGATGCCGACGTCGGCGTTGCGCTGAACGAGCGTACGCGCCGCGACCTCGAGGCCGCTGGTCGTGCCGCGCTTGGCGGCTTCCTCGAAGTCGTCGCCGCAGTAGGCGAGGAACTCCTCGGCGTAATCGCCGAAGGACTCGCGCACGACGGCGCGAAATTCCTCCATGTTCTTGGCGGGGACGGGGCTCTTGAACTCGTCGGCGGTGCGCGTTATGAGAAGCGGCACGCGCAGGCGCCTGCCGCGCAGGATGTTCCCCGTCGCGTGGGCGGACTGGAAGACGCCGTCGGGCGTGGTCGCGAAGAAGGCGTGGAACTCCTCGACCTTGTCGCGCAGATAGAAGGCGTCGAGCGCGCGGGCCTCCTCGAGGGTCTTGATGCCGAGGAAATTGAAGAAGTTGACGCCGCGCTCCATGCCCTTTTCAAACGTCGTGCCGAAGGGGCCGCCGGAAAACGCCGTCGCGGTAAAGCCGCTCTCGATGATGGCCTTTTGGAAAAGGCCCTCGTTCGCGGGGCAGTTTAGCTGGGCGCAGACGCTGCCGCCGCCCGCGGACTGGCCGCCTATGGTTATGTTGTCCGGGTCGCCGCCGAAGGCCGCGATGTTGCGCTTGCACCAGCGCGTGGCGTACTGCTGGTCGAGGTTGCCGAAGTTGGTCGGGTCGCCCGGCTGCTCGGCCGTGAGCTGCGGGTGCGCGAGGAAGCCGAAGAGGTTCAGGCGGTAGCAGACCGTCACGACGACGATGCCGCGGCGGGCGATGCGCTCGCCGTCGAACTCCATCTCGGGCGGGTAGCCGACCTGCAGGCCGCCGCCGAAGTACCACACGAAGACCGGGAGCTTCTCGTCGGCGCTCTTCGCGGGCGTCCAGATATTAAGATAGAGGCAGTCCTCGCTCATGGGGATGGCGGGGTCAACGTGCCACTCGCGGGTATAGATGTCGTTCGGGTCGAGGCCGGGCGTCGTCTGCATGGCTATGGGCGCGAACTCGGCGCAGAGCTTCTCCCCCTCCCAGGGCTTTACCGGCTGCGGGGCGCGCCAGCGGAGCTCGCCTACGGGCGGCGCGGCGTAGGGGACGCCCTTGAATACCGTCACGCGCGGGTCCGCCGCGGGGATGCCGCGGACGGCGCCGCCTTCAACTGTCGCTTTGCGGATCATGGTGATTCCTCCTGTATATTTATTTATTTTTCAGCGTATCAAAGTAGCCCGAGGTGCTTCAGGTTTATGTCCACGACGGCGCGGATAACGGGGTCCTCCTTCTTAAGCGGCGCGATCTCGTCCCCGAAGAACATGATGGAGCGGTCGTGCCCGTAGGTGAGCCACGTCGGCATGTCCGTCCCGTCGGCGTCTTTGCCGTTCGGGTCGCCGGTGCGGGCGAAGTTAGAAAAGTAATTGCACATCTTCCTCGCGACGTCGTAGTGATGTCCGTCGAAGGGGCGCCAGCAGCTGCGGAGGTTATCGAACTCGAACCAGAGGTCGCTTGAGTGGAACGAGCCCGCGTCGTCGCCGGGTATCTCGGGGTCGAATATCTCGAAGTAGAAGTCCTTTCCGGCATGGGCGAGCAGCTCGCCGCTGAGCAGGTTCGCCGCATGGAAGGAGGAGAAGGCCGCCGCCTTCTTGAGCGCCTCCGGATCGTCGCTCCCCGCCTTTTCGCGGACGGCCGCCATGAATTCGTCGGCGTACTCGCCGAAGGACTTTTTCACCCACTCGTCGAGCGGCCCTCTCGGGCCGGAGGTCATCTCGTCGCCGGTGACGGTGAGCATGAGGTCTATGCCGTTCATGTCGCCGGCGAGCATGGCGTCGTTCGGGTCCTTGACGCAGAATATGCCGTCGATGATGGGGAACATGAATTTGAAGGTCTCCGCGCGGAAGCTCACCTGCTTTTCGTTGACGTACGCCGCGTCGAGCGCGCGGGCCTCCGCTATGGTCTTGACGCCGAGGTAATCGAGGAACTCCTGCCCGAAGGCTTCGCCGTAGGCGAGGTCCTTCGTACCGACGGCGAAAAAGCCGCTGTTGGGGAGCGCCAGCGCGCCGAAGCCGGGAGACTGGAATATGGCGCGCTTAAATAGGCCCTTCGCGAGCGGGGACGCGGCGAGGTATTCGCTCGCGTGGCCGCCGCCGGACTGGCCGAAGACGGTGACGTTTTCCGGATCGCCGCCGAAGGCCGCGATATTCCGCTTTATCCATTTGAGCGCCGCGACGCAGTCGAGCAGGCCGAAGTTGGCCGGATCGCCGGGCTGGGCCGCCGTCAGCTCCTTATGAGCCATGAAGGCGAAGACGTTGAGGCGGTAGGTGATGGAGACGAGGACGATCCCGCGCTTGGCGAATTGCTCCCCGTCGAACTCCTGCTCATAGGCGTACCCCTCCTGCATGCCGCCGCCGTGTATCCACATCATGACGGGCAGTTTCTCGTCGGCCGCCTTGGCGGGCGTCCAGACGTTCAGGTAAAGGCAGTCCTCGCTCATGGGGACCTCGGGGTCGACGTGCCACTCCTTGGAGTAGAATGCGTCGGGGTCGAGGCCGGGCCCTGTCTGCATGGCGATGGGGCCGTACTCGTAGCAGTCCCTCACGCCCTCCCATTTCGCGGGCGGCTGCGGCGCGCGCCAGCGGAGCTCGCCGACGGGCGGCGCGGCGTAGGGGATGCCCTTGAATACCGTGATCCGGGCGTTCGTGCCGGGGAAACCACGGACGGCGCCGCTCTCTGTCATTGTTTTGCGGAGCATTGTGATACCTCCTGTATGTGAATTATTTTATCAGCTTTATTTTGCCGGACGGGGCCGCGAACGGCCCGGGGAGCGCCTCTCCCTCGCGGCGCGCGCCGAAATAGTCCGTATCGAAGGCTATCGGGCTGCCGTCGGACGCTTCGAAGCGCTGCTCCGGCTCGAACGCCTCGCCGAGCGTCTCGGTCGAGACGGGCGCGACGCGCAGCTCCGGCATGCGGTCATAAATGTCCGTGACGAGCTCGCCGTCGGAGTATTCGAGCTTCACGGGGCCTTCGACGACGGCATAGTCCCGCTCGGCCGAGCAGGGCTTCGCGCCGCCGAAATAGACGTTCCCGCCCGTGTAGACGGGCAGCGGCTTATAGTAGCAGTCGCGATTCCTCGGCGTGCCGCCGGAAAACATGGCGAAGTACTCCTCCGGCGTCGGCCAGCCCTCGTAGGGCGCCGTCCCGGCGGGCTTGTCGGTATCCTTCTCTATGCCCTGCGCGCGGCAGTAGTCGCGCACGGACTGCGGGACGCGGCCGAGCTCGGCGAAGATGTTGCCGTAAAAGCGCGCGTCGCCGTGGAGTATGGTCATGAAGCCCGCGATCGCCGTCGAATGGCGCATGTGGTAGGGCGTATAGCGCGGGTTTTCGAGCGTCGGCGCGCCGTTATCCGTTCCCGCGCCGACGAAGGTGAACGAGCCCGCTATGAGATTGTGCACGAAGGCGAGCCCCTGCGTGCTGAGACGGCACGCAAACGGCGAGAGGAAGATATTATTGTCTATGAGCGTCGGGCCGTGGGAGACCTCGACGAACATATCCTCGCCAAGGGCTATCTCCGTCATTATCCCGGCGCCCGCGGGGGTCATGTTGTCATGGAAGAGGTTTTGCGTGACGCGCGTGCCCTGCGCCTGCCAGTCGAGCCAGAGGCCGCGCGTGCAGTCGTGTATGTGGTTGCGGCGGATGACGACGTCGATGGCGGCGTGCATCTTTATCCCGCCTATCTCCGCGCCAGCGAGGTCCTGCTTGTTGTTTATATGATGGATGTGGTTATCCTCGATGACGGAGAAGACGCCGCCGAGGTGCCCGACGATGCCGGTCTGTCCGCAGTCGTGGATATTGCAGCGGCGGACGGTGTGCGAGCCGACGGTCTCCTTGCTCCAGCCCTCGGCCTGCGCCTGACAGATGGCGTCGCGCTCGGTCTGCGTGCCGTCCTTAACGAACTTCGTCGTCCACTTGTTCTCGTTTTCCGGCTGGAGGTACTTCCCGAGCGAGACGCCCGAGCAGCGCGAGCCGGATATCTCGCAGTCCTCGATGACCCAGCCCTTACTCCAGCGCGGGGCGACCATGCCGTCCTGAAACGCGGTCGGCGGGGCCCACGTCGTCGCGGCGCGGCGGATGTCGAAGCCGCGGACCGTTATGTAGTTTATCCCCGTCGTCTCGGGGGAAAAGCAGTTGCGCCGGACGGTCATCTCGACCTCGTGCTCGTTCGGGTCCGCGCCGCGAAAGCTCGCGTAGAAGACGGTATCTCCCCCGCTCTGCACGGCGTGCCAGCGCATGAGGCTGCGCTCGCCCTCCCAGGAATAGGGGCTCAGCTTCGGCGAGCGCACGCCCTCGAGGTCGGTCGCCTCGTACATGGCCGCGCCGTCGAAGAAGACTTCGCCCGTGTGGTAGTCGTCGCGGGAAAAGTACCAGTCGCCCTTTATGACGGTCGTATAGGGGTTGTAGTCGCCGAAAACGGCGTTCGGGACGCGCGCGCTCCAGACGCCGCCTCCCTCGTCGGTCCAGCCCGTCAGCGGCTCGGCGCCGGTGATGACGGCGGCGAGGGGCTGAGCCGAGACGTAGACTATGGGCCTCGCGGCGGTGCCGCCCCGCGCGGGCCTTACCCACTCGCGGTAAATGCCGGGCTCGACGACGATCTCATCCCCCGGCGCGGCTATGCGCGCGGCGTCGTTTATGCGGGAAAAGGGGCTTGCGGCGGCCCCGCTGCCCCCTGCCGGGGCGGCGGCGTCAACATGGTATATCATCGGCTCGTCTCCTTTCAGTCTGTCTCGATGAACGTCCCGTCGGAGGACAGGATATACGTGTCGTAGTTCTTGCTGCCGGCGACAATGAGCCCGCCGTCGACCATGAGGCTCGTGAAATCCTCGGGCGTCTTGACGCGCTTGGCTTTCTCCGTCCCGGAGAGCTTGTAGGTATCGCCTGTCGAGAGGAAGTAGAGCTCGCCCGTCATGGGATCGAAGCGCGGCCAGCTCCGGCAGTCGTCTCCGACGCGGACCGCCTCGCCCTTCGGCGTGACGGCGATGAGCTCATAGTCGTCGTTTTCATAATATACGAGCTTGCCGTCGGGACTCACGTTTACCCACTTCGGGTCTTCGATATCCTCCGCGAGCAGGACGGGCTCGGCCTTCTTCGCGGTCGAATCCGCGAGGTACCAGAGCTCGCCGCTCTCCGTTATCCATGCGGCGGCGCGCCCGAAGCTCACGGTGTGGGAAAGGGCGACCTTGCCGGCGATCTTCTCCGTCGCGAGCTCGGAGGTCACGACGCGCAGGGAGTTCCCCGCCCTGTATACCGTCCCGACGAAGGTCGGGCGGGCGAAGACGGTCGCGGCCCCGCCGTCCGTGAAGACGGTCCGGGTGATCGGCTCGTCCGGAACCGAGGCGGGGACGAAGTCCGTCAGCTTTTCCGGCTCCGTGCCGCGCAGGCTAATATAGGTCTTGCCCGAAGCCGTATCCGAGAACACGGCCTCGTCGAGCGAGGCGTTGAAGACGACGGTGAACTTGCCCTCAGAGTCGCCGAGCTTGACCGTCTCGCCGTTTTTGCGGACGCAGAAGCGGTATCCGTTCTTTGTTTGCTTGAAGAAGTAGGCGTACTTGCCCCCGTCGGAGACGCCGGCGGGTATGCCGCCGTCGCCGAGCTCGGAGGGCTTGCCGCCCGTTATGAGATAGAGATCGCCCCTGTCGGAGCAGAGCACCGTCTTCCCGTCGGGCGATATGACGGCGGTCGGGTTTTTGTTCTTATCCAGCTCCGCGAGCTTGGAGGTCTTGCCGGAGCGCACGTCGCAGCAGTAAAGCGTCCCGTCGTCCTCTATCCAGACGGCCCTGCTGCCGTCGGCGCTGAGCGCGCAGGAGAGTATCTCCTTCCTGCTGACCCTGTTCGAGCCCGCCTTGGTGACGACGAAGAGCTCCTCGTCCCGGGCCGAGTATATGAGCAGCACCGACCTGTCCAGCGACATGCCGAGCACGCCGATGTCCTCTATCTCGCAGACGCGGCCCTCGCGCGAATACACGCCGTCGGCTATGCAGACGAGCGCGTCGGGCGAATAGGAGCCGGCGGCGGTCTTCTTCCCGCCTCTGCCGACGAGGGCGAGCGCGGCGATCACGACGGCGAGGATGACGACGACGGCCGCCGCCGCTATGATCGCGGCGAGCTTAAAGCTTTTTTTCTTTGCCGGGACCTCCTGCGAGGCAGCCTCGGCGGGAGCCGCCTCGGCGGGCGCGGAGACCTTGGGAGTCTCTGGGGTCGCCGTGCCGCACTCCGGGCAGAACCAACTGCCCTCGGGTATTTCGCCGGAACAAACGGGACACTTCATCTCTTTCTACCTCCTGTTTATTTCGCGGAAAATCTCCATATCGTCGTATGCTGATATTTTTCCCCCGCGCGAAGCAGCGCCGGGGGGAACTCCGGGCGGTTGGGCGAATCGGGGTAAAACTGCGTCTCGAGGCAGAGCCCCGCCCCGGGCTCGAGCGCCGCGCCGTTTTTCCCGCGCCGCGAGCTCATCGCGCCGCCCGTATATAGCTGGAGCCCCGGCATCGTCGTGAGGACGGTCATGCATATGCCCGTGTCGGGCGAATATAGCTCGGCGGCCTCCCTGAGCTCGCCGGGCGCGCCGAGGACGAAGTTGTGGTCGAAGCTCTCGGTCAGCGGCTTCGCGGCGCGAAAGTCGAAGCGCGTCCCCTCGACGGGAACGATCCTCCCGGTCGGGATGAGCGCGGCGTCGGGCTCGGTGTAAGCGTCGGAAAAAAGGCGCAGCTCGTGGGCGGCGGCCCCGCCGCCTGCGGAGAGGTCAAAGTAGCTGTGGTTGGTCAGGTTCACGACCGTGTCGAGGTCGGCTACGGCCTCGTACGTTATCCGCACCTCGCCGTCGCCGAGCTCATAGCGCACGGTCACGTCGAGGTCGCCGGGAAAGCCGTCCTCGAGATGCGGCGAGCGGCGGGAAAACTCGACCCCGCCCTCCGTCTCGCGCACGTCGAAGACGCGCTTATCGAAGCCCTCGCCGCCGTGGAGCGTGTTCGCCCCCTCGTTCGCTGTCAGGCGGTATTCGCGCCCGCCGAGGGAAAAGCGCGCGCCGGCTATGCGGTTGGCGTAGCGGCCTACGGTCGCGCCGAAATAGTCGCGGCCGGCTTCATATTCCGCGGCGGTGTCGTAGCCGAGCACGACGTCGACGGGCCGCCCCTCCCTGTCGGGGACGGTCAGGCTCTGCACGGCCGCGCCGAGGGATATGAGCGTCAGGGAGATATCGCCGCGCCTAAGCGTCGCCCGCGCGACGTCGCGGCCTCCCGCCGTGTAGCCGAAATGCTCCATCACAGCGCCTCCCTGTAATCCGCGAGCGCGCCGAAGGCATCCTTGAGCGCGGGATAAAGGGCTTCGTATATCGGGAATATCTTGTCGTATGCTGCCGCGGCGGCGGGATCGGGCTCCGTCGCCTCGCCGCGGGTCACGCACTTATCGCAGGCCGAGGGCAGGTCGGGGAATATCCCCGCGGCGACGGCGCCGGTCAGCGCGGCTCCGAGCGCCGCGCCGGATTCGCCGAGCGTCCCGCGCACGGGGAGCTTATAGTTATCCGCCAGCATCTGCCGCCAGAGGCCGCTCGCGCCGCCTCCGCAGGCGAGCATGTCGTCCGCGCGCGCTCCGAGCGAGCGCAGGATATCGAGGCACTGCCTCTGCGAGAACGCGACGCCCTCCATGAGCGCGCGAAGCATGTCGTATTTCGTATGTACGGCCGAGAGGCCGAAGAAGACGCCGCGGCACCGCTCGTCGAGCACGGGGCTGCGCTCGCCGGAGACGTAGGGCAGGAAGATGAGCCCGCCCGCTCCGGGGGCGACCTCGGCGGCCTTCGCGTCGAGCAGGGCGTAGACGTTTTTCCCCGCGGCCTTCGCGGCGGCGTAGTCCTCGCCGCAGAGGTTGGCGCGGAACCACTTGAGGCTCGCGCCGGCGGCGAGAGTGCAGCTCATGAGCGCCCACCCGCCGGGGACGGCGGAGCAGAACGTGTGCACGCGGCCGGAGGGGTCGATGCGCGGGGCGTCCGTGTGCGCGTAGACGACGCCGGAGGTCCCGAGCGTCGTGAAGGCCGAGCCCTCGCGCACTACGCCGGTGCCGGCCGCTGCGCAGGCGTTGTCGCCCGAGCCCGCCGCGACGGGGGTGCCCTCGCGAAGTCCCGTCGCCCCGGCGGCGGCGCGCGTCACCTTCCCCGCGATCTCGCAGCTTTCAAGCACGGGGGGCAGGAGCGCGGGATCGACTCCCGCGGCCTCGACGAGCTCCGCGCTCCAGCGGCGCGTCCTTATATCCAGAAGGTTAGTTCCCGAGGCGTCGCCCGCGTCCGTCGCAAGCTCCCCGGTCAGCATGAAGCGTATATAGTCCTTCGGGAGCAGTATCGCGCGGCAGCGCGCCATGCTCTCCGGCTCGTGCTCGGCGACCCAGAGTATCTTGCCCGCCGTGAAGCCCGCGAGCGCGGGATTGCCGCTGAGCTCGATGAGCCTTTCGCGGCCGAGTCGGCGCGTCAGCTCCGCGCACTGCGGGCCGGTGCGCCCGTCGCACCAGAGAATGGCGGGGCGTATGACCTTGCCGTCCGCGTCGAGCATGATGAGGCCGTGCATCTGCCCCGAGAGGCCGACGGACTCTATCTCCGCGCCGCCCGCAGTCACGCGGGAAACGGCCTCGACCGTCGAAGTCCACCAGACGTCAGGGTCCTGCTCGGCCCAGCCGTCGCGCGGGCGGGAGAGCGGATAATCCACGCTCGCGGAGGCGCGCAGAGCGCCCGTCTCGTCGAAGAGCGCTGCCTTGACCCCGGAGGTGCCGAGGTCTATCCCGAGAAATAATGCCATATCTGTCCCTCCGTCACATCCCGAAGAGGATGGAATTGAGAATGCTCTCGAGCTGCTCCTGCCTGCCCGAGCCGGGCGCGGCGGGCTTTCCGAGGCTTCGCGCATAGTCCGCGAGCTCGGGGAGCGTCGCCTTCCCCTCGCGTATCTTTTTGCCGACGCCCTCGCGCCAGCTCGCGTACCGCGCGGCGACGAACCCGTCTATCCTGCCGTCCTCGATGATGGCGGCGGCCTTGAGAAGTCCGAGCGCGAAGGAGTCCATGCCGAGTATGTAGCCAAGGAACATGTCCTCCGGTGTGTAGCTCGGGCGGCGGTTTTTCGCATCGAAGTTAAATCCGCCCGTGAGGCCGCCGGCCTTGAGCACCTCGTACATGCACATCGTCGTATCGTATACGTCGAACGGGAATTCGTCGGTATCCCAGCCGAGGAGCATGTCGCCCTGATTGGCGTCGATGCTGCCGAGCATGCCGCTCTCGCGCGCGATGCGCAGCTCGTGCTGGAAGGTGTGCCCCGCGAGCGTCGCGTGGTTGGCCTCGATATTGAGCTTGAAGTCCTTATCCAGTCCGAAGCGGCGCAGGAAGCCTATCGCCGTCGCGGCGTCGAAGTCGTATTGATGCTTCATCGGCTCCTTGGGCTTGGGCTCGATATAGAAATCGCCCTTAAAGCCTATGCTCCGGCCGTACTCGACCGCCATGCGCATGAGCGCGGCGATATTCTCCTGCTCGAGGCCGACGTCGGTATTGAGCAGCGTCTCATAGCCCTCGCGGCCGCCCCAGAAGACGTAGCCGCGCCCGCCGAAGCGGACCGTCAGATCGAGCGCCTTTTTGACCTGCGCGGCGGCGAAGCAGAAGACGTCCGCGCTGTTGGAGCTGCCGGCGCCGTTTGCGTAGCGCGGGTCGCCGAAGAGATTGGCCGTGCCCCAGAGGGCCTTTATGCCCGTCTCGTCTATCTTTTGAGCGATATAATCCGCTATCTCGTCGAGCCTGCGCTCGGTCTCCGCGAGGCTCTCCGCCTGCGGGGCGAGATCGGCGTCGTGGAAGCAGAAGTATTTAATGCCGAGCTTGCGCATGAACTCGAAGCCCGCGTCGACCTTCGCGCGCGCGTGCTCCATCGTGCCGGGCTCGGCGCCGAAGCTCTTGTCGGCGGTCGAGGAGCCGAACATGTCCGTCCCCGCGGCGCCGAGGTTATGCCACCACGCCATGGCGAAGGGCAGGTGCTCCCGCATCGGCTTTCCGAGGACGATCTTCTCCGGATCGTAGAACTTGAAGCTGAAGGGCTCCTTCGAGGCGGGCCCGGCGTATCTTATCTCGGGTATGTTTTCGAATATCATGTCAAAGCCTCCCGTGCTTTTTTATAATATAAAAATCCCCGCGCCGGTCAGGGCATGGGGACGCGCTTATCCAGCAGCACCCTGCCGAGCAGGGTGACGCTCCTGTTGCCGCTGGCCCAGACGACGATGTCCGCGTCGGCTCGGGCCCTGTTGAGGCTCAGCAGATAGACGTTGCGCCCGTCGGTGCAGTACTGCTTGCAGTAATGCGCGCCGTCGACGCAGAATATCCCGACGTCGCCGACGGAGACGCCGCGCCCGTCCTTTACGCAGTAGACGCGCTCGCCGTTTTTGATATAGGGCTCCATCGAGTCGCCGTCTATCGTGACGGCGAAGCCGGCGTTTTTCGGCACGTCGCCCGTGACGGGTATGGGCGTGTAGTCGACGCCCTCGCTCGGCGCGGCGAAGCCTGCCGCCGCCATCGTCGAATACCAGGGGATATAGCGGACGGGCTCGTCCTCCTTCTCCCGCTCGGCCTCGGCGAGGACGCGGGCATGCTCCTCGGAGAGCGTCAGCTCCACCATGCGCCGCCCGTGGGCGTCGAGCTCGCGCAGCCTGCCGAGAAGCTCCTGCTCGGAGGGGCTCGGCGCGTCGCCGGGCATGTCGGCCAGCGTATCGAGGGAGACGCCGAGGTACTCGGCCAGCCGCTTGAGCGTGGCCAGACGCACGCTGTCGCCGCCCTTTTTGAACCAGCCGTCTATGGTCGTATACGGGATGCCGCTCCCTCTCGAGAGCTCCGTACGGGAGATCCCGCGCTCGCGCAGCAGCCCGTCGAGGACTTCCGTAAACATTTTCCCGCCTCCTTTTGCGTTGATACATTAGTATTATACACCGCAATTTCATAACAAGTCAACTAAATAAATACGAAACTTCGTAATTTGCCCTTGACAATTTACGATAAAAGGTATATTATTGCGTCAAGATTACTAAAAAGCATAATACGGAGGCAGAAAATGACCATAGCTGAGGTAAACAGGCTGGCGCGCAGAGCGGGAATGAGCTACGGGCGCTACGTATTCATGTGCGCGGGGCTGCCGGAGGAAAGGCCGCCCAAGGGGACAAAGAAGTGCGCCGCGTGCGGGCGGCTCTTCGCCGTGACGGGAAACCGCAGTCTCTACTGCTCGTCGCGCTGCCGGGGCGAAGTGCGCAATGCGAGGCGCAGAGCGCGGGCGAGGCTCGCGCGCATGGCATAAGAAAACGGCTCCGCGGGGTTTCCGCGGGGCCGCTTTTTATTTCAGCCGAAGCAGAGCTCGACGGAGGCGAGCCTGCCTTCCTCGAGGAAGATGAGCGCGCAGCAGCAGTAATTGCCGTCCTCGCGCAGCTCGCACCAGAAACGCGCGCCGCCCTCCCCGTCCGGAACGAGCGCGCCGGGGACGAGCTCGATGCGGTCCTCCGGCGCGGGCAGGACGATGCTCTCCCCGCGCACGAGGGGCGGCGGGTCGGAGGCGGTGGGGTCGGGCTGCTCGGGCGCTTTTCCGGCGAATATGCGCGCGAGCGCGGCCTCGGCCTGCCCGCGGCGGAATTCGAAGCCCTCCGCCGAAGTCGAACATTCAAATAGGCCGGAACCCGCGGCGCGGGCGAGCGCGGCATAAGCGAGCCTTGCGTCGGGCTCAGCCTCGAAGCGGTCCATGCCCAGCGCGAGCATCGCCGAGCAGACGCTGCGGCAGGCCTCGAGCGCCGTCTCCTTTTCCGCGCCGAGCGCCGCGAGCGGATCGAGCCCGCCCTCCGCGGCGAGGCGCAGGTTTTCTTCGAGCAGGGCGGCGTCATCCTCCGAGATGGGCTCGTCCGGGCGGAAGTAGGCCCCGGAGACGGGCATGACGCCCATCATGCAGAGCTTCGCCACGGGCGTTCTCGCCTCGGGGGAGATGTCCGCGGCGTCGGCGAAAACGGCTATGGACCCTGCCTCCCCGGGGAGCTCCGCCCCGAGCGCCGCGAGCTCCGCGTAAGCCTCGACGGCGGCCTGCTCGCGCGTCTTCGGCGCGGAGGGCGCCGCCTCGGGCGCGGCTGTCTCCGGCGGCGCAGCGATCGCGGGAGGCGCCGTCTCCGGAGCCTCGGCGAAGACGGGGCTCTCCGGCTCGGAAGCGGAAGGCCGCGCCTTCGGCACCATCCCGACGCTGCCCGCGACGATGACCGCGACGCATATCGCGGTGTATACTATCCTGACGGCTTTCTTCACGGCATCCAACTCCTCGCGTACAAGCTTACACCGAGTTCGGCGCGCATTCCGTCGAGAAAGGACGGCGGGAAAGAGGCCGTTTTTGATTGACATAATGCGGAAAATGATGTATTGTGAAGATTAAGCTGTAAAATTGTAAAAAGGAGGCGCGGCGCCGTGAACACGGTCGGTATCTACGTACATATCCCCTTCTGCGCGTCGCGCTGCAATTACTGCGATTTCTGCTCGACCGCGGACCGGAGGGACCTCATCCCCGCCTACCGCGGCGCCCTGCTCAGGCACATACGCGAGGCCGCCGGAGGCATAGCGCAGAGCGTCTGCGATACGGTCTATTTCGGCGGCGGGACGCCGAGCTGGTTCGGCGCGAACAACCTCATCCGCGTCTTCGAGGAGATGAAGCGCAAGTTCCGCGTCCTCAAGTCGGCGGAGGTCACGCTCGAGGCAAATCCCGACAGCGTCGATCTCAAGAGCC
This sequence comes from Oscillospiraceae bacterium, assembly GCA_017550645.1. Lineage (GTDB taxonomy): Bacteria > Bacillota > Clostridia > Oscillospirales > Oscillospiraceae > RGIG7949. The sequence continues at coordinate 35,471 of JAFZOI010000028.1, forward strand.
TCAAAAAGCTGCGCGCGGCGGGCTTCAACCGCATCAGCATAGGCGCGCAGTCGGCTAACGACGCCATACTCAAATTCATAGGCCGGCGCCATAAGTTCGAGGACGTCGTCCGCGCCGTCTCCGACGCGCGCAGGGCCGGCTTCGGCAACGTCAGCCTCGACCTCATCTACGGGCTGCCCGCGCAGACGCGCGACGACTGGGTCGATACGCTGACGCGCGTCATCGAGCTCGAGCCCGACCACATCTCCTGCTACGGGCTCAAGATAGAGCCGGGGACGCCGCTCTGGGAATACAAGGACTCCCCCATGATACCCGACGACGATCTGCAGGCGGACATGTATCTCTACGCGGTCAACACCCTCGCCGCGCACGACTACAATCAATACGAGATATCCAATTTCTGCCGCCCGGGCAAGGCCTCGAAGCACAATCTCAAGTATTGGCAGCTCGGCGATTACCTCGGCCTCGGCGCCTCGGCCGCCTCGAACATAGGCGACCGGCGCTATACCTGCGTCGAGGACGTCGAGGACTATATAAAGCGCGTCAGGACGGGCGCGCCGATCTGCGGCCCCGTCGAGATCGTCGACCAGTACGAGCGCGCGTCGGAGTACCTCATGCTCGGCCTGCGCACGACGCACGGCATAAGCGAGGAAGAATACGCGGCGATATACCGCGGCGGCTTCGGCCCGCTGGAGGAGCTTTTGAAGGACTACGCCGTGCGCGGGCTCGCCCGCTGTCACGACGGGCGGTGGAGCTTCACTCCGCCGGGATTCCTGCTCTCGAACAGGCTCATAGGGGAGCTTCTCGACGCGCAGACAGAATGCAAGTTCCATATCGGCACGCCGTGGCGTGAAAAGGATTATTTCTCAACGCTGTTTTGATTTAACGGGTTTTTTACGGCCCTTTCCGTTATACTTTATTCTTAGTTGTTCATAGGCGGTGCACCATGAAAATAGTCAGCTCGAAATCGACAAGAGGCGCCTCCGGAAGCTCCTCCCGCTCAGGCGGGTCGAAGGCCGCTCCCGAGCGGAGCAAGGCCCCCGCGAAGACCTCGCAGAAAAAGTCCGCGCCGAAGAAAACGGCGAAAAAAGGCGGCTACGGCGGGACGATATTCCTCGTCGCCGTCCTCGTCATACTGCTTGCGTGCGTGACGGGCTTCGTCCTGATAGGGCGCAGCGCCGCCTCCGGCGGGAAGATATACCCCAACGTCTCCGCGGGAGGCGTCGAGCTCGGCGGGCTCACCGTCGAGGAGGCCGCGGCAAAGCTCGAGGCGGCCGGCGGCAACCCCTATGCCGGAAAGAGCGTGACCGTCCGCTTCGCGGGCGTCGACGACGAGCTGGTCGTGACCTCCGAGGAGGCCGGCCTTGTCGACACGTCGCTCGAGGCCGCCGAGCGCATCTACGAGTACGGACGCGGCGACGATTTCATCTCCGACACCATAAACTACCTGACCTGTCTGCTGCGCGGCTCGAAGGTCGACTCCTATGTCTCCAAGACCATCGACGAGACCGCCGTGCGCGCGAAGATAGACGAGGTCGCGCGCGGCATCAATACCGAGCTCATGCAGAACTCCCTCGTCATCGAGGATCAGCGCGTCACGATAATCAAGGGCGCGAGCGGCATCCTCGTCGACACCGACAAGGTCTATGAGCTCGTCGCCGATGCCTTCGCCAAAGGAAAGGACTCCGTCGACTATGCCCCGGAGACGAGCGATCCCAAGGAGATCGACCTCGACGACATCTGGGATATGGTCACGCGCGAGCCCGTCAACGCCGAGTTCGACGAGCAGTTCAACGTCATCCCCTCCGAGGAGGGCGTGACCTTCGACCGCGAGCGCGCCGAGAATGTGCTCGCTTCCGCTAAGACGGGCGACAAAGTCTATATAAACCTCTACCGCGTCGAGCCCGAGATCAAGACCGAGGACCTTGAGGCGACGCTTTACCGCGATCTGCTCGCCGGCAAGAGCACCGTCATGACCAACCTCGTCGTCCGCTCGAAGAACGTCGAGCTCGCGGCGGGCAAGATAGACGGGCTCGTCCTCCTGCCGGGCGAGGTGTTCAGCTTCAACGGCGTCGTCGGGCAGCGCACGCGCGAGGGCGGCTACGGCGAGGCGATAGCCTACGTCAACGGCGAATCCGTCCCGCAGGTCGGCGGCGGCGTATGCCAGATGTCCTCGACGATATACTACGCCTGCCTCTACGCCGACCTCGAGATCGTATACAGGACCTGCCACCTCTACATCTCCAGCTACGTTCCCTACGGCATGGACGCGACGGTGAGCTGGCCTTCGCCCGACTTCAAATTCAGAAACAGCACCGAGTACCCCATCAAGCTGCACACGTGGCGCGAGGGGCAGACGATATACTGCGAGATATGGGGCACGCGCACCGACTTCTCCTACGACCACATAGACATGCAGTACGCCGTCTCCGAGTGGCTCGACCCGAAGGACGACTATAAGGCCGACCCCTCCATGGCGCCCGGCTCCGCGCCCGTCCTGCAGACGACGGGCAGCAAGGGCCTCATCTGCGACACGTATAAGGTCAAATACGACGCCGACGGCAACGTCATCTCCCGCACCTTCGTCGCCAACAGCATATACAGCCCGCACAACAACGTCTATCTCTGCGCATACGCGGACCTTCCGCTCTACCTGACGCCGGAGCAGCTCAAGAAGATAGACTACGTCACCCCGGAGCCGACCCCGACGCCCGAGCCCACTCCGGAGCCGACGCCCGAGCCGACGCCTCCTCCCGGACCGACCGACACGGCGATCCCGGAGATAACGCCGACGCCCGAGGTCACCCCGTCCCCCGAGCCGACCGACGAGCCGGAGCCGACCGAGACCCCGGAGCCCACGGAGACCCCGGAGCCGACCCCGGACGAAACGCCGGAGCCGTAAGTACATAAAGAGCATACTAAGACCGCGGCAGCAAAACACTGCCGCGGTCTTTATCATTGCGGGGAGCGGAGCGACACGGGAATCGCCTTAAGTCGGGGACGGTTTTTCGTCACGAAATCGGGACAAAAGAACCGTTGCCGACCCATGTTGCGCCCGTCATTGAATCCATTATTGAAATAAAGCGCAGCTTATTGTATAATCACCATATAATTACCAATTACGAACCGCGGCAGATCGAATGAGATGAAAGGGATGAAATAATGAAACGCAGATCGAGGATACTTTTGAGCCTTCTCGTAGCAGTCGTTATGTCGGTATCGCTGCTGCCTATGGCGGCGTTTGCGGCGGAGGAGCCCGTAACGTCGTATCTCCTCTGGGTTGGCGACGTGCAGGTGACTTCAGATAACATGAATAATATTCCGGGTGTCGCCGGAGGTACTGCCACGTATAATCCGGATAGTGGCGTTCTTGCCATGAATGGTATTACCGGAATAGAAGGATCTCATAATAATGCGAAAATATATGCAGAAGAGGATCTGACTATCACGGGCAGCTGCATGATCGATGCGTCAGGTGTGACACGCGGTATCTATACGACCGCTGATCTTACGCTTGATGGTGATATCGAGGTAAAAGATGCTGTCGATTTGAGCGTTCATGTTGATGGATCAAAAAACATCACAATAAACGGCGGCATAATCAAGATTTCTTCTGATACAACCCGCTATGGTCTTGTCGGAGGTAACTATAGCAAGTTAACTATCAACGCCGGCGATATCATCATCGAATCATTCGGGTCTGATGACTACGGAAACGGCAACGGGATAGATGTCGGCTCCTTTTATATGCAAGACGGCAAATTGTCTGTCACCGGTTATGCTGTCGGACTTTTTTCTTACTACTTCAGCCAAACTGGCGGCAGCATCTACGCAGAAGGAAAACATAAGCCCGGAGTTCTTGTGGGGAACGGCAGCAGCCCCGACCTTTATATCAAAGGGGAACTAGAATCTGTTACATGGTCGGAGGACAGATCTGCGATACAGTCCTACCGGTCTTCGATCCGCATTAACAGCAGTTATTATATCAAAGAACCAGCAGGTGCAAGTATCGTAAACGACGGTAATGGTCAAATCATCGTTAACAGTAATCAGACGAACGCAGGCCATGTGATTATTACAAAAAAGCCCACCCCCTACGACCTCTGGGTCTGCGGGACGCAGGTCACCAGCGCCAACGCCGGGGATCTATCTGTCATTGATGGCGTTGACGTGGTTGAGGGAGGCAAGGCCAGCTTTGATGCGGAAACCAATACCCTGACCCTTGAAAATGCCACCTTAGGCGGGGCAGGTCATCCTGATTGGAGACACAACAACTCTGTCATCACCATTGCGGAGCGAGAGCCGGGAATCAAGCAGCTGACCGTCGCGTTTTCCGGCGACAATAAGATCGAATGTGAGTTCGACGGTACGAGCGGATATAATTATTACAACGGTATTTGCGGCGTCTATACGGATTTTATCTTCGACGGTGATGACGACGCAACGCTGACGATTTCCGGGCGTCTGACCATGCCCGCCACACCTGAAAACGGCGCTCTTTGCTGCGGAAGCATTACGCTTAACGGCGGCACCGTTCTGTGTCAAGCGCCTGAAGAAGAATGTGCCAATCCTTACGATACAAATCCCTATGGGGTCGGAATGAACAACTCCGACGGTGTTACACTAACTGTCAACGGCGGAAAGCTTATCAGTAAAGCATTCAGACCTCTGGTTCCGAACTTTGATTCATCCAAACTTGCCAGCAACACGGTTCTGCGGGGTAGCGTGAATTACGACGGTACTGAATTGGAACCTTACAACTTTAACTCTCAGAATTCTTACCGTTATGTGGAAGCCACGCCTGCCGCGCCCGTCACGTCGTATCTCCTCTGGGTCGGCGACGTGCAGGTGACGAGCGACAATCTTACAATAGACAGCAGCGACTGTGCGGACGTCGTTTCCGGCAGCGCGACATACGACCCCGATACAAGAACTCTGGCCCTTGACGGATTTGTTTACAGCGGCGCGGGCAGCAGCAGTTATCCGAACGCCGCGATCAACTACCTTGAAACAGGCCGGACGCTCACTCTGGATCTGACAGGAGAAAATCAGGTCACGCTGAACGGAGCCCGCGGCAACGAGCAATACGGGATCTACTGTGACACAGATTCCGAGCTGATTATCCAAGGCGGCGGCAGTCTTTATTCAAAAGTTATTTACCCGGATTTCCCCGGCACTTACGCCTATACATACGGCATATATGGCGGCAAGGTCACCATCAACGGCGGGACCGTCACAGCAGAGGGCTTCGAGGCGCCGAACAGCTACGGCATCAGAGGCGGGGTCAGCGGAGTCGAGGTCAACGGCGGCAGTCTGACTGCGATCGCAGGTCAGGGGAGCAATCAGAGCTTCGGCGTTGACAGCGCCCTCGCCGTCAACGGCGGCACGGTCGTTGCCAAGACCGTTTCGACCGGGTCTAATGCGCGGGCTCTCTCCGGAGCGCCCACTCTCGCCGAGGGCATCTCGGCGACCGCCAGCACGAATGCCGACGGCAGCGGCGCGGAGAAATATTCAGCCGACAACAACGGCAGCTACAAATGGTTCAAGGCTCAGAGCGGCGAGCCCGCGGCAATAACGCTGGATATCCGCTGCTCCAACGGCGCGAGCGGGACCGTGGAATACAAATGGGATACGGACGGATCATGGACCACGGTGTCCGTGACCGAGAATACCGAGATAACTCTGATCATTCCCGAAAGCGCCGCGACCCTCACCGTCAAGGCCGCCCCGGCGGATGAGTATTACATCAACCAAGCCCAGCTCGATGACGGCACCGGAACATATACGGACAATGCCGCCCTTGCGGCGGCGCTTGCGGAAGGCGCCGTGTTCAACGTTGCGGGCGATGCGGCCATCATGATCGAGTTCGACAACCACGACGGGACGGGCGGCCCCGAGCAGCCCGATATCCCCGTATCCTACGCCTATAACGTGGAGACGCCCGAAAACGAGAACGGCTCCGTGACCGTAAAGCCCTCCCCCGCGGAGGCGGGCGATACCGTTACCGTTACGGCGGAGCCGAACGAGGGCTACGAGGTCGACAAGATAACCGTCACCGATAACTTCGGCAACGAGATACCCGTCAAGCGCAACGAGGACGGCACCTTCTCCTTTACGATGCCGGACGGGCCGGTCAAGGTGAAGGCGGAATTCAAGGAGACAGACCACAGTCTCATCTGCCCCTCGAAGCATTTCAGCGACGTCGATCCCGACGCATGGTACCACGAGAGCGTGGATTACGTCGTTGAAAACGGGCTCATGAACGGCATATCCGACGAGCTCTTCGACCCCGCGGGGACGATGACGCGCGGCATGGTCGTGACGATACTCTACCGCCTTGAGGGCGAGCCCGCCGTCAGCGGACCGAGCCACTTCTTCGACGTATCGACCGAAGCACCCGTGTGGTACACCAACGCGGTTCTCTGGGCTTCAGAGAACGGCATCGTCGAGGGCTACATCGAGGGCGCGCACAAGGTCTTCGGACCTGACGCCCCGATAACCCGCGAGCAGTTCGCGGCCATCCTCTACCGCTACGAGCAGTACAAGGGCGGCGGCTTTGTCGGCGATTGGTACTTCCTGCTCGAATATGAGGACGCCGATCAGATCAGCGACTGGGCCGATGAGGCTATGCATTGGTGCGTCATGAAGGGCATCATCAAGGGCTGCACGGAGACGACGCTCGTCCCGAAGGGCGAGGCCTCCCGTGCCGAAGCGGCGGCGATCATCATGCGCTATATCGAGAGCGGCAATTAAAAAGTATGACCGGACAAAAGACCGCGGCAGCAAAACGCTGCCGCGGTCTTTATTTGCGTAAGCAAAGGAGGCGGGAGGGGCAAGCCCTCCCCTGCTGCCGCATCCGACCGTTTACCACGGCCGGGACTGCGCCGCATTGCCGGCGGCCGCGTAGGGCGCGACGCCCTCATCGCGCCGCCTCTCCCGTCCTTGTCTCCCCGAATGTGACAAGAAGGCCGCGCCAAGGGCACTCTCACATAAGGATGCGGCAGCGCAAAAAGGATATTTTCGCGCCGAGCAGCGTTGAAAATGCTCGCGATCCGGCAGTAAGGATCCCTGCGCTTTTCGCCTCGCCCGGCGGGAAAAATCTCTCTTTTTGC
>JAFZOI010000009.1 GCA_017550645.1 Oscillospiraceae bacterium
CAGGAAATCGACCGCAGCCTGGAAATCCTCGACGTCGATATCAGGTGAATGCATCGCGCGGGGGAAACCGCCGGACTCACCGGTAAAGGACGGATCAAAGGCGATCGTCAGAAAGCCGCGCTCCGCCATCGTCTGGGCGTAGAGGCCGGAGGATTGCTCCTTGCAGGCTCCGAAGGGGCCGGAAACCGCTATGGCAGGCTGTCTGCCTTCCGCGTTCTTTGGGATGTACATATCCGCAGCGAGGGTGATGCCGAAATGGTTGATGAAGGTCACTTTCTTATGATCCACCTTGCTGCTCTTGGGAAACACCTTGTCCCATTCCTGGGTGAGTATCAGTTCTTCTGCTTTCATCATGGTAGGTTCCGCCTTTCTTTATATCTGTTTTTCCGCCTGCCGGATCATATAGTCGAACCGGTCGATCTTTTTCTGACTTTCATGCAGTTCTTCGATAAGGTCACAGCGCTTAACTCTGAGGAATCGCACTAATTCTTCCTTCCGGCCTGCTTCGCAGAGTCTGACTGCCGCGCTCATCGCTTCTTTCGTGAAGCCTGCGTCTGACAGACATGATGCCAAGTCTTTTTCATAGTCACTCATGGCAATGCTCCTTCTTTTCTTTGCAGGACCAGTCTACCATATTGATTTTGACCTCGCTAATGGTTATAATTTATATTATGATATTCCTATATAGCATATCATAAGCTTGATGATCAGGAGATGCCATCCATGGAAATACGGACCCTTCGTTACTTCCTTGCGGTTGCGCGGGAAGAAAACATGACCCGGGCAGCAGAGCTGCTGCACGTCACTCAGCCAACGCTCTCCAAAGCGCTGAAATCGCTGGAGGAGGAGCTGGATAAAAAGCTGTTCACCCGGCAGAGCTTCAGCATCCGCCTGACAGATGAAGGAATGCTTCTTCGGGAACGGGCGGAAGACCTTGTCAGCATGGCGGACAAGATCGAGAAAGAGTTCGTCTCGCTGGATGATATTGCGGGTGGTGAACTCTTCCTGGGACTGGCCGAATCTTACCTGATCAAATATATTGCCGATGCGATCAAGGCCTTGAAGGAACGGTATCCCAGACTCCAGTACCACATCACCAGCGGCGATACCGAGCAGGTAGCCGATAAGCTTCAGAAAGGAATCCTGGATTTCGTCGTGCTTGCGGAAGAGCCGGACGTAAAGAAATACGATTTTCTGCCGTTTCCCGAAGCGGACGTCTGGGGACTTGTGTTCCCGGCAGATGATCCGCTGGCTGCAAAAAAAGAGATTCAGATCGACGACCTGATCGGAAGGCCGCTGTTCTGCTCCGAGCAGGCCTGGAATCATGAGGTGGCTGCGTGGGCGGGCGAGAAATATGCCTCGCTCCATCTGGAAGGGTCCTTCCGCCTCTCCTATAACGGCTCGGTCTTTGCAAAGGCTGGCCTCGGGTATCTGCTGACCTTCGATAAACTGATCGACGTCTCTCCGGACAGCGGACTTGTATTTGTTCCGCTTTATCCGCGGCTGGAGACGAAGCTCTATCTCGTCTGGAAGAAATATCAGACTTTTGCGCCGATTGCCGAACGGTTTTTACTGCAGATGCGGACAGAATTCGGCTGTTAAAGCATTAGCGCCAGGGATCGCTCCCTGGCGCTAAGGTCATTCGCTGTAATACGCCGCCCGGCCGACGTAGCGGCCGTCCTCCGGTATCACAAGCACACCGTCCGTGCGTCCACGCTGCTGGACCAGGATGCAGCGCCAGACCTCGCCCTTTGAGCAAAGCGCGGCGTGATCCTCAATGAACTGCCGATCTGCGACCATATCCGTGATGAAATTCTCATAGTCGATCTTCGCCAGCTTTACTGTCTTTACGACCTCAAACGGGCGCTCCTTCTCCACCAAATGCAGCACCGTCAAGTCCTCGATCCTGCGCGGATCGCTGACGAAATAAGCTTTCCCTGATATCTCCATATCCTCACCCCTCCAAATCTTGTGTACTTAAAGTGAGTACACATTGCACATTCTATCATGTACTTGAAATAAACTCAAATTATCTTTTATCAAGTACAAGGTGGGTATGGCATGGATGCGTTGAAGAAGGAAAAGGATAAGCACCTCGGGCTGCGCATTGACAGCGAGCTACACTATAAACTGCACTATATTTCTCAGTACGAGGGCCGCTCCGCCAACGGAGAGGTAATCTACCTGATCCGCAAGGCCATTGAGGAGTTTGAGAAAGAACACGGGAAAATCGAGAAGCAATAACTTTTCTATCAAAATACAAACATGCGCCGGAAAACCACTTTCAACGGTTTTCCGGCGCATGTTCAGTTCTGTCTAATCTCTTCCTTGCTTCTCTAATTATTCCCTGTTGTTCTGTTGTCAATTGATTTCGCGAATAGATCCAGTTCCTTGCAGACACTGCAGTATTGACATAAAGGTCATTGATTTGATCTTCGCTGAGTTTGACAAAGCAATTTCTCGCTATAGGATCAACGCTCTCCTCAGGGAACATGTATAGCAGTAGTCTTGAGGTCAGAGGAAAAGCAACCGCTCTAGGCCGGTTGTGTTGTTCATCTTCTTTTGGGGACCATATCACAACTGGCCTGTCCGATGTGATAATAATGTCCTCGTCTGCAATGCCGATTTGATATGCCATCCCCGTCAAGTTCCCTACTGCAGTCCTGATAATCGTATTTTTGTCCCACTCCGTATCAAGGCCCAAGGGGAGCAGATTCAGAAGAGTGAGGTTTCTGGCTTCACGATCATCCATATTGGGATTTGATTCTTGCAGGAAACCAATACCCGACTCGATTGTTGCGGGATCACGATACAACAAAGAAGTAATAAGGATAATCAGATAGCTTTTATCATCCTCAGACAGTACCGTTGGACAATTCAAACAGTTCTCGTTTTCTGACTTCGCGCGGACCGCCTGGATCACTCTGTTGGTATTGTCCTCAATTTTGCCAAATGTCCTTTCGATTGTGTTCTGCGCAATGAATGATCCATCTCTGCCTTTGATTTCATATAAGTTCTTTTCAAAACAAATATTGTGTACGTCTACTTGAACAGGAGTCTGCTGCATTGTTTTAAGGTTAAATTGCCATATCAAAGCTTTTCCGGATTCTTTGACTTCAGAAAAACCTCGTAAATACATTCGTGGTATGAAATGTTCTTTTTCGGTTGGCTTTTCTCCATTAGCCACAATTAACACCTCTTTGAGTGAGAATTCCTGAGCTTACACCTTCTTAAACTCCTTTTGCCGCGTGAGGATGGTCTGACAAACGCGATCCGCAATAAAGCCACGATCACGCTGTGCATAGTAGTTCAGCGGTTCTTCCAGCTCAAGGCGAAGCTCTTCTGCCGTGAATTTAGGGATGTGAAGCTGCGGCCCATACAGATTCCTCGCATGGATCACCTGGCGATTGAAGGTCGTGTTGAATGGTCGTGCTTTCGCTGAACGGATCAGCGCGGCGGGATCGATATCCATCGGCGCCATCTGCACATTGGACAGAAGCCCAGCGCCGTTGTCAAAGATGGGACAATAGTCGAACCGCCCGCCCTTTTCCAGAACAGCGATATTGTTCAAATGCCGGTCGTCGTTCAGAAACAGGGCGTCCACCTCAAAGAGCAGCGTCAAGTATTGCGGAAACTGCTCCAACCCAGTGAGCGCTGCTGTCTCCTCAGCAAGCCACGCGATCCGTTTCTTGTCGCTGGGCAGACGCGTTAGAGTGTCTTTCAGGTTGAGACCTTCTCTTTTGAACAGGTGAGACAGGGTAATGATAGACTCTCCGGGCCGGAGAAAGTCCTCGCTTGAGCAGCCGTTTCTATCCCGCCCGTGAACGTTCATCCGTTCCATCCGGTAGCGGACAAAGCAGAAGGGGGTGTTCGTTTCTATGTTACTGTGCTCCAGCAGGCGAGAGATCACTGTCTCGGCAAGGCCCTCATAGCCAAACAGATCCAGCTTGTACCAGCGCTCGCCGTCCTGCCATTTCTCCTGGTTGCCTTTGGAGGAGGTCTCGGCCACCTTATCGTTCGTTACAAACTGTACTGTCATCTGATTTCTCGCACCTCCATCCATTGATCGTCCTCAGCCATACGCCCCTTGGTTTTTTGAATAATAGCGAGGGGATCATATTCCTCCAGCCCCAGTGCCTCCAGATACTCCCGTAGTCCCGCACGCTGCCGGGGGATGCAGCGTTCCTCAAGAAACGCCTCCAGATCCGCCCATGTTGGAAGCGCGTTCTTTCCGAATGCAGTTTTAACAAGATTGTCTGTATAGTTTTCTGTGCAAAGGTCCTGCACAGTCTTGTCTGCGTAAATCAAGGTGCAAAGAGTATCGCCGTTGTAGTAACGGATCTCCATCAGCTCGTGACCCTGCGCCAAGCGTGCTGCTTTATACTGCTCCACACTCTGTTCCGGGCGAATGATGATCGTCTCACCGTCGAAGGAAAGGACCACTCGGCCACCGTCGCCGGCCAAACCCATAGCTGCAACCCATGCAGACGGCAAGGTCAGCTTATAGGTTTTCGATCCACTCGACGCCGTTCCGCCGGCTTTGCCGGCCGTGATTTTTCCCAGCCTCGTTTCCATGCAGATCACCTCTTGTAATTATTATATGCTATTCGTACCGAATAATCAAGAATAATTTGTTGGAGATCTGCAAATCGAATCCTGTATTCACTTATATGCAAATAATAGTCAAGTATGATTTGCCGAATCGTACTTGACTATTTATATATCGTGTGCTATACTACAAATAACCTTAACATGGGGGTAGTCTACATGTTTATCGGCAGAGAGCGGGAGCTCGCCTCCCTGCGTCAATTATATAATTCCGACAGATTCGAGTTTGTGGTCCTCTACGGCCGCCGGCGCGTGGGGAAAACTGCGCTCATCAACCATTTTATCGACAGCAAAAAAGCCATCTATTTCATGGGTGTCGAGAGCAACGCGAAGCAAAACTTGGAAAACTTCAGCAAAAGCATCATCGAGTACGCCAGCGGCATCGAGGCCGAGACCTCATTTGCCTCCTTCCAGGCCGCGCTGGAGACCGTTTTCCGCCTCTCCGAGAACGAGCGGATCGTCCTGGCCATCGACGAGTATCCTTACGTGGCCCGGACATCCAAGAGCCTGGCCTCCACGCTGCAGCTGCTGATCGACAAGTACAAGGACCGCTCCAAGCTGATGCTGATCCTCTGCGGCTCGTCCATGTCCTATATGGAGGATCATGTGCTGGCCTACAAGGCACCGCTGTATGGCAGACGTACGGCGCAGATCAAGCTGCAGCCCTTCGACTTTGAGGAGACCTGCCGGTATTTCGGCAACTTCTCTGCTGAGGAGAAGGCCCTTGCCTACGGGATCGTGGGCGGGACGCCGCAGTACCTTCTACAGATGAACGACCGCCTCAGCATCGAGGAGAACGTCAAGAACACCTATCTGAACCCCACCTCCTCACTCTATGAGGAGCCGACCAACCTTCTGAAGCAGGAGATCCGGGAGCCGGCGATATACACAGCGATCATCACCGCCATCGCCACCGGTGCCTCCCGCATGTCGGAGATCTCAAGCAAAGTCGGCGAGGACACAAACGTCTGCTCCATCTACCTCAAGAATCTCGTCGCGTTGGGCATCGTGCAAAAAGAGACGCCCTACGGTGAGAAGGCGTCCAAGAAGTCGATCTATTCCATCGACGACAATATGTTCCGCTTCTGGTATCGTTTCGTGCCGGAGAACGCCTCCATGATCGCGCGCGGCGCAGCGGATCTCGTTTATAAGCGCATCGAGCCGCATCTGCCCGAGTATATGGGCAAGGTGTTTGAGGAGATCTGCAAGCAGTACCTCTGGAAGCTGCTGCTCAGAGGAAAGTCCCCGATCGAGTTTGCCTCTCTCGGCCGCTGGTGGGGCAACGATCCCGCCCGTAAGAGCCAAGCAGAGATCGACATCATGGGCGTGCAGGACAAGAACACCGCCCTCTTCGCCGAGTGTAAGTGGACGGTGGAGAAGGTTGACCTCCCCGTTCTGGAGATGCTTATCGCGCGCAGCGAACTGTTTCCGTATAAGAACAAGCACTATTACCTCTTCTCCAGATCCGGCTTCACCAAGGGATGTTCAGATAAGGCAAAAGCGCTAGGAAATGTGTCGCTGGTGACATATGGAGAGATTATGAAAGCTATGTGGGTCAATCACGTTTAAAAATCAAAACGTCTATTCAAACCTACAAAAAAGGAGAACTAAAGATGAACCCTATTTTAGATATCTTTAATTATCAGTACATTCAACAGCAAGCTCAGAGGCATCATTTGGACCAGTTATCTGAGGTCATGAAGGCAGCAAATGCACTGAAGGATTATCTTGATGGTATTGATAAAATTGAGCCGGCATATCGGCAGACAGCAAACGAAGCTTTTTGCGCGATAATTCTTGACTACATCGGGAAACATTCATGAAAAAAGCCTCTCTCCGTTCCAGCAATGCGCCTGTGCAAACGGCGACAGGAAGAAGAACAATAACAAGAACTGTAGGAGTGCGCAAGAACAATGGCACAAGCAACGAAAAAGCAGCATTACGTACCGCAATTCTATCTTAATGCTTGGGGTGGGGCCAAAAAACACCAAATAATAGTTTATGATAAGGAGCTCGATTTAAAAAGAATCAACAGCATTAAAGACGTTGCTTCTGAACGATTCTTTTACGACATTTCCCCAAAAGAGATTTTTTCAGATAAGTTCATTGATTGTCTTTGCAAAAAAGGTCTCGTTTTAAACAAGAACGAGGTGCCTCAACTTATAGAACGAGCATATTCAGAGGAAGTTGAAGCACCTTTTTCTGTTCTGTTAAAAAAAATACTAATATCAGCTCGCGATGCATCTCCGTGGCATATCAAGAATTGTTTTTTTATTAAAGAAGATGATAAAGAGCTCTTTTCAGCTTTTTTAGCACTTCAGTATATTAGGCTGAAACACGTTCGTACCGGCATTCAAGCCACAGCAAATACTGTTATGGAGTTTGCAACTACGCTGGGGGCCTCTCTTTCGGAAATAACAAAATATTCGGTAACTGATGAAATCGCAAAGAAAACTCATATTCAGATGATGCTTGATGCAAAAAACCTGTCTATGCTTACTGCATGCTTTTTCCGATTAGTATGGATACTTGGCATTAACAGAACAAAACAAAAGTTTTTCACAAGTGATAACCCTATCGTAAGTTGGGCACATATTTACAACTCGATCTACTCCATGAACGGACTTGCATCAAAGGGTGTTGAGGTGTTTTTTCCTTTATCCCCTGATGCAATTCTAATCATGTTTGACGGTTCGTATCACAAACAAGCCTTACCTCATGAGCGAAACTACATTGAAATAAGTGATAACGCATTAATCAATCGTTATAATTCTTTAATAGCATTCCACGCTGATCGTTTCGTCTTCTCGTCTGAATGGGATATGTCTTTACTAGAAAGCACGAAATAACATGACCGCGCATTTACTTTCGGTCTCTTGTTAATCTAACCGACATAGACAAAGTATGTTATCCTTCACGGAATTAATGTAGCTTGTTTTTGAATAATAAGAAACAATAATCGTGCTGATCTGACTTTTCTATGGTTGCGGGGGTGGGATTTGAACCACACGACCTCCGGGTTATCCCTTCGGGCCGCCTTGCCGCGTTTGCCATTCCCGGGCCGGGCTGTGCGCCGCGGCCCGCCAATGGCGCGGCTGCGGAAAAACCGGGCCTGCTGCATCCGCCCCCGGCGGCGCAGGCCCGCTTTTCCCAACGAGCACGCTCGCCGGTCTCATGACCCGGAGGCGGCGCGCCCGAAACCTATCCCTAAACGGCAAAAAGAAGCACCCGTCCGATTGGACGGATGCTTCTTTTCGATGGTTGCGGGGGTGGGATTTGAACCACACGACCTCCGGGTTATGAGCCCGACGAGCTACCGAACTGCTCTACCCCGCGATATGGAAGGTTGCGTTTTGCCGCGCCCTGTTGTAGAATGCATTGTAGCACGGACGGCATAGGCTGTCAAGTACTTTTTGGAGGCGCAAAATGGAAAAACCTGTCGCGCTGATAACGGGCGGAGCGGGCGGCATCGGCTCCGCGATCGCGAGGGAGCTCACCGCGCTGGGCTATCTGCCGGCGACGACTTATCTGACCTCGGAGGACGCCGCGAAGGCTCTCGCCGCGGAGCTCGGAGGGGTCGCGCTGCGCTGCGACGTGACGGACTCCGCGCAGGTGAAGGCCGCGTTCGCCGAGCTTGAGGCGGGGCCCGGCCTGCCGGAGGTCCTTATAAACAACGCGGGCCGCGCGTGGCGCGGTCTGCTGCAGGATATGACCGACGAGGACTGGCGGGAGGTCGCCTCCGTCGCGCTCGACGGCGCGTTTTTCTGCTGCCGCGAGGCGCTGCCCGCGATGATACGCGCGCACCGCGGGAGCATCGTCAACGTCTCCTCCGTCTGGGGGGAGGTCGGCGGCTCGTGCGAGGCGGCGTACTCGGCCGCGAAGGCGGGGCTCATCGGCCTGACGAAGGCGCTGGCGAAGGAGGTCGGCCCCTCGGGCGTGCGGGTAAACTGCGTCGCGCCCGGCTGCATCGATACGGCCATGCTCGCGGAGTTTTCCGCCGAGGACAGGGCCGCGATGGCGGAGGACACGCCGCTCGGCCGCATCGGGACGCCGGAGGACGTAGCCCGCGCGGTCGCGTTCCTCGTATCCGACCGCGCCGCGTTCATAACGGGGCAGGTCCTAAGCGTCGGCGGCGGCTTCGGGAAGTAGCCGCAGGCGGCGGCCCTCGACCGAGACGCGGAGGGATCCGCAGTTCGGGAGCTGCCAGTCATAGTAATCGCGCCGCGGTTCGCCGCGCGCGGCCATAACGGCCATAATGGTCCCGCCGTGGGCAACGACCGCGGCGGGGCTCTTTTTATAGTCTATGATGAAGTCGATAGCCCGCAGGGCCCGCGCGTCCGCGTCCTCGCGCGCCTCGCCGCCCGGGAAGGGGAGCGTGCCTCCGCTCTCGAGCCAGCGCACGTATTCGGGGACGTCCTTGAGGTCCTCGTAGCTCTTATTTTCAAACAGGCCGAAGTCCGTCTCGCGCAGGTCCGGCAGGACTATCTGCAGCGCGTCGGGGAAGCAGATCTTCGCCGTCTCGCGGCAGCGGAGCAACGGGCTCACGAAGCAGAGCCCGACGCGCGGGAGCGTGCCCGCCAGAGCCTCCGCCGCGGCGCGGCCCTCCGGGGAGAGCGGCTCGTCGGTCGTGCCTATGTAGCGTCGCAGGAGGTTGCCCGCCGTCGCCGCGTGGCGCATGAGCACGAGCTCCACGTCAGACCACCTCCGCAATGTGCAGGGCTATGACCGCCGCGAGGACGGACGCGAGCTCGCATATCTGGGTGAACCAGCCCGCGAGGTCGCCCGTCGTGCCGCCGAACTGTGTGTAGGCCGTCGCGGCGTAGGCGGCGAACGCGAGCCCCGCGCCTATGACGGCGGCAATGCCGGCTATGGGCGAGAGCCATATCATCGCCGCGCAGGCGGCGGCTATCCAGACGACGGAGATAATGCGCCCCGCCGTCTTCTGCGCGGCGTCTGTGAACGTCGCGAGAAGGCCCGATCCGCGCGCGTTTTTAAAGCACATCGCGGCGAGCGCAGAGAGCGCGCGGGAGAGCACCGGCGTTATCGCGAGGGCGACGACCGTCCTCGTATCGCCGTAAAAGGCGCACCACGCCGCGAAAAACAGTATCATGTATCCGACGACCGTGATGATCGCGAAGGCGCCGGTATGCGAATCCTTCAGTATCTCGAGCTTGCGCTCGCGCGGCTGGCGCGAGCCGAGCGCGTCCGAGACGTCGGCGAAGCCGTCGAGATGCACAGCGCCGGAGACGGCAACGGGGATGAGCAGCAGGCCCGCCGCGCGGAGCACGGGGCCGAGCCTCAGCAGCCCCGCGAGGGACCACCAGACGCACAGCAGCGCGCCGATGACGGCGCCGACGAGCGGGAAGAAGCAGAGCGCCAGCGACATGGCCTCCTTCTCCCACTTGACGCGCGGGGCGGGGATGCGCGAATACATCGTGAACGCAATGGCGAGAGAGCGCAGGACGTTCATTTTATCCCTCCGATCTCAGCTTGTGAACGGGGTGTAGGCCTCGACGTTTATGTCCTCGAAGGTGCTCATTCCGTTATATACGGCGAGCGCCGCGTCGATGAGCGGCATGAGGCAGACGGCGCCCGTCCCCTCGCCGAGGCAGAGATGCGCGCGGATGGGGGCTTCGAGCCCGAGCGATTCTATCAGCAGCATGCCCGCGGGCTCGGAGGAGACGTGGCTGGCGAGCATGTAGCCCGCCGCGTCGGGGGCTATGCGCTGGGCGCAGAGCGCCGCGACGGAGGAGATGAAGCCGTCGATTATTATAGGCACGCGGAACTTCGCGCCGCCGAGGAACACTCCGGCGAGCCCCGCTATATCCAGCCCTCCGACCTTCGCCAGCACGTCGACCGCGTCGGCGGGGTCGGGGGAATTTATCTCTATCGCGCGCTTTATGGCGGCGACCTTGCGCTTTAAGCCCTCGCCCGAGAGGCCCGCGCCGCGGCCCGTCATCTCGGCGGGGTCGCGCCCCAGCAGGACGGAGGCGACGGCGCTGGAGGAGGTCGTGTTGCCTATGCCCATCTCGCCGGTCGCTATGAGGCCGTAGCCCTTCGCGGCGAGCTCGCCGACGATCTCCACGCCGACCTCGATCGCCTTCTCGCACTCGGCGCGGCTCATGGCCGGGCCCTGCGCCATGTTGGCCGTCCCGCGGCGTATGTTGCGCTGAATGATGCGCTCGCCGGAGACGGGGCGCGCCACGCCGACGTCCACGGGGAAGACCTCCGCGCCGAAGGCGCGCGCCATCTGGCACACGCTCGTATCGCCGGAGGACATGTTCTCCGTGACGATGGCGGTGACCTCCTGCCCGGTCTGCGTGACGCCCTCGGCGACGACGCCGTTATCCGCGCACATGACTACGACGGCGCGGCGGCCCGTCCCGACCTCGGCGGTGCCGCACGCGGCGGCCATGCGGCAGACGGTCGTCTCGAGCAGGCCGAGGCTGCCGAGGGGCTTTGCTATTGCGTCCCACCTTTTCTGCGCGGCCTCGTAGGCCTCGCGCGAGGCGGGAGAGATGCTTATGTTCATGGGTCGACCTCCGAAAACGCTGTATACCGCTATTATACACGCGCGCGAGGCAAAAGCAAATCGCAAATTTACGCATCGTTTTCGCGGGAGGCGCGTAGGGCGGGGCGCCCTCGGCGGCCCGAAGCTGGCTCCCTTTGCGAAAGGGAGCTGTCGAGCGTATGCGAGACTGAGGGATCGGACCCGACCCTTCCGGTTTCGCTTCGCTCAACCACCTCCCCTTCGCAAGGGGAGGCTATGTTCCGCCCTTTTCCGCCCTCTTCGATATAATTCGTTAAATTCCTGCTTGACATATCGCGCGGAGGATGTTATATTCTGCTAAACACGAGATAGAGGCGCAGCGCGCGAAGAGTAGTCCGGCGAAAGGGTCGCGAGAACCCGCCGGGGGAAAGGCGCCGCTGCCGAAGTTCCGGCCCTCTCCGCGGGGGCGCCGGCGCTGGGCAAACGGTAAACAGCCGTTTGACTGTCGCGGCCGCGAGGCCGCGGAGAGCTATCCGGATTACAATATCGCCCTGTTTGGGTCGAATCGTAATTTGGCGCTCCTATCCCGAGCGGCAAATTTTTTATTTTTCGGAGGTAGGTAAAAATGGCGATCTTTGAAGGTATCTGCACGGCGCTCATAACGCCGCTGACCGAACGCGGCGTGGACTACGAAAAGCTCGGCAAGCTCATCGACTGGCAGATAGAGCAGGGCGTCGACGCGATCTGCATCTGCGGGACGACGGGCGAGGCCTCGACGCTCTCGGACAAGGAACACAAGGACACGATAGCCTTCGCCGTCGACCGGGCGGCGCGCCGCATCCCCATCATAGCGGGCACGGGCGCGAACGAGACGGCCTACGCGATAGAGCTGACGCGCTTTGCCGCCGAAGCCGGTGCGGACGCGGGCCTCGTCGTCACGCCGTACTATAACAAGACGACGCAGAAGGGCCTCGTCCGGCACTACAGCGAGGTCGCCGACTGCTCGGACATGCCGATCATCCTCTATAACGTCCCCGGCCGCACAGGGCTCAACATCGAGCCCGCGACGTACCTCGCGCTCTCCAAGCACGGGAACATCGCCGCCATCAAGGAGGCGGGCGGCAACGTCTCCAAGATAGCCGAGACGATGGCGCTCATCGGCGATTCGATGACGCTCTATTCCGGCAACGACGACCAGATCGTCCCGCTCATGGCGCTCGGCGCGAAGGGCTGCATCTCGGTCCTCTCGAACGTCATGCCCGCCGGGGCGCACGAGCTGACCCGCCGCGCGCTCGCGGGCGACTTCGCCGGCGCGCTGGAGCTTCAGCTTCGCTGGCTGCCGCTGATAAACGCGCTCTTTTCCGAGGTCAACCCCATCCCCGTCAAGGCCGCGATGGCCGCGATGGGCTGGTGCGAGAACTTCCTGCGCGGCCCGCTCTACCCGATGGAGGACGCCACCCGCCTCCTCGCGGAGATGCGCGCCGCCGGGATAGACTTCTGAGGGCGCCGCCATGCTGCACACGAACATAGGCGTTAACGCCGCGGGGCATCTGACCTTCGCCGGGGTCGACACGACGGAGCTCGCCGCGCGGTTCGGGACGCCGCTCTACCTCCTCGACGAGGACCGCGTCCGCGCCCGCGCCCGCGAGTACGTGCAGACGATGCGCGAATGCATGCCCGAGGGCTCCGTCCCGCTCTACGCGGGCAAGGCGCTCAGCTTCGCGGGGATATACCGCGTCGTCTGCTCCGAGGGCATGAACATAGACGTCGTCTCGCAGGGCGAGATAGCGACCGCGCTCGCCGCGGGAGCCGACCCCGCGAGGATGTTTTTCCACGGCAACAACAAGACCGACGCGGAGATAGCCTACGCCATCAAGAATAAAGTCGGGCACTTCATCGTCGACGGGTTCGACGAGCTCTGCGCCGTCGACCGCGCGGCGGCGGAGGCGGGCGTTATACAGCGCGTGCTGCTGCGCCTGACCCCCGGCATAGACCCGCACACCTTCAAGGCCGTCAACACAGGCATGGACTGCCAGTTCGGCGTCCAGATGGACGGCGCGATGCGCTTTCTCTCCGAGGCGCTCGAATGCGAGCACCTCTCCGTCGTCGGCCTGCACTGCCACATCGGCTCGCAGGTCTTCGACGCGCAGCCCTTCCTCGACGCGGCGGACATCATGCTCGGCTTTATGCAGGACGCGCTGACGATGCGCGGCTTCATCCCGGAGCTCCTGGACCTCGGCGGAGGCTTCGGCGTGCGCTACACGGAGGCCGACCCCCACGTCGACATCCCGGCGGAGATACGCCGCATAGCCGCCCACGTCCGCGAGGGGGCGTCTAAGCGCGGCCTCTTCGAGCCCGCCATAATGCTCGAGCCGGGGCGCAGCATCGTCGCCGACGCGGGCATGACGCTCTACACCGTCGGGCAGGTCAAGCCCGGGACGCTCGGCGCGAAAAGCTACGTCAGCGTCGACGGCGGCATGAGCGACGATCCGCGCTTCGCGCTCTACGGGGCGCGCTACACGGTCTATCCCGCTTCCCGCATGAACGGGGAAAAGGACTTCGTCTGCACCGTCGCGGGCCGCTGCTGCGAGTCGGGCGACGTCGTCGCCGAGAACGTCGCGCTGCCGTCTCCGCGGCGCGGGGACCTGCTCGCCGTCGCCGTCACGGGCGCGTACAACTTCTCCATGGCCTCGAATTACAACAGGGTCTGCCGTCCCGCGCTCGTCATGCTGCGCGGCGGCGAGGCGCGCGTCGGCGTCCGCCGCGAGACCCCTGAGGACCTCATCTCCCGCGACGTGATCGAGTAAAAAGATCGCGCGCCTCTGCAACAGTTTTTTATTGGAACGAGCCCGCCTGATCATGGCGGGCTCTTCCCATATCATAGCCTTCCCCCCGAGGGGGGAAGGTGTCATCCGCCCTCTGCGGATGACGGATGAGGGGCAATACGCTGTCGCGGCTTTCGCCGCGACTGAGGGGTCGTTGCATCGCACCCCCGTTGTGCTCGTAGGGAGCGCCGCCCTCGGCGCCCCGCCGCTCCCTTGCCTTTTTCCCCGTTTTCTGCTATAATGTATCCGACCTATGAAGAGTGCGCGAGAGACAAGCTCGACGACCGCACAGCAACCTGCCCGCGGGGTAAGGTGCTAAAGCTTGACCGATGGGCGGAATATCGACGGCGGTCCCATCGAACGATGGGGCTCTTTTTTTGCGCTCTTTATGGGAATTTTCATAAGGAGCGTATTTTCATGGAGAAAAAAGTCGTATTCCACGTCCCGCACGACGGCGGCGCCATGCCGAAAGAGCTCATGCGCGCGGTCCGCGTGCCGCGGAGCGTGTTCCTGCGCTGGCACCGGCTCATGCGCGACACGGGCGCGCTCGGCTTCGTCCCGCGAGGGGAGGGCTTCGAGACGATCGCGTTTCCGGTCAGCCGCCTGCTCTGCGACGTCGAGCGTTTCGTCGGCGCGGACGAGCCGATGGAGGCCTTCGGCATGGGCTACTGCTACGAGCGCGTCTGCGACGGGACGGTCGTCAAACGCCCCGGCGACGCGGACAGGGCGCTCGCCCTCGGCTACTACAAGGCGCACCACGCGCGGCTGGACGCGGCGGTCAAGGGGCTGCGCGGGCGCGCCGTGCTCGTCGACGTGCACAGCTTTTCCGAGGCGATACTCGTCCGCGAGCTTCTCCCGGAGCTCCGCCCGCTCCCCGACGTCTGCATAGGCGGCGACGGCGCGTTCCTCCCGCGCGAAAAGCGCGAGCTCGCGCTGCGGCTTTTCCAAAGCGCGGGGCTCTCGACGGCGTACAACTACCCCTATTCCGGCTCGATGGTCCCGAACGCCGTCCTCTCCGGGCGGTCGGACGCGGAACTCGTCTCCGTCATGGTCGAGGTCAACAAGACCGTCTACCTCGCGCCGGACGGCCGCCCCGACCCCCGCGCGACCGGGAAGATCCGCGCCCTGCTCGCCGAGCTCGCGGAGCTGATGTGATATCTCGGCGCGCATCCAACGCCTCCCTTTGTGAAAGGGAGGTGGGTGAGCGGAGCGAACCCGGAGGGATCGGGTACAGTCCATCGGAGATACCTTATCGTGCCTCCGGCGGACAGGGTCCGATCCCCCACCCGCTCCGCGGGAGCCCCCTTTCGCAAAAGGGGCCGCCAAGGGCACTCTCACATAAGGATGCGGCAGCGCAAAAAGGATATTTTCGCGCCGAGCAGCGTTGAAAATGCTCGCGATCCGGCAGTAAGGATCCCTGCGCTTTTCGCCTCGCCCGGCGGGAAAAATCTCTCTTTTTGC
>JAFZOI010000029.1 GCA_017550645.1 Oscillospiraceae bacterium
ATGTCCCCACTCGCTCCCGGCTTCGCCGGAACCGCTCGGGGATGACACGTGCATCTCGGGCGTCGGTTCCCGTCAGTCGAATAATCCGTGCGATCAGTCGCACATCTCAATAACCGTCGCCTGGCCCATGCCGCCCGCGATGCACAAAGTCGCCAGCCCGTACTTCAGGCCGCGCTTTTTCATCTCGTGGACGAGGGTGACGAGGATGCGGCAGCCGGAGGAGCCGACGGGGTGGCCGAGGGCTATCGCGCCGCCGTTGACGTTGATGATGTCCATCTTGTTCTCCCAGCCGAGCAGCTTGATGCAGCCGATGGACTGGGCGGCGAACGCCTCGTTGAGCTCGATGAGCTGGATATCGTCATCCTTGAGGCCGGCGTTGGCGAGAGCCTTGGGAACTGCGCCCACGGGGCCGAGGCCCATCGTGCGCGGATCGGCGCCGGCGGTGCCCATGCCGATGATGCGGGCGAGGGGCTTGAGGCCGAGCTCCTTGGCCTTCTCCTCGCTCATGAGGAGGACGGCGGAGGCGCCGTCGTTGCGGCCGGAGGAGGACGCGGCGGTCACGGTGCCGGTCAGGGCGCTGTCATTGAACAGGCGGCCCTTGTCGTCGTGCTTTATATTGAAGACGGGCTTGAGCTTCGCCATCTTTTCGAGGCTCGTGTCGCGTCTCGGGAATTCGTCGGTGTCGAAAACGAGGGGCGGGAGCTTCTTGCCCTGCGGGACCGTCACGGGGACGATCTCGTCCTTGAAGCGGCCGGAGTCGATGGCGGCGATCGCCTTGCGCTGGGAGGCGAAGGAGAACTCGTCCTGCTCCTCGCGGGTGATATGGAGCTGCTCGGCGACGTTCTCGGCGGTCGCGCCCATGTTGTACGTGCCGTACATGTCCTCGGGCTGGGACTTGAACTGCCCTTCGGTGAGCGCGTCGACGAACTGCGTCGTGCCGGTGCCGACGCCCCAGCGGGCGTTGCGGACGTAGAACACGGCGTTGGACATGCTCTCGGTGCCGCCGGCGAGGACGACGTCGGAAAGCCCGCACATGATCTGCATGGCGCCGTTATGCACGGCGGTCATGCCGCTGGCGCACTGGCGCATGACGGTATGGGCGGAGGCGGCGTCGGGGATGCCGGCCTTGAGGGCGGCCACGCGGGCGATGTTGGGCTCGTCCGAGGTCTGGCGGCACTGGCCGAGGATGACCTCGTCGATCTCCTTGGGATCGATCCCGCTGCGGTCGATGCAGCCGCGGATGACCGTCACGGCGAGGTCGAGCGCGCTCATGGGCTTGAGGGCGCCGCCCATATTGCCGACGGCTGTGCGGCATGCTTCAACGATTACTGCGTTTTTCATCTTTCTTCCTCCAATATTCGCCTGCGCGCTTTTCGCGCGAAGGCGTTTTTGCAGCCCCGCCGGAGCCGGCGGGGCTGCAAACTTAAGCTTATTTCTCGAGAACGATCTCGCCGAAGTTGACGGAGCCGGCCGTGCGGCACTTGAGCACGGCGGGCTTGCAGCCGGCGGCCTCGATTGTGACGGTGAAGGGCTTGTTGGTCGGGAGGCCCTGCACCTCGAAATCGCCGAGGAAGTCCGTCTCGGTCTCGTACTTCTTGCCGCACTCGTCGCAGACGACGGTGACCTTGGCGCCCTTGACGTCCTCGCCCTCGAAGGTGACCTCGCCGCAGATGAACGGCTTGGGCAGATACATATACTTCACGCTCGGCTCGGCCTTGAAGGCGGGCTGGAAGTCCTCGAGCTCGGCGGCGTGCTCGGCGGCGAACTTGCTTATCTCGCTGTTGGGGTCGTCGAGATCGCCGAAGATGAGCGCCTGGTTCGGGCAGCATTCGGAGCAGCGGGTCTGCTTCTCGCCGGCGTCGAGCATGTGGGCGCAGCCGTTGCACTTCTGGGCGATGCCGGCCTTCTCGTTCCACTGAACGCAGCCGTACGGGCAGGCCTGCAGCAGAGCCTTGTCGGCCGCCTTGGCCGGGTCGAGGATGACGAGGCCGTCGGGACGGGTGTAGAAGGCGTCGGGACGCTTGGCGACGCAGGGGGCGTTCTTGCAGTGCTGGCAGGGGATCGCGATATAGTCGACCTTGACCTTGTCGTCGGTGCCGTATTCGATCTCGCGCACGCGCATGAGGTTCATGCCCTCGGCGGTCGCGGCGCCGTACTTGCCGTGGTCGTTGCCTATCCACTCGTCCTTGCAGGCGAGGAAGCAGCTGTAGCAGCCGTTGCAGCGGTCGACGTCTATTATGAAACCATACTTAGCCATTAGTTCATTCTCCTTTCCGCCGGTCTTATCAGCATTCCCACTTCCTGCACTCGATGAGGCAGGAGTTCGGGGCCATGCCGGGGACGTTCTGGGACAGCCAGCGCTTGCTGGTCAGGATGTTCACGCAGCCGCCGCGGTCGGTGGCGCCGGTCTCGGTCGTGATGGGATCGTACTTGGCCGAGCAGCCGTAGGAGTGCATGACGCCGACGGGGACGCGGTAGGTCACGTCGGCCGCGCAGAGGACGCTGCCGCGCTCGTTGTAGAGCTCGATGATATCGCCGGTCTTGATGCCGCGGTCCTTGGCGTCCTTCGGGTTGATGCGGGCGACCCAGTAGGCGTAGCCGTCGATGATCATGCGGTGGCAGGGTATCTCGTCGATCCAGCTGGCGTGCGTGTCATAGTGGGTGTGGAAGCTGAAGCGGGGATGCGGGGAGATGATCTGGAGCGGATACTTCTTATACGTCTCGGTCTCGTGGCCCTCCCAGGACGGGATGTAGTGCGGCACGGGCGGACGCTCGGTATCCTCGGGCGAGAGCTCCTTGAGGCTGCGGGAGGCGAACTCCAGCTTGCCGGAGTAGGTGCCGAGCTCCTTGGAATTCTCGGTCGGCTCCATGGTGTTCATGTTGTTGACGGCCTTGATCTTCGGGTTGAGGTAGTCCTGCGTGTCGCAGTCGCGGCCCTCGTAGTACCAGCGGAAGGCGGGATGCTCCTCGTAGTCCTCGGGCACGGGGACGATATAGTAGCCCTTCTTGTTGAACTCCTCCCAGCTGCAGCGCTTGCTGAGCTCGGAGATGTTCCAGAAGGCCTCGGCCCACTCGTCCTCGGTCTTGCCGCCGTCGGTGTACTGCTCCCAGACGCCGAGCTTCTTGGCGACTTCCTGGAAGATCTCATAGTCGCTCTTGGACTCGCCGAGCGGCTCGACGCACTTCTGCTCGCGCACGATGACGCGCCAGTTGTTGCCTATCTCGGCGTGGGTCGTGTAGCCGCCGCCGACGGACCACTCGCCGAGGTCGTTGCGCTCGAGGTTGGTGCAGGCGGGCAGGATGATGTCCGCGAACTTCGCCTCGCCGCCGAACCAGCAGTCCTGATTGATGACGGTGTCGAGCTGGTTCTCGCCGACGTGGCGGTAGAGCTTGACGTAGCGGTTGGTCTCGGTCATGGTGCCCATGAAGGAGCCGCCGTAGCGCCAGAGCATCTTGACCTTGCCCTCGATGGGATATTCATGGTGATTGAACTGCTGCGCGATGGACTGGCCGCAGAAGCCGTCGCCTATGAACGAGCCCTTGCCGTTGATGATGTCCTCGGGGTAGTTCAGGCGGTACAGGCGCTGCGTGACCTTCGAAGCGGCGTACTTGATGTTCGCCGCGCGGGACTTGCCCATCTGGGAATCGGGCTCGGCGTAGCCGGGGAACCAGGTGTAGTCGGCGGGAGCGCCCATGGTCGTGCCCCAGATGGAGACGCCGGGCTTGCCGAAGCCCTGCATGGCGGCCAGCGCGATGAGGAAGCGGGCTTCCTCGGTGCCGTACGCGGTGCGGCAGGCGGAGCCTTCGCCGCCGCGGACGCCGCCGGCGAGGGCGACGCGCTTGGAGGCCCATTCCTTGGCCAGAGCGCGGATGCGGCGGGCGGGGATGCCGGTCTTCTCGGCGGCCCACTCGCAGGTCTTGGGGACGCCGTCTTCCTTGCCGAGGATATAATCCTTGAACTCGTCAAAGCCCTCGGTGCGGTTCTCGATATAGAAGTGGTCGTAGGTGTCGTCGATGATCCACTGGTACGCGATGGCGGCGGCAAGCGCCGTATCCGTGCCGGGACGCGGGGCGAACCACGTGCCGTCCATGACGGCGTTGGTGTAGTTGTAGAACGGGTCGATGAAGACGCACTTCATGCCCATCTCCTTGAGCCAGACGCGCCAGATGTTGGACTCCTGGCCGGAGTAGATGCCGTGGGTGGAGTCGGGGTCGTTGGACCAGAACACGATCATGTCGGTGTTCTTGAAAGCGTCGGGCAGCAGGTCGAACTGCTCGGGCTGGCCGAGACGCCAGTAGAAGCCCCACATGTGCGGAGCGCCCCACATCCAGCCTTCCCACGAGTCGGGGTTGTCGAGGATGGGCGTGAAGTTGAGCATGGAGAAGAAGCGGCCGAACGGAGCCATCTTGTAGCCGACGATGCCCCAATTGTGGTGGGAGCCGGTGATGGCCGTTATGGCATGTCCGTCGAATTCGCCGTTTGCGTCGCGCGGGGCGAGACGGTTGATCTCCTTGGCGATGATGGTCGCGGCCTCGTCCCACGAGATGCGCTCATATCCGGAGATGCCGCGGGTCTGCGGGTTGCGCTCGCCGTCGGGATCCCAGTCGACTCTCTTCATGGGATAGAGGATGCGGTCCTCGCTGTAGAGCCTGTTCTTCTCGGCGAGGATGTTCTGCGCGATGCGCATGGCCTTCGGGGGAGAATACTTCTTGCCGTTTTTGTCCACCACGGTCCACGGCTTCGGATAGTCCTCCTCGGGCACCTGGAGCGGCCTGACCCTCGTGATCTTGCCGTCCTCGACGTACACGGAGATAGGACCTCCGGTAGTCAGATTGGTGTAAACCTTTTCCATTTTCTCTCACTCCTCATATTTGATACGTTTCCGTTTTTCACGTCTTGCGAATAACGCGCTCCCCCGCTCTCTGCGACGCGGAGGGCATACCAAGGCATTATTCAAAGGTAGTATAAACTTTGGTATAGTTCTAAAGTCAAGAGCATTTTGCGCTTTTTTTATTTTTTTCGGAGTCTTTCCGCGAAAAAACTCCGGCGCGGAGCCCTCTCCCCCGCGCCGCGAAACGGAGTGTGAACGTCCGCGTCTTGTAATGCTCTTTTTGAGCACAAAAGCCAATCTCTATATCGCTTTTTCGGATAAAATTAGGCAATATAACGTAAATCTCAGTCAAAATTGGCAATGTTTTCTTGACAATATCTGTCATTTGCGGTATTATTAATATGAAAAAGTCGGTCAGCCACAAACTAAAACACGAAAAAGAAAGGGGAAAAATCATGAAAGCATAAAATTGGATCAAAAAAAGTGTATTCATCCTTATTGTTTTGTCATTGGTATTTTCACTTCCTTGCTATGGCCTTGCGGCAGGCTCTTTATTAACAGGCGCCGAACGGATGGCCAACTGCAACGAGATCGTTTTCAGTTTTTGGGACAAATACACTGACTACGACGAAGATTTATATCTTCCCCCTGATTACTTTGGAGGATTCTCTCGATCTGAAGACAACAATCTAATCATGTATATCACCGAAGACACGGCCGAAATTAGGAAGCAGGCCAAGGCTGACTGCGACGGAGCAGATTTCTCGTTCGTTGAGGTTGAACATTCTTTCAATCAGCTTAACGAAGCTATGTTATCTCTTGACAGGTTCAGTAAAAGACTTGAAGCGTTTACCTGCGGAGCTTATATCGACATACCGAAAAATAAGGTCGCGGTTTTGCTTATTCCTGATTTCGAAGGATTCAAAAAAGAATGGGCCTCAATCGTTGCTGACAACGAGGACATAGACCCCGATCTATACACTTTTGAAATAAAAAAAGAACCTCCTGCAATTGATGATTCTGCAAAATCCCAGATTGATAATGCGCCGACCTCTTTGACCCCAAATACCACTTATGCCTTCTACCCCGGCATCCAATCGAGTTTCGGCAATAGCTACGGCACAATTAGCTTCTGCGCATATGACAGCCTCGGTAGATACTTATTGATAACTCACGCTCACAATCTTGGGTTTACAAGTACGATTTCCCCTCGCACCGTTACCGTAGCTGGCTTGAATATGGATGCTTATACTCTCTCTCCGACCGCTACTAACGCCCCTGCTGTTTATTATGATGCCGCCTATATCGTCATTCCTTCTACCGCGAGCTATACTGTCTCCAACAAAGTAAACAATACTACCACTCGTATTTCCTATGTCGCTCTTGATTCCCAATTGTCATCTTATAGCGGAGGGAATGTTTCCGCTTATGGTGTATACAGCGGTTTTAAGTCATCTACTGTTACTGTCGTTTACTCATCTGGATTCTACACTCTCCAGGTCAATACGACATTTGGAAGTGGCGACAGCGGAGGGCCAATATACCTGACAGGAAACAGCCAAAACAGGCTAATTGGAATTATTATAACTCAGCAGGGTGTCGGCAATACTTGGAAGAACATCAGGGACAGGTATTACACGGCTACTGGACAAACTCTTTCGCCCTATCTTTATAACTATTAAACAGGCGAAATAACGACATTGGAGTGCCAATAATGAAAAAAGTCTCACTCGCCGCGCTGCTTGTCATGTCGGCGGTTCTCCTTTTCTTTGGCTCTTGCGCGAAAAAGGACCCGGAAAAAATATACGTGCTCCGGCCCGACTGGCACGGCGTAATGCAGGTAAGCGCAGAGGGCTCGGAAAGCGTACTGTCAAAGCGGACGGCGTTTCCCGCGGTTGATTCGGATACGTTTTATTATCTGGAAGACGACACGACGCTGGTGCGGCTGTCCCTCTCCGCCGGAAGTGAAGAACGCTTCCCCCTTCCGGACGGCTTTGAAAATTGCAAGTCCATCGTTCCGTATGAAAACGCAGCTTACGTACACCTTAAAAACGCCGACGGCGATTCATGTGTATACAAGGTCGATTCCGATGGCTGGAAATTCGTTGCTCCGAGCAACTACGAATTCAATTTCGCAGTCGGAGACGGAGCAGTTTATTGCTTCCGGGACGGCAAAGAGCCGGGATACAGCGAGCTCATCCGTGCGGATATCGCCACAGGCGATATCACCTCCGTATGCGAGCCGACCATCGGGCAGGTAAATTGCGTTGACGTCTATAACGGCAGGGTCTACGTCGGCTATTTCGACAACGACACTTACGGCTGGCTTTGCTCCAGCTTCGACGCCGTCCGCGGCGGCGACGAGAAATGCGAGACTCCGTCCGGACCCGTCGCTCCGGAAGATTACACCGACGAGCTCAAGAGAGAGCATCCCATGATGGGCAATTTCGCCATTCACGACGGCTGGTTTTATTTCTACGAGTTCGGCGAGCCGGAAACCACACGCCGCTTGATGGCACGGCGCATTTCCGACGGGAAGCTCATCGAGTATTTCGCGATTGAGAACGCCAACGGAAGCGCCGGATTGGATTCCGGCACGCTCTCCGACAGGATCACCTTCGGCAAGACAGGATTCGTCTTTGCAATCGGTAATGATTACAGTCCCGACGACGATGTTGATACTGTCGAATTCAAATTCTATCCCTACAAGAAATAAGCCGAGCCAAAACAAGCGGGACGCGGAGATTATCCGCGTCCCGTTTCTGCGTTATTGATTAAATGAGGTATTCGCTTATCTCTTGACGAGGACGACCAGCATCTCGCAGCACTCCGTGCCGGTGTTGAGGATGGACTTCGGGGTGTTCGGTCCGCAGTGGAAGGTGTCGCCCTCATAGAGGGTGGTCTTGACTTCGTTCTCGGTGCCGAGCTCGCACTCGAGGTACATCTGGCCCTTGATGATGTAGTAGATGGACTCCATCGCGTTGGAGCCGTACTCGCAGCCGCCGCCGGGCAGGAAGTGGGACAGACCCATGGTCACGACGCCGTCGTTGACGTCCTGAGGATCGTGCAGGCGGGTGGTGCGCACGTCGAAGTGCTTGGGGGCCTCGTAGCGATAGGCCTCGTTCTTTCTGGTGATCTTATAGCTCATTGAAAACATCCTTTCAATAAAATTGCGGTTTTGCGTAAATTCATTATATTCCCGCCCGGGAAAAAGTGCAATACCTTTTCGGCTTTTACTTGGCGGGAAAAGCCCGCGCGAGGTCCTCGGGAGTATTGAGGTTTTCCAGCAGGCGCGGCCCGCCGAGCGACTCGGCAGGGACGGTCTTTACTCGGGCGACCTCCAGCAGCGAGCGCATAGAGCGTCTCCCCTCCCGCAGGAGCTTTTCCGCCCGCGGTGCGAGCTCCTTTTTATAGTAGCCGAAGAGCGGCTCGAGCCTCCCGTCGGCCCAGACGGGAACGCAGGCCTCCGCGTCTGCGCAGGCCTCGACGACCCTGAGCGCGGCCTCGGCCGAGAAAAACGGCATGTCCGCCGCGGCGATGAACGCGCCCTCGTCCTCCGTCCTGAGAAGGACGGCGTGAAGCCCTCCGAGCGGGCCGCAGCCCTTAAATACGTCCTCCACCGGCTCGGCGGCGACGGAGTACTTTTTTCCGTCGGCGACGCTGAGCAGCACCGTATCGAAGGCCCCTCCGAGCTCGCGCACGGCGCGCCCGACAAGGGTCTCCCCCTCTACCTCGATAAGGAGCTTGTCTCTCCCCATCCTGCTGCTTTTTCCGCCCGCCATGACCGCCGCCGTGGACATATTCCCGCCTCCCGTCGCGTTCAGCATATCACAGGGGCGCGAAATATGCAATTATCCGCGCCGCGCTGTTGACTTTTTCCCCGCGCAAGGCTATACTACATATATATTGCGCGCTTTTCAAAAACTTCATTTTATTACGCCCGACAACCCGGGCAAGGAGGCATTTTTCAATGGAAGACATCTATCTGGTAAGCTGCTGCCGTACCGCCATCGGCTCCTTTGGCGGAACCCTGAAGGACACCCCCGCTCCCGAGCTCGGCGCCATAGTCGCCAAGGCCGCTCTTCAGCGCGCCGGACTTAAGGGCAACGAAGTCGACGAAGTCATGTTCGGCTGCGTCCTGACTGCCGGCCTCGGCCAGAACGTCGCCCGTCAGGTGGCTCTCGCCGCCGGCGTGCCCGTCGAAGTTCCCGCCTACACCGTCGGCATGGTCTGCGGTTCCGGCATGAAGGCCGTCATCGAGGGCGCCCGCGCCATCGCTGCCGGCGACGCCGACATCATCCTCGCCGGCGGCACCGAGAACATGTCCGCCGCTCCGTACCTCGTTCCCACGGCCCGCTTCGGCGCCCGCATGAACAACGTCAAGATGATCGACTCCATGGTCAACGACGGCCTCTGGGAGAAGTACAACAACTACCACATGGGCATGACCGCCGAGAACGTCTGCGATCAGTGGGGCATCACCCGCGAGGAGCTTGACGCCTTCGCGCTCGAGAGCCAGAACCGTACCGCCGCCGCCCAGGCCGCCGGCAAGTTCGACGACGAGATCATCCCCGTGCCCGTCAAGCTCAAGAAGGAGACCATAGAGTTCAAGGTCGACGAGTTCCCCCGCAAGACCAGCGCCGAGGCGCTTGCCAAGCTCAAGCCCGCCTTCAAGCCCGACGGCGGCCGCGTCACCGCCGGCAACTCCTCCGGCATCAACGACGGCGCCGCCGCGATCGTCATCGCCTCCAAGAAGGCCGTTGAGAAGTACGGCCTCAAGCCCCTCGCCCGCCTCGTCGCATGGGGCCAGGGCGGCGTCGATCCCGCCATCATGGGCGTCGCCCCCATCTACGCTACCCGCAACGCTCTCGAGAAGGCCGGCCTGACCGTCGCCGATCTCGACCTCGTTGAGGCCAACGAAGCCTTCGCTGCCCAGTCCATCGCGGTCGTCCGCGACCTCGGCCTCGACATGGCCAAGGTCAACGTCAACGGCGGCGCGCTCGCCCTCGGTCATCCCGTCGGCTGCTCCGGCGCCCGCATCATCACCACCCTCATCCACGAGATGCTCAAGCGCGACGACGCCAAGCTCGGCCTCGCCACCCTGTGCATCGGCGGCGGCAACGCGGTC
This sequence comes from Oscillospiraceae bacterium, assembly GCA_017550645.1. Taxonomy (GTDB): domain Bacteria; phylum Bacillota; class Clostridia; order Oscillospirales; family Oscillospiraceae; genus RGIG7949. The sequence goes on from JAFZOI010000029.1 coordinate 9,961, forward strand.
GCCACCATCTGGGAGAAGTGCTGAAAGCATAGTTCCTTTCCGCGGTACGGCGGGTAAGTCCCGCCGTACCGCGTCCCCTGTAAGCCCCTCATTCCCGCGCGTCGACGCGGGAATGTTTTTTCACGACGGCGATTTACCCTAATTGTCAGAAAAAACGCGGTCAAATTTGGTTTTTTCGCCACTTTTTAAGAATTAAGGCAACGCGCTATTGCGCCGACGGCGCTCTATCGTTTATAATATTCCGCGGCAAAAAGTGTCTTTGACATTTTTCGCGCCGCGAGAGATGATAAAGCTGCGCGAAGCCGCTTTTCCCCGCGAAAAAGGCGCCGGTCCTCCGGCCGGGCCGTTTTAGATTTCATCCATAGGAAGGAGTTAATCAAGCACATGGTTCTGTCCGAAAAATACCAGCTCATCCGCAAGCTCGCCAGAGACTTCTGCGAGAAGGAGATCCCCAAGGAGCTCCAGGATGAGATAGACCAGACCGGCGACTATCCCCAGGAGCTTCTTGACAAGTTCAAGCAGTACGGCTTCTTCGGCATCAAGGCCCCCCGCGAGATAGGCGGTCAGGGCGGCGACACCCTCGCCTACTGCATCACCATCGAGGAGATCTCCCGCGTCAGCTCCGTCTCCGCGATCTACGTCTCCGGCGCCAACTCCCTCGGCACCGGCCCGCTGCTCCTCGCCGGTACCGAAGAGCAGAAGGCCAAGTACATAGGCGGAGTCGCCCGCGGCGAGCTCTTCCCCTGCTTCGGTCTGACCGAGCCGGGCGCCGGCTCCGACGCCGGCGGCGTCGTGACGAGCGCGGTGCGCGACGGCGACGACTGGATACTCAACGGCCGCAAGGCCTTCATCACCGGCGCCCCCATCGCCGACTTCTGCGTCGTCTTCGCGAAGACCGATCCGAAGCTCGGCTCCAAGGGCATCACGACCTTCATCGTCGACATGAAGCTGCCCGGCGTCTCCTGCGGCAAGCCGGAGAACAAGATGGGCATCATCGGCTGCCCGACCAGCGACGTCATTCTTGAGGACGTCCGCATCCCCGACAGCTGCCGTCTCGGCGAGGTCAACAAGGGCTTCTCCAACGCCATGAAGACTCTCGACTACGGTCGCCTCGGCGTCGCCTCCCAGTCCGTCGGACTCGGCCAGGCCTGCCTCGAGGAAGCCATCAAGTACGCCAAGGAGCGCAAGCAGTTCGGCCAGCCCATAGCCAAGTTCCAGGCCATCAGCTTCATGATCGCCGACATGGCGACCGAGCTCGAGGCCGCCCGCGAGCTTCTCTATAACGCCGCCGTCACCAAGGATCTGGGCGATCCGAAGGCGAGCATGTACTGCTCCATGGCCAAGTATTTCGCCTCCGAGGCCTGCAACCACATCGCCTACAAGGCCCTGCAGATCCACGGCGGCTACGGCTACATCAAGGATTACCGCATTGAGCGTCTCTACCGCGACTGCCGCATCAACAGCATTTTCGAGGGCACGTCTCAGGTCCAGCAGATGGTCATATCCGGCGCGCTCTTGAAGTAAGGAGGGAACAGAGATGAAAATTATCGTTTGTGCCAAGCAAGTGCCCGATACCAACGAGGTCAAGATCGATCCCGTCAAGGGTACTCTGATCCGCGACGGCGTTCCCTCCATACTCAACCCGGACGACGCCAACGCTCTTGAAGAGGCTCTCTGCCTCAAGGACGCCAACCCCGGCTCGACCGTGACGGTCGTCTCCATGGGCCCGGGTCAGGCAATGATCATGCTCCGCGAGTGCATCGCGATGGGAGCCGACGACGCCGTCCTGCTCTCCTCCCGCGCCTTCGGCGGAGCCGACACCTGTGCTACCTCCACGACCCTCGCCGCCGGCATCAAGAAGATCGGCGACTACGACATCATCTTCGCCGGCCGTCAGGCCATCGACGGCGACACCGCCCAGGTCGCTCCGCAGCTCGCTCAGCGCCTCGGCCTGCCCGTCGTGACCTACGTCCAGAAGGTCCGCGAGTACAAGGACAAGAGCGTCGTCGTCGAGCGCCAGCTCGAGGACGGCTTCGAGGTCATCGAGGTCCCGACGCCCTGCGTGCTGACCTGCATCAAGGAGCTCAACACCCCGCGCTACATGACCATCGGCCGCATCCTCTATGCCTGCGAGAGCGACTGCATCAAGGTCTGGAACGAAAACGACGTCGAGCTCGATCCTTCCAAGTGCGGCCTCACCGCCTCCCCGACGAACGTTCTCCGCAGCTTCACCCCGCCCCCCAAGGGCAAGGGCGAGATGCTCTCCGGCACGGTCAACGAGATGGCGGCCGCCGTCGTCGCGAAGCTGACCGAAAAGCACGTTATATAGGAGGACGCGAAAATGGCTATAAATATTATCGCTGAAAAATGCAAGGGCTGCGGCAAGTGCGTCCGCGACTGCCCCTTCCAGGCCATCACCATGGAGAACAAGCTCGCCGTCGTAGGCATGGCCTGCACCAACTGCGGCGTCTGCGCCGAGAACTGCCCCTTCGGAGCCATCGAGCGCACCGAGTCCTCCATGAGCAACGTCGATATCAGCCTGTACCACGGCGTGTGGGTATTTGCCGAGCAGCGTGAAGGCAAGCTCATGAACGTCTCCATCGAGCTCCTCGGCGAGGGCCGCAAGCTCGCCGATCAGATCGGCACCGAGCTCGCCGCCGTCCTCGTCGGCAGCGAGGTCGACGGGCTCGTGGACGAGCTGTTCGAGTGCGGCGCGGACAAGGTCTACTACGCCGACGCCCCCGAGCTCAAGGGCTACACCACCGACGGCTACACCAACGCCATCTACAAGGGCATCCTCAAGTACAAGCCCGAGATCGTCCTCATGGGCGCGACCCACATCGGCCGCGACCTCGCGCCGAGCCTCGCCGTCAAGTGCGGCACCGGCCTCACCGCCGACTGCACCAAGCTCGACATCGACCCCGAGGACAAGAAGCTCATGCAGACCCGTCCCGCCTTCGGCGGCAACCTCATGGCCACCATCGTCTGCCCGCATCACCGTCCCCAGATGTCGACGGTCCGCCCGGGCGTCATGGAAAAGCCCGTCCGCGTTCCCGGCAGGAAGGGCGAGCTGATAAAGCTCGACATCAAGTTCAAGCCCGGCGAGATCAGGCAGAACGTCCTTGAGGTCGTCAAGAAGGTCGGCGAGATCGCCTCGCTGTCCGACGCCGACATCATCGTCTCCGGCGGCCGCGGCATTGGCGGTCCCGAGGGCTTCGACATCATCAGGAAGCTCGCCGACAGGCTCGGCGGAACGATAGGCTCCTCCCGCGCCTGCGTCGACGCCGGCTGGATAGATCACAGCTATCAGGTCGGCCAGACGGGCACCACCGTCAAGCCCAAGCTCTATATCGCCTGCGGCATCTCCGGCGCGATCCAGCACCTCGCCGGCATGCAGACCTCGGGCTATATAGTCGCCATCAACAAGAACGAGAACGCTCCCATCTTCGAAGTCGCCGACTTCGGCATCGTGGGCGACCTGTTCAAGGTCATCCCCGCCATCATCGACGCTCTCGACGCTCAGGAAAAGTAACCGTTTCCCCGAAAAGATACGGAAGCGCCTCCGAAAAGAGGCGCTTCCGTCGCTCTCCTCTGAAAGGAGGTTTTTTCCCATGAAAAAGACCATTACCGTCGCGGTTGCGGTGCTCTGCGCGCTGGCGCTCCTCGCCGGCTGCACCATCTCCCCCGTCCCGCCCGAGCCCTCCGCGACCCCGACTCCCGCCGCTCCGACCGCGACGCCCGACGTGACCGCCGAGCCCGGCGTCACCCCGACGCCCGAGCCCACGCCTGAACCGACTCCGGAGCCGACGCCCGAGATCCCCGAAAAGATATACGCGACCGTGACGAGCTCGTCCTCCGTCGTCAACGCCGACGACGGCGTCATGATCCTCTCCGTCGAAAACGGCAGCATACTCGTCAAGAGCAGCCGCTCCGCCGTTTCCGACGCCATCGCCGCAAGGTTTGCCGAACTCGACGACGAGTTCCAGCTTCGCGTCGGCGATATGCGCGCCTACGCCGTCGAGCAGTACGACCGCGCCGTCGAGGACGGGACGGACGGCTTCTGGAACCCCTGCGGTCTCGTCCGCCGCTTCGTGCCCGCCCGCATCGACGAGAACGCGATCTCCGTCGTCATGATCGAGTCGGAGTACCTCGGCGGAGCGCACGACAGCCCCTATGTGAGCGCACTTAACTTCGACACCGACACCGGCGAGCAGCTCGACCTGCGCAGCGTTTGCGCGGCAGGCGACCGCTCGCTCGAGGAGTATATAAATTCCCGCCTCGCGGACATCGCCGCGGGCCACGAGCTTGCCGAAGCCTTCTTCGAGGGCTGGGAGGACACGCTCGACACCCTCGTTCTCGACGACGTCTGGTACTTTGACGAGGACGGGATTACCGTCATCTGCAACACGTACCTGATAGCCCCCTACGCGGCGGGCGACATCCGCCTGACCGTCCCCTACGCGGAGCTGACCTCCCTGCTCGACCCGAAGTACATGCCTCCGAAGCACGAGGATAACCCCGGCAGCGGCCTGCTCGACGTCTCCGACGCCGAGCCTGCCGACGTCACGAGCATGAACCGCATCGTCCGCGACGAGGGCGGCGAGAAATTCTATTTCACGACCGACGGCATGCTCTACAACGTCCGCATCACGGTCGGCACGAACAGCTTCGATACCTTCGAGTTCGTCCCCGTGCGCGACATCTACGCGCTCAACCGCATGACGGAGGGCGACTGCATCTTCGTCTCGACCTTCATCCCCGAGATACTGCCCGATCTGATGATCTCATACGTGTCCGGCGGCGTCGAGACGCGCCTGCTCATAGCCCAGAGCGGCGAGGACGGCTCGATATACCTCATCCAGCAGGACTGAAAAAACGCGCATAAAAAGACCCCGTTGGAAGCTTCCAACGGGGTCTCGCTTTGTTCCGGGCTTTTTTGTTCGCTTTACAGGATGGCCTTGCCCTCGGCGACGAGGCGGTCGTAGTTCTTGCGGGAGGCCTCGTATATCTTCTTGCGCAGGACGGGGTTCATCATCCTGCCGTCGACGAGGATGCGGTTGTCCGCGCCGGAGGTCGCCATGAACTCGGCGACGGCGGCGTCCATCTCCTCCTCGGTGGCGTCGGGGCCGACCTTCGGGCCGTCGGTAAAGATGAAGCGGTCTCCGTACATCTGCTTGAGCTTGTATTTGTCGTTGAGCGCCTGGCCGCCCCAGGAATCCATGTGCTCCTCGATGAACAGCGGCACGAAATTCTCGACGAAGCCGCAGCAGTGCAGGTCCCAATACATGCCGAGCGAGTGGACGTACTCGCCGAGCTCGGTGGTATAGGGCAGGAGCATCTCGCGCGCCGTATCGACGGAGAAGAACTCCGCGCGCTGTGAGCCCCAGTCGTCGTTGAAGTTGACGATGTCGGCGTTGAACCACTTTTTGACGTTCTTATAAAACTTCTTGTGGACCTCGACGACGGTGCGGAAGAATCGATGTACGCCCTCCTTCTGGTCGTCGTCGATGAGGGCGACGGCGGCGTACTGGAAGTCCATGACGGCGATGAGCCTCTCGAAGAGGCAGCCGGGCACGGAGATATAGGTCAGGCGGTCGTCGCGGATGAGGTGCTTGTTGCGGTTGTAGCAGTCCTCCCAGTCCCACGTGTCTGGATCGGGCACGGTCAGGTACTTCTCCCACTCGTTGATGTCCGGGCATTTGGGCGCGCCGGGCTTTACCATCGCGCCGCCGGCCTCCTTTACGAACACCCACTCGACTCCGTAGCCGTCCACCCCGTGGCCGGGATCGGCGGCGCGGGCGCGGTTTTCGGGGTCGCAGTCGAGCATGAAGGAGTTGTATTCTCCGATGGAAAACGGCGCCCACATGGGCGTCTTGCCCTGATACAGACGCAGGGAGTTCTCCTTCATCGTGATCGGCGTGGAGAGTATCTCCGTCTCGCTGAATCTCGTTTTGACCCTATCGCGGACGATCAGCTCGTCCGGAGAATATTTCTCAATAGACATGTCGCTTCCCCTATTCCTTCGATTTTTTATCTATTTTAACAAATATTAAGTAAAACTTCAACGCCTTTTTGATTTTTGAGACAATATATGCTATTATTTTCAAAACCCTTTCAAGGAGCGAGGAACATGACCGAAAGGCTATTCGACGCCGACAGCCACCTCTGGAGCTTTTCCGCGCGCGTGACCGCCTGCCGCGAGGCCGGCGGGAACTGCGAGATAGAGCTCGACCGCACGGCCTTCTTCCCCGAGGGCGGCGGCCAGCGCGGCGACAGGGGGATGCTCGGCAGCGTTCCCGTGCTCGATACGGTCGAGCGCGGCGGCGCGATCGTTCATATATGCGGCGGGCCGCTTCCCGTCGGGAGCGAGGCCGCGGGCGAAGTGGACGCGGAGCTGCGCTTTCAAAACATGCAGATGCACTCCGGCGAGCACATCGTCTCCGGCATAGTCCATAAGCTCTTCGGCTACGACAACGTCGGCTTCCACCTCGCCGAGCAGGTCACGCTGGACTTCAGCGGCGAGCTCAGCCCGGAGGACGTCGCCCGCGTCGAGCTACTGGCCAACGAAGCCGTTTACGCGGATCTGCCCGTGACGGCGCGCTGCCCCTCCCCGGAGGAGCTCGCGGGGCTGGAGTACCGCAGCAAGCTCGACCTGACGGAAAACGTCCGCATAGTGACGATAGAGGGCGTCGACGTCTGCGCCTGCTGCGCGCCGCACGTTTCGCGCACGGGCGAGATAGGCCTTATAAAAATAACCGACTCCATGCGCCACAGAGGCGGCGTGCGCCTGACGATGCTCGCCGGAAAAGCGGCGTATCTCGACTATAAGAGAAGGAGCGACGCGGCCGCGGAGATATCCGCCATGCTCTCCGCTCCGCAGGGCGACCTTCCCGCGGCCGTGCGCCGCGTTCAGGGCGCGCTGGAGGACGCGCGCAGGCAGCTCACGGACGCGGCTTTTGCCGCCGCGAGGGCAAGGGCCGGGGCCCTGCCTCCGACGGAGGGCTCCGTCTGCCTCTTTGAGAGCGATGCGGACCCCGCCGTGCTGCGCGAGCTCGTGAACCTCGCCGTCCCCAAGTGCGCGGCGGCGGGCGTCTTCACGCCCTGCGAGGGCGGATTCCGCTATATAATAGGCTCGTCGAAGGTCGATCTCCGCGCCGCGGCGAAGGAGATAAACGCCGCGCTCGGCGGCCGCGGCGGCGGGACTCCCACGATGATACAGGGCTCCTGCTCGGCCTCGGAGGAGGATATCCGCGCCTTCTTCGAGAGCTTCCCTCGCGGGTGACGCGCGGGGGCTTCCGGAGCGAAAAAAAGCCCCTCCCAAGGGGTCGAATTTATTGACATTCCGTCAGAAAAAGATTAAAATTCAAGATTAGAGAATTTAATAAAAACGATCGGAGGAGTTCCCATGGACCAGCCCAAACAGAACCTCGGCCGCACGCTCGTCATGAGCTTCCAGCACATGTTCGCGATGCTCGGAGCGACCATGCTCGTGCCTCTGCTCTCCGGAATGAGCATCCCCGTCGCCCTCCTCAGCGCCGGCTTCGGTACCATCATCTTCTACTTCGTGACCCAGCGCAAGGTCCCCGTATTCCTCGGCAGCAGCTTTGCCTTCCTCCCCGCTCTGATAACCATAGTCGGCGGCGGCGCGTTCGCCATCGGCTCGCCCGAATGGAACCAGCGCATGGCGTGCGTCATGATCTCCATCATCGGCGCCGGCATAGTCTACATCATCTTCTCGCTGATCATCAAGGCCGTCGGCGTCAAGAGGATCAAGAAGCTCTTCCCGCCCATCGTCGTCGGCCCGGTCATCATCATCATCGGCATGATCCTCGCCCCGAAGATGTTCTGGAACAACATCATCGGAAACTACGACACGACCCTCGGCTGGGGCTACAGCGCCGCATGGCAGCAGTGGACCGCCGCGGCCGTCACCGCGCTGAGCATCGTCCTCATAAACGCGCTGGCCAAGCCCAAGAGCTTCCTCAAGGTCATCCCCATACTCCTCGGCTTCATCATCGGCTACATCTACTCCGCCATCATCGGTCTGGTCAACATCAACTTCTCCGGCGATATCGTCGTCTTCCAGCAGGCCAAGCAGGTCTGGGGCTTCTGGGGGTCTGAGGGCCTCGGCAACATCGACGCCGGCATGCTCGTCTCCGCGATACTGATGGTCGTCCCGCTCGCCGTCGTCACCTTTATGGAGCACCTCGGCGACATCTCCGCCAACTCCACCGTCTGCGGCAAGGACTTTATGGTCGATCCCGGCCTGCACCGCACCGTCCTCGGCGACGGTCTCGCGACCGCCTTCGCCGGCCTCGTCGGCGGCCCGGCCAACACGACCTACGGCGAGAACACCGCCGTCCTCTCCATCACGAAAAACTACAACCCGAAGAACATCTTCATCGCCGCGATAATGGCGGTCGTCCTCGGCATATTCGTTCCGTTCGGCGAGATACTCCAGTCCATCCCCTCGCCCGTCGTCGGCGGCGCTTCGATCGTCCTCTTCGGCATGATCTCCGCCAACGGCCTGCGCGCCCTCGTCGACGGCAAGGTCGACTTCGGCGACACGAAGAACATCCTCGTCGTCTCCATCACGCTCGCCATCGGCCTCGGCCTCGGCGCCATGAGCCTCGCGGGCGATATCACCGGCAACAGCGTCCTCAAGATCATGATAGGCAGCGTCGAGCTCTCCCCGCTCGCCATCGCCACCGTCGCCGCCATCCTGCTCAACCTCATCATCCCCAACAGCAAGAAGCAGAACGTCGGCGTCGAGAGCGAAGCTCAGGAGACCCTCTCGAGCACCGTCTCCGTCGAGGCGGCCGACGAGGAGTAATTCCCTCCCTCAAATCACGGCGGCAAGGCCAAATTGGCCTTGCCGCTTTTTTCATATCTCGAAAAAGGAGCTGACGGAGACCTCGAACGCGGTCTTTTCGATCTCGCCCGCCTCAGTCTGCTTGACGTATACGCGGCTCTGCAGGCGGCCGTCAATGCCCGTCTCTCTGCCGACAGGCCAGAGCGAAGCCGTCTCCGCGCCCGCGCCCCAGGCTATGCAGGGCAGGTAGTCGCTGCGGCCGAAGCGGCGGTTGACGGCGAGCATGAGGTCGCATATCTCGCGCCCCATGGGCGTGCGGCGGAAGTTCGGCTGCTTGCAGACCGTCCCGCGCAGAATGACCCGGTTCATATCCTCCCCGTCCCACGGCGCGAGAGACCGCGCGAAGACGTTTATCACGAGGCGGCTGCCTACGCCGCTCCTGTTATTGAAGCTCCGCACCTCCCCGAGGACGCGGAAACGCCCTCCCGCGGGGAGCTCCGTCCCCTCGAGCAGCCGCCCGGGGGCGATGACGTTGACCGTGTCGGCCGCGCCGGAGAGCCTCCTCGCCGAAAGAGGGAATGTGTAAAAATCCTCGCCGCGCGACGAATGAGAAAAGCTCGGCGCCGTCTCTGCCGTCCCGCAGAGCTCGGCGGCGTTATTCAGGTTTTCCAAAGCCGGTACCTCCGTTCCGTCGGATCGTCTGTATCAGCTTATTCGCGCCGCCTCCCTCGTATGACGAAGCCCCTCTCCGTCCGAAGTCGGAGAGGGGCTTTTCTTTTATTTGTTTATTTCTGCACGTCGTTCGGCTCGAGCTTGAGGACCTTCCAGTTTTTGACGAAATACTCTATGCCGGACCAGACCGTCGTTATGAGCATGAGCGCGACGCAGAGCATATCGAGCGTCACGGGCCCGAAGAGCACGGCGTCGTGCCACGGGGTCATCATCAGGCAGAGCGCGACGATGGAGACGAAGGTCTTTATCTTCCCGGAGACGGCGGCCGCTATGACGACGCCGCTCTCGACGGCGACGAGGCGCAGCCCCGTCACGGAAAATTCGCGCGCAAGGATGATTATCGCGGCCCACGCGGGCATCTGCCCCCACTGCACGAGGATGAGCATCGCGCTCATGACGAGGAGCTTGTCGGCCAGCGGGTCGATGAACTTTCCGAAATCCGAGACCTGATTATACTTTCGCGCTATGTAGCCGTCGACGCTGTCGGTTATGCTGGCGAGGATGAAGACGGCCAGCGCGATGATGGTCGAATACTTGAAGTCCAGCAGCATGATGACCACGAAGACCGGGATCATCACGACGCGGAGCAGGGTTATCTTGCTTGCGGTAGTCATTTGGCGGCCTCCCCGAGCAGTTCTCCGTCCAGCGTCTCGGTAATGCGCACGTCGACGAGCTTTCCCGGCGCGGCGGGCCCCGTAAAAAAGACCTTGCCGTCGACGTCGGGCGAGTCGGCCTCGCTGCGGCCGAACCAGCACTCGGCGAATCTGTCGTACCCCTCGCAGAGGACGCGGAGCGTCTTCCCGACGCGGGAGGCGTTGAACTCGTCCATTATCTCCGCCTGCAGCTCGCTCACGAGCTCGGCGCGCCGCTCGGCGACCTCCCTCGGCGGTATGTCCGGCATCTCGGCGGCGGGCGTCCCCTCCTCGGGCGAGAAGGCAAACACGCCGACGCGCTCCATGCGCGCCTCGCGCAAAAAGGCCATGAGCTCTTCAAACTCGGCCTCGCCCTCGCCGGGAAGGCCGGTTATGAGCGTCGAGCGGATGACGACGCCGGGTATCTCGCGGCGCAGCTTTTTAATGAGCTCGCGTATCTCTCCGCCGCTGCCGCGCCTGTTCATGCGCTCCAAAATGGCGTCGTTTATGTGCTGGATGGGGATATCGACGTATTTGACTATCTTGGGATTGGACGCCATCTCTCTTATGAGCGCGTCGTCGATCTCGTCCGGATAGAGATAATGGAGCCTGATGCGCTCTATCCCGTCTGTCTCCGAAAGGGCGCGCAGCAGCTCGGGCAGCATGCGCTTTCCGCCGAAGTCCGTCCCGTAGGCCGTGACGTCCTGCGCGACGAGGATGAGCTCGACGACGCCGAGCCCCGCGAGGTCGCGCGCCTCGCGCACTATGCCGTCTATGGGGCGGGATCTGTATTTTCCGCGGATGGACGGGATGACGCAGAAGGCGCAGTGGTTGTCGCAGCCCTCGGCGATCTTGAGGTAAGCCCAGCCGTCGCCGGAGGTCACGACCCTGTCCGTCTCCTCGCAGGGGGAGTTTATATCCCCGAAGAGCTCGGGCTTCAGGCCCGCCTCGACGGCGCGCACGGCCTCGACTATCGCGCCGAAGCTCCCGCAGCCGACCATGGCGTCGACCTCGGGCAGCTCGGCCTTTATATCCTCGCGGTAGCGCTGCGGGAGGCAGCCCGCGACGATGATCTTTTTGAGCCTTCCCTCTTTTTTGAGCTCGGCGAATTCGAGGATATTCTCTATCGCCTCGCTCTTGGCGCTCTCGATGAAGGCGCAGGTATTGACGATGATGATATCGACGTCCGCGAGGTCGCCGGATATCTCGTAGCCCGCTTCGTTGAGGAGCCAGAGCATCTGCTCGCTGTTGACGGTGTTCTTCGCGCAGCCGAGCGACACCATGCCTATCTTCATTGTTCGTCCTCCGATATTTCTCCGAACCTGCGCAGCGCAGCGCGGATATCGTCCCAGCCGAAGCCGCGCCGCGCGAGATACTCGCCCGCGCGCGAGAGCTCCTGCCTGTCGCCCGTCCTTATCCTGGCGCGCAGCAGCCTGTCGAGCGTCTCGGTCTGGTCGCCGAGGCCCTCCATCGCGTCGTCCCAGAGCTCGCGCGGTATCTTCGCCGAGGCGAGGCGCCTTCTGACCTCCGCGGGGCCGTAGCCCTTCGCGGCGCAGCGGCGGACTATGCTCTCGGCGCAGGCCGCGTCGTCGACCGCGCCGGCGCTGACGAGCCTCGCGGCGGCGGCCTCGGCGTGCTCGGGACTCTCCCCCTTCATGACGAGCTTCGTTTTCAGCTCGCCCTCGGATATGGGGCGGGAGGCGGCGAGGCGGGCGGCGCGGCGGCGCGTCCTCGAAAAAGAGACGGCCTCCGTCAGCGCGGCGTACTTTTCCTCGTCGAGCTCAAGGCCCGACGCCAGCGAAAAGTCCGCGACGTTCTCGGCAAAGCACTTCATCCTCGTCCCGTCCTCGAATTCGAGGCGGAACGAGTCCGTCGTATTCGGTATCCTCTCTATCCTCTCAAGGAGCATCAGTCTTCAAAATCCTCGGCCGTGATGCTGACGGCGCGCCCGGCAGCGACGGCGGCGGCCTTCGACTGCGGGCTCATGAGCTTGAAGAAGTTGGCCTTGATCTGCTCCTCGATGCGCGAGGCGATCTCGGGGTTGGCCTTGAGGTAATCCTTGACGGAGTCCTTGCCCTGCAGGCGGACGCCCTCGACCGTGAACCACGAGCCGGACTTCTCGATGAGGTCGAGGCTCACGCCCATGTCGATAATTTCGCCCAGGCGCGAGATGCCCTCGCCGTAGATTATATCGAACTCGGCCTCGCGGAAGGGCGGGGCGACCTTGTTCTTCGTGACCTTGACCCTCGTCCTGTTGCCCACCATCTCGCTGCCGTTTTTGAGCGTCTCCGTCCTGCGCACGTCGAGCCTGACGCTGGCATAGAACTTGAGCGCGCGGCCGCCCGTCGTCGTCTCGGGGTTGCCGTACATGACGCCTATCTTCTCGCGCAGCTGGTTGATGAAGACGACGACGCACTTGGTCTTTGATATGGAGCCTGCGAGCTTTCTGAGCGCCTGGCTCATCAGTCTCGCGTGCAGTCCGACGACGGAGTCGCCCATCTCGGCCTCTATCTCGGCGCGGGGCACGAGGGCCGCGACGGAGTCTATGACTATGACGTCCACCGCGCCGCTGCGCACGAGCGCCTCGGTTATCTCAAGGGCCTGCTCGCCGGTGTCCGGCTGGGCGATGAGCAGGTTGTCTATGTCCACGCCGAGGGCGCGGGCGTAGGTCGGGTCGAGCGCGTGCTCGGCATCGACGAACGCGGCCTCGCCGCCCGCCTTCTGCGCGGACGCGGCGATATGCAGGGCGAGCGTCGTCTTGCCGGAGGACTCCGGCCCGTATATCTCGATGATGCGGCCCTTCGGCACGCCGCCCACGCCGAGCGCGAGATCCAGCGCTAGCGAGCCGGTCGGTATGGCCTCGACGTCGATGTTCGCGGCCTCGCCGAGGCGCATGATCGAGCCCTTGCCGAAATTCTTTTCTATCTGCGCCATCGCGGTCTCAAGCGCAAGCTTCCTGTCCTCCGCGGGGGCGGCGGACTCGACGCCCGGTTTTCTCTTCTTTTCAGCCATTATGACGACCTCCTCTTAATATGAAAAGAGCAATACACGCTCAATATTCAACGTATCGAAAACGCTTTTTTCGTAGGTAAAGCCCGCTCCGGCGGCTATGGCGCGGATATCCTCCGCCTGACCCTCGCCGCATTCAAAGAGCAGCTTCCCGCCCGGGGCGAGCGCCGCGCTCCATAGGGAGCACACGGCGCGGTAGAATGTCAGCCCGTCCTCCCCGCCGTCGAGGGCGAGCGAAGGCTCGTGCTCGCGCACGGAGGCGTCGAGCCCGGCTATCTCCGCGGTCGGGATATACGGCGGGTTGCATACGATGACGTCGAATCTGCCGAGCGCCGGCGGCGGAGCGGAGAGCGCGTCGGCGGCCACGCACGGGACGGAAACGCCGTTCACGGCGCAGTTTCTCCGGGCGACGGCGAGCGCCGCCGGTGAGACGTCCGCGCAGGTGACGCGGGCCTGCGGAGCCTTCTTGGCTGTCGTTATGCCTACGCACCCCGTCCCGCAGCAGAGGTCGAGCACGCGCCCGCTCCCCGCGAGGGATATCGCGAGCTCCGCGAGAGGCTCCGTGTCAACGCGCGGGATGAGGACGTTTTCGTCGACGACGAAGGGCAGCCCGAAAAATTCCCACTCGCCGAGTATATAGGCGACGGGCTCGCCGGAGACGCGCCTCGCGGCGAGCTCTCTGGTCTTTTCGAGCGTATTGGTATATAGACTCCCGTCGCGCATGAGCTCGGAGACGGTCTTTCCGGCGGCGGAGGCGGCGAGCATGCGCGCCTCCTGCGCGTAGGCCTCTATCCCGGCGGCGCGGAGCATATCGCGCGCGGCGAGATACGTGTCGTAATACGTCACCATTTGTCCGAGCCCTTTTCCTCCGGGATGACGAGCTCGAGCGCGGCGATGGCCGTCTCTATCATGAGGTCGTCCGGCTCGAAGACGGTCAGGTGCTGGACGGCCTTGCCGGGCGCGGCGAGGGCCTTCGCGAGGAAGTTGTCGTGCCCGCCGACCCAGCGGTTGATCTCGTAGCTTATGGCGACCACGACCGGCAGCAGCGCCAGACGCAGCAGCGTCCTGAGCAGGGGATTATCCCACGACGCCCAGTTGAAGCTCACGACCGAGAATACGAGGATGGAGATTATCATGACCACGAAGAGGAAGCTCGTCCCGCACCGCGGGTGCTGGCGGGGCTGCGGGCGGACGTTCTCGACCGTCAGCGGCAGGCCCTTTTCGTAGCAGTGGATGCTCTTGTGCTCGGCGCCGTGGTACTCGAAGACCCTGTGGATGTCCTTCATGCGCGTGGCCAGCCACATATACGCGAGGAAGATGATGATCCTGATGACGCCCTCGATGAGATTCACGAGGATGCCGGACTTGACGACGCCCTTGAAAAGCAGCGCTATCCACGACGGGAGCAGGATGAAGAGCCCGACGGATATGAGCAGCCCGAACACGAGCGAGACGGTCACTATCATCTTCGTCGCCTTTTCGCCCTCGAAGTGCTTTTCTATCCATTTGTCGAGCTTGGACTCGGCCTCGCCCTCCTCCTCGGGGAGCTGCTCGGCGGAGAACATCAGCGCGCGCACGCCGTTGGCCATGGAGGATATGAACGTGAACACGCCGCGAATAAGCGGCCAGCCGAGCACGGGGTATTTGTCCTTGGAGAAGTTCAGCTCCTCGACCTTGACGACGCGCCCCTCCGCGCCGTTGACGACAATTGCCTGCTTTTTCGGGCCGCGCATGAGGATGCCCTCCATGAGCGCCTGCCCGCCTATCATCGTCCTGAAAACGTTTTCATTCTTGCTTTTGGCCAATGCTTTTACCTCTTATCCATGCGCTTATTTTCTATGCGCTCACGGGAAGTCTTATGGTCACGACGAGGCCGCCGTCGGGCGCGTTGGCTATGCCGAGCGTCCCGTTATGGAGCCTTACGATCTCGTCGCAGACGGCGAGGCCTATGCCGCTGCCGCGCTCCTTGGAGCTTCCCTTGTAAAACTTCATCTTGACCTTGTCGAGCTCGTCCTCGGGGACGCCGGGGCCGAAGTCGCGTATCACCACGGCGACGAACTCCCCGCCCTCGGGCGGCTTTTCAAGCTCCGTGCGGACGACGACGCGCCCGCCCTCCTTGGCGTATTTGGCGGCGTTGTCGAGGATGTTCAAAATGACCTGCTTGAGGCGCTCGACGTCGCCGCGTATCTCCGGCAGGGGCTCCTCGCTCGGCTCGTAGTCGATGCGCAGGCCCTCTATGCGGAGTATCTCGCCGTAGGTCATGATCGTCTCCTCGAGGCTCTCCTCGAGGTCCATCGGCGCGATGTTGACGAAGAAGCGCCCGTCCTCGATGCGGGTGAAGTCCAGCAGGCCCTCGACCATGTTGGTCAGCCTGCGCGACTCCTTGAGGATGATGCCGACGCCGTTTCTCGATTCGACGCTCAGCCTCTCGTCGTAGAGTATCGTCTCGCTCCAGCCGGTTATCGCCGTGAGCGGCGTCCTCAGCTCGTGCGAGACGGAGGAGATGAACTCCGTCTTCATTTTCTCGCCCTGCGAAAGGCGCATCGACATCTCGTTTATCGTGTCGACCATGGCGCCTATCTCGTCGTCGTATTTGACGCTTATCTGCCCGCCGAAGCCGCCCTCGGCGATGTGCTTGGTCATGTCCGTGACCTCGCGGATGGGCTTTATTATGCCGCGTATGAAATACAGGCTCAGCAAAACTACGATGACGATGACCGCGCCCGCGACGAGCAGCGCCATGAGAATGTTCGTCGAGACGGCCTTGTCGACCGCCTTGAGGCCCGAGACGTAGCGCATGACGCCGACGACCTGACCGTTGGAGTATATCATCGGGCTCGAGACGCTCAGGATGCGCTCTCCCGTGACGGGACTGCGCCCGCGGAAGGTCCGCGTCGTCTTGGAGGCGATGGCCTCCGCTATGTCGGCCGTCCCCGGCTTGGTGCCGGCCGTTATGCCGTAGGTCGAGACGAGGACGCGGCCGTTGGTGTCGATAAACTGGAGCTCGAGCACGTCGCGCTCTTCAAAGCGCTCGGTATACTGGAACGCGCTCTGATAATACTCGGCGTAGGTCATGGCGATATAGCTCGAGAAGAAATCCGCGGAGGTCTTGGCCTTGGCCTCGAGCGCGGCGCTGACGCCGGAGTAGTAATAGCTGTATATCGCTATGCTCCACGCCGCGACGCCCATAAAGGCGATGACGACCGTTATCAGAACGCTCGTCAGCACCCATCTCCGCTTCAGGCTCCTGGGCCTGAAAAGCTTAAGGTTTTTAAGCTTGGAAAGAAACATAAAAGATCAGAAGCCCCATTTATAACCGTATCCCCAGACGGTGGTTATGAAGGTCGGGCTGGTCGGATCGTCCTCTATCTTCAGGCGCAGACGCCTGATATTGACGTCGACGATCTTGAGCTCGCCGAAGTAGTCCCTGCCCCAGACGGAATTGAGGATATCCTCGCGCGAGAGCGCCTTGCCGGGGTTGTCCATGAAGAGCTTGATTATGGAATACTCTATCTGCGTGAGCTTGACGCGCTCGCCGTTTTTCTCGAGAGTGCGGTTGCGCGTATTGAGCTTGAAGGGCCCGCGCGTGAGCTCGCCCGCCTCCTCGACGTCGTCGCCGCCGACGCGGCGGTAGAGCGCGTCGACGCGCGCGGTCAGCTCCGCGGGAGAAAAGGGCTTGGTGACGTAGTCGTCGGCGCCGGTCATGAGGCCGGTGACCTTGTCCATCTCCTGCGTGCGCGCCGAGAGCATGATTATGCCCATATGCGGATCGGCCGCGCGGATGCGGCGGCAGACCTCGAAGCCGTCTATATCGGGAAGCATGATGTCCAGCAGCGCGACCTTCACGTCGGGATTGCGCCGCAGCTGCTCGAAGGCCTGCGCGCCCGTCTCCGCCTCGATCGGCTCATAGCCGCCGCGGCGCAGATTGATGACCACGAAGCTCCGTATGCTCGATTCATCCTCCAGCACAAGTACCTTTTTCACTTTCGCCCCTCCATCAAGTCAGTCCTGTACTCCACTCGGAGTATATCAGCTTGAAGCCGGCCCTGACGTAGCTCATCTCGAGCTCGTCCTTGATCTTGACCGCGCCCGCAAGTATCTTGCAGGCATATATGACCTCGTCCTCCGTGCGCAGGACGGTGCGCCCCTCCAGGACGGATCTGTCCTCTCTGTTCTCGCCGGTTATCGAATATATGACCAGCACGTCGACCGGCGGCCCGTCGTTTTTCGCGGGCACCGAGAAGATTACCGCGCGCTCACCGGAAACGTGGTCGTCGCGCCTTACGGTCACGGTCTCCGCCCATGCCTCGGGCAGGATGAAATACCAGCCGTCCGTGCGGTTATGGTACGTCGTCATTTTCAGATGCGGACGGCCCTCCGCGTCAAAGCTCATCCAGTCGACGAGGCGGAACACCGTCTCCCCCGCGCCCTCGAGCTCGCGCGTCACGGGGACCTCCGTCACGCCGTCGGAATCGATGTCGCGCGTATATATGCTCTGGTCGCGGACGGTAGCGAGGCTCGCCCCGCTCTCGCCGCCGCGGGTTATGTTCTTTAGCGCGCCGTCGGCCGCCGTGAAGATATCCGTTATCAGGCCGCCGGACCGGAAGCCCTCGTCTACGAAGAGCGCCGCGCGCCCCTGCGTGAGCGTCCCCCTGCGGATGCGCAGTATGCTCTCGACGCCCGCCGAGAGCGGCGCGGTGACGCTCGAAAATTCGCCGTCGGCGGCGAAGGTCATCATCTCGACGCTGCCCGTCATCTCCGCCGCGTCGTAGCGGATGATGTAGAGCTGGCTCCTGCCCGCTCCGACGAGGTCCGCGACGGAATACTCGGAATAGTCGGCCGTCGCGAGCGGCGAGGGCTGGAAATCCCGGACGGAATAGACGCGGAGCATGCGCAGCTCCGACGAGATGCGGCGGGATACGATGATATCCAGCCATCCGTCGCCGTCGAGATCGGAGTAGTCCACGGAGGCGAAGCCCGTCCCCTCGCCCTCGAGGATGAGGGCGGGCTCATAGACCTCGTCGGCGTTCTTTTTCAGGACGTAGAGCTTGAGAGGATTGTCGCCGGGGCCGGAGAAGAACGCCACGGCCTCGCTGACGCCGTCGCCGTCGAAGTCCCAGAGCTGGACGCTCTGGCGGTTGTTGCCGCCGGCGGGCGCGGAATAGACGACGCCCGTATCGAGGACGTCCTCTATCGCGTCCTGAAGCTTCAGGTATTCCTCCGACGGGCGCGGGAGCGTAAAGAGCTCCTCCATGCGCGCGTTGAGGCAGCCCGACATCGTCAGCGCGATGAGAAGGCATATCGCAGCTATGCACTTTTTCGCGCGTGCCGATCGCATGATAAATACCTCTGCATAGTTTTTTACAGATTATTATATCATATATTGCGGCGGTTGGATAGTGTTTTTTCACCCCGCCGGATATTCTTGTTGTAAAGCTCCGGCTGATGATATATTATAGGAACTGCTTTAAGCAGTCTAACAAAAAGGAGGGGCTGTCATGGCGAAAAGCTGCGGGATAATAGGCGACGGCGCCCTCCCCTTCAAGCGCGGTTCGAGTCAGTGGAAGGCCCTCGCGGAGGCCCTCGCGGGCCTTGTAAGGGAGTCCGGCTGCGAGGAATTTCTCAGCGGCATGGAGCGCGGAGGCGACCAGCTCGGGGCCGAGGTCGTGCTCGGCCTGCGCGAAGAGCTCGGATTAAAGCTCTGGGGCGTCCTCTCCTCGGAGGAACAGTGGATACACTGGCCCAACGTCGACGCGGACCTGCTCTTCGGCATCATGGATCGCGCCGACTACGAATACCGCATATCCAACCACGCGACGGAGCATTCGCGCCTCGACCAGCTCCTGTTCATCGCGGACAACTCGAAAAAGCTCATCGTCGTCACGGAGGCCCTCTCCCCGGAGGCGCGCGCGGCCGTCGTCCGCGCAGCGGCAAGAGGGCGGGAGGTCTCGCTCATAGACCCCGTCACGCTCGCGGTGAGCTATCCCCCGACGGCAATAAAATAAACGCCCGGCCGTCCGATAAAACGGACGGCCGGCGTTTTTCTTTTCCGGCGCGGGGCTTTTTCAAAATGCGCAAAAAAGTACAGGGAGCGGAGATCCGCTCCCTGCTTTTTTGCCGGTATTTGCCGTATTTTACTTCGCGACGGCGTCCTTGAGAGCCTTGCCGGCCTTGAACTGGGGCAGGCGGGACGCGGGGATCTTGATCTCGGCCTTGGTGCGGGGATTGTGTCCGATGCGGGCCTCGCGGGTCTTGACCTCGAAAACGCCGAAGCCGACCAGCTGGACCTTATCGCCGGCGACGAGCGCCTCGGTAACGGTCTCGAGGATCGCGCTCATGGCCTTCTCGGTGTCCTTCTTGGAAAGTCCGGTCTTCGCGGCAGCCGCGCTGATGAGTTCTGCCTTATTCATTGGTTTTCCTCCTTCTTTGATCCATGGCTCACGCCATGTTCGACTGATTCTGTTTGACAGACTCGATGAATCTGTCGGAAGCGCCCGTAAGCGCCTGCTCGGGATCGACGCCCAGCGCCTTCGCGACGCGCACGGCGGCGAACAGCATGTCCCCCACCGCCTTCTCCGGCTCGTCAGAGCCCGGAATGGCCGCGGCTGCGGCGGCGAGGGCCTTCTGCGCGTCCTCCGCCCCGGCGGGAAGCATGTCCGCCTTGACGGCCTTGGAGCATATCTTCTCGGCGCGCCACAGCGCCGGAAGGCTCCTCGCGACGGCCTCGATCGCATCGGCCGCAGTCTCCTGCTTTTTTTCTTTCCGCTTGAGAGAGTCCCAGTTTTCAAGGACCTCCGCCGCGCCGGAGACGGTCGTGTCCGCAAAGACGTGCGGGTGTCTGTAGATGAGCTTTTTGCAGATGCCGTCGGCCACGTCGTCGAGCGTGAAGCCGCCGGCCTCGCGCTCCATCTGGCAATGGAAGACTATCTGCAAAAGAACGTCGCCCAGCTCCTCGACAAGGCCGGCCTTGTCGTCAAGGTCTATGGCCTCGGCAGCCTCGTACGCCTCCTCGATGAGGTTGCGCCTGATGCTCGCATGATCCTGCTCTCTGTCCCAAGGGCAGCCCTCCGGGGAGCGCAGGAGCTCCATGATGTCGACGAGATCAGAGACGTTATATCGCTCTTTCCTTTCAAAATTTAACATATTCCGTCCGCCTTTACAAGCCTTATTTTGCTTTAATTCTCAGTATTTTAGCCACTTTTTCGCCTTTCGGTATCAATTCGATATCGTCGGCGGTGATGATCCTGAAAATAATGATCAGCGCGAAGTATACGACGACGGCGACCGCGATGGCGATCAGCATGAACAGCGTCGTCACGAGGCGGCCGCTCGACGAGCCGGTCAGAAGGCTCAGCGCGTAGTACGTACCCCACGCCGCGGCGCCCATGATGAGGCTGGAAATCAGCGGCTTTATGAGCTGGCGCAGCATGCGCGGAGCGTCCTTGACCTTGATCCTTATTATGATCAGATTGAGGACGCTGACCGTGAAGTAGCACGCGAGCGAGGCGATCGCCGCGCCGCTGACGTTCAGCGCCGGGACGGAGAGCAGGGCAAAGTTCCCCGCGACCTTGATCGCCGCGCCGATAAGTATCGTATAGATGGGCATGCGCTCGTAGCCGTAGGCCTGCAAAATGGCGTTAGTCGTCAGCATGAGGCAGACGAAGAAGCCCGACGGGCCGAGCCAGCGCAGGCACGTCACGCCGGCGGCGTGCGTCGTAGGATAGAGCACGGCCATGATGGGCGCGGCGAGCACGCTCATGCCGACCGCGGCAGGCATGCCGATGAGCGCCGTCAGCTTTATCGCGCCCTCCGCGACGCCGCGGGCGCGCAGGGGCTCGCTCTTGGCCATATAGGCCGAGATGGCGGGGATGGCGCTTATCGTCAGGGGGACGGTGAACGCGCTCGGGAGGTTAAAGAGCGTCTGCACCTTCGTGAACGCGCCGTAGAGTATCTTCGAATCGAGATAGGAGTAGCTCAGCGCGTGCTGCAGCCGCTCCATGATGAGCTTGGAGTCGACGACGGCGAGGACGCTCAGGACCGAGGACCCGAGCGCTATCGGCACGCCTATCTTCACGAGGTCGGCGAGGATCTTCCCGCGCCCGTCGGGCACGTCGGGCTCGGCGGAGGGCGCGGTCGCGGCTTTGTCCATGCGGAGCTTGTATATCCATGAGTATACGAGGGCGAGCAGCTCGCCTATCGTGACGCCCGCGATGGCGCCCGCGGAGGCCATGGGCAGCCCGTAGCCCTTCCTGATGAACACGGCCGCGAGCGTCAGCCCGAATACGAGCTTGCATACGACCTCGATGATCTGCGAGACCGAGGTCGGGACCATGTCGCTCAGGCCCTGCGTATAGCCGCGGTATGCGCTCATGACGCAGACCAGCAGGACGGCGGGGCCGAGCGCGAGGATGCTCGGGGCGACCTCGATGTTGTTGAGGCCGGCGGCGAGCTGGCGGGAAAATATCATCATTATCGCCGTGCCGACCGCGCCGAGTACGGCGAAGGCAGCCAGCGCGACGCGGAACGTCCGCTTTATCTGCAGCCTGCGGCCGCGCGCGTCCGCCGCCGCGACGAGGCGCGACATCGCGACGGGCAGGCCCGCCGTCGAGAGCGTCAGCAGCAGCGAATAGATGTTGTACGCTGCGCCGAAGTACGACGTCCCCTCGTCGCCGAGGATGTTGTAAAGCGGTATTTTGTAGACGGCGCCGATGACCTTGACGATCGCGACCGTCGCGGCCAGCAGGGCGGCGCCCTGAACGAAGTTCTGTTTGCGTGTCTTCAATTTCCGTCTCCTATGCCGGCCTCCGCGCCGCACCTGCGGCAGAAGCGGTCGCCCGCGCCGCAGGGAGCGCCGCACACGGGGCACGGCCTCTCTTTCTTCAGTTCGGAGATGCGTCGGCGCAGCTCGGCCGCCTCCGCTTTCTTTCCGTCTATCTCCGCCAGCAGCGCGTCGACGGCCGCGTCGTCCGCGTCCCCGCCCGCGCAGGCGGCGTACATGAGCTCTCCGAGCTTGCGCATGCACACGTTTATCTCGCTGTTAATCTCGTATATGCGGACGTTGAGCTTGGTCGTCTCGATGGAGTCGCCCGTCCTCCTGCCCGCCTCGGCAACGGCCCTCTGCGCCGCGGCGCCGACGCCCGCGGCCTTTACGCGCAAGCGGCCCGCTATCGCTCTCGCCTTCTCATTCACGGCTTTAACCCCCCGGCAACGAACTAAGGTCTCCCGAAAGAGTCCTCCGGTATCACTATATGTCAGGGAAAGCTCAAAAAAGCGCGAAAGCTCCTCGCGGCTCCGCTCTGCTTCGATGTTTTGTCAGTATACCACTTTTTTCTTCCCTTCGCAAGCCTTGCGCCCGCGGGCCCGCCATTTGGGGCTTGATTTTCCCCGGGCGATAATATATATTGACATGGCGGGCCGGTGTGATGGAATTGGCAGACGTGCCGGACTCAAAATCCGGTGTCCGCAAGGACGTGCGGGTTCGACCCCCGCCACCGGCACCAGAAAAAACCTCGTCTTTCGACGAGGTTTTTTCAGCTTTATTCGGAAGTATATCGTTCAGTTTCATCTATCATTTCTAATCAATGAAGCTCCATTCGCACTTTTCCTTCTATGTTAATCTTGCCGTATTGTGCGCTCCATGGTAAAATTATATATTAAATAATCTCTAATCATTTTAGGTAGTACCCTCGGCCGTTTTTCCATTATAATAACTTTACCCTATAAATCCCCATAGTTTTCGAGGGCTTGTGAGTTTGATTTGCAGGCTTGAAGGCACCAAGAGAAAGCGGAGGAAACAATATGCCGACACTGGAATGGATCGGAAAAGATAAAGTAATCAATCACCACCAGCAGGTTCCGTATCGGGTACTGGAGGAAAAGTACACCTATAACGCCGAGAAGAGCGACAACATGATCATCCGCGGCGATAATCTGGAGGCGCTCAAGGCTTTGCTCCCTAAATATGAGGGCAGGATCAAGTGCATCTATATCGATCCTCCGTACAACACCGGCAATGAAGGATGGGTCTATAACGATAATGTCAACGATCCCAAGATCAAAAAGTGGCTGGGCGAAGTGGTTGGCAAAGAGGGTGAAGACCTGAGCCGCCATGATAAGTGGCTGTGCATGATGTACCCGCGGCTGAAACTGCTTCAGAAATTATTATCGAGTGAAGGAGCTATTTTCCTTAGTATTGGGGATGATGAGATTGCACATCTTCGGATGATTTGCGATGAAATCTTTGGTATTAATAACTTTATTGCAATGTTCGCTTGGAAAAGCAGAGCAAAGCCATCTAATACTGGCGCGGCTAAAGTAAAACCACAAAACGACGCTGAATATATTCTATGCTATGGAAAATCTTCCAAAACGCTCTTTCAATTAGTCCTTTCTGGAAAAGACAGAAATTATCCTCACCATGATTGCGACGGAGACTATCGGCTTCAGACTATTCTGAAATCCAACCGAGGTGAAAGCAAGAGAGAAACCATGACGTTTTCACTTGCTGGATATATGCCTCCTCCTACAAAACGCTGGCAGGCGGGAGAAGAAACCATTTCAGATTTATACGCTCGTAACAGAATTACCTTTGAAACAGGCGAACCGATGCTTAAATACTACCGTCATGAAGAAAATGATGAGTACTCTCCGTTTTATTGTTTTGTAAGTAAAGAGGACAGTAATACAGCCGAAAACGGAAAAAAGGTATTGAATACAATCCTTGGCAATCAGCACGGATTCGATACCGTTAAACCAGTTGAAATAGTATCATATTTGCTTAAGCATCTCGTTGATAAGAATGCGACTATTCTCGACTCCTTCGCGGGTTCTGGCACAACAGCCCACGCTGTTCTGAACATGAACAAGGCCGACGGTGGAAATCGCAAGTTCATCCTTGTGGAGATGATGGATTACGCAGAAAGCATCACTGCCGAACGTGTGAAACGTGTGATTGATGGTTATGGAAACGGCAAGCAGGCTGTGGAAGGCACCGGCGGCGATTTCACGTTCTATGACTTGGGACAGGCTCTGCTCTTGCCAGACGGAAATCTGAACGAAGACGTCGATACCGCAAAGATCCGGGAATATGTCTGGTATATGGAAACAAAAACGCCGCTTGCGGAAGCGGCGAGTGAAAACCCGTATTATCTCGGAACCAACAATAGAACGGGCTACTATTTCTTCTATGAAAAAGACCGTATAACCACGCTCGGCTATGAGTTCCTTTCCACGATTAAAGAGAAAACGGAAAGCTATCTCATTTACGCCGATCTCTGCACGATCCCGGACGAAGAATTGAAACGGTACAATATCACGTTCAAGAAGATTCCGAGAGATATTGCTAAGCTGTAAAAATAATGAGGAGAGACAATATGGCTTTTGTAAATACAGACATAGAGAAAGAGTATAACAGATTAACAGACTTGTATCCTAATGTTCCAGGGCAAACTCATCCGTTGCTTAATATGTCTGATGTATTAAGAGCTTATTTTTCTCTTGCAGACTATTTTTCTGACCCTACATCAGAAGCGGTTGAAACAATGCTGGTAGGATTGAGGAGCGCGGACCTTCTATATTCTGCGTTATCTCGACAAACGGTTTCTTTCGACGGAAAAACAAAGTATACAAACCCGATCGACATTTGCAGCACGCTGTTTTTTGGAATGGTAAAGAATCATTCATTCAGTGATGGGAACAAACGAACCGCATTACTATCACTTCTATATCAATTGAATCTATACGGATATTATCCCAGTTGCTCAGTGAATAATTATGAAAAATTAGTTGTTGCGGTAGCTGCAAACAAACTGCCTGATACATTCCGTGACGCATGGAAGAAGTTTAAGAAAACTGATGACCCTGAGATTCAAGCAATTTCATTTCTGCTTCGCAAAATGACGAAAAGAAAAGATCATTCTTACCATCTAAAGATTACAGCAAAAGATCTGGTGCAGTCATTAGAAAATAATGGTGTTCAATGTTATGCAGAGAATGGTAAGCTGCATTTTCAGAGAATTATCCCCAGTGGTTTCTTCAAGAAGGAAAGAAGATTGAATTATACAATGGTTTTTGGAGGATGGACTCGGAGTGTGGGCGCGCAAACGGCTAGAGATGTTTTAACAAGTATGGAACTCTATGATCAATTTCCCGATTATCAGTCTTTTATAGATGGACAAGAACCTTATTATTCCCTGATACAGGACTTTGAAGGTCCACTTAGAAGATTAAAGGATGAGTAATTATGGAACTTAAAACATACCAAAAGAATGTTATTGGCGACCTGTCACGCTTCCTCGCCCTGCTGACTGAACAAGGGTCTGCCGCGAAAGCATATAACGCTCTATGGACGGAAAAGAACGTCAACGTCGGGATAGGCGGTCTTCCGTTTTACCACTACAATCTTCAGGGCGGCGTGCCAGACGTGTGCTTCAAGGTGCCCACCGGCGGCGGAAAGACCTTTATTGCAGCCAGTTCGATCAAAGCGATCTATGACGCCATGCCAATGGCAACTGCAAAGGCGGTTGTATGGCTTGTCCCTTCCGACGCCATTTTGACGCAGACGTATGCTGCGCTGAGCAATCCGCATCATCCCTATCGGCAGAAGATTGACGTGGATTTCGGCGGGGCCGTAGAAGTGTATTCCAAGGCTCAGCTTCTGAACGGGCAGAATTTCAACCCGACCTCGGTGACGGAACAGCTTTCGATTTTTGTGCTCAGCTATGATTCTTTCCGCACCAGCAAAAAGGAAGGCCGAAAAGCCTATCAGGAGAACGGCAATCTTGCGACATTTCCGAAGCTGATGCAGGACAAGTCCATGCTCTTGCCGGATACAGACGAGACCGCGTTGATCCAGGTGATTCGCTCTCTCAATCCGGTGGTGATCGTGGATGAGAGCCATCATGCCACTTCCGCGTTGAGCGTGGAGATGCTGGAAAACTTCAATCCCTGCTTTGTCCTTGACCTCACGGCCACACCGAAAAAGAACAGCAATATCATCTCCTTCGTGGATGCGATGCAGCTCAAAAAGGCGAATATGGTCAAGCTGCCGGTCATCGTGTATAACCGCAAGTCCCAGGATGACGTGTACGCCGATGCCATCAACATCCGCCGAAAGCTGGAAATACAGGCGCAGAATGAGCAGAAGACCACCGGGCGCTATATCCGGCCCATCGTTCTATTTCAGGCGCAGCCGAGAGTGGGCGCAGAGAGCACAACATACGACAAGATCAAGGCTACATTGATTGAGGCCGGCATCCCAAAAGAAGAAATCGCTATTAAAACCGGCGATAAGGACGAACTGAAAAACGTGGATCTTCTTTCTCTCGATTGTCCGATCCGCTATATCATTACGGTCAATGCCTTGAAAGAGGGCTGGGACTGCCCGTTTGCCTATGTTCTTGCAACCGTGGCGAACCGCACATCTTCGGTAGACGTGGAGCAGATTCTGGGGCGCGTCCTTCGGTTACCGTACACGCAGAAGAATGTGAGCAACGTCCTGAACATCTCCTATGTCATCACTTCCTCGGCCGATTTCGGCAAGACACTTGACCGAGTGGTCAGTGGTCTGAATAATGCGGGCTTCACTGATAAGGATTATCGGGCGAAAGATGTGGAACCTGAATCGGAAACAGCGCCAGCACCTGAACCGGAACAACTGGCGATGCAGCCCGAAGAAGAACCCGATGTTCCCGAAGTCAATACGAATGATTTGCGGCAGCGTATAGAGCAAACAATGCAGCAACCTGACGCTGTGCCGACAGAAACGATTGAGTCGGACGAACTGCTTTCTGCCGCCCTGGTCCAGAATGAGGAATATGAGGAGAAGGTAAACAACACCACTGAGACCGCAATAGACATTGCCCCGACGGAGGTGCGAGACAAGATGAACTCATTCAAGATCAATGATGATTTTGTCGAAGAAGCGTCTGCCTTACGCTTCCCGCAGTTTATGCTGGAAGTGGGCCCGAGTTTCTTCTCAGATAACACATTTATCCCGCTGAAACTCGAGCATCTGGAAGAGGGCTTTACGCTTCGGGATAAAGACGTCCGGATTGATTTCAGCACCGTTGACGCTGAAATGGCACGTGTCGATACGGATGATTCAACAAACGCCGTTCCGAAGGTTTGGCAAATCAAAGGCACGGACAGCGCCTATTACAAAGAGTGGTTCAATGCCCAGCCGTCCAATGTTCGCTTGTCTTATTGCAAGGGCTTGATCCAGAACCGGATTTCCAAGATGAACTGCGTCAATGACAAAGAGCTTCGGGACTATATCGACCGCGTCGTGGAGACAATGACCGAAGATCAGCTCAGCGACATGGAGCAATCAACATATCCCTACATTGTCAAGGTCGAGAAGAAGGTGAAAGATCTCCTGGCCGCCCATAGAGCGAATGTCTTCAACCTGTGGCTGGAGCAGGGGAAGATCACCTGCAAGCCCAACTATGCGCTCAGTCCGGTGATCTCTCCCACGAGCTTCTTCTCAACCTACCCGAAGTCGTTGTACTCCAGCGAGGAGGATGTAAACGATTATGAGCGCAAGATGGTCTGGGCACTGTCTTCTATGGACAACATCAAATGGTGGCACAGGAATATCTCCCGCCTCGGCTTCCAGATCAATGGGGCGATTCACGCATACCCGGATATCATCGCTATGACCACCAGCGGTAAGATCCTGATGATCGAAACAAAGGGCGACCACCTGGAAAACGATGAATCCAAAGCCAAGGCGAAGATTGGCCACCAGTGGGACAACCTCGCCGGTCCGATGTATCGGTACTTCATGGTGTTCCAGACCAAGGCACTGGATTGGCCCGGCGCGTATTCCTATGATCGGTTTATGGAGATTGTAAAAGGGATTTAGCTTTTAGGGACTAATTTTTCCCAACTCCCAAATGCAAAGCGAAGGCCGCCCGGAGGCGGCCCTCTTCTTTTATTCTCGCTTACTCCACGGCGAGGACCTTGTAGTCCCGAGCCTCGACGGCGGCGCGCAGAGCTTCGTCCGCGACGGGGGCGCTCAGCTTCACGACGGCGGTCCCCTTCTCGTGGTCAGCGACGGCGCTCTCCACGCCGGCGACGGCCTCGAGCGCCTTCTTGACGCGCGCCTCGCAGTGGCCGCACATCATGCCCTCGACCTTGAGCGTTTTCGTCATGCCCGTTTCCTCCTTTCCCGTCTCCGCGGCTATGAGCTCCTCGAGAGCCTCCGCGGGGACCGTTTTTATCTTTCTGTCGCGCGCCGGATCGTGGGGCCGGACCAGATTCAGCCGCAGCGCGTTCATGCACACGAAGAAGCTGGACAGGGCCATGGCGGCCGCGCCGTACATGGGCTTCATCTCGACGCCGTAAAGCCCCATCGCGAGGGGGATGCAGACGACGTTGTAGAAGAAGGCCCAGAAAAGATTCTGATGGATATTGCGTATCGTCGCGCGGCTGAGGCGTATGGCCGCGGTCACGTCGGTCAGGCAGCTCTTCATGACGACGACGTCCGCCGTGTCGATGGCGACGTCCGTCCCCGCGCCGATGGCGACGCCGCTGTCGGCCACGGCGAGCGCGGGCGCGTCGTTTATCCCGTCGCCTACCATGGCGACCTTGCCGAGCGTTTTCAGCGAGCGGACTACCTCCGCCTTGCCCTCGGGCAGCACGCCCGCGACGACGCGGTCTATCCCCGCCTGACGGGCGACGGCCGCGGCGGTGCGCTCGTTGTCGCCGGTCAGAAGCACGGTCTGCACGCCCATGCCGCGAAGCTCGCCTATCGCGCGGGCGGAGTCCTCCTTGATGGGGTCCGCGACCGCGACGAGCCCGATAAGCTCGCCCCCGAACGCAAACAGGAGCGGCGTCTTCCCCTCCGCTGCGAGATCGTCCGCGCGGGCGGCGACGTCCGCGCTCACGGCGCCGCATTCGGTCAGAAATTTGAGGCTGCCGCCGACGAGCTCCTTCCCTTCGAGCTTCGCGCGGAGCCCGTGGCCGGGCAGGGCCTCGAAGTCCGAGACGTCGGAGAGCTCCATGCCCTCAGCGGCGGCGGTCACGGCCTTGGCCAGCGGGTGCTCGCTGTTTTTCTCGAGCGAGGCGGCGAGGCGCAGCAGCTCCTCTCTCTCCATGCCGAGCGGCACTACGTCCGTGACGGCGGGGCTCCCCTCCGTGACGGTGCCGGTCTTGTCGAGCGCGACGATCTGCGTCCTGCCGGCGCTCTCGAGCGCGGCGGCGGTCTTGAAGAGGACGCCGTTTTTCGCGCCGACGCCGCTGCCGACCATGATGGCGACGGGCGTCGCGAGGCCGAGCGCGCACGGGCAGCTTATGACGAGGACGGATATGCTTCGCGCTATCGCGAAGGAAAACGGCCGCGAGGCAATGAGCCAGCCGGCGAGCGTCAGTATCGCTATGCCTATGACGGCGGGGACGAATATCCCCGCGACCTTGTCCGCGATGCGCGCCAGCGGCGCCTTCGTCGCGGCGGCGTCGGAGACGGTCCTTATTATCTGCGCGAGCGTCGTATCCTCGCCGACGCGGGTCGCGCGGCACTCGATATAGCCCTGCCGGTTCATCGTCGCGGCGGAGACGGGGTCGCCCTCCGACTTGTCGACGGGGATGCTCTCGCCAGTCAGCGCGGATTCGTCTATCGAGGTCGCGCCCTTGACGACGACGCCGTCGACGGGTATCTGCTCGCCCGGGCGGACTACGAACACGTCCCCCGCGCGCACTTCCTCTATGCCGACCTCGGTCTCGACGCCGTCGCGCAGGACGACGGCGGTCTTCGGGGCGAGGCTCATAAGGCCCTTGAGCGCGTCGGTCGTGCGGCCCTTGGACATCGCTTCGAGCATCTTGCCGACGGTTATAAGCGTCGGGATCATCGCCGCCGACTCGAAATAGAGGTTCATGCCGAGCTTCATGACCGTCTCGTGCTCTCCCCCGCCCTGCGCGAGTATCATGACGAACAGCTCCGCGAGCGAGTAGCCGAAGGAGGCGGCGGAGCCGAGCGCGACGAGCGTATCCATGTTCGGCGCGCCGCGCACGAGCGAGGTGAAGCCGGAGGTGAAGAATTTCCCGTTTATGATCATGACGGCGAGCGCGAGCAGCAGCTCGAACAGGCCGAGAAAGACGTGGTTATCGAATACGGCGGGCGTGGGCCAGCCCCACATGCCGTGCCCCATCGAAAAATACATGAGCACGAGCAGGATCGGCACGGAAAAAATGAGCCGCCTTTTGAGCTTCGGCGTCTCGCGGTCCTTCAGCGCCTCGGCGTCGGCCCAAGACGGCGCGCCGCCCTCCGCGGACTTTGCAGAGCCCTTTTTCGAGGCGCCGTACCCGGCGTTCTCGACGGCGCGGATGATATCCGCGGGAGAGGCCGTCCCCTCGACGCCCATGGAGTTCGTCAGCAGGCTCACGGAGCAGCCCGTCACGCCCGGAACGGCGGAGACGGCCTTCTCCACGCGCGCGGAGCACGCCGCGCAGCTCATGCCCGTGACCTGATATTGCTCCATCTTACTGCCTCCCATTTATTTCATCAGCTTTTTGAGCGTCTCCATCAGCTCGTCGACGGCTTCCTCGCGCCCGGCGCGGATATCGTCCGAGACGCAGGTGCGCAGGTGCTCGGCGAGGAGCGTCCTGCAAAAGCCGTTGAGCGCGGAATTGACCGCGGACGCCTGAACGAGTATGTCCGGACAGTAGGCGTCCTCCTCCAGCATGCGCTGCAGGCCGCGGACCTGACCCTCTATCCTCTTGAGGCGGTTCATCAGATCGCGGCGTTCCTGCTCGCCGCGCACCTTCCTGCGCTCCGAGCATTTGCAGCAGCTCATTTCGGTCGTTTCGTCCATGTTCCGAAGCCCCCTTATACCCCCTTGGGGTATCTGTCTGAGCGCATTATATACCCCTAAGGGGTATTTGTCAACATTCGCGCCGAACTTTTTTCGCAAAGCCCCTCCCTCCCGCGCGAAGTCGGGGGTATGAGACGTCGGCAGTTATGCGGCATTCAAAATCTGACGAGCCGCGCAAAAAACAGAGAAAAGAAGATGGCACTTTTACTGAATCTATTTTGTAGAGTTGCGGTGTTCGTTAATCTAATTTTTGATTTCTTGTCAATGAAATGGTATAATTAAATAACTATAAGCAAATATGGTTACAGGTTTTATACGAGCGTTAGCGAGTTTAAATCTTTTGTAGAAGCAGTTTATCTAAGCTGACTCTTTCTTGTCGAGTTAAAACCATCGTGCTACAATACTAGCAGACGAAAACAAAGAAGGTTAAGCTCATATGATCGCCAATTACCACACCCATACGTTCCGCTGCGGGCACGCGGAGGGGGACGTTCCCGACTACGCCGCCGAGGCGGAGAAGGCCGGGCTGAAGATACTCGGCTTTGCAGACCACACGCCATACGACTTTTATGACGTCGGCCCGCGCAACCGCCCCATGCGCATGAAGCCGGAGGAGCTGCCGGAATACGCCGACGCCGTCCGCGCCGCGGCGAAGGAGTACGCGGGGCGCATGGAGATACTGCTCGGCGTCGAGGCGGAGTACTACCCGAAGTATTTTTCGCGCCTCGTCGACATGCTGAAGGAGCAAAAGGTCCGCTATATGATACTCGGGCAGCACTTCCTTGAAAACGAAGTCGGCGCGCCCTACTGCGGCAGGCCGTGGTCGGACGTATCCGTCCTCGAGCGCTACGTCGCGCAGAGCACGGAGGCGCTCCGGACGCGCCTGTTCACCTACTTCGCCCACCCGGACCTCATAAACTTCCCCGGGCAGGACGACGTCTACGAGCGCGAGATACGCAAGCTCTGCCGCGCCGCGCGCGAGACGGAGACTCCGCTGGAGATAAACCTGCTCGGCCTGCGCGA